>NZ_JADNLT010000010.1:0-40155 GCF_015556095.1 Streptococcus parasanguinis
AGTAGGGCTGTAAAAGCTGATGAAATCAGCGTAGTAGAGCCCACTCAACCACTGCGTCTTGCTCGACAATCCAAAAATAAAGAGGCTAGGACTTTTGTCCCAGCCTCTTTATTTTTTTATACACGTTTAATATATCCGAACGTTCCCAGTTGAGAAGGGCGATTTTAAGGGGATTGTGCTACAATGGAAGCAAATAGATAGAATGGAGCAGTGAAATGAAAGCAATTATTACAGTCGTTGGAAAAGACCAAAAAGGAATCGTAGCGGGTGTTGCAACGAAAGTGGCAGAATTAGGACTCAATATCGATGATATCTCTCAAACCGTATTGGATGAATACTTTACCATGATGGCGGTTGTATCGTCAGATGAGAAAAAAGATTTCACACAGCTTCGTTCAGAGTTGGAAGAATTCGGTCAGTCTCTTCATGTAAAAATCAATATCCAAAGCGCAGCGATTTTTGATGCTATGCACAATTTGTAAGATAGGGGTTGAGAATTTATGGACATTAAACAGGTAACAGAAACCATTGCCATGATTGAGGAGCAGAACTTCGATGTTCGGACTATCACCATGGGGATTTCGCTTCTAGATTGTATTGATCCGGATATCGAAAAGGCAGCAGAAAAAGTCTACAATAAGATTGTGACAAAGGCCAAAGATTTGGTGGCTGTGGGGGATGAGATCGCGGCAGAACTTGGCATTCCCATTGTGAATAAACGGGTTTCAGTCACTCCAATTTCTATTATCGGAGCTGCAACCAATGCGACAGACTATGTGCCCTTTGCTAAGGCACTGGATCGTGCGGCCAAAGAAGTTGGGGTCAACTTTATCGGTGGCTTCTCAGCTCTGGTTCAAAAAGGCTACCAAAAAGGGGATGAAATCCTCATTAATTCCATTCCTCGTGCCCTTGCGGAGACAGATTTTGTCTGCTCTTCAGTCAATATTGGATCGACCAAGACAGGGATCAATATGACCGCTGTCCGAGACATGGGGCGCATCATTAAAGAAGCTTCCCAAGTAGATCCAATGGGGCCTGGTAAGCTCGTAGTTTTTGCCAATGCAGTAGAAGATAATCCTTTTATGGCGGGAGCCTTCCACGGTGTCGGTGAAGCCGATGTTGTCATCAACGTTGGGGTTTCAGGACCTGGTGTCGTCCAAAGGGCGATCGAAAAAGTTCCAGGCGCTAGCTTTGATGTATTGGCTGAAACGGTCAAGAAGACAGCTTTCAAAATCACCCGTGTCGGACAATTAGTTGGTCAAATGGCTAGTGAACGTCTCGGTGTTGAGTTTGGAATTGTTGACTTGTCCCTTGCTCCAACACCAGCTATTGGAGACTCGGTTGCCCGTGTCCTTGAAGCGATGGGGCTTGAAGTGGTAGGGACCCACGGGACAACAGCAGCCCTAGCTCTTCTCAATGACCAAGTGAAAAAAGGTGGCATCATGGCTTGTAACCAAGTCGGTGGTTTGTCAGGTGCTTTTATTCCGGTCTCAGAAGACGAGGGGATGATTGCGGCGGTTCAATCCGGTCATATCAACTTGGAAAAATTGGAAGCCATGACAGCTATCTGCTCCGTCGGTCTAGATATGATTGCCATCCCAGCTGATACTCCAGATACAACCATTGCGGCCATGATCGCCGACGAAGCAGCTATCGGGGTCATTAACCAAAAGACAACAGCCGTTCGGATCATTCCTTATGGAAAAGAAGGCGATATGTTAGAGCTCGGTGGACTTCTTGGATCTGCTCCGGTAATGAAGGTCAACAAAGCTTCATCAGCTGATTTCATTGCCCGTGGTGGTCAAATTCCAGCTCCGGTTCATAGCTTTAAAAACTAAGAGAAATCTAGTATAATAGTAGAAAATAGAAAAGTCTGTGATGATAAAACTCTAGACTTTTTTCTTGCAAAAGGAGACAAGATGGCTAAAACAAGATTATTTGTGATTCGTCATGGGAGAACCATGTTTAATACCATTGACCGTGCTCAAGGTTGGTCCGATACGCCCTTGACAGCAGAAGGAGAACGAGGGATTCAGGCTCTAGGAATCGGCTTGCGTGAGTCTGGTTTGGAGTTTACTAGAGCTTATTCCAGTGATTCAGGCCGTGCCATTCAGACTATGGGGATCATTCTTGATGAATTGGGCTTGAAAGACCAGATTCCTTATCGCTTTGACAAACGGATCCGCGAGTGGTGTTTTGGTAGTTTTGATGGGGCCTACGTTGGGGAGCTCTTTCACGGTGTCGTGCCGCGCGTGCTAGATGTAGAAGACTATAAGACCTTGACCTTGGAAGACTTGGCCAATGGCATTTGCCAAGTGGACACAGCGAATTGGGCTGAACCTTGGGAAGTTTTGAAAAGCCGAATTCTAGAAGGTTTTGAAGCTATTGCCAAAGAAGTAGAAGAAAATGGTGGAGGCAATGCCTTGGTGGTCAGCCATAGTTGGACCATTCAGACCTTAGTCTGCCTAATTGAAGGAAAACCAAATCTCAATCTGCCTCTTTCAAACGGTAGTGTTACCCTTGTAGAATATGAAGATGGAGTATTGACGGTTAAGGGGATTGGAGATAGCAGTTACCGTGAGGTCGGTGAAAGCTTGCAAGAATCCTAGTCCGTCCTGAAAGGCTGACCCTTTGGTCATAGCCTTTTCTTTCTCTCAAAACTTGTAAGAGCTTTCCTACTTTCTTTTTGCAAAAAATGATATAATGAAAGAGATACATACGGAGGTAATACAATGACAAAAACCAGATTATATATTGCTCGTCATGGAAAAACCATGTTTAATACCATTGGGCGAGCACAGGGCTGGTCAGACACTCCGCTGACAGAAGCAGGAGAACGTGGAATTCGAGAATTAGGACTTGGTCTCAAGGAAGCTGGCCTTTCTTTTGAAGAGGCTGTTTCGAGTGATTCTGGACGCACCATTCAAACCATGGGAATTATTCTTCGAGAGCTCGGTCTGACAGGGAAAATCCCTTATCGTTATGACAAACGGATCCGCGAGTGGTGTTTTGGTAGTTTTGATGGTGCTTATGATGGCGATCTCTTCATGGGGGTCTTACCCCGTGTCTTTAAGGTCGATGATTTCCATCAGTTGAGTCTGATGGAGTTAGCAGAAGGAATCGTCGAGGTGGATACCACTGGTTGGGCTGAATCCTGGGGAACCTTGAGTAGTCGGATCAAAGAAGGATTTGAAGCCGTCGCAAAAGAGATCGAAGCAGCTGGTGGTGGCAATGCTATTGTAGTCAGCCATGGCATGACCATTACGACCTTGATTTATCTCATCGATCCTAAGGCTGTCGACGAATTGGTTTTGGACAACGGAAGCGTAACGGTTTTGTCTTATGAAGATGGCGCCTTTCATATTGAAAAGATTGGGGATCTATCTTATCGTAAGGTTGGAGCAAAACTCCTAGAGGATGGTCATGACGAATAAGTATAGACGCGCAAGAAAAAAACGTAAGAAATGGTGGCCTTACCTATTGAGTTTCTTTCTTCTTGTGGTCCTTGGATCAGGGATTGGTGTTTACTTAGCGAAACCAAGCTTGTTTTCAGGGCTTCAGTTTTGGAAGGCTAAAAAAACAGCTGTAACGACTCCCTCTTCTTCTAAGAAAAAGAAAGAAAAATCAGATTTACCAGCTGTTTCGACAAAAGACTGGCAGTTGATCTTGGTCAATCGTGACAATGTGAAGCCTGAGTTGAATCCACAATTGACAGATGTGGATGCTATCAAAGTGGATAGTCGGATTGTAGAGCCAACTCGTCAATTTCTAGAGGCGGCTCGAAAAATTGCTCCAGAAGAAACCTTGATATCGGGTTATCGAAGCGTGGCGGAACAAACAGAGCTCTATAATGAGCGTGTTGCGCAATTAGAGGCCAGTGGTCTTTCACACGAAGAAGCTGAAAAGCAGGTGCAGACCCAGGTACAGGTCCCTGGTGCTAGTGAACACCAGACGGGGCTTGCGATCGATATGAGTGTCGAAGCTGGTCAAAGTGATGAGTTGGGTTTGCAGCTGGCTGCCATCGCACCACAATATGGCTTTGTCCTTCGTTACCCAGATGGGAAGAGCAACATCACAGGTGTGAATTTTGAGAATTGGCATTTCCGTTATGTTGGCGTAGAAAATGCCCAGTATATGGCCAACCATCAGCTAGTATTGGAAGAATATATTCAACTATTGAAAAAGGCTGGAAAATAGGAGGAGATTCTCTTTTTCTAGGTCTTCAGAATGATTTTTAGCACTCTTGGGAAAAGAGTGCTAATTTTTTGGATTTTTTTCTTGACTTTCTTTTGAGAGGGTGTATAATAGAATCATGGTTTAGCACTTGAGTGTTTAGAGTGCTAAATACGAAAGAGAGGTGAGGTCATGGTTACAGAACGTCAAAATGAGATTCTAAATCTTGTCGTCGATATCTTTACCAAGACCCGCGAACCAGTCGGTTCAAAAGCACTGCAAGATGTCATTCAATCTAGTAGTGCTACTATCCGAAATGATATGGCTGCCCTCGAAAAGCAAGGTTTACTAGAAAAAGCCCACACTTCGAGTGGTCGAATGCCCAGCCGAGCTGGTTTTCAATATTTTGTTCAGAACTCGCTGGATCTAGAGTTGATTGATGAGCAAGATGTCTACCAGGTGGTAAAAGCCTTCGATTTCGAAGCCTTTAAGTTAGACGATATCTTGGATGCTACGGCTAAGTTACTAGCCCAGATGACGGGCTACACCGCAGTCATTCAGGATGTTGAGCCGACGCGGCAGCGCTTGACTGGTTTTGAGATTGTTCCCTTATCCAATCACGATGCTTTAGCGGTTCTGACCTTGGATGAATCAAAGCCTGTCACTGTACAATTCGCCATTCCAAAGAATTTCTTAACCAGTGATTTGGAAATTTTCCATCAGCTGGTTCAAGAACGTTTCATTGGAAATACGGTCTTGGATATCCACTACCGCTTGCGGACAGAGATTCCACAGATTGTACAGCGCTATTTCAAGACGACAGACAATGTCTTGGATCTGTTTGATTACGTCTTCTCGCAACTGTTTCAAGAACTGGTCTTTGTAGAAGGAAAGGTTTCATCCTTAACCTACGCTGACCTTCAAACCTATCAGTTCTTAGATAATCCCCAACACGTAGCTCTCGAGTTGCGAGGGGGAATGCCAGAGGACCAAATGACCCAGATCCTGGTTGCTGAATCCCAAGAGAAGGCCTTGAAAAATGTGACGGTGATTAGTCACAAGTTCTTAGTTCCTTATCGTGGGATGGCCCTCATGCATGTGATTGGTCCCGTAGAGATGGATTACAGGCGTGTGATTAGCTTGGTCAATGTCATCGGCCGAGTGCTGGTCATGAAGTTAACGGATTACTACCGTTACCTCAATAGCAACCATTATGAAGTAAATTAAGACCAAATGAAAGGGGTGTATGCCTTGACAGAAGATATCAAAAAAGAAGACGTGAAAGAAGAGGAAGTTGCCCAAACAACTGAAGAAGTTGTAGAGGAAAGCAACCAACCTTCTGAATTAGAAGAAGTACAAGCGCGTGCCGAAGAATTTGAAAACAAATACCTTCGTGCTCATGCAGAAATGCAAAACATTCAGCGCCGTGCCAATGAAGAACGTCAACAATTACAAAAATACCGTAGCCAAGATTTGGCAAAAGCGATCTTACCATCACTGGACAACCTCGAACGTGCCCTTGCCGTTGAAGGGTTGACAGATGATGTCAAAAAAGGACTAGAAATGGTCCAAGAAAGTTTGGTACATGCCTTAAAAGAAGAAGGTATCGAAGAAATTCCAGCAGATGGAGCCTTTGACCATAACTACCACATGGCCATCCAAACCTTACCTGCAGATGACGAGCATCCAGCAGACACCATCGCACAAGTCTTCCAAAAAGGCTACAAACTTCATGACCGCATCCTGCGCCCAGCCATGGTAGTGGTGTTCAACTAGGCGAGAGAACTTAAAAAACTTGTCCGAAACGACACTAAACTATGAAAGAAAGATAAGAGGCAAGCCGGAGGCTTGCAAGGAGGATATTTCCCGCCACTTAAGGGAAAATATCAAAAAGAAAAAAAGAAGATAAATTTAAGGAGAAAAACACATGTCTAAAATTATCGGTATTGACTTAGGTACAACAAACTCAGCAGTGGCAGTTCTTGAAGGAACTGAATCAAAAATCATCGCAAACCCAGAAGGAAACCGCACGACTCCATCTGTTGTGTCATTCAAAAATGGTGAAATCATCGTTGGTGACGCTGCAAAACGTCAAGCAGTGACAAATCCAGATACAGTGATCTCTATCAAATCTAAGATGGGTACTTCTGAAAAAGTTTCTGCTAACGGAAAAGAATACACTCCACAAGAAATCTCAGCTATGATCCTTCAATACTTGAAAGGTTACGCTGAAGATTACCTTGGTGAAAAAGTAACGAAAGCAGTTATCACAGTTCCTGCTTACTTCAACGATGCGCAACGTCAAGCAACTAAAGACGCTGGTAAAATCGCTGGTCTTGAAGTAGAACGTATTGTCAACGAACCAACAGCAGCAGCCCTTGCTTACGGTTTGGATAAGACTGATAAAGAAGAAAAAATCTTGGTATTCGACCTTGGTGGTGGTACATTCGACGTATCTATCCTTGAACTTGGTGACGGTGTCTTTGATGTATTGGCAACTGCAGGGGATAACAAACTCGGTGGTGATGACTTTGACCAAAAAATCATCGACTACATGGTTGAAGAATTCAAGAAAGAAAATGGTATCGACTTGTCAACAGACAAGATGGCGCTTCAACGTTTGAAAGACGCAGCTGAAAAAGCGAAGAAAGACCTTTCTGGTGTCACTTCAACTCAAATCAGCTTGCCATTCATCACTGCAGGAGCTGCTGGACCTCTTCACTTGGAAATGACCTTGACTCGTGCGAAATTCGACGATTTGACTCGTGACCTTGTAGAACGTACGAAAACTCCAGTTCGCCAAGCCCTTTCAGATGCAGGTTTGAGCTTGTCAGATATCGACGAAGTCATCCTTGTCGGTGGTTCAACTCGTATTCCTGCCGTTGTAGAAGCTGTTAAAGCTGAAACTGGTAAAGAACCAAACAAATCAGTGAACCCTGATGAAGTAGTTGCCATGGGTGCTGCGATCCAAGGTGGTGTGATCACTGGTGACGTGAAAGACGTTGTCCTTCTTGACGTAACGCCATTGTCACTTGGTATCGAAACAATGGGTGGAGTCTTCACAAAACTCATCGACCGTAACACAACTATTCCAACATCTAAATCACAAGTCTTCTCAACTGCAGCAGACAACCAACCAGCCGTTGATATCCACGTTCTTCAAGGTGAACGCCCAATGGCAGCAGATAACAAGACTCTTGGACGCTTCCAATTGACTGATATCCCAGCTGCACCTCGTGGAATTCCTCAAATCGAAGTTACATTTGACATCGACAAGAACGGTATCGTATCTGTTAAAGCGAAAGATCTTGGAACTCAAAAAGAACAAACCATTGTTATCCAATCAAACTCAGGTTTGACAGATGAAGAAATCGATCGCATGATGAAAGACGCAGAAGCAAACGCTGAAGCAGATAAGAAACGTAAAGAAGAAGTTGACCTTCGTAACGAAGTAGACCAAGCTATCTTTGCGACTGAAAAGACCATCAAAGAAACTGAAGGAAAAGGCTTTGATGCAGAACGTGACGCAGCTCAAGCAGGACTTGATGATCTTAAGAAAGCTCAAGAATCAGGTAACCTTGAAGAAATGAAAGCGAAACTTGAAGCCTTGAACGAAAAAGCGCAAGCATTGGCTGTTAAACTTTACGAACAAGCTGCAGCAGCACAACAAGCCCAAGCTGGAGCAGAAGGCGCACAAGCATCAGGCAACGCAGGCGATGACGTTGTAGACGGAGAGTTTACGGAAAAATAAAATAGTCCAGTGGACTATTTTATCCCGAGCTTGAAAATCGGGGAGCGAGGCGTTAAGAATGACTAATCACTAAAGTGATTGTATCGCTATGGCGCCTTTCCTAAACGCCTAACTAATAAATGATAAAAAGAAATCCAGAGGTTGCAACCCAGCCTCTGTTTTTCGGTAAAATAGAGGATGTTGCGTATGAAAAAAGTGCTTTGTATCATTTATCCTAATTTTTCTCTTTATGAGATAACTGCTTTAACGAGTACTTTAGCTCTGTCTTTTGATGTTACGATTGATTATGCTGCTTCAGATCATTCGGTAGTGGTCTCTGAGGATGGCTTGCCTTGTCAACCAACGAAAACACTAGATCAAATCCGTATAGAAGAGTATTCTTGCGTGATTTTGCCAGGAATGGTCAATATAGGACCTGCCCTACAGGATGAGAAATTGATTTCGTTCTTGAGGGATCTTGGTGAGCAAGATATCCTCATTGCAGCCATTTCTTCAGCGCCTCTTTTATTAGCGAAAGCAGGTCTGTTGAAGGACACGAAATTTACAGGTGGAATTTGGCAAAACTTCTTTGATTATTTTGAATTTCTTCCACGTGAGAATTTCCAACCCAAACTGGTTGTGCAAGATAAACAGATCATTACGGCTATCGGTTTTGCCCATCAAGAGTTTGCAAGAAGAGTGATTCTAAGTTTAGGCTTGGCAGCTAATACAGACAACTATTTTAGAGAACGAAACGACTACTCAGAAGAGGATTTGATATTTACTCTATCAGACCAAGAGTTTGATCAAGTGAAGCGAAGTATAGAAAACAGCCTCTAAAGATTTACATGAAAATTATAGAAAGGAACAAAGAGTGTTCGTAACTGAACACGGGTTCCAAAGTTTCTAATTCAATATAAAAGAAAGGAACTGAACCCGATCTAAATCGTGGTTTGATTCACAACATCAATAGAAAGGAACAAAGAGCGTTCGGGGAATTGAACTCGAGCGGAAAGCTTGGAAATTAGATAAACCGCCTAAGAAATCAGGATTTCTTGTCGGTTTCCTAAATTTCAGTCGCTTTCTGTTCGCTCTTAGTATCTTGTATGAACAATACTGAATTTTATGACCGTTTGGGCGTTTCAAAGAATGCATCTCAAGATGAGATCAAGAAAGCCTATCGGAAATTATCTAAAAAATATCACCCAGATATCAACAAGGAGCCTGGTGCTGAGGAAAAGTACAAGGAAGTTCAAGAAGCTTATGAGACTTTGAGTGACGAGCAAAAACGGGCTGCTTATGACCAATATGGTGCTGCAGGTGCCAATGGTGGCTTCGGTGGCGGAGCAGGTGGTTTTGGTGGCTTTGATGGTGCTGGTTTTGGTGGCTTTGAAGATATCTTCTCTAGTTTCTTTGGTGGTGGTGCAAGTCGTAATCCAAATGCACCTCGCCAAGGGGATGACCTCCAATATCGCGTCAATCTCAAGTTTGAAGAAGCGATTTTTGGTGCGGAAAAAGAAGTCAAGTACCATCGGGAAGCTAGCTGCCATACCTGTCATGGTTCTGGAGCTAAGCCAGGGACTAGTCCGGTGACCTGTGGACGCTGTCATGGTTCTGGAGTCATCAATGTGGATACGCAAACCCCTCTTGGTATGATGCGCCGTCAAGTGACCTGTGATGTCTGTCATGGTCGTGGTCAAGAAATCAAAGATCCATGTACGACTTGTCGTGGAACAGGTCATGAAAAACAAGCTCATAGCGTGAATGTCAAGATTCCTGCAGGAGTTGAAACAGGTCAACAAATCCGCTTAGCTGGTCAAGGAGAAGCTGGCTTTAACGGTGGACCTTATGGTGACTTGTATGTCGTTGTCAATGTTGAGCCGAGCGATCGATTCGAACGAGATGGCTCAACCATCTATTACAAGTTAGACTTGAACTTTGTCCAAGTAGCTCTTGGAGATACGGTCCATGTGCCAACTGTTCACGGAGATGTCGATTTGGTCATTCCTGAAGGAACCCAAACCGGTAAGAAATTCCGCCTCCGTGGAAAAGGGGCTCCAAGCTTGCGTGGTGGTGCTATGGGGGATCAATATGTATCTGTCAATGTCGTCACCCCAACTGGTTTAAATGACAAGCAAAAAGAAGCCCTTCAAGCCTTTGCGGAAGCAAGTGATTTGAAGGTCAACCCAAAGAAAAAAGGGTTCTTTGACAAGGTCAAAGATGCTTTAGATGATTTATAAGAATGAACGAGTTCCCTTTTGAGTAAGGGGCTCGTTTTATTTTGGATCGAATCCAAGAACTTCCTCTCCTAATTAAAGAATAATGTGACCCCTCATTGAATTTATTAAGATATCGTGGTAAATTTAAGAAAACGATTACAAAGACAATTTAGGAGGTCCTGATGAAATCACATCAACCACGTTATGCGATTCGCAAGTATGCAGTAGGAGCTGCTTCGGTGCTCATAGGATTTTTTGCTGGTGCGAATGTTGTAGCAGCTGATACGCCAACGACTACAGACAGTCCTTCAACGACAGTTCCGACTCAGCCAAGCGAGGGTGAGTCAACGATTTCCCTTAATGAGGAAGCTTCTCAGCCAACAGTAGAAAAACCAACGGCTCCTGCCCCAATCGTCGATCAAAGTCAACCGACACTGCCTGATCGTGAATTGCGGGTATCAGATCTTAACCGTTTGATTCGCGAAGAAGCGAGCTCTGTCGCAGAGTCGGATGTGGCAGCTCAACCAGCGACAGCAGCGACGGAAACGCCTGCTAAAGATCCTGATCAGGAAGAAAAATTAGCCAAGAAAAAGATTGTTTCGATCGATGCCGGTCGCAAGTACTTCTCACCAGACCAAATCAAGGAAATCATTGATGAAGCAAGTAAAACGGGCTATACAGACTTGCATCTTCTAGTTGGAAATGACGGCTTGCGCTTTGTGCTGGATGATATGTCTTTGAAAGTGGGAGATACTTCTTATTCTAGCCAAGCCGTGACGGATGCGGTTGAAAAAGGGACAAAAGCTTATTACGATGATCCGAACGGGACAGCTTTGACCCAGGCTCAAATGGATGATATTTTGGCTTACGCCAAATCGAAGAAAGTAGGTGTCATCCCAACCATTAATAGTCCAGGTCACATGGATGCGATTCTGACGGCCATGGAACAATTGGGTATCGAAAACCCTCACTTTAATTATTTTGGTACAAAGAAATCAGCACGGACAGTTGATTTGGACAACCAAAAAGCCTTAGACTTCACCAAGGCTTTGGTAGACAAGTATGCGGCTTATTTCAGCGGCAAGGCAGACATTTTCAATATTGGTTTGGATGAATATGCCAACGATGCTACAGATGCCCATGGTTGGCAGGTTCTCCAAGCCAGCAAGCATTGGCCAGGTGAAGGCTATCCAGAAAAAGGCTATGAAAAATTCATCCAATATGCTAATGATCTAGCAGCTATTGTGAAAAAACACAAGATGAAACCAATGGCCTTCAATGATGGAATCTACTACAATGGCGATACTTCCTATGGCACTTTTGACAAGGATATCATTGTGTCCTACTGGACAGGTGGCTGGAACGGCTATGATGTCGCTTCTTCAAAACTCTTGTCTGAACTAGGTCATCAGATTCTTAATACCAATGATGCATGGTATTATGTGCTTGGACGGGACAAGGCTGGATCTGGTTGGTACAACCTCGATCAAGGTCTCGAAGGAATTTCCAAGTCAGCGATTGATGTGGTTCAAAAAAATGATGGGGCTAAGGTGCCCTTCATCGGTGGCATGGTAGCTGCCTGGGCAGATACGCCATCTGCAACCTACAAAAAAGACCTTCTCTTTAAGCTCATGCATGCTTTCGCGGACAAGAATGCGGACTACTTTGTAGCAGATCCTGAAGTCGTCGAAAAAGCTCTTTCAGAAGCTCCAACTGATTTGGACCACTATACACCGGAATCTCTAGTAGCCTTTACGGCAGCTAAAAAAGCTTTAGAAGGGGCAGGAGCAAACACCACTCGAGCAGAGGCCAAAACCTTGATCGACCATTTCAAAGCAGCTCAAGATGCTTTGGTGTATACGGAAAGCTACGCGAAAGAAGTTGCTGCAAAAGAAGCAGCGGAAAAACTTGCCATGAAGAAGGTCATCTCGATCGATGCAGGGCGCAAATACTTCTCGCTGGATCAGTTGAAACGGATCGTAGATAAGGCCAGTGAGCTGGGTTATTCTGACTTGCACCTCCTTGTCGGAAATGATGGCATGCGCTTCGTACTCGATGATATGACGGTGGAAGCCAATGGCAAGACTTATGCTAGTGACGATGTGAAAAAGGCCATTCTAGAAGGCACCAAGGCCTATTACGATGATCCAAATGGTCAAGCTTTGACCCAAGCAGAAATGGATGAACTCCATGCTTATGCTACTGCTAAAGGAATCGGCTTGATTGCGGCAGTCAATAGTCCTGGCCACATGGATGCTTTGTTGGTGGCCATGGAAAAATTGGGCATTGAAAATCCACAAGCCAGCTTTGATACGGTTTCAAAAACAACTATGGATTTGACCAATGAGGCAGCAGTCAACTTTACCAAAGCCTTGATTGGCAAATACATGGACTACTTCAAAGACAAGTCTAAGATCTTTAACTATGGAACAGATGAATATGCCAATGACGCTACCAGTGCGCAAGGCTGGTACTACCTCAAGTGGTATGATCTCTATGGTAA
This sequence comes from Streptococcus parasanguinis, assembly GCF_015556095.1. Taxonomy (GTDB): domain Bacteria; phylum Bacillota; class Bacilli; order Lactobacillales; family Streptococcaceae; genus Streptococcus; species Streptococcus parasanguinis_Q. The sequence goes on from NZ_JADNLT010000010.1 coordinate 12,626, forward strand.
ATTTGCGGAGTATTCCAATAGTCTTGCAGCTATGGCGCGTGAAAAAGGCTTGCAGCCAATGGCCTTTAACGATGGATTCTATTATGGAGATGAAGATGATGTTGCTTTTGACAAGGACGTCTTGATTTCATACTGGTCTAAAGGATGGTGGGGCTATAACCTCGCATCACCGCAGTACCTAGCAGACAAGGGCTACAAATTCCTTAACACCAACGGAGACTGGTATTATGTTTTGGGCCACAAAGGTGATCAAAGTTATCCGCTCGAAAAAGCTCTTCAACATTCAGAAACTGTTCCATTTGAACAATTAGCTTCAACCAAATATCCTGATGTCAAGATACCGACATCCGGAAGTATGTTGGGAATTTGGGCTGATGAGCCGGCCAATGAATACAAGGAAGAAGAAGTCTTCCAGGTTATGGAAGCTTTTGCCAACCATAACAAGGACTATTTCAAGGCAGACTTCACTGCTCTTAGAAAAGCAGTTGCTACGGTGCCAACAGATCTAGCTATTTACACACCAGAATCTCGCGCAGCACTTGCGAAAGTCTTAGATAGCTTGAATTGGAATGTGAGCCGTGCTCATCAAGATCAGGTGGATCAAGAAGTGGCTGCTCTGACCCAAGCCCTTGCAGGGCTCAAGCCAATTACACAAGTGGGTAGCTTGGCTGAAAATGACGTCAAAGCCCTAGTGGAAGACAAACCAAGTCTTGAAATCGTAGAAAAAGAACTTGGTTTTGACCTTGTGGAACGGACCAATCCAGATCTCGCTAAAGGAGAACGCAGAGTGATCCAGGCTGGGGTTAAAGGGCAAGATCTTGAGTATGTAGAGGTTTCGGCACTTGATCAAAGTCGAAAAGTGATCGCTACAGAAGTTGCTAAAGAGCCAGTTGCAGAAATTGTTGAAGTCGGTACCAAAGAAGTCGTGATCCCAACAAGCCCTTCAGTAGAAGCACCAGTGAAGTCAGATGTGCTTGTAAACAAAATGGTTTCAGATCCTTCAACACCTCAAGTGATTTCGAAAGATCAACCAGTAGCATCAGTAAATACCCCAACGCCAATTCCAGCAGCTGTGGAAAAAGAGGTTCGTTCAGAAGCAGTATCTTCTAACAAGCAACTTCCAGAAACAGGAGTGGAATCTGCTCTGGGACTCGCTTTACTAGGGGCGATCTTAGGAGCAGCAGGAATGGACTTGAAAAATAAAAAAAGAGACTAAGACCTAGTAGATTTGTAACAGGTCGAAGTTCGGAGAGTGGGACAGAAATCGGTAATTCGTTAGAATTCGATTTCGTCGTCCCACCTCCGCACAGTTGAGTAGGGCTGTAAAAGCTGATGAAATCAGCGTAGTAGAGCCCACTCAACCACTGCGTCTTGCTCGACAATCCAAAAACAATCAAGAGGCTAGGACTTTTGTCCCAGCCTCATTTTTTTGCTCACAAAACTGTACCCGGACAGTTTGCTTTTTTCACTCTTGTAACCCCTTCTATATCCTGCTAAAATAAAACCATGACACGATACAAAGCAACCATTTCATATGACGGGACCTTGTTTGCAGGGTTTCAACGCCAACCGCATGCCCGTAGTGTGCAGGAGGAAATCGAGAAGACCTTGAAGCGCCTCAATCAAGGAACCCCTGTTACCGTTCATGGAGCGGGGCGAACGGATTCCGGTGTCCATGCTCTTGGGCAGGTGATTCATTTTGATCTCCCTCAAGCGCGGGACGAGGAGAAGCTTCGCTTTGCCCTCGATACCCAAATCCCAGAGGATATTGATTTCATCCGAGTAGAGCAAGTAGCAGATGATTTTCACTCACGCTACAAGAAACACAGCAAAACCTATGAATTCATCGTGGATTATGGTCGTCCCAAGAACCCCATGATGCGCCACTATGCCACCCACTATCCTTATCCTTTGGATGTGGAAAAGATGCAAGCAGCCATCCAAAAGTTGGAGGGAACCCATGATTTCACCGGTTTCACAGCTTCAGGAACCAGCGTGGAGGACAAGGTCCGTACGATTACAGAGGCTCGCTTGGTCGAGGACGCGGCAAATCATCGCCTTGTCTTTACCTTTTCGGGCAATGGCTTTCTCTACAAGCAAATCCGCAATATGGTGGGAACTTTGTTGAAGATTGGAAATGATCGGATGCCGATCGAGCAGATCGATCTGATTTTAGAAAAGAAGGACCGCAATCTAGCAGGTCCTACAGCAGCGCCAAATGGCTTATATTTAAAGGAGATCCGTTATGAGTAATGAATTGATTCTAGCTATTTCAGGAAATGATATTTTTAGTGGGGGAGGTCTTCACGCAGACCTTGCAACCTATACAACCAACAAACAGCATGGTTTTGTAGCAGTGACTTGTTTGACCGCTATGACGGAGCACGGTTTTGAAGTGATTCCGGTGGATCCGACGACCTTTGCTCAACAGCTCAACTCTCTCAAGGATGTTCCTTTTTCTGCTATTAAACTCGGTCTTTTGCCAAATGTCCAAGTGGCAGACTTGGCCTTGGACTATGTCAAAGCCCATGCGGAGATTCCTGTGGTACTAGATCCTGTCTTGGTCTGCAAGGAAAGCCATGATGTAGAAGTTTCAGCTCTTCGAGACGAATTGATTAAGTTCTTCCCTTATGTGACGATCATCACGCCAAACTTACCAGAAGCTGAGATCTTGACCCAAAGCAAGATTCAATCGCTCGACGATATGAAGGCGGCAGCGCGCAAGCTCCACGAATTAGGAGCAGCGAATGTCGTGGTCAAAGGAGGAAATCGTCTAAATAAAGAAAAGGCCATCGATGTCTTTTATGATGGGACAGACTTCACCGTCATTGAAGAGCCAGTCTTAGAAAAGAACAATACAGGAGCTGGTTGTACCTTTGCGTCTAGCATTTGCAGCCAGTTGGTGCAAGGGAAATCTCCACTTGAAGCTGTTAAAGCCTCTAAAGACTTTGTTTTCCAAGCGATTCAACATTCAGACCAGTATGGAGTAGTACAATATGACATCTAATCGAACTCAACTCATTGCTCGCCTTTCCATTTTGACAGCCTTGACAGTTGTACTTGGCTACTATACAAAACTTCCAACTCCCACAGGGATCGTCACCCTGCTAGATCTTGGCGTTTATTTCACAGCCTTCTATTTTGGGCGCAAGGAAGGTGCTATTGTAGGTGGTGTCGGAGCCTTCCTACTCGATCTGATTTCAGGCTATCCTCAGTGGATGTTCTTTAGCCTCCTCTTTCACGGGGGACAAGGCTATTTCGCTGGCTTCAAGGGCAAGGCTCGTTACCTAGGCTTGCTTCTTGCGACAGTCGTGATGGTAGGCGGTTACGCACTAGCTTCTGCCCTCTTTTTAGGCAATGGCTGGGGTGCTGCTATCTCGGACATTCCGAATAACCTCGCTCAGAATTTTGTTGGAATGGCTTTAGGCTATGTGGTCTATTATGCATTTCAAAAGAAAGGAAGCTAATTCATGGATCTGGAGCAACTGAAGAAGGATACAAAAGAAATCTTGGTAGATGTTTTGTCAAAAAGCCGTCTCCACCAAGGACAGATTCTAGTCCTCGGGATGTCTTCCAGTGAGGTTGCAGGAGGGCAAATTGGAAAGGCCTCCAACATCGACATTGCCGAAGCTATTGTCCAGACCTTGTTAGATGAGTTGAATCCAAGAGGGATTTATCTGGCGGTACAAGGATGTGAGCATCTCAATCGCGCCTTGGTGGTTGAAAGAGAATTGGCAGATAAAAAGGACCTAGAAATCGTCAATGTCCTTCCGAGTCTCCATGCAGGAGGGGCTGGACAACTCGCAGCTTTCAAGTATTTTAAGGATCCTGTGGAGGTGGAATTCATCACAGCTCAAGCAGGGTTAGACATCGGAGATACCTCGGTGGGGATGCACGTTAAACACGTGCAAGTTCCAATTCGCCCTATCTTGCGTGAACTAGGTGGAGCCCATGTCACAGCCCTCGCCAGTCGGCCAAAATTGATCGGCGGTGCCCGTGCTCTCTACCTCGATGATCCCATCCGAAAATCATAATCAGAACTAGCTTTAAAGGGCTAGTTTTTTTGGATGAAAAGAGAGGCAAAAACGTTTTAAAACTTGCAATTTCAAAGTTTTGTGGTAAAATTATAAGGAATGACTATATTATTTTAAGGAGAGACAGAATGTCTGTATCATTTGAAAACAAAGAAACTAACCACGGTGTATTGACTTTCACAATCAGCCAAGAGCAAATCAAACCTGCTTTGGACCGTGTGTTTGAGTCAGTTAAGAAAACTTTGAACGTACCTGGATTCCGTAAAGGTCATATTCCACGTCCAATCTTCAACCAACGTTTTGGTGAAGAAGCTCTTTACCAAGATGCTTTGAACGATCTTCTTCCAGCAGCATACGAAGCAGCTGTTAAAGAAGCTGGAATCGAAGTGGTAGCACAACCAACTTTCGATGTTGTATCTATGGAAAAAGGTCAAGACTGGACATTGACAGCAGCTGTTGTAACAAAACCTGAAGTAAAATTGGGTGCTTACAAAGACCTTGAAGTATCAGTAGAAGTTTCTAAAGAAGTAACAGATGCTGATGTGGATGCTCGTATCGAACGCGAACGCAACAACTTGGCTGAATTGGTTGTTAAAGAAGGTGCTGCAGCAGAAGGTGACACAGTTGTGATCGACTTCGTAGGTTCTATCGACGGTGTTGAATTCGACGGTGGTAAAGGTGACAACTTCTCACTTGGACTTGGTTCAGGTCAATTCATCCCAGGTTTCGAAGACCAATTGGTTGGACACTCTGCTGGTGAAACAGTTGATGTGATCGTAACCTTCCCAGAAGACTACCAAGCAGCTGACCTTGCAGGTAAAGAAGCGAAATTCGTGACAACTATCCACGAAGTAAAAGCAAAAGAAGTACCAGCTCTTGACGATGAATTGGCAAAAGACATCGACGAAGAAGTTGAAACTCTTGACGAATTGAAAGAAAAATACCGCAAAGAATTGGCAGCAGCTAAAGAAGAAGCATACAACGATGCAGTAGAAGCAGCAGCGATCGATCTTGCCGTTGAAAATGCTGAAATCGTTGAACTTCCAGAAGAAATGATCCACGAAGAAGTACACCGTTCAATCAACGAATTCCTTGGAAATATGCAACGTCAAGGGATCTCACCTGAAATGTACTTCCAAATTACTGGAACAACTCAAGATGATCTTCACAAACAATATGAAGCAGAAGCTGAAAGCCGCACGAAGACAAACCTCGTAGTTGAAGCAGTAGCCAAAGCAGAAGGTTTTGAAGCAACTGAAGAAGAAATTAATGCTGAAATCGAACAATTGGCAGCAGATTACAACATGCCAGTTGAACAAGTTCGCAACCTTCTTTCACCAGAAATGTTGAAACATGACATCACAGTGAAGAAAGCCGTGAACGTAATCACAAGCACAGCAAAAGTAAAATAATTGAGATTAAAAAGGCTGGACAACAACTGTTCAGCCTTTGATGTTTGATAGAAATAACTGTATGACGCAGTGGTTGATTGGCATCTTTGTTCGCCTTTAAGCTCCAAAGATGACCTAATCAACTGTGCGGGGGTGGGAAAACGAACTCTTTTTAACTAGTCGGAGTTCTTTCCCACTCCCTTTTCTGATTTCATGGAGAATCCTGGAATTTTCCTTTGACGAAAGGGGAAATTTATCGTACAATAGAGTGTAACGATAAAATGCGTGATAGATTTAGTGACGAGAAGTTTTCAATCTATCATCGAGGATAGGATGAGGTTTAAGACCGGATCCTTCTCCATTTAGGAAATGAAACATAAGGAGATTTACCCTTGGAATTAGAAGTATTTGCTGGACAAGAAAAAAGTGAACTTTCTATGATTGAAGTGGCGCGTGCGATTTTGGAATTACGCGGACGTGACCATGAAATGTACTTTAGCGATCTTGTAAATGAAATTCAAAATTACCTTGAAAAATCAAACAGCGAGATCCGTGAAGCTCTTCCATTGTTCTACACAGAATTGAATGTTGATGGAAGCTTTATCCCACTTGGAGATAACAAATGGGGTCTTCGTTCATGGTATGCCATCGATGAAGTTGACGAGGAAATTATCGCTCTTGAAGAAACAGACGAAGATGAAACTCCTAAGAAACGGAAGAAAAAACGTGTCAATGCCTTCATGGATGGAGACGAAGATGCGATCGATTACAACGATGACGATCCAGAAGACGAAGAAGTTTACGAAGCAGATCCAGCTCTTTCATATGATGAAGAAAATCCAGATGATGAAAAGAGTGAAGTCGAAGCTTACGATGCTGAAATCAATGAAATCGTACCAGATGATTTGGGTGAAGAAGTTGAATTGAGCGAAGAAGACGACGAAGAAGAGGATTCTGAAGACGAGGAAGAAGAATAAATCATATGAAACAAGGAAATTGTTCCTTGTTTTTTTATTGAAGACGAAGTTTTCCCAGAAACTTTCCTTAGGTGAGTACGGACGTCAGCGAACTTCTACGAAGTTCCATGACTAATTATTGAGCCTTAAGTCTCAATAATTCCGAGTGCCTGAAGCTATGAAGTTTCAGGCACTTTTCTCACGGCGGAAAGTTTCAGAATATCCTTTGATTTTTCAAAAGTAGAGGATGGTTTGCAAGTAATTTATTGACTTATATATCAATAAAAATAGTTTATCTATCTTCTGAAAAAAAACCAATTGTTCCTTGTTTCTTTTTGTATGCATTGAAAAAAGTGCTGAAATGATGTATGATAAACGTGTAAGGATTCCCAAATAGGAGGTATTCAGATGGACTTTCATTTAGATCAAAGTTTAGTAGCTCTTGGTATTGATACGGTTGTGGTCGGAATTGCTAGAAATGTGGATTCCCAAGCAGTCTTGCCCCCTTCTTTTCTTGAAAAGAAGAAAGCAGTTGAACAATGGGCGCTCCAGTGTCAGACAGAAGAAGTAGCGGCATCCCCTGTCGTCAAAGGCTATACAGACCTCTTGCAAAAAGTAGGGCGTAGCATCAAGAAAAATCCGCCAACAGTCCTAGCTCTTATCCGAAACATCCAGCATCGAGGAGCTCTTCCTCAGATCAATAGCATCATCGATATCTATAATGTCGAATCTCTGAAGTCTTTTCTCGCGATCGGAGGACATGATCTGGATAAGATTGAAGGTCCGATTGAATTTACAGTGAGTCAAAGAGAAGATCTCTTTCTCCCGATCCTTTCTAGCGAAAAGCATGTAGCACCGACAGATCCTGTCTACCGGGATCAAAAAGGAGTTCTGGCTTGGTTGGATGTACGTGATAGTGACCATTACAAATTTGAGGAGACTACGCAAAACGCTCTCTTTGTCATCCAAGGAAATACCGAGACGTCGGTCGAGATGCGTTTAGAAGCGCTGGAACGAATCCACAAGGACCTTGCTCTTTGCATGTCTCAACTTCAATTTGAGAAATTTCTCGTCACACAAAATGGAGTGGAAAAGGTCGTGTAAACAGCGAAAATTATTTTCATGAAATTTTCAATTTGACAAAGTAGACCATTTGCGGTAAGATATTGTTCGGGCACCTCATTTTGAGGTCGGAGCTCCCTAAGGATTAGGGAGCTATTTTTGTTTTTTCTGCAAAGAGGAATGGCCTCTACAACATTAGAAGAAGAGGAAAGCACATGTCAACAAAATATATTTTTGTCACGGGTGGTGTCGTATCATCCATCGGGAAAGGGATTGTCGCAGCAAGTCTTGGTCGCTTGCTCAAAAATCGTGGATTGAAAGTGACCATCCAAAAATTTGACCCTTATATCAATATCGACCCAGGGACGATGAGCCCTTACCAACACGGGGAAGTATTTGTCACAGACGATGGAGCAGAGACAGACTTGGACCTTGGTCACTATGAACGCTTTATTGATATCAATCTGAATAAGTACTCAAATGTGACAACAGGGAAAATTTATAGCGAAGTCCTTCGCAAGGAACGTCGTGGAGAATACTTGGGTGCGACTGTACAGGTTATTCCTCATATTACAGATGCTTTGAAAGAAAAGATCAAACGAGCAGCGACAACGACGGATTCAGATGTCATCATCACAGAAGTCGGGGGAACCGTTGGAGACATTGAGTCCCTTCCATTCCTTGAAGCTCTTCGTCAAATGAAGGCAGATGTTGGTGCTGAAAACGTTATGTACATCCACACCACTCTTCTTCCTTACTTGAAAGCTGCGGGAGAAATGAAAACCAAGCCGACGCAACACTCTGTGAAAGAATTGCGTGGTCTTGGGATTCAACCAAATATGTTGGTCATTCGTACAGAAAAACCAGCTGGTCAAGGAATTAAGAACAAGTTGGCTCAATTCTGTGATGTGGCACCAGAAGCTGTCATCGAGTCACTTGATGTGGAACATTTGTACCAAATCCCATTGAACTTGCAAGCACAAAATATGGACCAAATCGTTTGTGACCATTTGAAATTGGATGTTCCTGCAGCAGATATGACAGAATGGTCTGCAATGGTCGATAAGGTCATGAACCTCAAGAAGCAGGTCAAGATTTCCTTGGTTGGAAAATACGTAGAATTGCAAGATGCCTACATTTCTGTCGTTGAGGCCTTGAAGCACTCAGGGTATGCCAATGATGCAGAAGTCAAGATTAATTGGGTCAATGCCAATGATGTGACAGCTGAAAATGTGGCAGAACTCCTTGGAGATGCGGATGGGATCATTGTCCCAGGTGGTTTTGGTCAACGGGGAACAGAAGGAAAAATTCAAGCCATCAAGTATGCGCGTGAACAGGACGTCCCAATGTTGGGTGTCTGCCTGGGAATGCAGTTAACCTGTATCGAATTTGCCCGTCACGTTTTAGGCTTGGAAGGGGCCAATTCATCAGAATTGGATCCAGAAACCAAGTATCCAATTATCGATATCATGCGGGACCAAATCGATGTGGAAGACATGGGAGGAACGCTCCGTCTCGGTCTTTACCCATCTAAACTCAAACGAGGATCAAAAGCAGCCGCTGCCTATGACAATCAAGAAGTGGTGCAACGTCGCCACCGTCACCGTTATGAGTTTAACAATGCTTTCCGTGAACAGTTCGAAGAAGCAGGATTTGTCTTCTCAGGCGTTTCACCAGACAACCGTTTGGTCGAAATCGTTGAAATCCCAGAAAACAAATTCTTTGTTGCTTGCCAATACCACCCAGAATTGTCAAGCCGTCCAAACCGCCCAGAAGGACTTTACACAGCCTTTATCACAGCGGCAGTTGAAAACCACGATAGCAAATAAAAATCAAGGGAGCAGGTCCTTCGACCTGTTCCTTTTTGTGAAAAAATGACAAACTCTGAAAAAAGTTTGAAAAAAATCTTGACAAGAAAGTAGAAGATTGATATACTAGTAAGGTACTCAATCGCGGGGATGGCGGAATTGGCAGACGCGCAGGACTAAGGATCCTGTGACCGCTTTAGGTCGTGAGGGTTCAAGTCCCTCTCTCCGCATCGGATGAAGATAGCTTCGGCTGTCTTTTTTTGTTTCTCGAAACCTTTGTGGTAGAATAGATGTGAGATGAGGTGAGAATATGAAGAAGTATCTTGTTTTGGTCGATGGCCTCTTTGCACTATTGGGAAGTGCCATTAATTTTTTCGGTCCTATCCTGATTTTAGCGATGGGGATGGGCGCATACAAATATACCTTTAGATACTTTATCGCCTTAAATATATGGAATGTCCTCATTTTTTTAGTGGCGATTGCTTCTAAGTATCTGCTCAGAGATGAAAAAAGAATCAAAAAATGGATTCTTCATCTTTTTCTGATAGCAGGCAGTATACTCTTTCTTGCGTCAATCCTTGCTGTGTGTGAGAATATTCCCTTTCTTGAGGGATTGGTAAACGGACTTCTTGGAAAAATATTTACCGACAGTCAGTTATTTGCTGCTTATTTCTATTCTCAATGGGTTGCAGCGGTATCCCTTGTGATTTGCGGGATTGCCTTTCTCCTTTCACTAAAAAAATTTAAAGAAGAGAATTGAGAGTGGGACAGAAATCGGTAATTCGTTAGAATTCGATTTCGTCGTCCCACCTCCGCACAGTTGAGTAGGGCTGTAAAAGCTGATGAAATCAGCGTAGTAGAGCCCACTCAACCACTGCGTCTTGCTCGACAATCTAAAAATAATTGAGAGGCTAGGACTTTTGTCCCAGCCTCTTTTACTTATTTGCTAGGATGAGAGTCTTAGGAGATAGGAGATTCCGTCCTATTTATCGGAAGAAATCGCTTAAAGCTACAGGAAAAGCTAGCAATTTCATCTAAAAAGTGATAAAATAAACAATGTAAGTGGGATTAGCCCCACAAAAATTTATAGGAGGCCTATAACAAATGGCAATCGTTTCAGCAGAAAAATTTGTCCAAGCAGCTCGTGACAATGGTTATGCAGTTGGTGGATTTAACACAAACAACCTTGAGTGGACTCAAGCTATCTTGCGTGCAGCAGAAGCTAAGAAAGCTCCAGTACTTATCCAAACTTCTATGGGTGCTGCTAAATACATGGGTGGTTACAAAGTATGTAAAGCCCTTATTGAAAACCTTGTAGAATCAATGGGTATTACTGTACCAGTTGCTATTCACCTTGACCATGGTCACTACGACGATGCTCTTGAATGTATCGAAGCTGGTTACACTTCAATCATGTTTGACGGTTCACACCTTCCAGTTGAAGAAAACCTTAAATTGGCGAAAGATGTCGTTGAAAAAGCTCATGCTAAAGGTATCTCAGTAGAAGCTGAAGTTGGTACTATCGGTGGTGAAGAAGACGGTATCATCGGTGACGGTGAATTGGCACCAATCGAAGACGCTAAAGCAATGGTTGCTACAGGAATCGACTTCTTGGCTGCAGGTATCGGTAACATCCACGGTCCTTACCCAGCAAACTGGAAAGGTCTTCACCTTGACCACTTGCAAAAATTGACTGAAGCTGTTCCAGGATTCCCAATCGTATTGCACGGTGGATCAGGTATCCCTGATGATCAAATCCAAGCAGCTATCAAACTTGGTGTTGCAAAAGTTAACGTGAACACTGAATGCCAAATCGCATTTGCAAATGCTACTCGTCAATTCGTACGTGAATACGATGCAAACGAAGCAGAATACGACAAGAAGAAACTCTTCGACCCACGTAAATTCTTGAAACCAGGTTTCGAAGCAATTACTGCAGCTGTTGAAGAACGTATCGACGTATTCGGTTCAGAAGGCAAAGCTTAATAAAAACAGGAAAGCAAGGTCCCGTGTGGATCTTGTTTTTTTGTGTGAGAAAAGTTGGACCAGGAATAAGGTTAGAAGACTCCTCAATCTTCAAATGTTTTTCACAAAAAAATATTGCAATATGTAGTGGAAAATGATATCCTAGTAAAGGTATCAGAAGGTACCTCCTATGATTTTAATTTAGAGATACTCTAAGCTTTTATAATATCTTAGTAGTTTCGAATTTGTAGTGTACCATTGGTACCTTAAGAGAGCCGTTAAGGTTCTCTTTTTTTGTAACCTTAATTTTCAATTCTGCTTAAAACTCCAAAAGATATTAAATAGTAATTTTTTATAAAACATTCCGAAAAAGCCTTTACTACTGCCTAAACTATGATATAATGAATCGATTATGAAAACTCATTTTGTAGGGAAGGCCCTATAGCATGAATGCTATAAGAAGAGTTTTGAAATGGAGAAAATAAAGTATGTATGATTTTAATAGAAAATTACTTACAGGGTGGGCTACATCTATTGTAGTGATTGCTATTATGATTGTCAGTTTAATAAATTCTGGTAGTACAAGTGTGAGTTACTCAGAGCGTGAGCAACAACTGAAGAGAAAACAAAATAATCCTCTAGGATATCAGGATAATGAGATTGTTGAGAAAATCATTGTCGATAGAGGAACCAACTCAGTTTCCTACGAACATATTTTAGAAGATAAAGATCATATGAAAAGCTATTATATTGTCGTATGGAATGAACAAAATAGCTTGAAAAACTATCAAAAAGTTACCTATGATTACTTTAAAAAAGTTCATCCAGGAGATACTTGGGATGGTAAAACGACAATACCAGAAGAGCCATTATATGATATCTACAATTCTACTAAAGATGACGAATGGTAGAATGGAGGGCAAACTTTCCTAAATGATGATGTTTCTTAGGTCGATTATGGAAAAGGAGTTAGAAATTTGAATATGAGTAAAGAGAATAAATTTATTCTAATCGGACTGATCTCTACTGTTTTATTAGGTATCATTCTTGTATTTCCCTTGATAAATATGATGAAGAAAAACGCAGCCATCAAAGAACGCATTAACTACCTAGAGAAGAGACGAACAAAGCCAAGCTATAAGGATAGGGAAGTTATTGAATTCGCTGAACTAGGTGGTACTCGTTATGTTGTGTATTGGTCTGATCATGAGGAGGCTAAAGTATATGAAGTTCCATTTTCATACATGTTCCCAAAGGTTGGGGAGATTTATGAATGAGTGTAGAGCATGTTAACAATTTTTACTTTTTGTAGTATTAGAGTAGAAGTGTGCATTTGATTTGTTATACCTGTTTATGAAGAGAAAAATCAATGTTATAAAAAGTCGATATATTCAAAGTGGATCATTAAAAAGTAGTTGAACGATGTTTTTAAGAAAATTGAAGGTACATAACTTCTGTTTTAACATTTAGAGCATGATTTTATAGGAAGCGATAGAGAGTATAATCGAGAAAACTTCAAATTAACTGATAGGAAAGGTTGATTTGAAGTTTTTTAATATTTAGATCAAGTAACTGTTGTAAAAAAATAAAATTTGAGCACCTTCTACAACACGATTAAAACTTCTTTATTTAGTAATTTTTTTGTTTTGGTCACAACTTTAAAAGCCGTTAGAAACTTCGTATGATATAATTAAATTGTTGAGTTAATATTAGGAGATTATGATGGAAATTGATAATCGTAGTATTCGTCTAGGAGATGAATTAAAGAAAGAAATAAAGCCTGGAAGCAAGGTGAAGATTGCTGCTGCAACTTTTTCGATGTTTGCCTTTCAACAGTTAAAGGAAGAACTTGAAACGATCGAGGAGTTAAAATTTATCTTTACAAATCCAACCTTTGTGACTGATGAGACGAGAGTTGGATATCGTGAATATACGATCCCCAAAAGAGAGCGAGAGCAGTCTATTTTTGGAGGACGTTATGAGCTGAAGTTAATGAATGAATTAACCCAAAAAGCAATTGCTAGAGAATGTGCTGAATGGATTAGGAAAAAGGCTCGTTTTAAATCTATCAACATTGAAACCGATGAGATGCCAAATGGTATGCGTATAGAAACGGATGGTGATACTGTCGCTGTGGATCGCCTTAAAAACTTTGATCGAAAAGAATTAGGCTATGATTCTTCTTTATTCAAAACGACACGGAATATCTACCATGCTCCATTGAGTTTATCCTATCTAGATGAATTTGATAGTCTCTGGCAAAATGATGAGTATTTTCGGGATGTGACAGAAGAGTTCTTGGAAACTCTCAATTTAGCTCATAAAGAGCATTCCCCTGAATTTCTCTACTATGTCATGCTCTATAACCTCTTCAATGAATTTCTTGAGGATATTAATGATGACTATACCCCAAATGAACAGGTAGGCTATAAAAATACCAAGTTGTGGAATCTTCTTTATGATTTCCAACAAGATGCAGTAAAATCAATCATCTCAAAACTTGAAAAGTATAACGGCTGTATCTTAGCAGATTCAGTGGGGTTAGGAAAAACTTTTACAGCTTTAGCGGTCATGACCTACTATGCCTATCGTGGGAAACGAATTTTAGTCTTGTGTCCGAAAAAGTTAGAAAACAACTGGAACATGTACCGACATGATTATGTCAACAACCCTATTTATGACCGTCATCTCATTTACGATGTTTTGTATCATACTGATCTAAGTCGAGATAAAGGGACTTCAAATGGAATAGACCTTGCCTTAAATAAATGGGAGAATTATGACTTAGTGGTTATTGATGAGTCTCATAATTTCCGTAATGGTGGATCCAGCGAAAGTGATCAAGCGGAGGGACGTGAAAATCGTTATAGCCGATTGATGAATCGAATTATTAAATCGGGTGTTCCTACTAAGGTGCTGATGTTATCAGCTACTCCAGTTAATAATCGCTTTAATGATCTGAAAAATCAAATCGCTTTAGCCTATGAAGGAGATGTAGAGCAGATAGATGGGAAATTAGATACACAGTCATCAATTAATGATATTTTTCGGAATGCTCAATTAGCCTATAACAAATGGGCAGACTTACCAGCTGAAGAGCGAACGACAGATAAACTATTATCGACTTTAGACTTTGATTTCTTTAAAGTTCTGGATAGTGTGACAATTGCTCGTAGTCGTAAACACATCCGAGAATTTTATGATCGAAAAGCGATTGGAGATTTTCCAGAACGTCTGAAACCAAGAAACTTAGAACCTGATTTGACAGTGTCTGATCTGGATGTGACTTATAAAAAGTTATACCAGTTGTTAGATCAGTTACAGTTAACCATTTACCAACCTTCACTTTATATCTATCCCTCAAAGCGTGAGAAATACGAAATAACATTATCAGGGAATAAAGCCAACCTTACTCAACTGGGTCGTGAGTCGGGCATGAAAAAGTTGATGATGATTAATTTGCTTAAACGCTTGGAAAGTTCTGTGGCAGCTTTTCGTTATACCTTGATAGATGTTGTTAAATCTTATGTAGATGAGACTTTAAAAGCTATTTCAACATATGAGCAAACTGGTCTAGATGCTCTATCCGGAGTGCCAGTCTTAAATGAAGATGATTTCGATATAGAAGATAGTAACTTAGATGTCTTTATCGGGAAGAAGAATAGAATTGCTTTGAAAGATATGGACTATCGCAGTTGGAAATTGGAGTTAGAGAAAGATCAAGCAATTTTGCTGGAATTGGAAGAACTTATCGATCAAATCACTCCTGCAGAAGATAAAAAATTGCAAACACTCTATCGGTTGATCGATGAAAAAATGACTCATCCAATCAATGAAGGCAATAAAAAACTCATTATCTTTTCTGCCTTTGCGACGACCACTAATTATCTCTATAAACATATTAGCAAATATGTACTAGATAAATACGGACTTCATACGGCACAAATTTCTGGTACAAAAGGATTTGAAACAACGCTAAAAACGAACCATCGAGACCTCAATTCCCTTTTGACTTATTTTTCACCACAATCAAAAGATAGGAATCTCCTATTCCCGGATGATCAAAGAGAGATTGATGTCTTGATTGCAACAGATGTTATTTCTGAAGGGCAAAACCTGCAGGATGCAGACATGATGGTCAATTATGATATCCATTGGAATCCTGTTCGGATCATTCAACGCTTTGGACGTGTGGATCGGATTGGGAGCAAAAATAAGTTTATTCAGCTTGTAAACTTTTGGCCAAATATCGAGTTAGATGAATACATCGATCTTAAATCTCGTGTTGAATCACGCATGAAAATATCCGTTCTCACATCTACCGCAGATGACAATGTTCTTTCTAGCGAAGAGATAGAAGATAATAACTATCGTAAGAAACAACTAGAGCGTCTTAGAAATGAAGTTGTCGACTTAGAAGAGATGAGTGAAGGAATTTCTATTATGGATTTAGGATTGGAAGACTACCGAATGGATCTTCTGAAGTATCTCGACAGCCATCCTGAATTGGAAAAAGTACCAAAAGGTCTGCAAGCCATCTTGTCAGTTGAGAATAAAGAAGCAGAAGGAGCAATCTTTGTTTTAAAAAATAAAGACGAACTTAGAGGTAAGAATCAGAAGAATCAACTTCATCCATATTACATTCTCTATGTGAATAGTGCAGGTGATTTAGTAGTTTCTCCGGAAGAGAGCAAAAAGATTTTAGATCTATTGGGGAGTCTATGTCGTGGCAAGACGCAACCATTGCAATCTCTGGTGAATCAGTATAACGGTCAAACAAAAGATGGGAAAGAGATGTCAGGATATTCTAAGCTATTACAGCAGGCTATTGAGCAACTGATGGAACAAGATCAACTGACTACTATGGATGCACTCTTCAATTTTGGAACGGTTAATTTGATGAATACCAGCATTGAAGGGATGGATGATTTTGAACTGATTTGTTTCTTTGCCCTGCTAAAAGGAGAGCGTTATGATACAGTTTCCTGATTACACTTGTTTGCCAACTCCTCATGTGCTCTACAGACCCCACAAAAAGGGCAATCGTGATTTCTTTGATAACTTAGCTCTGAACAAACAGGAAAAGCAAGAATTACGCGATCAGATTCAACTCATTCAAATCACCCATCAAATAGACTCGCAAACGACAAATATTCCTGAGGGAAACACCGTTAAGCAGATCATGGTCTTAGAAATTCACCTCAATCAGCAAGAGTTCACAACTAGTTTACTAGAAAAACTAGATGAACGACTTGGTCTTTATACAGTCTTTGTTCTTAAACTTCCTTTTGGAAAGGATGAACTCTTGATTCATTACAAGGAAGCTCTTGGACAAGAGAAAGATGGAAGACATTTTAAAAATGTCCGTCGTTTCAGTACACAAGAGGATTGTCAAATCCAACTTGAAGGCAATGACTTAGACCAAGTCTATGAAATGCTGATTAAGGAGACGGGGAAAAAACAACTTCAAAGTAAGTTGGACGGTAACTTGAAAGAGTCGGTTGAGCTGACAGAACAACTAGAAAAATTGGAGAAGCAAGCCCAACGTCTTAAGAAGCAAATGTATGCAGAAAAATCGATGAGAAAGCAGATGGAAGTAAAGAAAGACTACCAAGCAGTTCTCAAACAGATCCAAGAATTAAAATAAGGATTACTTGTATACTATAGACAAGTACACAGAAACCATTATTAGAAAGGGTACATATGACTACAGAACAATATAAAGGCGAACATACTGGCCTCGATCTTTTAAAAGTAGGCTCCAAAGATGTCTTTACAGATAATATTTCCAAAATTGGGCAACTCTTTCCAGAAGTCTTGACAGAAAAAAGAGATGAGCACGGAAGACTTCGCCCTGCCATTGACTTTGAGAAACTAAAACAGTTTTTATCAGAGGAAATTGTGGATGGCCGAGAGTCCTATGAGTTTACCTGGGTTGGAAAACGCGAAGCCATCGCAGAAGCTGGACGACCAACGACTCAGACCTTGCGACCAGACCTTGATGAGAGTGTTGACTTTGATAAGAGTGAAAATATCTTCATCACTGGGGATAATTTAGAAGTCTTGAAAATCTTACAAGAATCTTATCTCGGAAAAATCGATATGATCTATATCGATCCACCCTATAATACAGGGAAAGACTTTGTATACTCTGATAAGTTCCAAAAAACGGACCAAGAGTTGAAAGAAGAGATGGATCTCTTGGATGAAGAAGGGCGCCAAGTCGTTGGTCTCACTAAAAATGAAAAGAGTTCAGCTCGTTACCACTCAGATTGGCTCAATATGATGTATCCACGCCTCCGTCTAGCGCGCAATCTCCTCAAGGATTCAGGTGTTATCTTTATCTCTATCGATGATAATGAACAGTCCAATCTGAAAGCTATTTGTGATGAGATATTTGGGGAGGAAAATTTTGTAGCAAATCTCGTCTGGCTAAATAAAGAAGGGGGAGGAAGTTCAGATAGTAAGTTATTTAGACTTAAACATGAGTATATTCTTTGTTATTCTAAGTCAATAGATTTACTTGAAATCAATGGAGTAGAAATTACTAATATTGATAGGTATGTATTATCTGATGAAATTCGAGGCAAGTATTATCTGCAAAAACTAGGAATGGGTTCTATCCAATATTCTGAATCGTTAGACTATCCAATAGAGTGTCCTGATGGAACTTTTGTTACTCCTTCTCAAAATAATTCGGGACAAAAAGCTTGTTGGAGATGGAGTAAGGAAAAGTTAAAATGGGGCATTGATAATGAGTATCTTGTCTTTAAAAAAGACAAGAATGGAATTTGGACAGTTTATACAAAACAATATTTAAATTATGATAATAATGGCACAAGGATCGATAGAACTCAACGTCCAATGGGAGTTGTTGAAAACTTTTCAAGTACACAAGGGGCAAAACAAACACAAATTCTTCTTGGAAAAGGTTATTTCAATTATCCTAAAGATTCTAATTTAATTAAGTATTTAGTTGATCGCTTGACCGTAAATTCTCCTCTAATTCTAGATTTCTTCGGTGGCTCTGGTACTACAGCAGACGCAGTTATGCAACTGAATGCGGAAGATGGGGGAAATCGTAAGTTTATCTTGTGTACTTTGGATGAGGAAGTGGCCGATAAGTCTGCTGCCAAAGAAGTGGGATATGAAACTATTGACCAAATTTCACGTGAGCGGATTCGTCGTGCTGCTGCTAAGGTTCAGGAAGAATATCCAGAATTGGTTGGTAAGCAAGACTTTGGATTTAAAGCTTACAAACTAGACTCTTCAAATTTCAAGGATGTTTCAGCTCGACCGGATCAATTTATCCAAGGGGAACTTTTTGATAGTGTATCCAATATCAAGGAAGGTCGTTCTGGACTTGATTTGCTCTTCCAAGTTATGCTGACATGGGGGATGGAATTGTCCTTAGCGATTGATTCGAAGAAAGTAGCAGGAGCAGAAGTCTTTGATGTAGATCAAGGTTCCCTTATGGCCTGCTTTGATGATGATATATCGGAAGAAGTCATCCGATACATTGCGCAAGAACAACCACTCCGTGCCGTTTTCCGTGATAGCTCATTTGCCAATTCAGCAGATAAAATTAACGTAAGTGAAATATTTAAGGAATTATCACCTAATACGAAAGTGAAGGTAGTGTAGGGTGGATAAACAGGAAATCAGTCAACTCAGTAAAGATACTTTAGTTGAAACGTTTTTAGATGTTATGATTGATGCGGGGAAAGGCTGGATTAAGGAGCAAGGACTTTCTACAATTACAGAAACTACATTTTCTTTAGGACTTTCTTCTATTCCGGTTTTAGGTAATGCTATTTCAACTTTTAAATTAACTAGATCAATAAAAAACCTTGAAATATTGGTAGCTGAGCTTCAAGATGATTTTGATGCTATTAAACGGAATCTCAATGTTATGAGTGTCGAAGTTAAGAGAGATATAGATTCAGTTTTTACCTATATGCTTGAAAAGACTGTTGAGGAAAAACAAGATGAAAAAATAAAGTTTTTTGCAAGTAGTTTTGTGAGACTGTCTGAATTTCAGAGCATAGATGTTGATATTAGTTATATTTATTACGATACTCTTTCTGCGCTTACTGCACTAGATTTGAAAGTGCTATTTGAAATGCAACGTGGATTTTCTTATTATTATTTAAACCCAGAAGAGACACCGAGTATAGATATTTCTCCTGAACAATTGAGAGCTGTTAAGTCTAATTTAGAAAGAATGGGATTAATTGAGAATCAATTTATATTGGACGTTGGGAAAGATATCGAAAAAATAAATGTAGCTATTTCTGAATACCGTGATGCAATTATTGAGGTTCAAGATCGATTAGAAAAACCTAAAACTAGAATTCATCCAATAAAATCTCGAACAAAATCAAAAGTACCAAAACTCAAGGCTAAAAATAAGTTAGTATTATCTAATTTTGGAAAATCAATGATAGATTTCTTTGGGAAGGTTTCAGAAAGGTAAATGTACAATATGAAACTACAATTTAAAAAACAACCATTCCAGTTGGATGCAGTTAGTGCAATTGCAGATATATTTCAAGGGCAGCCCAAACAAACTGGAATCAAATATATGGCTGATCCAGGTCGTCAAAAGTCAGATGAGGTGGATTTGGTATTGGATGCTTATCGAAATGCTCCGATTCAATTGGACCAGGAAGCTATTCGAAGGAATGTTCATGCCGTACAAACTCATTTCGGATTACGACCTTCTGAAAGCCTTTCGATCGATATGGTAGCAGGTCGTCCAGCCTATAATTTTTCTATAGAGATGGAGACAGGGACGGGAAAAACCTATACCTATATCCGTACTATTATGGAGTTAAATAAACGTTATGGTTGGCTCAAGTTTGTCATTGTTGTTCCGAGTGTGGCTATACGTGAAGGGGTTCTCAAGTCTTTGCAGATTATGACAACTCACTTCCAGATGGAGTATGGGAAACAGCCTAGATATTTTGTCTATGACTCCTCCCGTCTAGGAGATTTAGATAGTTTTGCCAACTCGTCGGACCTCCAAATCATGGTCATCAACTCCCAGGCTTTTAATGCAAAAGGAAAAGATGCCAGACGAATCCATGCGGAGCAGGAAAGTTTCCGTTGGCGTCGCCCAATTGACGTATTAGCAGCTATGAACCCAATCATGATTATCGACGAGCCCCAGTCTGTTGAAGGGAAGCAGACCAAAGAACGACTAAAAGACTTTAAGCCTCTCTTTACCCTTCGTTACTCAGCTACTCATAAAGAAAAGCATGATATGGTTTATCGATTGGATGCCATGGATGCCTATAATCAAAAATTGGTTAAGAAGATTGCGGTGAAGGCTATCGAACAAGCTGGAACGACAGGGACTCAAGGATATCTGTATTTACAAGAAATTCTTCCTCAGAAATCCGGTTCTCCAAAAGCTAAGATTGAGTTCGAGGTAAGAACTCAGTCGGGAGTGAAACGTAAAACAAGAATCGTTGAAGAACCTTTTGATCTATATGCTGAATCTGGTAACCTGTCCTCTTATCAAGGTATGACGTTGAGTCAATTTAACGCAAGAGACAATAAAATCCAGGTCGGTGCGACGCAGGAATTATATGTTGGAGAGGTCATGGGTGAAGTCGATGAGTCGAGTATGCGAAGAATTCAAATTCGTGAGACCATTAAGAGTCACCTGGAGAAGGAAAGTAGACTATATAATCGCAGAATCAAGGTGCTTTCGCTATTCTTCATTGATGAGGTTGCAAAATATAAGCAATATGATGCTCAAAATGATCCTCATAATGGGGAGTATGCTCAAATCTTTGAAGAAGAATATGAAAGTCAAGTTAGACAGTTCTTACGGACTCAGGAACCCTCTCCTTATTATCGTTATTTGGAATCGCATCTTGATGGCAATGCAGTTCATGCGGGTTACTTTTCAGTCGATAAAGTGAAAAAGTCAGACAAGATGGTATTTGTGGATTACAAATCTGCTAGTGAAAAGAAAAGCAATTCATCAAACGATAAAGATGCCTATGATTTGATCATGAAAGATAAGGAACGTTTGTTGAGTTTCGAGGAACCAGTACGCTTTCTATTCTCGCATTCAGCCTTAAAAGAAGGTTGGGATAATCCCAATGTTTTTCAAATCTGTACTCTCAAGCAGTCTTCAGCAGAGACTCGGAAACGACAAGAGATTGGCCGTGGGATGCGTTTGGCCGTGGACCAAAATGGTGTGCGTCAAGACTTGGAACTTTTACAGAGTGAAGTCCATGAAATCAACAAATTGACTATCATTGCAAATGAAAGCTATGACCAATTTGCACGTGGATTACAAGCAGAGTTGAAAGAGCTGTTAGCTGATCGTCCTGTAAAAGTCGATGTTGCCTTATTTGAAAATAAAGTAATCGAAAATGAAGCAGGAGAAAAGATCAGGATTACTAAAGAACAGGCCGAGTCCATTCAGTATGATTTGATTAATCAGGGTTATATTGATAAGAAAGGTCAACTGACTGCAAATTATTTTACTGCCAAGGAAAATAATCAGTTGAACTTATCAGATACACTTCCTGGCTTTGAGGACCAGGTTGTTGAAGTACTTGAAAGTATCTACCAATCTGGAAAATATGAGATCGAAAATGCTAACAATACAACAGTGCAGTTCTCAAAGGAAGTAAATAAAGAAAATATCGCTCGAAAAGAGTTTTTGGCACTCTGGAATCAGATTAATCGCAAAACAGCTTATCAAGTAACTTTTGATGATGCAGAGTTAGTAGAGCAGTCTGTTGCATACATTAATGAAAAGCTCGTAGTTAGTCAACCGATGTATAATATTACGCAGGCTAGTGCAAGTCAAATGACCAAAGAAGGTCTAGGATTAGTTGTTGGAGAAAATGATCGTCACCAGGAATATATCGAAAATAGCCAAATTGCAACTCAGTATGATTTACTAGGGGAAGTAGCAGATCATACGGGTCTAACTCGGAAGGTAGTAGCAGAAATTCTGAGTAAGATTTATGTCTATCAGTTTGAAAAGTTCAAACAAAATCCAGAAGAATTCATTTTAAAAGTATCGAAGTTGATTAATGAGCAAAAAGCAGCTCAAATTATTAAACATATTCAATACAATATTTTAGAAGATGAATATGGTATGGATTTATTCTATGATAATGCAGAAACTGCGAAACTTTCGGATGAGCATTTGCTAGAATCGAAAAAAGGTATCTATAACTTTGTAAAGGTTGACTCGAATACCGAGCGTAAGTTTAAAGAATCCCTGGAACAGTACGAAGACGTTCGTGTGTACGTGAAACTACCTGGGAAGTTTAGTATTAGTACACCTCTTGGGAATTACAATCCAGACTGGGCAATAGCCTTTCGTGAGGGAAGTGTAAAGCACATCTACTTCGTGGCAGAGACTAAAGGTTCAATGTCTAGTCTTCAGCTGAAACAAGCCGAAAAAGCAAAGATCGAGTGTGCAAAAGCGCACTTTAAAGCACTTGCTGAGGCAGGTCTGATTAGTGATCAATATATTTATGGCGTTGTTTCTAGTTATGAAGAATTACTAGGACTCGTTAAATGATGAATAACATTTTAATACAACAAGATCCCATGTGGATCTTGTTTTTTTGTTTGGGAAAGGTTGCTTCCAGGGGTTAATTTTTGTACAATATGCCTATGAAAAAATTCAAACTGTGGAGCTGGATCGTTTGTGGCTTTCTCCTGCTCTTTTTAGGTGCTACATTTGTTTTTCATCAATTTAGTTTACGAAATGAAAGTAAGCTTCTAACACCCATTGGTAAACAAGTTACAGTCAATGGACATCGAATGAATGTCTCTGTTAAAGGAGAAGGATCTGAAACAATCGTTTTTCTTTCCGGTGCAGGTATCGCCTCTCCTATTTTAGACTTTAAGAATCTATCAGATTCCCTATCCAAAAAATACAAAGTTGTTGTCGTGGAGCGAGCAGGATATGGTTTTAGTGAAGATAGTGATCGTTCAAGAGATGTGATGGAGGTCCTTTCTGAAACTCGTCAAGCTTTGGCGCAAGCTCATGTTTCAGGTCCTTATGTGATTATTTCGCATTCTATGGCCAGTTTAGAGAGTCTTGCTTGGCAAGAGAAATATCCAAATGAAGTGAAGGCTTTGATTGGTCTGGATTGGGCCTTGCCAGCGAGTTATGAAGATTTAAAGGATAATCAGGCCTTGCTTACTGTGGCTTATTGGAGCAGTAAGATTGGCTTATTACGCTATTTCCCTGAGTCCTTTTATATAAAAAATCCAACTCTGACTGAAACTGAACGACAACAATATAAATTACTAGCATATAAGCAGTTGATGTCACAAGCCATGCTTCATGAATCCCGTTTGGCAAAGGAAAATGCCAAGAAAGTTCCATCTAGCATTAATCCGAAAATTCCAGCCTTACTAATGGTTTCTAATGGTGATGGTACTAGCTTTAGCCAATCTGAGTGGCAACGTTATGCAGAGAGATTTGCAAGCGACCAGTCTAATGTTCAAGTCGTCTATATGGATGCGCCTCACGACCTCTATCATTATCAAAGCGATGCTATTGTTTCTCGCATTAAAGAATTTTTAGAGAATAATTGAGGGCTTAAAAATCCATTGAGACTGATGATAATAATTAAATGCTGAAGGATTAACAGTAGAATCGTTAATTTTCTCGATTAAAAAAATTCTTTTTCTTAACAAAAAACCTGCCCCTAAGGGCAGGTTTTTTGGTGTCTTAAGGAAACTATTTAACAGAATTTTTGATTAAAAGTTTCATTTTAAGAGAGAAATCTCTAATTTTATAATCAACAAGCAAACGCTTGCATTCCTTTTTTTATTAGATTATAATAGGTTGGTATAAAGCCTTCTGTAATAATATTTAGAAAGTGTAGAAAGTAAGGATTTAGAATATTTGTGGTCAAAAATACAATGTTGCTTCTTACGATAGGGAGATAGATATGGCAATGATAGAAGTGCAACATCTTCGGAAAAATTTTGTGAAGACAGTTAAGGAGCCGGGGTTAAAGGGAGCCTTGCGCTCCTTTATTCATCCTGAAAAGCAGACCTTTGAAGCGGTCAAGGATTTAACTTTTGAAGTTCCAAAAGGGCAGATTTTAGGATTTATCGGGGCAAATGGTGCTGGGAAGTCAACCACCATCAAAATGCTGACAGGAATTTTGAAGCCCACATCTGGCTTTTGTCGGATTAACGGCAAGATTCCCCAGGATAATCGCCAAGATTATGTCAAGGATATTGGAGTCGTTTTCGGACAACGCACCCAGCTATGGTGGGATTTGGCTTTGCAAGAGACCTACACGGTTTTGAAAGAGATCTATGATGTACCGGACTCGCTTTTCCAAAAGCGCATGGACTTTTTGAATGAAGTTTTGGATTTGAAGGAATTTATCAAGGATCCTGTGCGGACTCTTTCACTAGGTCAACGGATGCGGGCGGATATTGCGGCTTCCTTGCTTCACAATCCCAAAGTTCTCTTTTTAGATGAACCGACTATTGGTTTGGATGTGTCGGTCAAGGACAACATTCGTCGGGCCATTACCCAGATTAATCAGGAGGAAGAGACAACTATTCTCTTGACTACTCATGATTTGAGTGATATTGAGCAACTCTGTGATCGGATTTTTATGATTGATAAGGGGCAAGAGATTTTTGATGGAACGGTGAGCCAGCTCAAGGAGACCTTTGGAAAGATGAAGACTCTCTCCTTTGACCTGACGCCAGGTCAAAATCATCTCCTCTCTCATTATGAAGGTTTGCCTGATATGTCCATTGATAGACAAGGAAATACTCTCAATATTGAATTCGATAGTTCCCGCTACCAGTCGGCCGATATTATCAAGCAAACCTTATCTGATTTTGAGGTCCGTGATTTGAAGATGGTAGATACGGATATTGAAGATATTATCCGTCGCTTCTATCGAAAGGAGCTCTAAGATGGTCAAATTGTGGAGACGTTATAAACCCTTTATCAATGCAGGGATTCAGGAGTTGATTAGCTATCGAGTCAACTTTATTCTTTATCGGATTGGCGATGTCATGGGTGCTTTTGTGGCTTTTTATCTATGGAAGGCTGTCTTTGATTCCTCCCAGGAGACTTTGATTCAGGGCTTCAGTATGGCGGATATCACCCTCTACATCATCATGAGTTTTGTGACTAATCTTCTGACTAGGTCGGATTCTTCCTTTATGATTGGTGATGAGGTCAAGGATGGTTCCATTATCATGCGCTTGTTGCGACCAGTGCATTTTGCGGCTTCTTACCTCTTTACGGAGCTTGGTTCCAAGTGGTTGATTTTTATCTCTGTTGGACTGCCATTTTTAAGTGTCATTGTTTTGATGAAAATCTTATCTGGGCAAGGGATTGTAGAAGTGCTGGGACTAACTACCCTTTATCTTTTTAGCTTAACGCTGGCCTATCTGATTAACTTTTTCTTTAATATCTGCTTTGGATTTTCAGCCTTTGTATTTAAAAATTTATGGGGTTCCAATCTACTAAAGACTTCAATAGTGGCCTTTATGTCTGGCAGTTTGATTCCCTTAACGTTTTTTCCAAAAGTGATTTCAGATATTCTCTCCTTATTGCCATTTTCATCCTTAATTTATACTCCGGTCATGATTATTGTTGGGAAATACGATGCCAGTCAGATTCTTCAAGCACTTTTGCTTCAGTTTTTCTGGCTTATAGTGATGGTGGGCTTGTCTCAGTTGATTTGGAAACGAGTCCAGTCATTTATCACCATTCAGGGAGGTTAGTATGAAAAAATATCAACGCATGCATCTGATTTTTATCAGACAATACATCAAGCAAATCATGGAATATAAGGTGGATTTTGTGGTAGGTGTGTTGGGAGTCTTTCTGACTCAAGGCCTAAACCTCTTGTTTCTCAATGTCATCTTTCAACACATCCCCTCGCTAGAAGGTTGGACCTTTCAAGAGATTGCCTTTATCTATGGATTTTCCTTGATTCCCAAGGGATTGGACCATCTCTTTTTTGACAATCTCTGGGCCTTAGGTCAACGACTAGTTCGAAAAGGGGAGTTTGACAAGTATCTGACTCGTCCTATCAATCCTCTCTTTCACATCCTCGTTGAGACCTTTCAGATTGATGCCTTGGGTGAACTTTTGGTCGGTGGTATTCTATTAGGAACAACAGTAACTAGCATCTCTTGGACTCTTCCAAAATTCCTGCTTTTCCTAGTTTGTATTCCTTTTGCGACCTTGATTTACACTTCTTTAAAAATCGCGACAGCCAGCATCGCTTTTTGGACCAAGCAGTCAGGTGCTATGATTTACATTTTCTATATGTTTAATGATTTTGCCAAGTATCCTATTTCTATTTATAATTCGCTCCTTCGTTGGTTGATCAGTTTTATCGTGCCATTTGCCTTTACGGCTTACTATCCTGCCAGTTATTTCTTGCAGGACAAGGATGGGCTCTTTAACATTGGTGGTTTGATTCTAATTTCCCTTGTCTTCTTTGTTATTTCTTTGAAACTATGGGACAAGGGCTTAGATGCCTACGAAAGTGCGGGTTCGTAATAGGAAGAATCTCAAAGCCTTGTCTCAGGAAAGGCTTTTTCTAATGGAGATGAAAATTTCTTGACATCTATTCTCAGAGTGCTATACTAAGAAGGTAATCGCCGATTTAGCTCAGTTGGTAGAGCAACGCACTCGTAACGCGTAGGTCACAGGTTCGATCCCTGCAATCGGCATAGGAAGAAACGGCTTTGAAGGAGCGAGACGACGAATGATGGTGATAACCGATTCGTTCTGTCTCGCTCTTTTTTTGACCGCATAGGCGCCATTTTTGACCGCTTAGTCAAAAGTCCTTGTCTCCGTAGGAGCTCTCTGCTATCATAGAATCATCAAAGGAAGAAATACTTCCGAATAATCAAAATGAGGTATATGATGATGAAAAAACTACTTGGACTTGGATTTATTCTGGCAGCTCTTGCGGTTGTCACAATGGGAATGGTTGGTTTTCCAAAGCTCGATGTGAACATCTGGCCCCTATTTCCTGTTCTCTTATTTGCATTCTTTACACTTGAAAATTTCTTGAAAAAAGATTACAAGGCAAGTGTTATCTGCGCCTTGATCGCATTTATGATTGCAAACGCGATCTACGATCTCTTGCCGGTTTCAAATGGCTTAGTGATCACAGCGGGTGTCCTTGCTTGCGTGGGTCTTAGTTTTCTTTTACCGGATAAGAATAGCAACAAATAAAGGAAGGAGGCTGGGACAAAAGTCCTAGCCTCTTAATTGTTTTTGGATTGTCGAGCAAGACGCAGTGGTTGAGTGGGCTCTAC
>NZ_JADNLT010000011.1:0-37243 GCF_015556095.1 Streptococcus parasanguinis
ACAGCCCTACTCAACTGTGCGGAGGTGAGACGACGAAATCGAATTCTAACGAATTACCGATTTCTGTCCCACTCTCTCTATTTTGACGATTCAGTTTCATCTTTTAAGAGCTCTTTCTTCACGCGCACCGTACTCTCATACTCAGCCCCAGCTAGACGATCAAAGGGAAAGCGACGATTGAGCAAGACGATAGCAAGAGTGAGAATCAGGTACAATAAAAGCATAAAGAAGAGCAATAAAATCATAGACAGGGTTAAGAGGGAATTGTCCGTCAAATCGCTATTCAAGAGCGAAATCAAAGAGAACAACCCTTGAGGAATCAGATAGAAATAACCTACTACTAGAATCCCCCGCCAGATGGTGCGAAGCCATTTTTGCTTGTCAAAATGCAAGCGGAATTTCAATAAAGCCATTCCCAAGGTTTTACCCCGCCACAAAGGAATCAAGGCAAAATAAACAGCCAAAACCGCTACATAAGGAACCGTCTCTAAACGCTCGATTACCGCGTAAAGCAAGGATAGCATCACAAAGTCGATCAAGAAGGCAAGACCCATCCGGAAACCAGACACTCTCGTTCCTACTCGGAAAGAATGTTCGTCAATTTCGTCTCGTGTCGGCAATAACCAAACCAGGAACCAACCAAGCAGATAACCCACTCCACCACCAGTGGTATTTTGAATAATATCATCGACATCTGCTAGGCGGTAAGGGCCCGGATACATAAAATAGAGACCTGATAACTGGGTCAACTCCAAAAAGAAACTAAAGAGGGCTGTCAGGAGAATCGTTTTCTTAAAACCACACTTGAAATAATAGCGTAGATACATCCCAAAAGGAATCAACATTAGGACATTAAAGGCAGGCACATAAAAAGTTGGATGCTTAAGGGCTTGAATCCAAGTACCAGTCTGCACTAAATCAAAGGGGCTCTCCTTGAAAAAATCCACTACAAAAGCAAAAGGTTGGAGATTGACCATTTCCGAGTAGCTAGTATGAATCTTACTTGGATCTGGCAGAGGCAAGATCACCAAGAAATAGACCGTCATCAAGTAAAGCATAAAAGAATAGAAAATCAGCACCCGCAATTTATTGACCGAACCATATTTTCGATAATTCAAAATCATGTAGGGCAAGGTCAGCAAAAATGCCAGGAAAGGAAAGAGCTGAACAGCTGTTTTAATTGTAGAAATATAGCCCATTGTGTCTCCTTTTTACACTTATAAAATCACCCTTTGCACAATGACAAAAGGTGATTTTTCATTGATATAGAGTATTATACGGCGCAGTGAGGGCAGAGTCAAGGAAGGAAGATGAAAATCTCGCTTAAGAGCTAGCTTAATAGTTACTTCTCCCCTTCAAGCTGTTACTTCCAATAAAGACCAATAGATAACTGGCAATCCCTGAAAGATGCAGCCAAGTCGAGATCCAGCCGGTGATGGCCGGTAAGAGCATGAAGTCAGATAGAAAAACTAAGAATAGATAAAACCATTTTACGGAGAGTGAATACTCTTTCCACATATTTGGCAGGAGCAGGACTCCCCCGGTTACAAAGGCATAGCCTACAGCAGAGATCCCTGTTGCCTGAATGTCCTGCCCCTGCGTTAGGAGGTGAAAAACGATGGAAGAGAGAGCTGTCGCCGTCACAAAAACAATCAAGACTTGCCTGGATCCTCTTTTCCTTTCTAACAGTCCACCAAAAGGAAAGACCATGAGTCCATTTAAAATCAAATGGACCCATAAAAACCAGACAGGGGCTCCTTTACTTCCATGCATCAAGGTCCCACTGACATATTGCCAAGCATAGACTGGCTTCGAATGAAAGGCCAACAGGTCATACATAGCATCCCCAAAAAAGGAATTCAACAGGCCGAGCAACAAACAAGTTAAAGACAAAGTACTGACAACGGGGTAGGTTTTGAGGATTCTTTTCATGTTTCTCTTCTCTTTTTCAAAAAATAGCGTTACGATGTATCCATTCACGACCATTATACCATTTATTTTATTGGAGATAGAAAACTTTTTGTCTTCTTTCGTTTCAAATCTTTGCTGGAAAGTCTGAATGTCGTGACCTATTAGTCGATCATTATTCAGACCTCATCCCTATTATTAGAACACCGTAGCGAATATTTGACTTTCCATTTCAGAGGGTATATACTTATATTAATCTGAACTAAATAGTTTTAATTTTTTAAATGAACTGTCTTCAATTCAGATTAAAAACTATTTACTTAACGGAGGTGGCGCTATGTCATTAGAAGATAAATTAAACCAAGTTAAAGGTTCTGTTAAGGAAGGTCTCGGTAAAGTAACTGGCGACACAAAAACAGAAGCTGAAGGCGTTGCTGAAAAAGTTGCATCAAAAGCTAAAGAAGTTGCTGAAGATGCAAAAGAAGCTGTTGAAGGAGCTATCAAGGGCGTGAAGAATATCCTTCACAAAGACGATAAATAATCCTTAAAGTTCTAAAACCACCCTATTTTCTATAGTCCTATTTGACTAGGGAAGATAGGGTGGTTTTTTGTTTGCTTCTGATTCAATTAGGTAAACAAAAAACACCTGAAAGGTGCTTCTTGGGCATATTATCACTCTTTTGAATTGACAATTTCAAATCCCAGCCTTGCTAATATTAGCAACATACTGAATCGGCTATCGAACAGATAGGTGGAGTTGGGCCAATTAAAATTTTCTTATGCCGTCATCTCTACTTTTTTAAATGTATATAGAAATGCTAGCAAGACTAACACCATATACACTACTGCTATGTAATTAGAAGGTAGATAGATGACTAAGGTCGAAAACAATAATCTAGAGACAACATCCCCCATTTGGAAGTAGGTTACCATT
The DNA here is from genome assembly GCF_015556095.1 of Streptococcus parasanguinis. Taxonomy (GTDB): domain Bacteria; phylum Bacillota; class Bacilli; order Lactobacillales; family Streptococcaceae; genus Streptococcus; species Streptococcus parasanguinis_Q. The sequence goes on from NZ_JADNLT010000011.1 coordinate 2,843, forward strand.
CCTCCAAATATAGTCGCCAATTTCGTTTCATCTATATGATTAAATATGATTGCGCCCATTTTAGGGTTTAAGGCACTAACGAATACACTCGAAAGAAAGGATGCGAATAGCAATAAATAAATATTTTGGTAGTAAAACACAACAAATGAAAGCAAAACAGTCATTAAATTCATTTTTAGCAAAGTTCCTATGGAGAGACTTTTAAATCTTTTACTAATCAGAATGAAAGCACCTCCTAAAATCCCTCCAGCAACCGTACTAATACCTAAAAGTGAGATAGTGGTTGCTGTATTCATAATGGTCAGAGCAGAACCTTTAGAAAGATTGACGACAACTAATGGTGTGAGAATCGCTAAGCTTCCATTAAGAATCGGTATCACAAGTAGGGCAGCCTTCATATGACTAATGCTAAACAGATGCTTAATGGAGAGTTTTAAGTTTGACATGATCTCAGAAAACAAAGTTTTGAAATGAAATGTTGAGCTCGTGCTAGATGAGGTTTGATCGTCATAATCAATTTGATGTTTGATCACTAGCATGATGAACAAACTAATCGCAAAGGTCAGAGAATTGATAAGAGCTAAGTGAAAGAAACTAAGAATCGTGATCAAAAACGCTCCCAATGATTGATTGACAATATTCATTGTTGACGTTACCGTCTGCCTAAAGGCCATCGCCTCTTCTCTCTCTGATTTTTCTACAATTCGATTCGAAATTGGGTAGAAAAGACCATTTTCAAATTGTCCCAGTGTATCTGAGACAAGATTAACCATACTAGCAAGTATGACGACCATAATAGATGCCTTAAAATTCATCACCATAGCCACTAATAAATACAAACCGACCCGTATCCACAACGTTTTAATAATGGTCTCAACTTTATTCATCGTTCTATCTGCAATAATTCCAAAAAATACTGTAAATAAGATCGGGATCGTTTCTGATAGATTGATGATTGAAACAGCCAGATTACTGTCTTACTGTCTTTCAGCTCCGTCACATAGGTCATGAGAGCTATAAAATATAAGGTATCCCCAAAATTTGATATCAGATCTGAAAGCAGAACTTTTAAATATAGCTGATTTTTTAAAATTTTTCTCATACGTCTCCCTTACAGTGCAGCTTAAATCCTCGCTGTATAAAAAGATTCTCTCTTACTTTTTAGTCTCCGTATTGAACTCCTTCAACCGTTCTTGTCCCAACTTCAACATTTCTTCCTCCACTTTAGTCCATTTCCCGAAGAGGCATTCTTGTAGAACTTCTGCTGCTGAGGTTTGATCTACTTGCGAATCATAAACGCACGATTGATCTCTTTGGTAAATTTGAATTTGTCTAAAAAGCTGATCCTTTTCCAACTCCCGTAAATTCTCAACCAAATGTTCAACAATTCCATCATGGTGTGCTTTAGGAGTTGCTCTGGCTTGACGAGGATTTATAACATAGAGCTCTTCATAACGTATCAAAGTGCTGAGATAGGACAATTCAGGCTTGGTCGCAATCAGTGCTAGTGAGACTTGGTAACCTCTAGTTGTCAATAATTGTGCCGTTTTTCGAGGAACTTCTGTTGTTCTTAAGGTGCCCTCGATTAACAAATGATAACCTTGTTTACTCAATTCATCTACGAGATATTCAACCATCCGACCCGCAAATACTTTAGTATAATCCACACTATCTTTTCCATACTTTTCCTGTAGGCCAAGGTAGTTCGGATGAAAAGAGCGATAACTATCTCCATCAATGATAATGAGATTCCCTTGAAATTCCCTTTGTTTCACACGATGAATTGTTGTTTTCCCAGCACCACTCTGTCCACCTAGCAAGATAGCCTTGGGCTGAGACGAAGTTGTTTTACCACGAGTTAAAGAACGAACGAGTCGTTTGGAGGCTCGTTCAAAATCACCTTGACTAAATTCATCTAGTTTCATTAGGCCACCACCAGATGACTGGCTTGTTCTAGCATCCGTTCGATGCCATCCAAATAGCCATTGTATCGCTCTACTTCCTCAAAAGTCCCCACAAGATAAATCTTCGTGTTCAGTAAATCAGACAAATCATCGCTCATTAGAATCCAAGGATTAGAAGTATCATCAAATACAATTCCTTGTTCATCTTGAAAACGATAAAGTTGCGCTAAGATATTCGCCCCTCGTTCTTTAATTACTTCAATTTTCAGAGTGAGCTGGTAATCTTCCACTGGCGTGAGCATCTTTTCCTCTCCTACAATATCGATATAGGAAACATTAAATTTCTGACAAATACGATCTATTAAGTCTGTCGAAACTGAACTTGTCCCGTTTTCATAACGACTCAGGCTATTTCGAGAGATGCCAACAATCTTTGCGAACTCAGGCTGGGTTAGGTCATGTGTTTTACGTAACGCTTTAATATTTTCTCCGATCATGAGGGTCCTCCTTAAATTATTTCCTATTATAGCACAAAAAGGTAAAATGCACCAATTTTGGTGCGCGAAAATACAGATAGCCCCTATAAAAAATAGGATTATTGCAGATTTAGAGAATGACGACTACAACATAAAAACACTTTAAAGTACTACTATCATGTTATTTTCTATCATTTTTTATTTTAAGACAAAAAAAGACATCCAAGAGAGTTCTCTTGAATGTCTGTATACGTTGATAGTATCGTTTTGATTATCGTTTTGAGAATTGTGATACTTTACGAGTTCTGATAAGACATGGTCTGATAGGAATTATTTTAGTTCAACTAAAAACATAGCAATAAAACATATTGACCTTTTTTATACTCTATGATTTATTTTTCATCTTATAATTCTAACCCAAATTCTAACGGATGATCATTACGATATTGTTCCTTGTCTTGATCAGTCCCACCTCTTACATAAGTTCTACCATCTCGATGATATGGATGAACGTCCGGAGATTTTCTTTCATCAGGATAGTTGATAGTTTTAGTTTCATCTTCCAAAATCATACCATTAGAAATTAAATCACTTGATGATTGACTCTGATCTTCATCTTCTAAATTGTTGTTACACTCATAATTAGCCTGGGTAACATAAGCTACTGCAACTACTCCAACCACTACAGTTGCTATAGACAACACGGATTTTAAAACAATTTCAGGATTTTCTTTTACCCATTTCAGGCGATCCCTTCCAGAATCTAAAACATTATTACCTATTGTTTTTGATTTAATCAGAGCACGGTCTTTTATTTTCTTAATATCCATTGATATATCTCTTTCCTAACTTTTATTTTTTTATTCTGTTACTCTTATTGAGTTAACCACAACATAGGAATTGATCAATCCAATTTTATGTTTTTTATTTAGCAAATTCACGCATTCAGAGAAACTAAAATTATTCTCCTTTATAAATTCTATTTCTTCCCCGCCATTCTTAATCATATAATCTGCAAATTTTGATGCAATAATATATCTTCTAACAACTAAATAGATCAGTCCCAAAACCAACACAATATTAAGTATTACTTGTAAATCCATTATGACTTTCCTCCTACAATGGCACGGCAGGGTATACACTACCTCAAAAAACTCCTGGTCATGTGTCTGACACAGAATCTAGAACAAACATATGACTCACTTTATTTTTAATAAGTTAATCATAACTTTATTCCTCACTTTCTTAAGAATACCGATATTATAGTCCGCTAATTTTATTTTGTCAAGTATTTTTTATCTAAATTATAATTTTGACCAAAACAATGCTTTTTTATGGTCCAAATTTCTGTTATAATGTAAATACAGAATTGTAGGTGTCGTGAAATGAAAAAAGAAAAATATCCCTCAAATGAGAAAACAAGACAAATACTGCAAGACAATTTAAAGTCTATCAGAGAAATCTTAAATTGGACAAGTGCAGATTTAGGTGATCTTATTGGTGTCACTAAACAAACCATTAGTAATTTAGAAACAAAGAATAGCAAACTAACCAAACTACACTATATTGCAATACGAACAGTAGTTGATTTTGAAATTGAAAAACTAAAATCAACTGACTATGATCGAGCCGAGCGTGCTTGCATGCTATTAGAAGTATTGTCCAAAGCCGAAGAAGAAAATCTAGATTTTGATGAAATCTCTCAAGCTTCTAAATTAATTGTATCCTCAAAATCTGCTGTTACTGCAGGGAAAATAATTGGTGCACTAATACCGCTACTTTTGGTTGGTTTCGCCAAAAAGAAATAGAAATTATTATTGAATACTGAATAGTATCTCCAAACAGCAAGCTACTCTATCATTTGTAACTCACTATAGGTAAGAGAGTAGCTTGTTTGTATTTTATAAGAGTGAATGAATTATTAAAATTCTTATATATTCTTGAAAATAATAAAAGTTCGCAGAGTTTTTAAAGCACTAAGGAGTCAATCTTCTTCAAGCGTCCAAGAATAAAATCCTTCAGTCGATTTCATTTATTATAGGACATTCAAATTATTTCATCGCCAAATATCTTTTGATATATTCTATTTTATTTTTATAAGAAACCCTTTATAACGTGTTATAATTAAACAAATAAGTCTCAAAGGTGAAATTATGAACGATGTTGCAAATACGAATAAAGATGAGTATGAATTAATTGAAAATAATCTATTAGCCTTCAGTCTATTTAAATCTGAAGAAGATAAAAAAACGACTGATATATTTGCAATAAGCAGTCCTTTTGAATATGCCTTACCTAAGTTAATTGACAATAATACATCGCTAAATTTAGCAAATATCATTGATATCAATGGGGAACCACTATTTAATTTTATTGATAAACATCTTAATCCCAAGCCTAAAGTATATGATAAAAAGAATGATAATTTTTACGAATTAGATTTTGCTAGTCTTTCAGAAAAAACAAAAAAGAATCTAGAAAATGGTACCTTTAAAGTAGGAAACTCCAAAAAAATTGATGGTAATTATAGAGCTGTCATTGTTGATACGACAAAAAATAATGTCCGTGTTGAAGATGTTACATTAAAAAAAGTAGAGAAAAAAAGCAACAACACTGACGATTCCTCCAGAGTTGATTTATCAACCCAAGTTCAACTAAAACAGATTTATGATCTACTTTTAGATATGAAAGCTAGTCAAGAATTTCAAATTAACTGGGATAGAAATAATAGCATCTTACCTCCATTCTTCTCTGCTAGAACAAAAGTTTTACAGGCACTAAACACTGTCTCCTTAGACGAAAAAATTCATCTTTTGAATGAAGCAAATACTTATATGGAAGATTCTGTCAGTGCAATTAAAGCTGATTTGATCTCCAATAAAGAGGAAATAATTAAGAGAACTAAACAAGTAGATTATTTATATGATTCATTAAAAAGACATGCTGACTTTATACTCAACGATACAGAAATAATGACAAAAATAGTTGGTATGCAGCTTTACATTGATTTAAGCTTAAATAATAAAGCAATGGCTCTCGAACGCCTTACTTCTTATAACGGAGTAATGGAATTACTCACTCAACCAGATATAACAACCAATAGAGGTTTACTACTTAACTTATTACAAAAGATTCCTCGTATAAATAGAGCTAAGTGGTTAAAATATTCAGATAAAATTAGCCTATTAGAACTTATCAACAGTCATTATAAATACGGAAAGAATGATATTGATTTATTTATAAATCTACAAGAAAAGCTTCATGAAGCAAATGATACAAATAATACTTTTCTAACAAATTTAGAAAATAAAAAATTGGAGATTGGGGATAAAAGTGATGTCCGAGAATCAAATTAGTCAAAAACGTAAATGTAAGTTCTGTCGTAAAACAATAACTGATAAAAGGTTAGTTCCTGTTTGTGATAGATGTAAAAGTAATGGAAAAAAAGGAAGCGGAGTGCTTTTAGGAGCTACTTTAGCCTTCACCATTAATATAATAAAAAAACGCTTCTAACAGAGTAGTATTTACTCTGTTCAGATTGAAGACAAAGTTCATTTTGGACTATTTTCTTCAATCTTTTTCTTTTGCTATAATATATCTTTAAAATGAAAAAATTTATGTTATTGCAATTGTTAATACCAAAGATAAAGTCGATCAGACTGTAGGTGATATTGCATTTCGTAGCTTAAAAAAGTGATGGTGGAAATTTTGGTGGAAATTATCTCTTTTTGCATCAAAAAAGACATCCAAGAAATAATTCTTGAATGTCTGTAAACGTTGATATAAACGTATTGATTAACGTTTTGAGAATTGTGATGCTTTACGAGCTTTCTTAAGACCTGGTTTGGAAAGTATGAATTTCAGTTGGACTAAAAACAGCGTAATATCAAGACTTTTCTCCGCTTTTATAAAAGCGTTTTTCCAATCAAATTCAACTAATTTTATCTAAATGGTGTGGATTTTACCCCCAAAATTACAGAGAATGGAGCTGATAAACACTAAACGTTCACACCATTAGTTAAATGATTTTTTTCATCATTTTTCTTAGATGATAGAACTTCTAATTTATTTCTTATTCAAGCAAAAACAACCTGCTATAAGTAAGAAAGAGGAAGATACAAGAAAAACACGGCGTAAAAACCGATTCAGTTCATTGTCCTCAATCCTTGTCTGCTTCATTTTCTTTTACGAGATCGTTTTGTGAATCTTTTTCAGAGAGTTTTTGATCAATATACTTGTCAATGTTTTCATAAAATTCCTTGGTCGCTTCACTATCTAATGTTGGCGAGTTCTGAACTTGATTCACTTTCAATTGAACAGATTGAATACCGTAAGAGGCTTGTTTTTGGTGGAGTGTTTCTAATTCTTCTTCTGAAATCGGATCTCCAACAACCGTCAAGACCAATTCATTGTTACTTGACTTGTAGACTTGATTAATAACCGTATAATTGGCGAACTCTTTTCCTACAAACTGTTTGATCCCTTCTTTGCACGCTTGTTCTATTGTCAGAGTAACTGCCGAATAGCTAGCTGGAAGAATCAACAATACAATCAAAGAAATCAAGCCAATTCTCATTTTAATGCTCAGCTCTTTAAATGAAGTTAAAGGAGATTTTCTCATCAAAATTCTTGTTCCAACAATGTTGGCTAGCATGATAAAGACACAGTTGATCAAGAAAAGATAGAGAGCCCAATAAAAATCGTACATTCCCATTAGCTAAACCATAGCCAGCAGTACAGATAGGCGGCATCAAAGCTGTAGCAATGGCTACTCCTGGCACGATATTGTTTGCTTCTTTTTTCCTTGAACCGATCACACCAGCAATCCCACCAGCAATAGCAATGAGAACATCCCAAATGGTTGGAGAGGTTCGTGCGATCAACTCGCTACTTGCATAAGACAAGGGAGAAATCCAGAAATACAGAGTCGAGACAAGCAAACTGACCAACACTTGAGTCAATAAAACCTCTAGAGATTGCTTGATTAAACGCGTATCAAAAATAGCTAAACCGAATCCCAGTCCAACAATCGGTGTCATGAGAGGTGAAATTAACATGGCTCCAATAATAACAGCTGTTGAATTCATATTTAGACCGATAGAGGCAATAAAAATTGCACACATCAAAATCGCTGTATCTCTCAATCGAACATGAAGGTCATCGTATAATTTCTCACGGTATTCCCGTGTTGAATAATTGGCAGTCATTTGTCCTCTCCTCTTTCCTTATTTAAATCGGTATAATAATTAATAATAACAGCTGATAAACAGCCAAAAAATATGAGCCCATAAATCGTCAAGAAGACACTGGTAATCCTTCCAATCAAGGTCACAGCTAGGAGATCCCCGTAGCCGACAGTCGTCGAAGTCACAAAAGCATACCAAAGACCGTCTCCGTAATTTGTGATAGCAGGTTCAACTAGGAAAAGCACGCCTCCTGACCCAAAAACAAAGGTCACAAAACTCAGAGCAAACCGAGTAAAACCCGTAACCTGTATAATATGCCATAACATTTTTAAACGTCTCATTTGTTCTCCTTATTCATACTAGCTCCTGACCGAGCCGTTTTTTCCAATAATCAAAGTGAAGATAGGACATGATCTCCATCAGAGAAAGATAGACAAACTGATAGATCTGATTTAAGCTGATTATCAACTGATATTGTTTGAAAAATGACTGGAAGAAAGACCAGATATGACTGTCTTGAATCAGTCCCTTCTTAACATCAGACAGGATATTAGCTAAAGCTCCCAAGGACTGAAACGGTAAATCCTTGACATTTATATAGATCCGGTCCACCACATCATTCAGACTGGTATCTTGGATGGCATGAAATTCTCCAAAGAGAACTCCTGCCGCTCCAAGAGTAGAAACAAATTCCACCAAATAATTTCTGAGGAAATTTTCTCAACCTTTTCCCATAATGTGTTTAGTGCCATCCATAACGATCCCAACCAGAAAAAGGAAAGAAAACAAGCAAAGAAATTTTGCCGTAAATCCCAAAAAGCTTCAAGACTTGGTGTTGTTGGTTTTTCTAACTCTAAAATCAAGATGGTCATAATAATTGCTAGAACAGCATCTGTCAATACAATTAATCTGTCTTTCTTCATCGGATTGCATCCCCTTTCTTTTTTGTAACATTCTATCTTATCGCATAATATTGGATATTCTTTCATAATCCGACTACAAACAAAAATAAACCAAAAAGTCTGTCCCTATTATGCTATATTTAACTCTAGAAGTATTCATCCATCTAATTAATAAATATATCATATTTCACAATAAATGAATACTATCAAAGATTCATCCCCTTTCACTTCATCATTTAGTGTTGCTTAGATTTATCAAAAACAACCAAATTTGTATTAATTTCAAGTATCACCTAGTTACAAAAATTTGGGGTGAACAGAAAAAGCATCCCGTATTTTTGATACGAAATGCTTTCAATAAGTTTAAATAAGTTTTAACGTTTACTAAATTGTGATGCTTTACGAGCTTTTTTCAAGCCTGGTTTGGAAAGTATGGATTTCAGTTGGACTAAAAACAGCGTAATATCAAGGATTTTCTGAACAATATCTACTTTTTAATTTCATAAAATCTGAATCAATATTTTTAAAATAGGGAATAGTTTAGGTCTCTAAGCATTAAAATAATACACCTAACTTTGGTCACCGTTTTTTAGTTATTCACTCTTTTTTCGGATAGTGTTTTTAAAGTTATGATGTAAAATGCCGCAATTAAAACACTATACATCATAATCGGAGGATAGAGAATTAAGGACAGAATCAATCCCACTCCTTTAATTATTAGGTCAGGTATCAATAACTTCCTATATTGTGCGGTAGCTTCAAGTAATTCTTTCTGATCTATATTGGGTTTATCAATTACTTTATGTAAAAACCAGTTTGCTACCGTTGAAACAATAACGATCAGTCCATAAAAGAGCTGTGCCGTATGATTCATGAAATGACTACTAACTATTCCAGTAGCATAGGACATAAATGAAACAAAAAATAAAAGATACAAATCCTTTCAAATTCCTCCCTTTTCAACTTGGCTAACTTGACCTGCATTACCTAGGTCGCTTTGCTTTAAATTATACTTTTTTCTTAAACATTTGCTACGAGCAGGTCTTTCTTGTGAGTAATTTTCATCAAAAAATTTCATAGATAAGTCCTATATATAATCATGGAAAAGTAGTAAAAATAGTTGTTATCCTAGTTGATTAAAAAAATCTCTGATTTCCTCATCTTTTATAAAATAATATATAATTTTCCCCTCTCTTCTAGTGTCCAAGATGTTTTGATTGGCTAGTTTACGAAGGTGGTGGGAGGCAGATGCCATACTGAGATTTAATAAACAGGCTATATCGCAGACACAGAGTTCTTCGACGGCAAGGAGATAAAAGATGATATTTATCTGTTTATTATCGGTAAATTTTGATAAAATGCGAAGTGATTTTTGGACTTTTTCCTTTTCAAGGTAGTTCGTTGCGGTTGTAACATTTTGTTGATTTATAACATCCACTTGACAGATACTATCTTTTTTCATAATTTTTTCTCCTAGCCTAACACAGCCCATAGCATGTCAAAGCTGTTGTTTTCAATCAGGATATACATCCCCAATCCTAAATAGACAACGGCAATAAACCATCTGCTATATTTTTCCAAAGTTTCCCCAACAGAAGGGACTTGTGCTAATTTTTGGGCAGAAAAAACCAAGAGATAAATCATGACTAGAAAAGTAAGTAAAGTCACTATCAAATTCGCTAAATTTAAGGTGGTAAAATATGGGACAAAAACACCAATATTGTCAGCGCCACAACTTGCAAAAGTAATCATAGCGACTAGAAAAATCAGGTTTTTATTGTCTTTTCGCAAACCATCTTTTGCAATAGCTTCTCCATCAGAATCTCCTAAAAGCAAAACTTTGAGGCCTAGGAAAATTGGAATCAAACCGAGTAAACCTAAAATCTCTTTACTAGGAATATAATTTAAGACAAATGCAAAAAGCAAACTTAGGAATATTAGACTAACAGAGCCTAGAAATTGTCCTAAATAGATGTTAATGATGTCCTTTCTGCTTTTTCTTTTGGCAAAAAATAACATTAGGATAATAAGTAAGTCTACGGCTGTCCCAGAATACAGGATTATTGAAGTAACAATATTTTGAATCATAAAACACCTCATTCAAATATATTTTTGAATGTATTCTAACATTAACCTTTGTAGATGTCAACTTAAAATCCACCAATTAATAATTGCATGTCAATATTTGTATTGTGAAACTAGTTTCAGAAATATATAGTCTTAAAGTATGTCCACTGCCAATGGTTTTTTCAATATTTAAAAGGAGAGAACCAATTTGGTCCTCTCCAGGGTATAATTTTCCATCAACCCACTACAGTTGACAAAGAGCCGTTATTCTCAAATGAGACAACTCCTTTTAGTTTTTATAACCTCAGCTTCTCGGTCTCTTACCTACTTTTAATAGAAAGACTACGAAGGACGATTCTTAAAGTAGTCAGATTGTGCAATATCGAAAGATTAGATGGGCTTAACCAATTTAACAACCCAAATCCAATTAAACTTCCATTTATTACAACTGTTTCTTGAATATTTCTTTGAATTAATTTCTGCAACGATTCAGATAAAGAATTCAATTCCTCGAAGAAATCTAAACGATTATCTAATAATAAAATATCACTCATCTGCTTAGAAATATCAGCACTTTCATTCATCACAACCCCAATATCTGCAAGCGTCAAGGCAGCAGAGTCGTTTAACCCGTCTCCAACCATCAAAATAGTTCGGCCAGCTTTCTGTAATTCCTGAACCAACTGAAACTTACCATCTGGTTTTAAATCAGTATAAACGTTGTCAAATGGCAGATCTTTAACCAACTCTTCTGTTCTAGCCAACGTATCACCAGTTGCCAGAATCAGTTTTTTCCCTTGGCGCTTTAGCTTTTTCAATGCAACTTTCGCCTCGCTTCTCAAGGGAGTGTGGATACAAAACATCCCAATTAATTCTTTCTTATAAGCCAAAAACAATAAATTGTAATGAGTCTTATATTGCTCAATCAAGGCCAGCTGCTCAGAACTAATTCTTACCTGTTCGTCTTGCATTAGTACATAATTTCCAATGACAACCGATTGACCATCAATTTGCGATTTAATCCCTTTGCTTGCAACATACTGAAGCTTGCCATGCATTTCTTCGTGTTCAATGCCTTCAATTTCAGCTTGTTTAACAATTGCATTGGCAATAGGATGATAGATATGTTCCTCCAAACATGCACTTATTCTTAAAATATCTTTCTCAGTATAATCTCCGAAAGGAAGAACCTTTTCAACCAAAGGATAACTCGTCGTGATGGTACCCGTTTTATCAAACAAGAAAGTATCCACTTCCAGATATTTTTCTAATACATCACCATCTTTAATAACCATTTCTCGATTTAGACCTTCCTTTATGGCCGTAAGGTAGGCTACAGGTGTGGATATTTTTAGAGCACATGAAAAATCCACCAATAAAAAGGAAATGGCTTTTGAAAACGAACCTGTTAACAGATAAGTCAAACCAGCACCTAAGAAGTTATATTTTACAACCTTGTCTGCCATCCTAATAAAATGACGTTGTTTTGTCTTCTTACTCTCTTCAGATTTTTTCATCAGATTGATGAGTTGCAAAATACGACTGTTTATCTGATTATCAGTCACACGAATTCTTAACTCTCCTGTTTCCAAAACAGTATTCGCACATACAGAATCTCCCTCTTTCTTTTCAACAGGGAAGCTCTCTCCAGTCAAGGAACTCTCATTGACCATGCCTAATCCTGAAACCACTTGGCCGTCAAACAAGATTTCATTCCCTTGGGAGACAACTAATACATCACCTACTTGAACATCAGAACTCTTGATGCTGATGACCATGTCTCCCCGCACTAAGAAAACATCACTTTCTTTAGCAAGAAGGCTTTGTTCCAAATCTGTTGCTGTTTTTTTTAAAGACCACTGATCCAGATGATTACCCAAATCAAGCATAAACATGATGTTGCTAGCTGTCTTGGATTGGTTCATAAACAAGGACAACAAAATGGCCGAACAGTCCAAGACCTCCATGGTTAGTTCCTTGCGCGCTAAAGTTTGATAGGCTTCTTTGACATAACCCAAAGCCTGATAACAAGTCCAAATATAACGAATAGGGTAGGGTACAAAACTTCGAAACAGCAAACGCTTAATCGCTGCACCCGATACAATTGAATAAGCACTCTCTTCTCTACGAATGGGAAGAGTCATCAAGTCCGAAACTTTCCCCTTGTCAATTTTTTTTAAAAAGGCCTCTGCATTTTCTAATACAGAGAAGCCTTCTTTCATACGTAGAGTAAAGTGCTGCTGATCCATATAAAACTGAATAGAGTCGATCCCTTTTTCATCTTTAGCCAAGGAACGAAGATAATCTTGAATATCCAAGGTCAGTGAAAACGAGGACGATAATCGGATATGTTGATATCCTCTGTGTAGCACTTTAAAAGACATATTATTCACCTGTCAGGCTATCTAATTGTTCTTCTTTCTTTTCCTGTTCGTATAAATATTTAGCGTCTTGTAAAACATCATCACCGTGTTGTTTTACAACAGAAACAGATGCATCCAGTCCATCTTTCAATTTGTAAGCTTTAGCCAAGGCCTTAGAATAGCCTTTCTTAGCTTCTTTACTTGCTAAGACTTTCAAGCCAAGCGTCCCAAATGCTACCCCTCCTAAGAAGAGAGATGATTTTTTCGCAACTTTTGCGACGTTTAATACTTCTTTTAACATGTTTATTTCCTCCTTGTAACTATTGTAGCGAAAAATGACAGCAAAAGCAATTGCTGATATCTGATATATAGATAAAATTCTCTATACTGATATTTAATTATATTATGATGAAAACAATATACTTTATTTTTTGATACTGTCAATAATTATGTGTAAACACTTAAGTAGAGTTACGGAGTGTTAATTAAATAAGCTTTCAAGTGTATCAGAACATTGACCAAACCCTTTATGGATTCGTTGACTTTGCTTGAAATTATAATCTTCAAACAACGTAACTAAGTAACGTTCCAGAGCCTCCTCATTAGGAAAAAGAACCTTCTTTTTCGTTTGATGTTTGATTTCTTTGTTAAGAGACTCAATGAGGTTTGTCGAATACATGCTGTGCCAAATCTGGTAGGGAAACTGATAAAAAGTTAAAAGATTATCCGTCTTCTCCAGACTTTCCATGACTTTCCTATACTTTGGTTTCCATTCGGCGAGAAAGTCCTCTAAAGCTTGTCCTGCCATTTCTAAATTTTCAGCACGATAAATCATTATAAATTGCCCCAGAATAACCGCTCTATCTGCTCGTTTCACTTTACTAGCTAGATTTCGACTAATATGAATTAAGCAACATTGTTGTTTAGCTAATGGGTGAGCCTGACTGATAATCTGCTCAAGCCCCTTAAAGCCATCTGTAACTACAAGAGAAATCTGTTGGATTCCTTGGTTTTGAAGCTTGTCTAACAGGGTGGACCAAGAAGCATTGTTTTCTTGAGGCAACTGTGCATAGCATATCTCTATGCGACTAAAGTCGCTAGAGCTATCCTAATTGCGCACCGCCAGTTCTCATAGAAAAAAACACCTTGCAAGATGCAAAGTGTTTTCGTTTGTATTCTGCTGTCCAGCAACGAATTAACGTTTAGAGAACTGGCTAGCTTTACGAGCCTTTTTCAAGCCTGTTTTCTAGTATTTTTATATCTATTGGCAGATTATCCGACTTATCCCCATCAACATCTGACTCTAACTCAACCTCTGAAGAAATCCTAATATTGCGTACTTTGATATATTCGATATTATTGTTACCTACTAGATCCCCTTTTTAATAAATCTGGGATAGCCGATAATTTAGAAATGATGGATGAATCCTTTAAAATCAAGATATTTCCATATTCATCTGTATTTTCATCAAATAGTTTTTTGTCTGCATAGTAATTGGATAGAAGAACTAAGACCTGAGTAGCTTCACCTTCATAATTGCCATTTTTGCTTTCAAAAGGTAATAATTGCTTGTTCATAGCTTGGCGAATCAGTTGCACCAGCCAAATTAATTGTCTTGACCGACGAATAAAGCGACTTCTTTCAAGGATTCGACCATAAGGAAACAGTTGGCAGATTCTATAAAAGTGTCGATGTGATTCGGCACGCTCATCAGACTCGCTACACAGAGCTGGTACATAATATCTGCTATAATTTTCTGGAAGATTTGGTCAAGCGGTCTTTTAGCCGTGTGACAGGCATACAGGAAAAACACTATTTATTTACTTTTTGCACGGGAGGCTTTAAGATGTTGCTGGACGCCTTTCTTGATAATCACTCAGAGTCGCCAGAGTGTCTGGGCTGGGATATGGCAAAGATATACCGCTGCCTGAAACTGTTCTTTGACGCTGATAAACGCGACATATCAATTAAAATGTCGCACTAAAATGATTGAAAAGTGATTGAAACTGTATTATAATGAACGTATATATTTAGAAAAGAGGTACTAACTATGGAAAACCTAGTAGTTTCAGTCTTTAACACTGAAAGCGAAGCTTATCAGTCCTTTGCGGATTTGAAGGCTTTCCGCCAAACTCAGACGACCAAGGTTGCTCAAATCGCCTTGGTCAAAAATGAAAACGGTCACATCGTTGAAAAAGAACGCTATGACTTTGAAGATTCAACGACGGATGCAACCCTAGAAGGTGGCTTGCTCGGTGCAGTTATCGGGCTTTTGGGTGGTCCTATCGGCGTCTTGTTTGGTTATGGTATTGGCAGCCTCTATGGTTTGGCTGCTGGTGATACCGTTGATACGGCAGAAGCTGGCTTGATTGACGTTGTGTCTCAAAAATTGATCGACGGCGAAACAGCCGTTGTCGCCTTGGTGCAAGAAAACAACGAAGCAGTCATCGATGCTTACTTCACCAAGTACGACACCCAAATCGTGCGTTGGGATGTAGCAACCGTCGTAGCCGAAATCGAAGCAGCTCTGCAAGTCCAAGAAGACCTCTACAACCAGGCACGTGCACAAATGAAGGCTGAACGTAAAGCCGAACGCAAGGCTAAACTTGAAGAATTCAAGGCAAATGTCAAAGCAAAATTTGACAAATTGAAAGCCTAACGTCTAAGCGTCTCATAAATTTAAATGTGACTGAGACGCCATTTAAAATTTATGTGCGTCGGATTCTCACAGTTAAATAATTGCGTTGACAAAGCCGTTACAGCCGTTCTTCCATTCTTTGAAAAGAATGTTTAATAGACAAGAAATCTGGACTAGTATTGGTCTGGATTTTTTTGTGAATATAGAGGTCATAGCTTTTTGACTATGCTTCGTTATAATTAGAAAAATTTTAAGTTTTATCAAGATGAAATCAGTCAGACGAAGACATCCCGAATTAGCACCAGCATCACCACACAAACTAAGACATACTGGTGCTACTCTTGCTAAACAAGCAGGTGTTTCTCTTGAAGCCTTCTCAGAAGCTCTTACTCATAGTGATAAAGAGATTACAAAAACTTACGTTAATATCAAAGATAAAGTCAATCAGACTGTAGGTGATATTGCTTTTCGTAGTTTAAAAAATTGATGGGGTGAATATGGGGTGAATTTTGGGGTGAACTTTGATTTTTTGAAACAAAAAAGACATCCAAGAAATAATTCTTGAATGTCTGTAAACGTTGATATAATCGTATTGATTAACGTTTTGAGAATTGTGATGCTTTACGAGCTTTCTTAAGACCTGGTTGGAAACACTTCTATTTGAATACGTTTCAAAATGCGCTTAAAATCAATGTTTTCTCACGTTTTCAGAAAGAACAATTTCATCTAATTTGAATAACTTTCATTTGAATGGTGTGAATTTTACACTAAAAATACACGAATTGAGCTAGATTTTACCAAAAAGTTCACACCATTATTACCTTCGAATCATTAAAAAATAAAGCAAGTAATTTTTAATAGTCACTTGCTTTTTGTATCAATGACTTTTTACAAAATCTAAAATATCTTCGTAGGTTAATTCTGATGCCGCTACACCCAATCCGAGATGAACCAACTCTTCATCAGTACAATCAAGCATAATATCGTTAAGTTCTAGTAGCACAAGCATTACAAAAATACCAATGCGCTTATTTCCATCTAAAAAAGCGTGATTCTTAATCAAAGAATAACAAAGCCTAGATGCCTTTTCTTCAATAGTTGGATATTGATCAACTCCAAAATAAGTGTCAAAAACATTCGAAAGCGAGGCCTCAACTAACCCCTTGTCTCGTACACCATCCATTCCTCCCGTAGATATAATCAATTGACTATGTAAGGCAACAACCTGTTCAACGGTTAATCGCTTCATTTAGCTAATTCCTTCAAGGCTTCTAGGTGGCGTGACAAGATAGAGCTTGCCACCTCGTCAACACTAGCTTGATCTGCAACAACAGCTTCTGTCTGTTCTACTTGAACCAAGGTGTTATAGTCAACTAAAACATATTTAGGTTTATTGTTTTTCAAAATAACAGCTGTACCCTTACTATCAACCATACGAGCAACTTTAGAGAAATTCTGATTTGCCTCCGTGATTGGAATTAAATTTTCAAGATTAATTTGCATTGTCATCGCCTCCTTTTGTTTATCATACCATTATTAAGCAACAAAAGCAAAAATATAGGATGGATTTATCCTATATTAAGTGAAATAACTTAGTAATTTGAGGGGGGGTTTAGATCTTGCGTACGGTAAATGAGAATACTTTCATGCTCAACTATAGTAAAATGATGGCAGCTCATAAGACTTCCTTTCGTAACTAGTTCGTTCAATTCTATTTTACTAGAAAATCTTATGAGCTTTTATTATCATGTACTCATAAATTAACCCTTCGTCACTTATCAATTTCCTCCAGCTCTCTCAACCGTTCCTGTCCCAACTTCAACATCTCTTCCTCCACTTTACTCCATTTTCCGAAGAGGCATTCTTGTAAAACTTCTGCCGCTGAGGTTTCGTCTACTTGCGAATCATAAACACACGATTGATCTCTTTGATAAATTTGAATTTGATTAAAAATCTTATCATTTTCCAACTCTCGTAAGTTATCAACTAAATGTTCTACAATTCCATCATGGTGTGCTTTAGGAGTTGCTCTAGCTTGACTAGGATTTATAGCATAGAGCTCTTCATAACGTATCAAGGTGCTGAGATAGGACAATTCCGGCTTGGTCGCAATCAGTGCAAGTGAGACTTGGTAACCTCTAATTGCCAATAATTGTGCCGTTTTTCTAGGAACTTCTGTTGTTCTCAAGGTGCCCTCGATTAACAAATGATAACCTTGTTTACTCAATTCATCTACGAGATATTCAACCATTTTTCCCGCAAACACTTTGGTATAATCCACACTATCTTTGCCATACTTTTCCTGTAGGCCAAGGTAGTTCGGATGAAAAGAGCGATAACTATCTCCATCAATGATAATGATATTACCTTGAAATTCCCTTTGTTTAATACGATGAATCGTTGTTTTCCCAGCACCACTCTGTCCACCTAGCAAGATAGCCTTGGGCTGAGAAGAAGTTGTTTTACCACGAGTTAAAGAACGAACGAGTCGTCTGGATGCTCGTTCAAAATCATCTTGACTAAATTCTTCTAGTTTCATTAAGCCACCACCAGATGAGTTGCTTGTTCTAGCATCCGTTCAATGCCATCCAAATAGCCATTATATCGCTCTACTTCATCAAAAGTCCCCACAAGATAAATCTTCGTGTTCAGCAAATCAGATAAATCATCGCTCATTAGAACCCAAGGATTAGAAGTATCATCATATGAAATACCTAGCTCATCTTGAAAACGATAAAGTTGCGCTAAGATATTCGCCCCTCGTTCTTTAATCACTTCAATTTTCAGGGTCAACTGGTAATCTTCTACTGGTGTGAGCATCTTTTCCTCCCCTACGATATCGATATAGGAAACATTAAATTTCTGGCAGATACGATCTATTAATTCTGTCGAAACTGAACTTATCCCGTTTTCATAACGACTTAGGCTATTTCGAGAGATACCAACAATCTTTGCGAACTCAGGCTGGGTTAGATCATGTGTTTTACGTAACGCTTTAATATTTTCTCCGATCATGAAGGTCCTCCTTTTATTTATTTCTATTATAGCACAAAATTTAGAAACGCACCAAAAATGGTGCGTTGTTATGGCTGAGAGATAAAATGTCACACATTCAATTATTGAAGAAAAAATCACTATAAGGCTGTTCAAAAGTCTTTGAGAGTATAAAAAATAAGAAAGCTACAATTGAAAACATATTAGAGATAGGAATCTATGGTATACTAGTGATAATAAATAGTTATCGGTAGGAGATTGATGAATATGACAAATAAAAAAATAAGAGTATTTTTAAGCAGACCTAATCCATTTACGAATGAGCAACAATACTTTATAGATAAACTAAAGAGTACTCTAGAGAACTATAATATAGAAAGCATAACTCTACAAGCAAAGGATTATTCTCCCTATGAATCATTATCTGCTTTAAATGAAATGATAAAAAGATGCTATGGTATGGTTATCTTAGCTTTCGGTCATACGTATATTCAATCTGGAGTTTTAAAAAAGGGAGCAATTCAAGATAAAAAGTTTTTTGAATCTGACGAACAGTCGTTAGATGGGAAATGGATTACTAGTTCGTTTTGCCAAATTGAAGGTGCTATGGCGATCTCAAATAATATTCCTATTCTAATCATTAAGCAAAAAAATTTGCGAATTGATGGCATTCTAAAAGATGATAAAAAAATTGTATCTGTATCAGATTTTTCATTGGATGATAAGACACAAATTGACTCTTTCTTCGAACAAATTTTAGAGAAAGAAATATATTGTTGGAAAAAATCATTGGAAGAAATATTTAATACAATTGAGGGAAATATCGTATAGCATACTTTCTAATGTGATATAATACAAACAAAAATACTTTTAAAGGGAGGTATTTAGATGAAAAGAATCTTTATAAGTTTTGCCATTGAGGATGAAAATTTACGAGATTTTCTAAGGGGCCAATCAAGAAATACAAACTCTCCATTTGAATTTGTGGATATGTCTGTTAAACAACCTTGGGATTCTCAATGGAAAACTAAATGTAGAACAAGAATTAGAGGGTGTGACGGTATGATTTCTATCATTACTAGGAATACCAAGAAAGCAGATGGGCAAATTTGGGAAATGAACTGTGCTATAGATGAGGGGATACCACTACTTGCAATTTATGGGAACAAAGATCATATTGGTGCGACGATTCCAAATGAATGTGGCTATCTTCCTGTAGTAGATTGGAATTGGGAAAAGATTAGCGCTTGGATAAAACAATTGTGAGGTATAATTTATGTTAAAAAACAAGGCATTAATTGTTGGTATCGATGCATATTCTCAGGCTCCGTTAGGGGGGTGTACTAATGATGCAGAGGAGATAGCGAAATTATTGGAGGAGAACGAGGATGGTTCCCCTAATTTCAGTGTTAAGCTAAAACTTAATATACAAACAAAAGCAGAGTTATTGGAGGACCTTCATTCTTTATTTAAAGAAGGAGAATCTGACATTGCACTCTTTTATTTCTCAGGACATGGGACAGATGAGATGGCTGGTCAAATCGTAACACCAGATTTTAATGGCTATGATATGGGAATTTCTATGAATGATATACTTCGACTAGCAAACACTTCAAAAAGTCGAAATAAAATTATCATCTTAGATTGTTGTTATTCTGGAAAGTTAGGAGATTGTAGTCCTATAGACTCATCGAATACCATGATTGGAAAAGGTGTTACTATTCTAACAGCCAGCGATCGTGATGAGGTTGCTATTGAGGATGGAATAACTGGTCATGGTGTGTTTACTGAATTACTAATTCAGGGGCTAAAAGGTGGAGCAGCAGATGTTAGCGGGAATATCACTCCTGCTAGTTTATATTCTTTTGTTGATCAGTCACTTGGAGTATGGGAACAAAGGCCGCTATTTAAAACAAATATAACAGGATTTTTACCTATCAGAACTGTTGAAGCTAAAGTATCAAAAAAGGTGCTACGAAAACTTCATCAATATTTTCCAGAAGCTACTTCAGAATTTCAATTAGATCCATCATTTGAATTTACCAATACTCCTGAAGTAACTCATGAATATAAAGAACCTTTCGCGAAAGAAGAAAATGTTGGTAAATTTAAAGAGTTACAGCTTTATGAAAGCGTAGGTTTGATCGAACCTGTTGGAGAGGAGCATATGTACTTTGCTGCTATGAATAGTAAGTCTTGCCGTTTGACACCACTAGGTTTACATTATTGGAAATTATCAAGAGATAAAAGATTTTAAAAAGGGAAGTGAGCAAAATTGCTCATTTCCCTTTAATTATTTTTAGAGTTTCATGATAATCATGCTTTAGCTCTTTACGACCTGAGCTTACCGTCTCTTCTTGCCTTTTTGTAACAGGCTTAAATTCAATAATTGATTCATCAGTACCAAATGCAATTAGGGTCAAATCTTTAATGTTTTCATTATACCAAGTATTGTCAAGATCAGTTTCTTCTCGTTTGAGAAATTGTAATTCTGTTAAGCAAGTTTTAGCAAAATGAACAGCAGAGTAGTAATACTCTTTTATTGATTCAATATCTTTTGATATACAATATTGTTTTAACAAAAGTGCACAGTAGTTTCTAGCACAATAAAGATTCCCACTTTCAAAGTTTGAGCCATTTTTGTAATATCTTCTAGCTTGTTCTAAAAATTTGCATTCTTTAGTTAGGCCAAATATTTGTTTATTTATTGCTGCAACAATACCCAGTAAGTTTTCGTTTGTCGATGTAGCTAAATCTATGTTCTCATTAACGTATGATAAGGTTAAAAGCAAATTTTCTAGGGACAAATCTTTTTTATAGCTACATAATAGATATTGAGAAAGTATATCTTCATCAAAGGATAAGTTTAAAACTTGAAGGTACTGATTTTCGGCTTCTTTAAACAGCATATTTTCCTTCAAATTTTCAGCTTTTTCAATCATTGTCCTTATAGATGCTCCTGCTACATGTACATTTTTATCTAATTGAACTAATGGTTTAATCTTATACAAATTGAAATCAAATACAGGACTATCAATATAATCGGTATTGGATTCTAGGCAAGAAATTAATATATCTTCTAATTCATCTTGCAGAGATTTTCTATAGTTTTCATCCGATACTATTTTCTTTCTATGATATCTTAATTGAGGATTCATTGAAATATCAAAAAATGGGTATTTGCTAATAGTTAGTTCTTCACAAAGTATAATTGTAGATTTTGGCCTCATTGCATGCCGAAGTCCCAACTCATAAATTGCATTTTGATTTAAAGTGCTTATATCAGCAATCACAATATCAGCTAAAAAAATAGATGTTATGAAGTTTTTATTAATAGCTAATGAAGTTGGAACTTCATCTCCTCGATATGCTTGTGTGGAGTAGACTGATTTTAAATGATTTCGAGATAATACAGGCTTTATAAACTTAAAATAAACATCGTCTAAATTCAGTTTGACTAAAGTTCCAGGAATTTTTTTAACCCCATATCCCATGACTACAAAGCATGTTTTATTACTCATCAATCATTCTCCTACCGATAACTATTTATTATCACTATACAAAGCATTCAAATAAGTATATAATAGCATGATTATTGATAAAGGAGTTATTCATGGATTATAAACATATTTCTACTTTCTTAGACTACTGCAAAACCCATAGACGCTTGAGTTCACATACGATTCGAGCTTACAAAAATGATCTTTTGCAATTTTACAATTCAAATTACAGCAGTGTGGAAACCTATGTTGAACATTTGACGAAATCCAATATTAAATCTAATACATTACGTCGCAAAATTGCTAGTTTGAAGGTGTTTTACAGCTACTTAAAATATCATAATTTAGTTGATGAGAATCCTTTTAATCAATTACGTTATCAATTTAGAACGGAAAAAATATTACCTAAAACGATTCCTTATGATATTTTGAAAAGTATTTTTTTACATCTAGAACAGAAAATTACCTATTCAAAAACTAAATATCAAAAACAAAAAGCTGAAAGAAATTTGCTAATCATTTCCCTATTGCTTTCAACTGGTATTAGGATTTCCGAACTTTGTCATATTCATCTTAAAAATATTAATCTTTCAAATAGGACTCTCCATATTATGGGAAAAGGTAAGAAAGAACGTATCCTATTTTTAGGAGATCAAATAACATTTAGCTTACTAGAAACATATATAAATAACTACTGTTTTCAACCCAGTAACTACCTATTCTCTGGAAAATATTCTTTCAAACCATTGTCAGAGCAAAGTGTACGTTTAATTCTAAATACCCTTGTTAAACAACATAACTTAACTACACCTATTACCCCCCATATGTTTAGACATAGTTTCGCAACAATGCTTCTAGATAGTGATGTAGATATTCGATACATTCAACAAATTCTTGGACATAGTTCTATCTCAGTCACACAAATCTATACTCATGTATCTCAGTCAAAGCAAAAAGAAATTCTAACTCTGTGTAATCCCATTGCTTCGATTCATTCACAGTCAAAAAAATAGGGCTACCTTCATAGAGGTAACCCTATCCTGAATAGTCAAGTCCAGTATCGTCACGGGCTTTGCCGTTATAGACAAAGGGATTCCCTGTTGTGTCTGTACTTGCCTTGCTTGCCCCATAGAGATGATATCGACTGATCCTTGGCTCATTGTCAACTGTAGTGGGTTGATATAAAGTTACAATCTGGAGAGGACTAAATCGGTTCTCTCCTTTTTAATGTTCAAAGTGATGAGAATTATTCCTATAACCGTCAATTTCTTGTAAACCTTTTCATTTTTTTGTATAATATATTTGAAAAAGGGTGACATAAAGTAGTAATACCCAATTTGTAAAATTAATAAGATGCGCAAGTTTTAATTAATTTGGGCATTTTTGATTACTCCAAAGGGCTGCCATCCGATATTGACTTCATTGACATGAAGGTGTTCATTATACTAAAAAAGCAAAGACGAGGTAATTACTTCGTCTTTGCTTTTTTACGATTTTCCACTATACATATAGTAGAATACTTTTCCTGATAAAATTCTTTTTCTTATATTTTAGTGAACTCCATGCTGAATCACTGAGTCAAACAAGTTCTAAAATCTTGAAATTCTAAAAAATGCCACGTAACCTCATCGTCATCTAAGACTGTCACAGTCTCGCCTTTAAAACAATGTGGGATAGGGACAGTTTTCTTTTGAAATGGATGTAAAACAACCATATCTTCTAATTTATTGTTGAAAATTATATGCAGACAAAGGATGTCATCAATATGATTTTCAACCACTAGATAAGTTTATAACTCTAGATGATTGTACAAACTTGGCGGTTGTGTCATATAGTATTCAAAATTTTTCATCCTTAAACTTCCACTTCCTTCATTGTTCTATAGACTAAAATGATTATCTCAGTTGTAAGTGAGTAGACTAATTTACAAAAGCTGATTTCAACGAGACAATTCGATCACATTGTTTCGCATGGTCTAAATTATGTGTGACGATTAGAATTGTTTTTCCAAACTGATCTCTCAACGACCGAATTAAGTCAAATGATTTTTGAGCCATATCAGGATCCAATGAACCTGTTGGTTCATCTGCCAAGATGATATCACCTGGTTTTAGAATAGCTCTCACGATGGCGATTCTCTGCTGCTCACCTCCAGATAATTCATTGACCTTGCTATCTAGTCTATTTTCCAAACCAACAAACCGCAAGGTTTCTTTAATCTTTTTCTCCTTCTCTTCCTTAGAGAAATTAGTAAAGTTCATAGCAAGCATGAGATTATCTTTTACACTGGATGTAGAGATGAGTGCATTTGATTGAAATAGATAGTTGATAACATTCTTTCGATAGTTAACCGCAGAACGCGAATTCACTTTTGGTAAGATCTTCCCGTTGATTAAAATCTTACCACTATCAATATTATCCAAAAGGCCAATCATATTAAGTAACGTAGATTTTCCAGAACCAGATGGCCCTACTAAAGCTACAAATTCATTTTCCTCAACATCAAAACTTAAGTCTTTTAAAATCTCACGTGACCCAAATTTTTTTGACACACTTTGTACGGAAATCATAGACATTAAATCACCCCTTAAACGATTGTATGAGACTTTCTACTTCTTTACGGAATAGATTGAAGTAAAGAAGTAATAATTGGAAAGCAAATGTAACTAGTGTTAAAACTATTCCCAACTTAGAACCTAGTAAGATAGAAACAAGTAGTTCTATCGCAGAAACACCAACGACAAGAGAAAGAACACCGCTATACCTCTTCCAAGGAGAAAAGCCCATGAAGTATTGTACATACAGTTTTTCTTCGAAAAGCAAGCGATAAATCAAGACAAAACTCCAAAAGATAGCCATCATAGTAAAGACAATAATAGCAATGATACTTCCAAATAGGTAGAAAGTATAGCCGAGATCTTTCTGAAGTCCATTGATATAATTCTTAACCGTTGTAAATTTCAGTGCATTGTCTGATAAATCAGGGAACTCATTTTCTAAAATTGATTTTACCTGATTCATTGTTTCCTTATCACGAACTTTCAAAATTCCGTCATATCCACTCACAGATAGGTTTGCTGATTCCATGAAGTACAAGTTTTCAGGAGCTGCTACAAAAATAACAGGTTCTTCACTAGTTACACCTCGATCGATTGATCTTGACCAAGTAAAAATGGACTTAGATGGCTGATAGGTTCTAAATAAAAATCTTGGATTTTCTGTAAACTTAGTCCCTATATCCCCTGGTTTTACTCGAACAACTTCTTGTAAATAAGCCTTCATGGTTTCAACATCCGCTGAACCTAGAGTATCAGGAATAAGGTACAATCTGGCACCATTACGTATTTCGGATAATTCTTCATTACTTAACTCAACTCCTAGTTCAGATAAGTAATTATAAGAATAGGTTAAATACCAAAATGGTTTTTTAGGAACATTTTGATACGTACCATAGATTGTATCAAGGTATTCTTGCCCGAGATATTCTCCCTGAGCAATATAAACACCTGGAATCTCTGAAATTCGTTGGTAAAAGTGATACATGCTGCTTTCTAATGAATTTGTATTACCAGAGTAGGTTCCTATATCATCCCCTTCTACAAAATCCGAAATAACATACATATTTTCGACACTTTTCCACTCCCTAGCTACTTTGACATTATCAATGAACTGATTCATTGGCGCATCTAAGGAATGACTAACTGCTATTAATAAACCAGCTACTAAAGTATAGAATAACAAACTGGTTGCCATTAATGGTTTCATTGGTAACCGTTTATGAATTGCAGCTAATGGAGAAACCAAATAAACAACAATACTTGGAATAATTAATGTTAGCAATAGTAACAAGATTGAAAGACTTGTACCCGCAAAGACTAACACAAATGATGATAATCCAAAACTAGCCCAACCTGACAAAAACCAAGTTGCTAGTGCGGAAACAGGTGCAATATAAATAGAAAACAGAAGAGAATCCTTGAAGAGGGCAGACCACAACTCCTTCCTATCCCATCCAAGTAGTATCAATGTCCCAAAATGTTTAAAGGATTGTAAAACACATATTAGGAAAAGAACAAGAAGAACCATAGCATTTACTGCAATACTAGCAGCTAAAACGATTGGCACAATTCCCTCAACAGTATTACTGCCAAAACTCTCTCTAATCAAGTCTTCAACAGAAATCCCAGTAATGGATGAGAGATTTGATAAAAACGTTTCTCTTGAGAGGTTGTCCTGAAGACCATTGATATGATATATCCCGTTTATTGTATTTGTTTCTTGAAAAATATGGTCTAACCGATTAATAACAACAGGGGTTGTAAATAACAAGCTCGGTAATTCATAGAGCATATTATCAGTTCCCTTATCAAGTCCAATAGTCAAGTTATTGTCACTATGGGATAATAAATCTGAAATTTGTTGGCGTGATAAAATTATTTTACCACCGTTTGTAAAATCTGAAAAACCTTCAGGATTGCCAAGAACATCTAAATATATTCTATTTATTGAACCATCCCTACTACTATTTGTAGTACGTTTCGTCCAAATAGACAAGTCACTTTGTTCCAAAAAGTATTGGTATACACTTTGCGACTGTTCTTCAGATAATCTTTGAAGATAAACTGTAACTGTCCTAGAATTACGGTTATAACTTTGCCATGCCTCCTCATACTGAACACCTGTAAAAAAAATTGCCATCAGAGCAAGTAGTACGCTCTGAATGGCAATCAAAAACAGGATTAAGTACTTCATTTTACCTAATAACATGTTTTTGTATGTCATAGGCGCTTACCTACAATTCCAGTAACATTGTGCTGTACCACTTCCAATATATCTAGATGCACGTGCTTCAATTCCTGGCCGTTTCCAACCTGAGAAACCTCCGTTAGCACTTGCTGCGTGTTCATACACACCAGATTGAACGTGTGAGTAACTCCAAAGTCCTACTGTACGACCATAGTTCCAATAAACGGCAGAACCTTTATAATAAACTGTTGCGGCAGAAGCGATTGAACCACCTGCACCAGCTAGGGTAAGAGCAAGTAACGATGTTGAAATAATCTTCTTAATTCTTTTCTTCATAACATAGTCTCCATTTCATTTTTGACTAAAACTAACAATTACAACTCTTTTTTAGTAACTTATGACAACTTAGTACATTGGCAACTATCCTTTCTTTGAACTGGTAATACTACCAGCTTATTCATAAAATTTTACAATTCATATTTTAAAATTTTACAGAATATAATTCTCCAGGATCAAAGCCTAAAGGGGCGGGAGCGGGATTTATCGATGGTTTACCAACAATAACTAATAAACCCGCTAATAAAACTGCGACAACAAACTTTTTAGTTGCTTTCTTCATATCTTGCAACCCCTTTCATATTCCTTGATTGTATTCTATCACGCAGAAATTATTTGTCAATTGTATTTATAAAGATTTTTTTATTTTATTTTTTTATTATGAATATGTTTATTTTAACCGTAGAAATAACTCGTTTCATAAGAGATGTTATAATAAATGCATATAAAAAACAACACAGTAAAGACTGAGTTGTCTATAACAATTATGCTGGGAATGTTTCATTGATAAAACGCTCAAGGTCTAAAGCCATCTTATCATTTCCCTCTAGCAGGTATGCACGCTGCGCTGTTACAAAGTACTGTTTAACGGCATCTTTATGGGCAAAACCTTCACTAACATTCCCAAGTAAACAGTAAAGATTAGCTAAACAGTAGAAACTATTATTTTTGAGACAAATACCAATCGTTTCAAAAGTCTCACTTATCGCTCTCTCTGTTTGCTGGTTTAACCATAGATACCGACAAAAGTTATACCGACATTTAATCAGAATTTCAAGTTCATCAATTGTCCGAACCTTAACACTCTTAAAAAGATTGGTCATGCGATTATAGACTTCTTCAAATTTTGAGAGTTCATCCGTCTGAAAGTAAAAGTGTAATAAACTATTTGAGATATTCAAATATTCCCAATCATATTCGCTATATTTTGACAAAATAGCTTCTAATTTTTTGATCGCTTCATTCTGTTTAAGGTCATGGTTAAACAACACAATAGCCTCTATCCACTGAAGGTATAACTGATCGGAGAGAGGGAGTTTTACTGTCTTCGCAGCTTCTAACTCATAGATATATTTTAGTGAATCATAATCTCGTAAGTCTAAGAATTTCTTAGATACAGCACGAAATTGAGTCAAAAACTCCGATTCGACATGGATATCCTCGTCAAAAAAGTAGTCCATTGATACATTTAGCTTTTTTGCAAGGGCATATATTAAGTCTGAGCCAGGACTATAGTCTGCATCTCGCTCAATTTTACTGATTTGGGCCTGTTCACAGATACCAGCAGCCAATTCAACCTGAGACAAATTCAGTTCTTTTCTCCGACTACGCATTCGGCTCGCCAATAGTTTCCCCATATGGCCACCTCTATTCTATGTAATATTTATCTTTATATCACAAATTATAACATTATGACTTTTATTTTTCAATTATTCATACTCACCTAAAATCAAAAACTAATCCAACTTCTATGAACAATAGTACTGTCCAATGCAAGCTCCTAATCACTTCTTGCAACTTATCAATGACTTCATTGAGAGTTTTAAACATCTTGTTCTTGAACCCTCGCTTCCGAATCTCTGCCCAGACTTGCTCAAGAGGTAAATTCTTATCCCCAAATTCATGGAATTTCATATTTCAACTCCTTACTGTAGGACTTTCACTAGCTACATCCCTAGTTTGATGTTATTGTACTGATATTTTTAGACAGAGTTTTTATTATCCAACCTACAAAAAAGAGAGAACTTGCCACTCCTTTCTGAAACCTATACCTCCACCTATTTCTCCAGTTTTATCACCTTATCATAGCGCTTCAAGTCCTCTTCACTATAGTGATGAATCACTTCTACGAGTGTTTGAGGGAGCGAGAAGAGAAGTTGACTGATTTTCTCTTGATTTTTAAGGTCCAGATTGGCTTTGACTTCATCAGCTAGGATAAATTGGCGATTGTGATAGAGAGCACGTGCAATTTCTAACCGCTGCTTCTCACCGCCCGACAGAGTCTGGTTACTAGGGGTTTTGCTTTGAAGAGCTTTCAAACCAGTTTGTCGCAGGATTTCATCCATCTTTACGGAATCCAGTTCTTGTCCCAAAGCAATATTTTCCTCTAGGCTCAAACCATCAAAGATATGACTAGACTGGAGAATGTAGGCTCCTGCCTGATAAAGTTCATCCGAGGTTAGCTCTTGCCCATGGTAGCGAATCCGACCATGACTGGGCTTAATTTCACCATAAATTAGGTTCAGTAAGGTGGTTTTCCCAGACCCACTTTCTCCGATAATAGCAATCTTTTCGCCTTCCTCAATAGTTAGGTCACAAGGGGCTAGAATTTCTTGACCATCACGCACTACACTTACTTGCTTTAACTGGATAGGAAAGACAGAACCTTCGAGAACAGAAGGCATTTCAAAGCCCACTCCCAGCAATTTTTGATATTTATCACAGAGAGACTTAGCTGATTTTCTAGTATTGATAAAATAAGACAACTCCTGAAATTGATAGCCAATATTATACGATACTAGGTAAATCCCTACAAAGCTGGCTGCAGATAGGTAGTTATAATAGGTCATGAAACCACCAATGACAATAGGCGCGACCGAGCAAAAAGCATCAATTCCATTGATAAAGAGACTATTTATTGTCCGTTGCTTCTCATAGGCGATTTCTTCCTTTAGAGTCTTATGCAAATCTTTAGAAAACAATTTGAAAAACAAACTTTGCCCCCGATAATACCGTATGGAACGAGCACCTGCGATCATATTGGTTGCTTGAGAGACATAGACTTGGTTCGCTAGGGACTTCTCCTTCGTAATTTCATCCAAACGTTTAGAGCCAATTCCACTACAAAGAGTAGGTATCGAATAAAAAACGATAAAGAGCAAGCCAAGATAAAAATTAGTCCAAAGAGCATAACAGATAGAGACGGTTGTAAATCCCAAAGAAGAAATGATAATAACAGTCGACTCAATATAATTATCTTCTAGCTGTTTTACATCATTTTCCAAGTCTGACAAAACTTCCTCATCCGCAATCCGACGACTATATAAGAAAGTCTGAAAGATATCCTTCTTAATACCCAACTTGAAGTCTGTCAGTACTCGTGCATAGTAATAACGTTTCCCCGCCAAACCCAGCAAGAGAATCAAATTTCCAATAATCCCCCAAACCAAGACTTGCCATAGCAAATGCAACTGGTGATTGGTAAAACTAGAGACAATATACTGAATCAAAGCTGGTGTAATGATAGCCTCCAGCCAAGTAATCATAATCGCTACAAAATAGAAGAATAAGTGCTTCTTGGTTACATAAGATCTAAGCATAACGTATAAACCTCCTGAAATTATTTACCAACTTAGATAGTCGCTCTTTATCTCTAGAAAGGTATATAATTTGTTGTATGCAGTATTCCATAAGTTCTGGCTTGTGGCATTCTATGAATTCTCCATTCTCGTTAATGACAGTGGAATAACCATCAATTACATTGGCAACACATTCTATACACATACCTCTACACCAGCAATCTTTACACTTAGAAAAATTATCCTTATTATTAAATGTTTCAACATTTGGACTATTATGACTCCCCCAGAATCTAAAGCACAACTTCTTACTTCCATCTACGTCAAAAGTAATTGTATTGGAAGGATCAATATCATCGCAGAAAGTATGGTTTGTACTCTTGTAAATCATAGATATTAAAACATCGTATAAGATTGGGCTAATAAATGCTTTCTCATTACAATCAATTACATTCTGAATAGATGTATCTATAAAAGTTTTTCTTTCCGATAAACTTTTTTCCATTTCTTTAACAATAAGTACTTTATTTTTACTGAAGACATCATTAACATTAAAATGAACATCCATCTCAGTAAAATATTTGAAAATAGCTTCTCTACTAATACCATTTTTTTGATGAATACGAGTATACGTTGATGCAATTTCGAAATTATCATAATCAATACTTTTTAAATACTTAATGAATCTCAGAGTCTTTCTGTGACTTCCTTTTCCCCTTAACCTATCATGAACAACCTCTGGTCCATCTAAACTAATTGTTAAAAATGGATGAAATTTATTTAACATATGCTTTACTCGATGATTCAAAACAGTACCATTAGTAACAGTCTCAACTTTTAATATATTTAAAAATTTAGATAATTTCTCAATAAAATATACAAACAACTCAATATTTAAAAAAGGCTCTCCTCCAAAAAGTATTAATCGATTAATTTGTTTTATTCCCTTACTTACAATTTCCTGAATTATCTTATCAGCAGTATCAAAATCCATTACTCGATTGTCCATGCCATAGTTTCCACCATCAGCATAACAGTACGAACACGATAGATTACAGCTATTTGAAATATTTATTACAACTTTCTTCAAGATTCCATCATCAAGATTATCCAAAGTATTAGACGTATTTTTATATTCAGGTGAAGAAGACAAAGTAAAAGAAATGGAATCAAAATAATATGTACCAAAATCAGTATCAATTTTTTTAATCATAGCAATCCTCATTAATGAAAACAGAGATGGGGAAATTTTTCCCCACCTCGGAAGAAACTATCGACCGCCACCACAAGAATGACTTGGTCCACAGTTATTATTAACAACATAACCTTGATCAAACTCTAAAAGATCTTCAAGGTTAATAACTTGTAGTTCTTCCATTATTTTCACCTCCTATGTTTTATATAGATATCATATTACCATTTTAGGAGCGCTATAAAAAATTCCCTTATACACAATTTATTCTAAATCGTTCAACACTTGTTCTAAATGATGTTCAAACGTACATGCTAACTGTTGACTATTTACTAATTTCATTGTTGCGATACATTTTCTCATCTCAATTAAAGCATATTGATTATGAGTTTTCTTTAAATCGTACAAATTTTTCGCATAATGAAACACTAGTTTTTCATAAATTTCAGTTTCTGAGAAGTTACAAAATTTTAGTTGTTTTTCAAAATAAAGAGCATCTATTAGCTCGTTTCGTTCAATACATGTTATATAGGCATTTAACAACATGGTCGATAGTAAACGACGATTATTTGGAATATCTCTATAAAATTCAGAGCGATGGCACATTTCTTTTGATAAAACCATCATAGTTTCATGATTTAAAACATCTAATGTATTCATAAACAACAACAATTCATAACACCCCCAGTATTCTACAGAAAATAAGTACTCACTGATAAAACTAATATCTTGATCTGTCACATAGATCTTTCCTGATAAGTCCTGTAAACGAATCTTAACCAAAATCGTATTTAGCTCATAAAAAGGGCCTTTCTTCTTTTTATTTTCCAACAAACTAATCAGTAAATTTTCCATACCAACGATATCTCGCTTTGCTACTAATAAACGAATTTTCTCTAACAATTCATTAAAGTCATCTCTATGAAAATCGCGCGCTGCGTATATAAATTCTTCAATTGGCATATTAATTGCTTCAAGTGCTAAAATGAATTTTGTAATAGTTAAGTCAGCTTCTTCATGCTCAAACCTTGACAGGTGAGAACTTGATACTCCACATTTAGAAACATCTTTTAGTGACAGTCCTCTTGATTCTCTAAATTTTTTAAAAATTTTTCCGTATTTCATTTAAAGTACCTCTTAAATTGTGTATAAGGGAATTTATTACAATATCTTGAATAACATTATATCATAGGAGAAAAAGAAAAGAGGTTGCTATTATGAATAAAAAATTATTTTTTTACTTATCTTTAGTAATACTTGGAGGAATCATAGTTATAGGAGTTGGATAATTTCACTCTCTTATAAAAAGAGGCTGGGACAAAAGTCCTAGCCTCTCAATTGTCTTTGGATTGTCAGCAATACGTAGTGGTTGAGTGGGCTCTACTACGCTGATTTCATCAGCTTTTACAGCCCTACTCAACTGTGCGGAGGTGGGACGATGAAATCGAATTCTAACGAATTACCGATTTCTGTCCCACTCTCTTTTTATAGTGTTTGACGTGCAAATAAATTAACCTAACGAAAACTATCTTTTTAAAATCAATTATTTTAAGGGTCTTTTTTATATGATAAATTGCAAGAATAAGTGCAACATTTACTTGAACTCATCCTCTAGAGCTTCACAAGCAGTTCTGTAAGCTAAACATTTTCGTGGTCGGTGATTGATATCAAATAAAGCCTTGTTCAAATCCTCATCAGAGATAACGGCTAAATCTGTTTTCTTTGGGAAATATTCTCTTAGTAAGCCATTTGCGTTTTCATTGCTTCCTCTCTGCCAGGAAGAATAGGCGTCCGCAAAGAAAAAGGGAATTCCTAAGTTCTCCACCAGAGGATAGCAGGCAAACTCTTTTCCCCCTGTCTGAAGTGAAGGTTTTAAGAGCCTCTTTTGGAAATAGCCTACAAAGTTGTTCGATAGCTGAAAACATGGCTTGGGCTGTTCTATCTGGTATCTTGAAAGCTAAGTAAAAACGAGTTTTTCGCTCTAGAAAGGTCGCTAAACAGCCCTTACTTTTGCCTCTGGAAGACACCACAGTATCGAGCTCCCAGTGGCCAAAAGTCTCACGATTCCTGACCTCTTTAGGACGTTTGGCAATCGACGTGCCAATCCTAAATGCCCCACGTGTTTCTTTGGGCTGTCGACTTTTTCCCTTTCGGCGCAGGACGCTTAAATCCAGATCAATCAAACCAGCATAGAGCCAGTTATAGATGGTTTTAAAAGCTACCATTGGCTTTTGTTCAAGCTGATAGCGACCACAAATCTGTTCAGGTGACCAAGAGGCTTTTAACCCCTTCTCAATTTCCTTTTTCAACTTTGGTGTCAAACAAGACTTCCGACCCTTTTGCTTAGCCCTGTGGTCGTACTGTTCCTGTGCTAAGACGGCGTAGTAACCATTTTGGCATCGTCTTAACTCTCTTGAAATGGTAGACTTATGAAAGTCAAGTTTACTTGCAATTTGGCAAGATTTTAAACCTAAATCCAAGTAAGTTTCTATCTTTATTCGGTCGGTTATGGTAAGATGGGAGTAGCTCATAGTTTTTCCTCGGGTTCTGTTTGTGCGGTTACTTACAGTTTACACCAATGAAACGCTATGAGTTTTTTTGTTGCACTATATTTTACAATTTATCATTTGATAAAATCTCAATAAAAAAGACTTAGAATCATGTTAACAATAACATTAATTCCAAATCCTTTTATTATTTATCTTCTAACTATATTTAAGATAGATACTTAAATTATATTACTGTTTTTCAAAAGTTCCGTCTGCTACACGAAAATCACTGTTAACAGTTTCAATTG
>NZ_JADNLT010000012.1:0-31756 GCF_015556095.1 Streptococcus parasanguinis
AGTAGGGCTGTAAAAGCTGATGAAATCAGCGTAGTAGAGCCCACTCAACCACTGCGTCTTGCTCGACAATCCAAAAATAATTGAGAGGCTAGGACTTTTGTCCCAGCCTCTTCAAAAAAGAAAAGGAAACCATTATGCCAATTCAAAATAAAACCATGTTAATTACTTACTCAGATAGCTTAGGAAATAACCTTAAGGATCTCTATGAAAATCTGGAGAAATATTTTGGAGATGCAGTAGGTGGAGTACATCTCTTGCCATTTTTTCCATCAACTGGTGATCGTGGCTTTGCGCCTGTAGACTATGATCAAGTGGATCCAGCCTTTGGAGATTGGGAAGATGTCAAACGCTTGGGGGACAAGTACTATCTTATGTTTGACTTTATGATCAATCATATTTCCCGCCAGTCTAAGTATTATAAAGACTACCAAGAAAAGCACGACCAAAGTGCCTACAAGGATCTCTTTCTCAACTGGGACAAGTTCTGGCCGGAGAATCGTCCGACTCAAGCAGATGTAGATTTGATTTATAAGCGCAAGGACCGGGCTCCTAAACAAGCCATCACTTTTGCGGATGGGACGACTGAGCATCTCTGGAATACTTTCGGGGAAGAGCAGATTGACCTAGACGTGACCAAGGACGTGACCATGGACTTTATTCGCAAGACCATCGAACACCTGGCGAGCAATGGCTGTGACCTCATTCGTTTGGACGCCTTTGCCTATGCGGTGAAGAAATTGGACACCAATGATTTCTTCGTGGAGCCAGACATTTGGGATTTGTTGGATAAGGTGCGCGATATGGCGGCAGGCTACGGTGCTGAGCTTCTTCCAGAGATTCATGAGCACTATACCATCCAATTTAAGATTGCCGATCACGACTATTATGTCTATGACTTCGCGCTACCCATGGTAACCCTCTATAGCCTCTATAGTTCAAAAGTGGAGCGCCTTGCCAAGTGGTTGAAGATGAGTCCGATGAAGCAGTTCACGACGCTGGATACCCATGATGGAATTGGGGTGGTTGATGTCAAGGATATCTTGACAGATGAAGAGATTGACTATGCTTCAAATGAGCTCTATAAGGTAGGAGCAAATGTTAAACGTAAATATTCCACAGCAGAATACAACAACTTGGACATCTACCAAATCAATTCGACCTACTATTCAGCGCTCGGAGATGACGATCGTAAGTACTTCCTAGCCCGTTTAATTCAAGCTTTTGCGCCAGGCATTCCACAAGTTTATTACGTTGGATTCCTAGCTGGGAAGAATGATTTGGAACTCTTAGAAAACACCAAAGAAGGCCGCAATATCAACCGTCATTACTACAGCAATGAAGAAATCGCTCAAGAAGTAGAGCGTCCAGTCGTACAATCCCTTCTCAAGATCTTTAGTTTCCGGAACAACTCGCAAGCTTTTGACCTAGAAGGAAGCATTGAGGTGGAAACACCAGATGAACATACCATTGTCATCACCCGTCAAAATAAAGACCAAACTGTCACAGCAGTAGCTCGAATCGATCTTGCTGAGGGCACTTACCAAGTGACAGAAAATGGTCAAGATATTGTGTTTTAAAAACCATACGAGAAAACAAAGGGATAAGTGAAAAACGCTTATCCTTTTTTAAAACAATCGCATGTAACCGTTTACAAAACTATAAAACAATGGTACAATATCTATTGAAAGAAAGGAGGTCGCTTTATGAAAAAAATCATTTATCCATCTGCGGCCCTATTAACGGCTTTTGCTCTATTATCCGTCCAAACAGCAAAAGCAGACACAGCTCAAGCGTCGGATCAAGCTAATGAACCGGCAGCAACAGTAGAAGAGGTGGTGGCTTCTCCAACGCCAGAAACCACTACAGAAAATCAGGGAGAAGTGGCCGAAACGCCGACTTCAACAGACCGTGCAGCTGTCCCTGCTGACTCCCCAACGGTAACATTGACAGAGACGGCATCTCCTGAAGTGGAAAAACTGATTGAAAACATGCCACTTAAACAAAAGGTGACTCAAATGATCATGCCGGACTTCCGTAAGTGGCAGGAGGCTAATCAGGAGTCGCCACAGGATCTCACCAAGGTCAATGCTGAAGTAGCAGATGCGATTGATAAATATGATTTTGGAGGCGTCATTCTTTTTGCTGAAAACGTCAAAGAGACCAAGCAGACCCTGGCTCTGACGCAAGATATGCAAAAGGCAGCGATTGAAAACAAAGCCAATAACGGGAAGATTCCGCTATTATTAGCCATCGACCAAGAAGGGGGGATCGTCTACCGCTTGGGGACAGGTACAGCCCTTCCTGGCAATATGGCCATTGGGGCTACCAATGATCCCAAACTAGCGAAAGAAGCCGGTCAAATCATCGGACGTGAACTTTCTGCGCTAGGCTTGAATGTGGACTTCGCTCCGGTTCTAGATACCAATAACAATCCTCAAAATCCTGTGATTGGGCTTCGTTCCTTCTCATCTGACCCAAATCGGGTTGCCTATCTTGGTATTCCGATGATGAAAGGCATTCAGGACTACAATGTGGCTGTAGCAGCCAAGCATTTCCCAGGTCACGGAGATACAGCGGTCGATTCCCATACGGGTCTCCCATTGGTGGATAAATCTCTTGCTGAGCTTGAAAAATTAGAACTCCTTCCATTCAAAAAAGCTATGGATGAAGGGGTCGACCTCTTGATGACAGCTCATATCCAGTACCCGCAGATTGAAAAAGATCAGGTCGTGTCAAAAGAAACGGGTGAGAAAATCTATGTTCCAGCGACTCTCTCTGATGATATTTTAACGGGCTTGGTACGGAAGAAATACGGCTATAAGGGCGTGATTGTCTCTGATGCCATGGGAATGGATGCTATCGCTAAGAACTTCGGTGAGGTGGAAGCCGTGAAGATGGCTATCAAAGCCGGAGTTGACCTGGTTTTGATGCCAACGACCCTTCGCAGCAAAGCCGATTTGACCAAGATTGATACCATCGTCAATGCAGTGGTAGATGCGGTCCAAACCGGTGACATCTCAGAAGAACGCTTAAATGAGTCGGTTCGTCGGATCCTGACCCTCAAAGAAAAACGTGGGGTCCTGAATTTTGATCCAAGTGCTCGGACAGCTGAAAAAGCAGAGGAAGCAGTCGGATCTAGCCTCAACCGTGACTTGGAACGCAAGATTGCAGCAGCAGCGGTGACGGTTGTAAAAAATGAAGACAATACCTTGCCATTTAAGGTGCAAACAGGGGACCATGTCTTACTACTCGGAGCTTTTGAAAATGAAGTCCCAGGACTAAATTTGGGCATGCGTCGCTTAATCGCGGATGGAGTGCTTCCAAAAGATACCTCCTTTGTGGCCAAGAACTTCACTAAGGAATCCACCCTTGATAGTCTAAAAGAAGACCTTGAAAAAGCCACCCATATCGTAGTGATTTCAGAGATCGGTTATGAAGGGCAACTGGATAAAGATTTCTGGCGGACCAAGATTCCAACAGAAATCGTCAATTATGCCAATACCAACCATAAGAAGGCAGCTGTCCTTTCTATCTCTAAACCTTATGATGTAGCCAACTATCCCGCAGCCAAAGCCATTTTAGCAGTCTATGGAAATAAGGGAATGGATCCAACGGAATCCCTCAAACCAGACAATGCATTTGGTCCTAATATTCCTGCAGGAGTGGAAGTCATCTTCAATGGCAAGGAACATCTAGGTACCTTACCGGTTGATATTCCAAAAATTGTAGACGGAAAAATGTCGGAAACAGAGTATGCCTACCGCATTGGTCATGGTCTTTTCTATCCAGCACCTGCTCCATTGCCAACACCAGAAGTCCAAGATCCAACTTCACCAGGCCAAGATCCAACTTCACCAGTCCAAGAACCAACCCATCAGACACAACCAGTAGAGGTTGGTAACACAGGAACTCAGGTCCTTGTTAGCAAGCAAGAAAAAGCTAGCACTCTTGATCGTCCACAAGTTATTCCGATCGCTGTGAAACAAGCCACTGATCAGGCTCCTGCAAGTGTTTCAGCAAGTCCTGCATCATCGGTATTGCCAAAAACCGGTCAAACAGGGAACCTCCTCTCCCTCATGGGCATCAGCCTCTTAACTTTCCTTGGATCTTTTGTCTATCCAAGAAAGAAACACTAAAGGATTCAGAATCTCAATTGGGTGATTTCCCAATTGAGATTTTTTGGTAAAAGTTTACTAAAATTAACTCGAGATGGCAATGATGGAATAGAAGTTGTAATCGGAGGAAAACCCTTTGTTATCGCCTTTCTGGGCATAAAATAAAAAATTAATAAAATTTTACTAAAAACACTTGAAGTTTTACTTGCGATCAGATATAATACAAGTATAAAAACGTTTACAAAACTAAAGGAGTTTCTCATGACGACAACAATCACATCTCAAGATTTACAAGCAAAATTCCAGGCTGTCTTTGGGGAAAAGGCTGACCACACTTTCTTTTCACCAGGACGGATCAATCTGATCGGTGAACACACGGACTATAATGGTGGTCATGTTTTCCCAGCAGCCATCACACTTGGTACCTACGGAGCTGCAAGAAAGCGTGAGGATAAGGTCTTGCGTTTCTTCTCAGGAAACTTTGAAGACAAGGGGATCATTGAAGTTCCACTTGAAAATCTCCACTTTGAAAAAGAGCACAACTGGACCAACTATCCAAAAGGCGTGCTCCACTTCTTGCAAGAAGCTGGTCATGTCATTGATAGCGGTATGGATGTCTATGTCTACGGCAATATTCCAAATGGATCCGGTCTTTCTTCTTCAGCATCGCTTGAGCTCTTGATTGGCGTCATCGCTGAGAAACTATATGATCTTCAGTTAGATCGTCTAGATCTGGTCAAGATCGGGAAACAAACCGAAAATCACTTCATCGGAGTTAACTCTGGGATCATGGACCAATTTGCCATCGGTATGGGAGCTGATCAACGGGCTATTTATCTCGATACCAACACCCTAGAGTATGATCTGGTACCGCTGGACCTCAAAGACAATGTCGTGGTCATCATGAATACCAACAAACGCCGGGAATTAGCGGATTCAAAATACAATGAACGCCGTGCGGAATGTGAAACTGCCGTCTCTGAACTCCAAGAAAAATTGGATATCCAAACCTTAGGGGAATTGGATCTCTGGGCTTTTGATGCCTACAGCTACTTGATCAAGGATGAAAATCGCATCAAACGAGCTCGCCATGCTGTACTTGAAAACCAACGGACCCTCCAAGCTCGTAAGGCACTTGAAGCAGGTGATTTGGAAGGCTTTGGCCGTCTCATGAACGCTTCCCACGTATCCTTGGAGCATGACTACGAAGTGACAGGTCTAGAATTGGATACCTTGGTGCATACAGCCTGGGAACAAGAAGGCGTCTTGGGCGCTCGTATGACTGGAGCAGGCTTTGGTGGTTGTGCCATTGCCCTCGTAAACAAAGATAAGGTTGAAGCATTTAAAGAAGCTGTCGGCAAACGCTATGAAGAAGTCGTTGGCTATGCGCCAAGCTTCTATATTGCAGAGGTTGCGGCAGGAACACGGGTGCTTGATTAAAAAGGAGATAGGATGACAGAACAGGTATTAGATGCATTTGTCACAGCCGTCATTGCGGCGAGTGACTACGAAGAGATGGATCGGATTTATCTAAAAAATCGCATCATGAGTCGCGTTGGAGAAGAAGGGCTAGATGCTCCAGCCCAAAAAGAAGAGTTGATCGCACTCAAAGATCAGCTGGTAGAGATCGCTGTTGCAAATAGCAAGATCCAGGATGGTATGGCCGCAAAAGACAGTTTGGGTGCGGAGTTGATGGATTGGATCACCCCTAGCCCTAGTCAGGTCAACCATCGCTTTTGGGAGACCTACCGTCAGTCCAAAGAAGACGCGATTGCAGATTTCTATGCCCTCTCTAAGCGCAATGATTACATCAAAGTCAAAGCCATTGCGCAAAACATTGCCTTTGAGGCAGAAACTCCCTACGGTTCTCTTGAAATCACCATTAATCTGTCAAAACCTGAAAAAGATCCTAAAGACATTGCGGCGGCCAAGCTTGCCAAAGCTAGTCATTATCCAGCCTGCCAATTGTGTTTTGAAAATGAAGGCTATCAAGGTCGCCTAGACCATCCAGCCCGGGCTAATCACAGGATTATTCGCTTTGATATGGACGGTCATGATTGGGGCTTTCAATATTCCCCTTATGCCTACTTCAATGAACACTGCATTTTCCTCGATAGCCAGCATGTTCCTATGGCCATTAGCCGCAAGACCTTTGAGCGACTCTTGACCATTGTCGAGACTTTCCCAGGCTATTTTGCAGGGTCCAATGCAGACCTGCCCATTGTAGGGGGATCCATCCTGACTCATGACCATTACCAAGGCGGACGCCATACCTTCCCTATGGAGCTAGCTCCTGTTGAGGAAAGCTTTAGCGTTGAGGGATTTGAGGCTGTATCGGTAGGAATTGTCAATTGGCCCATGTCGGTTCTCCGGTTGCAATCGGACAACAAGGCGCAATTGATTGCCCTGGCAGACCATATCCTAACAGCCTGGCGAGGCTACTCGGATCCAGCCGTTCAAGTCTTAGCGGCATCCGACGGTCAGCCCCACCATACCATTACCCCCATTGCACGAATTCGTGATGGGCATTATGAACTGGACTTGGTGCTCCGTGACAACCAAACCTCACCAGAGCATCCCGATGGCATTTATCACCCACATGCGGATGTGCAACACATCAAAAAAGAAAATATCGGCCTGATCGAAGTCATGGGCTTGGCCATTTTGCCACCTCGCCTCAAGGAAGAGCTCAAGCAGGTTCAAGACTATTTGCTTGGACGTGAGAGCACGGTAGCGACCTACCACCAGCCTTGGGCAGATGATTTGAAAGCCACTCACCCAGCTATCACAGAAGAAGCAGAGGCAGAGGCCCTTGTCCGTGAATCAGTTGGCCAGATCTTTGCGCGCGTGCTGGAAGATGCTGGAGTCTACAAGAGAACATCAGAAGGACAAGCTGCCTTTAGACGCTTTGTTGCGACACTTTAAGTGTGGAGAAGCGGCAGAAATTTGGTACAATAAGAGAGAAGACAATAAGCGAAAGGAAAACAAATGGCAATACTCGTACTCGGAGGAGCTGGTTACATCGGTTCCCATATGGTGGACCGTTTGGTCAATGAAGGACAGGAAAAAGTCGTCGTGGTCGATAGTCTGGTCACAGGTCACCGTGCAGCGGTGCATCCAGATGCCGTCTTTTACCAAGGAGATCTGGCGGATCAAGACTTTATGCGCACTGTTTTTAAGGAACATGCAGATATTGACGCCGTCATCCACTTTGCGGCCTACTCACTGGTCGCTGAGTCCATGGCCGATCCATTGAAATATTTTGATAACAATACAGCAGGCATGGTCAAGCTCTTGGAAGTCATGCATGAATGTGGGGTGCACTACATCGTCTTTTCTTCAACTGCTGCCACCTACGGCATTCCAGAAGAAATTCCGATTCTTGAAACCACTCCTCAAAAACCAATCAACCCTTATGGCGAAAGCAAGCTCATGATGGAAACCATTATGCGTTGGGCTGATCAAGCCTACGGCATCAAGTATGTGCCCCTTCGTTACTTTAATGTAGCAGGTGCCAAGCCTGACGGATCTATCGGAGAAGACCATGGACCCGAGACCCATCTCTTGCCAATCGTCTTACAAGTAGCCCAAGGCAAACGCGAGAAGATCTCTATTTTTGGAGATGACTATAAGACACCAGATGGCACCAATGTTCGGGACTATGTCCATCCATTTGACTTGGCAGATGCTCATCTTTTAGCGGTGGAGTATCTCCGAAAAGGGAATGAATCGACCGCCTTTAATCTGGGCTCATCGACCGGATTCTCCAATCTTCAAATCGTTGAAGCAGCTCGCAAGGTGACGGGACATCCGATCCCACTTGAGCTGGCCGATCGCAGACCAGGTGATCCAGATACTCTGATCGCATCCTCTGAGAAGGCGCGTGCCATCCTTGGCTGGCAGCCAAAATTTGACAATATCGAAACCATTATCCAAACAGCCTGGGCTTGGCATTCCAGCCACCCAGATGGCTACAATGATCGATAAGGAGGGACTGGGGACATCATTTTTGAGACTTTTTTAATAACATCTAAAACGACAGTTGATCTTGCTAAATGACTCGTTTCAGACGTCAGTCATTTCCTTAACCATCATAAAAAAGTGAGGTATTCAAAATGAATAAAACCACAAAAATGTTAGCCGTCTTCTTGACAGCGGGTCTTCTTTTAGCTGGTTGCGCACAAAAAGAGAGTACAAAATCTACTAGTCCATCGTCTACTAAGGCGACCAGTAAAGCAACAAGCAAATCATCCGCTAAAGAAAAGACAAAAGAGTCATCAACTGATGAAAGCAAAAAAGAAGATGCACTAGCAGGTGCACAAAAAACCGTTCTCGAAACGAGTGATGAAGCAGGTAAGTCAACCATCACCTTGTATTACAAGGGAGATACCTTGTTATTACAAGAAAAAGTTGATGATTACGACGTCTCAAAAGTTCCTGGTGAGAACCCTCTTGAAACCATGAAAGAAGCCGTTGCCAAGAGCCAAGAAAAATTCAAAGATCTGATGGGACATGGATTTGAACTAACATCAGAATATAAAGACGGAATCTTTTATATCCGCAATACCATTGATTACACAAAAATCGATTTTAATAAATTAAAAGAAATCGTCCCAGGCTTTAATCCTTTAGATGACAAAACAGTTAGTTATTCAGTAACGAAAGACAGTCTTATCAAAGGCGGAATGGTCGAAAAATAAACCAAAAGGAGAGCAACTCAGTTTGCTGCTCTCTTTTTGTTTTAGTATGAATTCATGGGTATATTTTGGTAGAATAGGATTTAAACAAAAGTGAGTTTAAAGAATGATTGGCAAAGGAATAAAGAAAATCCTTAAACTAAATTCTATTCATATATTTTAAATAGTAAGGCGGTTGTAAAATGACGAAAGCCCTATATATTCAAATAATATTCACCTTCACAGCTTTTTTTGGCTTCCTCCTTTTAATATATTTTTTATTCTATAAAAGGGAGAAGAATATCCAGAAATATTCAACTATGCAAGTTATTGGAGAAGTGGTTAAACATAGTTATTTAAATGGTTCGGATTTAGCTGCCTTACCAGTTGTTGAATATGTGGTAGAAGGAAAAATATATCAAAAACGTTTCTCTTATTCAACTTTTGAAACAACAACTTCGAAAAAAGCGAAAGCTGACGTATTTGATACAAAATTTATCAGAAGTCCTTATCATGTATTAGATTTAAGAAAAATATTCCCAATTGGTTCTAAAATGACGGTATGGTGTAATCCCCAAAAACCTAAACAAGGCTACGTTGAAAGGTATCCAGGTCATGACAGAATCTTACGATTACATATCATTATTTTTGGTACTCTCTATATATTATTGATTGTGATAGTTACTTT
Organism: Streptococcus parasanguinis; assembly: GCF_015556095.1. Lineage (GTDB taxonomy): Bacteria > Bacillota > Bacilli > Lactobacillales > Streptococcaceae > Streptococcus > Streptococcus parasanguinis_Q. Next base: position 9,480 of record NZ_JADNLT010000012.1, read on the forward strand.
TTTCTATGTCATGTAACGGAATAAGAGAATGCAGTTTACTTCCAATTTGAGGAAGAAATATTAGGAGACCCTTGCTTTATTTCTACAAAAGAACTATATAAATTAGTTCTAGAGTGGAAAGAAATGGAAGAAAGAATGAAAAGAGGGGAAGATGTTTTTCCGGTGACTTTAGTGGATTGACGTTGAAAATAATTCCCAAAATAATGGAGAAGTGATGAACAATAAAGAATTTGAAGATTTATTTTATAAAGTCCCTGAAGGGGTTGATTATGCAGATATATTGGAAGATGTTGATCTAGAGGATGTTCCTGAAGAAACCATTCAAAAGTTGACTTCATTATTGGACAGTGATGATGACTATTTACGTTATCAAGCCTCTCGATTGTTGACCATTTGGGGAATTAGAGAAGGCTTTGATGTCTTGACTCAGATGTTCAGTCAAGGGCAATTAGAGTGGATGATTTCGCATCGTCTGTATGGCTATGATGATACCAATCGGATTTTTCTATATGATATCGTAAATTATTGGGCGAGCCGGTATGATTTGGGCGAAGAGAAGATGGCTAGAGGAGAAATTTGTCCTTATGTTTGTAAAATCATCGAACAGGCTGAGACTGGATATTATGATATTTCAAAAATATATCGCTTGGTTAGTGAGGAACATTATACGGAATACATCCCCTACTTGAAACACTTCCTTGCAACCATCTTGGACAAACCTGAGGATAATTATTGGCGAATTCATGATACCTTGAAGCTATTCCTCAAGGTAGATTCTGACTATGTGACACAGTTATTAAAAGAAAAGAACAAATCATTAGGAGATTTTGGAATCGAGGATAAAGGTGAAAGAAATTAAATTTTATAAAGTAAATGATGATTATGGTTTTATGTCCAATTTTGCTCCCTACTCTTTTTCAGATGGTAGCAATATCTGGCCAACATCAGAGCATTATTTTCAAGCACAAAAGTTTTTAGTGCCTGAAATTCAAGAGAAAATTCGTCAGATAGTATCTCCAATGGATGCTGCTATAGAGGGACGCAATCGTCAAAATCCCTTGAGACCAGATTGGGAAGAGGTCAAAGATAAAGTGATGCTCCAGGCGCTTCGAATGAAATTTATCCAAAATCCAGAAATCGCGAAAGAATTGCTCGCGACAGGAGATGCCATCCTCATCGAACATACACGAAATGACGACTACTGGGCTGATGGAGGAGATGGCTCTGGGAAGAACAAGCTAGGCCTTCTCTTAATGCAAGTACGGGAAGAGTTGAAAAACTCTACCCTGTAAGTTCTCTCCTCTAGCTATTCCATTTAACAGTCTGGGTTTTGTATAACAGTCAACTAGATAGTTACAATGATCAACAGGAGATATTTCTGAAGGTGTAATGTAAGATATTAGTGAAAAGATCGGAGAACATACATGAAATATAGTAAACTAGGCTGGGAAGAAGTTAGTAAGTTTGAGGAAATAAAAGGTTATGGACAACATATTTGGCGACATCATGAGAAATATTTTTTTGTTACAGATGAAGGGGGAATAGCTGAACAGAGGGTAGTCTATGAATTACCATTAGAACTATTTCAATCACCCTACCAAGTTTTTCTGAGTTACTTGAAAAGTCTAACTTAATTTGACAATTTAGGCAATAAAGAAATCCTAGACAAGCTTTTGAGCTATTCAGAAGACTTGAAATACCACTATAATCTCTATCAGCTCTTGCTTTTTCACTTTCAGAATAAGGAACCAGAGAAATTTTTTGGACTCATTGAAGACAATATAAAGAAGGTTCATTCTCTTTTTCAGACTGTCTTTAAAACATTTCTAAAGGACAAAGGGAAAATCATCAATGACCTTCAGTTATCCTATTCCAACGCAAAATTGGAAGCGACTAATAATCTCATCAAACTTATCAAACGCAATGCCTTTGGTTTTCGGAACTTTGAAAACTTCAAGAAGCGAATTTTCATCGCTCTGAATATCAAAAAAGAAAGGACGAAATTTGTCCTTTCTCGAGCTTAGCTTTTCTTCAACCCACTAAAGTTGACAAAGAGCCGTAGATTTTAGGTATTTACCTTGTCTACTTAAGAGGTATCATATCATCGAGATAAAGGTGATTTGTTTGTTCCTAAGAATCAGGTTTTAGGTTTGACTTGTGGCAACTTCTGGAAAAAGCTTGTCTAGAATTTTTGGAGTGATAGCTTGTCCAGGACCTTCAGCACAATAGGTGTGAATATACATAGCGGGATTGAAGTTGAGCTCGATACAAGTGAAATGAGGTTTTTCCTTGCTAGCAGGCTGAGTTTTATCTGGAATGATGAGGTCAACCCCGCAAGCCCAGGCCCCCATGCTAGTTGCCATAGCTGCTGCCAATTCTTGGTAAGAGGAATCTATTGTCTCAGTGACATCAATAGAGTCACCACCCGTAGAAATGTTGGAGTTACGGCGGAGATTGACCTTTTTCCCTTCTGGGAGAATATCATCAGGTGCATAACCTTGCTGAGTCAACATCAATTGTTCAATGTCTCCTAGCTTAATGATTTCCAGAGGTGAGCGGTGGTCACGGCCTCGCAATGGATTGGCATTTTTCTGAGCGACTAATTCACGAATGGTGTGTTTGCCATCACCGACAACATTAGCAGCGACACGAAGGAGGACAGACTCACAACGCCCGTCCAGAATGAAGAAACGGTATTCGGTTCCTGGGATAAATTCTTCAACAAGAACAGCTGTATCTTCTGCAAAGGCAATCTCGAGAGCTTTCTTATAGTTATCAAGGCTGGCAGGCTCTTGGAAAATGGAAATGCCCAGCCCGAAGTTGGTTGATTTTGGTTTAACCACAATTTGCTTGCCCTTGATAAGAGGATAGTAGGCTAGACCTTGTTCTAGACTGGTAAATTCGTCGCCGGCAGGGACAGGGAAGCCAGCATCAGCCAGGATTTTTTTGGTCACGGTTTTATTAGCCATGGCAAGAGGAACTACATAGTTGTCTTTTGAGGTCATGTTACCATTTTTGACGTACTCAACATGATCTTTATGCCAGAGTTTAAGGAATTGATCCTGCTCATCTAGGATTTCAAAATGAAGCCCTTTTTGAATGGCATCAAAGAGCAGCATCTGGGTAGAAAGTTCCATCTCCTCATAACCCTTAAGGGCATAGTGGGCAGTCCAGTCGTAATCATGATAGGCAAGCGCCTTGTCAAGGGCAAAGTCAGAAAGGGACTTGTCTTTGATATGAGGAAGAAGTTGAGCAGCTAGTGTCTGACTGGAATCTGCAAAGGCATCTTTAACTTGTTTGACCAGACCTTGATGATAGTCACCAAGCCCAAAATGTTGCACCAGTTGGTCTAGAGCTGTCGTAATGTTCTGAGTTTCAGCTTCAGAAGGTAGAGGTTCTAAAGGATGAGAGAGGGCAATTTTTTCATTCAGCGCGTGACCTTGAGCCAGAGCCTGATCAACATTTTCAGGGGCATCCAGCCAGAGGAAGGCTAGAAGGAGTAGGTGTACGGTATCCATGGTAGTTTGGCTAATACCGATACGCTCAAAGGGGTTGAGGTCGAAGTTACGGAATTCCAGGTAGGTGATTCCCTTGTCAAGGAAGGAGCGATTAACCTTTTGTCCACGGAAACGAACAGCCGAGTAAAATTCCTTTTCCGCAATCAAATCACCTTGTTCGATATAGTTTTCGATGGCAGAGACATAGTCTTCTAGGCTTGCAAAAGATACTTGTATTTCTTCCTTATTGACATAACCATGGTCGCTGTTTCGGAAGGAACGCACGAGTTCAGGCACTTCTTGGTCGAAGAAGCCTTGCTCAGCAACAGGTGCAGCCCCAAAAAGATAGGTAATCACCCAACGGTAGCGCAAGTAGTTTTGAGCCAGCTTAAGATAGAGGGCGTTTTTGAAGGCAATTATATCGGTCTGATTACTTTCTTGGAATAGGGCCTCAACCAAATCTTTCCCTAGTTCCATATTATAGTGGATACCTGAGATAGCTTGTAGTTTAGTTCCGTATTTTTCGGCCAGGTAGTTACGATAATAGCGTTCAAATTCATTTTCCAGTTGGGCAACTTGGATTTCTTGGGCGTTGATACGAGGAGGCATGGACAAGGGCCAGAGAAGTTCATCTTTACTGATGGAACGTCCAGCTACATCGGTAATGGCTCCAAGAAATCGACGAGCCTCAGTGGTAGATTTAGCAACTGGTGTGATGAGTTCCATCTGAAACTCACAAAAATCTGTTTGAATATAAGGGTGGAAACTTCGAGCTCCTAGCCATGAAGGGTGAGGCGTATGTGCTAATTTTCCCTGTCTATCGACACGAAGACTTTCGCGTTCAATTCCAAAGTTAGCTTGAAGGATAGGGCTAGTAGGCTCCAGCTTTTGAAGCAGTTGATTTATAGTCATAGAGTCACCTTTTCATCTAATGTTAGTGATAGTCTATTATAAATAGGAGAAGAAAACAACTTTCCGCTACGGTTAAGGGGAATTTCCGAATGTTTCAGATAAGAATTCTTAAAACCAATTGTTTTTTAGCTCTATTATATGCAAAAATTGTAAAATACCCACTGATTTTTATGTAAAATGTTATTTCTCTTGGAATTTAAATCAAATTAGCCTATACTAATGACGTATATATGAGAACGAAAGAATCCCTAGGGTCGGCACTGCACCCATAAAATGAGACACAAGAAAACACTCCTGTTGAATTCTGGTAAACTAGAAACAGGGGTGTTTTGTTATGGTCAAAAAGCATATTCAGTAGAAACTAAGCTAGCCTGTATCGAAATGAAGAAGGCAGGCAAATCAAATAAAGTTATCATGGATACCCTCAGCATCAAAAATGCTAGTCAGGCCAAGACCTGGTAGCGATGGTATCAGAATGATGAATTGTACCGTTTCCAACAACCCGTGGGGAAACAATATACTTATGGTAATGGGATGAAACAGTTATCTGAAGTGGAACAGTTACGTTTGCAGGTAGAATTACTAAAAAAGTATCAGAACTTGATAAGAGAATCGACAAAGTAAGTCTTATCAAGCTAGTAGAAGAGTATAAGAAAACGTGCCCTGTATCGATTATTTTAGAATGTTTCGGCGTCAAACGCTCCACCTTTATCGCTGGAAACAGGAGTGTAAGAATTCTCAGAAAAGAGGCGAAATAGCAGATAATGGCTGTATCGAATGGTTTCACTCTGTTCTCAAGTCTGAAACCTTCTATCTCCATAAGTGGAGAAACATAACTGAAGATAGTCTAACAGATATTGTCAAAAATTACATCATATTTTATCCTGATAATTATGTATCACCATTGAAATAGCCTGCGTGGAACTTGTTTAGACACCGTTAGTTGTGGACAAGTTTCTTTTTTTATTTTAGGTGCACTAAATGAATCTCTCCCAAAATGTGTTGAAAATATAAATAGAACTCTGGCTTTCTCCTAATGCAAATACGGGAAGAGTTGAAAAACTCCAACCTGTAACCTCTCCTCTAGCTATTCCACCTATTTCATGCTAGAATAAAGAAAAACACATTTGGAGGCATTATGAATCAGACAGTGACTTATTTGCAGGAATTGACAGCCATTCCTTCCCCGACCGGTTATACACGTGAGATCGCAGACTACTTGGTCAAAACCATTGAAGGCTTTGGGTACGAAGTAACTCGGACTGCTAAGGGTGGGGTGAATGTGACCGTGCCTGGTGTGATCACAGACAAGCAACGCTATGTCACAGCCCATGTGGATACCTTGGGAGCTATTGTCCGCGCGGTGAAAGCAGATGGCCGCCTCAAGCTAGACCGTATCGGCGGTTTCCCTTGGAATATGATTGAAGGGGAAAATTGTACGGTACATGTGGCTAATACCGGAAAGCCCCATTCTGGTACGATTTTGGTCCATCAGACTTCTTGCCACGTCTACAAGGATGCAGGGACTGTCGAGCGGACCCAGGACAATATGGAAGTCCGTCTGGATGAAAAAGTGAGCAATGAAAAAGAAACCCGTGCCCTTGGCATTGAAGTAGGTGATTTTGTCAGCTTTGATCCACGGACCATTGTGACTGATACTGGCTTTATCAAATCTCGTCACTTAGATGACAAGGTGAGTGCGGCGATTCTCTTGAATCTTCTGCGCGTGTATAAGGAAGAACAGATCCAATTGCCAGTAACGACCACCTTTGCCTTTTCAGTCTTTGAAGAAGTGGGACATGGGGCTAATTCTAGTATTCCAGCTGAAGTGGTCGAATACTTGGCAGTGGACATGGGAGCTATGGGAGACGACCAAGCGACGGATGAATACACGGTATCCATCTGTGTCAAAGACGCTTCTGGACCATATCATTACGAATTCCGTCAGCATTTAGTAGCTCTTGCAAAAGCTCAAGAAATCCCTTATAAGTTGGATATCTATCCTTTCTATGGATCAGATGCCTCTGCAGCCATGAGCGCAGGAGCAGAAGTCAAACATGCCCTCCTCGGAGCAGGGATCGAATCTAGCCACTCATATGAGCGGACTCATTTGGATTCTGTAGTCGCAACAGAGCGCATGGTCGATGCCTACCTCAAGAGCGACTTAGTAGAATAAAAATTGGAACTACTTTTGTGAGCTAGTTTGAGAAAGAAAATAATGTTTTTTCTTAGAAAATAACATAAGAAGTCTTTTTATAAAATATCCAGTCCTTATAGTTTTTCAAATCAAAACTGAGACTTTCCGCCGTGAGAAAAGTGCTTGAAATAGAATCATTTCAAGCACTCGGGAGTTTTGAAAGTAAAACAGTTCGGGGAACTGTTTTAGCCTGAGCCTAAAAATTGAAAAGCGAAGGGTTCAAAACTAATTGAACACGGGCTGCGGATTGTGTCAAAAAGATAAGTTCTCCTAGAATCGAAAGATTCTGCGTCAAACTTCCTATTTTGACTGTATCCGCAGACGCCCTTTGTATCTTAATTAGTCATGGAACTTCCTGGATTGCTGAAATCATCCACTGGATAATTTCACCTAACGTCCGTAGTCACCTAAGGAAAGTCTCAAATAAGTTTTAAACTTAAATTAATAACTACTCTTCGGAGTAGTTTTTTTCATAATACAAAAATTTTCTGAAAATTCCTTTTCTTCTGAAAACCTTTGTGGTATAATCTTAAAATAAACTTAAAATTTCTTAAGGAGTTTTACATGAAAAAAAGAAATGTCATTGCACTTGCGGGAGTTGCCCTCCTTTCAGCAGGGATCTTAGCGGCTTGTTCTGGTGGTTCGAAATCATCTAGCTCAAGCAACGGCCAAAAATTCTCATATGTCTATGAGACGGAACCTGAAAACTTGAACTATATCACATCTGGTAAAGCAGCAACCCACGATATCACAGGAAACTTGATTGATGGTTTATTTGAAAATGACAAATACGGTAACTTGATTCCATCTCTTGCAAAAGATTGGACAGTTTCGCAAGATGGCTTGACTTATACTTATAAACTTCGTGACGATGCTAAATGGTATGATTCAGAAGGCGAAGAGTATGCGGATGTAACAGCTAAAGATTTCGTCACAGGGATCAAATATGCGGCTGATAACAAATCAGAAATGCTCTACATCATCCAAGATTCTATCAAAGGCTTGAATGACTACGTCAGTGGTAAAAATAAAGATTTCTCAGCTGTAGGAGTAAAAGCAGTTGATGATCATACCCTTCAAATCACTTTGAACCAACCAGAATCTTACTGGAACTCTAAATTGACTCTTGGGATCACTTTCCCTGTCAACGAAAAATTCGTGAAATCAAAAGGGGATAAATTCGCTCAAGCAAGTGACACCAGCTCCCTTCTTTACAATGGTCCTTACATCTTGAAGAGCTTTACTTCTAAATCTTCTATCGAAATGACCAAGAATGAAAACTACTGGGATAAAGACAAGGTCTACGTCTCAGATGTAAAATTGGAATTCTACGATGGACAAGACCAAAGTAAACTGGCGAAATCATTCGGTGAAAATGCTCTTAGCTTGGCAAAACTCTTCCCAACTGGATCTGGTTACTCAGAGCAAGCCAAAGAATTTAAAGATGAAATCACCTACACTCCTCAAGATGCTGCTTCTTATGTCATTGGTACCAACATAGACCGTCAATCTTACAAACACACAGCTAAAAAGACCGATGAAGAAAAACAATCTACTAAGAAAGCCCTCTTGAACAAGGACTTCCGTCAAGCGATCAGCTTTGCCTTCAACCGTGAAGTTTATGCTGCTCAATTGAACGGAAAAGACGGAGCAAGCAAGATCATCCGTAACCTCTACATTCCACCAACATTTGTCCAAGCTGATGGCAAGACCTTCGGTGAAATGGTAAAAACACAATTGGATACCTATGGAGATGAGTGGAAATCTACTAAACTAGATGATGGTCAAAACGGTCTCTTCGATGCGAAGAAAGCGAAGGAAGAGTTTGCAAAAGCGAAGACTGCCTTGGAAGCAGATGGTGTGAAATTCCCAATTCACATCGATATGCCTGTAGACCAAACCACTCCATCAAGAGTTCAACGGGTGCAATCTTTCAAACAATCAGTTGAAGAAGCGCTTGGTAAAGAAAATGTCGTCATCGATATCCAAATGCTTTCGAAAGAAGACCTTCAAAATGTGACCCTCTTTGCGCCAAATGCGGCTGGCGAAGACTGGGATCTCTCTGATAATGTTGGATGGAGCCCTGACTACCAAGACCCATCAACTTACATGGATATCTTGAAAGCTTCATCTGGTGAAAATACTAAGACTTTCCTTGGATTTGACCCAAGCGAAAACAATGAAGCAGCTAAAAAAGTTGGTTTGTACGACTTTGAAAAGATGATCAAAGATGCTGGTGCAGAAACACAAGACGTCAACAAACGCTATGAAAAATATGCGGCAGCACAAGCTTGGTTGACAGATAGCGCCCTTGTTATGCCAACTTCTTCATCAACTGGACGTCCATTCTTGACACGTATCGAACCATTCTCAGCTCCATTTGCATGGACTGGTGGTAAAGGAAAAGACCACGTGATCTACAAAGGAATGAAACTCCAAGATAAAGCTGTGACAACTGCTGACTACAACAAAGCCCTTGAAAAATGGCAAAAAGAACAAGCAGAGTCAAACAAAAAAGCACAAGAAGATCTTAAGAAACACGTCAAATAAGAATCGATAACCGAGGCTGATGCCTCGGTTTTTTTGGATCAGATGAACATCTGTTTGATCTAAAAACGCTTACATAGTATAATAGGAGTGTTGATTACAAAAAGTGAGGAGATTGACATGAAAAAGAAAACAATGGTTTCCATTGTCGCATCAAGTTTATTGATCGCACCGATGGTCTTGCATCAAGTAGCAGCAGCAGATGAGCAGACAGAAGAGCTAGCTCCATCGACAGAAGTGGTCCATGCTCCATCTACTGAAGCAACACCGACAGCACGTGACACAAGTACTAGCTCTAGTGAAGAAGGGACAAGCTCAAGTGAGGCATCGCTGGATCGGGCGGCAGGTGCCAATCAAGTAGCTCCTACAAGAGCAGCCCACACAGCCCCAAGTGACCCAACTGTCCCAGTAGCAACTCCAGCAACAACAAACAGGGAAGCTGCACCTCAATCCGCTCCTACTTCAGAAGCACCGGCAACAAGTCAGGATTTGGCAAAGGTCACAGGTTCGACCCTTGCAGCGGATCAGACCTCTAAAGAGTTGACAGTGCAAGATGCTGTTAATGGCTTGCTTCAATGGGCAGCAACGGATCCAAGCCAATTGGGCCAAAGCCAAGCAGATCGGGAACGCTTTGCCAAGAGTTTAGGTTTGATTGAAACATCAGAAGATCTGACTCGTAAGGTCAATCAGCCAGAATTGGCCAAGATGTATGAAACAGCTAAGAAACTCTACGATGCCTATCGTGCTGAAAAGAAAAGCCCGCTCTTTTTAAATGGTCGTGCCCAGCCTATTTTCCCTTATACGACGGGAGAAAAAGCAGACCAAGACTACAAATATGAAGATAGCCAAATTGTACGCTTCCCAGTCTATGTCGAAACAGACTACGATACCGATGCAGATGGCAAGCCTGACTTGGTCAAAGCCATTGTTCAACTACCAAAAGCAGTAGCGCAAGGTGATTTTAAGGCAGCCACTATTCTGGAAGCGCGCCCTTACGTAGCGGGGACGCTCGATGAAAACTACGTGACCCTTGAAAGTTTGGGGCTTCCAACAGACGGTAGCTATGATATGAAGAAACTGCACAGCCAACCTGCCAAAAGACAGCCAGTAAGCAGTGAGACAACAGTAGAAGCAGCCAAAAAAGCCAAGGCATCGGATTGGTATTACTACAGTCCCTACGAGTATATCTATGACTACGAAGATCTGAACTGGTACGACTATTTCTTAGTCAGAGGCTATGCCTTTATCTCAAGTGCTGGGCTTGGTACCAAGGGGTCAGAAGGATTTAACACGACGGGATCCGATCTCGAAATCAATGCCTTCAAGAATATCATCGAATGGGTCAATGGCAAACGCAAGGCCTACACCGATAAGACTAGCAATGTCGAAATCAAGGCAGACTGGGCAACTGGCAATGTCGCAATGACCGGTCTCTCCTGGGCTGGCACCACGACCTTTGGTGTGGCGGCAACAGGCGTAGAAGGTCTAAAGACCATTGTTCCAGCAGCAGGGATTGCCTCTTGGTATGATTATTTCAATAGCCAAGGTACCCAGTTTGGTAATGCACCTTATAGTGATCTTTCATGGCTCTCCCTTTACGTTAGCACACGGATGCTGGAGCAAGATGATTGGGCAGGTATTTGGCAAAACTATTCCAACTACATCAACCAACTGAACAAGGACCAGTACGCCCATGATCGCAACTACAGCGATGTCTGGAAGGAGCGGGATTATACCCTTCATCCAGAAAATCTCAAGACCAGCGCCCTGATCGTCCATGGCTTGAATGATGACAATGTCAAGACCAAGCACTTTGAACTTATGTACGATGCCCTCAAGAAAGCAGGACAAGATGTCAAGCTCTATCTTCACCAAGGAGATCACGTCTACCCAGCGGCTATGTCACGAGGATACGGCATCACCGCCAATGGTCAGGACTTTTATGATTTGCTCAATACCTGGCTGACCCATTACCTCTATGGAGTGGATAATCACGTCGAAAGTTTGCCAGCGGTTCTAGCTCAAAACAACTATGATCCAAGCAAGTGGACCAGCTATGATAACTGGAAGAGCAGTCAACGTCTCTTCTTACATGCAAGCTCGAAACGTCTAGAAGAAACCATTTCTAGTGATTATGCGGCTGCAGGTGTTGAGATCGCTAACCGTAATGAAACAGTCAGCAAAGCCTCCTCTAAGGCCAATCTGACCTTCGTTTCTGATGTTACTGAGGACACTACGATCAAGGGCCACATCCCCGTTCATTTCAAAGCAGCTCTTGCCAAAGGTCAAGGAAAGAATTTCCAAATCAACGCCCTTTTGGTAGATGTGGCAGATGAGGACTTTGACGTGGTGGGAAATGGTAGCGTCAAGCAAGATAAAACAGCAGACGCTTTCTGGATGGGAAGCAATTTAAGCAACCTATCTGTTGCCGAATACGAAACCATCAAGACCAAGTACAAGGTGATCGCAAAAGGCTGGATCAACCTTGCGAATCCTAAGTCTGGCTACGATTCAGCAAGGTCTCGCGCAAGCATCGAGCCAAAGGTTGGGGAATACCACGATTACACGGTTTATCTCCAACCAAATCTCTATACGGTTAAGAAAGGTCATAAGTTAGCGCTTGTTTTCAACACCTATGACCCATCTGATTTAACGGTGGAGCATCCATATGAAGTGACCTTCAAGACAGATTCTATCCAAGCGGCGATTCCAATTGTTGAAAAGACCCGCGCCCAAAAGGCAGCCTATGTACCGAGTGCAACAGATACTGACTATGTGAAATTGCCAGAAATAGAAGGAGCTGCTCTAGTTGCTCCAGAAGTACACTACAAGGAAGAGTATACACTGCCAAGCCCAGAATACTTTGTCCAACCAAGCCAAACTCTTCCTGAAAAAGATGAACAGATGCAAACAGCATCAGCAAGACAAGAGCAATCTCATCTTACACTAGCTGTATCTTATGGACCTCAATTTGTTTCACAAGGATTGGCAGAAGATCCTCAAGTTGCGACTTCTGCAGTAGGAGGAGAGCAGGTAGACCATACCCTTCCTCAAACAGGGAGCAAAGACCATGCTCTGGGTCTCTTAGGTGTGATCAGCCTAACAGCTTCTAGCCTCATCTTTTGGCGCAAAAAGAGAGAAGATGCCTAAGGAGTCCCCGTAGCAAATATTTCTAAAATGGCATCTTTTAGTGTAAAATAAAAGTAGAAATGCAGAATCAGTAGTCACTACTGAAAAAGGAGGAAATATGGCACACGTAATCACAGATGCAACTTTTGAACAAGAAACCAGCCAAGGACTTGTCTTGATTGACTTTTGGGCAACTTGGTGTGGTCCATGCCGCATGCAGGCTCCAATCTTGGATCAGTTGGCAGAAGAAGTACATGAAGATGATTTGAAAATCTGTAAGATAGATGTCGATGAAAATCCAAATACAGCGCGTCAATTCGGTATCATGTCGATCCCAACTCTTCTCTTTAAAAAAGATGGACAAGTTGTCAAACAAGTGGCTGGAGTTCATACGAAAGCCCAATTGAAAGAAATCATTGCAGAATTGAGCTAAAAAGAAGGGAGTGGGAAAGAACTCCGACTAGTAAAAAAGAGTTCGACTTCCCACCCCCGCACAGTTGATTAGGTCATCTTTGGAGCTTAAAAAGCGAACAAAGATACCAATCAACCACTGCGTCATACAGTTATTTCTATCAAACATCGAAGGCTGGATAATTTTTTCCAGCTTTTTTTGATGCTCTTTATTTCTTTCAAATAGATGTGACACCCATTGACAGCGCTTTCTTATAGTGCTAAAATGAAGCTGTATTTCCTATAAAATTTTTACAGGAAAAAATTCTCCTAGGAAGATGTAGATCCTAGGAGAACATTACATATAAAGGTTATTGGCCCTCTGTATCTTGGGCTACCCAGACACTGACGGAGCGCTCTGCCACTGGGAATTCAGCAGTACCGTCTTCTTGGACTTGGACGGTTTCACTACAATTTTCTAGGACATCATAGTAGGTGAGACCTGCGTAGGATGAGCCGATCTCCATGACTTTTGTAGCAGCTTGGTTATTCGAAACTAAGCAGGCGATTGGTGCTGATTTTTCTGTACCTGAGCGTGTCCAACCGATGCAATTAGGATCATCGAAGTAGTCTGTTTGTTCCCCATAGGCCAGATCTTTACGAACCCATAAGAGACGATCAAGAACCTCTTGGAAACTTTCTTGCGCAAATTTGCCCTCGATACCGTAGTAGTCTCCATAGAAGACACAAGGCAAACTAGCTTCACGAAGTAAGATCAAGGCATAGGCTGCAGGCTTAAACCATTCTTCAATGGTAGATTCCAAGGCTTGCCCTCTCTGGGTATCATGGTTGTCTACAAAGGTTACGGCCTGTTCAGGATGATTGAGCGCCAGTGTTCCATCAAAAACAGTTCGAAGGTCGAAATTTTCACCCTCTTGGCTGGCTCTGAAGAAATTTTGGTGGAGGGCTACATCGATCAAGTCGAATAAGTAGTCAATGCTTTCCAAGTATTCATCGTTGGTCTCTTTATCCCCATTCCAAAATTCACCAAAGACGTAGAAATCTTCACCGTACTTTTGGGTGATATTGTGGATGAAATTCTTCATAAAGAAGGAGTCGATATGCTTGACGGCATCCAGACGGAAACCTTCTACACCAGTCGTTTCGATAAACCATTCAGCCCACTGATCGAGATTTTCTACAACTTCGGGATGTTTGAAATCGATATCGGCGTACATGAGGTAATCGTAGTTTCCGTTTTCCTTGTCTACCAGATCTCCATGAGCCCAACCTTTGTTGTCCCCTTGGATTTGGTAGATTCCATTCTTATTGCGAGAAGCATCGTAGTCAGTACCGGTGAAATGGTACCAATGCCAGTGGAAGTCATTATAGGCTCCATTTCGACCATCAAAGGTGAATTTAGTCCATCCTTGAATGGTGAAAGGTTCGGTGAGGATCTTGTTTCGATCCATCGGATCGACCTCAACGACCTCGAACTCCTCTAAGTCATCAGCTGCAGCTTTATGGTTGAGAACGACATCGGCCATTGGTTGAATCCCAGCATCTTTGAGGGCTTGAATGGCTTGAAGATAATCTTCTTTGAAACCATATTTGGTGCGAACTGTTCCTTTTTGGTCGAACTCGCCCAAATCAAAGAGGTCATAGACCCCGTAACCAACGTCATTGTTAGATGTAGCTTTAAAAGCAGGTGGCATCCAGACCTTGCGAATGCCCAAATCTGCTAAGTGTTGCGCATCTTCAGCAAGACGTGTCCAGTGGTTCCCATCACCGGGCAAATACCACTCAAAATATTGCATTAAGGTTTGATTTTCCATTGTTATTTCTTCTTTCATGTGAATGTCCTTATTTTACCAAAAATAGTTGGATGGGACAAACGTTTGCGCTGGAAGCAAGCCCTTTCTAGAAAAGAAATCGCATACAGGAAAGAAGTGAAGTGAGAATATAAAAGGTAGGATTTTATCTACGTAGAAATATCAGCCTGATACATATATTTCTATCTATTCATTTAGTTTGATCATATCAAAGGAGGATTGGTTTGAAAGTGAAAACCACCAATAGAGAGAGCATCGAAGCGATTTTTACCCAATCCTTGGCGATTCCAAGCTTCACCAACACTGAGACAGAGCAAGGAATCGAAGCCTATCTGGATCAACGGCTTGCCCAGATCCCCTATTTCAAGGAACATCCAGACCACTTTGGGCGCTATCAGGTGCCACAGGATCACTTGCATCGGTCGGTCAATTGGGCCTTGGTCGATAAAGGTAAGAAAAAAACTCTTATCCTGTTTCACCACCATGATACAGTCGATCTTGAAGACTATGGACATTTGTCGGAGATCGCGCTCGATTCTGATAAAGTAGCAGCAGCCTTGAAAACACTAGATATGCGACCAGATATCCAGGCTGATTTAGCTTCTGGGGATTGGAAATTTGGCAGAGGATCTTGCGATATGAAAGCTGCCTTGGCCCTTCAATTAGGGGTTCTAGAAGCCTATGCGGCGGATCCCTCAGGAGGTCAGGTCAATCTGCTCTATCTCTCTGTTGGAGACGAGGAATCCTATTCACGTGGGATGCGGGGGGCTTTGGGGCTCCTGACAGATTTGCAGGAAAAGTTTGATCTGAATTATGTATTAGCAGTAGATTCGGAGCCCTTTGAATCGGATCTAGAAAAAGAAAAAGTCCTTCACATTGGCACAGTCGGTAAACTCATGCCAGTCGTTGTGGCGCAAGGCGTCTTATCCCATATGAAGGAGCCTCTTAAAGGGATCAATGCCTTGTCCCTCTTAGTAGCCATCGCAAGCCAGCTAGATCTTCATCCCGATCTGGCAGATCAGGCGTTGGGAGAAACGTCTCCCCTTCCTTCTTGGTCCTATCTCAGAGATTTGAAGGAGCAGTACGATGTATCGACCGTGCTCTATGCGGCTGGTTATTTCAGTGTGCTGCATTTGAAGAAAACACCCCAAGAGCTCCTACAGCGGATTTATGAGCTTAGTCAGGAGGCCTTGGATGCCTTTTACAAGAAGTATGAACACTTGCAGGATCAGGCTGGCCAAGACCATATTATTGCAAGGCCAAGAGTCATCACCTACCAAGAGCTAGAGGAACGTTGCCAAGCCATAGAAGGTTACCAAGCCTTTAGGGAAGCTTCTAACCAAAAAGCGGAACACGATTTTCGTAATGGGACCAGCTACCAGAGCCTTGCAATCCTGCAAATCCAGCGACTCCTAGAGTTTCTCGGAGATAAGGATCCCATGGTGGTCATTGGTTTTGCGCCCCCCTATTATCCTTCTATGAATTGTCGCTTTTTGGACAATACAGAACTCAAAATCGAGTCCTTGATCGAGGATTACCGCCAGTATCTGGACCAAAGAGGCTATAGCTTAAAAGTCGAAGAATACTTTATGGGGATTAACGACACCAGCTATTGTGCCTTGGAAAAGGATGTGGCTTCTTATCAAGTCGTCCTAGATAGCCTAGCCACACCAGCCCAGGTCTATGATCTGGATCTGGAAAAAATTGCTCAAATTCAGGTTCCAGCGGTCAATCTAGGCCCTTGGGGCAAAGAATTGCATAAGCGAGGAGAGCGGGTCTACAAAGAAGACTTTTTGGAGACCATTCCAAACTATTTACTAGAATTGCTCTACCATTTCGATGATCGCTTATCAACAGAATAAGAAAAAACGGTCCCAATGAGGATCAATTAGGGAGTTAACATGATTACATTTCACGGAGTTACCAAAGATTACGATGGGCATATTGCCCTCAACCACTTGGATCTGACCATCGAAGACGGACAAATTGTCGGCTTGATTGGCCACAACGGAGCTGGAAAGTCAACGACGATTAAGAGCCTGGTCAGTGTCATCACCCCAACTACTGGATCAATTGAAGTGGATGGTCAGGACCTCTATAGCCATCGGCTGGCGATCAAAAAGAAGATCGGTTATGTAGCGGATTCACCAGATCTTTTCTTGCGCCTCACAGCCAATGAATTCTGGGAGTTGGTTGCGACCTCTTATGATATGAGTCAGAAAGACTGTGATCAACGCTTGGAAGAGCTTCTTACGATCTTTGATTTTCAGAGCCACCGCTATGAAGTGATTGAATCCTTTTCACATGGGATGCGCCAGAAGGTCTTTGTCATTGCAGCCCTCTTGTCGGATCCAGATATCTGGGTCTTGGACGAACCCATGACCGGTTTGGATCCACAGGCTTCTTACGATTTAAAACAAATGATGCGCCAACATGCGGATCGCGGCAAGACGGTTATTTTCTCTACCCACGTATTAGAAGTGGCCGAACAACTCTGTGATAAGATCGCCATTCTCAAAAAAGGTAATCTCATCTTCTATGGGACGATCGAGGAATTGAAGGGCCAACATCCCGAACAAAGTCTGGAAAGTATCTATCTCAGCCTAGCGGGGCGGAAGGAAGAAGGTGGCGATCATGCGTCTTAAGATCATCCAACAGCTGGTCAATGTCAATATCATCTATGCTAGTCAGCCGGCCCAGATCGCAAAATTACGCGCCAAACAGGCTAAAAAACCGGACGTCAAACTCAATGTTGCCCGCAGATCGGTGCTCAACTACCTCTTTTTAGGATTGGTCTATTTCCTCATATTTGGCTTGCTCTTTAGTATCTATGATTTTGTCCATCAGCCAGCCTTCTTTGTCAATATGGTGGCCCTCTTTTCCTTGATGACCATTTCCCAAGGCTTTATGAGTTTTTACAATGTCTTTTATGAAAGCAAGGACCTCCAGTTTTACCGGCCCTATGCTTTCTCAGATGCGGAAGTCATTGCTGGAAAAAGTATCTCGGTCATCCTGACCCTTCTCATGGCTATCCTTCCATTGATCAGCTATTTTTTGATCCTGCCTGTCCAAGCAGGCGGCTTCAATCCGTTAGGGATCCTGCTAGGCCTCTTTTGTGCCGTGATTCTCTTAGGCGTTCTCTTTTTAGCGACGATTTTACTAGCTCATTTGATCACTAAGACCCTTTTTTTCAAAAAACACACGACCCTGGTCTCCAACATCATGGTCGGAATTGGTTCTCTTCTGAGCCTAGGAGCTTATCTCTATCTGAATCTAGTCCAAACCCATCGGGTAGAGGTGTCGGGTGGAGCGGGTATTCCCATTCTATTTCCACCTTTTACAGCCTTTCATCAGTTTATCCTCCATCCTTTTGATGGTGGAGCGATCCTTGGCCTTCTGGGCTGGATAGCGGTGCTTTTGGTCTTGATCGGCCTGGTTCGCAAAATCGTGATCCCACAATTCTATGATGCAGCCCTTGCGGTTGCGACCAACCAAACCGTCAAAGAGCGCGTGAAAGCCATCCATGTGGGCCAGAAAGACTCCTTTAGACAGTTTGTCATTCAGTATCATCGCAGACTCTTGAGCGATGGAACCCTTATGGTGCAAGTCCTATTGATGATGAGTATTCTGCCATATATTTTCCTCCTCAGTGGAGCAGCAGGAGCATCAAAAAATATAGGAGGCCTCAGTCCTTACTTGACACCCCAGTATCTGGTACCACTGACCCTTGTTGCCATCTTGATCGGTGTTTTCAATAGTTTTGGAGGCTTGACCAGTATCGGTATTTCGCTAGAGCGCGAAAACTTTGAATACTTGAGATCCCTCCCTGTTGATTTCAAACGCTATCTCTTTATGAAGTTTTGGTTGCTCTATCTGGTGCAATCCATCCTTCCTGTCATTCTTCTAGTTGGCGTTTGTCTCTATTTTGGCGTCCATCCCTTGGCTATCCTTGCCATGTTACTGATCTGGGTTGTAACGACCATTCCGATCTGCATCCGAGACTATGTCAAAGATTTTCAGAACTTTAGCACCAATTGGACCAATATCACAGAGTTGATGACCCGTCATCGTGGGAATGCAGTTCTTCAGTCTATCCTCTTGATTGTCTTTCTCTTTGTGATGTTTCTCCTGATCATTGTCAGCTTCATTTGGACCTATCATTCCGTCAGCACCCTGCTGGCTGTGATCCTTTATAGTGTCATCCTGCTAATCGGAGCTGGGATCAGCTATACCATTTACCGCAAAAAAATCCGTACCCTCTACCAAGAGATCGGAGAATAAAAAAAGAGAGTGGGACAGAAATCGGTCATTCGTTAGAATTCAATTTCGTCGTCCCACCTCCGCACAGTTGAGTAGGGCTGTAAAGCTGATGAAATCAGTGTAGTAGAGCCCACTCAACCACTGCGTCTTGCTCGACAATCCAAAAACAAATGAGAGGCTAGGACTTTTGTCCTAGCCTCTTTTTAGTGGTAACTTAAATTTCATACCCCATGAGGAGGCCGCCTTCTTCGGCGTAGAAACTACAAAGTCCAGAAGTAGGAAGGACTTCGATCATTGCATGGGCAAATTTTTCACGAACCAATGCAGAGAATTGCTCAATAAATTTTTCATTGTTGCGGTGGGCGATGGTGATATGACCGCCAGCATAACCCGCCTTGATCAATTCATCAAAAGCAGCTTTGATCGCTTTCTTTTGGCCCCGAGCTTTTTGGAGCAACTCAAGAGTACCGGTCTTACTAGCTTCCCCGACCATACGGATATTGAGGAGTCCGACAACAGTCCCGATCAATTTGCTGAGACGCCCATTTTTGACCAGATTATCAACCTTGGCCAAAACAAAGAGCAACTTCGTCTTAGACTGGTAGGTCGTGATCACATCGACTACTTGATCAAAATCGAGGCCTTCAGCGACCAACTGATTGAGCTTGCGAACGATCAGGTCCACCTCACCCCCAGCTGACAAGCTATTAATGACGTGGATATTGGTATTCGGATGCTCTTCTAGATAAATCTTCTTGGCCACCTCAGCACTATTGTAGCTACCTGAAAGGGTTCCAGTGATGGTCACAACGACGATATTTTCAGCTCCTTCAAAGGACTTCATATAATCATCGGGACTCGGACAGGCAGACTTAGAAGCAGTCGTAGTCGCATACATCTCTTCCATCATCTGATCGATATTGAGTTGGACATCATCTGTGTAGATAGTTTCTCCCACTTGGATGGTCAGTGGGACACTGACAAACTCCGTATCTGGTGCCAGGTTGTCCAAAGAGCGGTAGTCACAGCCTGAATCCGCAATAATTTTCCATTTCATCAGTTCATACCTCATAATTGTATAAAAATGTACATTGACAAGTAGTTTGTCTTCTTTTACAATTATATCATGAAGTACCATGCTATCCAAGCAGATAACATCAGGTGAGACAGATAGAAAGTAAATGTTATGGCAGAAAGAAAAATATCCGAGAAATCCTTGGAAAATCTCAAACGATTTAACCAAGAAAACAATGCGATTACACGAGAATCCATCGAAATCTCTCTCCTGCAACTATTGGAGAAAAAAGATCTGAAAAAGATCACCATCTCTGAGCTGGTTCAGCGTGCTGGGGTCTCTCGCGCGGCCTTTTACCGCAATTATGGATCAAAAGAAGAGATTCTTGAGTCTATCTTTCAATCTAGTATCGCAAAAATTACCAAGTCTTTAGATGGCTACAACCTCAAGACAGATCTCTACCAAGTCTGGGTCTATCTTTTTAAGGAAGTTAAGAAAGAAGCTAAGATTATCAGCCTGGCCATTGATTACAATTTTGAACGGCTCTTGACCAAGGCAGTCTATGACTTTTTAGAAAAACGAAATGGCAGCTCATCAAATGGCGCTGGCAGCTACCTCAATTCCTTCTGGAGCTCAGCCATTGTCTCTGTCATCTCCAAATGGATCAAGGATGGCATGAAGATTCCCGCTGAGAAAATCGCGACCCTAGGCCTTCCTCTCTTCCCACAAAAGAAGAAGTAATCACCACCGAGAGGTGGTTTTAAAGTAAACTGCACATCTCCATAACTAGTTCAAATGAATAGATAAAACTGAGCAGAGATTAAACAAAGGACAAGAACGATGATCGAAGAACGAATCCAAGTTGCTAAGCAGTATGTTAAAACCTTATTTGCTGATCGAGCGGATGGCCATGATGTAGAGCATACCCTCCGCGTCTATACCAATGCTATGAGAATCGCACAAGCAGAAGGTCCATGTGATCTGGAGATAGTGGGCTTGTCAGCTCTTCTTCACGATGCTGATGATGATAAATTGTTTCAAACAGAGAATCATGCGAATGCTCGTAAGTTTCTAGAAGAGATCGGTACTCCTAAAAACCAAATCGAGCAGATTTGTCGGGTAATCAATGCTGTTTCTTTCAGCAAAAATCGCGGTAAGCATCCAGAAACCTTAGAAGGCAAGATTGTCCAGGATGCAGACCGGCTCGATGCGATAGGAGCTGTAGGAATTGCGCGAACTTTTTCCTATGGTGGCCACAAAGGGAGACCCCTTACTGATACCGTCCAACATTTCCACGACAAGTTGCTCCTCTTAAAAGATGAAATGAACACGGAGACTGCCAAACAAATGGCAGAAAGTCGCCATCAATTTTTAATCACCTTTCTAAAAGAACTAGAGAAGGAATTGGACTGAGTGAAATATTGAAATTAACTTTTATAAAAGACTTATTTGAAAGAAAGATATGCTAAATCAACTAATAAAGAAACCTATTTTAAGTTGTTCAATTATATTTGTTATCTGCTCAGTAGCAAGGCTATTCGAATACTTGTATATGAGGACAGATGATACTTTTTTATCGGAGAATTTTCTACACAAACTTTTTGGAATACTTTTATTGTGGGGAATTCTTTCAATTAGCAAATTAAGATGGATAGATATTGGTTTTACACCTAATGGAATTATAAGAGGTATAGGAAATGGCCTGCTCTTTGGTTTAGTGTGCTCCATCTTTGCATATACAGTTGAGTGTATTGTTCTCTTGTTTCTTCATGGCAATGTTCACTTATCGTTTTATGCCAGTGGTTTTTCCTTAACAAACGAAAAAGGATCACAAGCAGGTATCTTGTTTATCATGTTAAGTATCTTATTTAACCTGATAAACGTGTGGATGGAAGAAGGAGTTTTTCGTGGCCTTTTCACCAAAATTCTTGAAGGGATTTCTTACCGTAAGAGTCTATTCTTTATAGCCTTCCTATTTGGAATATGGCACTTGGCAATGCCGTTCAGAGATTATCTTCAAGGAGAATCGTCACTCTTAAATCTTATTACCATGGGGATTGGCTATGTTATCCTAGCGGGAATGATGAGCATCAAATGGTCCTTACTTTACAAAATGACAGGTTCCTTGTGGCTAGGACTAGGAGATCATCTTTTCAACAATCTTGCTTCAAATCTGGTCCATGTTGTCTCAAATTCTGAATCAGATAGCTTGCAGATAGTAAGAATTATTCTTTGGCAGTTGTTGTCATTTGCAATTGTTTTGAGCATTTATAAAAGAAAGTCAAAGACTATAGCAAATCAATGTTGAAGCTCTTTTAAAAATTTTTGAATCCTATTACAGTTTATGAATCAACGATAAAAAATTTTTTATAAGTAACTCTAACAAAAGAGGCTGGGACAAAAGTCCTAGCCTCTCAATTATTTTTGGATTGTCGAGCAAGACGCAGTGGTTGAGTGGGCTCTACTACGCTGATTTCATCAGCTTTTACAGCCCTACT
>NZ_JADNLT010000013.1:0-30838 GCF_015556095.1 Streptococcus parasanguinis
TCGGGAAGTAGCTCAGCTTGGTAGAGTACTTGGTTTGGGACCAAGGTGTCGCAGGTTCGAATCCTGTCTTCCCGATAGTGTATTGAAAAAGTCTAATGATTGTCATTAGGCTTTTTTTTGTAGGTGATTATCTTATTGCATTACAAGAAAAAAGAGCTTTCGCTCTTTCCAACTTTATTTATTTCGCAGTTCAACATAACGGTTATACCAAATTTTGATATATTCCTCAGAAAAGGGACCTTTGTTTTGGTTTATCCAATCTACTAGAACCTTAACATTTTCCTTTAAAATAAAATCGATGTCATCTGAATAGTGCATTTTTTCTTTATGCTGCTCGTATTCTTCCACATCTAACAATTTTTTTTCACCATTTGTAAAAACCTTGACATCGAGATCATAGTCGATATATTTTAAGGCTTCTTGGTCAATGTGAAATGGACTTGCTAGGTTACAGTAGTAAGACACACCATTGTCACGGATCATGGCGATGATGTTAAACCAATATTTTTTATGGAAATATACGATCGCTGGTTCACGTGTAATCCAACGTCTACCATCACTTTCAGTAACAAGTGTATGATCATTTACTCCAATAATTGCATTTTCGGTTATCTTTAATACCATGGTGTCACGCCATGTTCGGTGTAAACTGCCATCATGTTTATAACTTTGAATTGTAATAAAGTCGCCTTCTTTAGGTAGTTTCATAACTTACCAACTTTCTACAATCTAAGTATATCCTCTATATTGTATCATATTTTTTCAAATTTTTTCTTATTTTTCTATTATATTTCCAAATTGATTGTTTAAGATAGAATTATTCACCTAAGAAGTCCCTGATGGCTGATTTTATATCAGAATAGTCGTAGCCTTTTCTGGCTAGTGCTTGAGTCAAGCGTTGTTTGAGGTCATAGCTTTCATATTTTTTACTGTATTTACGGTATTGCTTTTCTAACTCTTTTAGAATGAGGTCATGTGTTGTTTCTTCATCTGTTTCGAGTTCGAGATTTTGTAAAGCTATTTGAGCTTGGTTGTACGCAAAGCCTTTTGAAATGAGTGCTTGGATGATTTTCGTTTCAATGGCTTTTAACGGATATTTTCCTTGGTATTTTTTTAGGAGTTTTATTGCGGTACGGTCGATCACTTCTGAAAAATCATAGTCTGCAAGTATTTCTTGAAGGATAGATTTTGAGATCCCTTTTTGTTGAATTTTTTGTTGTAATAAGAGAGGGCCCTTATCGCCACTGAGAAGGTTGGCCTCTATCAAGTTTCTTGCATATTGACGATCATCTAACCACTTGTCTTCTTTTAGGGCTTGGATGACTTGTGGTATGATTTTCTCATCAATCTCATGTTTAACTAAATAGTCTCTGACTTCTTTTTCAGTACGGGCCTTGAAGGATAAGTGGTAGAGCGCCAAGTTTTTTCCGTAGGAAAATTGTGCAAAGGTTTGAATTTCTGTAAACTCTTGAGGACTAATTTCCTTATCCTTGGTCAACATAAAGTGAACAATGGTATCCTCTGTAATATAGCAGGTTTGGTCGCTATCAAGTTCTAGCAGGTAGAGACGTTTTTTCTTTTCTAGTTTTGTGATTTTCATGGTTTTCCTTTTATCCAAACGCTTCAAAGGCAGCAACGAGTCGAAGTTTATTTATATCGACCTGTTCTCTCCCATAATAGTCAAGAAATAGTTCAGCGTATTTCGGGTCATGTAGGTTATAGTTGAGGGACCAAACTGTCCAAAAGAGATCGATATGTCGGTCACTGAAATCAGCTAAGCCAAGGTCAATAAAACAAGAGAAGTGGTCAGCATCTTTTAGAATAAGGTTCGGTAGACAGGCATCCCCGTGAATAAAGG
Source organism: Streptococcus parasanguinis (assembly GCF_015556095.1). GTDB lineage: Bacteria > Bacillota > Bacilli > Lactobacillales > Streptococcaceae > Streptococcus > Streptococcus parasanguinis_Q. The sequence continues at coordinate 1,859 of NZ_JADNLT010000013.1, forward strand.
CATCTGTCTTTAAAAGGTGCCCTTGTTCTCGAATGAGCTGGAAGGCCTCTTCACGACTGCTAATCCGGAATTGGGGTAGGAGAGCCTTGGCATAGAACTCACCTTTTTCATAGTTTTTTAAGGCTCTGTCTTTATAGGCCTGTAAATGATTTTCTGATGGAAAATTTTGCGGATAAAAGCTGTGAAGTTTTTTAAGAGCTTCGGCCATGGTTCGGCAGATTTTTTCTGGCTGGTCTAAAAAAGCGAGAGTATCATGACCAATAGCCTCTTTAGTCAGGAGGTAGTCTTTATCTGTAGATAGATAGTGGATGACTGGAGTTCCTATTCCCTCTTGTTCAAACAAACTTGCAATTCTAGCTTCTCGCTCTAATCTTCCCTTTTGATCTATTTTCAAATAGTAACCTGAATCAAGATAGAGAACCGTTGCGCCTGAATGAGAAGAGTTGTCAGAAAGAGTTGCTCCCTCTATATAAGTTCGTAATTGCTCAGGAAAATCCAATGGGGAAAAATGAGATATCTTTGTATTCATGGTTTTATTGTAACATATTCTTAAACATTGAGAAACTACGTGGTATAATAGACTTATGAGTCTTAAAGTTAAACAAAAAATTCCATTAAAAATCAAGCGTATGGGGATTAACGGAGAAGGAATTGGCTTTTATAAAAAAACACTTGTCTTTGTGCCAGGCGCTTTGAAGGGAGAAGATATCTTCTGTCAAATTACAAGTGTCAAGAAAAATTTTGCGGAAGCCAAACTCCTATCTGTGAATAAGGCGTCTAAGTTTCGTGTGACGCCCATGTGTGATATCTATGAGACCTGTGGTGGTTGTCAAATCATGCATTTGAAGTATGACAAGCAGCTGGAGTTTAAGACAGATTTATTGCAACAGGCCTTGAAGAAGTTCTCACCTGAAGGATTTGAACAGTATGATATTCGGCCGACAATCGGAATGCAGGAGCCACTTTACTATCGGGCAAAATTGCAATTTCAAACAAGGAAATTCAAGGGTCAGGTGAAGGCGGGGCTTTATGCTCAAAATTCCCATTACCTAGTGGAATTAAAAGATTGTTTGGTTCAAGATCCGGTTATTCAAGAGATTGCTAATGATCTAGCAGATTTATTGACCTATTATCAGATTCCGATTGCTGATGAGCGTAAAGAACTGGGTGTCAGAACCATGATGGTTCGACGGGCTCGGAAGTCTGGTCAGGTTCAGATCATTATGGTCACCAGTCGTCAGATTAATGTAAACAATTTGGTGCAAGACTTGGTCACGAAACACCCTGAGATTGTCACAGTTGCTGTTAACAAAAATACGTCTCGTTCCAGTGAGATTTATGGGGAACAAACGCAGATTATTTGGGGAGAAGAGGCCATTTTGGAAGGTGTTTTGGATTATGAATTCTCTCTGTCTCCTCGAGCCTTTTACCAGTTGAATCCGGAACAAACTGAGGTATTGTATAGTGAGGCTGTTAAGGCTCTAGATGTTTCTCCAGAAGATCACCTGATTGATGCCTACTGTGGGGTTGGAACGATTGGGTTTGCTTTTGCTAATAGAGTGAAAAGTGTTCGGGGGATGGATATTATTCCTGAAGCAATTGAAGATGCCAAATACAATGCTAAGCGGATGGGATTTGAGAATACCCACTATGAGGCTGGTACAGCAGAAGAGATCATTCCTCGCTGGTACCAAGAAGGCTATCGGGCTAATGCTGTGATCGTGGATCCACCTCGTACGGGCTTGGGTACAAAATTAATCGAGACCTTGTTGCACTATGCACCTGAAAAGATGGTCTATGTCTCTTGTAATGTCTCTACTTTGGCACGGGATTTAGTGTCTTTGACAAAGGTTTATCAGGTTGAATACATTCAATCAGTGGACATGTTCCCCCATACTGCACGGACAGAAGCAGTTGTGAAATTAGTGAAGAAGTGAAAGAAGAATGGATATTTGGGAAAAACTTTATCTTGAGGCGAAAGCTCTCTATGCGCCTCAAGAGGTTTCAGATTTTGTCTATGCTCGACATGTGGTTGCTGCTGTTGAGGCTGCAGATGGTCAGATTTTTACGGGCTTTTGTATGGAAGGAACCTGTGGCGTCTTTCATTTATGTGCCGAACGAGCAGCTCTCTTCAACATGTATCAACAATCAGGACAAACCAAGGTCAAGCGCATTATTGCTTTTCGAGACAAACCTCCTTATGGAGAAGGTTCTGGGATGCCTTGTGGGGCCTGCCGCGAATTTCTCCTTGAGCTAGATGCAGAGAATCGTCATCTAGAATTTATGGTGGATTATGAGAGTCGCAAGACCATTACTTTAGGTGAACTGATGCCTCTTTGGTGGGGAGAAGAACGGGCTCGTCAGAGAGAAAATAAAGGGAATGAGTAGAGGAAATAAATAAATGGACAATGTTATTGATGTATCGATTCCAGTTGCTCAAGTCATTGATCAACATCCGGAAGTATTGGATTTGTTGGTGGAGTTGGGCTTTAAACCCTTAGCTAATCCGATCATGCGCAATACAGTTGGGCGCAAGGTTTCTTTGAAACAAGGATCAAAATTAGAAGGTACGCCTATGGAGAAGATTGTGCGAACACTAGAGGCTAATGGCTATGAAGTAGTGGGGCTAGACTAATGAGTGATGAACGAATTCACGTCTTAAGAGATATCTTATTAGAGCTTCATCATGGAGCTTCCCCTGAGTCGGTTCAGGAGCGCTTTGATGCGACCTTTGCAGGGGTTTCTGCGATTGAGATCTCTCTCATGGAGCATGAACTGATGAACTCCGATGCAGGGGTTACTTTTGAAGATGTTATGGAGCTTTGTGATGTCCATGCCAATCTCTTTAAGAATGCGGTTCAAGGGGTCGAAGTAGCAGATACTGACCACCCAGGGCATCCTGTTCAAATCTTTAAACAGGAGAACTTAGCCCTTCGAGCCGCTATGATGCGGGTACGTCGCTTGCTAGACAATTATGAGACGACTGAGGATCCTGAGATGATTCAGGAGATTCATAAGGGCTTGTTACGTCAGCTGGGCTTGGTGGGTCAATTTGACCGGCATTACCGTCGTAAGGAAGAGTTGATGTTTCCGATTATGGAAAAATATGGTCATGATTCCCCACCAAAAGTGATGTGGGGAGTAGATGACCAGATTCGGGAACTCTTTGCGAAAACTTTGGATGCGGCAAAGAAATTACCGGATTCTAGTATTTCTGAAGTCAAGGAACGCTTTGAAGCCTTTGCACAAGAGTTTGAGCGCATGATCTTCAAGGAAGAGTCGATCCTCTTGATGATTTTGCTGGAGTCCTTTACCCAGGATGACTGGCTCTCCATTGCAGAAGAAAGTGATGCTTATGGTTATGCCATTATTCTCTCAAGTGAGAAATGGGTGCCGAAACGTGTGGACTTCAAGGAAGAAGGAGCAAGAGAGTCAGAGAGTTCAACTGAACCGCTTCCTTCTTCAAAAGGAGATGAGCACCGTCAGGTCATTGAGACTCCTGAGGGACAATTGACGATTACCTTCACGCCTAAGAAAAAAGAAGAGAGCTTCGATCGCAAGCAGCCACAAGCTTTTGGTCATGGATTTTTATCGGTGGAGCAAGCGAATTTAATCTTGAACCAGTTACCAATGGAGATCACCTTTGTCAATAAGGATGATATTTTCCAATATTACAATGATGCTGCGCCTTTTGAGGAAATGATTTTTAAGAGGACGCCATCGCAGGTAGGACGCAATGTTGAGCTGTGTCACCCACCGAAATATTTGGAGAAGGTCAAAGCCATCATGCAGGGGCTTCGTGAAGGGAAAAAAGACAAGTATGAAATGTGGTTCAAATCAGAATCGCGTGGGAAATTTGTCCATGTTACCTATGCAGCCGTGCGTGATGAAGCTGGAGAGTTTCAAGGAGTCTTGGAATATGTTCAGGACATTCAACCTTATCGGGAGATCGATACGGATTTTTATAGAGGAATGGAGTAAAGATGAGTTACGAAACAGAGTTTATGAAAGAGTTTGAGGAGTGGATCAAGACTCAAGTCATGATCAATGAAATGGCTCTCGAAGAAAGTAAGAAGGTTTTTGATGAAGATCAGGATGAGCGAGCTAAAATTGCTATGATTCGCTATGAAAGCCGTTTGGATGCGTATCAGTTTTTGCAAGGGAAGTTTGAAAATTTCCATGCTGGAAAAGGATTTCATGATTTACCAGATGGCCTCTTTGGTGAAAGAAAATACTAGAAGGTGATTATTGAAGGCGTTTTACTAGCTAGATTTACCTGAAAATCGAGCAATGACTTGATTTTTTAGGGGATTGTGTTACAATAAAAAAGTTGAAATGACATCAACGGATTATTGAATGGAATAATGGTGATGAAACCTTGTTGCCTTAGGGATTGATCACTGAATTTAGGAGGAAAAATGGCAAAGAAGAACGTAAACCGTGCGAAACAATACAAACATCAAAATAGACATCTTTTGAAAAAAGCTGTCGCAACTGTAACTGCAGCTGTGAAAGAAGCACCTAAAAAGGTTGAGAAAGCTACAAAAGCAGTGGCGAAAGAAGTGAAACAAGCGGCTTCTTCAGTGGAAGAATTTGCTGCAAGTTTGGAAGGTGTGGCACTTGATCGTGCGCAAACATTCTATGATGAAGGTATTCGCTCTGTTGCGGACTTCGCAAACTGGACAGAAAAAGAGTTGTTGGCCCTTAAAGGAATCGGTCCAGCTACGATCAAGAAATTGAAAGAACTAGGCGTTAAATTTAAATAATTGTTTTTGTGATTTCTTGCTATTTCAAGGAAAACTTGCTAAAATGAACCTATTAGAGGTGTTTTGAATCCCACATTTTACAGAAAGTGGCGGTGCTGAGAAGTCCACAAATGTGTCAAAACTGGTTGCTAATGGATGAAAATGAAATAATAATGTCTTTTTGTTTTAAAGACGAGAGATGCGGGCTTTGCCCGAATTTGGGTGGTACCGCGGATCAACACATTCGTCCCTGTCAGATTAATGACAGGGACGATTTTTCTTTTACACCCCTAGCCAAAGGAGGTTGTCATGAAACAATCTTTTAACACCAGTAAACTCTACTATGGTTTTCCGATCTTCATCTTGGGGTATCAGGACCAGAACTTTGAGCACAATATCACAACCTGCAGTTCCTCTTATAGTCTGGGAGATTGGCTGGTCATCGGTGTTGGTGCTGAGGAAAATGCGGCAGACCAGATTAAGCATTATCGACAGTTCACTGTCAACATCCCTGATGAACATCTCATGCTTGAGATGGAGCAAGCTGGCTTTATTAGCCATCGGGAGAAATTGAAACACCTAGGGCTGGACTACGAGATTTCTGAGCAGACTCAGGCCCCAATTTTGGAGGCTTGTCCAGTCGTTTTGGATTGCCAGGTAGATCGGATTATCGAGGAAGATGGCATCTGCCATATCTTTGCTAAGATTCTCGAACGACTGGCCGATCCAGAGCTCTTAGATGACAAGGGGCATTTTAAAAATGACCGTTTTGCGCCGACTTACTTTATGGGGGACGGCCATCAGCGCGTTTATCGTTATCTAGATGACCGAGTCGATCCCATGGGAAGCTTTATGAAGAAAGCGAGGAAGAAGAATGACAAGAGCTGAGTCGCCAGATAAAATCGAAACGGAGCGTCTGGTCTTACGAGTCCGAACAGTGGCTGATGCAGAGGACATCTATGCTTACGCTAGTCTTCCAGAGGTTTCTTACCCAGCAGGCTTTCCACCCGTCAAGACCTTGGAAGACGAGATTTATTACCTAGAACATATCCTTCCTGAGCGCAATGAAAAGGACAATCTCCCAGCAGGCTATGGAATTGTGGTCAAAGGGACCGATAAAGTAATCGGTTCTGTTGATTTCAACCATCGCCACGAAGACGATGTGCTAGAACTTGGCTATACCTTACACCCAGACTATTGGGGTCGAGGCTATGTGCCAGAAGCAGCGCGTGCTTTGATTGATCTGGCTTTTAAAGAACTGGGGCTTCATAAGGTAGAATTGTCTTGCTTTGGCTACAATATCCAAAGTCAACGCGTCGCTGAGAAACTTGGTTTTACCCTCGAAGCTCGCATAAGAGACCGCAAAGATGCTCAAGGCAACCGCTGTGATGATTTGAGATATGGCTTGCTGAAGAGTGAGTGGGAAACTCAAGATCAACATTAAAAATAGAAATAACTAGAAAGGACACACACATGTCTAAAGAACTTTCACCTAAATACAATCCAGCCGAGGTTGAGGCTGGTCGTTACCAAAAATGGCTTGACGAAGATGTTTTCAAGCCTTCTGGAGATCAAAAGGCTAAGCCTTACTCAATCGTGATTCCACCACCAAACGTAACTGGGAAACTTCACCTTGGTCACGCTTGGGATACGACTTTACAGGATATCATCATCCGTCAAAAACGCATGCAAGGTTTTGATACGCTTTGGCTTCCAGGGATGGACCATGCTGGGATTGCCACTCAAGCTAAAGTAGAAGCGCGATTGGCTGAAGATGGCATCTCTCGTTATGACCTGGGTCGTGAAAAATTCCTTGAGAAAGTCTGGGAATGGAAAGACGAATATGCGACGACTATCAAGGAACAATGGGGCAAGATGGGGCTCTCTGTAGATTACTCTCGTGAGCGTTTCACCCTTGACGAAGGTCTATCAAAAGCCGTTCGTAAGGTCTTTGTAGAGCTTTACAAGAAGGGCTGGATTTACCGTGGTGAATTTATTATCAACTGGGATCCAAAAGCTCGTACAGCCCTTTCTGATATCGAGGTTATTCACAAGGATGTGGAAGGTGCCTTCTACCACATGAACTACATGTTGGAAGACGGTTCACGTGCCCTTGAAGTAGCAACAACACGCCCTGAAACCATGTTTGGGGATACAGCCGTAGCGGTTAACCCAAATGATGACCGTTATAAAGACTTGATTGGTCAAAATGTTATCTTGCCAATCTTGAACAAGCCAATCCCAATCGTTGGCGATGAGCACGCAGACCCTGAATTTGGTACTGGTGTGGTGAAAATCACTCCTGCCCACGACCCGAATGACTTCTTGGTTGGTCAACGTCATAATCTTCCGCAAGTGAACGTTATGAACGATGATGGTACCATGAATGAATTGGCTGGTGAATTCAACGGCATGGACCGCTTTGAAGCTCGTAAGGCTGTTATCAAGAAGTTAGAAGAAATCGGTGCGCTTGTTAAGATTGAGAATATGACCCACTCAGTTGGTCACTCAGAGCGTACTGGAGTTATGGTTGAGCCACGCTTGTCTACGCAATGGTTCGTGAAGATGGACCAATTGGCTAAAAATGCTATCGCAAACCAAGATACAGACGACAAAGTAGAATTCTACCCACCTCGTTTCAACGATACCTTCCTTCAATGGATGGAAAATGTCCACGATTGGGTTATTTCTCGTCAGCTCTGGTGGGGTCACCAAATCCCTGCTTGGTACAATGCTGAGGGTGAAATGTACGTTGGCGAAGAAGCTCCAGAAGGTGACGGATGGAAACAGGATGAAGACGTTTTAGATACTTGGTTCAGTTCTGCCCTCTGGCCATTCTCAACTATGGGCTGGCCGGATGTCGACTCAGAAGACTTCAAACGTTACTTCCCAACATCAACCTTGGTAACAGGTTACGACATTATCTTCTTCTGGGTATCTCGTATGATTTTCCAATCATTGGAATTCACTGGCCGTCAGCCGTTCCAAAATGTCCTTATCCACGGTCTCATTCGTGACGAGCAAGGACGCAAGATGTCGAAATCTCTTGGTAACGGTATCGACCCAATGGATGTTATCGAGAAATACGGTGCCGATGCCCTTCGTTGGTTCCTTTCAAACGGTTCTGCACCAGGTCAAGACGTGCGTTTCTCTTACGAGAAAATGGATGCGTCATGGAACTTCATTAACAAGATCTGGAATATCTCTCGCTACATCCTCATGAACAATGAAGGTTTGACCTTGGATGTGGCGCGTGAAAATGTAGCTAAAGTGGCTGCTGGTCAAGCAGGTAACGTGACAGATCGTTGGATTCTCCACAACCTCAACGAAACGATCAGTAAGGTCACTGAAAACTTTGACAAGTTCGAATTCGGTGTGGCTGGTCACATCCTTTACAACTTCATCTGGGATGAGTTTGCGGACTGGTATGTTGAGTTGACTAAGGAAGTGCTATACAGTGACAATGAGGACGAAAAAGTCATCACTCGTTCTGTTCTTCTTTACACCTTGGATCAAATCTTGCGTCTCCTTCACCCAATCATGCCATTCGTGACTGAGGAAATCTATGGTCAAATCTCTGAAGGAACGATCGTGACTGCGGAATACCCAGTGGTTCGTCCAGAATTTGAAAACGAAGAAGCAGCAGCCGGCGTTGAAGCTCTTAAAGATGTGATTCGCTCCGTTCGTAACTCACGTGCAGAAGTGAACGTAGCTCCAAGCAAACCAATCACTATCTTGATCAAGACAAGCGACAGCAAGCTTGATGCCTTCTTCAATGATAACGTCAACTACATCAAACGCTTCACAAATCCAGAACACTTGGAAATTGCAGCAGATGTAGAGGTACCTGATTTGGTTATGTCAAGCATCATCACAGGTGCAGAAATCTACTTGCCACTTGCTGACCTTCTCAATGTCGAAGAAGAATTGGCTCGTCTTGAAAAAGAATTGGCCAAATGGCAAAAAGAACTGGATATGGTCGGTAAGAAGCTCTCTAACGAACGCTTCGTAGCCAATGCCAAACCAGAAGTCGTCCAAAAAGAACGCGACAAACAAGCCGACTACCAAGCGAAGTACGATGCGACTGTCGCACGTATTGATGAGATGAAGAAACTCGTTAAATAAACACAGAAACACGGCGGTATGCCGTGTTTTTTGTATGATTCTGTAAGAGAAAAAGTTTAAGTAACCTATTTTTAGACCATTTTCCAGAAATAATCGATGATATAGGTCAGGCCATAGGTGTAGATAACGAGGGTGATAGGCTTGCAGAGGATGATGATAGTCATGTAGCGTTTGAAGGTCATCTTCGTCAGACCTGCCAGCATACAGATGAAGTCAGCGGGACTAATGGGCCAGATCATCATGAAGATAAAGAAGCGATCGAACCGCTTGCCTTCATTGAGCCAGCCAATGTACTTGTCGTAGGTCTTCTGACTGACCATAGATTGGACGAACTTAGGCCCGTACATTCTGGCTAGGTGGAAGATAATGGCACAGCCAATGACGATTCCGATGTAGTTGTAGATGGTACCAATGATGTGGCCATAGATAAAGACACCAGCGACAGATGTCAGGGCGCCAGGAATAATAGGGACCACTGTTTGAAGGATCTGAAGAAAGATAAAGAGAGGTGGTCCAAAGATGCCTGCTTGGAGAATAAAAGCTGACAAGGTTTCTTTGGATTGAAGGATGCCAGAAAAGTAGGCCCAGATACAAAAGGCCAAGGTTGCGAGGGCCCCAATAATGGATGACCAATTGATGATGCGCTGGAGAAGAGGAGAGACCTCTTTTAAGCTTGTTTGTTTCATAAAAAATTCCGAGTTCTTTTTCTTCTACTATACCATGTTTTTGGAAGTTTGTAAGGATTTTGTCTATTTTTTGAGTAGTGAAAGCGACCTGATCGGAGTCTGTCGCTGTTTTAGTCGTGAAGCGGGTGCAAAATGGGCCTTTTTATGCTACAATGAAAGGAGTATAAAAAATGGAGAAAAACGTGTCAATCGAAAATTACAAACCAGATTTTGCGGTGGAAGCAGCCTATGATCTCACCGTTACAGACTTGAAAAAACAGGGTATCAAGGCGGTCCTTGTGGATTTGGATAATACCTTGATTGCTTGGAATAATCCGGATGGGACTCCTGAAATGCGCCAGTGGTTGCATGACCTTCGTGATGGAGGGATTCGGGTTATCGTGGTGTCTAATAATAGTCCCAAACGGGTCAAGCGCGCTGTTGAGCAATTTGATATTGACTATGAAGCCTGGTCGCTCAAGCCCTTTACTTTTGGGATTGATCGGGCCCTCAAACGTTTCCACTATGAGAAAAATGAAGTGGTCATGGTCGGGGATCAACTGATGACGGATATCCGGGCTGCCCATCGTGCAGGCATTCGTTCGATTTTGGTCAAGCCTTTGGTCGAGCATGACTCGATCAAGACGCAGATCAACCGGGCGCGTGAACGCCGTGTTATGAAGCAAATGGCCGAAAAATATGGTCCGATTGTATACAAAAAAGGAATTTAAGAATGGAAGAATTATTCTGTATTGGCTGTGGAGCGTCCATTCAGACAGAAAACAAAGAGGGGCTAGGCTATACTCCCCAATCAGCTCTTGAAAAGGGCTTGGAAACAGGCGAAGTCTATTGCCAACGCTGTTTTCGTCTCCGTCACTATAATGAAATCACAGATGTGCATCTGACAGATGATGATTTCCTAAAACTCCTTCACGAAGTAGGGGATAGTGACGCACTAGTGGTCAATGTAGTGGATATTTTTGACTTTAATGGATCCGTTATCCCTGGCCTACCGCGCTTTGTAGCAGGAAATGATGTCCTCTTGGTCGGAAACAAAAAAGACATCTTGCCCAAGTCTGTCAAGGATAGCAAGGTGACCCACTGGTTGATGGAACGGGCCCACGAAGAAGGCATGCGTCCTGTTGATGTGGTCCTCACCTCTGCTCAAAATAAGAGTGCGATCAAGGACTTGATGGAAAAGATCGAGCAGTACCGTAAGGGCCGTGACGTCTATGTGGTGGGTGTGACCAACGTAGGGAAATCGACCCTCATCAATGCAATCATCCAAGAAATCACTGGAGACAAGGATATCATCACGACCTCTCGCTTCCCAGGGACGACACTGGACAAGATCGAAATCCCATTGGACGATGGATCCTACATCTACGATACCCCAGGGATTATCCATCGCCACCAGATGGCTCATTACTTGACAGCAAAAAATCTCAAGTATGTCAGCCCTAAAAAGGAAATCAAGCCTAAGACTTATCAGCTTAATCCAGAGCAAACCCTCTTCTTGGGTGGTCTAGGACGTTTTGACTTTATTAAGGGGGAAAAGCAAGGTTTCACCGCTTTCTTTGATAACGAACTCAAGCTTCACCGAACCAAGCTAGAGGGCGCGACCGCCTTTTATGACAAGCATGTCGGCGGCCTATTAACTCCACCCAATAGCAAGGAAAAAGAAGAATTCCCGCCTTTGATTTCCCATGAGTTTACCATCAAGGACAAGACAGACCTGGTCATCTCAGGACTCGGCTGGATCCGCGTCAATGGAGAAGCCAAAGTAGCCGTCTGGGCACCAGAAGGCGTCGCCGTCGTTACCCGCAAAGCTATTATTTAAAAAATAGGAAAAAATATATCTGAAGAGCGAACAAAGTGAGCTCATAAAGAGATCGTTATTGCCGTGGTGTAGTTGCCAATCGTGAGATTGGCAAGGGCAAAATGGAGACCAAGGCTCCATTTTGAGGTGAGGAAATCCATTTTTCAAAGATGAGATCTTTGAAAAATTAGTTCCGGCCGTCCCCACCACTTAAAATAACGATCAAAAAAAGGAAGTAAAAACATGACATTAACATCTAAACAACGGGCTTTCCTCAACAGCCAAGCCCACAGCCTCAAACCTATTATCCAAATTGGGAAAAACGGGCTTAATGACCAAATCAAAACCAGTGTGCGCCAAGCGCTAGATGCGCGCGAACTGATCAAGGTGACTCTTCTTCAAAATACGGATGAGAATATCCATGAAGTAGCAGAAATCTTGGAAGAAGAAATCGGTGTGGAAACGGTCCAAAAGATTGGTCGGATTCTCATCTTGTTCAAACAATCAAGCAAAAAAGAAAATCGTAAAATTTCAGCGAAGGTAAAAGAAATTTAGGACATCGAGGAGAGCAAACCTATGGCAATTGAACTATTGACTCCCTTTACCAAGGTAGAGTTAGAGCCAGAGATCAAAGACAAGAAACGCAAACAAGTTGGTATTTTGGGTGGAAATTTCAATCCGGTCCACAATGCCCATTTGGTCGTTGCGGATCAAGTGCGCCAACAATTAGGGTTAGATAAGGTGCTCTTGATGCCTGAGTATGAGCCGCCGCATGTCGATGCCAAGGGGACGATTGCAGAGCACCATCGCCTTAAGATGCTGGAATTAGCCATTGAAGGCATTGAAGGTCTGGAAATCGAGACGATTGAACTCGAGCGGAAAGGGATTTCCTATACCTACGACACCATGCTCTTGCTCAATGAACGGGATCCAGACACAGATTATTACTTCATCATTGGTGCAGATATGGTAGATTATTTACCAAAATGGCACCGCATCGATGAATTGGTGGAGATTGTACAATTTGTCGGGGTCCAGCGACCACGCTATAAGGCAGGAACTTCTTATCCGGTGATCTGGGTGGATGTTCCTCTCATGGACATCTCCTCTAGTATGGTACGTGATTTTGTAGCCAAAGGCCGGACGCCGAATTTTATGTTGCCAAAACCAGTCTTGGACTACATCAAGAAAGAAGGATTGTATCAATGACCTATGAAAACTATCTAGGCTTTTCTCGTGAGGTCTTGCTTGAAAAAATGCGTCAAATCCTGCCAGAAAAGCGGCTAACCCACTGTTTAGGGGTTGAGAAGGCTGCGCGTGACTTGGCCAAACGCTATGGGGCTGACGAAGAGCAGGCTGGCCTAGCAGGTCTCTTACATGACTACGCCAAGAAATTATCAGATCAGGAATTTCTGGACTTGATTGATCGCTATGAGCTGGATCCAGCATTAAAAAACTGGGGTAACAATGTCTGGCATGGGATGGTCGGGATTTATAAGATCCAAGAAGATCTAGGACTGACAGATCCAGCCATTCTTCGCAGTATTGAGATTCATACGGTTGGGAGTGATCAGATGTCAACCTTAGACAAGATTGTCTATGTGGCAGATTATATTGAGCATAACCGGGCCTTTCCAGGGGTAGATCAAGCTCGTGAAATCGCCCAAGTCTCCTTGGATCGTGCGGTGGCCTATGAGACGGCTCGCACAGTCGAACACTTGGCCCACCAAGGACTGCCCATTTATCCCCAAACCATCGAAACCTATAATGCCTTTGTGAAGTATTTGAAAGAGGAGCAGTGAGTGAAGACAGCTTTTATCATTATTGATGTACAAAATATCTTAGTGGAAACAGGTTTTGAGACAGAAAAGCTCTTAGAGAAGATCGCTTATTTGCAAGATCAGGCTAGAAAAGAGCAGATTGAAATTATCTACATGCAGCATATTGAAACGCCTGAGGCTTTAACTTCGGAAGATTGGCAATTATCTCCTCTGTTGAAAAGACAGGAGAATGAAAAGGTGTTTCAGAAGCGATACAATAGCATATTTAAAGAGACAGGATTAAAAGAATACTTGGATCAACAAGAGATTGAACAACTGGTCCTGTGTGGTATGCAGACAGAATATTGTGTCGATACATCCGTCAAAGTGGGATTTGAATATGGCTACAAGCTGGTCATTCCAGAAGGAGCTGTCACAACCTTTGATGGAGAGGATATTCCGGCAGAAACGCTTAATGAATTTTATGAAAATATTTGGGCAGAACGTTTTGCGGATGTCTTAGATTACAAATCAATTTTTTAAGGAAAGAGGATTACATGAAAGAAAAAGAACTACTTGAACTAGTTGTCAAAGCAGCAGATGAAAAGCGTGCAGAAGACATTGTAGCTTTGGATGTTCAAAGCTTAACCAGCGTGACAGATTACTTTGTCATCGCAAGCTCTATGAACAGCCGCCAATTGGAGGCTATCGCTGAAAATATTCGCGAGAAGGTCGTTGAAGCTGGTGGCAATGCCAGCCACGTCGAAGGTGATTCAGCTGGAGGTTGGGTCCTTCTTGACTTAGGTAGTGTGGTGGTCCATGTCTTCTCAGAAGAAATGCGTGCCCACTATAACCTAGAAAAGCTATGGCACGAAGCAAGTGCTGTCGATCTTTCAGCAGCCCTAGCATAAGCAGGTAAACTCAGTTGGTAGCAACTGAGTTTTGTTGGTTAAATTGAAATTCTATGGAAAGAAAGGATAGGGCCTCGTGTTAAGTTAGTTTGGTAACGGAACACGAGCTAAAAACTATGGGCAAAGTTGTTATTTTCTCCATGTTTTTAATGCTCTTGGTATCTTAGAAAGGATTTGAACCCGTCCTGTAATCCTCGGAAAATAGATAGCTCTCCTTGGAGCTTAGCTCCATCGTCGTGCTCCTAATTTTCTATCGGATTTCGGGCGGACTTGGTATCATGAATATGGCGACTTATGAAACGTTTGCAGCGGTCTATGATGCGGTCATGGATGATAGTCTGTATGATTTGTGGACGGATTTTTCTCTCCGGCATCTCCCTAAAAGTAAGAATCGGAAAAAATTACTGGAATTGGCTTGTGGGACAGGGATTCAGTCTGTCCGCTTTTCCCAAGCTGGCTTTGACGTAACAGGATTAGACTTGAGTGCTGATATGCTGAAAATTGCTGAAAAAAGAGCGGCTTCAGCCAAGCAAAAGATTGATTTTATCGAGGGCAATATGCTGGACCTGTCGCAAGCAGGTACTTATGATTTCGTGACTTGCTATTCGGATTCTATCTGCTACATGCAGGACGAGGTGGAAGTGGGAGATGTCTTCAAAGAAGTTTACAATGCCCTAAACGAAGACGGGGTCTTTATTTTTGATGTCCATTCGACCTACCAGACGGATGAGGTTTTCCCGGGCTATTCTTATCACGAAAATGCAGAAGATTTTGCCATGCTCTGGGATACCTATGAGGATGCAGCCCCTCACTCGATCGTCCATGAGCTGACCTTCTTTGTCCAAGAAGAGGATGGCAGCTTTAGTCGGCACGATGAAGTCCATGAGGAGCGTACCTATGAGGTCTTAACCTATGACATTTTGCTGGAGCAGGCTGGCTTTAAATCTTTCAAATTGTACGCGGACTTTGAAGATAAAGAGCCAACAAAGACCAGCAAACGATGGTTTTTTGTAGCACAGAAGTAGGACAGCATGACAGTTACAGGTATTATTGCAGAATTTAATCCTTTTCACAATGGACACAAGTACCTGCTGGAACAGGCAGAGGGGCTGAAGATTGTGGCCATGTCTGGGAATTTTGTTCAACGTGGCGAACCTGCCATTGTAGACAAGTGGATTCGCGCACAGATGGCTTTGGAAAATGGAGCAGACCTGGTGGTCGAGCTCCCCTTTCTCGTAGCTGTTCAGTCGGCTGATCATTTTGCCAAGGGAGCGGTGGAGATCTTGTCCCGTCTGGGAATCGACCAATTGACCTTTGGGACAGAAGAAGTCTTAGATTACCAAGCGATTACAACTATTTACTCTGAGAAAGAAGTGGAAATGGAAGCTTTCTTGCGAAATCTTCCAGAAGACTTATCCTATCCACAAAAGACCCAAAAAATGTGGGAAACCTTTGCTGGAGTGGAGTTCACAGGGGGTACTCCCAACCATATCCTGGGCTTGGCTTATGCCAAGGCTTGTGCTGGGAAGGGGATTGCGCTCAAGCCTATCCAACGTCAAGGTGCGGGCTACCATTCAGAAGAAAAAGAGGTGGCCTATGCTTCTGCGACTAGTCTACGCCTACACAAGGATGATCAAGACTTTGTCGACAAATTTATGCCTAATAGCCAACTCTTTCATTCGGCTCCACAGGTATCTTGGGAGGATTATGACCAACTGCTTCGTTATCAAATCTTAACCCATCCGGATCTGACACAGATATTTCAGGTCAATGAAGAGCTGGCCAATCGGATAAGGGATGCCATTCGAAGTGCTAGCTCTGTGGAAGACCTGGTGGAGAAAGTCGCAACCAAGCGCTATACCAAGGCGCGTGTCCGCCGCATTTTGACTTATATTTTAGTAGGTGCGAGAGAAAAAATCTTGCCGACCGCTATCCATGTCTTGGGTTTCACTGAAAAGGGACAGGCCCACCTCAAGTCACTAAAAGGTCAAGTGGACTTGGTGACGCGGATTGGTAAGGAACCTTGGGATGCCTTAACTCAGCAAGCAGATCAGGTGTATCAACTAGGCCATTCCCAGTTGCAAGAGCAGATCTGGGGTCGGGTGCCGGTGAGACTAAGAGATGAATAATGGATGGTTGGAGAGTAGTTCCATCCGGGATGATGCGCAAAAAACTCTTCCAAGTCTTATGATTTGTGATATAATATAAAAGATTGAAAATAATTTGAAAAAATTTAAGGAGAATCCTCATGGGACGTAAATGGGCCAATATTGTTGCCAAGAAAACTGCCAAAGATGGTGCTAACTCAAAAGTATATGCCAAATTTGGTGTTGAGATCTATGTAGCCGCTAAAAAGGGTGAACCAGATCCAGAATTGAATACTGCTTTGAAATTCGTTATCGACCGTGCTAAACAAGCGCAAGTGCCAAAACACGTGATTGATAAAGCGATCGACAAGGCAAAAGGAAACACTGACGAAACCTTTACAGAAGGGCGTTACGAAGGGTTCGGACCAAATGGTTCAATGTTGATCGTTGATACCTTGACGTCAAACGTTAACCGTACAGCTGCCAATGTCCGTGCGGCTTTTGGTAAAAACGGCGGTAACATGGGAGCTTCTGGTTCTGTATCTTACCTCTTTGACAACAAGGGTGTTATTGTCTTTGCAGGTGATGATGCGGATGCCATCTTTGAGCTTTTGCTTGAAGCAGATGTGGATGTAGATGATGTTGAAGCAGAAGAAGGAAGCATCACTGTTTACACTGCTCCAACTGATCTTCACAAAGCGATCGTTGCTTTACGTGAATCAGGTGTTGAAGAATTCCAAGTAACTGAATTGGAAATGATTCCTCAATCAGAAGTTGAGTTGTCAGGTGAAGATTTGGAAACATTTGAAAAACTTTATAGCGTTCTTGAAGACGATGAAGACGTACAAAAAATCTACACCAACGTAGATGGATTCTAATCACTCGTACGGACTGTAGTGAAATTAAAAATTAAATAAAAGGATAGCTTCTCAGATAAAGCTATCCTTTTTTTGTAAGAAATGTCCTGTATAAGCATAAATACGGGTCAGGGGTGATTGGGAGAGTGTGGAAACCTTAAAATAGAAATAATGATCTCGATGATCCCGACTTTTGGTGTGGTGAAGACGAAAGTAGTTTCGCTGGCCTGCTGCCATAGAGTGGAGAATATCGTCTTCTAAAAAGACGAGTGGCGTAGAAGTAGCCGCCCACTTGTAAAAGTCTGTCTCAAATTGGTGGTAATTCTCTGAAAAATAATCAAATTGTAATTCGTGTTTAGTCTGAATTGGTTTCATACGGTGTTTCCTCAGCTTCAATAAAAATGATAGAGGTCAGAAGGAGCCGGTGGTAGTGACCATTGCTTTTGAGAAGAAGCTCAGAAGCAGATAAGGTGTGAATCGAACCTGTGTAAGTTGCAAATTGATTCCCCTCTAGAGTCGTAATCGAGATCGTCGTTTGTTGTTGGAAGGCCTGCTCCAGGAGCTGGATCTGTTCAGAAAGAGGAAGAACGTTGAGTTGACTGCGGTCAATTTCTTTTGTATCCAGGGCAGTTGTGTGCTCAGATAAAAAGAAGCCGGCCCATTTGGCCATGCCACGGTCTTGAAATTCGCGTGCGGATTGATAAGGGAGATAAGAACGGTCGATCATGTTAATCCATCTAAGCCTCCTGCGGAATGTCCGCCTGTTAATTTACTGCGTGCAATGGCGCGTGAGTTTTCTAGTAGTGAGGAGCCTTTCTGAAGAGAGGTGAAGCCAAATTGGTCCCGAATGCGGTCAATCGTCTGCTGGAGTTTCTCCTCTTTTTCCAAGGCTACTGGATCATCGAAGAGAGAAAAGAGTTGAAGAGACTCCTCGACAAGTTCTCCATAAAAAACACCAACCTGCCGAATGGCTCCGCCTTTGTACTTGGAGCGAAAGAGCCGCAGAACCGTATCGGATAAAACCTTGGTAGATTGGGTGGGTTCAATCTTTTGCTGGCAGTGAATGGACGGAAGCCCCTCGATTTTGGAGTAGGAGGCATGAATGGAGACCAGCTGGGTCTTCTTTTTTTTCCGTCGCAAGCGAATAGCCACCTGTTCAGCCATCTCCCGAAATACCAGTTCAATGTCGGCTTGTAGATGGTAGTCATAGGGCAAGATTTGAGAATTGCCAATGCCTCGTGACTTCGGACGATAAGGTTTGTGGACATTGCTTTCATCAATGCCATGAGCATGGAACCAAAGTTGAAGCCCCATGACTCCGAATTCTTTCTTTAAGAGATCGGGATGAGCCTGAGCCAGTTCTTTAATCGACGTGATCCCGATCCCTTGCAATCGTTTTTCAGTGCGACGTCCAATGCCCCAAAAATCAGTGAGCTGGGGCAGTTTCCAGACCTTGCTTTCTACGTCTTCGTAAGACCAGTTGGAGCGCATATTTCGGCAATGCTTGGCTTCGTTGTCCAAGGCTAGCTTGGCAAGAAGGGGATTGGCGTTGCTGAGGCCAATGGTAGAATAGATTCCAGTTTCCTGCCAGATTCTTTTTTGAATCCTGGCAGAAAGAAGGTCCAGTTTTTCCTTTCGCGAGAGGGAGGAATCTGGAATAAAATAATTTAAGGAAGAAGTCAGATCGATAAAGCCTTCGTCAATCGAGTAAGGGAAAATATCATCGGGTGCCGCAAATTCCTGAAAGACCTTCTGAATCTCCATATTGACCTGAATGTAGGCATTCATGCGTGGTGGCACAATCAGGGTCCTCTTGGCCCAGGATTCAATGGATGCAATAAAGCCTGGATCCGTCGGCAATCCTTGTTTTTTTGCGACGTAGCTATTGAATTTTCTGGTTTTGAGATCAAAAGGCAGGTCGTAGCTCCGGCTCACATTCTTCTTGCCAAAGACTTGTTTGAAAACGGGAGAGCTGGCCAAAATCAGACCAGCAGAATTGTCGCTCCGGCTCATGACGCAAAGAGAAGTGGTCAGGGGATTTAGGCCCAGACGGACACACTCACAGCTGGCATAAAAACTTTTCATATCCACAAAAGCAATATCAGAATGAGGCTCACGTGAATAATCAAATAGCATATTTACACCTCAAGCGGAAGAAAATGCCCGACCACAATGCCGACGATTTTTGGCTCGTCTTCGTAAGGAGCAAATAAATCATCGTAGTCAGGGTTGATGGATTCTAAGCGCAAGCCTTCAGCCTCCCGATAGACTTTCTTAATGTAGGTTTTTCCATTCCAGATGAGGGCATAGACCGCTCCATCGTAGTCAAATCCAGTCTGCTTCATGAGGGCAACAGAACCATTGGGATAGAGAGGTTCCATCGAATTTCCGGATACCCAAGAGGCAAAGTCGTGTTGGATCTCTTGGTCAAAATAGACGGTTTCATAGTCCGTTTCGTTATCATAAAAGGTATGTCCTAAACCAGCTGCTAGCTCAATCGAAAGAACCTTATAAGCCGTCAAGGAAACAACTTTTTGCTGCTGTTCCAATAACTGGCTGGCCAATTGGTCAACTTTCTTTTGATGAGGTGGGGTTAATAAAGGGTAGGTGTAGAGTGCGGAGTCTTTGTTAATAAAGTAGTCCTCTTTAACGGAGAGGCGCTTGGCCAACCTCCTGAGATTTTTTTCGTGTGGCTCTGCTAAGCCATTCTCCCAACTGGAGTAAGTCTTGCGAGAAATTTTGAGATCCTCGTAGACATCTGCCTGGGTCAAGCCTTTTTCCAGGCGTCTTTCTTTTAGTTTTTTTGCATCAAACATGTCGTTTCTCCTATGTAACGTTTTAAAAGTTACATATAGTTTATCAAAAATGAATCCTTTTTGCAAGATAAAAATTCAGTTGAAAACGAATGAAAAGACTTGATTTTGATTGAAAAAGGAGTATAATCAATTCTAAAATGTCTATAAATGAGGAACTATATGAAAAAAAGTTTTATCCATCAACAAAAGGAAATTTCGTTTGTTAAAACGACGTTTACACAATATTTAAAAGATAAATTGGACATCATTGAAGTCCAAGGGCCAATTTTGAGCAAGGTCGGAGACGGGATGCAGGATAACCTTTCTGGGATTGAACATCCGGTATCTGTAAAGGTCCTTCAAATTCCTGATGAGACTTATGAAGTCGTGCATTCACTCGCAAAATGGAAACGCCATACCTTGGCACGTTTTGGGTTTGGCGAAGGAGAAGGTCTCTTTGTCCATATGAAGGCTCTTCGTCCAGATGAAGATTCGCTAGACGCTATCCACTCTGTTTATGTAGACCAATGGGACTGGGAAAAAGTCATCCCAAATGGTCAACGCAACATCGCCTACCTTAAAGAAACGGTTGAAAAGATCTACAAGGCGATTCGTTTGACAGAACTAGCAGTAGAAGCGCGCTATGATATTGAATCAGTTCTTCCAAAACAAATTACTTTTGTTCACACAGAAGAATTGGTGGAACGTTATCCAGATTTAACTCCAAAAGAGCGTGAAAATGCCATTGCCAAAGAATTCGGAGCCGTTTTCTTGATCGGGATTGGTGGAGAGCTTGCAGATGGCAAACCACACGATGGACGTGCACCTGACTACGATGACTGGACAACAGAGTCTGAAAATGGCTACAAGGGCTTGAATGGTGATATCCTCGTCTGGAATGACGTTCTAGGTTCCGCCTTTGAGTTGTCTTCAATGGGGATCCGTGTTGATGAAGATACGCTTCGCCGTCAAGTTGCGATTACAGGGGACGAGGATCGTCTCCAATTAGAGTGGCACAAAGCTTTGTTAAATGGTCTTTTCCCACTTACAATTGGTGGAGGGATTGGACAATCTCGTTTGGCTATGTTCTTACTTCGTAAGAAACATATCGGTGAAGTCCAAACCAGTGTCTGGCCTCAATCTGTCCGCGATGAATATGAAAATATCCTATAAGGAAAGAAAGAGTCGAGCAGAGTGCTCGGCTCTTTTAATTATCGCTTGACCATATCAAATCGCAATTTTCTGATTTTTTTTGGTATAATGGTCCCTATGAAAATAGTATCTGGAACCTATGGGGGACGTCCCCTCAAAACACTTGAAGGAAAAACAACCAGGCCGACTTCTGATAAGGTCAGAGGGGCCATGTTCAATATGATTGGTCCTTACTTTGATGGTGGAAGAGTACTAGATCTCTATGCTGGAAGCGGTGGCCTCTCTATTGAGGCAGTCTCTCGAGGCATGTCAGAGGCGGTTCTAGTGGAAAGAGATCGTCGAGCGCAGGAGATTGTGGCAGCTAATATTGCTATGACCAAGGAAAAGGAACGGTTTCAACTACTAAAAATGGAGGCCAAGCAAGCCTTGGGGCTTCTAACGGGCACCTTTGATCTGGTTTTCTTAGACCCGCCTTATGCCAAGGAAGAGATTGTCCGCGATATCGAAACCTTGTGCGAGCGCCATCTCTTATCAGAAAACATCATGATTGTGTGCGAAACAGATAAACATGTAGAACTTCCTGAGGAAATCGGACAGGTGGGAATTTGGAAAGAAAAAATCTATGGAATTAGTAAGGTAACAGTATATGTCAGATAGAACTGGATTGTTTACAGGATCGTTTGATCCGATTACCATTGGGCATGTGCAATTGATCGAGCGGGCGAGCCGCTTGTTTGACCGTGTCTATGTCGGAATTTTTTATAATCCGGAAAAAGTCGGACTCTTTTCCATTGAGCAGCGCGTGCGCATGGTGGAAGGGGCCTTGGCTCATTTGGAAAATATTGAAATTGTGACGTCGACCCAAGAGTTGGCTGTGACAGTGGCACGTAATCTTGGTGTGGTGACCTTGATCCGGGGATTGCGCAATGCACAGGATCTGGTTTACGAAGCCAATATGGATTATTTTAACCACCAGTTGGCACCTGAATTGGAGACGGTTTATCTCTATGCCCAGCCTCCTTACCAGGCCATTAGTTCCACCCGTATTCGAGAGTTGCTGGCTTTTCAGCAGGATATCTCACCGTATGTCCCAGAGAGTGTAATGGAGGAAATTAACGATGACACAAGCGAATAAACCAAGCTTGACCCCTAAAAAGAAAAAAGGACGGTTGAAAGAATACCGATGGCCGATTGCAGGAGTTCTTTTCTTGCTTCTCTTGCTAGCTGCTTTTGTGATTCGCCTTCCCTATTATATTGAAATGCCAGGAACGGCAGAAGATATTCGATCCGTCATGACAGTGGATGGAAAAGCGGATACCAAGTCAGGAACCTATGATTTTGTAACCGTAGCAGTGAAAGAGGCAACTCCGGCTGATTTGATCTATGCTTGGGCGACACCTTTTACAGATATCTACTCTGCCAAGGATATGACCGGTGGTAGTTCGAGCCAAGAATTCACGCGCATCAACCAATTCTATATGGAAACCTCGCAAAATATGGCCATCTACCAAGGATTGAAGACAGCTGGCAAAGAAACCCAGATGGACTTTCTAGGAGTCTATGTCATGCAGGTGGCAGATGACTCGACCTTTAAAGGAATCTTGAATATTGCGGATACTGTAACCGGGGTGAATGGTAAGACCTTTAAGAGCTCCAAAGAATTGATTGACTATGTTGGTTCTCAAAAAATTGGCGATCCCGTTTCGGTGACCTACATTGAGGATGGACAAACCAAGACTGCGGATGGGAAGATCATCAAATTGACCAATGGGAAAAACGGAATTGGGATTAGCCTGATCGACCGGACTGAAGCCAAAGGCGATGTTCCTGTCCAGTTTGCGACAGCTGGCATCGGTGGCCCAAGTGCCGGTATGATGTTTAGCCTAGCCATCTACACTCAAGTGGCTGATCCAGATCTTCGTCAGGGACGCCATATTGCTGGGACAGGAACCATTAACCAGGATGGAACGGTTGGCGATATCGGTGGGATTGACAAGAAAGTCGTTGCAGCCGATAAAGAAGGAGCAGAAATCTTCTTTGCCCCTAATAACCCTGTTTCCAAAGAAGAAAAGAAAGCCAATCCCAAGGCTAAATCAAACTACGAAACCGCTAAAGATGCAGCAAAACAAATCCATTCGAAGATGAAAATTGTGCCCGTCAAAACCCTTCAAGACGCTATTGATTATTTGAAAAAGAAGTAGAAGTATCTTGCTAGATTAGTCTCATACTTGAAAGTATGAGCTGATGTTGGCAGATAGAAAGATTCATCTTCTAATCAAATTCAAGTTTTTGCTTATCAATCTCTCTATTTTTAGAGGGATTTTTTCTTTATACTGGTATCAGAAAGAAAGGGAGGTAGTGAAATGATTCAAACCAGTTTGTTTTCCATTTCAGTATTCTTAGCGGGAGTTCTATCCTTTTTCTCCCCGTGTATTTTGCCACTGATGCCAGTCTATGTAGGGATTCTATTGGATTCTGAACGTGTGAAAACTGTTCGGATTTTTGGAAGAGATATTTCTTGGTACGGCTTGGTGAAGACGCTTTGTTTTATCGCAGGTCTATCAACTGTTTTCCTGATTCTAGGATACGGTGCAGGGGCCCTTGGTCAGGTACTCTATGCTCCCTGGTTCCGTTGCCTACTAGGAGGGATTGTCATCTTATTGGGAATCCATCAGATGGGCCTCATCAATCTTCAGCAACTCCAAAAACAAAAGAGTATCCAACTGAAGAAGGACGAAAAACGCAATGAATTCTTCAATGCTTTTCTGATAGGGGTCACCTTCAGTTTTGGTTGGGCCCCTTGTGTCGGACCAGTTTTGAGCTCTGTTTTAGCCATTGCCGCTTCTGGAGGAGATGGTGCATTGCAAGGTGCTCTCCTGATGCTGGTCTATACATTGGGCTTGGCGCTACCCTTCTTAGTCTTGGCTCTAGCTTCTAGCTGGGTTCTACAACATTTTGCTAAACTCAAGCCCCATATGGGAACCTTGAAAAAAATTGGTGGTGCCCTCATCATCTTGATGGGCATCTTGCTGATGCTAGGAAATCTTAATAGCCTCGCATCCCTGTTTCACTAATCTTGAATGATTAAAGGAGAAAAATCATGAAAAAAATTCTTACACTTACCATTGCTACGCTTAGCCTTGTCACTTTAGCAGCTTGTTCTGGACAAAAATCGGATTCAGATATGAAAAAAACGGACGATAGTAGTATGATGAAGAAGGACGATATGAAGAAGGATGACATGAAGGATTCGTCCATGTCCGATGATAAAATGAAAAAAGAAGACATGAAAGATTCATCTATGATGTCTGACAGCAGTTCTGAAATGAAGGATGATATGAAAAAAGATGAGATGAAATCCAGCGATTCAGAAATGAAAGATGAAAAGAGTGGATCATCTGATATGAAATCAGACAACTAATGAAAGAAGGGAGAGGTCATCTGAGGATGACTCAGATTGAAGACAACGTCATCTTAGAAACTTTCCTTAAGTGAGTACGGACGTCAGCGAACTTCGAAGAAGTTCCATGACTTAGTTTTGGACCTGAAGTTCCAAAACTCCCGGGTGTTAGAAACACTAATGTTTCTAACACTTTTCTCACGGCGGAAAGTTTCAGTGTGTATTTCAATGTACCTAATATGCTTTTTCATTTTATGTTTATAGCACTACTTAGGTTTGTTTTATGTTAAAAAACAGTTTGTCTGCATTCTAAGTCATCTGAGAATGATTTTCTTCCGATTTTGAAGAGGTGATAAAGATGAAAAAATTAGCTTTAGTAGCTGCAGGATTCTTGTGTACTGGATTTTTGGGGGCTTGCTCTAACCAAGGAATGGCCACTTCCACCAAAGACATGAGTCAACAAACAGCTAAGGCTGGGGATAGGCAACCATCTGGCAAGAAAGTGAAGGATGTTAGCCTGCAAGGAGTGGATGGCAAGACCTACCGATTATCCGATTACAAAGGGAAGAAAGTTTACCTCAAATTTTGGGCTTCCTGGTGCTCAATCTGTCTTTCAACATTAGGCGACACAAATGATTTAGCAAAGGCAGAGGAGGGTAAGGATTATGTGGTCTTATCCGTTGTAGCTCCAACCTTTAATGGTGAAAAATCGGAAGCAGATTTCAAAAACTGGTACCAGTCTTTGGATTACAAGGATTTCCCAGTCTTGATGGACAGTAAGGGCGACTTGCTCAAAGAGTATGGGATTCGCTCTTATCCATCTGCTCTCTTTATTGCGAGCGATGGAACTCTCGCTAAGACCCATATCGGTTATATGAGCAAGGAAGACATCGTCCAGACTCTAAAAGAAATGAAGTAAGGAGGACATAAAATGGAAACAAAATGGAAACTCATTTCCATTCTTTTAGTGGGGCTATTTTGTTTTGGAATCTTTTTCCTTATCAAAGGATCCATGGCCTTGGATACATCAGATGCGACGACTGAGCAGATCAAAAAAGCGTCCATGAGTCAGACACCAGTAGCAAACAAAAAGAAGGAAGAAAAAGTCAACCCAGAAGACCAACGAGAAATCTATCTAGCTGGTGGTTGCTTCTGGGGCGTAGAGGAATATTTCTCCCGTGTTCCAGGTGTGATTGATGCTGTATCAGGCTATGCCAATGGAAAGGGAGAAACGACCAAGTATGAATTGGTCCCTCAAACAGGGCATGCCGAAACAGTTCACATCACTTACAATGTCAAGAAGGTATCTCTGAAAGAATTGCTCCTGCATTATTTCCGGATTATCGACCCAACGTCGAAGAATCGACAAGGAAATGATCAAGGAACTCAATACCGAACAGGTGTCTATTATGTCTCCCAAGAAGACCTTCCAACCATTAACCAAGTCTTTGAAGAGGTAGCAAAAAAATACGACAAATCGTTAGCAGTGGAGAAAGAGCCACTGACTAATTTCATCAAGGCTGAGGACTACCACCAGGATTATCTAAAGAAACATCCAAATGGGTACTGCCATATCGATGTCAATCAGGCTTCTTATCCTGTTATTGATGCTAGCCGCTACTCCAAGCCAAGTGATGAGGAGATCAAAAAGAAGTTATCTCCCGAAGAGTATGCGGTGACACAAAAAAATGATACCGAACGGGCCTTCTCCAATCGTTACTGGGATCAGTTTGATGCCGGTATTTATGTAGATGTCGTGACCGGTGAGCCCCTCTTTTCCTCTAAGGATAAATTTGATTCTGGTTGTGGTTGGCCAAGTTTCAGTCGGCCTATTAGTCCTGATGTGGCCATCTATAAGGAGGATAAGAGTTTCAATATGACTCGGACAGAAGTTCGGAGCCGTGTGGGAAATTCTCATCTGGGCCATGTTTTTACTGATGGTCCCAAGGAAAAAGGCGGCCTTCGCTATTGCATCAATAGTTTGTCTATTACCTTCATTCCCAAAGCAGAAATGAAAGAAAAGGGCTACGGTTATTTATTGGACTATGTCTGAGACATTTGGAACCACAATTTGCTATAATAAGCATAGCAAAGACAAGTAGGTGAAGGACATGTATGCGATCATGATTGTGGAAGATGAAGAGCTTATCCGGCAGGGACTGACTTCCTTAGTGGATTATGAACAGCTTGGAATGACCGTCATCAACCAGGCAGAAAATGGCCGTGAGGCCTGGGAGAAGTTTCAAGATCAACCAGCTGATATCCTTCTAACCGATATCAATATGCCACAAATGAATGGCTTGGATCTGGCCCATCTCGTCAAAGAGCAGTCTCCGTCTTGTCATATCATTTTTTTGACAGGTTATGATGACTTTGAGTTTGCAAGGAAAGCCATCAAGTTAGGTGCAGATGATTATTTGCTGAAGCCTTTTTCAAAAGACGATATTGAAGAGATGTTAGCAAAGGTGAAGGGAAAGCTCGATCAAGAGCGAAAGAAGGCGCAAGTCGAAGATTTGGTCAGTCATGGTTATTCGACAGACTTGGAAGAAACCATTCATGCTCGTTTAGCAGACTCTCAGTTAACTCTAAAGGATCTGGCCTATCAACTTGGTTTCAGTGCCTCTTATCTAAGCGTATTGATCAAGAAAAAATTGGGACTCCCCTTCCAAGACTACCTCATCCAGGAGCGAATGAAGAAGGCTCAACTCTTGCTTCTCACGACAGATCTAAAGATTTATGAGATCGCCGATCAGGTTGGTTTTGAAGATATGAACTATTTTTCTCAACGCTTTAAGCAGGTGGTTGGGGTGACACCAAGGCAGTACAAAAAAGGAGAGCATGAATGAAACGATATCCCTTGCTGATCCAGCTGGTCCTCTACTTTTTTCTCTTCATTCTCCTACTTTTTGGTCTCATCGGTAGCCTTTACTATCAAACGAGTTCAGGGACGATCCGCCAGCAAACAGAGCGGACGACAAGAAATAGTATCGATCAAAGCAGTCAGTTCATCACCTCCTATCTAAAAAAATTAAAGCAGACCACGACAGTGCTTAGCAAGGATCAGGCTGTTCGACAATTTGCACAAGACAAGAGTGCGAATCAAGAAACGGTTCAACACCTGATGCGAACGATGATTGAAACAGATCCGGACTTGGTCTCAGCGGTCTTGGTGACCAAGGATGGACGTCTGGTAGCGACAGATTCCAAAATCAGTATGCAGACTTCCTCAGATATGATGAATGAAAGCTGGTATCAGGAGGCGATTAAGGAAAGAGCCATGCCAGTTTTGACGCCAGCTCGAAAGGAATCCTTGACTTCGGAAAAAGAAAAATGGGTGGTTTCTATTACCCAAGAAGTGGTCGATCAGACTGGTCAAAATCTCGGAGTAGTACGCTTGGATATTGGCTATGATAGCCTTCAGGCTTACTTGGATCACCTTCAACTAGGGAAACAAGGCTTTAGTTTTATCATTAATCAAAAGCATGAGTTTGTCTACCATCCTAAAAAGGCGGTCTATTCCTCCAGCCAAGAAATGCAGGCCATGCAGCCCTATATTGCTGTGAAAGATGGTTATGCAAAAGGAGGGCAGAATTTTATCTATCAGGTTCCAATTCCAGATAGTGATTGGACCTTGATTGGAGTGGCTTCGCTTGAAGGACTTCAGATGCTTCAGTCGCAGCTTCTTTACTCTTTCATTGGCCTAGGATTACTAGCTTTGATCATGTGTTTAATAGGGATTGGCTTTGTTCTGCGTTTGTGGATCAAACCCTTACGAGACCTTCAGACTATCATTTTGAGGATTGGAGCAGGAGATGCTCACGTGAGAGCTGCAGCCAAAGGATCTCCAGAATTGGTCGACCTCGCTCAAGCTTTTAATGCCATGTTGGATCAAATCGATCATCTCATGCAACAGGTAAAGGAGGAGGAGCAGAACGCACGGCGTTACGAGCTGCGGGCACTTTCGGCTCAGATTAATCCGCATTTTCTCTACAATACCTTGGATACGATTGTCTGGATGGCGGAGTTTAATGATAGTCGGCGCGTGGTCGACATCACTAAGTCTCTGGCTCAATATTTTCGACTGGCTCTCAACCAAGGCCAGGAACAAATCCTACTGAGAGATGAAATTGACCATGTTCGCCAGTATCTTTTCATTCAAAAACAACGTTATGGTGAAAAGCTCAATTATGAAATTCTAGAAGATGAACGGTTGGGCGATTATCAGCTACCCAAATTAGTGCTTCAACCCTTAGTGGAAAATGCGATTTACCATGGCATTAAAGAGATCGATCGGCCAGGTCTCATTCGAGTGACAACTGAAGTCAGTGGAGACTCCGCCTGCGTATCGATTTTTGACAATGGACAAGGGTTTGATTTATCCGGATCAACAGACCAAACCCTTCTTCGTTTAGGAGGTGTTGGCTTGAAAAATGTGGACCAACGATTGCATCTTCAATTTGGCGAAGCCTATCATATGGAGATTGATTCTAAAGCTAATAGCTATACGAAAATCACACTTTATTTGCCCCTTTCATCTGGCGATGAATCTTCATAGAGACTGGGACAAAAGTCCTAGCCTCTCAATTATTTTTGGATTGTCGAGCAAGACGCAGTGGTTGAGTGGGCTCTACTACGCTGATTGCATCAGCTTTTACAGCCCTACT
>NZ_JADNLT010000014.1:0-29416 GCF_015556095.1 Streptococcus parasanguinis
CACATCAAAATCGCTGTATCTCTCAATCGAACATGAAGGTCATCGTATAATTTCTCACGGTATTCCCGTGTTGAATAGTTTCCGGACATTGGTTACTCCTTTTATTTCATATAATCTTGTTTCTGCATGGATGATGGTAGAGAGACTTCTGTCCAAACTGACATGTTTTTAATTCTTACCTGTGATTCTTTTGAACATTATCTTTTAAATATCCATCAGTCCATCCTGCATATTATATCAAAAATTTTACATTCTTTCTCTGAAGAAATCAATTCATTTAAAAGATAGAGAAAGGAAGAAATTTTTGTCTCCTTATCTGAAGAAGAAAAACGATATCTCCTCTGAAAGTAGATACCGTTTTAATGTTTAAACAGTATGAGTTTGTAGCAGCAATCCTAGCAGATATCGCCAACAAATCACGTGTTGAGAAATAATGAAAAAATAAAAAGATTAAGGATAAAACAATCTAAAAAACCTTCCCTTAGGTGAGTAAGAACGTCAGCGAACTTCTATGAAGTTCCAAAACTCCCGAGTGAGAGTGGGACAGAAATCGGTAATTCGTTAGAATTCGATTTCGTCGTCCCACCTCCGCACAGTTGAGTAGGGCTGTAGAAGCTGATGAAATCAGCGTAGTAGAGCCCACTCAACCACTGCGTCTTGCTCGACAATCCAAAAACAATTAAGAGGCTATGATTTCTGTCCCACTCTCACTTTTCTCACGACGGAAAGTTTTCTAAATATGATTTATTAGCTATAGCAAGTAGGAAATTAACTTTTTTTAGAATCACTCAAGTGATTTTATCTTCTACATATCATTCGTTTTTTCTGAGACTGAGATTTTAACTTCTCGGTCTTTTTTACCCTTTCTTATTGGAAAGTCCAGCAATTGAGGCTCCACATTTCTTCATAAGTTTGATATAATAAGAAGATAGAGATTGATTAGGAAAAGAAGCATTAGAAACAGGTATGTAAGATGAAAAAAATATTAGTAGTTGATGATGAAAAACCAATTTCAGATATTATCAAATTTAACATGGCAAAAGAGGGCTATGAAGTCTTGACAGCCTTTGATGGCCGGGAAGCTTTGGAAGTCTTTGCGGCTGAGAATCCGGATATTATTATTCTAGATTTGATGTTGCCAGAGATTGATGGTCTGGAAGTGGCGCGTACCATTCGCAAGACCAGCAATGTGCCCATCATTGTCCTTTCTGCCAAAGATACAGAATTTGATAAGGTTATCGGACTTGAAATTGGTGCGGATGACTATGTGACCAAACCCTTCTCTAATCGGGAATTGCAAGCGCGTGTGAAGGCCTTGTTGCGTCGTTCGGAGTTTGCGGCTGATCCTCAGCTTGAAAATGAGGCCGATACGGAAATTGTCATTGGTGATCTTCACATTCTTCCAGATGCCTTCTTGGTTCAAAAAGGCAACAAAGAATTGGACTTGACCCATCGTGAGTTTGAATTGCTCTATCACCTTGCGACCCATGTCGGTCAAGTGATGACCCGTGAACACCTTCTTGAGACGGTGTGGGGCTATGATTACTTTGGTGATGTTCGGACAGTGGACGTGACGGTTCGTCGGTTGCGTGAAAAAATCGAGGACACACCGGGGCGTCCAGAATATATCTTGACCCGCCGTGGTGTCGGATATTATATGAGAAACAATGATTGATCTAATAAAACAATTTGTCATGTCGTCGAACTTTGTCTTTGTTCTGATTACGGTTGGGTTTATCATTGTAGTTGCCTTGCTTCTCCTAGAAAACCGTAGGGACAATATCAAGCTCCGACAACTAAACGCCAAAATTAAAGATCTGATTGCTGGGGATTACTCTGAAGTGGTCGACATGCAAGGAAGCCCAGAGCTGACCGATATGACCAACAGTATCAATGATCTATCTGAGGTCATTCGTCTGACGCATGAAAACCTTGAGCAGGAAACCAAGCGGCTGACTAGTATTCTAGCTTATATGACAGATGGAGTGCTTGCTACCAATAGACGGGGTCAGATCATCATGGTCAATGAAATGGCAGCCAAGCAATTGAATGTCAATCCAGATGAGGTGCTCAATACCAGTATTTTAGATTTGCTTTCGCTTGGAGACGACTATGACCTGCGAAGCTTGATTACTGAAGTACCAGAGTTAACCATCGATTCCCAGGATGAAAATGGAGAATACTTAAGCCTTCGTGTGCGCTTTGCCTTGATTCGTCGCGAGTCAGGTTTTATCTCTGGTCTGGTAGCTGTCTTGCACGATACGACAGAGCAGGACAAGGAAGAACGGGAACGTCGTCTCTTTGTCTCCAATGTAAGTCATGAACTGCGAACACCTTTGACCAGTGTGAAATCCTATCTGGAAGCCCTAGATGATGGCGCTTTGTCAGAGCCGGTGGCACCAGATTTTGTCAAGGTTTCACTCAATGAAACCAACCGCATGATGCGTATGGTCACAGATCTTTTGAGCTTGTCACGAATCGATAATGAAACTAGTCAGTTGGACATCGAGTTGACCAACTTTACGGCCTTTATTACCTTTATTTTAAACCGGTTTGATAAGATCAAGAGTCAATCGCAAGAAGATACCAAGAAGTATGAACTGATCCGTGAATATCCAATCACCCCGATTTGGGTTGAAATTGATACGGATAAAATGACCCAGGTAATCGACAATATCTTGAACAATGCCATCAAGTACTCACCTGATGGTGGAAAGATCAAGGTAGGGATGAAAACGACAGATGCCCAGTTGATTATCTCCATCTCAGATGAGGGCTTGGGGATTCCAAAGAAAGACTTGCCACGCATTTTTGATCGCTTTTACCGAGTGGATAAGGCGCGTAGCCGGGCCCAAGGAGGGACTGGTCTGGGCTTAGCCATTGCTAAGGAGATCGTTAAGCAACACAAAGGCTTTATTTGGGCCAAGAGTGAATATGGCAAGGGATCTACCTTTACCATTGTCTTGCCGTACGATAAAGACGCTATTAAAGACGACTGGGATACAGAAGAGGAAGAATAAGGAGTCAATGACAGAAGAGGGATTTAAGTATAGTATTTTAGCTTCAGGTTCTAGTGGGAATTCTTTCTACCTTGAGACGCCAAAGAAAAAACTGCTTATTGATGCAGGGTTATCAGGGAAAAAGATTACGGGACTATTGGCTGAAATTGATCGCAAACCAGAAGACTTAGATGCCATTTTGATTACGCACGAACACTCAGACCATATTCATGGTGTGGGTGTTTTAGCGCGGAAATATGGCATGGATCTATATGCTAATGAAGCAACTTGGAAGGCTATGGAAGGCACCAAGTATCTAGGCAAGGTCGATGATGCTCAAAAGCACATTTTTGAAATGGGGAAGACCAAGACATTTGGCGATATCGATATCGAAAGTTTTGGGGTCAGTCACGATGCTGCTGCCCCTCAATTCTATCGCTTTATGAAGGATGGCAAGAGCTTCGTCATGCTGACGGATACGGGCTATGTGAGCGACCGCTTGGCAGGAATCGTCGCGGATGCGGATGGCTATCTGATTGAGTCCAACCATGATGTAGAGATCCTTCGAGCAGGTTCGTATGCTTGGCGCTTGAAGCAGCGGATCTTGTCAGACCTAGGCCACCTTTCTAACGAAGATGGTGCAGATGCCATGATCCGAACCTTGGGAAATCGTACCAAGAAGATTTATCTGGGGCATTTGTCAAAAGAGAACAATATCAAAGAATTGGCCCATATGACCATGGAGAATCAACTGGCTCGAGCAGATCTAGCTGTTGGCCATGATTTTGAGGTGTTAGACACCTCACCAGATACCGCAACTCCATTGACGAAGATATAAGATGGAAAACCACCTGCGGGTGGTTTTTTATATGCCTATTTGAGGAAATCTATATCTAGTACTGAATTTGCTCTTTACCCAAAATTCGTGTATGATAGGAAAGAACGAATTCTGAGTGAGAGTCACGAGAGTAGAGGAGAGATAATAAATGAAAAAAATGATGTTATTACTAGCTAGTTTGGTTGCTTTAACTGCTTGTAGTCAGTCTATGCAAGATACGAAAGAGTCGACTTCCAATCAAACGACGAAGGAAACAAAAGTATCAGAGTCTTCTAAAGATAAAGAAGAAAAAGGTTTGAAATTTGTGGTGGCCCCTCAATATGAAGGAAAGACGTCTGATCTCATCGAGCTAGGAAGAAAATTGGTTAAGGAACATCCTGAAGTTGGTAGTGAAGGTCATATGGTAGTCTACTATACTGGGGCTGTATCTGAAGGAAGAGCAGCGCTCATGTTGGTCAATAAGACAGATGTGGATATCAAGAAAGATTTGAATTTTTCAATTTCTTGGTCTTATGATGGAAAGACTATTTTTGATAATCAAAAGGTAAGTTATTTCATCAAGGATAGCGGCGAATTACCATCTCATTCAGCAACTTTGATATTGTTGCCATTGAATGAGGAACAACAGAGGATTGTGGATGGAATGTCAGATCCATCTAAGATGAAGCTTCAACTATCCGATATGATGTTTGCGGAATGATAACAAAAAGGAATCATACAAAGGAGAAGTAAATGCGCCTTGTTTATCTTACGATTGGTTTTATGTCTTTGGGATTAGGAATTATTGGGATTCCATTACCGATTTTACCGACGACTCCCTTTTTACTGCTATCGATGGCCTGCTTTGCTAAAAGTTCCAAACGCTTTGAAGAGTGGCTCTACCAAACCAAGCTTTATCAAACCTATGTAGCGGATTACCGAGAGACCAAATCGATTGCCAAAGAACGGAAGAAATGGATCCTTCTTCAGATCTACATTCTGATGGGGATTTCGATCTTTCTGGCAACGATTATTTGGGTGAAGCTTGCTCTAGGGGCTTTGACGATTTTTATCACCTATTATCTCTTAAAAGTGATCCCCAATAAGCCTGAAAAACCAACAGAAGAACATCCTGATTAAAAATGGAGAAATCAGGCCCTAGAACTAGGAAAAGAAGTGCGTTCGTGCTTCTTTTTTGGTATACTTAAAGGTATGAATTTATTAGAAAGTAGGCTTCCTATGGAGAAATTACAAACCCTGTTATCGGAACGGTTTCAGATCGTTTTTTCAGATAGCAGTTTATTAGATACAGCTTTTACACACACGTCTTATGCCAATGAGCACCGCCTCTTAAAAATTTCACATAACGAACGTTTGGAATTTTTAGGAGACGCTGTTCTTCAATTAGTTATTTCCGAATATTTGTATAAGGAACACCCAAACAGACCGGAGGGAGATTTGTCCAAATTCCGTTCCATGATTGTCCGTGAAGAGAGTTTGGCTGGCTTTTCTCGGGATTGCCAATTTGACCATTTCATCAAACTGGGCAAGGGCGAAGAAAAATCTGGTGGTCGGGACCGTGATACGATTCTTGGTGACTTATTTGAAGCCTTTTTAGGTGCTCTTTTACTGGATCAAGGAGTGGAAGCAGTCAAACGCTTCATCTATCAGGTCATGATTCCAAAGGTTGAAACGGGTCAATTTTCTCAAGTCATTGACTACAAGACCCGCCTGCAAGAACTGTTACAGGTTCACGGAGATGTGGAGATCCAATACCAAGTGGTTAGCGAGTCCGGTCCAGCTCATGCGAAAGAGTTTGAAGTAGAAGTATTCGTGAACGGTCAAACGATGGGACATGGTCATGGTCGTTCCAAGAAGTTAGCGGAGCAGGAAGCAGCCCGCAATGCAGTTGAAACGAGGAATGATGGGCCATGTATCTAAAAGAGATTGAAATCCAAGGCTTTAAATCCTTTGCGGATAAGACAAAAGTCGTATTTGACAAAGGGGTCACTGCCGTTGTAGGGCCTAATGGATCTGGAAAATCAAATATCACGGAGAGCTTGCGCTGGGCCCTGGGGGAATCCAGTGTCAAGAGTCTACGTGGGGGCAAGATGCCCGATGTCATCTTTGCAGGGACAGAATCGCGTAAACCGCTGAATTATGCCTGTGTCACAGTTGTCTTAGATAACCAAGATGGTTTTATCAAGCAGGCAGGGAAAGAAATTCGGGTCGAACGCCATATTTATCGTTCGGGAGACAGCGAGTACAAGATCGATGGTAAGAAAGTACGTCTCAGAGATGTGCATGATTTGTTCATGGATACGGGATTGGGACGGGATTCTTTCTCCATTATCTCCCAAGGTCGTGTAGAGGAAATCTTTAACTCCAAACCGGAAGAACGCCGGGCTATCTTTGAGGAAGCTGCTGGTGTCTTGAAATTTAAGACGAGGCGCAAGGAAACGGAGACCAAACTCAACCAAACCCAGGAGAATTTGGACCGTCTGGAGGACATCCTCTATGAATTAGAAGGACAGATCCAACCTCTTGAAAAGCAAGCGACTGTCGCTCGCCGTTTCTTGAAATTAGATCAAGAACGGCAGGTTCTCTTGCTGGATGTTTTGGTCGCTCAAGTTGATTTGACAAAAGAGCTCTACGAAAAGGCTGATCAAGAAGAAAAGGCCATTCAAGAAAAGTTGGCCTCTTATTACCAACGTCGTCAGGTCTTAGAAGAAGATAATGTACGTATCAAGAAAGCCCGTCATCAGTTGGATGAGAGCTTAGCTGAGGACCAGGCCAGCTTGCTTGAGGTCACTCGTTTGATCAGTGATTTAGAAAAGCAAATCGAAGTAGCTAAGTTGCAATCGAGTCAAGCAGCCCATAGTCGCAGGGAAAATCTTGAGCGGCTGGATGCTGTTTTGGCCCGTCTGGAAGAAGCGAAACAAGAGCTGGCTCAAAAACAAGAGACGTTAGCTGTGCTTCAACAAAGGCTGACAGAGAACCGTCAGCAACAAGAAGAGCTGGAAAAAGAATTAGCCAACTATGAAGAAGATCCGGAACAAGTCATTGAGCATCTACGTGAGCAGTATGTGGAGCTCTTACAGACAGAAGCCGAAAAATCTAATGAGCGGACAGCTATTGAGAGCCGGATCCAAGCACTCCTACAAGAATCTAGTCATCGTCAAGAGGACTTGATCAAGGCGCAATCCAATTTTGAAGCTGCCAAGGAAAAAGAAGTTCGACAATTGGAGGAGTTGGATCAGGCACAAGCGACGGTCAAAGGTCTATTAGCAGAATACCAAAATCAATTGGTAAAAGTGGAGCAGGCCAAAGCTGCCTACCAAGAGGCTCAAACGGCTATGTTTGACTTGATGGATGAGAGCAAAAACAAACGGGCGCGGATCAATAGTTTGGAAGCCATTCAGAAGAACCATAGTAACTTCTATGCAGGTGTCAAGAGTGTCTTGCAAGAAGCGGACCGTCTAGGAGGCATCTGTGGGGCTGTTAGTGAGAATTTGAGTTTTTCAAAAGACTACCAGACGGCGCTTGAAATTGCTCTGGGAGCTAGTAGCCAACAGATCATTGTCGAGGATGAAAAGGCCGCAACACGAGCGATTGACTACTTGAAACGCAATCGCTTAGGACGGGCAACCTTCCTTCCGCTAACGACGATCAAAGCCCGTCAACTCTCTCCTCGGAATCTGGAGTTGATTCAAACCAGTACAGGATTTTTAGGAATTGCGAGTGACTTGGTGACTTATGAAAATCGTTTTGAACAGATTTTCCAAAACTTGCTTGGGGTAACGGCCATCTTTGACACGACGGAGCATGCGCGTGAGGCGGCTCGTACAGTCAACTATCAAGTTCGGATCGTGACCCTAGATGGGACCGAATTGCGGACGGGTGGATCTTACGCCGGTGGTGCCAATCGTTCCCAAAATACAGTCTTTGTCAAACCAGAATTAGATAGTTTAAAACAGGAAATGCAAGCTCTGGATGCTCGTTTAAGAGAAGCAGAGCAGGAGGTAGAGACCAAGGACAATCTGCTTAAGCAAGCGCAAGAATACCTGGCCTCTATTCAAAGCCAAGGTGAGCAAGCGCGTCTAGAGCAACAGCGGGCCCAATTGGCCTACCAACAAAGCCAAGAGCAACTGAAAGAAATTCAGGAACTCTTAGAAGCTTTGAAGTCAGAATTGGCAACAGATGCGACCCAGTCTCTCCAAGAAGAGCTGGAATCCCTTACTGAGCAATTAGCAAAAATTGAGCTTCAAAAAGAAAATCTGAATCGCGACATTGAAACCATGAAGTCGGACAAAGATGTCCTGCAACAAAAAGTACAAAACTTGCAAGAGCAATTGGCAGAATTGCGACTTCAACAGACGGAATGGTTGAGCCAACAAAGCTATGAGCAAACAGATGCTCGTCGCTTGGAAGAAACGATCTCCCAGTTGGAAGTAGAAGAGCATCAGTTGCAATTGCTGATTGAACAAGGCGAGGCCAAAGTTCAGACAGTGGATGTAGAGCAGCTAGCCAACCAATTGACACAGGCCCAAGCCAAGAAAACGGAACTGGAACAAGGGGTCATTCGGAAACGCTTTGAACTAGATGATTTGGAAGGCCAGGCCGAAGATGTGGCAGAACAGATGGAACAAGCGCGCAAGAAAAACGAAGAGTGGATTCGTCAACAAGCCAAGGCTGAAGCGACACGTGAAAAGCATGCGGATCGTTTGAACAAGCTCTTAACGCAAATTACCGATGAATTCATGCAAAGCTTTGACCAAGCCAAAGAACAGGCCAAACCTGTTGAAAATCTTGCTGCAGCTGAAAACCAGCTCAAGAGCATCGAAAAAGATATTAAGGCTCTTGGTCCAGTCAATGTGGATGCGATCGAGCAGTACGATGAGGTGAAGGGACGCTTTGATTTCCTTTCCAGCCAGCGTGAGGATGTCTTGGCTGCGAAAAATATGCTTCTGTCTACCATCAACGACATGAATGACGAGGTCAAGGAACGCTTTAAATCAACTTTTGAAGCCATTCGTGAATCCTTTAAAGTCACTTTCCGTCAAATGTTTGGTGGGGGTTCTGCTGATTTGATTCTGACAGAGCCAGATCTTCTGACAGCTGGTGTTGAGATTTCTGTGCAGCCACCTGGTAAAAAAATCCAATCCTTAAACCTCATGAGTGGTGGAGAAAAGGCCTTGTCTGCCTTGGCTCTCCTGTTCTCGATTATTCGTGTCAAGACCATTCCATTTGTCATTCTAGATGAGGTAGAGGCTGCCCTAGATGAGGCCAATGTCAAGCGCTTTGGAGATTATCTGAACCGCTTTGATAAGGAAAGCCAATTTATTGTCGTGACGCACCGGAAGGGAACCATGTCAGCTGCAGATTCCATCTATGGTGTGACCATGCAGGAATCTGGGGTTTCTAAAATCGTCTCAGTAAAATTGAAAGACTTAGAAAATGAAGAATAATGATATTAAATTGATCGCTACGGATATGGATGGAACCTTTCTAAATGCCCAACATCAGTACGATCAAGACCTTTTACGCAAGGTATTAGCAAGCTGCAAAGAAAAAGGCATCTATTTTGCTGCTGCGAGTGGCCGTGCCCTGCTTTCTCTCAAATCCCTCTTTAAAGGATTTGAAGACCAGATGATTTTCATTGCTGAAAATGGTAGTGTGGTAGAATTTCATGGAGAAGATCTCTACGAAGCGACCATGTCCAAAGACTTTTATTTGGGTGTTTTTGAGGCTTTGAAAGCTTCCCCTTATGCAGATCCGAATAAACTGCTTTTGACTGGGAAAAAAGGGAGCTATGTCTTGGAAACAGTAGATCCCGACTATCTGGCCTTGAGTCAGCACTACAATGAAAACATTCAAAAAGTGAAAAGCCTAGTGGATATTCAAGATGAAATCTTCAAATTGACCACCAACTTTGATGCAGCTCTTGTTCTTGAAGGAGAGCAATGGGTCACTGAGAATATCCCAGGCGTCAAAGCAATGACGACAGGTTTTGAATCGATTGATATTGTCCTCGATTATGTCGATAAAGGAGTGGCGATTACCGCCTTAGCGGATAAACTAGGGATCTCGATGGATCAGGTGATGGCTTTTGGGGATAACCTAAATGACCTCCATATGATGCAAGTCGTGGGCCATCCTGTAGCGCCAGAAAATGCACGTCCTGAAATCTTAGCGATTGCTGAAACAGTCATCGGCCACCATGCGACGGGTTCTGTCTTGCGCTACATGGAGGAAATCGTATGAGTCAGATTTCCTTGATTGCGCTGGATTTAGATGGGACCCTTCTCAATTCTGAAAAAAAGATCTCCCCTCGCAATAGAGCAGCTCTCGCTGCTGCACAGGCCCAAGGTGTCAAGGTGGTTCTAACCACTGGTCGCCCCTTGAAAGCCATGGATTTTCTTTTAGAAGAATTGGGAACAGCAGGCCTCAAAGAAGAGTATACAATTACCTTCAACGGTGGTTTGGTGCAGCGAAATAATGGAGAAATCCTCTCGAAAGTTGTCTTGGCACCAGAAGATGTCGCAACCATTCATGATGAAACAGCCCGTCTCGGACTTCCGCTGGATGCGATCAGTGAGGGAACGGTTTATGAGATTCATGCAGATCGAAAGTCTCTCTATTCCCTTTACAATCCCTACCTGAACTTTATTGAAACAGATTTTAAAGACCTGCCATCCACGATTTCCTACAACAAGTGTGTGACAGCAGTCGATCAAGACTTTTTAGATGCAGCGATCAAGCAGATCAAGCCGGACTTATTTCAAGACTATGAAATTTTTAAATCTCGGGAAATGTTGCTGGAATGGTGCCCTAAAAATGTTCATAAGGCAACGGGCTTAGCAGCTCTGGCTTCTATTTTGGGTCTTGAGGCAGATCAAGTCATGGCCTGTGGAGATGAAGCCAATGACCTGTCTATGATACAATGGGCTGGACTGGGGGTTGCCATGGGCAATGCGATTCCAGCAGTGAAGGAAGTTGCAACGCTTGTGGCCCCTGTGACCAATGACCAAGATGCCGTCGCATGGGCGATTGAAAATTATGTGCTAAAGGAGAGTGAATAAATGGGATTATTTGATCGTTTATTTGGAAAAAAAGAAGAAACTGAAAAAGTGCTTCCGTCTACTGAAGAAGTGACGGAAAGTAATGAGATTGAAGAAGTTGTCAAAGAGGAGCCGACGACGGCTGTCTCAAATGACAAGGAAGAGCAAAAAATCGCTGATATGGAGGCTTACTACCAAGAGCTTAAAGCGCGGATTGCAGCCACACATCAAACTGTTTCAACCGTCACTCAAGAAGAGCCATTAGAAGAACCTCTTGTTGAAGAAAATGTGACTTCAGAGACTCATGAAGACCAGGAACCAGAAGAGGAGTCTCCAGTGGCCTTTGAACCTGCTCAAACAGAAGCAAGTCCTCAAGAAGTTTCACCACTAGCTGATGAAACGGAGGAGATTGAGCCTCTTGAAGAAGTGAAAATTGAAGCGGAAGAAACTGAAGATGGTGAGGAAGCTGATGGGGCTAATGGTTCAGAAATGGAAGAAGAGTTACCAATTGTCTCTCCATCATCTGAAACTGAGCTAGTAGAAGGGAGCACGACAGAAGAGAAGGCTCCAGAACTAGTAGACGCTCAGGATGAGGTTTCAGAACCTGAAGTATCAGAAGCGATTGCTCAAGTGGAGGAAACTTCAGAAGTGGCAGAAGCTGAGTCCAGACTTCCTCAAGGAGAAGCAACATCAACCGTTGAGGAAAGAACTGTTGAAGAGGCAGAAGAGCCAATTCCAGACGAGATTGAGCCTCAGCAAGAAACCATTCAGGAAAAATACGATCGTAGCTTGAAAAAGACACGAACTGGATTTGGAGCACGCCTCAATGCCTTCTTTGCCAATTTCCGTTCAGTCGATGAAGAATTCTTTGAAGAATTGGAAGAACTCTTGATCATGAGTGACGTTGGGGTTCAAGTGGCCTCTAATTTAACCGAAGAGTTGCGCTATGAAGCCCGTTTGGAAAATGCCAAAAAACCAGATGCTCTCAAGCGCGTGATCATCGAAAAATTGGTGGACTTGTATGAAAAGGATGGCCAGTTTAATGAAGCCATTCGTTTTCAAGACGGTCTTACGGTCATGCTCTTTGTTGGGGTCAATGGAGTTGGTAAAACAACCTCTATCGGGAAATTAGCCCACCGCTACAAACAAGAAGGCAAGAAAGTCATGTTGGTTGCAGCAGATACTTTCCGTGCAGGAGCAGTAGCTCAACTGGCAGAATGGGGACGCCGCGTAGATGTTCCAGTTGTGACAGGTCCTGAAAAATCAGATCCTGCTAGTGTCGTCTTTGATGGAATGGAACGCGCGATCGCTGAAAACATCGATGTTCTGATGATTGATACGGCGGGGCGTCTGCAAAATAAGGACAACCTCATGGCCGAGCTTGAAAAAATCGGCCGCATTATCAAGCGTGTGGTACCTGATGCACCGCATGAAACCTTGCTGGCCCTCGATGCATCAACTGGTCAAAATGCCTTGGTGCAAGCTAAAGAATTTTCAAAAATTACGCCTGTGACAGGAATTGTATTGACCAAGATCGATGGAACGGCTCGAGGTGGGGTCGTCCTTGCGATCCGTGAGGAGTTGGACATCCCAGTGAAGTTGATTGGATTCGGAGAAAAGATTGATGACATCGGACCATTCCACTCAGAAAACTTCATGAGAGGTCTCTTGGAAGGCTTGATTTAAGAGTCAAATAGAAAAAGACAAATTGTTGGAAGAACAATTTGTCTTTTTGTTTCCTTGCGCTATCAAAAAAACCACCCGAAGGTGGCTTTCCTTAATTCTTAGGTTCAGGTTTCCAAACCCATTCAGCTCCGTATTCTGCAAGGAGATCATCGGATGCAGTTGGTCCCATGGACCCTGACTTGTATTCATAGAGCGGAGCTCCATTTTCAGCCCATAGTTTTTCAATCCGGTCAATCAATTGCCATGAAGCACGGACTTCGTGCCAGTGGCTGTAATTGGTTGAGTCATTGTTCAAAACGTCGAAAATTAATTTCTCATAAGGCTCTGGTGAAGCCCCAGTTGCGGTCGCATCTGTTTCGTAGTCAAAGGAAATTGGTGCGATACTGAATTTTTCTCCGACCTCTTTTCCGTTGATGCTCAAAGAGAAACCTTCATTTGGTTGGATATAAATGGTCAAAACATTTGGTTGCAAGCTAGGTCCAAAGATGGAGTCAGTTTGCTTGAAGACCACATTGACCATGGTTCCTTTTTGGGTCAAGCGTTTTCCGGTACGGAAGAAGAAAGGCACACCGCGGAAGCGATCGCTATCAACAAAGAACGCACCAGAAGCATAGGTCTCTGTAGTAGACTCAGGGTCGACATTGGGCTCACTGCGATAAGAGATATCTTTTTTCCCTTCGATCGTACCTGAATGGTATTGACCACGGATAAAGAATTTCTTCAATTCGTCATCTGTTGGATTGTGCAATTGCTCAAAAACTTTAACTTTTTCTGCCCGAATCGCATCCTTAGTAAAGGTGGCTGGTTTATCCATAGCAAGCAAAGACAACAGCTGAAGGGTATGGTTTTGCACCATATCTCGAAGGGCCCCCGAGTGATCATAGTAGCCACCGCGTTCTTCAACCCCCAGGCGTTCAGCAAAGGTAATTTGGATATTGTCAATAAAGTCTCGGTTCCAGAGGTTGTCAAAAATGAGATTCCCAAAACGGATGGCAAAGATATTTTGGATCATTTCTTTGCCAAGGTAGTGGTCAATTCGGAAGATTTGCTCCTCATCAAAGGTTTCTTCCAATTCTTTGTTGAGCTGACTAGCCGTTTCTAGGTCTGTACCAAAAGGTTTTTCAACAATCAAGCGCTCAAAGCCTTGTCCATCCACAATCCCTTCTGATTTCAGGTGTTTAGCAATGGTTCCAAAAAATTGAGGAGCCATGGATAAGAAGAAGACCTTGTTGTGTTCTGTTTGGTATTTTTCATCCAAGCTATTTTGCAATTCGCGCAGAGCGATGTAATGTTCGGTATCATTGACATCATGACTTTGATAGTAGAAATGACTGGCGAATTCTTGGGCTTGTTGAGGGCTATCTGCGAGGTCTGTGATGGATTCTACCACGACTGATTCAAAATATTCTTTGCTCCATGGTCTGCGGGCTGTTCCGATCACTGCAAAGTGTTCAGATAGATTTCCTGATTTATAGAGTCTAAAAAGGGATGGGTAGAGTTTGCGATGGGCTAAATCTCCACTGGCCCCGAAAATGGTTACAATAACTTTTGAAGACATTTAAGTACCTATTTCCTATTTTATTAACCATATTTTACCATAAAATCTACAAGATTTCTTTGCTGGAATCGTTGTTCCGAATATTTTCCGATGGGATTTGAGTAGACAGCATAGAAAAAGCTAGAACCAATGTGGATTCTAGCTAGAAGTTTTATAAGGTGTTTGGATCTACAAGGGAAGCTCCATCAGAATACGCGGTAGACATAAGGATTAGATGGTTTTGTAATGGTTTGACAATCCGTAATGTGGAGGACAGGCAAGCTTTGCTTGAGCTGTTTGTGGTATTCAATGGACAAGGTTCCTTTTGCATGGATCCAGGTATTGTTGTCAAAATGTTGAGGAGCACCGGTCGTTAAAAGACCGTAGACACCCGAGTCTGCGATACAGTGGATGATCCCAAAGCGAAAGAGGAATTGACTGTCTTTGTTATTAGGGTCATTGTATACAAAACCGGTCAACTCGATGGTCTTTCCCGCAAATTGGTCTGGATAATCATAAATAACTTCCATGACTTCCATATAATTTTCAGTAGTCACCTGGATCACCTTTTTATCAACATATTTCTTAGCTGCCTGCTTCATCTCTGACTCATAGGCGGACTTAGTAAAATAGCTACTAGTATCTGGTTTGAGATACTGGGTAGTTGTTCCTTCGTCCTGCTGGATTTCCTTGGAAGAACCAGCAGCAACCGGGAAGTGGTAGCCTTTGGCAGAGACTGTTTGGGAATCCAGTGTCACTGTAGGGAAAAATAGCCCGACAAATAAAGGAATACAGAGCAAGAAAATACTCGCCACTTTTGCCCAGAAGCTAGAGAGATGACTGTGGATCTTCATCTGCTTGACCCAGATGATCAGCTGCACAAGAGCTAAAACAAAGGACAAGAACATGGAAATATAAGCCAAGTAAGAATAGTGTAAGTTGATGTATTGATTGAGCTTACCAGATAATTGCAGGTACATAGTGAGCTCAAAATAGCCAGCTAATATCAAGAAACGAATCATAGCACTACCCCCACAAACCAAGCATAAAGGAGCACAACTCCACTCACAATCCCGATAAATTGCCAGATAAAACGGGTTTTGAGATAATTTTTCATCATGAGGAGATTTTTGACATCAAGCATAGGCCCAATCACCAGAAAGGCAAGCACAGGCGCTACTCCAAAACTACTCAAAAGAGAAGAGCCGATAAAGGCGTCCGCCTCGCTACAAAGTGAGAGGAGGAAGGACAAGACCATAAGGAGGAGAATAGCAATAACCGGTGTCGCACTGATCGAGGTAAGGATCCGTGTTGGGACATAGACTTGGACGAGGCTGGCAAAGAGACAACCAAATACCAGGTAACGTCCTGTATCAAAGAATTCATCAATGGCTTGCACCAAGACTTGAAAGAGCTTTTGGCCTTTGCTCAAGTCCCTAAAATCATGTTCATGCACAGGTTTGCGATGTTCTTTTTGGATCGAATCTGTCTGAATAAAGCCAAGGAAGATCCCTAGTACTGTTGCGACAAGCAAGGAACCAAGGGCGCGGTAGAGGGCCATCTTAACAGAATTCCCAAAGGCTGAGTAGGTCGCAAAGAGAACGATGGGATTGATGACCGGTGCTGTCACCAGAAAGGGAACAGCAGTATAACTTGGGACTTTCTTTTCTAGAAAGCGATTGATAATGGGAACAATTCCACATTCACAGGAAGGAAAGATAAAGCCGATAAAAGTCCCAAAGAAGATCCGCCCAAATTTATTTTTGGGAAGAAAGCGGTAGACCCTCTCGGGGGTGATATAGACCTCAATAATCCCTGAAATGATACTTCCGATTAGGACAAACGGTAGGGCCTCGATAATAATCGAGAGAAAAATAGCCCCAGCC
This sequence comes from Streptococcus parasanguinis, assembly GCF_015556095.1. Lineage (GTDB taxonomy): Bacteria > Bacillota > Bacilli > Lactobacillales > Streptococcaceae > Streptococcus > Streptococcus parasanguinis_Q. The sequence goes on from NZ_JADNLT010000014.1 coordinate 15,987, forward strand.
TGCAAGACGCTAGAGGGAAGGTGTTGAAAGAATGTCATTACTTAACCTTCTTTGCTTCTTTAGCTGTAGCAGTTTCTGCCTTCTTTTTTTCTTCAGGAAATTCTACTTTCTTTTCTACATCCGGAAAACTCGCAAAATTTTCAAACATTTTATCAAGATCATCTGTTTTTGAGAATTTAATAGCCATTGTTGGGCCTCCTTTTTATTTTCTTTCATTATAACAAAAAGGAAAGAGCAAGGGGGAAATGGAGCATAAAAGGAAAGAACATGAGGGTCAAAATTATTCTATGAAAAATCCCTGAAACAGAGACCAGAACAGGCGATCTCACCCCTTGATGGCAGCAAAATATGCTATAATAGAAGCTATGGATAAATATGAAAAAATAGCCCAAGAATTGGGTGTTAGCTTAAAACAAATCGATACCGTATTGAGTCTGACCGCAGAAGGCTCAACTATTCCTTTCATTGCTCGCTATCGAAAAGATATGACGGGAAATTTAGATGAAGTAGCGATCAAGGCCATTATTGACCGGGACAAATTGTTAACGGCTCTGGCTGAACGAAAGGAAACCGTCCTTGCTAAGATTGAGGAACAAGGCAAATTGACAGAGGCGCTCAAGCGGGCTATTGAGGCTGCTGAAAAATTAGCGGATGTCGAAGAGCTTTATCTCCCATATAAGGAAAAACGGCGGACCAAGGCGACGATTGCTCGAGAAGCAGGACTTTTTCCTTTGGCACGTCTCATTTTGCAAAATAGTCCAGACTTGGAAGCAGAGGCTCAGAAATTTACCTGTGAGGCCTTCCCAACTGAAACTGCGGCTTTAGCTGGTGCAGTGGATATTCTGGTAGAAGCTATTTCAGAGGATACCCAATTACGGGCCCTCACCTATCAAGAAATTCATGGGCATTCCCTCATGACATCAACCTTGAAGGATGAAAGCTTAGATCCTAAGAGAACCTTTGAAATCTATTATGATTTTTCTGAGAAGATCAAGAGTATGCAAGGCTACCGGACCCTGGCGCTCAATCGTGGGGAAAAATTGGGCGTTCTCAAAGTTGGATTCGAGCATCAACTGGATCGGATCATTCGTATTTTTGAGGCTCGTTTTAAAACGAAAAATGCCTATGTCGATGAAGTTATTCAACAAGCGGTTAAGAAAAAAATCGTTCCTGCGATTGAACGTCGGATTCGGACAGAGTTGACGGAGGTGGCAGAAGACGGAGCCATTCAATTGTTCTCTGAGAATCTACGGAATCTATTGCTCATTCCTCCATTAAAAGGGCGCGTGGTCCTTGGATTTGACCCAGCCTTTCGGACAGGTGCTAAACTAGCCGTTGTCGATGAGACAGGAAAGATGCTTGCCACCCAGGTCATCTATCCAGTTGCTCCTGCAAAACCAGCTCAGATCGAGCAGGCTAAAAAGGAACTGTCTTCCTTGATCAAGGAGTTCGGAGTAGAGATTATTGCAATTGGAAATGGAACAGCTAGCCGTGAAAGTGAGGCCTTTGTCGCAGAAGTGCTCCATGACCATCCAGGAGTTCGCTATGTTATTGTTAATGAAAGCGGAGCTTCTGTCTACTCAGCTAGTGAATTGGCCCGTCATGAGTTCCCAGAGCTAACCGTTGAAAAACGCTCGGCCATCTCCATTGCCCGCCGCCTGCAAGATCCGCTAGCAGAATTGGTGAAAATCGATGCCAAATCCATCGGTGTCGGTCAATACCAACACGATGTCAATCAGAAAAAACTGACAGAAAGCTTGGATTTCGTGGTAGATACTGTCGTCAACCAAGTTGGGGTCAATATCAATACGGCTAGTCCCTCTCTCTTAGCCCATGTAGCAGGACTCAATAAAACCATCTCTGAAAATATTGTGAAATACCGGGAAGAAGAAGGAATGATTCTTTCACGAGCACAGATTAAAAAAGTCCCTCGTCTCGGCGCCAAGGCTTTCGAGCAAGCGGCTGGATTCTTACGCATTCCTGAAAGTAAAAATATCTTGGACAATACCGGCGTTCACCCTGAAAGTTACAAGGAAGTTGAAAAACTTTTTCAGCTTCTTGAAATTACCGAACTCGATGCATCAGCTCATGAAAAATTAAAAGCTGTGAACATAAAGGAGATGTCTACTCAGCTGGATCTGGGACCAGAAACCCTGAAAGATATCATTGCCGATCTCCTAAAACCAGGTCGCGATTTGCGGGATTCCTTTGATGCACCTGTGCTCCGTCAGGATGTCTTGGATATTAAAGACCTGCATATTGGCCAAAAATTAGAAGGGGTTGTGCGCAATGTGGTTGACTTTGGGGCCTTTGTCGATATTGGCATTCACGAAGATGGCTTGATTCATATCTCCCATATGAGCAAGCAGTTTATCAAGCATCCAAGCCAGGTCGTCTCAGTAGGTGATTTGGTAACCGTCTGGGTGAAGAAGATTGATGTGGAACGCGAAAAAGTCAATCTCAGTTTGGTAGCTCCGAATGAATCTGACTGAGTATGTACGCCAAGTATCCCTAGAAGATTTTGGGAGAGAATTCCGCCATCAAGCAGAGTGGAATTCACGTCTTCAAACCACTGGAGGTCGTTTCTTTCCCAAGGATCGACACCTTGATTTCAACCCGAAAATATACCAAGCTTTCGGGTTAGAGGTCTTTCGCAAAATCGTCCGCCACGAGCTCTGCCATTACCATCTTTACGATCAAGGTAAAGGGTATCGCCACAAAGATCTAGCCTTTAAGCAACTCCTCCAGCAAGTGGACGGTCTTCGTTTCACACCTCCTCTACCAGATAGAACTGGGGGAGTCAAGCGGATCTATCTCTATCAATGTCCCCATTGTGGCCAAGAGTATAGACGAAAGCGAAAAATCGATCTGAAGAAATATGCCTGCGGTCGCTGTCACAGCCGCCTGCAATTCCTTGAAATGAGACAAGAGTAAGAATCGGTCTTTAGGCGGATCTCTTTCCAGTTAGACTCTGCTAAAATAGGTCTAACTAGAAAGAGGAAAATCAAATGACATCATCATTTTACAAATTAAAACGACATCGCCTGGTTTCAGGTGTGCTAGCTGGCTTAGCTGATAAATTTGGTCTTAGTGTAACTCTCCTACGCTTCTTGTTTATTCTTTTCACGGTTTCTCATGCCTTTATCGGTGTGATTATCTATTTACTGTTAGATACGACCTTGCCTTATAAGGACGAGGAGGAGCAGGAAATGTTTGACTATGGCCCTCGACCTCGTCGAAGAAAAGAGGCTGAACCCATCCATGATCAGAATGATAGCCCATTTTTCTAAAAGGAGATCCGGGTGAAGCAGAAGTTTTATTCCCTTGCTTTTATTCTATATCTCTTCTTCAGTTTTATAGGACAGTTTTTCATTTTAAATCGTGTTTTTGGTGAAGGAGTTGGAACAGTTTTGATGGGAATGCTCCTTTTTCCACTGGGCATTTGGAATAGTCTTTTCTACCTCTTGTTTCTTCCAACAGAAATGGCTAGAAAGCCACAAATTTATCGGTTTTCGATTTTATTTCTTCCGATTTTGTATCTGGTTTTGTCCTTAATGGGGGGAGGACCTTACGCTTTTATGCTTGGCTTGATCGCATTTCCTTCAAATGCGGTGGTCTATGCGGTCTCTACCGGAATCAAATCTATGATCAAAGATTTTTTGCAAGGCCAAGGCTAGAGCATTCTTCATATGTTCCCATCATTTCCTAGAGGTTGGAGACCTTTGTCTCGGCCTCTTTTTGCTTGCCTTAAAAAGGAGTTGAAAATGGATCTTTCAAATGACACTTCAGTCTCTCGTCTGAAGAGAAAATCTGCTATAATAGAGAGAGAATTTGAAAAGGGAGAATGATATGGCAGTTACTGTTCGCGATATACAGGAAAAGCTTCGTCTATCGGTTGTTTATGGGGATGATAGCCTCTTAAGCAAGGAAATTACGACTGCGGACATTTCACGTCCAGGTCTTGAAATGACGGGCTATTTCGACTATTACACACCTGAGCGGATTCAGCTTGTAGGAATGAAAGAATGGTCCTACCTTGTGAAGATGAGCTCTCACAACCGTCATCAGGTCTTGCGCAAGATGTTCCAGCCAGAGACACCTGTCATCATTGTCGCGCGGAATTTAGAAATTCCAGAAGAAATGTTGCGTGCTGCTGAAGAGAAGCAACTGGCCATTTTGAAGAGCAATGTTGCAACCAGTCGTTTATCTGGAGAGCTTTCTAGCTATTTGGATAGTCGGCTAGCAGAACGCACGAGTGTACACGGTGTCTTGATGGATATTTATGGGATGGGTGTCTTGATCCAAGGAGATAGCGGAATCGGAAAAAGCGAGACAGGTCTGGAACTTGTCAAGCGGGGGCACCGCCTCGTAGCAGATGACCGAGTCGATATCTATGCGAGAGATGAGATGACCCTTTGGGGAGAGCCAGCTGAAATCCTACGCCACTTACTAGAGATCCGTGGTGTAGGGATTATCGATGTCATGAGTCTCTACGGAGCCAGTGCTGTCAAGGATTCTTCACAAGTCCAAATCGCTGTTTACTTGGAAAATTATGCTAAGGATCAGGTCTATGATCGTCTTGGTAATAATGCAGAAGAGTTGGAAATCGGTGGCGTGACCATTCCTCGGATTCGCATCCCTGTGAAGACTGGTCGGAACATTTCGGTCGTGATCGAAGCCGCAGCTATGAATGTTCGTGCCAAAGAAATGGGCTATGATGCTACCAAAACTTTTGAAGAACGTTTGTCCCAGTTGATTAGTCAAAATGAGGTGAAGGAATGAATCCAGTAGCCCTTCAATTAGGTCCGATCAGTATTCGTTGGTATGCGATTTGTATTGTCTCTGGCTTGATTCTAGCCGTTTATCTTTCAATGAAAGAAGCGCCCCGTAAAAAAATTGATCCAGATGCTATCATTGATTTCATTTTGATCGCCTTTCCGCTTGCGATTGTGGGGGCTAGACTCTATTACGTTATTTTCGAATGGGGTTACTATAGCCAGCACCTGGGTGAGATTTTCGCCATCTGGAACGGAGGAATCGCGATTTATGGTGGCCTCTTGACAGGTGCCCTTGTCCTCTATCTATTCTCTCGTAGACGCTTGATTGAGCCAATTGATTTCTTAGATATTGCGGCCCCAAGCGTCATGATTGCACAGAGTATTGGTCGCTGGGGAAACTTCTTTAACCAGGAAGCTTATGGAGCTGCTGTTAAAAGTCTCAACTACCTGCCCTCTTTTATTCGAGATCAAATGTATATAGATGGTAGTTACCGTCAGCCAACCTTCTTATATGAATCCAGTTGGAATCTGCTAGGATTTCTCTTGATCTTGATTCTTCGGAGGAAGCCCCAATTTTTGCGGCAAGGTGAGGTCACAGCCTTTTACCTTATCTGGTATGGTTTTGGTCGGATGATCATCGAAGGAATGCGGACGGATAGCTTGATGTTTGCAGGCTTACGTGTTTCCCAGTGGTTGTCAATGATCCTGATTCTAGTTGGACTTGCCATTATCCTTTACCAACGTCGCAAAAAAGCCCCTTATTATGTAGAAACAAAGGAGTAACATATGTTTATTGAAATTGCCTACGGCCTCTTAGGCCTTGCCTTAGTAGCGCTTGTCATTTATATGATTTTTTTCCTCTCAAAGATTGGAAAAGTTGTAGATGAGACGCAAAAAACCATCCAAGTTTTGACATCAGATGTCAATGTCACCTTGCATCAAACCAATGATCTATTGGCAAAAGTCAATGTTTTAACGGATGATTTGAATCAAAAAGTTGCAACGATTGACCCACTCTTTACAGCCGTGGCGGATCTTTCAGAGTCAGTTTCAGATTTGAATGATCAAGCCCGTCAATTGAGTGTCAAAGCAGTGTCAGCTGGTGGAAAAACAGTGAAAGCCTCTATCGGATTAAAAGCGATTAAGATGGCTTCAAAATTATTTAAATAGAATCGAGGAAGAATATGGGACGTTTATCTAGTTTATTAATTGGTGTGATTTCAGGTGCTTCAGCAGCCTACTATTTATCAACTGAGCAAGGAAAGAAAGTCACTAAAAAAGTGGTGCGCTTCGTAAAAGATTATCAAGAAGATCCTCAAGAAGTACATGAATCGGTAAAACAAACTGCTAAGGATGTTTCAAAACAGGCAGCAGAAGTGATCCAACAAACCAAAGAAAAAGTTGGTTCTGGAGAAATTACGACAGGAACTGTTTTGGAGTCTGTCAAAGAAAAGACGCAAGATGTGGTTGAAAAATCTCAAGAAGTCTATCACTCATTTAAGGATAAACTTCAAAAAGAAAATCTAAGTGGCAATGACTTGGTTCAATCCATTCGCAAACAAACAGAATCAGAAGACATCGTGTTAGAGTTGGATGAAAAAGATTCTGAAGAAGCAGCTGAAGAAGAAACAAAAGAAGCATAAAAAAGAGAGTGGGACAGAAATCGGTAATTCGTTAGAATTCGATTTCGTCGTCCCACCTCCGCACAGTTGAGTAGGACTGTAAAAGCTGATGAAATCAGCGTAGTAGAGCCCACTCAACCACTGCGTCTTGCTCGACAATCCAAAAACAATTGAGAGGCTAGGACTTTTGTCCCAGTCTCTTTTTATGGAAGGTAAGATGGCAATTGGCAGTTAAGTTTTGTCTTCCAATTGTTATTCCAATTAAAAAAATTCGAGTAAATAAAAAAATCAGGCGAACCTGATTTTTATTTTTTTCGTTTATTGTAGTAAATTCGGAACCCTTGAATACTAGCAAAGCTAGAACCAATCGCTAAAGCGAACGCAAAGAAGGTATTCATTTTTGTTGCTAAAAAGATAAAACTAAATACCACCGTCAACACACAGAAAATAGCGATATTTAAAAAATATAGCAATTCACTTAATTGAGGTGCGGGTTCAACTTCAGGAGCATAGTCCTGAATAGGGGTTTCTTGGGTTTGTTTGGTTAATTCGATATAATCGAATTCTTCATCATAGTGTCTTAAATTTCTTACGGGCATTTTCTCTCTCCTAACAGTACTCTATTATTCTATCATGAATTCAGGTATATAAATGTTACAAAAATGTTACAAATTTTACAAAATGAATAAATTTTTTTAGAATATCGGAATTTTTGTTATAATGGTTCTATGAAAAATATTATTATTACAGCAACAGCAGAGAGTGTTGAGCAAGCGCAAGCCCTGATTGATGCAGGGGTTGACCGAATCTATGTCGGTGAAAAAAACTACGGATTACGATTGCCTCAAACTTTAAGCTATGACGAAATAAATCGAATTGCCCAACTGGTCCATGCTGCTGGCAAAGAATTGACAGTAGCTGTAAATGCACTCATGCACCAATCGATGATGGATTCAATCAAGCCTTTCCTAGATTTTCTAAAGGAAATTCAGGCTGATTATATTACTGTCGGAGATGCGGGCGTTTTTTATGTCTTGAAACGAGATGGCTATCCATTCAAAACCATCTACGATGCATCAACCATGGTCACTTCTAGCCGCCAGATCAATTTCTGGGGAAAACAAGCAGGAGCTTCTGAAGCTGTTTTGGCTCGTGAGATTCCATCTGCCGAATTATTCGTAATGGCTGAGAATCTTCAGATTCCTGCAGAAGTCTTGGTCTATGGTGCTAGCATTATCCACCATTCAAAACGACCGCTACTTCAGAATTATTACAACTTTATCAAGACAGAAGAGTCTGTGACCAAAGATCGGGATCTGTTCTTAGCAGAACCAGGAGATCCCAATTCTCATTATTCAGTCTATGAGGACAAACATGGAACCCATATCTTCTCAAATAATGACTTGAATATGATGACCAAATTGTCTGAGTTGGTAGAACATGGCTTTGATCATTGGAAACTCGATGGTGTCTACTGTCCGGGTGAAAACTTTGTCAAGATTACAGAGTACTTTGTCAAGGCCCGTGATTTGATTCAAAATGGAACATTTACACAGGATCAAGTCTATCTGTTTGATGAAGAAATCCGCAAATTACATCCAGCTAATCGTGGTTTGGATACTGGTTTCTATGATTATGAACCTGATCGTGTAAAATAACAAATAATACTAGGGCTTCTTCGTTTGTGAGTTTTCCTTTTTCAGGGAACGAAGAGGCTATTCATTATATCGACAATCTTGTAAATTGGAGAAAACATGACAAATACAAAAAAACGTCCAGAGGTTTTGGTACCTGCTGGAACCTTAGAAAAGTTAAAAGTTGCGGTTAATTATGGGGCAGACGCTGTGTTTGTTGGTGGACAAGCCTATGGTTTGCGTAGCCGTGCCGGAAACTTCACCATGGATGAGCTTCGTGAAGGAATTGAGTATGCTCATGCCCGTGGAGTAGATGTGCACGTCGCTTCAAACATGGTGACCCATGAAGGAAATGAACAGGGAGCAGGTGAGTGGTTCCGTGAATTGCGGGATATGGGACTTGATGCCGTGATCGTCTCAGACCCGGCCTTGATTGAAATCTGTGCAACCTATGCACCTGGTCTCAATATTCACTTGTCTACGCAAGCTTCTGCAACCAATGTGGAGACCTTCCATTTCTGGAAAGAATATGGCTTGACCCGTGTCGTCTTGGCCCGTGAGGTATCCATGGAAGAGTTGGCAGAGATCCGTAAGCGTACCGATCTTGAGATCGAAGCCTTCGTTCATGGAGCCATGTGTATTTCTTATTCCGGACGTTGTACCCTTTCTAACCACATGTCTGACCGGGATGCCAACCGTGGTGGCTGTTCTCAATCTTGTCGTTGGAAATACGATCTCTACGATATGCCATTTGGCCAAGAACGCAAGAGTATCAAAGGGCAAGTCCCAGAAGAATACTCTATGTCAGCCGTGGACATGTGTATGATCGAAAATATTCCAGACATGATTGATAATGGAGTTGATAGCTTGAAGATTGAAGGCCGGATGAAATCTGTCCATTATGTTTCAACAGTAGCCAACTGTTACAAGGCGGCTTGTGATGCCTATATGGAAAGTCCAGAAGCCTTTTATGCCATCAAGGATGATTTGATCAATGAATTGTGGAAAGTCGCTCAACGTGAATTAGCAACTGGATTCTACTACCAAACACCGACTGAAAATGAACAATTGTTTGGGGCACGTCGTAAGATTCCTCAATACAAATTTGTAGGAGAAGTCGTGGACTTTGATCCATCTACCATGACTGCGACGATTCGCCAACGGAATGTCATCAATGAAGGCGACCAAGTGGAATTCTACGGACCAGGCTTCCGTCATTTTGAATGCCAGATCCAAGACTTGCATGATAAGGATGGAGTGAAGATTGATCGCGCACCAAATCCGATGGAACTTCTCACGATCACGGTCCCACAAGAAGTCAAGCCAGGAGATATGATTCGTTCTTGCCAGGAAGGCTTAATCAATCTCTACTCAAAAGATGGGGCAAGTAAAACTGTTCGAGTATAACAAAAAAAGAGAGGGTTAAACCTCTCCTTTTTGTTGGGCGATGCGAATGTTATTGGGGACCAAACTGATTTTCTGGATCTCAGAAATCCGAATAATCGTGGACATACTCTTTTTAAAATTTTTCACGATCAGTTGTCGGCGTTCTTGGTCATACTTGACAATATCGCCTGTAAAACTCTTGTTTGAAAAAATAACATGAACCCCTTGTTTTTTTCGCAATGCTTGTTGAATGATTTCAATAATTCTCTCATCTTCTAATGGGGCAGGGGTACTGACTTTTCCATTGAAAAATTCATTTGCTCGGTCTTTAACGATCTCGAGAAATTTTTTCATAGCTAAATTCTCCATAACTTGATACAATATATTATAGATAATTTCAACGATTTTGTAAATGATTTACGAATAATAGAGATGAGAAGGCAAGAAAGGAGTCGTGAAATGGCAGAATTTTCATTCCAAATCGAAGAACATCTACTGGTCTTGTCAGAAAATGACAAGGGTTGGACCAAGGAATTGAACCGTGTAAGTTTTAACGGTGCTCCAGCTAAGTATGATATCCGGACCTGGAGTCCCGACCATACAAAGATGGGGAAAGGCATTACACTCACGAACGAAGAGTTTCAAGTTATGCTCGATGCATTTAAAAATTAAAATAAAAAAGAGGTCCTTCAAGGACTTCTTTTTGTTATAGTCTAAGACTATATAGATGTCAAAGATATTAGATTATCCCAAACCCTTGTTTATCAGGTATTGGACTGCTATAATGGTTGCATTGATGAATTAATGTAAAACTTATAGGAAAGAGGAATTCATATTGACACATACACATGCACCTTATCGCATAGACCATGTTGGTTCATTCCTTCGTCCAGCAGCTTTGGTTCAAGCTCGTGAAGATTTCGCAGCTGGAAAAATCAGTCAGGCTGACTTAACAAAAGTAGAAGATCAAGCGATTCGTGACCTCGTTGAAAAAGAAATTGCTGCTGGTCTGAAGTCAGTAACAGATGGAGAATTCCGCCGTGCTTATTGGCATTTGGATTTCTTCTGGGGCTTTGGTGGCATTGATCATGTCCAAGCTGCTCAAGGTTATCAATTCCATGATGAAACAACCAAGGCGGACTCAGCACTTGTCGTTGGAAAAATCACAGGAGCCAATCATCCATTTGTAGAGCATTACAAGTTCTTGCGGGATCTTGTAGCAGATGTAGATGGTGTAGAGGCTAAATATACTATTCCAGCACCTGCGCAATTCTATTTTGAATTGATCCGTGATGCAGAGCATGTAGAACAATTAAATACCATCTATCCTGATTTTGTGGCTGTTCGTGAAGATATCAAGCAAGCCTATCTTCAAGTGATTCAAGATTTGTATGATGCAGGACTTCGGACCCTTCAAGTAGATGACTGTACGTGGGGTGTCTTGGTAGACGATCATTTCTTGACGGCTTGGGGAGCAGCTCAAGGCAAGTCAAAAGATGAGGTTCGCCGAGAACTCGCTGATCTCTTCTTGACCTTTAACAACGATGTCTACCAAAATGTTCCAGCTGGTTTGACCGTCAATACGCACGTTTGTCGTGGGAACTTCCATTCTACTTGGGCTTCATCAGGTGGCTATGCGCCGATTGCCAAAGAACTCCTTGGAGAAGAAGCGGTCAATGCTTACTTCCTTGAGTTTGACACTGATCGTGCTGGTGGTTTTGAACCACTTGCAGAAGTAACCCCTGGTAAAGGAGTGGTGTTAGGCCTTTTGACATCTAAGAGTGGTCAACTGGAGAACAAGGATGAAGTGATTGCTCGTATTAAAGAAGCAAGTCAGTATGTACCGTTGGAAAATCTTTACCTGTCTACTCAGTGTGGCTTTGCTTCGACAGAAGAAGGAAACATTTTGACAGAAGAAGACCAATGGAAAAAAATCGGTTTGATTAAGGAAATTGTCGCTGAAGTTTGGGGCGAATAAGGAGGAAGAAACATGTCAGATTTACTAAGTATTTATAAAGAATTGCAAGCTAAAAAATGGGTGGACTTGAGTCACCAAATCAATGCGGAAAGTCCACACTTCCCAGCCCTTCCTGCCTTGCAACAAGAAGACCTTTTTACATTAAAAGATGGTTTCCATGTTCAAAAATTTACAGTGGTTGGTCAATACGGAACGCATATTGATGCACCGATTCACTTTGTAGAAGGGGGTCGTTGGTTGGATGAGATTGCCCTCAAAGATCTCCTCTTGCCACTTTATGTTATCGACAAGTCTAAAGAAGTTGCTGCCAATCCAAACTTTATCTTGAGCAAACAAGATATCTTAGACTTTGAGGCAGAGCATGGACAAATTGCTGAGGGTGCTTTTGTTGCCTTCCGCAGTGATTGGTCAAAACGTTGGCCAGATCAAGATGCTATGCGCAATCTTGATGAAAATGGTGTTCAACAAAGTCCAGGATGGAGCCGTGAAGCCTTGGAATTCTTGATTCATGAACGCTATGTTAAGGCTGTGGGTCATGAAACCTTTGATACCGATGCAGGTATTCCAGCAGCAGAGCATGGCTTGGTCAATGAATACTACCTCTTGGAACAAAATATCTACCAAGTTGAAGTCTTGAACCAATTGGACCAAGTTCCAGCTGTAGGTGCTTTGATTTCGATCGCTTTCCCTCACTGGGACAAGGCAACTGGTTCACCTGTCCGTGCCATTGCCATCTTACCATAAACAAAGAAAAAAGCTTGAAGACAGACGTCGCATTTGGACGTTTGTCTTTTTGTATTTACGAAACTATTTTCGTTATCATCTGATATTCCATCTAATAACCTGATTTATAAAAAATAAAAAGGAATATTCGTTTATTATCTCTCCAATGTTTTGAGATGTAGACGTACCGGTGTAAGCCAAATCTTTATAGGGCCTACACAAAGAAAAGAGAGTGGGACAGAAATCGGTAATTCGTTAGAATTCGATTTCGTCGTCCCGCCTCCGCACAGTTGAGTAGGGCTGTAAAAGCTGATGAAATCAGCGTAGTAGAGCCCACTCAACCACTGCGTCTTGCTCGACAATCCAAAAATAATTGAGAGGCTAGGACTTTTGTCCCAGCCTCTTTTTATCTATCAGAGAGAGCTAAAAATTTCTCTCTTTGTTAGTTGAACTATTTGTTAAGATGCATTGAAAATCTATTTCGTTAGAAAATTGACTATTTTTAATGAATAAATTATTGACGAGTCAATTTCCGTTTGATTCCAACAGCACCTGCTAAGACAAGAATTCCAGAGAAGACGAGTCCAGATGCAACAACTTCACCTGTGTTTGGAAGAAGCGATTTGCGACCTCCCCCATTGTTTCCACCATTTGAACCTGGCGCACTTGGTGTCGTTGTGGTACCAGAATGACTAGGTTTATTTGGATTTTCTGTAGTAGATGAAGAAGTCTTAGGCTCTGCAGTAGTAGTTGTTGTTGACGTTGTGTCTTCCTCACTACTATTGTGGTTTCCTGGTTCTTCTGGTGTTGTATCAGGAGTCTCAGGTGTAGTAGGTACAGTAGTCTTAGGCTCTTCAGAAGTAGTTGAAGTAGTTGTAGGCTCATCGGTTGTCGTTACTGTGGTCTTAGGCTCCTCAGTTGTAGTTGAAGTAGTCTTAGGTTCATCAGTAGTTGTTACCGTAGTGGTTGTAGTAGTCGGCTCTTGAGTCGTAGTAGTTGTGGTAGTCGGCTCTTGAGTCGTAGTAGTTGTGGTAGTCGCTTCTTGAGTCGTAGTAGTTGTGGTAGTCGGCTCTTGAGTCGTAGTAGTTGTGGTAGTCGGCTCTTGAGTCGTAGTAGTTGTGGTAGTCGGCTCTTGAGTCGTAGTAGTTGTGGTAGTCGGCTCTTGAGTCGTAGTAGTTGTAGTAGTCGGTTCTTGAGTCGTAGTAGTTGTGGTAGTCGGCTCTTGAGTCGTAGTAGTTGTGGTAGTCGGCTCTTGAGTCGTAGTAGTTGTGGTAGTCGGTTCTTGAGTCGTAGTAGTTGTGGTAGTCGG
>NZ_JADNLT010000015.1:0-27197 GCF_015556095.1 Streptococcus parasanguinis
AGTAGGGCTGTAAAAGCTGATGAAATCAGCGTAGTAGAGCCCACTCAACCACTGCGTCTTGCTCGACAATCCAAAAACAATTGAGAGGCTAGGACTTTTGTCCCAGCCTCTTTTTTGATTGGATTGTTCTTTTTTAGAAAAACTCTCATTATTCGGATTTGGATAGAAAATTCAGAAAATTTACTATTTTTCCTTGAAATATTTTCTAAAAATGGTATGATAGTAGCATGCTAATTTGATATACAAAGTACTGGAAAGGAGAGACATGGAGAAAATTACCTTAGAAACTGCAAAAACCGGTTCAGAGCTCGTTCTTGAAACCCTGCGTGATTTGGGCATTGACACGATTTTTGGTTATCCTGGTGGAGCGGTTTTGCCTTTATACGATGCCATCTATAGCTTTGAGGGTATCCAGCATATCTTGGGTCGTCATGAACAAGGATGCTTGCATGAGGCTGAAGGCTACGCTAAATCAACTGGAAAGCTGGGTGTCGCAGTCGTCACTAGTGGACCGGGGGCTACCAATGCCATTACAGGGATTGCAGATGCCATGAGCGATAGCGTTCCCCTATTAGTCTTCACTGGTCAAGTCAATCGTGCTGGGATCGGGAAAGACGCCTTTCAAGAAGCGGATATCGTGGGAATTACCATGCCCATTACCAAGTACAACTATCAAGTACGTGAGACGGCAGATATTCCGCGAATTATCACAGAAGCTGTCCATATTGCGACGACTGGACGCCCTGGTCCGGTGGTAATTGACCTTCCAAAGGATGTGTCTGCTTTAGAGACAGATTTTATCTATGAACCAAGTGTGAAGCTTCCAAGCTACCAGCCTACCATTGAACCCAATGAATTGCAGATCAAAAAGATTTTGAAGCAATTGAGTAAGGCTAAAAAACCAGTTCTTCTTGCTGGTGGTGGGGTGAGTTACGCTGGAGCTGCAAAAGAGTTGATTGCTCTAGCAGAGCGCTATCAGATTCCAGTAGTGACCAGTCTGTTAGGTCAAGGAACGATTGCGACCAGTCATCCTCTTTTCCTAGGGATGGGAGGAATGCACGGATCCTTCGCGGCCAATATTGCTATGACAGAGACGGATTTCATGATCAGTGTTGGTTGTCGATTTGATGACCGTTTGACAGGGAATCCAAAGACTTTCGCTAAAAATGCTAAGGTTGCCCATATTGACATTGATCCTGCAGAGATTGGGAAGATCATTGCTGTCGACATTCCTGTTGTTGGCGATGCAAAGAAAGCCTTGCAACAGTTGCTAGCAGAGCCAACGGTTCATAACAACACAGAAAAATGGATTGAAAAGGTGACCCAAGATAAGAACCGGGTTCGTTCATACGACAAGAAAGAACGGGTTGTGCAACCACAAGCTGTGATCGAACGCATCGGAGAGTTGACCAAGGGGGACGCTATTGTCGTCACAGACGTTGGACAACACCAAATGTGGGCAGCTCAATACTATCCTTACCAAAATGAGCGCCAATTGGTAACATCTGGTGGTCTAGGAACGATGGGATTCGGTGTTCCTGCAGCTATCGGAGCGAAAATTGCCAATCCAGATAAAGAAGTTGTTCTCTTTGTCGGAGATGGTGGTTTCCAAATGACCAACCAAGAATTGGCGATCTTAAATATTTATAAGGTTCCGATCAAGGTCGTTATGCTCAACAACCACTCGCTTGGGATGGTCCGTCAATGGCAAGAAGCCTTCTATGATGGTCGGACGTCAGAGTCAGTCTTTGATAGCCTTCCGGATTTCCAATTGATGGCGCAAGCTTACGGGATCAAGAATTATAAATTTGATAATCCTGAAACTCTGGAGAAGGATTTGGAAGTCATCACAGAAGATGTACCAATGTTCATCGAAGTAGACATTTCTCGGAAAGAGCATGTCTTGCCGATGGTACCAGCTGGTAAGAGTAATCATGAGATGTTGGGGGTGAAGTTTAATGCGTAGAATGTTAACAGCCAAACTTCAAAACCGCTCAGGTGTTCTGAACCGCTTTACTGGAGTCTTGTCGAGACGTCAAGTCAATATCGAAAGCATCTCTGTTGGCGCAACAGAAAACCCTAATGTATCGCGGATTACCATTATCATTGATGTTGCTTCGCATGATGAAGTAGAGCAAATCATCAAACAGCTCAACCGCCAAGTGGATGTGATCCGTGTCCGGGATATCACTGATAAACCACACTTGGAGCGCGAAGTGATCCTGGTGAAAGTTTCTGCACCTGCTGAGAAGCGAGCAGAAATCTTGGCCATTATTCAACCTTTCCGTGCGACCGTGGTCGATGTAGCCCCAAGCTCTATCACCGTTCAAATGACGGGAAATGCAGAAAAGAGCGAAGCCCTCATTCGTGTTATTCGACCTTATGGGATTAAAAACATCGCCCGCACCGGTGCAACCGGATTTACTCGAGATTAATTCTCACCTTAACATTGTTAACCCCGCCTTAAAAAGGCAAATAATAAAATAGAAAAGAGATTTTACTTATGGCAGTTCAAATGGAATACGAAAAAGACGTTAAAGTACCAGCACTTGATGGTAAAAAAATCGCTGTAATCGGTTATGGTTCACAAGGTCATGCTCACGCACAAAACTTGCGTGATTCAGGTCACGATGTCATCATCGGTGTGCGTCCTGGTAAATCATTCGATAAAGCAAAAGAAGATGGATTTGAAGCTTACCCAGTTGCAGAAGCAACTAAATTGGCTGATATCATCATGATCTTGGCACCAGACGAAATCCAAAAAGATATCTACAAAGATGAAATCGCTCCAAACTTGAGCGCTGGTAAAGCTCTTGGTTTTGCCCATGGTTTCAATATCCACTTTGGTTACATCAAAGCTCCTGAAGACGTAGATGTCTTCATGGTTGCACCAAAAGGACCAGGTCACTTGGTACGTCGTACTTACACTGAAGGATTTGGTGTACCAGCACTTTACGCTGTTTACCAAGATGCTACTGGTAACGCGAAAGACATCGCAATGGACTGGGCAAAAGGTGTTGGTTCAGCACGTGTTGGTCTTCTTTCAACAACCTTCAAAGAAGAAACAGAAGAAGATTTGTTTGGTGAACAAGCTGTTCTTATGGGTGGTTTGACAAGCTTGATCGAAGCTGGATTTGAAGTTTTGACAGAAGCTGGTTATGCCCCTGAATTGGCTTACTTCGAAGTCCTTCATGAAATGAAATTGATCGTTGACTTGATCTACGAAGGTGGCTTCAAGAAAATGCGTCAATCATGTTCAAATACTGCAGAATTTGGTGATTTCGTAACTGGTCCACGTGTTATCGGTCCAGAAGTAAAAGAAAACATGAAAGCTGCCCTTGCTGATATCCAATCAGGTAAATTTGCACGTGAATTCGTTGAAGACCACGATGCTGGTTTCCCACGTTTGAAAGCCTTCCGCAAACAAGCTGAAGAACTTGAAATTGAAAAAGTTGGTGCTGAATTGCGTAAAGCAATGCCATTCGTTGGTCAAAACGACGATGACGCCTTCAAAATCTACAACTAATTGTCTGTAGAAGACTAAGCAAGTTGGGACACCCTGGCTTGCTTTTTTGATCAATACACAGCAACAGAGGTATGAAATGATAACAGCAAAAGATGTGGCTAAGGCCCATAAAATATTAAGTGGAGTCGTTGTCAATACGCCCCTTGAATACGACCACTATTTATCTGAAAAATATGAGGCAAAGATTTATTTGAAAAAAGAAAACGCCCAACGTGTTCGTTCGTTCAAGATTCGTGGAGCGTATTTTGCAATTTCTCAACTCTCTAAAGAAGAGCGTGAGCGTGGGGTGGTGTGTGCTTCTGCGGGAAACCATGCGCAAGGAGTTGCTTATACTTGTAATGAAATGAAGATTCCAGCAACCATCTTCATGCCGATTACAACACCGCAACAAAAGATCGGCCAAGTCCGCTTCTTTGGTGGGGACTATGTAACGATTAAGTTGGTGGGGGATACCTTTGATGCATCAGCTAAGGCGGCCCAAGAATTTACTCTCGCAGAAAAACGGACCTTTATTGACCCGTTTGATGATCCACACGTACAGGCTGGCCAAGGAACAGTGGCCTATGAAATTCTTGAGGAAGCTCGAAAAGAATCGATTACCTTTGATGCTGTCCTTGTTCCTGTTGGTGGAGGAGGCCTCATTTCAGGTGTTTCTACCTACATCAAAGAAACAGAGCCTCGGATTGAGGTCATTGGGGTAGAGGCTGAAGGAGCGCGCTCCATGAAGGCTGCTTTTGAAGCAGGTGGTCCCGTCAAATTACCAGAAATCGATAAGTTTGCAGACGGGATTGCTGTGCAAAAGGTGGGACAATTGACTTATGAAGTGACCCGTCAACATGTGGAAACTTTGGTTGGGGTCGATGAAGGCTTGATTTCAGAGACTTTGATTGATCTTTATTCCAAACAAGGGATCGTAGCTGAACCAGCAGGAGCGGCCAGTGTAGCATCCCTTGAAATCTTGCGCGAATACATCAAGGGGAAAACCATTTGTTGTATTATCTCAGGTGGGAATAATGATATCAACCGTATGCCTGAGATGGAAGAACGGGCTTTGATCTACGATGGGGTCAAACACTACTTTATCGTCAATTTCCCACAACGTCCAGGGGCCCTTCGTGAATTTGTAAATGATATCTTAGGGCCAAATGATGATATTACACGTTTTGAATACATCAAGCGTGCTAGTAAAGGAACAGGCCCTGTCTTGATTGGGGTTACTTTAGCCAATAAGCATGACTATGCAGGTTTGGTCAATCGTATTGAGCGTTTTGATCCGTCTTTCATTAACTTGAACGGAAATGAAACTCTCTATAATATGCTGGTCTGAGTATCATGCAGAAATAATCGACTATTTAAGCAATATATTTTTAGGGAATATATTGCTTTTTTATGAAGACATATGATATGATATGCGTAAATTAAAAGGAGGAACTTTTTATGCCTGGATTTTTTATCTTTATTTTATTCTTGCTAATGGTTGCAGGATTCATTGTGATCAGCTCACTATATGTGGTCAAGCAACAATCTGTTGCCATCATCGAGCGTTTCGGACGTTATCAAAAAATTAGCGATAGTGGCATTCATATGCGAGCGCCTTTTGGTATCGATAAAATTGCAGCGCGAGTTCAATTGCGCGTCTTGCAGAGCGAGATCGTGGTTGAAACAAAAACTCAGGATAACGTATTCGTTACCATGAATGTGGCAACACAATACCGAGTGAACGAAAGCAACGTAAAGGATGCCTACTACAAACTCATGCGTCCAGAATCACAGATTAAATCATACATTGAAGATGCTCTTCGTTCTTCTGTGCCTAAGTTGACCTTGGATGAATTATTTGAGAAAAAAGATGAAATCGCTCTTGAAGTTCAAAAACAAGTGGCAGAAGAAATGTCAACTTATGGATATATTATTGTTAAAACCTTGATCACCAAAGTTGAGCCAGATGCCGAAGTGAAACAATCCATGAACGAGATCAATGCAGCGCAAAGAAAACGCGTGGCAGCTCAGGAGTTGGCAGAAGCAGACAAGATCAAGATCGTTACTGCTGCCGAAGCTGAGGCGGAAAAAGACCGTTTGCACGGGGTTGGTATTGCCGAGCAACGGAAGGCCATTGTCGATGGATTGGCAGACTCTATTAAAGAGTTAAAAGGTGCGAATGTAGACTTGACCGAAGAACAAATCATGTCAATTCTCTTAACCAACCAGTACTTGGATACCCTAAATAATTTTGCAGATAAAGAAGGGAATAATACGATTTTCCTACCAGCAAACCCTGATGGCGTTGAAAACATTCGTACACAAATATTATCAGCCCTGAAAGCAAAGTAAACTTTTTATCATTTTTTAAAAAAGGTTCGTATTTTCAGCGATTTTAGTTGACAAAATGTGCAAAAAAATTTATATTAGTATTGGAAATAATAATATAGGAGAAAGATCATGGCTAAATCGAACTTTGAAAAAGTAGAATCAGTTGTTGGATGGGTACGCGATAAGAAAATTACGGGATATCGTATCAGTAAAGAAACAAATGCCCGTGAAATGTCTATCATTGCCTTGGCTCAAGGACGTGCAAAAGTGAAGAACATCTCGTTTGAAACTGCACTCGGATTGATTGATTTTTATGACAAAAATCATCAAAAATTCGAAGATTAATTTGTTGTTCCAATTAAAAACCAGAGAGGCTTCCTCTCTGGTTTTTTTCTATGCCTTAAAAGAAGAGGAGGTACAAAAAACAGCTTGCTTCCATACTGGTAAGCAAACTGTTTCAAGAGATTAGTGTAAGAAGCGTTGAAGGAATTCCTTGGTCCGTTCTTCTTTGGGATTACTAAAGATTTCTTTTGGATCTCCCTGCTCAGCAATGACCCCCTTGTCCATGAAGATGACACGGCTAGAGACATCGCGGGCAAATTCCATTTCGTGGGTTACGACGATCATGGTCAAACCTTCTTTAGCGAGGTCCTGCATGATTTTCAAAACTTCCCCAACCATTTCAGGGTCCAGGGCGGAAGTTGGTTCATCAAAGAGGATGGCATCAGGATCCATGGAAAGGGCACGCGCGATAGCAACCCGTTGTTTTTGGCCTCCTGAAAGTTGTTTCGGACGGGCAGCCCAATATTGAGATCCCATACCGACTTTTTCAAGGTTTTCTTTGGCAACTTTTTCTGCGGTTTCACGATCACGCTTGAGGACAGTTGTTTGTGCAACGATCGTATTTTCCAAGACATTTAAATTTTCAAAAAGATTAAAGCTTTGGAAAACCATTCCCAATTTCTCGCGGTAGTGGGTAAGATCATATTCAGGGTCAAGAACATTTTGCCCACGATAGAGAATCTCTCCAGCAGTAGGAGTCTCTAGAAGATTGATGGAGCGAAGAAAGGTTGATTTTCCGCTACCTGAGCTCCCGATGATGGAGATCACCTCTCCTTTTTCAACCGTAAGGGAAATATCTTTCAAGACTTCATTTTGACCATAAGATTTTTTTAAATGTTGAATTTCAAGAATTTTTTCTGACATTATTTCACCTCATTGACTTGCATTTGATTGGCACCTGTAGTATAAGTATCAGAATCTAAGCGACGTTCGATGTAGCGAAGGATTCGTGTGATAGTAAAGGTGAGAACGAAGTAAATCACAGCGATGATCGTAAAGGTTGGGAAGTATTGGTAGTTTTGAGTTGCGACCGTATTTCCTGTAAAGTACAGTTCAACTACAGAGATAACATTTAAAACAGATGTATCCTTGATGTTAATAACAAATTCATTCCCTGTTGCTGGCAAGATATTGCGAACAACCTGTGGAAGGACGACCTTGCGCATGGTTTGTCCATGGGTCATTCCTAGAGCAGTCGCTGCTTCAAACTGACCTGGATCCACTGCTAAGATCCCACCACGAACAATCTCACTCATATAAGCTCCGGTATTGATGGATACGATAAAGATGGCGGCCCAGGTACGATCCAAGGAAATGTTGAAGGCTTGGGCGGAACCGTAGAAAATGACCATGGATTGAACGATCATCGGAGTTCCACGGAAGATTTCAATGTAGACATTGAGGAACCACCCAAAGGCAGTTTGGCATCCAGCAAGAAATTTATTTTTAGCCTTTGGAGCTGTCCGGAAGACACCGATTAACAAACCGATAATCAACCCAGCAATGGTCCCTGTCATGGAGATTAAGAGGGTCATACCAGTTCCCCGTAGGAACTGTGGACCATTATCCTTTAAAATCTTCATCATTTGGCTAAAGAATGTCTGCTTATCATCACTAGCATCACTGGAAGCTGGTTGCTTCTTAATCATATCATCCATGAGTTTGACTTGGTCTTCAGACGAAATCTTAGCTAGTGCGGCATTGACTTGATCAATTCTAGTGTCACCCTTCTTCATCCCGATAGCGATAGTCGCATCTTCTTCCCCAACTTCAAATCCTTTTTTGAATTGAATCATCTTAAATTTAGAATTAGCGGACTCGGCGGTTAGGGCTTCGGGACGTTCAGAAACATAGGCATCAATAACACCCGATTCTAAAGCTTGACGCATCTGGGCAAAATCACCCATTGCAGTTTCTTGTTTCGCACCCTTGAGTTGGGAAATGAGAGAATAGAGGTAGACCCCTTGTTGAGAGGTGACCTTTGCATCCTTAAAGTCATCTAAGGTAGTAGCATTTGCATAGTTTCCATCTTTACGAACGAGCATGACCGGTTCACTGGTATAGTAGCTCTTGGAGAAGGCGACCTCTTTTTTACGTTCAGCGGTTGGACTCATCCCAGCGATAATCATATCGATTTTACCAGAAGTGAGGGCTGGAATTAAACCGTTCCAAGATGTTTTTACGATCAGAGGTTTTTTACCTAACTCCTCAGCAACTTTTTTGGCGATTTGGACATCGTACCCATTGGCATATTGATTGGTACCGTCAATTTTAACAGCTCCATTTGCATCATCTTCTTGGGTCCAGTTGAAAGGAGCGTAGGCTGCTTCCATTCCGATTCGTAAATAGTCATCTGCATGAGCAACCTGTGTGATCCCCAGGCAAATGAAAAGCCCTGTTAAGAGCGCGAATAATGTTTTTTTCATTTTTTCTCCTCTTCCTTATTTTAACTTCTCCTATTGTACAGTAAAATAGGCGGCATTTCAAACATGGTCCTCTTTTTATTTAAAAAATGCTATAATAATACAAAGGAGCGTGATCAAATGAAAAAGTATTTGTATGTTTTTTTCGCCTTTCTGGCCTGCCTTTTTGTCAGTCAGAATGTCCATGCATCTAGCCCATCTTATGATGTACTTTACTATGGTGGAACTTTGACCTTGGACACCTGGGACGACGCCACCTATGAGGAAGAACTGGTTTATTATTTCAAAGATTCTTATAGAGGGCAGTATGTTAGCCTAGGAACTGCGGGCAACATGCCACAAGGGTTTGCAATTGAGATACCGCCAAAGGTTGAGGTGGAAGGTCGTGATCTTCAAAGAGAACCCGAGATTACGAATCTAGGTGATGGCTACCGAGTGAAAATTTATAACAGTGGTGTAGCGACAGATACTGTCAAAATTAAAGTTACATGGAAATTAAAAAATCTCCTCTATTCACACAAGGATATCTTGGAGTTGAACTGGAAACCGATCACAGATGGCGATCAGAAGGTGGATGAAGTTCAGTTTCGTGTCATCCCTAAGTTTGCACCAGCTAATGCCCAATCGGAACTGTATATCCATACAGCCTTTATGGGACCGGATGTGACTGTAAAGAAAGAAGATGGAATCTATTCTGCCACTTTCTATAACCTAGGCAAAGGAAAGGCTGTGGAGTTGTATGGTTACTGGTTGAAGTCAGATCTAACTACTTTGTATGATTCTGGTCGAAATACAGGATTAACCAAATTGGATGAATTTCACAAGAACCAAGCTAAAATTGAACAGGAAAAATACTGGACACGCATGTTTTGGAACTGGATCTTGCCAGCCTTCATTATTGCACTCTGGCTTCTTTCTCTCTTGGGTCGCAATCGGTTCAAAAAAATGATTTGGCCTGGTGTGACCTATCCGACTGATACTCGTCTTTACGAGATTCCACAGGATATTGCACCTCTTGTTATGAGCTCGGTTGTTTATTCAGCCGAATTAGACGAGGCCTCCCCGACCAATAAAGAGAAGGCAACTCCTCCAGTATTCACATTTGAAAAAATGCTTCAAGCTACTTTGCTGGATTTGATGGATCGTGGAGTGATTGTCTACGAGCAACAAGGAAATGAAGTCGTTTTGACGAGAAAGTCTCATGGACATGTGGATGATTTTGAACGCTCCTTTATGAATATGGCTTTTGGGGATCAAGTTTCCTGTCCTGTTAACCGTCTCTTTGAGAATTATAAATTTAGTGATGATGTATACAAACATGCCAAAAAAGCAGATCAAGATGCCATTCGTTCACTAGGAAGTTGGGCTCAGGGCCGCTTTGATACGGCTGTCAACCAAGTGGCCCGAGATGTTCATCGCAAGGTGGAAGATCTCCATTTGCCAAGCTACTATCGCCCTTTAGAAGCAAAAGAAGAAGCGCAAGCTAGACGAAGTCTCTTCTTTGGTTGGGCTGCTTGGTTTATCGCTCTTGGAGCAGAAATCTTTGCCATCTTTGGGATGGGTTGGTTCTCTGTTCCTTGTTTGATAGGGATCCTCATACTTTGGTTTATGCCAGTGCGCTTCAATGGTGTCTTTAAAGCCTGCCTACGAGATGGAGTTGTCAATCTTGCGGGTGCTGAGCAACGCTATTACTGGGATAGTTTTGGTCGGATGTTGAAAGAGATTGCCCACCTCAATGATGCAGAGTTGCAGTCTCTGGTCCTATGGAATCGCTTATTGGTCTATGCGGCCTTGTATGGTGTAGCTGATCAGGTCACAAAGGTCATGAAGCTTCGGAATATTCATTTAGAAAATCAAGCCTTAAACGCCTTCGTTTATACTCCGTTCTATCATGATGTGACCCACTCAAGTCATGCCATGTCTACTTATGGATCGACAGCATCGACAGCTAGTCATTTCACAGTTTCCTCTGGTAGTGGAGGAGGTTTCTCTGGCGGAGGAGGCGGAGGAGGCTTTGGTGCCTTCTAAGCAGCACTAAGAATGGTCTTGGTCGCTCTTTCCCTTCTAGTTTAGAAGGTCTGGTCCAGTCCATAGATTTATGATATAATAGAGCAAATGTAAGTTTAGGAGAAAAAGATGTTTCTGATCGAATTAATCAAGGCGGTTCTTTTTGGGATTGTCGAGGGGATTACAGAATGGTTACCGATCTCAAGTACAGGTCACTTGATTCTGTTACAGGATTTTGTGCAGTTTAAAAATCAAGATCCAGCCTTTATGGAGATGTTCAATGTCGTGATCCAATTGGGTGCGATCCTAGCGGTTGTGGTGATTTATTTCGATAAATTGTATCCCTTCAAACCGGGGAAATCTCCACTAGAAGTACGTCGAACCTGGCAATTATGGGCAAAAGTTGCGGTTGCAACGCTCCCGCTTGTCTTTGTTTTTAAATTGGATGATTGGTTTGAGGCGCATTTCCACAATTCGATTTCCGTTGCGATTATGTTGATCACCTACGGGATTGCCTTTATCTATCTGGAAAGACGAGAACAGGTTGAGCCAGCAGTAACGGAATTGCATAAGCTCCCTTATCGAACAGCTCTTTATATCGGACTCTTCCAAGTTTTATCGCTATTTCCAGGAACAAGCCGTTCAGGTGCTACGATTGTAGGCGGCTTGATCAATGGTGTTAGTCGTCCAGTGGTGACAGAATTTACCTTTTATTTAGGGATCCCAGCCATGTTTGGCGCTAGCCTCTTAAAGGTTGGAAAATTCGCTCTTGGCGGACATTCACTAGCACTGGGGCAACTCTTTATTCTACTGGTAGCGATGGGAGTGGCCTTTGTGGTCAGCATGTACGCTATCCGCTTCTTGACAGATTATGTGAAAAATCATGATTTCACCGTCTTTGGGAAATACCGGATTGTTCTTGGTTCCATCTTGCTATTGTATGGACTCTTCCGTGTTATTTTCTAAGAGAACGGTTGAACTTGATCAAATTATTTTTCGAGGTTGGAGACTTTTGTCCCGACCTCTTTTCTATGCATCCTTTTTTTGAATTCTATCCAATTTTTTAGTATAATAGTAAGACTAGAAGTATGAGGTTATGCTATGAAGATGAAGCAAATTAGTGATTCAACAATTAAGATCACAATCCAACTAGAAGACTTAGAAGAACGTGGGATGGAAATTGCTGATTTCCTTGTCCCACAAGAAAAAACAGAAGAATTTTTCTACACTATTTTGGATGAGCTCGAAATGCCTGAAAGCTTCCTGGATAGCGGGATGCTGAGTTTCCGTGTGACACCAAAACCAGATAAATTGGATGTTTTTGTTACCAAATCAAAAATTGACCAACAATTGGATTTTGAGGATTTGTCAGATCTTCCTGATATGGAAGAGTTGTCGCGCATGACGCCAGATGAATTTATCAAAACCTTGGAAAAAACAATCTCTGATAAGACAAAAGGGGATGCAGAAGCCATTCACCATTTGGAACAAGAAGAGTTGCGGGACAATCAAGAACAAGATTCGACATCTGAAGCACCAGTAAGTCAGTATATTTATTACATTTTGCGTTTTTCAAATATCCAGCAAGCAGTTACCTTTTCAAAAACGGTAAGCTTTCCAGTGGATACCTCTGAATTATACAAAATGGGATCCGATTATTATTTAACCGTCTTGATCGATACAGAGGATCAACCAAATCAATATCCAACCTGGTTACTTGCTATCATTCGGGAGTATGCGGATGATTCAGAAGTGACACGGGCAGTTCTGCAGGAACATGGTCATTTATTAATGGTGTCTGGTGCGATTGAGAATTTGAAGAAAGTTGCTAGCTTATGATGTCCTTTTCCTTGCAATTTGTTCTGGTGCTGATTGGAACTTTTATGATTGCCTTGGTATTGACGCCCTTGGTTCGCCTATTCTCCTTTAAGATTGATGCCGTAGATTATCCGAATGCGCGTCGGATCAATACCAAGCCTATGCCAAGCGCGGGTGGACTGTCTATCGTGATTGCTTTTTCAATTGCGACTCTTGTGTTTATTCCTATGCTGACATCCACCACCGCACCAATCAAAAGTTACCTATCCTATACCTTGCCGGTCGTGGGCGCAGGATGGATTATCGCGCTCACAGGATTGATCGATGATGTAAAAGAGTTGTCTGCCAAGAAAAAGATGATCGGCATCCTGCTGGCAGCGAGTCTGGTCTGGTTTTTGACAGATTTTCGGCTGAATGATTTTAAGATTCCATTCGGTGGTCCCTTACTTCATTTTGAACCATGGCTATCGTATCTTTTGACGGTGATTTGGATTGTTTCTATTACCAATGCGGTCAATCTGATTGATGGATTAGATGGATTGGTGAGTGGGGTCTCTATTATTTCCCTAGTGACAATGGGGATTGTGTCCTATTTCTTTCTTCCAGTACCCAATCTCTTTCTGACCATGACGATCTTTGTCTTGGTTGCGTCCATCGCAGGTTTCTTTCCCTTTAACTACCATCCGGCCATTCTCTATCTGGGAGACACTGGTGCCTTGTTTATCGGATTCATGATTTCTGTCTTATCCTTGCAAGGTTTGAAAAATGCGACAGCTGTTGCAGTAGTTACCCCAATGATTATCCTCGGAGTGCCGATTACAGATACCTTTTTAGCCATTATCCGTCGGACTCTTTCTGGTCAAAAATTTTATAAACCGGATCGCAATCACTTGCACCACCGACTTCTTTCTCTGGGCTTGACACATCGGGGAACTGTACTTGTGATCTATGGAATTTCGATGATCTTCTCCTTGATTTCTCTCTTGCTCAACATCTCGAGTCGCATTGGGGGTGTCCTACTTGTGATCGGGCTCTTGTTTGGAGTAGAGCTGTTAGCAGAATTGATCGGGGTTCTGGGGCCACATCACAGTCCTTTGTTAAATGTTCTGCGCTATATAGGGAATTCTTCCTACCGGGAGGAAGTTCGTCAAAAACGAAAAGAAAAAACTAAATAAGAATAGTTCTAATCAAAAGAAAAGCCATTTAGGCTTTTTTTTGATATACTTGAAAGGTAAAAAAATACTTTGTGATGAAGGAATCTTTGCTTTGAGAACCTTCCATACTTCAAAGTAAAAAGAAAGGGAATGCAATGTCGACATTAGAAATCAAAGACCTTCACGTTGAAATTGAAGGCAAAGAAATTTTAAAAGGTGTGAACCTAACCCTCAAAACTGGTGAGATCGCAGCCATCATGGGACCAAATGGAACAGGGAAATCTACTTTGTCAGCTGCCATTATGGGAAACCCAAATTATGAAGTGACCAAAGGGGAGATTCTGTTTGATGGTGTCAACATCTTGGAATTGGAAGTAGACGAACGTGCACGGATGGGCTTGTTCCTTGCTATGCAGTACCCTTCAGAAATCCCAGGGATTACGAATGCAGAATTTTTACGTGCAGCCATGAATGCTGGTAAAGAAGAGGACGAGAAGATCTCTATTCGTGATTTCATCAAAAAATTGGATGAAAAGATGGAATTGCTCAACATGAAAGAAGAAATGGCAGAACGCTATTTGAACGAAGGATTCTCTGGTGGTGAGAAAAAACGCAATGAAATCCTTCAATTGTTGATGTTGGAACCAACATTTGCCCTTTTGGATGAAATTGACTCTGGTTTGGATATCGATGCTCTTAAGGTCGTATCTAAAGGGGTTAATGCAATGCGGGGTGAAGGTTTTGGAGCTATGATCATCACCCACTACCAACGTTTGTTGAACTATATTACTCCAGATGTCGTCCATGTCATGATGGAAGGCCGTGTCGTGCTTTCAGGTGGACCGGAATTGGCTGCACGCTTGGAACGTGAAGGCTATGCACAACTTGCAGAAGAACTCGGTTACGACTATAAAGAAGAACTATAACCTGATGACAAGTGATCTAATGTTGTCATAAAATCAAACAGATAGTATCTTTATTAGGAGAAAAAAATGAGTATTGAAAATATTACCCTCTTTTCGGAACTGCATGCTGAGCCAAGCTGGCTGCAAGATTTACGAAAAAAAGCTTTTGACAAGATCGATCAGTTGGAATTGCCAGCCATTGAGCGTGTCAAATTCCACCGCTGGAATCTTGGAGATGGGACGATCACAGAAAGCGAGGCTTCTGCCAATGTTCCCGATTTTACAGCCCTCGATTCAAACTTAAAATTGGTCCAAGTTGGAACTCAAACTGTATTTGAACAGGTGCCACAAGCCTTGGCAGACCAAGGAGTTCTTTTTACAGATTTCCATACTGCCCTAGAAGAAATTCCTCAGGTAGTGAAAGACTACTTTATGTCTTCGGTTAAATACGACGATGATAAACTAGCAGCATACCACACGGCTTATTTTAATAGTGGGGCTGTGCTATATGTTCCAGATAACGTCGAAATTTCAGAACCCATCGAAGGTATTTTCTACCAGGATAGCGACAGTGATGTACCTTTTAATAAGCACATTTTGATTATCGCAGGCAAAAACAGCAAGTTTAGCTATTTGGAACGCCTAGAATCAAAAGGTGAAGGCTCAGCAACAGCAACTGCGAATGTGACGGTTGAGGTGATCGCCCGCTCAGGTGCCCAAGTGAAATTTGCGGCGATTGACCGTCTGGGTGAAAATGTCACAGCCTACATCAGTCGACGTGGGAAACTAGGTCAGGATGCCAGCATTGATTGGGCTATCGGTGTTATGAACGAAGGTAACGTGGTTGCAGACTTTGACAGTGACTTGGTTGGAAACGGAAGTCATGCAGATTTGAAAGTCGTTGCTTTATCAAGCGGTCGTCAGGTTCAAGGAATTGACACCCGCGTGACCAACTTTGGTTGCAACTCGATCGGAAATATCTTGCAACACGGGGTTATTCTTGAAAAAGGAACCTTGACCTTCAACGGAATTGGTCATATTATCAAGGGGGCAAAAGGAGCAGATGCTCAGCAAGAAAGCCGTGTCTTGATGTTATCGGATCAAGCTCGTTCAGATGCCAACCCAATCCTCTTGATTGATGAAAATGATGTCACAGCTGGCCATGCTGCATCGATCGGTCAAGTGGACCCAGAAGATATGTATTACCTCATGAGTCGTGGTCTGGATCAACACACAGCAGAACGCTTAGTGGTGCGTGGTTTCTTGGGATCTGTGATTGTTGAAATCCCAGTTAAAGAAGTACGTGATGAAATGATTGCCACCATTGAAGAAAAGTTATCTCAACGCTAAGGAGAAACAATGCTAGATAAAAATACGATTGCTCAAGACTTTCCCATTCTCGATCAACTAGTTCACGATGAGCCTTTGGTTTATCTAGATAATGCAGCGACGACGCAAAAACCTAAACGTGTTCTTGAAGCAGTTAATCACTATTATTTGCAAGATAACGCCAATGTCCATCGTGGAGTCCATACTTTGGCAGAACGAGCGACAGCAGCCTATGAAGCAGCGCGTGAGAAAGTCAGAAAATTTATCAATGCTTCATCAACCAAGGAAGTGCTCTTTACAAGAGGGACAACGACTGGACTCAACTGGGTAGCCCGCTATGCAGAAGAAGTCCTAAAGGAAGGGGATGAAGTCCTGATTTCCATTATGGAACATCACTCCAACATCATTCCTTGGCAGCAAGCCTGCAAGAAGACGGGAGCAAAACTGGTCTATGTCTATCTAAAAGATGGCTTACTGGATATGCAGGACTTAAAGAGCAAGCTTAGTGAGAAGACAAAATTTGTCTCCATCACCCATGCTTCGAACGTCTTAGGGGTGGTCAATCCGATCAAGGAAATTGCTCGATTAGCTCATGAGGTTGGAGCGATCATGGTCGTAGATGGGGCTCAATCAACCCCTCATATGGCCATTGATGTACAAGACTTAGATGCGGATTTCTTTGCTTTTTCTGGCCATAAGATGGCTGCACCAACAGGGATTGGTGTCCTCTATGGAAAGGAAGAAATATTAGAACAAATGTCTCCGATCGAGTTTGGGGGCGAAATGATTGACTTTGTTTACGAGCAATCTGCCTCTTGGAAGGAATTACCTTGGAAATTTGAAGCTGGAACACCTAATATGGCGGGCGCAATTGGTCTTGGTGCAGCAATCGATTACTTAGAAGAGCTGGGTATGAACCAGGTAGAAGCGCATGAGCAAGAATTGATTGCCTATGTGTTTCCAAAATTACAGGCTATCGAAGGCTTGACCATCTATGGCTCCCAAGACTTAGCCCAACGTTCTGGAGTCATTTCCTTCAATCTAGGAGATCTCCATCCGCATGACTTAGCAACAGCATTAGATTATGAAGGAATTGCCGTTCGTGCAGGTCACCACTGTGCACAACCGCTCCTTCAATACCTACAAGTCCCAGCGACAACGAGAGCAAGTTTTTATATCTACAACACCAAAGCGGACTGTGATAAATTAATTGAGGCATTGATCAAAGCAAAGGAGTTTTTCAATGGCACTTTCTAAATTAGATTCGCTGTACATGGCGGTCGTAGCCGACCATTCAAAACACCCCCATCACCAAGGGCAGATTGAAGATGTTGATCAGATCCAACTCAACAATCCAACTTGTGGAGATGTGATCCAGTTGAGTGTGAAATTTGATGAGAATGACAGGGTGGAAGATATTGCCTTTGTGAATTCAGGTTGTACGATCTCAACGGCTTCAGCTAGTATGATGACGGATGCTGTAATGGGAAAAACAAAAGAGGAAGTCGAAGAATTGGCACAGGTCTTTTCAGAAATGGTCCAAGGCCAATCAGATCCTCGCCAAGAGGAGTTGGGAGATGCAGCCTTCTTATCTGGAGTCTCAAAATTCCCACAACGGATTAAATGTGCAACCCTCTCCTGGAATGCTCTCAAAAAAGCGATCGAACGTAGCAAATAATTAAAAGAAGAAACAGAGAAAGAAAGGAAATTATGGCTGAAGAAAGAGTCGAACCGAAACCAATTGATCTCGGTGAATATAAATTTGGATTTCACGATGACGTTCAACCCATTCTCTCTACCGGGAAGGGATTGAATGAAGCGGTTATTCGTGAATTGTCTGCAGCAAAAAATGAACCAGAATGGATGCTTGAATTCCGTTTGAAATCTTTTGAAACCTTCAAAAAGATGCCCATGCAAACCTGGGGAGCCGATCTATCAGAAATTGACTTTGATGATTTGATCTATTATCAAAAACCTTCGGATAAACCTGCCCGTTCATGGGACGAAGTCCCAGAGAAAATCAAGGAAACCTTTGAGCGTATCGGGATTCCTGAAGCGGAACGTGCTTACTTAGCGGGGGCTTCTGCTCAGTATGAATCAGAAGTGGTTTACCACAATATGAAAGAAGAGTTTGAAAAGTTGGGGATTATCTTTACCGATACGGATTCTGCCCTAAAAGAATATCCAGACCTTTTCAAACAGTATTTTGCGAAGTTAGTACCACCAACGGACAACAAATTGGCTGCCCTCAACTCAGCAGTCTGGTCTGGTGGAACCTTCATTTATGTACCAAAAGGTGTAAAAGTAGACGTCCCACTTCAAACTTACTTCCGTATCAACAATGAAAATACAGGTCAGTTTGAGCGCACTTTGATTATTGTGGATGAGGGAGCAAGTGTCCACTATGTAGAAGGCTGTACAGCGCCGACCTACTCAAGCAATAGCCTCCATGCAGCGATTGTTGAGATCTTTGCCTTGGATGGTGCTTATATGCGCTACACGACTATCCAAAACTGGTCTGACAATGTCTATAACTTGGTCACCAAGCGGGCCAAAGCCCAAAAAGATGCTACAGTTGAGTGGATCGACGGGAACTTAGGAGCGAAGACAACCATGAAGTACCCATCTGTTTATCTAGATGGAGAAGGAGCGCGTGGGACCATGTTGTCCATTGCCTTTGCGAATGCAGGTCAACACCAAGATACAGGTGCCAAGATGATCCACAATGCCCCTCACACTAGCTCGTCTATCGTATCCAAATCCATCGCGAAGGGTGGCGGAAAGGTAGACTACCGTGGACAAGTGACTTTCAACAAGAACTCTAAGAAATCAGTTTCTCACATTGAGTGTGACACTATTATCATGGATGATTTATCTGCATCAGACACGATTCCATTTAATGAAATCC
This sequence comes from Streptococcus parasanguinis, assembly GCF_015556095.1. GTDB lineage: Bacteria > Bacillota > Bacilli > Lactobacillales > Streptococcaceae > Streptococcus > Streptococcus parasanguinis_Q. Next base: position 18,723 of record NZ_JADNLT010000015.1, read on the forward strand.
ACAACTCACAAGTTGCTTTGGAGCACGAGGCCAAGGTTTCAAAAATTTCAGAAGAACAACTGTATTATTTGATGAGTCGTGGTTTGTCTGAATCAGAAGCGACAGAAATGATTGTCATGGGATTTGTAGAGCCCTTTACAAAAGAACTTCCAATGGAATACGCCGTTGAGTTAAACCGACTCATTAGCTACGAAATGGAAGGATCTGTAGGATAATTCATTTTCATCAATCAAAAATCACAATGGATTTGACTCCATTGTGATTTTTTTACTTATAATTTTTCGTTGACATAACGAACAAATTCATTCCACCAAACCTTTAAGAAAAAGCTTTTCTCAATGGTTCTTCCTGCTACCATATCGACTGTTGGTTCTTGATCTTCTAAGTAGCCACGTCCGATTTTATCTGGATCAGTGTAGTGTAATTTTCCAAGATTTGTGCCTGATTTGACAGGTGCTCGGAATGATTCTTGGTCACTCTTGAATTGAATTTTTGGTTCTGCTTGACTGCCTTGCTTTTCAACGATATAGAAGTCTTTTTTTGCAACAGCTAAAACAGTCTCTGACTTCCCATCCATGATAGTTGCCTTACTTTTTCCGTAGGGATCTCCTTCTTTGACGACAATGGAAGAAACAAAGGTCCGTACCACGTAGTTCATCAGAGAAGAAGTAGCCACAAAGCGTGCATATGGATCACCGTCAACTGCCTCAACTCCTAGGACAACTGTGATCATATGGATGCCATTTTGCGTCGTCGATGCAGCAAAGGTGATGCCACCTTTGGTAGAGTTGCTGACCCGTAGGCCATCAACTCCAGAACGGTAATTCGGCATGCCTTCTAGCATCAGGTTGGGGTTTTCAATCTGCGTGTTTGAAAAAAGAGCAGTGGGTTTTGAAGTATATTTGGTCACTTCAGGAAAATCCTGAAGTAAGTGCTTGGCAATAACAGCAATATCATAAGCACTTAATTGATTTTCGTCTTCTTTCCCGTCAGGATCTCCGCTGATGGTTTGAGTATTTAATCCAGTAGCATTAATTAAATGAGGAGATTGAATGCCCCATTCAGAAAGTTTCTGCTTCATTTTTTCAACGAAGCTTTTCTCAGAGCCACCCACTTTCTCAGCTAAGGCAAAGGCAGCAGTACTAGAATTTCCAACTAAAAGGGCAGTCAATAACTGTTCAACCGTATATTGGTTCGCTTCCATAGGAAGAGTACCAGCACCTTCGATATCATTTAAGGCCATAGCTTTCTCAGACAGTTTGATAGGATCTTTTAGAGAAAGTTTTTTTTCATGAATAGCTTCGAAAATCAGATAAGTAGTCAAGAGTGTAGATAGTCCACCCACATCTCGCTTTTTCTCTGAATCCTTTTCATATAAGATTTTACCTGTATCAGCTTCAACAGCAATAGCACTTTGAGCAGGAAGATCTAGCTCATCTGCTAGAACGACTTGATAAGGTAAACTGCATAACAGCAGGATGAAGGTTAAAAAAGAAAGAAAGAATTTTTTCACAGTTGTTTCCTCGTTGCTTAGTCCTCTCTATTGTATCATACAAATGATTAATGGAAAATTGTAAAATCATCAATTAGGCTAAAAAGTCAATCATAGCAAGGTTTTTGGATGGGATTGAAGCAAATATTCAGAAAATTTAGTTTACTTTTTTTTCTACTTGTGATATAATCTTAAACAAATCTAAAAAAACTATTGGAGAATTCCTATGAAAAAAGGTAAAGTATTCGCAGTTGCCGGAGTAACACTCCTTGCAGCTGGATTGTTGGCTGCATGTTCTGGTTCAAATACTAGTAAAGCAAGCTCAGGTGAAGACAAAAACTATGGTTATGTCTACACAGATGATCCTCAAACTTTGGACTACACTGTATCTTCTAAAGCTGCTACACATGATATCACTACAAATGTCGTAGATGGTTTGATGGCAAATGACAAGTATGGAAATCTTGTGCCATCACTTGCAGAAGATTGGTCTGTTTCAAAAGATGGTTTGACTTATACCTACAAGATTCGTAAGGGTGTTAAATGGTACGATGCAGATGGTGAAGAACATGGTGAAGTGACTGCCAAAGACTTCGTAACTGGTTTGAAACACGCTGCTGATAAAAAATCTGAAACCCTTTCACTTGTTCAAGGTTCTGTCAAAGGCTTGGATGATTATGTACAAGGAAAAACTACAGACTTCAGCCAAGTTGGTGTCAAAGCGGTTGATGATTACACACTTCAATATACATTGAACAAACCTGAAACCTTCTGGAACTCTAAAACAACAAACGGAATCTTGTTCCCAATTAGCACAGAGTTCTTGAAGAGTAAGGGAGATGATTTTGGTCAACCAAACGATGTGAAATCAATCCTTGCAAACGGACCTTTCCTTCTTAAATCAATCACTTCAAAATCATCTGTTGTATTTGAAAAGAATGACAACTACTGGGATAAGAAAAACGTTCACCTGAAAGAAGTGAAACTCACTTATTATGATGGATCAGACCAAGATTCATTGGCGCGTGGTTTCTCTGATGGTGCTTATACAGCTGCTCGTCTTTTCCCGGCAAGTTCAAACTTTGCAACTGTATCTAAAAAATACAAAGACAACATCTATAATACACCGGCTGGTTCAGGGGTAGCGGTTCTTGGTTTCAACATTGACCGTCAATCATACAAACACACAGCTAAGAAATCAGATGCTGAAAAATCTTCTACTAAGAAAGCAATCTTAAACAAAGATTTCCGTCAAGCTATCACCTTTGCCTTGAATCGTGAAAACTATTCAGCGCAAGTAAATAGTAAAGCATTTGCTAAACCAGCTATCCGTAATACCTATACAGCTCCTGCTTTTGTACAAGTTAATGGGAAAGACTTTGGAGATGTGGTTGCAGATAAGTTGACTACTTATGGAGACCAATGGAAAGGTGTCAACCTTGCAGATGGTCAAGACGGTCTTTACAACAAAGACAAAGCAAAAGCACAACTTGAAAAAGCAAAATCTGAACTTCAAAAAGATGGCGTTCAATTCCCAATTCATATTGACGTACCAGTAGCACAAAACTCTACAAACTTTGTTTCACGGATGCAATCATTGAAACAAACAGTGGAAGATACTCTTGGTAAAGACAATGTCGTTCTTGACCTTCAAATGATGGACCAAGACGAAGTGTTGAACATCACATTGAATGTTCCATCAGCTGCAGATGCAGATTGGGATCTTCAAGGATTGGTCGGATGGAACCCAGACTACGATGATCCATCAACTTACCTTGATACTCTTCAACCATCATCAGAAGACCAAACAAAAGTTTACCTTGGTTTTGCAGGTGGTGTAGATAATGCTTCAGCCAAAGCAGTTGGCTTGGATGAGTATGCGAAACTTCTTGCAGATGCTAATAGCGAATCACTTGATGTAGCTAAACGTTACGAAAAATATGCTACTGCTCAAGCTTGGTTGAGTGATAGTGCCTTGGTAATCCCAACAATGTCAAGCACAGGCGCAGCAACAGTTGTTTCTAAAGTGGTTCCATTCTCTGGCCCATCAGCTCAAACAGGTAACAAAGGATCTGCTTACTTCAAATATGTAGAAGTTCAAGATGAACCTGTTACTAAGAAACAATACGAACAAGCACGTGAAAAATGGCAAAAAGAAAAAGCTGAGTCAAACAAAAAAGCTCAACAAGATCTTGAAAAACACGTTAAATAATTAATTATTGCTTTTCATTAGAACTTTCTCTTCTAGGGGAGAAAGTTCTTTTGGACATTAAAGGAATGAAATATGAAAAAATATGTTTTTATGCGTATTTTGCGTTCGTTAGTGTCGATCTTTCTCGTTACGACATTAACCTACATGATTATCTATACGCTAACACCGAGAAATCTCATCTTTAAAAATGACCCCAACTACAATAAAGTAGCGAAGACAAAAGATTCGAAGATCAACTACGAAAATACTGTCTACGATCGCATGGGTTATTTGGAATACATGGATTCAAAGAGCTTGCAACAAAAAGCAAGTAAAGAAGATTCTTCTGTAACAGTTGATGCGACAACTGCTAATGAAAAGATCTATAAGGAATACATTAACAAATTAGGTCATGGTTGGCAGTTGAAACGTTTCCCAGAAAGTAAGTCTTTCTATGCGGTGCGTGAAATTCCAGTTTTTGAACGTGTCGTCAGCTTCTATGCGAATTTGATTCAATTTGATCATCCAGGTTGGGTGAAAGATGCTTCAAATCCAAACCTCAAACGCTATATCCGTATTGAAAATGATCCGTCTATTGGTTGGTCAGTTGTAGGTTCTGGTACGAAACACAAATACCTCTTGTACTTTAATGGTCAATTCCCATATGTACACCAAAACTTTGTGACCTTAAACCTTGGAAATTCATATCCAACTTATTCAAATACCCCTGTTCTTCAAGTTATTACCCAAGGACAAGGAACAACTAAGAAGAGTGAAGTGAACTTCCCAACAGGTAAAAAGACATCTTCCATCGATATCTACTCACGTACCTACAAATCACCAAGTAAGGCAGACTCACAAGATATCAGTCGATTTGGTAAAGGGGACGCTTATACAGCAACGTTGAGCAACTATGAGAATCCATCCATGATTGCATCTTCTTCAATCATTGGTTTGATTGGTATTGCAATTTCTTATTTGATTGCGATCCCATTAGGATCTTACATGGCTCTGTTCAAGAACTCATGGTTTGATAGCATCTCAACAGCTGCTTTGACATTTATGATGTCTCTTCCAACCATTGCTTCGGTCTACATTGTCCGTTTAGCAGGTTCATTCTTTGGGCTTCCAGACTCATTCCCAGTTCTTGGAGCACAGGACTGGCGTTCATATGTATTGCCGTCTCTGATTCTTGGTTTATTGAGTGCACCATTTAACGCCGTTTGGATTCGTCGTTACATGATCGATATCCATTCACAAGATTTCGTCCGTTTTGCTCGTTCAAAAGGATTGTCAGAACGTGAGATTTCAAAAAAACACATCTTCAAAAATGCGATGGTTCCATTGGTATCTGGTATTCCGACATCTATTATTGGAGTTATCTCAGGTGCGACACTTACTGAAACAGTCTTCGCTTTCCCAGGTATGGGTAAAATGTTGATTGACTCTATTAAAGCATCAAACAACACCATGGTTATCGGACTTGTCTTCATCTTCACATCGCTTGGTATCTTTGCTGCCATGTTAGGTGATATCTTGATGACAGTGCTTGATCCACGGATTAAATTAACGAATACGAAAGGAGGCAAATAATGGCTACAATCGATAAAAATAAATTTCAGTTTGTAAAACGCGATGACTTTGCCTCTGAAGTAATCGATGCTCCAGCGTATTCATACTGGAAATCTGTATTCAGACAATTCTTTAAAAAAAGAACCACGATCATTATGCTTGCTGTTTTGATTGGGATTCTCTTGATGAGTTTTATCTACCCGATGTTTTCAAATTTTGATTACAACGACGTAAGTAAGGTAAATGACTTTTCAGCACGTTTGAATCCACCAAGTGCCAAAGCTTTCTTTGGTACAGATAACAACGGTAAATCCCTCTTTGATGGAGTTTGGTTTGGTGCTCGAAATTCGATTATCATTTCCTTTATCGCAACTGTTATTAACGTGGTGGTCGGAGTCATCGTTGGTGGAATTTGGGGAATCTCAAAATCCATCGACCGTATCATGATGGAAGTTTATAACGTTATTTCAAACATTCCATTTATGTTGATCGTTATCGTCTTGACTTACTCAATGGGATCTGGTTTCTGGAATTTGATTCTTGCCATGTCCTTAACAGGATGGATCGGAATTGCCTACATGATTCGTGTTCAAATCATGCGTTACCGTGATTTGGAGTACAACTTGGCCAGTCGAACATTAGGAACACCAACGTTGAAAATTGTTACGAAAAATATTTTACCTCAATTGGTATCTGTAATCGTGACCCAGACATCACAAATGTTACCAAGTTTTATTTCTTACGAAGCTTTCCTTTCCTTCTTCGGACTTGGTCTTCCAATCACAGTTCCAAGTTTGGGACGGTTGATTTCTGACTATTCTCAAAACGTAACTACAAATGCCTACCTATTCTGGATTCCACTTACTGTTTTGATTTTAGTATCCTTGTCATTCTTTATCGTCGGACAAAACTTGGCCGATGCCAGCGACCCACGTACACATAGATAGGAGGAGTAGATATGACATCAAATAACAATATTATTTTATCTGCTCAAGATATCGTAGTGGAATTTGACGTGCGCGATCGCGTACTGACAGCCATTCGTGGCGTATCGCTTGAGCTAGTAGAAGGTGAAGTTCTTGCCTTGGTTGGTGAGTCAGGTTCAGGGAAATCAGTTTTGACAAAGACGTTCACCGGAATGTTAGAAGATAATGGCCGTATTGCCCAAGGTTCGATTAAATACCGTGGTCAAGAATTGACAGATTTGAAATCGAATAAAGATTGGGAAAATATTCGTGGATCTAAGATCGCTACAATTTTCCAAGACCCAATGACAAGTTTGGACCCAATCAACACAATTGGTTCACAAATTACAGAAGTCATTATCAAACACCAAGGGAAAACAGCTAAAGAAGCTAAAGAAATGGCTTTGGACTATATGGAGAAAGTTGGAATTCCAGATGCGGAACGTCGTTTTGATGAGTATCCATTCCAATATTCAGGTGGGATGCGTCAACGGATCGTTATTGCCATCGCCTTGGCCTGCCGTCCAGATATCTTAATCTGTGACGAACCAACAACAGCCCTAGACGTAACCATTCAAGCGCAAATCATTGATTTGTTGAAATCTCTTCAAAAAGAATACCAATTTACAGTTATCTTTATCACCCACGACTTAGGTGTGGTTGCAAGTATTGCAGATAAAGTAGCCGTTATGTATGCTGGAGAAATTGTTGAGTTTGGTAAAGTAGAAGAAATTTTCTACGATCCAAAACATCCATACACATGGAGCTTGCTTTCAAGCTTGCCTCAATTGTCAACCTCAGATGGTGATCTTTACTCTATTCCAGGAACTCCGCCATCATTGTATGCTCCAATCAAAGGAGATGCCTTCGCACTTCGTTCAGACTATGCAATGCAGATTGATTTTGAAGAAGAGGCACCTGCTTTCAAAGTAACCGATACTCACTGGGCTAAGACATGGTTGCTCCATCCAGATGCACCAACAGTTCATAAACCAGATGTAATCGAAAACCTTCACGAAAAGATTGGCTCAAAAATGGGCTTCACTCACATTACAGAATAGGAGGAAGGAAATGACTGAAAAATTAGTTGAAATTAAAGATTTAGAAATTTCCTTCGGTGAAGGAAGTAAAAAATTCGTTGCTGTAAAGAACGCCAACTTTTTCATTAATAAGGGAGAAACGTTCTCTCTTGTTGGTGAATCAGGAAGTGGTAAGACAACAATTGGGCGTGCGATCATCGGTTTGAATGATACAAGTGCTGGAGAAATTATTTATGACGGTCGCAAGATCAACGGAAAAAACTCTCATAGTGAAAAATCAGAGTTGATCCGTAAAATTCAAATGATCTTCCAAGACCCAGCAGCAAGTTTGAATGAACGTGCAACAGTTGATTATATTATCTCTGAAGGTTTGATCAACCACCATTTGTTTAACAGCGAAGAAGAACGTCAGGAAAAAGTAAAAAATATTATGCATGAAGTTGGGCTTCTAGCAGAACATTTGACACGTTATCCTCACGAATTCTCAGGTGGTCAACGTCAACGGATCGGTATTGCCCGTGCACTTGTCATGGAACCAGAATTTGTCATTGCGGATGAACCAATCTCAGCTCTTGACGTTTCAGTACGTGCACAGATCTTGAACCTTTTGAAAAAATTCCAAAGAGAATTAGGCTTGACCTACCTCTTTATCGCCCATGACTTGTCAGTTGTACGCTTCATTTCTGACCGTATTGCAGTTATCTATAAAGGGGTTATTGTAGAAGTGGCAGAAACTGAAGAGCTATTTAACCACCCAATCCATCCATACACTCAATCCCTACTTTCAGCAGTCCCAATTCCAGATCCAATTCTAGAACGTAAAAAAGTTCTAAAAATCTATGATCCAGAACAACATGATTACTCTGAAGATAAACCACAAATGGTTGAAATTAAACCAGGTCATTATGTATGGGCTAACAAAGCTGAAGAAAACAAATACAGACAAGAATATAAATAGAGAGGATTCCCTCTCTATTTTCTTTTTTTCAAAAAAACTTTCAAAAAAATAAATTTTTTTGGAAAAAAGTGTTGACAGTAAGGAGAGGTCATGATATACTAATATAGTTGTCGCGCGAGAGCGACAAAGACCTTTGAAAACTGAACAAGACGAACCAATGTGCAGGGCGCTATAACTAAGGTTATAGTAACTGAACAATAAAAAAACAATAAATCTGTCAGTGACAGAATGAGTTTAAGACAAACAATTATTTTAAT
>NZ_JADNLT010000016.1:0-24934 GCF_015556095.1 Streptococcus parasanguinis
TTCCAAAATATGTTTCTATGATTGATATAACTATAAACCTTTACCCAAACAAAGTCAACTAAAATGCTTGGGTATTTTTAAAAAGCATAAATATTCTTATTCGACAACAAACCTTTATATAGTAAGATTGTTTTCGTTTTCACAACATTTTAATTTATGCTAATTTTTATACTCATTTGTTTATATTCCTATAAAAGCGTGTTTAGTCTTGTTTGTTTTCTATATTATTTGTTCTATCTCGATCACTAATAAAATGAATCAAAGATTTACTTTATTGTATTTTATATTTAATTTAAGATGGTATATCAGTCTCTATTCGATAGAAATTTGAGCTTTTTTAAAAAATTTTTTTAAAATACTATATTTTATAGAGAATTTTTTATAAAATTTGACGTATACTTTTATAAAATGTATAATATTTATATGTAAGCCCTTACAAGCTAATTTGACTTTTAGCTACCATTCCAAGAGTGTCTATTCACGACACTCTAATATTTTATTTAGAGAAATTTGGAGATTATTATGGATTTTAGAGAAATATTGGTTCAACCAGAGCATTCAAAACTAAGCAGCTTCAATACTCAACTTGAAGGTTTTGAAAAACTTTTTAGAGATAAGGACTTGTTAGACATCCGAGAAGATTTAACCAAAATTAATAAAGATGAAGTCATAGCTCTCTGTTCAGAAATAAAAGGATATAAATCTGGCTTTTTGGATACATTATCTTTAATTGCTTCAGAGTCTAATATAGAGAATTATAGGGATGTCTTTGAAGAGTTATGGACTGAGTATGAATTTGATAATCGTATCGATGACTTACTTGATCGTTACCCGTATACAAACGTTGAAGAACGGATTGATTATAAATTGTTAGAAGAGTACGGAACAACCTCACGCGAAGAAGTAGCCAGAATGATTATCGAGGATTTAGATACTTCATCAGATGGAGAGGCTAAAAAACTATTCCTTCAAGAGTTTCTCTCTATGCAAAAGAGAGAAAATGATAACTAATAATCTTTAATATCTTCATTACCATTTTTTCAGTGTATTAAGAGGAAAAAGTTAATAACATGGCATTATTTTTGTGTTCAAATTTTTCAAAATATAGAAAATAAAACAAAATTTGGGATCTTCGCATATGCATTAAATACAATGAAGTCAATCATAAAAGACGATGTGTTTAATATTCATATTGAAACTTAAAATGGAAGTTATAACGGTGAGGCCAGTCAAGTCTTAGTCTTATTATCCAACTATTACGCTGATAAAAAACTATTTGACGAAAATAAAGATGGATATGGAAATATCTTAATTTTAAAAGATGCCTCCATCCTTTCTAAACTATCTGCAATTCCAGATTTGTTAAAAGGAGATGTTGTGTCAAATGATCACATCGAATATATTAAAGCAAAAAATATTAGAATTTCTTCTGATACTGAGTTAGAATCAGATGTTGACGGTGATAAATCAGATAAACTTCCAGTCAAGATTAAAATACTTGGAAATCATATCGAAGTATACTCATTACCAAAAGAATAATTTATTTTTTCTAATAAAAATCTAAGCGACAAAAAAGAGACTAGCGCATAGTCTCCTTTTTTACTATATAATAGTTAATAAATTTCAAAAATTAATTATAAGAAATTGACTAATTTTATAATTGCTCACGACATAAGATGTTGTTAGATACTTTTACTTTCTAAAAAACCTTTTGCCTATCCAAATATGAATAAGGCTTCTTATCCTCCACCACACATTCTAAACATTCAATTCTAAGATAACCAAAAAATGTTTTTAGCTAATCATTGTCAATTATGTACTTTATTTAAGTGAAAACTAAAAATTTTTCAATTGTACATTCATACAAAAACACGGCTCATGAATCATGGCCGTGTTATATTTTACTTAAGCTAGTTAGCTAGTTCTCTTAGTTAATATTTACTTACCTTTTATTTGCTTTAATTCCTTTATCTCTTTTAAAATACTAAAAATATAGAAACTAAATAGAACTACAAATAAAAAAGATAAAACAAAGAAACCAAACGGAAGTTTTCTTCCCATACCAGCTACTATTCCAAGGGATAAAATACCGATAGCCATTATGGAAATTATGAAGATAAACCACAAGTAAATCATGTAAAACTTATAAAGATAACAAAAGGACTTATTTTTTTGTTTAGGCTTATCCTTCCATTTTAAATAAAAGAAATAAGGTGTATTAATAATTAAAATAAATAAAAATCTCATCTCTAGCACAACTTTTTACTTTCTATTTTGGATTTCCCACAAGATCTCCCAACTTCCAAATACCAAGCCAAAAAGAAATTGTTAGCATGATAAAGAATATGAGGAACATATTATCCACCAGATTTTTACTCATCAAGCATAGTTCTCTAGCTATGTAAGGAGACACGAGGAACAAAATGCACTGTACTATAGTAATTATTTTTTTCATGATTCATTTATAATACTGTCACATATGATACAGTATACTCCTTTCTAGGAAGAATTCTTATTATTCCTATCTTTATTATAGGCCTACAGCAATTTAGATTCAATTTTTAATATGTGAAAGTAGTTTCAGAATAATTTACAAAACAAAAATAAAGTACACTTTTTAAAGAATGTACTTTATGCTTCTAATTCAGTTGTATCAATGGTTTAGCTTTAGTTTAGTCAATTGTACATAAACTTTTAGTTTTCTTCAAAAAATAAAAATGAGTTCCAATTGTTAAAATGAATCAAGAAAATACAAAAACTTTCCGCCGTGAGAAAAGTGCTAGAAACACTATTGTTTCTAGCACTCGGGAGTTTTGGAACCTTAGGTCCAAAACTAAGTCATGGAACTTCTACGAAGTTCGCTGACGTCCGTGCTCACCTAAGGAAAGTTTTAAGAAGACTTTGTTACCAACATGACAAATGCTAGTTAGCATTGGTCATTTTTCTTTTTTGATAGCGTTGATAAGAATGGTAGAGTTTCAAAACGACAGATCCACTAGCCATCCCGATGGAGATCACCAAGGCCAGAATAACCACCAGGGTCACGCTGGTCACTGCCTGACGATATTGGCCACTGACAAAAAAGGAAGTAGTTCGATAGGAAATATATCCAGGAACCAAGGGCGCGAGAATGGACAACATAAAGACCACGACAGGCGTCTTGAGAATGATACTTAAAATCTGACTAATGCAGGATCCCACGATAGCGGCGATAAAGGTTGCTACGATAACATTGGTAGGGCCTTTTAGAATATAGTATAGTAGCCAGATGCCCATCCCTAAGATTCCTCCAGGAATCAGCATGGAGCGTTGCACATTTAGGACGATTAAAAAGGTGATGATGGCAATCAAACTGGCCACCGCTTGGATTAAAAATTCAGTTAAGTTCATGATTTTATTTCATAAGGACGAGGGCAACGGTTGTACCGGCACCAAGGGCAAGAGTAATGAGGAAAGTCTCAAAGAGTTTGCTCATCCCAGAGTTGAGGTGGTAATTCATGAGATCGCGGACAGCATTGGTCATAGCGATCCCAGGAACGAAGGGCATGACACAGCCTGCGATAATGAGATCGGTATTGGATGGAAAACCACTATAGCGCGTCCAGATATGGGCTAAAAAACCAAAGACAAAGGCGGCCGCAAAAGCAGTGGCAAAAGGAATGCGCACGTATTTATCAACGACAAGTGAAAAAGCAAAGGCAAAGACAGTTGCAATGCCCGCTCCAATGGCATCGTAGAAATTTCCTCCAAACATGATGGAGAAGAAAGGCGCACTGAGGGTTGCCGCAATGGTCAACTGGAGATTGGTATAAGGAACACGCTTTTTTTTCAACTCGCTCAGGGCCTGGTAAGCGTGCTCGAGATCCATCTCTCCAGAGACTAGTTGACGAGAGATCTGGTTGACATCACAGACCTTTTCGATATTGTAATTGGTCCGCAAGATCCGTTTCATGCGCGTGACATTGGCGTTCTCAATTGAAAAGAAAATAGCGACTGGCATCGCTAAAACATTGCAATCGACGATTCCCTGTGAATGGGCGATCCGGATCATGGTATCTTCGACCCGGTGAATCTCAGAACCGCTCTCTATAAGGAGGGTTCCAGCTAACATCAGGACGTCGATCACTTGGTTGATCTGTTTTGACTCTTCCATAATTTCCTTCTTACTAAATAATCTGTTTCTATTATAGCAAAAAAGGACGAGAGACAGAACTAAAATCTAACAATTCTAGTTTGTTTCTTGTCCTTATGAATTCATTTAGAATAGCTATTGTCTAGCCCTAAGATTCGTTAACTCGGGTGGTGGTGCTGCACGGTCGTATCCTGGACGAGAAGGGTTGCTAAAAAGATCAGTGCAATCAGAATAAAGAGCCAAATAATAGCGAAAATAAATGTTAAAAACATAGGATCACCCCTTCTATCTTATTTACAGCTCTACTATAACACTCGGAGGAAGCGCTGTCAAACTCTATATAGCGGGCTCTTAAACTCTTTCAAAATTCAGAATAATCTTGCGATGAGGATGAAAAAACCAGCCGTTTCCGACTGGTTTTTAAGACCTATTTGAATCTTAGCTCAATGCATCATCCATTGAAAGAACTTCGTGGAAGACACGTTGTGTCAATTCAGTTTTTTGTTCTGGAGTGAGGTATTTAGTGTTTACACAGTATCCAGAGATACGTACGATTACGTCTTCACCTGACATGATCTTTTCGTAAACATCGTTCAAGTCCATAACATTCAAGTTAACGTGTTGTCCACCGTTTTCGAAGTAACCATCAAGGATTGTTACCAAGTTATCAACTTGTTCGTCACGAGTTTTACCAAGAGCGCGAGGTGATACTTGAGTTGTCAATGAGATACCATCAGCTGCATAACCAAAGTCAAGGCTAGCAAGTGAGTTCAAGTTTTGCAACCATCCACCTTTAGCTTTGTTAGATGGGTTAGCACCTGGTGAGAAGAATTCCAATTTAGACAAGTTCACAGAACCATCTTCGTTGAGGTACACCCCTTTGTGGACTGGTGAGTTACCAGTTTGTTTAGAGTAAGCAACGTTAGAAGTGATAGTCAAAAGTGAAACTGTAGCTTCTGCGTTCTTGTAAAGTTTGTGGCTGCGAAGACGAGTAGTGTAAGCTTCGATCAACCATTCTGCCAATTCGTTAGAACGTGGGTCATCTTCACCCCAACGTGGGTATTCACCGATTGTTTCGTAGTCGTAGATGTAGCCATCTTCGTCACGGATTGGTTTAACAGTAGCGTATTTGATTGCTGACAATGTATCAACAGTGTTGGCAAATCCACAGATACCGAATCCCATGTTTGCGCGTTGGTGAGTTGGCAAGAAGGCCATTTGAACTGCTTCGTAGTTGTACTTATCAGTCATGTAGTGGATGATGTTCAAAGCATCTACGTAAGTGTCTGTCAACCAGTCAAGAGATTTTTCGAAGTTTGCTTTAACAGATTCGAATTCAAGAACTTCGTCACGGATTGGATCGATGTCAAATACTTTGTAGTCTTTATTAACATCGTCGTAACCACCGTTCAAACCAGTAAGAAGAGCTTTAAGCACGTTAACACGAGCACCGAAGTATTGGATGTTGTGGCGTTGTTCTTCGTTTTCTGGGTCAAGTGGAGATACACAACATGAGATACAGCTCATTTCACCGTATCCGTCTTTGGCCATTGTTGTTACACCTTCGTATTGGATAGAAGAGTGTTTGTGGCTCATGTGCATACAGTAGCGACGGAAGCTATATGGCAATTTGTCAGTCCAAAGAACTGTCAAGTTTGGTTCTGGAGAGTTACCGATGTTGTCCAAAGTGTTCAAGAAACGGTAGTCCATCTTAGTAACACGGTGACGTCCGTCGTTACCCATACCAGCCATAGAAGTTGTGATGAAGGTTGGGTCACCTGAGTACAATTGGTCGTAAGCTTTTGTACGAGCAAATTTAACAGTACGCAATTTCATAACGAAATCGTCAACGAATTCTTGGATTTCTGATTCAGTAAATGTACCACGAGCCAAGTCACGTTCAGCGTAGATATCCAAAACGATTGGCACACGTCCAAGAGAAGTAGCAGCACCGTTGATCACACGGCAGACAGCCATGAAGGCGATGTTTGTCCATTGGATCGCTTCTTTTGTATCGAAGGCAGGACGACGTACGTCTACACCATAAAGGTCACCCAATTTAACAACTTCTTGAAGTGCTTGGTATTGAAGGTTTACTTCTTCACGAAGACGGATTGATTCTTCATCGATTTCAGTAATAGAGTTCCAGTCGTTTGCTTTTTCAGCCATCAAGTAGTCAGCACCATAAAGAGCCAAACGAGCATAAACCCCGATGATACGTCCACGAGAGTAAGCATCTGGAAGACCAGTTACAGTGTGAGCGTGACGAGCACGACGGATGTTAGAAGTGTAAGCGCGGAAGATACCGTCGTTTACAGTTGTAACGTATTTTGTGAAGATTTCATGAACTGCAGGATCTGGTTCGTATCCATTTTCTTTCAAAGTAGTTTCCGCCATACGGATACCACCACGAGGCATGAAGTTCAATTTGAACAATTCATCATTTTGGATACCGAAGATGACTTCGTTTTCTTTGTCGATATATCCAGCTGCGATATCAGCGATAGATGTTGGACGGTTATCGTATGGGAAACGAGTTTCTTCATAATGAGCTTTTGTTTCTTCAACAATTTTTTTGATGTGAAGAGAACGTTCAGTTGGACCAGCTAGGAAGCTTTCATCTCCATCATATGGTGTGTAGTTAGCTTGAACGAAGCGAGAAACGCTTGCTTTTTCTTTCCAATCTTCACCTTTGAAGCCTTCCCAGGCTTTGTCAAAAATATCTTGTGCTTCAACGACTGTTTTAACAACCATTTTTATTTTCCTCTATTGTCTTTCTAGCAACTATATCTGTTGCACTTACAATAGTAGTATACCATACAGAAATCGGTTACACAAAGGCGAATTGCGAAAAACAACAGATTCTTTTGTAATACAGTTTCAAATCCTCTGTGATACTGTACTATATTTTTGAAAACAAACACAGTTTTTCATCAATTTTCATGTTTTCTGGGGAGTCGATTTTTGCAATTCTGAAATTTTCTTCCTATAATAGAAAGAAAGGAGGGTGAAAAATGCTGATATTTCCATTAGTGAATGATACCAGTCGCAAGATTATTCATATTGATATGGATGCATTTTTTGCTGCCGTCGAAGAAAGAGACAACCCTAGTTTGAAGGGCAAGCCTGTCGTGATTGGCCAGGACCCTCGTCAGTCAGGAGGGAGAGGTGTGGTCTCGACTTGTAACTATGAAGCAAGGAAATATGGCATTCATTCAGCTATGAGCTCTAAAGAAGCGCTGGACCTTTGTCCTCAAGCCATTTTTATCTCTGGAAATTATGAGAAATACCGAGAAGTAGGTGAGCAGGTCCGTGAGATTTTCAAGCGTTATACAGATCTCATCGAGCCGATGAGTATTGATGAAGCCTATCTAGATGTGACGGAAAATAAAATCCAGAGCAAATCAGCTGTCAAAATCGCCCGCTTGATTCAGCATGCTATCTGGGAAGAGCTGCATCTCACAGCTTCAGCGGGTGTTTCTTATAATAAATTTTTGGCCAAGATGGCAAGTGACTACCAAAAACCCCGTGGCCTAACGGTGGTTTTACCGGAGGACGCTAAGGATTTCCTGAGCCAAATGGACATTGCCAAATTTCATGGAGTAGGAAAGAAGACAGTAGAGAGACTACATGAGATGGGTGTCTATACTGGCGCGGATCTTTTAGCCATCCCGGAGATGACTTTGATTGATCGGTTTGGGCGATTTGGCTATGATCTCTTTCGAAAGGCGCGAGGGATTCACAATAGCCCTGTCAAAAGTCATCGCATCCGCAAGTCGATTGGAAAAGAGCGGACCTACCGCAAGCTCCTTTATGCAGAAGATGATATTTTAGAAGAAATTGCCAATCTGTCCAGTAAGGTGGCCCAATCGCTGGAAAAACATGGTAAGCAAGGAAAGACCTTGGTCTTAAAAGTGCGCTATGGAGACTTTACCACCTTGACTAAGCGCATCACCTTGACGGAGCCAACGCGAGATGCTGAGCGCATCAATCGTTCAGCACGTCACATTTTTCAAGAAATCGAATCGATAAATACAGGAATCCGCCTCTTGGGTGTCACCATGACCAACTTTGTTGATCATACTGAACTGTCTCTGGTAGAGGAAGAAAAAGACGACTAGTCTATTCACTAGTCGTCTGAGATTGATGACAAAGTCATCTTAGAAACTTTCCTTAGGTGAGTACGGACGTCAGCGAACTTCTACGAAGTTCCATGACTTAGTTTTGAACCTAAAGTTTCAAAACTCCCGAGTGCTAGAAACCATAGTGTTTCTAGCACTTTTCTCACGGCGGAAAGTTTCAGTTGTATTTGAATGAGTCTTAAAAAATATATTATTTTAATTTTTGGGGTATCAATTAGGTTGTTTGACGTCAAAGAAGGCTGCAATCTCTTCTTCTGTTAGTCCAATCATAGGCGAGATGGCGTGGAGATTGTCTTCTGTTAGTCGATAGACAGTAGGCTTAGACGTCTCTGATTTTGTTTCAACAGTTTCTTCCTTGCTTCGTGCAGATTCGACTGTAGCAGAAGCCGTTGCAACGGATGAAGAATAGTCTGTGGTGGCTTCGCCTCCGTCCAGGTCCTTGAAGCGCTCCACCAAATAGGTCTTGCGCGCAGTACCGGTATTTTTAGTGGCGTAATCAAAGGCGCTGTATTCCCCTAAGAGGATCAGTTTGCTCTTAGAGCGCGTGATGGCAGTATAGATCAAATTACGCTGCAACATCCGGTGGCTTTGATTGGTAATGGGTAGAATCACTACAGGAAACTCGCTTCCTTGCGATTTGTGAATACTCATCGCATAGGCTAAGCGAATCTTGTACCATTCATTGCGCGGGTAGACGATTTCATTGCCATCAAATTGGATAGTCAATTCATCTTGCTTCGATTCTGTATATTTTCCGGGGAGAAGATCGGTAATGTAGCCAATATCTCCATTAAAGACATTGCTTTCTGCATCATTGACCAGATGGATAACCTTGTCTCCATCGCGGTATTGGCAGTCTGGCGTGTCAAAGACGACCTGATCTTTGATAGCTGGATTGAGAAGGTCTTGCATGAGTGTATTGATGTTGTCAATGCCAGCCTGGCCCTTGTACATAGGTGCCAAGACTTGGATATCTCGAGCCGGGATCTGACTGCGAAGGGCAGCTGAGGTGATCTGTTCGATCATCTTAGGGATGTGTTCGCTTCCGGCTTCGAAATAAGAGCGGTCGGCTTTTCGTTCTGTGAAATCTTGAGGAAGCTTGCCCTGGCGAATGTCTCCTGCAAGTGAGACAATGGTCGAATCTTCACTCTGACGGAAAATATGTTCGAGTTTGGTCTGAGGGATGCTTGGGATCTGCAAGAGATCAGCCAAGACCTGACCAGGGCTGACGGAAGGTAATTGGTCGGCATCTCCCACAATCAAGAGTTTGGTATCTGTTGCGATGTTGCTGAGTAATTGATTAGCCAGCCAGGTATCAACCATGGAAAATTCGTCCACAATGATGAAGTCTGCATCCAGATAGTCCTCTAAGTGGCTGGTGTCATCATCTCCTGTCATCCCCAAATGGCGGTGGATGGTGGCGCTCGGAAGTCCTGTCAGCTCATTCATGCGTCTAGCTGCCCGTCCTGTTGGGGCAGCCAAGAGGATCGGCAGGTCTTGTTTCTTCCGAAGATCCAGCTGGTGGAGTTGGGCATAGACACTGATCATCCCATTGATAACGGTAGTCTTTCCTGTCCCAGGACCCCCTGTGAGGATAAAGACCTTGTTTTGGATAGCTTGGTGAATGGCCTCTTTTTGAATCGCATCGTAGCGAATCCCCAAATCTTTTTCAACCGCCTCAATCGCCTGGTTGATTTTCTCAGGGTCAAATGAAGTCGACTTTCCTTTTTCCAACAATCGACCGATATGACTACGAATCCCTTCCTCCGCAAAGAAGAGGCTGTTGTCAAAGATCTTGGTGTCCACGTTTTGGACCTTATCTTCCTCGATGAGGCGTCCTAATTCCTGGACGACAGTGGAAGGATCCAATTCTACTGGACGAGCGGATTCTAGGAGGTCAATGGTATAGCGCAGGAGGTCCTTGGCTTCGATATAGGTATTTCCAGTCTCGATAGAGTAGCTAAAAAGGCTGTGGATCAGACCCGCGCGGAAACGCTCAGGGGCGTCACTTGCAATACCCAATTCTTCGGCTAGTTGGTCCGCGATTTTAAAGCCCATGCCTTGGATATCTTCCACCAATCGGTAGGGCTGTTGCTCCACGATCTGGAGGGTTTCTTCTTTATAAAAATCTTGGATCTGAAAGGCTAATTTATTGGGAATGCCATAGTTGGCTAGTTGGGCGAGAATGCGCTCTGTTCCGTAATTCTGACGGAGTTTTTCTACAAAAGCCAGGCGGTTTTTCTTGGAGAGGCCTGTGATTTCTTCTAATTTTTCAGGGGCCTCCAAAATTTTGTCAATGGTATCGTCCCCATAGAGGTCCACGATTTTTTGGGCTGTTTTGAGACCAATTCCTTTAAAGTGATCACTAGAAAAATATTTCACTAAGCCCTTGCTAGAGGGTTTGGCACGTTCATAGCGACTGATTTTGAGCTGCTCTCCGTATTTAGGATGATGGACCAGCTCCCCCCAGAAGGTGTAGTCTTCGCCTTCCATGATATCTGCCATGGTTCCTGTCACAATAATCTCAAAATCATCAAAATCTTCGGCATCGGTATCGCTGATGTCGAGCAAGAGGATTCGAAAAAAACTGCTAGGATTTTCAAAAATAATGCGCTCAATAGTACCAGAAAAATAATATTCCATCATTTCTTTCCTTTTATAAAGCGAGGCTGGGACATACTTGTCTCAGCCTCAGTCTGTTGATCTATACTAATAAGTTTTGAAAGGGTAGATAGGCCATAGTCTAAAGACGGCTTGCCCTTTGATTTGTTCTTTCTTGAAAGCTCCGACCTGACGGCTATCTTTTGAAACGATCCGGTCATCTCCAAGTAAGAGATATTCATCGTCAAGCAACTTCAAAGTAAATTTAGGATTGCCATCCTTGTCCACTGTAAAGGCTTGAGCTGTATTGGCCAATTGGCGGAAGAGTTCTCCGTTTTCTTCAAAGCCTTTTCCAGTGTAGGTCGATTGCAATTTATCTTTTTTGAAACGAGCGATATAGTTTTTCAAATAAGGCTCATTGGTCTTTTTCCCATTGATGTAGAGGGTATCGTTATCATATTGGATGGTATCTCCAGGAAGACCGATGACCCGCTTGACGATGTCCTTGGTTTTGCCATCGTCATCTTTTTCACTGGCAACGACAATGTCGAAACGATCAATCGAGAGGTGGTTGACCACAAGGAGGTACTCGCTATCGGCCAGGGTCGGATCCATCGAATGGCCATCTACCTTGACCGGAGCCCAGAGGTAAATGCGAGAGGCGATGATGAGACCAACAATGATACTGAAGAGGCCCCATTCTTTAAGGAATCTCACCACAGGTGAGCTCGATGACTGTTTTGAACTTCTTTTTGACATGACTTATCTTTCTAGTAATTTCTTTGCTTTTTCTGTGTTTTTAAAATGGAGTTTGGCACAATAATCCAGAGCTTTCATCCCGTAAGTCTGAAGCAATTTAGCGGCCACTTGGTCTGATTTAGATCCTGCTCCACTAGGGAGATTAAAACCCAGTTCCTTGCCCAGATCTTCCAGATTTTGAAGGAAGAGATTGCGGGCGATGATGGAGCTAACTGCCACAGCTAGATACTTGCTTTCGGCTTTTTCTTCCAACTCAATGGCTTGCGTGACCTGATTTTTTTCAGCTTTTACGTATTTTTGGTAGTTTTTAGCAGTTGTAAAGGCATCAATCACAATTCGCTCTGCTTGGACTCCTTTATTTAACAGAAGGTAGATGGCCTGATTGTGCAGGGCTACTTTGACCGAAACAGCATTGTAACCAGAAGCGATCACTTCATTGTACTTCTTTGGAGACAATAAGAGTGCTTGGTGCTGGATATTTTCCTCAAGGAGAGGAGCCAATTGCTGAATTTTTCGATCATCCAAGGTCTTCGAATCACCAACACCAAGCTTTTTGAGCCAGTCGTGCTGGTCAGGTGTGACAAAGGATGCGACAACGGTGAGTCCACCAAAATAAGAGCCGTTTCCGACCTCATCGGTTCCGATCATGGCTAGATCTTGTCGTGCAGATGAAGTGGCAGAAGGCTTAGGGTTCCCATTATCTTGCCTGAAAAAGGTCAGGTAAGGAGTGAGGTCATTGCCCTGGAGCAGGACCTTTCCAGACTTGTAGATCGAAACGGTCGCTCCCTCTAGTCGAAAGAAATAATCCATATGAGGGTTCTTACTTTGAGTGAGAGAATTGCGATAGGTATGGACAAAATCAAGGATTTGCTCCTGTGTTGGAGTGAGTGTCATACTTTCCATAACCACTATTGTACCACAAATTCAGGGAGAGAGGGAGCAAAAAGAAAGAAAGAATCCACTGGAAAATCCCTGGGAAGAGGGGCTTTGCTACTGACAAAGCTAGCCTTTTTTGGTATAATACCGTGAGGTGATTTTTATGGCGAGCTTAAATAGATATAAATTTACATTTGGAAACAAAGCGCTCACTTTAACAACCAACCATGATAATTTGTTTATGGAAGAAGTCGAACGTGTTGCGAAAGAAAAATACCAAGCAATTAAGGAACAAATGCCAGAGGCCGATGATGAAACCATCGCTATCTTATTGGCAGTAAATAGTTTGTCTATGCAACTGAATCGCGAGATTGAGTTTGACGACAAAGAAACAGAATTAGATGATTTTCGTCGCAAAGCTTTAGACGACTTAAAGGATAAATCATCTAAATAAGAGGAGATACATGTTAACTTTCTTAATCTTATTGATTTTGGCATGGAGCTTTTATATTGGCTATGCAAGAGGCATCATCCTCCAGTCCTATTATTTTCTAGTGACCTTGGTGGCCCTCTTGATTGCAGGTGGTAGCTACAAGGGACTGGCTAAGCTTTTGTCTCTATGGGTTCCTTTTTCGAGTCCCACCCAGCAATCGGTGAATTATTTTTATGCCAACCGCTACCTGTTTCAATTAGATGACATCTTTTATGCAGGGTTAGCTTATGTGTTGATTTTTGTGCTGGTTTATTTGATCGGCCGCGTGATTGGAATCTTTATGCACTTGGTTCCCCAGCCAGAAAAATTGGAGGATCGCAAGTATCAAATTGGAGCAGGTGTGATCGCCGTCGTGATAACCCTCTTGGTGATCCAGATGGGCTTGACTATTCTCTCAACAGTTCCCATGGCTTCCATCCAAAATAGACTAAATGCAAGTGGATTGATCCGCTTTATCATCCTTCATACCCCGATCAGTTCCAGTCTGTTCCACAACTTGTGGGTGACTGCGATTATCGGAGCTTAAGGAGCAAAAATGAAGAAAGGAGTGAGACAAGTCCGATTCAAGGAAGGACGCTCACTTTTTTTGTAGGAGAAACATGAATAAAAAAATCTTAGATATTCTGGAGTTTGACAAGGTCAAGCAACTCTTTGAACCCTATCTACAGACAGAACAAGGGGAGATGGAGCTAGCAGCCCTTACTCCAACTGATAAAAAAGAAAGCATCGAAACGGCCTTTATGGAGCTAGAAGATATGGAGCAGATCCTCTTGGAAGAGCCTCGCTTTGCCGTATCGACCATTCAAGATGTCCGTCCAGTGGCCAAGCGTTTGGAGATGGAGGCATCCCTCAATATCGATGAATTACTAGCGCTAAAAGCTGTCCTTCGGGTGACACATGAGCTCAAGGATTTCTACGACAACTTGGAAAATGTCCGTCTGGAAAGGCTCCATCGCCTCTTTGACAACTTGGTGGATCTTCCTCGCCTACAAGGTGGGCTTCAAGCTATCAACGAAGGAGGCTTTGTCGAGTCTTTTGCTAGCGAAAAATTGGCCAAAATTCGTCGTCGAATCCAGGAAAATGAACACCAGGTCAGAGAGATTCTACAAGATCTGCTGAAAAGCAAGGCCGATATGTTGGCGGATGCTGTGATTGCTAGTCGGAATGGCCGCAATGTTCTACCAGTAAAAAACACCTATCGCAACCGCATTGCAGGGGTGGTCCACGATATCTCAGCCAGTGGGAATACTGTTTATATCGAGCCTCGAGCAGTCGTCAATCTTAATGAAGAAATTGCCAACCATCGAGCAGATGAACGGTATGAAATCATTCAGATTCTGGAGGAATTGTCTGACACTCTCCGCCCTCATGCAGCAGAGATTGCAAATAACGCTTGGATTATCGGTCACTTGGACTTGATCAAGGCCAAGTATCGCTTTATGCGCGATTGTAAGGCAGTGGTACCAGAGGTTAGCAGCAATCGCTCTATTCAGCTCTTGCAACTACGTCATCCCTTGATTGAAAATGCTGTCGCGAATGACCTGCATTTTACCGAGGACCTGACAGAAATCGTGATTACCGGTCCCAATACAGGGGGGAAAACCATCATGCTAAAAACGCTGGGACTAGCGCAAATTATGGCCCAGTCTGGTCTTCCCATCCTAGCGGATCCAGGTAGTCGTGTGGGCATCTTCTCACAAGTCTTTGCAGATATTGGAGATGAACAATCGATCGAGCAGAGCTTGTCGACCTTCTCCAGCCATATGACCAATATCGTATCTATCTTGAATCAAGTGGATACCGCCTCCTTGATCCTTCTGGATGAGTTGGGGGCTGGAACCGATCCTCAAGAGGGGGCTGGCCTTGCTATTGCCATTCTAGAGGACCTGCGCTTACGCGGGATTAAGACCATGGCGACAACCCACTATCCAGAGCTCAAGGCCTACGGGATTGAGACTGCAGGAGTGCAAAATGCCAGCATGGAATTTGATACAGCGAGTCTGCGTCCGACCTATCGCTTCATGCAAGGAGTTCCTGGCCGCTCCAATGCCTTTGAAATTGCCCGCCGTTTGGGCTTGTCTGAGACTATTATCCAGGATGCCATGAAGATGACCAATACGGATAATGATGTCAATCAAATTATTGAAAAATTGGAGGCGCAGACCTTAGAAAGTCGCAAGCGCTTGGATACCATTCAAGAGGTCGAGCAAGAAAATCTCAAATTCAATCGCGCTCTTCGAAAACTCTATAACGAACTGACCCGAGAGAGAGAAACAGAACTTAATAAGGCAAGAGAAGAGGCCAAGGAAATTGTGGACATGGCCCTCTCAGAGAGTGACCGTATCCTTCAAGGCCTTCACGCCAAATCCCAGTTGAAACCACATGAAATCATTGAGGCCAAGGCTCAATTGAAAAAACTAGCGCCTGAGACCGTCGATCTTTCTAAAAACAAGGTCTTGAAAAAAGCCAAAAAGGCGCGTGCTCCTAAGGTGGGAGACGAAATCTTGGTTATCAGCTATGGCCAACGCGGAACCCTAGTCAAGCAACTCAAAGATGGTCGCTGGGAGGCACAAGTTGGCTTGATCAAGATGACCTTGGAAGAAAAAGAATTCAACCTCATCAAGGCTGAAAAAGAAGCGGCTCAACCTAAGAAACGTCAGGTGAATGTCGTCAAACGTTCGAACACGAGCGGACCGAGAGCGCGTCTGGACCTCCGTGGAAAACGCTATGAAGAGGCTATGCAAGAGCTAGATGGCTTTATCGATCAGGCCCTGCTCAACAACATGGCCCAAGTCGATATCATCCACGGGATCGGGACGGGTGTTATCCGTGAAGGGGTGACCAAGTACCTCCGCCGCAACAAACACGTCAAAAGTTTTGAATACGCCCCCCAAAATGCAGGTGGAAGTGGCGCGACCATTGTCACGTTTAAAGGATAATCGAAACCTAGCTGTTTATCAGCTAGGTTTTTTAAAATTTTATAAAATGAAAATATTTGAAAGTTGTTGAAAAGGATTCGCTTTTAAATCTGATTTTCAGTAGGTCCTCCTTTTTAAAAGTGCTATAATAGAGGCAATGAATGATTTGGGAGGATACGCATGCGTAAACGTGAAAGTGCAGATTCGTGTACAACGATTCTAGTCGGAAAAAATGCTAGCTATGATGGTTCAACCATTGTAGCACGAACAGAGGATTCTCAAAATGGCGTTTTTACGCCCAAGAAATTGATCGTGGTCAAACCAGAAGATCAACCACGTCATTACAAGTCTGTTTTATCAACTTTTGAAATCGACTTGCCAGATAATCCAGTTCGCTATACAGCGGTTCCAGATGCCATTCCTAAAGACGGGATCTGGGGAGAAGCTGGGATCAATGTCTATAATGTAGCCATGAGTGAGACAGAGACCATTACGACCAATAGCCGTGTGCTAGGGGCAGATCCTCTTGTAGAGAGTGGCATCGGTGAGGAAGACATGCTGACTTTGGTCTTGCCTTATGTCAAGACAGCCCGCGAAGGGGTCTTGCGTCTCGGAAAGATTTTGGAAGAGTACGGAACATATGAATCCAACGGGATTGCCATTTCAGATGTGAATGAAATCTGGTGGTTGGAAACCATCGGAGGTCACCACTGGATGGCGCGCCGTGTCCCTGACGATGCCTATGTGACCAACCCGAATCAACTAGGAAGTGATTATTTTGAATTTGGTAATCCAGATGAGTTTCTTTGTGACCCAGACCTTGAACATTTTGTCACAGAGCACCATTTGATTCTGGATCAAGAAGGGAAAGGTTTTAATCCACGCTATGCCTTTGGTAGCCAAAAAGACAAGGATCGTCACTACAATACACCGCGGGCTTGGGCCATCCAGCGTTTCCTCAATCCTGAAATCGAGCAGGATCCACGGAGTTTTGAGATTCCTTGGTGTCAAAAACCCTATCGCAAGGTGACGATTGAAGATGTCAAATATGTATTGAGCAACCACTACCAAGACACTATCTACGATCCTTATGGCCCTGAAGGAGATCACGTGAGTCAGCGGACCTTCCGGACGATCGGGATTAACCGGACCAGCCAGACAGCGATTTTACAATTGCGTCCCAATAAACCACAAGAAACGACAGGCATCCAATGGATTTCTTATGGCTCCATGCCATACAATACAGCTGTTCCTTTCTTTACCCAAGTGGATACAACGCCAGACTACTTTGCCAATACGACGGCTAAGGTAACAACGGATTCCTTCTACTGGGCCAACCGGATTATTGCGGGACTAGCAGATCCTCACTATGCTCACCATGTTGGTGATTTGGATGATTACCAAGAAACGACAATGGCCTGGGGACATGCGCGCATCAATAAAGTCGATCGTGCACTTGCCACAGGTGAAACCGTTGATTTTGAAGCGGAAAACCAAGCTATGAGTGATCAAATCCAGGAAGCGACAGATCAACTCTTGGACAAGATTTTGCTCGATGCTAGCAACCTCATGACCAATCACTTCTCCTTGAGTGATTAAAAACCGTGTATTTTCAGGTAGTTTACAAGATGTTTTCAGAAACGATTGACAAACTTTTGAAAATCGATTAAAATAGAGAAAATTACATACGACCGAATGAAGTTTGCAGGAGCGTGAGTGACTGTGAATGGACGGAACTCTGGAGAGACCAGAAATGGCACCGAAGGGGCAAGGTAGAGGATGCATCTACTCAAACTCTCAGGTAAAAGGACAGAGCGAAAAATAGGGGAAGACCCCTATTTTAAGCAGGACCAGAGTACATGTTTGACATGTGCTCTTTCTTTTTCTCTTTTCTGTCGAGCGGTCGATGAAAAAGGAGACAGAAAATGGATCATGTATTGCAGTTTTTTCAACAACTCGATAATCTAGTGTGGGGCGCCCCGTTATTGGTGCTCTTAGTAGGAACAGGGATCTACCTGACCCTTCGCTTGGGTTTGCTTCAGATACGCTACCTTCCAAAAGCTTTTCGCTTGATCTTTACAGAAGATGAGGGACACGGGGATATCTCGAGTTTCGGAGCCCTTGCGACAGCCCTAGCAGCTACTGTAGGGACGGGGAATATTGTAGGGGTAGCTACAGCGATTCAGACAGGTGGCCCAGGTGCCCTCTTTTGGATGTGGATGGCAGCCTTTTTTGGAATGGCGACCAAGTATGCAGAAGGGCTCTTAGCCATTCGTTATCGGACCAAGGATGACAACGGTCATATCTCAGGTGGTCCGATGTACTACATTCTTCACGGGATGGGAGAGAAGTGGCGACCATTGGCTATTTTCTTTGCGGTTGCAGGAGTGCTGGTAGCCCTCTTTGGGATCGGAACCATGACCCAGGTTAATTCCATTACGGGATCCCTTCAAGCCAGTTTTGGAACAGCTCCAGAAGTGGCTAGTGTAGTAATTGCTCTGGTGGTTTCAACCATCATCTTTGGAGGGATTCACTGGATTTCCAAAGTCTCTGAAAAAGTGGTTCCTTTTATGGCGGCTGCCTATATCTTTGCGACCATCACGATTATTGTCTTGCATCTGGACCAATTGCTTCCAGCCTTGAAATCGGTCTTTTCGGGTGCTTTTACAGGGACTGCAGCCATGGGAGGTTTCGCAGGAGCAACGGTCAAAATGGCTATCCAAAAAGGGGTGGCGCGTGGAGTTTTCTCTAATGAATCTGGTCTCGGATCTGCACCCATTGCAGCAGCGGCGGCGAAGACCAATGAGCCCGTCGAGCAGGGCTTGATCTCCATGACAGGAACCTTTATTGATACCATTATCATCTGTAGTTTGACAGGACTTTCGCTCTTGGTTTCAGGTGAGTGGATGGCTAAGGGCAGCACTAGTACCCTGACTCAGGATACGTTTACAGGCGCCTTTGGCCCAGTCGGAGGCATCATTCTAACGCTATGCTTGGTGCTTTTTGCGACCACGACTATTCTTGGCTGGTCTTATTACGGAGAGCGGTGTTTTGAATTCCTATTTGGTGTTAAACATATCAACCTCTATCGGACCTTCTTTGTTTTTATGGTTGGACTAGGAGGCTTCCTTAAGCTGGATCTGGTCTGGGTGATCGCGGATATTGTGAATGGGCTGATGGCTTTGCCTAACCTAATTGCCCTCTTAGCTCTCTCACCTGTCATCATCAAAGAAAGCAAACAATACTTTAAGAAATAAGAAAACCCAGATCGATGGATCTGGGTTTTCTTGTCTATTTGAGATAGGCTCATTTAATAGCGTTTTTCTTTTGGCCAGCTGCTCATTTCGGCGATGGCAGTGAAGAGCACATCTGTCGAAGAGTTGAGGGCTGTTTCACAAGAGTCTTGGATGACCCCGATGATAAAGCCGACGCTGACGACTTGCATGGCCAAATCATTGGTGATGCCAAAGAGGCTACAAGCAACAGGGATGAGAAGGAGAGATCCTCCCGCAACTCCAGATGCGCCACAAGCAGAGATAGCCGCTACCACACTTAGAATGAGCGCAGTTCCAAAGTCAACCTGAATGTGCAAGGTATTGGCAGCAGCGAGCGTCAAAATATTGATCGTTACGGCTGCGCCTGCCATGTTAATGGTAGATCCAAGAGGGATAGAAACAGAGTAGGTATCTGGATTCAGCCCCAATTCTTCACAGAGACGCATGTTGACAGGGATGTTGGCTGCAGAACTTCTGGTGAAGAAGGCTGTTACCCCACTGACACGGAGGCATTTAAAAACAAGGGGATAAGGGTTCTTGCGAATCATGAAAAAGACGATCAATGGATTGATGACCAGGGCTACAAAAGCCATGGTACCAACCAAAACAAGTAAGAGAATCCCGTAGTTACTAAGGGCACTGAGTCCTTGGCCAGCGATGGTCGTGAAGACCAAGCCTAAGATCCCAAATGGAGCTAGGTTGATAATCCACTCGACAATTTTTGAAGTGATGTCTGCTAGGGTTTGCAGGAGGTCTTTACTATGTTCGCTCGCCTCTCTCATGGCAATTCCAAAGACGGTTGCCCAAGAAAGGATCCCAATGTAGTTGGCTTGCTGCAAGGCGTTGACCGGGTTGTCGACAATCTTGAGCAAGAGGTTACTAATCACTTCGCCAATCCCGTTTGGAGAGGATCCTTCAGCGGCCTTTCCAGTCAGGGTAATGGTGATCGGGAAGATGTAATTGACCAAAACAGCAACGAAGGCAGCTGCAAAGGTTCCTAGGAGATAGAGGATGATGACCTTTTTCATATTGGTCTCTGTCCCTTTTTGGTGTTGGGAGAGAGCGTTTGCGACAAGCGCGAAGACCAGAAGGGGTGCGATCGCACGGAGCCCCCCAACAAAGAACTGACCTAAGAGTCCAATGCCAGATGCTTTCGGGAAGAGAAGTGCTAGGATGACACCAAGTACAATCCCGATTGCGATCCTTTTCATAAGGTTGGTTTTATTCCAAGTGGTAATCAATCGATGAATCATGTAGGACCTCCTTAAAAAATAATTAAGGAATATTATACGATAGTTAGGGGGGAAAAGCAATGAAATTTTCAAAAAATAGCCTTATTTCCGAATATTTGATATAATCATACTATTCTTTGATAGAAAGGCCCGTATAAATGAGTCAAGCTCTCCAACGTTATTTCAGTAAAATAGACTGGACAAAGATTTTTGATGATCTGATATCAAAATGTATCTCTCTGATTTTTGTCTTTCTCTTATTTTTTATCGCTAAAAAGGTCATCCATAGCCTGGTTAAGCGGATATTAACCCCTTCTTTTAAGTATACGGTGCAGGATGAAGCCCGTAAAAATACGATTCTCCGCTTGGTTGAGAGCCTCTTAAACTATTGTTTGTATTTCATCTTGATCTACTGGATTTTGTCGATTCTGGGTCTTCCAGTCTCTAGTCTCTTGGCTGGTGCTGGGATTGCTGGGGTGGCGATTGGGATGGGAGCCCAGGGCTTTCTTTCCGATTTGGTCAATGGTTTCTTTATCCTTTTAGAACGCCAGCTGGATGTGGGAGACAATGTTCGTCTCACGAATGGGTCTATTAATATTGCCGGCATCGTCAGCAGTGTCGGGATTCGGACGACCCAGGTGCGGGACTTTGATGGGACTCTCCACTTTGTCCCGAATCGCAACATCACCGTCGTCAGCAATCTCTCACGCGGTGATATGCGCGTGCTGATCGATATTCCGCTAGATGCAAATACCGATCTCGACAAGATCTATCAGGTGATTGCTCAGGTCAATCAGTCCGAACAAGACAAACACCCAGAAGTGTTGACAGGTCCTACGATTTTAGGCCCACAGATCGAAAAAAATGGTCGTTATTCCTTCCGTATTGCGATGACTGCGCAAAATGGCACCCAGACGACGGTCTATCATACCTACTATAAACTCTACCATGATGCCCTGATGGAAGCAGGGATTAGCCTACCAACAGGAAAGAACGGGATCATGTAACACAAAAAAGAGGCTGGGACAAAAGTCCTAGCCTCTCAATTATTTTTGAATTGTCGAGCAAGACGCAGTGGTTGAGTGGGCTCTACTACGCTGATTTCATCAGCTTTTACAGCCCTACTCAACAGTGCGGAGGTGGGACGACGAAATCGAATTCTAACGAATTACCGATTTCTGTCCCACTCTCTTTTTTGGTCTATTTTAAGTGGCAGTATTTGAAATCCAGCTTTTTAATTTGGTCCCAATTTTTTCGAGCCTCTGGTGGTAAGACGATGAGTTGCTTGCGCAGCATAGTCGTGATTTCAAGATTTAAGGATTCGATGGGGAGGGCAATGGCTACGGAACTTTTTGCCCTTTGGATCTTATCCATGCAATATTCAATATGATGGCAAGCTGCACCGGTCTGTGATTGACGGCTAGCTGCGATTTCTTGTCGCATATTGGAGAGTAATTGGACCAATTCAGACTTAAGGAATTCGATCGTATCTGATTTTTCTTGAGCTAAAAGAAACATAAGCACACCTCCTTTTGCTATAGTTTAATACTAATTTATTAAAAATGCAAGGGGGTAAAGTAAAAAAAATAAAATTTTTTTAGAAAAAGATACAGAAAAAGAGATGGCTCAAATCTCTCATCACTAATGATGGTTAAGATTCCTTTCTTTAAAAATGACTTTCTTACCTTGAGACCAATTGTCCTTAAAGAGATCAGTAACTACAAAAAACTCCTGAAACACACTGGTTTCAGGAGTTGAGAGGCTTTGACCCGAAGGTCTCAAAGAAAAATATCGATTGATTATACAAGACCTTGTGCAATCATCGCGTTTGCGACATTTTCAAAGGCAGCGATGTTGGCACCTGAAAGGTAATCTTTACCAAGTCCGTAAGTTTCTGCAGTTGTTTTAGCAGTGTTGAAGATGTTGGTCATGATGTCTTTCAAACGTCCGTCCACTTCTTCGCGTGTCCATGAAAGCCGTTGGCTGTTTTGGCTCATTTCAAGAGCAGATACAGCAACCCCACCAGCATTGGCTGCTTTAGCAGGTCCGTAAAGGATACCATTTTCTTTGTATACGTTGATGGCATCGATGTTACTTGGCATGTTTGCTCCTTCAGAGACAACTTTCACACCTTGAGCAACCAAACGTTTAGCAGCATCGCCATCGATTTCATTTTGAGTTGCACATGGAAGAGCGATGTCATAGTTACCAGCGTAAGTCCATACAGAACCTTCGTAGTATGTAGCAGTTGGTTTTTCAGCAGCGTATTCAGTCAAACGAGCACGACGTTTTTCTTTAACATCTGTAAGAAGGTCGAAGTCAATACCGTTCTCGTCGATCACGTAACCGTTTGAATCAGATACAGAGATGACAGTTGCACCAAGTTCAGTAGCTTTTTGAAGAGCGTATTGGGCAACGTTACCAGAACCTGAGATCACGACTTTCTTACCAGCAAAGCTATCACCGTTTGCTTTGAGCATTTCTTCAGTGTAGTAAACCAAACCATAACCAGTTGCTTCTGGACGGATCAAGCTACCACCAAAACCAAGAGGTTTACCAGTCAAGACACCAGCATCGAATTGGCGAAGGCGTTTGTATTGACCGTAAAGGTATCCGATTTCACGTCCACCAACCCCGATATCACCAGCTGGGACATCAAGAGAAGGACCGATGTGCTTTTGCAATTCAGTCATGAAGCTTTGACAGAAACGCATCACTTCAGCGTCAGTTTTTCCTTTAGGATCGAAGTCAGATCCACCTTTACCTCCACCGATAGGAAGGCCAGTCAAGACGTTTTTGAAGATTTGTTCGAATCCGAGGAATTTCAAGATCCCTTGGTTAACAGTTGGGTGGAAACGAAGACCACCTTTGTAAGGACCTACAGCAGAGTTGAATTGAACACGGTAACCACGGTTTACTTGGATATTTCCTTCACGGTCAACCCAAGGAACACGGAAAGAAATTACGCGTTCAGGTTCTGTAATACGAGCCAAGATGTTTTCTTCAATGTATTCAGGATGTTTTTCAAAAACAGGTTCCAAAGTGCTGAGGAACTCTTCAACAGCTTGAAGGAATTCAGCTTCGTGGCCGTTACGAGCTTTTACAGTTTCGAAAGTGCTTTGGATATATTCTTTAGCAGTTGTCATGTTAATTCTCCTTTGTGAATGAAACGAAAACCAGCAAACCCGCTAGGGGAGTGGCTTTGAGACAGTTGACAAACAATGTCATGTTTTATTACATGGATCATTATAGCAGACTTTTTTTGGCTTGTAAAGAAAAAAGTTGAATTTTCTGAAAATTTTATCGCGACTAGGAAAGTCCGAATATTTGGAAGAATTTTTAGCTTTGATTGTCCGGAAGCTTCCAAGTGATGGTATAATGAAAGAAGAAAATAGAGAGCATCCCGAACGATTCTGTTGGTGGTGTTTCAAAAAAGGAGTACAAGATGGTATCGACAAAAACGCAAATTGCTGGTTTTGAATTTGACAACTGCCTGATGAATGCGGCAGGTGTAGCCTGTATGACCACTGAGGAATTAGAAGAAGTGAAGAACTCAGCTGCGGGGACCTTTGTGACCAAGACAGCGACCTTAGAATTCCGTGCTGGTAATCCAGAGCCACGCTACCAAGATGTGCCGCTTGGTTCGATCAATTCAATGGGGCTACCTAACCAAGGGTTGGACTATTATTTGAATTACTTATTGGAGTTGCAAGAAACGGATCCAGACCGGACCTTCTTCTTATCTCTCGTCGGCATGTCTCCTGAAGAAACTCATACCATCTTGAAAAAGGTGCAAGATAGTGACTTTAAAGGCTTGACAGAGTTGAACCTATCTTGTCCCAATGTCCCTGGGAAACCTCAGATCGCCTATGATTTTGATACGACAGATCGGATCTTGTCTGAGGTCTTTGCCTATTTCACCAAACCTCTAGGCATCAAGTTGCCACCTTATTTTGATATCGTTCATTTTGATCAAGCAGCAGCGATCTTTAACAAATACCCGCTCAAGTTTGTCAATTGCGTCAATTCGATCGGAAATGGCCTCTACATCGAGGATGAATCCGTGGTGATTCGTCCTAAGAACGGATTTGGTGGGATTGGTGGAGAATACATCAAACCAACGGCTCTCGCCAATGTCCATGCCTTTTACCAACGTCTGAATCCAGAAATTCAGATTGTGGGGACAGGAGGTGTCTTGACCGGTCGCGATGCCTTTGAACATATCCTTTGTGGGGCTAGTATGGTGCAAATCGGCACGACGCTTCATAAAGAAGGAGTAGGAGCATTTGAACGCATCACTGCGGAGCTCAAAGCCATCATGGAAGAAAAAGGCTACCAAAGCCTGGAAGACTTCCGTGGGAAATTGCACTACATTGACTAATCTTTCGAAAAGAACTTCCTCAAGTGGAAACTTGGGGAAGTTTTTTATGAGAGTGGGACAGAAATCGGTAATTCGTTAGAATTCGATTTCGTCGTCCCACCTCCGCACAGTTGAGTAGGGCTGTA
>NZ_JADNLT010000017.1:0-20539 GCF_015556095.1 Streptococcus parasanguinis
CAGCCCTACTCAACTGTGCGGAGGTGGGACGACGAAATCGAATTCTAACGAATTACCGATTTCTGTCCCACTCTCTTTTTTTAGAAATATTTGAGAATTGCTTGATAGTTATTTGAAAAGCAAGCTGTATACTAAGAGTGTAAAGAAAACAACTAGTCATTTGGACGAAGGAGAAAACCATGGAAAAAGTATTAGAAATTTCCCATTTGAGTAAAAAATTCGGTCATCAATACGCCTTAAATGATGTGAATCTCACCATTCGCAAAGGCGACGTCTACGGCCTGATCGGCAAAAATGGTGCAGGGAAAACCACCCTCATCAAGGTCATCACCCAGCTGATTCAAGAAACTGATGGAAGCGTCTCTCTCTTTGCTTCTACAAATCGCTCCCAGTGGACCCAAGCGCTTAAACGGGTTGGATCCGTCATTGAGAGTCCCGTGGCCCATAAGCATATGACCGCTTATCAAAACCTGGTCTACTATTGCAAGGCTCGCCATATCCCCAATCCCGACCAGGTCATCAAAGAAACCCTGAACTATGTTGGCCTGAATAATACGGGTAAGAAGAAATTCCGTGACTTCTCACTAGGAATGAAACAACGGTTGGGAATTGCGATTGCTCTCATTGCTAAGCCAGATTTCCTTATTCTGGACGAACCCATCAATGGCCTTGATCCAGTCGGAATCAAGGAATTCCGTCAGATGATCAAACGCCTCAATGATGAACTCGGCATGACCATCCTCATTTCCAGTCACATCCTCTCCGAACTCTATCTGGTTGCCAATCGCTTTGGTATTGTCGACCAAGGACGCCTGATCAAAGAAATTAGCAAGGCTGAATTCGAAGAACAAGGAGAAGACTACATCATCCTCAAGACTAGCCAGCTAGCCCTTGCGAGTCAACTGATTCAGGATCAACTCCATCACCGCATCAAGGTCATCG
This sequence comes from Streptococcus parasanguinis, assembly GCF_015556095.1. Classification (GTDB taxonomy): domain Bacteria; phylum Bacillota; class Bacilli; order Lactobacillales; family Streptococcaceae; genus Streptococcus; species Streptococcus parasanguinis_Q. The sequence continues at coordinate 943 of NZ_JADNLT010000017.1, forward strand.
ATAAGGATGGAGAAATCCATATCTTCGGACAGACTCACGATATTAAAGTCATTGTCAAAGCCCTCGTTCAAGCCGATATTGACGTGGACGAAATCTACTATGCCCGCCAAGATCTGGAAAAATTCTTTACGGACTTGGTAGACTAGTCCAATCACCGTCTTCCTCTATTACCTATCCCACATATTTCATTTAGGAGATTTATCATGTTGCATACCATTCAAGCAGATTTTTACAGACTTTTTCGCTCCAAAGGTTTTTGGATTACAGAAGCCATTCTCGTTCTCAACATCCTGTCTGGAGTCATCTTTGGAGCTACTGGCCACGTCGGCGTCAATACGGAATCCAAATTGCCCCAAGCGACCGAAGTTTGGACAGGCTTTAAAGCTTTGACCAACTACTCTTCCAGCATCAGTGTGACCATCCTCTTTACCATTATTGTCATCACCTTGGTCCTGGGAACAGACTTAACGCAAAACTTATACAAGAATAGTCTGGCCTATGGCGTTTCTCGCACCAGTTACTACTTTGCCAAAAGCGCCGTTGTTCTGACCATTGCTCTCTTCCAATTTCTTGTTTCTTATGGTCTCGTCTTCTTGATCGCGACGCTCTACAATGGACTTGGCACCATGCCAGAGCACTTCTTGGCTCATTTTGGACTGACCGTGCTGATTCAGTTCCTTTCCACCTTGGCTTGGGTCAGCATCATTTCCTTCCTTCTTTATGCCAGCCAATCCATCACCTTGGCCTTCGTTGGCTACTTCATTGGAAATATCCTCTTAAGCCTTCCTGCGCTCTTCCTTAAAGATATTGATATTCTCCACTATCTAAACTTGGAATTCCAATATTCCATGGTACAGAGCACAACAGCAACAACCAACACCCTCTCGATCGCCCTTGGATTCATCCTTGTTTTCGGCTTCCTAGGACTGGCTACTTTTAAACACAAAGATTTATAACAAAAAGACTTGAGCAGTGCTCAAGCCTTTTTTCTTAGTGTAATGGTCAAGATAAACCAGTCTGCCTCCGTTGCCAGTTGCAAGTCTCCCCCTAAGATCTCTACAAAATTTTGAATAATGTAGAGACCCAAGCCAGAAGACTCCTCTGTATCCGAGAGATTTTCAGAGTAGAATCGACTAGCCAATTGGTCTAAGTGCTGGATCGGTTGTTGCACAATATTGCGCAGCTCGACCCGAATCGTGTCCGCGTCTGAGGTCAAGGTCAAACGGGCCTGCTCCTTTCCATGCTTGAGGACATTGCTGAGCATATTTTGCAAGAGGCGCTCCCAGAGCTCTGGATCCGTAGCATAATGAAGATGCTCTTCTAGCTCTACCTCTAAGGCAATCCCCGCCTCAGACAGGCTGTCATAATACTGGAACAACTGCTGAGTCAGGACTTGGCTGAGATCGACGTCTGAAATCCGAGGCTGAATAGCTCCCTCCATCAAGCGTCTGTATTCCAAGAGAGATTCCAAGCGTTTTGAGACGACTTGAAGATTGGAAGCAATTTTCTTCAGCTTTTCCTCTTCCTGCGTCCCACCCTTGATGATTTGTTGGGTATAGCCCGACGCAATGGTCAAAGGTGTCCGAATATCGTGAGCAATATTACTGATGGCCATATCCAAGGTCTTTTTCTCTTGAAAGGCAATCCGATTGGTCCGCTCAATCTGATCAAAGAGATCACTGACCTGCTTGGTCAAGGCGACCAATTCTTTTTTTGAGACCTGAGAGGTCAGCCGTACCCCACTCCCGCTTTGGAGCTTCTTTTGAATCTGCTCCTGCAAATCCTTTAAGGCAGAAAGCAAGCGAGCATAGCCCAAACCCAAGAAAAGGACAAGGACGACAAGAATTAGAACTAAAACCCACATTACTTGTCTCCTTTCAAGCGAACACCCAAGCCCCAGACCGTTTCAATATAGTCCTCATCTGGATCAAGCTGGGCAATTTTCTTTCGGAGATTGCTCAGTTGGGCATTGAGGGTATTGTCACCAGGCAGATAGACTTCTTCCCAGACCGCCTCATACAATTCTTCCTTGGTAAAAATCTTCTTTGGATGCGCCAGCAAGGTCTCAAAAATTTGAAATTCTTTTTTGCCCAAGCGAAGTGTCTGTTCGCTGGACTCCAGTTCAAAGGTTTCTGGATTTAAGACCAAATTCTTAAAGGATAGCTTTTGCGACGCTTGAGCTTTCTTTGCTGGTGAGACGTGATTTCGCAACTGCACCGTCACTCGAGCTGCTACTTCGTCCAGATTAAAGGGTTTGACAATATAATCATTGGCACCTGCAAGGAGATACTGGCTAATGAGGTGTTTGTCTCCCAGAGCGGTCATCAGGATAACCGGTGTCTGACTCTGCATACGGATCTCCTCCAGGACCTGGTCCCCATTTTTCCCAGGAAGCATAATATCCAGAAGGACCAAATCAACGACTTCTTGCTGGAAGAGCCGCAGCCCTTCTGTACCTGAAAAAGCCTGAAGGACCTCATGATCTTCACTTAAGAGACTGTATAAAATTTCTTGGATATCATTATTATCCTCGATTAATAAAATCCGTGCCACTTGCCTCACTCCTTTTTCATTTAAACTCCAAATCATTTCTATTCCCCTAGCCTATCAAATAAAGGGACCTTCGTCAATGAAAATCTGATAAAATTCTATTGTCCCCAGGTAGATCTGCATGTTAGATCATCACAAGATGAACTTGACGATCCTTTCTTTCAAAGGGTATAATAGGACCAATGACACAATAGGGAGACTCATCTATGAAAAATAATGCTAAAACTAAAATCAGTCTTGTATCCATCCTTGTCATCCTGGGCGTTGCTGCAAGAATGATGCGAGTCATCCACCGCCAGCAAATCAGGGAGCAAAACAGACAAACCATTCAAACGACTAAAAAGGTTGCAGAGTTTCAGAAAACACTAGACGAGGAAGAAACGAAGAAACGGAACGAAACCTTCAACAAGATTTATAATGAATCCCTTGTTCGGAATAAGTTTGAGAATTGGCAAAAAGTCGATGAAGTCCATGGTTTGGGACAAAGAACTGGGCAATTTTATATCTATAACTTTGAAAAAAAGGAAGAAATCCTTTTAGAGAATACAGATCAAGCATTTGTTCTACCCATTCGAGACAAGAGCAATAACGTCACATTTGAGGCCATCTTTGCCCACAAGGACGGTCAGTGGCACATCATGAAGCCAGACGGAAGTTCACAGTTGCAACTAGGAGCAGCCAACATTTCCGCTGAATCTAAGTTTGTCATCGAGAACAATGTCTTAGATTACGACCAGTAAATTCGTAATGACTTGGCTTAACAACATACAAAAAGCTTAGGACCCCAACTTGTGGTTGGAATTCTAAGCTTTTTAGTTTGCTGCCAGAGAGTCATCCAGAAGATGGTTTAGCTCTAGGGAAGACTTTTATTTAACAGAAGCCCCATTGGTCTCAATGACTTCTTTGTACCAATAAAAGGATTTCTTACGTGAGCGGGCTAAAGTTCCTTTTCCTTCATTGTCCCGATCGACATAGATAAAGCCGTAGCGCTTCTTCATTTCTCCAGTCCCGGCAGAGACCAGGTCAATACAGCCCCAAGTCGTATATCCCCAGAGGACAACACCATCTTCGTTAATGGCATCTCGCATGGCCTTGACATGGGCAGCCAGGTAGTCAATCCGGTAGTCATCCTCAATCTCCCCGGCTTCATTTGGGGTATCAACGGCGCCTAGTCCATTTTCTACAATAAACATAGGCTTTTGATAACGATCCCAGATGGTGTTGAGGGTAATGCGGAGACCAAGAGGGTCAATCTGCCAACCCCATTCTGAGCTTTCTAGGTAGGGATTCTTCAGAGAGGCAAAGATATTGCCCGCTGTTTTCTCCCTTTCAGCTGGATCCCCAGAAGCGACCCGACTGGCATAGTAGGAGAAGGAAATAAAGTCCACCGTATGGTCTTTCAACAATTGCAGGTCCTGCTCCGTCATCTCGACCGTGATTCCCTGACGCTCCCACTCTTTCTTGGCATAGTTAGGGTATTCCCCACGCGCCTGCACATCGATGAAGAAATAGTTCTTGCGGTCTTCTTCTAGACCAGCCCAGACATCTCGTGGAGCACAGGTATGCGGATAGTTTTGCCCTGCTGCTAGCATACAGCCGACCTTATTGTTAGGATCAATCTCATGGGCTAGCTTGGTGGCAATGGCTGAAGCGACCAACTCATGGTGAGCCGCCTGGTATTTGATTTGCTCCTCATTCTCCCCTTCTTCAAAGCAGAGACCCGCTCCCATAAAAGGCGCATGGAGGATCATATTGATCTCATTAAAGGTTAGCCAGTATTTGACCAAGCCCTTGTAGCGAGTGAAGAGGGTCCGGCAGAGACGTTCATAACATTCCAACATCTTGCGACTACGCCAACCTCCATACTCAGTAATCAAATGCATGGGACAGTCAAAGTGGGTAATGGTCACCAAGGGTTCAATGCCATACTTATGGCACTCCTTAAAGAGGTCTTCATAGAACTGTAGACCCGCTTCATTCGGCTCCAGTTCATCCCCTTTTGGGAAGATCCGAGACCAGGCAATGGACAAGCGATAGGTTTTAAAGCCCATTTCCCCAAAGAGGGCAATGTCTTCCTTGTAGCGATGGTACATATCAATGCCATCTTTAGCCGGGTAAAAATAGCCCTCTTCAAAGTCAAACATCTTTTTCTGACCCGTAATAATCGCATGACGATCAGGCCCAATCGGTACCACATCCACATTGGCCAAGCCACGGCCATCTTCATTATAAGCCCCCTCACACTGGTTAGCAGCCGTCGCCCCACCCCAAAGGAAACCATCTGGAAATTGAAGTTTGTCGGTCATCTCTCTACCTCACTTGATTTGATAGTTCTATTATACCCCTCTCTAACCCAAAAGTCTTACAAGATCCTAGGAAAAACCGAACCTATTCTAAGAAAACTCCTATACATGCGCAACACAAAAAGACCGGATGACTCCGATCTTTTAGGATGTATACAAATTGTTTTTTCACCTAATTTAATATCGGCTTTTCTGAAAAAATAAGAATGATTTCTATTTTTAAATCGTAAAGAATAAACTGAAACTTTCCGCTGTGAGAAAAGTGCTAGAAACACTGTTGTTTCTAGCACTCGGGAGTTTTGAGACCTCAGGCTCAAAACTAAGTCATGGAACTTCTTCGAAGTTCGCTGACGTCCGTACTCACCTAAGGAAAGTTTCAAAGAAGACTTTTTCTTTAATCAAAAAGACCGGATGACTCCGATCTTTTATTAGTTCATATTCTCATATTCTGTTTTAAGAATAGCTAAGGTTGACGTTAAATGACCACGCCTCCTACTTCATACGATAAAAATCAATCACTAGACCAGCAGGGCCTTCAACTAACAGGGATTCGGTTCCCCAATCCGTTTCACAAGGACCGTGTAAAATCTCGACACCAATCTCTTTTAACCGCTTTTGGTTCTGGTCGACATCCTCAACCTCGATATGAAGAATGATTCCTGACTGAAAATCTTCCAAAGGAATCAAATGATTTTGGGATAACATAAGACAGTGACTGCCAATCGTAAACTGAGCAAAACTGTCGTCAACATAATCGGCTTTTTTATCAAAAATACGCTCCAAGTCGGCACAGACTTGGGGAACATTTGAAACAATAATATCCAATTGATTTAAATTCATTTACTGTCCTCCACAAAAAGACCGGATTGCTCCGATCTTTTAAGTTTCTCTCTACAAAATCAAAGAATATAATCTACAATATTTACATTTGATTTTCGACGAGCAGGATTATTTGATTGCGCGTGATTGCAACCCTTCTTCTTCCAAGAAGAGACGGAATGGTACGAGTTCTTCTGCTTCGTATTTTTCCTTGAAGGCTTTGATGGCTTCTTCTGAGTGTTGTTTTGGATCCAACTCAAGAACTTCTACTGGAAGTGGACGGTGTTGCGTGATGCGAGCATCGATGACAACTGTCTTACCTTCTTTGTTCAATTTAACAGCTTCAGCAACGACTGCGTCGATGTCTTCGATACGGTTTACAGTGAATCCTACAGCACCTTGAGCTTCAGCGATTTTCGCATAGTCAGCATTAGGGAAGTCACAACCAAACAAGTGTTTGTTTGTGTCTTCGTATTTGTCCTTGATGAAGGCATATTTACCATTTGAGAAGACAACGTTGATAACTGGAAGATCGTATTGAACGTTTGTGATAACGTCTGGGTAGCACATGTTGAATGCACCGTCACCCATGATGTTCCATACTTGGCGATCTGGATTGTCTTTCTTAGCAGCAATACCACCAGGAAGGGCGATCCCCATTGTCGCAAAGAGTGGAGATGTACGCCACATGTTCTTAGGTGTCATGTGAAGGTGACGAGTAGATGTTTGAGTAGTGTCACCGACGTCGATTGAGTAGATCGCATCTTCGTCAGCGTATTTGTTAATAGCATTGTAAACTTGATACAATTGCAATTCACCCTCAGTTTTACCTTCGAGTTTGTTCATGTAATCACGCCAGTTTTGGTTGTTCTTCACGTTTGCACGCCACCATGGAGTAGATTCAACTGGATTCACTTTATCAAGGATTGCTTTCGCTGCTTGACCTGCATCACCAAGAATTGAAGCGTCTAGGGCATGACGTTTACCAAGTTTGTAAGGGTCGATATCGACTTGGATGAATTTTTCAGTGTTCTTGAAGGCTTCGTAAACTTCAGCAAATGGGAAGTTTGAACCAAGGAAAAGAACAGTGTCTGCTTCAAAGACCACTTCGTTGGCTGGTTTCCAACCAACACGGTAAGCAGAACCTGTCAAACCTTCGTAGTTCCATTCGAAGGCCTCGAAGTTTTTACCAGTTGTGATGATTGGTGCTTTAATTTTACGAGACAATTCAGTGATCACATCACCCGCACCAACTCCACCGAAACCAGCGTAGATCACTGGGCGTTCAGCATTGTTCAAGATTTCAACAGCTTTATCGATTTCCACTTCGTTCAAGGCAGGAGCGATAAAGTGACGTTCATAAGAACCTGATCCGTAGTAAGAGTTTTCGTCGATTTCTTGGAAACCAAAGTTTACTGGAATTTCAACAACGGCTGGACCTTTTTTAGAAACGGCAGCACGGCAAGCTTCATCGATTACTTTTGGTAATTGTTCTGCGTAAGCTACACGTTTGTTGTAAACAGCGATACCGTTGTACATTGGGTTTTGGTTCAATTCTTGAAAAGCATCCATGTTCAATTCATTAACTGGACGTGATCCAAGAATGGCAAGGAATGGAGTGTTATCCATAGCTGCATCGTAAACACCGTTGATCAAGTGAGTCGCACCAGGTCCACCTGAACCAACTGCAACCCCGATAGAGCCACCAAATTTAGCTTGCATAACCGCTGCAAGAGCACCAGTTTCTTCGTGACGAACTTGCAAGAAACGGATATCTTTGTCTTCAGCCAAAGCGTCCATAAGTGAGCTAAGTGTTCCAGATGGGATACCGTAGATCGTATCTACGCCCCATGTTTTCAATACATTAAGCATTGCTGCAGATGCAGTAATTTTCCCTTGAGTCATTCTAACTCTCCTTTAATTCTATTTTGATCCCTTAAAATGCAGCATAGCGCTTCTACTTCATCTTTGTGATCATCTCGCCTTGAAAATGAGTTTTTTCTGACTTTTCTCATGAAAACGATTTACAAAACGATTACAGTATTAATTTATCACAAAGAGATTCACATGTATAAGGATCTGCTCAGAGATGCTCAATCCCTATTCCATAACAGATGCTCTTTTTGAGAAATTTTCACAAACTATCCTACAATAGGGTATTTTACTATAATTTAATACCCCCTCTTTTCCCTTAGAGCTGTAAGGAAAGATAAAAAAGTGCTACAGCATGCTGTAGCACTCCGAACGTATAAAAATGATTTTTTATATAAAATAATATAAAATAAGAAAACTCTGTAAAAATAAAAGTACTTCCCTATTGTTTTCATTATTTAAATATATCCTGAGAATTTCCGCCGTGAGAAAAGCGCTAGAAACAACTGTGTTTCTAGCGCTCGGGAGTTTTGGAACCTTAGGTCCAAAACTAAGTCATGGAACTTCGTAGAAGTTCGCTGACGTCCGTACTCACCTAAGGAAAATCTCAGGAAAGATTTTATCTTCACTCTACGTGATATGTGTATCACTTTTTGTTTCATTTAATCAATTTTCGCAACATTGAGAAGCAGCGAGCTAGTCAAAACAGACAAAGAACTAAGGGCCATAGCAAGACCTGCTAGTTCTGGATTGAGGGTCAATCCCAGTCCTACAAAGACTCCAGCAGCAATTGGAATCCCAAGGATATTGTAGATAGAGGCCCAGAAGAGATTGAGTAAGATGCGACGGAAGGTCTTTTGACTCATGTCAAAGGCGCGCACAACTCCAAGCAAATCATTTTGCGTGAGCACGATGCCACCGGACTCGATCGCAATATCCGTTCCAGATCCCATAGCAATTCCGACATCGGCGATCGAAAGAGCTGGAGCATCATTGATCCCATCTCCCACAAAGGCTACCTTACTGCTTTCTTGCAGTTTTTGGATGGCGCTGGCTTTTTCTTGAGGGAGCACATCAGCGATCACGGTATCAATGCCCACTTGCTTAGCAATAGCTTGGGCCACCCGTTCATTATCCCCTGTTAACATGACCGTTTTCAAGCCCCGTTCTTTGAGCTTTTTGATCGCTTCTTTTGAGCTGGCCTTCGGAGCATCTTGAATGGCAATCAAGCCTATCACTTGCCCATCCACAGACAAACTGATCACTGTTTTGGCCTGCTCTTGCAACTCTACCATCCGTTTTTCAAGCTCCGGATCCATCGCTGTCCCGTCATGAAGTTTGCCATTTCCCAAGGTCACCAACTGCTGGTCGATCTGACCTTGGACCCCTTTTCCTTCGATCGCTTGGAAGTTTTCCACAGGGGTTAGCACCAAACCTTTTTCTTCTGCTCGTGATAAGACCGCTTGCGCTAGGGGATGTTCTGAAAAAGTTTCAAGACTAGCAGCCAGTGTCAAGACACGCGCTTCATCTCCTACAACATCGGTTACAAGTGGTTGGCCAATGGTAATAGTCCCTGTCTTATCAAACACAACGGTTTGAATCTTTTGCACTTCTTGAAGAACGGTTCCATTTTTAATCAGAACCCCCATCTTGGCACTACGGCCGGTTCCGACCATCAGGGCAGTCGGCGTCGCCAAACCAAGGGCACAAGGACAGGCAATAATGAGGACAGAGACTGCATAGAGCATGGCCTCTTGAAGCGACGCGCCCAGAAGCACGGACCAAACCCAGAAAGTTGCAATGGCCAAAATCGTCACTGCTGGAACAAAGATACCTGAAATCTTATCCGTCAGATCCTGAATGGGAGCACGACTGGATTGGGCCATTTTGACAAAGTCCACAATTTGAGATAAGAGGGTCTCACTACCGACTTTTTCAGCCTTAAAGAGAATGGTCCCATTGCTGTTGATAGTGGAGCCAATGACTGCATCACCAACTGATTTTTCCACAGGCAGGCTTTCACCTGTCACCATCGACTCATCAATGGTCGTACTTCCTTCTACAATGGTCCCATCAACCGCGATCTTTTCCCCAGGACGGACCCGAATCAAGTCATCAATTTGGATATCTTCTGCCGCCACCTCGACATAGTTCCCATCACGGAGAACTTGAGCCGTTTTTGCCTGCAAATCCAACAACTTTTCCACAGCCTCGGAGGCATTGTTACGCATCCGTTCCTCAAAGATTTGCCCTAAGAGGATAAAGAAGATGATAAAACCCGCAGCCTCAAAGTATACTGGCTGACCAGTAAAAAGGGCAAATACACTATAGACATAGGCTACCAGGGTTCCAAGAGCTACCAAGGTATCCATATTGGAATGGTGCTTCTTAAATGAGGCCCAGGCACTCTTGATAAAAGGAACTCCTGCCACTAGCATAATCGGCGTTGTCGCTAGAAAAGTCCCCCAGCGACTGACTTGATGGGATACAAATCCTGCCATCATCCCGATCATCAAGATCAATAAGGGAAGGGTAAAGATACTAGTAATCCAAAAGCGACCCAGTAAACCTAAGACACGACGGCGTTTTTCCACAACCGTGTAGGAACCCTTTTGCATCTTCATTCCACATGAAAACTCGAAGTCCCCTGTTTCTGTCGGGGTAAAAGATATGACCTTATCCACACCGACTTCCAAAGGCTCTAAAATCCCCTGATCTTCAAACAAAATTTCCTTGTAACAGCCGGAAGGATTGACCCGATGGAAGGTGATTTCAGCAGGGATCCCTTTTTGAAGTTGAAATTCCTTTGGACTATAGCCTTTTTCTGCTGTAATACGGATCTTTTGCACTCCGTTTTCCACAACTGCTTTTTGTTTTTCTACCATACCTACTCCTTTATTCCACAATCATGTGACCATGCATCATGTTCATTCCACATGAATACCCATATTCGCCCGCTTTTTCTGGCGTAATTTCAATGACATGTTTTTCACCTAAAGGCAAATCTTCATGAACGCCAAAATCTGGAAAGATCACTTGAGCCAGACATGAAGATGGATCCTTGCGATTAAAGATGATCCGGGCTGGAACATTCTTTTTCAGGACAATGGTTTCAGGCGAATAGCCCCCCATGACTTCGACTTCAATTTCTTGATAACCTGATTTCTGACGAGCGTGGCCGCTTACCTTTTCATGCTCTGCAAAGAACCACCAAGCAATAAAAGCAACCACAAGTAAACAAACAATACTAATCAACAATCCAAACATGGAATTTCCTTCTTTCTATTACATACAATTGCAAGGGACTGTTTCGACAGCCTCTGCTTTCTTATCTTCAAGGACCTGCTGCAGCTGATTAAGATCTGCTAGCGTAAAGTCACTCGCTTGAATCACGTTTTCAAGCACCTGGACAATTCTTTTTGAGCAAACCTTGTCTTTCACATCCTCAACCACCAAGTCTAAACTTTGGTCCTGCTTCAACAAAGCCGAGTAGACAAAGGCTTTGCCAGATTTTTCTCTGGTCAGACAGCCTTTCTCCACCAAGCGCGTCAAGAGGGTCTTGATGGTCGACTTCGACCAGTCAAAGCGCTCGGACAAGACGGCGATCAAATCCGTGCTGGTCTGCTTGCCTTCCATCCAGATAATCTTCATGACGCGCCATTCCGCATTGGAAATTTGCATGGCTTCTCCTTTCTGAATCTACATTTGTAAATCTTATGATGCTATTTTACACCTAAGATTTACATTTGTCAACCAAAAGTTTTTAAAAAAACAAATCTTCCTTTGAAGATTTGTCTGGTTGGGCTTTTTCGCTCCTATTTTTGTCTCTATAATGTCTCCTGCAGAGCTTGGGCTAGGATGCGGTAACCTGCTACACTTAAATGGAGGCCATCAGTCGTATAGGCTTCTGCCAACTGCCCCTTTTCATCCAATAAAGACGAATACACATCGACATAGCTGACCTGGTGGTAGGCCTGGGCCAATTCTTGATAGGCTTGATTGAGGGCTTGAATTTTTTCATTGGTCCGCACATAGACCTTTTGCTTGTAGCGCTCTTCTTGACTCACCGGTAGAACCGAGATCAGGTTGATGTGGGTCAGCGGAAAGTCCCGCATGATCGCTTGTAAGACCGCTTCTACATTGTCCAAGGTTTCCTTTTGAGGAATTTCTTTTCCGATATCATTGGTCCCGATCAAGAGAAAGATCTGATCCACCGCCGTTCCAAAGACATGGGCGTCTAGATGCTCACGAAGGAGATCCGTCTTATAGCCTCGCACTCCTCGATTGACCATGTGTTTGGGACTTTGTAATAGTTCATGAATGGGGAAATACTCCACGATAGAGTCTCCGATAAAGATCAAACCAGGCTCCTTCAGAGGGGCTTGATTGAGCTCCCGATAGGTTGTTATGATTTTCTCCTGCTCCTTTAAGAGCCAGTCTTCTAACAGTTGTACTGCCATCTACTTCTTTCCTTTCACTTGTTCCCAGGGGGTCAATCCTAGATACTCTTCGATCACCTGGTAGACACCGCCTTCTTGATGGCTAGGCGCTAGATGATTGGCGACAGCTTTGACAGCTTCTTCTGCATTAGCCACAGCATAGGAGTGACCCGCCATTTCAAGCATTTCGATGTCGTTTCCGCTATCCCCAAAGGCCATGACCTGGCTGGCATCAAGCTGCCACATCTCCATTAATTGAGCCAGACCCCAAGCCTTGTGAATGCCTGCTTGTAAGAGATCCATGCTGCCAAAACCGCTCGAAACCGCCATCAGCTGATCTCCAAAAGCCCGCTGGACTTCTTGGCTCACTTGATCGAGACGATCCAAGCCAACCACCAAGCTCATTTTAAGCACCTGATCAAATAGATCTGCTGTCAATTCCGGAACAAACTTCATCCGCTTGTACAAGGCTTCAATCACTTCTGGCTGCATGAATTTCTCAACTTCTGTAAAGACCGTTCCTTCCTTGACAAAGCCACCATTGACAGCTGACACAACCAGCTGGTCTGAAATTTCCCGCCCCTTAAAATAAGCAAGAACCGCCTCTACTAGCTCTCGATCCCAGAATTTTCCTAGAATCATCTGATCATCCTCAAAAATCCGAGCTCCATTGGCTACGACCAGAGTCACCCGTTTGACCAAAGGACCCAAGAGCTGGCGCATGCGATGGATTTCATTTCCTGTCGCAATGACAAAGCGAATCCCTTTTTGATCCAAGTGGTCCAAAAGCCTTTCCAGACGCGGAAGATCCACCTCTCCTCGCTCATCTAATAAGGTTCCATCCATATCTGTTGCAATCAACTTAATCATACAATCTAACCTTTTCCCTTTCAAAGGGTGTAAATTATCTGGTTCCATTATACCACAGATCAAGCAAGTCAAAACCACCCGTGAAAACAGGTGGCTTCCTCTTGGGTTGAAGGTTCCTACTGATGGCCAGGGGATCTTATGAATATAAGCCCTTTTCCACACTTTCCTGAATTAACTCTTCTGTCAGTTTCCACAACTCTTTGGATTCACTTTTTATGAACTTTTTCTTTTCTAATACCATCTCTGAACGGATGTGATCGGGATTATAATTGACTTCTGATACTTCCAAGTGATTGATCAGTGGTACCAATGCATCAATCACTCTTGCATATCTTGCCTCAGGACTCTGCCCTTTTTCAAACTCCAACCACGAATTTTTCATATTCACATATGTTGCTTCTGGAAGGAAGCTCATTGTTTTTTCTATAGATGTGAGCTCTCTATCATGAGCATGAAGCTTTTTTTCATCATCAAACACCCAAGTATCTCCGGCATAAATCTCACCTAAATCATGAATCAGTAACATAGAAATCACCTTTTCCATATTCAATTTTTCGGGATAATAATCTTGCAGAACCATCGCAGCTATTGCACTCTGCCAAGAATGCTCGGCACTATTTTCAAACCGTCCATCAAGGGTTCTATTAAACCTTGTTACTGACTTTAATTTCTCGATTTCTTTAATAAATCCAACTATCTGATTCAAATCACTCATGGCGACTCCAACCTCCTTATTCGAAATTACGACTATCATACCAAAAATCAGGTTTTCCATAAATGAATTCCCTTATTTGCAAAAAGAAAAAGTCCCCATTTTTCGGAGCACCTTCCTTTTTCTAACAAGACTACAAAGGCAAGCAAAAAAGCTAACCAGTCTTTACCGGTTAGCTTCTATTTTTCACCCAACAAAGGCCCAAATAATGGAAATCAGCACTGCTGGAAGGAGATTGGCGACCTTGATTCGTTTGCCCCAGATGAGGTTGATCCCTACACAGAGAATGAGGCTGGAGCCAACTAGGGACAGATTCGAAAGGGCTTGTGAAGTCATGATCGGTGCGATCAAATGGGCCAACAGCGTGATCAAACCTTGAAGGATCACAAGTGGTACCACTGCAAAGATCGCGCCCTTTCCTTTTGAAACGGTCAAGACCAGAACGATAACCATATCGAGAATAGCTTTGGCCAACAAGGTCGAGGTGTCGCCTGTCAAGCCATCCTGGACAGCTCCGACCACCGCCATAGCCCCGATACAAATGGTCAAGGCCGTGGTCATAAAGGCATCGACAAAGCTGGTATCGCTTTGGTTGCCCGTCTTTTCCTTCAGCCAGCTTCCCAGGCGCTCAAAGCCCTCCTCAATCTTCAAGAGTTCCCCGATAACGGTCCCGATCACTAGACTCAGTATCAACATCATACTGCCGTGACTTTCCACATGACTTCCATGCACCACCAGCATCTTTTCCAAGGTCCCTGCGATGCCTAAGACAAAAACAGCAACTCCTGTCACTTTCAGAAGGGTCTCATGAAAATCTTCTGACAAACGTTGTCCGATGAGCAGTCCTAAAAGCCCACCAAATACGACCCCTAAGGCATTATAGAAGGTCCCCAAACCGATCATTTACAAACTCCTTCGTGCATTTTTCATTCTTTTTCAATTTCTTTCAAAGACCAATGTCCCGTCTCTTCATACTGGTCAATTAAGTCCTTGGCTGTTTGCGTAATCTCCTCTGGATAGTGCAGGCTTTCTAGAGTATTGACCGCATTTTTGGTTACGGCTGATCCTGGCTTGATCTGGTAGTCAAAGACGATCTTGCCATCCACATAGCGGCTATCAAAATGGTAATTATCATTGACTTCACCGGAGGCTGCGACCAGCTCAATATCATGGCTGGAAATCATGTAGAGACAGTTTTGGGCAGCCAACCAGCGGACAATTCCAAGGCCTGATCCGATCCGCTCGATGGTATTGGTCCCCTTAAAGAGCTCGTCAATAAAGAAGTAGTGAAAACCAGGCTCTTTGAGGTGCTGAATCATACGCAAAATAGCTTTACTTTCAGTGATAAAGTAGCTATCTCCAACTTCAATATCATCGCTCACATCCATAGCCGTTAGTACATGACCGTAAGGCAGGGCCAAGCTTTCTCCATAGGCAAAGCCCAGCCCTTGAGCCAGAATAGCATTGATAGCGACGGTCTTCAAATAGGTTGATTTCCCAGACGCATTGTCCCCACTGATGACCATATTTTTTTGAAAATGCACATCATTTGCAATCGGATTGGACAGCAAGGGATGATAGAGCGTCTCACCTTCAATCCCACCCGTCTCTGTAAAGACTGGCTGACAGACAACTTCTAGATCCCGCTTATGGCGCAAGAGACTAATAGCGACTTCCATCTCCCCTAGCAGATCCAGAAGCTTCTGGGCCTCTTTTTGATGAGCCTTCACCTGATTGTAAATATAAACCTGAGCGATCTGCGGGAGTAAAAAGAGGACATTGAGGTAGAGGAGAATAATTTCCATCTCAGAAGTCCCCGTTGGACTCTGCAAGACACTGGCAAGGATCCGCGTTTTCTTAAAGGGTTTGACTGCCTGCTTGAGTTCTTCTTGTTGTGGTAAGTCTAGATGACTCAAGCGTTCTGCCGAAGCAAAGATGCGAACCAAATAGCTAACATTGTCCAGACGGATTTTATTGGACCAATTGCGCAAACTTGAAAATACGATATTAAAGACCACACTGATCACCAAGAGGGTAATCGCCCCAACTGGCTCAAAGGGGATGGCAAAGAGACAGAGGATTGGAAGACAGGCCAAGGCTATATAGAGGGGCAAACCTGCATAATGCTTGCCAGGTTTTGCGACAATGCTACGCGCCATATTGTGGTTTTTCTTGCCCAGTTGGTTGAAAATGACCTGAACCTGGAGCCGCAAATCCGGATGCTCTTCAAAGAAGGCTTCTAAGTCATGAAGTTGATCCTGAGGCTGGAATTCCAGCAGGCGCATTTTTTGATAGAGAGCTTCTGCCCCAAGGCTCGATTGGGTGTAATTGAGCTGATCAAAGACCGCATCCAAAGCCAAATCATGCCAGGTCTGATCATCCACTTGGCTATCGTTCGTCCTTCCCTTAGCTGGATAAGCCAGACTGGCTATCAAACTTTCTTCCGTGTCTTTCTTACGAAAGAAAGGCGCTCCATCCCAAGCTTTTTTCAGCTTTTGCTTGAGGCGGATAGCCGTAAGAAATTTGGTTGCCCAAATCACCACCATCAATCCTAGGATCCAAAGTGGGAGCCAGTTTACATTTCCTTCCATACTCTATTCCTTTCCACTCTGAGGCCAATCCAAGTGAACATGTTCCTTCATTTCTCGGTAAGCCGTGTCCACTCTCTCCTTGGTCTCCTCATCCAGCTTGTCGCGGTATTTGCCACCCTGGATAAAATCTTCCAAAATATAGGTCTGGTACTTGTATAACTCATAGCCTTCAGGAGAATAGGTTCCCTTCGGAGTCCGACTGACCCAGGTTGGATGAGCAGTAGCCGTCTTAATCCGTGTCTTGCGACCAACCTTTTCGATGGTCACATCCATCAAGACCCCTCGCTCTGTCCATTGGGCAGTCTCTACGTCCCCCATGGTTTCCAGACGCTGATTGGACAGAAAATTCCCCATTGAGTAGATGATAAGCTTGTTTTGACCATCTTTATTGACCACTTCAGCAGGCTCTACAACATGGGGATGCCCGCCAAAGACGATATCAGCTCCCCAAGAAACCATCTTGTGGTAGAGTTCTTTTTGCTCTTCTGTCGGCTCCAATTGGTACTCAATTCCCATTTGGGGCATGACAATGGTGATATCGGCCTCTTGCTCCGCCTTTTGGATCTCCGCCTTCATCCGCTCTTCATCCAGATCAGACAAGACATCTGCTTGCTCCTCTGGAGTAAGGGTCGTTTCCATTCCATTAAACCCATAAGCGTAGGCTAGAATAGCAATCTTGATGCCATTCACTTCCTTGATCACCAAGGGGGCCTGGCCTCTCTTTTCATGCGTGTAGACACCGACAGGGGTGATGCCTACATCTTCAAAGGCTTTGGCTGTCGAATAGACCCCTTCTAAACCTGAATCCAGGATGTGGTTGTGTCCCAAATCCATGACATCATAACCAGCATCCTTGATGGCTGGTACGACTTCGCTCGGCGCATTAAAAAGAGGATATCCTGACAAATAATAATTGGGGTTAATGGTTCCCTCAAAATCACCCAAGGCTAGATCCGCCTTTTGTAGCCAGGGTTTGACATACTCATAATTTTCATGAAAATCATAAGTCCCATCTTCTTTTTGCGCGCTCATATAGACCAGATCATGATAGAGCTGATCTCCATTAGCCATGATCCGAGCTGTATGAGGAATCTGATCAGCCGGTGTCTTGGCCTTGTACACAACCTCTGGCCGTTCGGTTGCGGTGATCGGAAAGCCTTGGAACTTTTGCACCCACAAGATAGCATTGGCCACGATAAAAACGATGGACAAGAGCACATAGACAAACTGTTCATTGGTCAGCTCAATCCTTGAAAAGAGACGATCAAAAGCCCAATCAAAGGCCGCCGATAGCTCTTTTCCCATCGTCTTGATGGTCTCTTTCACATTCTCCCATTTCTCTATCATTTCTACCTCTTCTTCCTACCTAGTTTCTCCAATGATCCGCCAACAGATTGAGCTGTCATTGAAATACTTTCCCTTCATTGTATCACAATTTTTAAGAAGAGAAAAAAAGTTCTGCAAAACAGAACTTTTAAATGATTTGATATTAAAAGAATGGTTTCTTCAAAGCAGAAAACATCATCACGATTTTCAACTGATGCAAGCATCTACTGAAACTTTCCGCTGTGAAAAAAGTGCCTGAAACGGTGATGTTTCAGGCACTCGGGAGTTTTGAAACTTTAGGTTCAAAACTAAGTCATGGAACTTCTTCGAAGTTCGCTGACGTCCGTACTCACCTAAGGAAAGTTTCTAAGATGCTTTTTCTATTATCTCAATGCTTTTAACAAATATCCATAACCTTCTTCTTCCATTTCCTCTTTTGGAATAAAGCGCAGAGAGGCCGAATTGATACAATAGCGTAGGCCACCTTGGTCTTTTGGTCCATCGGTGAAGACATGGCCGAGGTGGGCATTGCCTGAGCGGGAACGAACTTCGATCCGCTCCATCCCGTGGCTATGATCCTGGTAATAGTGGACCACATCTTTGGCAATGGGACGGGAGAAACTTGGCCATCCACAGCCAGACGCAAACTTATCCTTGGCAAAGAAGAGTGGCTCCCCCGTCGTAATATCCACATAGATGCCCTCTTCGAAGGTCTGATCATAGGCATTGTGGAAAGGACGTTCCGTCGCACTTTCTTGGGTGACTTGGTACTGTTCTGCTGTCAGTTTCGCCTTTAAGGTTTCTTGATCTGGCTTCTGATAGGCTGCTGGATCAATCAAGGGTTGGGCTGCATCTGTCACATCGATATGGCAATAGCCTCCAGGATTCTTCTTAAGGTAGTCTTGGTGGTAGTCCTCAGCTAGGATGTAGTGGCGCAAAGGTTCTAGTTCAACCGCTATTTTACTGCCCAGTTGCTTCTCCACTTCCGCAAACACTTGGGCGATCACTTCACGATCTGCCTCGTTTGTATAATAGACACCAGTCCGATATTGGCGGCCTCGATCATTTCCCTGCTTGTTAATGGACAAGGGATCGATCACCCGGAAATAGTAGAGCAGAATCGCTCGTAGGGTGATTTTATTTGGATCATAGATGACTTGAATAGTCTCTGCGTGATCCGTTTCCTTGATCAGTTGGTAGTTGGTCGTTTCTACCTGGCCATTGGCATAGCCCACCGTCGTCTGTTCTACACC
Organism: Streptococcus parasanguinis; assembly: GCF_015556095.1. Classification (GTDB taxonomy): domain Bacteria; phylum Bacillota; class Bacilli; order Lactobacillales; family Streptococcaceae; genus Streptococcus; species Streptococcus parasanguinis_Q. The sequence goes on from NZ_JADNLT010000017.1 coordinate 19,678, forward strand.
AGGGATCCGTGAAAAATATTCCTCTAAGCCCCAAAAACAGCCACCTGCTAAATAAATCTCTGCCATCTTTTTTCCTCGCTTCCTGCATTCCCTACAAGGAACGCTTCTTACTATTAGCTCCATCATAATCCAAGAGCCTCAGATTTTCAAGGATTCTGCATCAAAAATCCCTTCTACTATATGTAAAAGGGATTCAATCCTTCTTATTTTTCAAATAAGAAAAAGAGCGAGTAATAAAAATTCCAAAACGATAGGGTTAACTGATGTAGAAAATCATGAAGGACTACCATGACCAACACCTCCTCTGAATATCTGTGGACAAGCACCAGGTTAGTATCAACTACAACACCACCGTCGGTCCGTAGACCTGTAACTGAGGTTTCACAACCTCGTAATGCCAGTGATCATAAGCTCGCCAAGCTTGAAAGGCCTCTTCGTTCAATGCTAGCCCGCCCAGACCAATCAATAGACTGGCGGTCTGATAAAACTTTTCCAACTTAATCAACAGACGATTGTCTACCCGCCTAGCCTTTCGTAAACCTTTCAACATCTGATCTAGATTTTCTCGAAATCGAAGGGTATCTGAACTAGGGGTGAATCCCTTAGAAAAGGCTGTTTGAAGAAGGGTGATCGTCGTTCTTGCCTCTTGAATCACATCCCTTTCTTCCATAGAAATCACCTTCCTTTTCACCTCCATTGTACACCTTTTTCTCTCTATAAAAATGGAAAATTCCTAAAACTAGGAACAGAATGAGGTTGGGTCAAAAGTCCTAGCCTCTCAATTATTTTTGGATTGTCGAGCAAGACGCAGTGGTTGAGTGGGCTCTACTACGCTGATTTCATCAGCTTTTACAGCCCTACT
>NZ_JADNLT010000018.1:0-19835 GCF_015556095.1 Streptococcus parasanguinis
AGTAGGGCTGTAAAAGCTGATGAAATCAGCGTAGTAGAGCCCACTCAACCACTGCGTCTTGCTCGACAATCCAAAAATAATTGAGAGGCTAGGAATTTTGTCCCAGCCTCTTTTTCGTATTAAACAAGATGACGTTCAAATGGATCATCTGAGATTCCTTGATCTAGAATCAAGCGACACCATTCTTTGGCTGAGAAGAGGCTGTGATCCTTGTAATTTCCGCAAGACTCAATGGTTGTGCCTGGGACATCCTCCCAAGTGCTGATAGAAGCAATTTCTTCTAGAGAATCTTTAATCACTTTAGCAATTTCCGTACTTGAATGCTGTCCCCACATGATCATATGAAAACCGGTGCGACATCCAAATGGGGAACAATCAATCATTCCATCGATGCGTTTGCGAATAAGCATTGCAAGAAGGTGCTCGATGGTGTGGAGCCCTGCCGTTGGAATCGCATTTTCATTGGGTTGCACCAGGCGAATATCAAAGTTAGAGATGATATCTCCTTTGGGTCCAGTTTCCTCACCAATCAAGCGTACATAGGGAGCCTTTACAGCTGTGTGGTCCAATTCAAAACTTTCAACAATTACTTCTTTTGTCATACTCAAATCCTTCTTTGTTTTTCTTGATTATAGCATAAAAAAGCAGATTCAACAAAGTGGAAATAAATGAATTCCTCACAGATGTTCCATGAAAGAAACGTGGATAAAAGAACAAGGGTTAAGCAAAAATATAAAAGGTTTTTCCTGTTTTTTTAGATTGTTAATTTTAGTAATTTATGGTAAAATGTAAAAGAATTTTTAATTCAACTAATTAAATAGATTTGGGGTAAAAGCATGAATTTTGTAATTACAGGTGTTTTTGCCGCGGTCATTGGTTTAGTCATTGGATATGTGGGAACTGCTCTTAAAATGAAAGCTTCAAAAGAAGCTGCGGAACTCACCCTTTTGAATGCTGAACAAGAAGCAACGAATTTACGTGGACAGGCTGAACGCGAAGCCGATTTGATTTTAAAAGAGGCGAAGCATGAGTCAAGTTCACTTAAAAAAGAAGCACTTTTGGAGGCAAAGGAAGAAGCCAGAAAATATCGTGAAGAGGTCGATGCTGAGTTTAAGTCAGAACGACAAGAATTGAAGCAATTAGAAAGCCGTTTGGCAGAACGTGCTAGCAATCTTGATCGTAAAGACGACATTTTAACAAGCAAAGAACAGTCTCTTGAACACAAAGAGCAAAGTCTTACAGATAGAACTAAACACATTGATGCGCGTGAACAACAGCTGGAAGAGCTTGAACACAAGAAAGTAGAAGAACTGGAACGTGTCGCTGCTCTAAGTCAAGGAGAAGCGCGTGACATTATTTTGAGTCAGACGGAAGAGCAACTTTCAAAAGAAATTGCCTCACGGATTCGTGATGCTGAATTGGAAGTGAAAGAACGTTCTGATAAAATCGCAAAAGACATTCTCGTGCAAGCCATGCAGCGAATGGCGGGTGATTTTGTTGCTGAGCAAACAAACTCAACCGTTCATTTGCCGGACGATAGTATGAAGGGGCGGATTATCGGTCGTGAAGGTCGCAACATTCGTACCTTTGAGAGCTTGACAGGTGTCGATGTGATTATTGATGATACGCCTGAAGTGGTGACCTTGTCAGGGTTTGATCCGATTCGTCGTGAAATTGCCCGCATGACAATGGAGAGCCTTCTCAAAGATGGTCGGATCCATCCAGCCCGTATCGAAGAGCTGGTTGAGAAGAACCGTCAGGAAATTGACAATCGTATTCGTGAATACGGTGAGGCGGCTGCCTATGAAATTGGTGCGCCAAACCTCCATCCAGATTTGATGAAAATCATGGGACGGTTGCAATTCCGTACTTCTTATGGTCAAAACGTTTTGCGTCACTCCATTGAAGTTGCCAAACTTTCTGGTATTATTGCTAGCGAGTTGGGTGAAAATGCTACCTTGGCACGACGTGCAGGATTCTTACATGATATCGGAAAAGCGATTGACCGTGAAGTGGAAGGAAGTCACGTCGAGATTGGAACTGAATTGGCACGGAAGTACAAGGAACACCCAGTGGTGGTCAATACTATTGCCAGTCACCATGGAGATGTGGAACCTGAAAGTGTTATCGCAGTCATTGTCGCTGCAGCTGATGCCTTGAGTGCGGCTCGACCTGGAGCACGAAGTGAGTCACTTGAAAGTTACATCAAGCGTTTGCAAGATCTTGAAGAAATTGCAAACAGCTTTGAAGGAGTTAAGACAAGTTTCGCCCTTCAAGCAGGACGTGAAATCCGTATTATGGTGAGCCCTGAGGCAATCAAGGATGATAAAGTGACGATCTTAGCTCATGATATTCGTGAGAAGATCGAGTCCAATCTTGAATATCCTGGAAACATTAAGGTTACCGTTATTCGAGAATTGCGTGCAGTAGATTACGCAAAATAAACGAAAAGCTTGAGATCTAGCATCTCAAGCTTTTTGAATGAAAAAAATCAGTTGAAAATTAGGCCGATTTTTGTTACACTAGATAGAAAGACATTGAAGGAGAAATCATGGCGGATCGTGGCTTATTAATTGTATTTTCTGGCCCTTCAGGGGTTGGAAAAGGAACGGTCAGACGAGAAATTTTTGAAAACTCGGACAATCAGTTTCAGTATTCTGTATCGATGACGACGCGTGCACAACGTCCAGGTGAAGTGGATGGTATCGATTATTTTTTCCGTACACGTGAAGAATTTGAAGATTTGATCCGTCAAGGGCAAATGTTAGAGTATGCTGAGTACGTTGGAAATTACTATGGGACTCCTTTAACTTATGTGAATGAAACCTTGGACAAAGGAATTGATGTATTCCTTGAAATTGAAGTTCAAGGTGCGCTCCAAGTAAAGAAAAAAGTGCCAGATGCAGTTTTTATCTTCTTAACCCCGCCTGATTTGGATGAATTACAAGATCGATTAGTGGGACGCGGAACAGATAGTGCAGAAGTCATTGCGCAACGGATTGAAAAAGCAAAAGAAGAAATCGCCATGATGCGTGAATATGACTACGCAATTGTGAACGATGAAGTTCCTCTTGCTGCTCAACGTGTCAAACGTGTGATCGAAGCAGAACATTTCCGTGTAGACCGTGTCATTGGGCATTATCTGGATATGTTACCAAAAACACAAACTATTGTGAAGAGATAAATAATTAGAAATTAGGTATAGGAATATGATGTTAAAACCTTCTATTGATACATTGCTTGACAAAGTACCCTCAAAATACTCATTGGTCATACTTGAGGCAAAACGGGCCCACGAATTGGAAAGTGGTGCAGTGCCAACTCAAGAATTCCAATCGGTCAAATCAACATTACAAGCGCTTGAAGAAATCGAGTCAGGAAACGTAGTTGTTCACCCGGATCCAGAAGCAAAACGTGAAGCGCTTCGTCGTCGGATTGAAGCAGAGCGAATCCGCAAAGAAGAAGAAGAGCGCAAAATTAAGGAACAAATTGCCAAAGAAAAAGAAGATGGTGAAAAAATTTAAGGTTGGGGCTTCTCAATCTTATTTTTTGCTATTTAAAGGGTTCCGTGATAAAGTAAAGCTCATATGATAGAGGCTGGAGGTGAAAAAGTGATAGCAAAAGTCATCGTAGATGTCCCATTGATGCAGACAGATAAACCCTATTCTTATCAGATTCCATTAGAATTTGAGGATATGGTGGAGGCAGGTATGCGAGTTCATGTCCCCTTTGGTAAAGGGAATCGCCTCATTCAAGGGATTGTGGTAGATGTTTTAGAAGAGGCAGACACAAGCGAGGAATTAAAAGCGATTGTGGAGGTCTTGGATTACACTCCGGTCTTAAATCAAGAGCAGTTCTGGTTGGCAGATCAATTACGAAAAAGTGTTTTTTCTTATAAGATCACGATTTTAAAAACCATGCTTCCTTCTCTCCTCAATTCGAGTTATGATAAGATTTTGTATCCTCAACCTTCTTTAGATCCAACTCTCAAAGTGAAACTTTTTGGTGAAAAAAATGAAGTTTCTTTTTCTTCTCTAGATGCGGCCGATCAAGCCCAAGTGATGCGGTTGGTCAGAAAAGGAGATTTGGTACTTGAATACAAGGCCAAGGATAGGAAACAAATTAAAACAGAAAAATGGTATCGCGTTAACCAGGAAGGATTAAAAGAACTTCAACCATCAGGAAGAGCTAAAAAAAGGCTAGCATTGAAAGAGCGCCTGTTACTAGAGCAAGGGGAGCAACCCTTAGCAGGATTGTATCAGGATTTTTCACGAGAAGTGGTAGCTTATTTTATCGAACAGGGTGTTTTAGAAATTACAGAACGAGAAGTGAATCGGGCGGCTGCATATTATGAAGGCAAAGAACAGACCCAGGCTCTGCTTTTAAATTCAGAGCAAGCAAAAGCTGTCGAAACAGTAGTTTCTCAAATTGGGAAAACATCAAAACCTTTTTTACTAGAAGGTGTGACTGGAAGTGGGAAAACAGAAGTTTATCTGCAGATTATTCAAGAAGTTCTAAATAAGGGGAAAACGGCTATTATGTTGGTTCCTGAGATTTCCCTGACGCCACAGATGACGGATCGTTTTATCTCGCGTTTTGGCCAGGAAGTAGCTATTCTGCACTCGGGCTTATCAAATGGTGAGAAGTATGATCAATGGCGAAAAGTTGAACGTGGGGAGGCCAAGGTAGTCGTTGGAGCGCGCTCAGCCATCTTTGCCCCTTTAAAAAACATCGGAGCCATCATCATTGATGAGGAGCATGAGGCTTCCTACAAACAAGATAGTAATCCACGCTACCACGCAAGGGAAGTCGCAGTCCTAAGGGCTCAGTACAATCAAGCAGTCTTGCTTCTTGGATCTGCTACACCAAGTTTAGAATCGAGGGCTCGTGCAACAAAAGGGGTTTATGAATTAATTCGTCTCACCCAACGGGCCAATCCGGCAGCCAAAATTCCAGAAGTTAAAGTCGTTGATTTCCGTGATTATATTGGTCAAAATGAAGCTGGTAACTTCACTCCGGTTCTAGTGGAAGCTATTGCTGATCGCTTGCAGAAAAAAGAGCAGGTCGTCTTGATGTTGAACCGCCGTGGTTATTCCAGCTTTGTCATGTGTCGCGAGTGTGGAACTGTGGATACTTGTCCCAATTGTGATATCTCACTGACCCTCCACATGGATACTAAAACCATGAACTGTCATTATTGTGGCTATAGCAAAGCGATTCCTCGACACTGTCCAAATTGCCAAAGTCCTTCCATTCGTTATTACGGGACAGGAACACAAAAAGCCTATGATGAATTACAAGAGATCTTTCCTGAGGCTAAAATTTTGCGTATGGATGTGGATACTACCCGAAAAAAAGGGAGCCACGCAGCAATATTAGATGCTTTCGGGAATGGAGAAGCGGATATTTTATTAGGGACGCAAATGATTGCGAAGGGCTTGGATTTTCCAAATGTGACGTTAGTGGGTGTCTTGAATGCGGATACTTCTTTAAATTTACCGGATTATCGATCCTCAGAGCGAACCTTTCAACTCTTGACTCAGGTGGCAGGAAGGGCCGGACGAGCAGAGAAAGAAGGAGAGGTTATCATTCAGAGCTACAACCCCAATCATTATGCGATTCGATTTGCCAAAAACCAAGATTATGAAGGCTTTTTTGCCTATGAAATGCAGATTCGCCGGCAGTTAGGCTATACGCCTTATTACTTCACAGTTGGGTTAACCCTATCCCATAAGAGTGAGGAAATTGTGATGGAGAAGTCACATCAGGTCATGGAAATTCTCCGATCTGGCTTATCTGATCAGGTCCAAATCTTAGGACCAACACCTAAACCAATTGCACGCACACATAATTTGTATCATTATCAAATCATTGTGAAATATCGTTTCGAAGAAGGCATGACACAGGTCTTGAATCAAATCCTAGAATTTACACAAGAAAGAGGCAACCAAGATCTACGTGTCAGTATTGATAATGAACCTCAAAGCTTTATGTAAGGAAGAAAGAAATGACAAAATTAATTTTTATGGGAACGCCTGATTTTTCAGCGACGGTTTTAAAGGGATTGTTAGCAGATTCGCGCTATGAAATTTTGGCAGTTGTGACGCAACCAGACCGCAAAGTAGGTCGCAAAAAAGAGATTCGAATGACCCCGGTGAAGCAGGTAGCTTTAGAACATCGACTACCAGTTCTTCAGCCGGAGAAATTATCGGGTAGTCCAGAAATGGAAACGCTCTTATCACTAGATGCAGATGGAATTGTGACCGCTGCTTTTGGACAATTTTTACCGACAAAATTGTTGGAGAACTTCCAATTCGCGGTGAATGTCCACGCGTCTTTATTACCTAAATATAGAGGTGGAGCTCCCATTCACTATGCCCTGATCAATGGTGACGAAGAAGCTGGGGTTACAATTATGGAAATGGTCAAGGAAATGGATGCCGGAGACATGATTGCAGCTCGTTCTCTCCCAATTTTAGATGAGGACAATGTGGGAACTTTGTTTGAAAAATTGGCAGTCCTTGGACGTGACTTACTCCTAGATACTTTGCCAGCTTACCTGGCAGGGGAGATCAAGCCAAGTCCACAAGATCCAAGTTTGGTCACATTTTCACCGAATATTTTACCGGAAGAAGAGGTTTTGGACTGGACCAAAACCAATCGCCAAGTCTTTAATCAGATCCGAGGGATGAATCCTTGGCCGGTCGCTCATACGTTATTAAATGGGCAACGCTTTAAAGTTTATGAAGCAGAGCTATGCGAAGGAAATGGAAATCCAGGAGAAGTGATTGCTTTGACCAAAAAAGAGTTGCTGGTCGCTGCAGGAGAAGGCGCATTGTCCCTCAAAGTTGTGCAGCCGGCAGGAAAACCAAAAATGTCCATCACAGACTTTTTGAATGGCGCTGGCCGTCAATTGAAAGTAGGAGATCACTTTGGAAATTAAACAAATGAATGCGCGTGAACAGATCGTTCGAGTGTTAGAAGAGGTTTTTGAACAGGGAGCTTATTCTAATATTGCACTAAATCAAGCGCTAGAACACTCTCAACTTTCAGATAAAGATAGAAGCTTTGTTACGGAAGTTGTATACGGTACTGTAGCACGGAAGATAACACTCGAGTGGTATCTCGCCCACGTAATTGAAGACCGGACGAAATTGGATCCTTGGCTCTATTATCTTTTGATGATGAGTTTGTATCAACTTGTTTATTTAGACCGCATTCCCGATCATGCCATCGTCAATGAAGCTGTTCGGATAGCAAAACGTCGAAAAGAAGGCAGTGAGAAGTTTGTCAATGCTATTCTTAGAAAGCTCCTCCGCGAGGGGCTACCAGCTATTGATACGATCAAGCGAAAGAACAAACGTTATTCGGTAGAGTATTCCCTACCTGTATGGTTGGTCAAAGCATTGATCGAAGAATACGGTGAGGAACGTGCTTGCGCTATTTTTAAGAGTCTCTATCAGCGTAATAAATCCAGTATTCGTGTGATTGATCTAGACGAAAAAGAAGAGTTGGCTCAGCTACTCGAAGCAACCTCCTCTCTACTTGCTCCGTCCGCTCTCGTGAAAGAACAGGGACATTTTGCAGCGCATTCCTTGTTCAAAGAAGGGCGCATTACTATTCAAGACGAGTCCAGTCAATTGGTGGCACCGGCTTTGGATTTGCAAGGAGATGAGTGGGTTTTAGATGCCTGTGCGGCGCCAGGTGGAAAGACGACCCACCTGGCTTCTTATCTCACAACTGGGAAAGTCACAGCCTTGGATCTCTATGACCATAAGCTCAAATTGATTCAAGAAAATGCTAATCGGCTCCATGTTGCGGACAAAATTTTGACAAAGAAGTTAGATGCGACAAAAGTCTTTGAAACATTTGGACCTGATGCTTTCGATAAAATTTTGGTGGATGCGCCTTGTTCAGGGATTGGTTTGATACGGAGAAAGCCTGATATCAAGTACAATAAAGAGAGTGCAGATTTTGTATCTTTACAAGCTATTCAATTGGCCATTCTGGATAGTGTTTGTCAAAGTGTGCGTAAAGGTGGTATAATAGTGTACAGTACGTGTACAATTATGGGTAAAGAGAATTTTGAAGTGGTGGACCAATTTTTGAAAAACCATCCAAATTTCGAACAAGTCCCATTGGATCACGAAAGAAAAGATATTCTTAAAAATGATTGTATCCTTATTACACCCGAATTATATGGAAGCGACGGCTTCTTTATCAGTCGTTTTAAGAGAATCTCATAATATCAGGAGGAAACTGACAGTATGGATATTACGATCTTAACCGATGTAGGTCAAAGACGGACAAATAACCAAGACTATGCAAATCAATATAAAAACAAGGCAGGAAAATCTATGGTTTTACTTGCTGATGGTATGGGAGGACACCGTGCCGGAAATATTGCTAGTGAAATGGCAGTCACAGACCTAGGTGCGGCTTGGGTTTCTTCTGAGATCGAGACGGTTAATCAAGTACGGGAATGGTTTGCAGAACATTTAGAAGCTGTGAACCGTCGGATCCATTTAGCTGGGCAAGATGATGAGCACAAAGGAATGGGAACGACACTGGAAGCTTTGGCTTTTGTAGAAGGACAAGTGATTTATGCCCATGTTGGAGATTCGCGGATTGGCCTCATTCGTCAGGGCGAATACCAGCAGTTGACCAGTGACCATTCTCTTGTAAATGCTCTTTTGCGAGCTGGTCAAATTACAGAGGAAGAAGCTGCCCATCATCCTCAACGTAACATCATCACTCAGTCCATTGGTCAAAAAGATGAGTTAGAGCCGGATTATGGTTTGGTGACGGTTGAAGCAGATGATTATATTTTGATCAATAGTGACGGTTTAACCAATATGATTGGCCCGGATGAAATCAGAGATATTGTCTTGAGTGATGTTTCACTGGAAGAAAAAGCTCAAACCTTGATTCGTTTTGCCAATAATGCTGGAGGCTTGGATAATATCACTGTTGTACTGCTCCACTTTACTGAGGAGGACGCAGCATGATTCAAATCGGCAAAATTTTTGCCGGGCGATATAAAATCATCCAACAAATTGGACGCGGCGGGATGGCAGATGTTTATCTTGCGCGTGATTTGATTTTAGATGGGGAAGAAGTTGCAGTCAAGGTACTGCGTACGAATTACCAGACGGATCCCATTGCGGTTGCGCGTTTTCAGCGTGAAGCAAAGGCGATGGCAGAGCTGGACCATCCAAATATCGTTCGGATTACAGACATTGGCGAAGAAGAAGGACAACAATACCTTGCAATGGAATATGTTGCAGGTTTAGACTTGAAACGCTATATCAAAGAAAATGCTCCTTTATCAAATGAAGAAGCTGTTCGTTTGATGGGGCAGATCCTTCTAGCTATGCGTCTTGCCCATACGCGTGGCATTATCCATAGAGATTTAAAACCACAGAATGTCCTCTTGACACCAGATGGAACAGCAAAAGTTTCAGACTTTGGGATTGCAGTGGCCTTCGCAGAGACTAGCTTGACCCAGACCAACTCGATGTTGGGGTCGGTTCATTATTTGTCCCCTGAGCAGGCGCGTGGATCAAAAGCTACGGTGCAAAGTGACATCTACGCGATGGGGATTATTTTCTATGAGATGTTGACAGGACACATTCCTTATGATGGAGATAGTGCAGTCACAATTGCTTTGCAGCATTTTCAAAAGCCACTCCCCTCTATTCGTGAAGAAAATAAGAATGTTCCACAAGCTTTAGAAAATGTGGTGATCAAGGCGACAGCTAAAAAACTGACGGATCGCTATAAATCAGTGGCAGAGATGTATGTGGACCTTTCAAGTTGCTTGTCCTATGAGAGAAGAAATGAGAAAAAACTGGTTTTTGAAGACCAAGCGAAAGCTGATACAAAGACTCTTCCAAAAGTGAGTCCAACTCCAAGGACGGCTCCTGTTCCAATCTCTGAGGTACGCAGTGAAATCAGTTCAGTAGATCCTAATCGACCATTATCTGATCAGCAGACCATGGCGCCAAGTAAAAAGCCAAGAAGACGTTTGCGGGCGCGCTACAAGGTCTTGTTTGTTGCCATTGCCCTAGTACTTGCAGCCTTTACTTTCTTGTTATATATGAGCCCAGCCAATAAAACAGTTCCAGATGTTTCCGGCAAAACCATTGCCGAAGCCAGAGCGGTTATTGAGGGACAAGACCTTCAAGTCGGTGAAGAGAAAGAAGAGTACAGTGATTCGGTTGCAGAAGGCTACGTCATTCGAACCAATCCAAATGCAGGGGCCCAAAAGAAAGAACAAAGTCGAATTGATTTGATTATTTCCAAAGGACCAAACAGCTTTGAAATGCCAAATTACGTGGGTGAAACACGGGCAAAAGCAGAAGAAGATCTGAAAAATACTTATAAAGTATCAAGCAAAATGATCACGATTGAAGAAGTTGAGACCTTCGATTATGCTGCAGGGACAGTTCTTGAACAAACTCCAGCTCCAGGAGAGCAATATTCTCTGAATTCAAAAACCAAGATTGTTTTGAAAGTAGCGAAAGAAACGACTTCAATTGAAATGCCAAACTATGTTGGATCAACTTACGATTTTGCTAGAAGTAATTTGATTGAGATCTATAGTATTAAAGAAGCCAATATCGAATTAAGAAAAACAGAACATCTCCCTGATGGGGTAGTTGTTTCTGCCGGTCAAATTGTTAGTCAAACTCCAGAAGTTTCGAGTACGGTGGATATTAACCGAACACGAATTGTTTTGACTGTATATGAGCCTAAAGTGACAGCTTCTTCAAGTACGAAAGCATCATCAAGTTCAGATACATCTAGTTCATCTTCTGCTGAACGATCAGATACAGAAAGTTCTAGCAGTAGTGCAACTGGTGGAGATTCATAAATCAGTCTAAGACTCAGATGGATTTCTGAGTCTTTTTGATTGTATGCGTTTATCCAACCACAGACGGAAGTCAAATGAGGAAAAATTTGATAAAATAGGAAAAGATGAGGTAGACTATGTGGAAAATACAAATTTTTATTTTCGTTGAAGCCGTTTTGTTAACATTAGCAGCGATCACCATTTTATCAATCGATTTTTCCAGATTTGTTGTCTTGATGGTTCTCTTTTTGCTCCTTTTGTATTACTATTTTGGCAAACAAAAAGCGAATTTTCTATTAATCGCGCTGAGTGTGCTCTTATTTTTTATCGTGATGCTGAATCCTTTTGTGATTGCAGCCATTTTATTTGCGGTGGTTTATGGTTTATTGATTGCCTACCCTTATATGTATAAGGAAAATGAAGCCGTTGTGTTTGATGTTGAAGAGGATACGAAAATTCGTCAGGAAAAAACTCGATGGATTGGTGATTTACAACATTTTTCAAAGCAAAGTCGAGGGTATCGAGATCTGAATGTGATCCGAGTTTTTGGGAATGACACCCTCCATTTAGAGGAGGTAGCCATTTGCAATTGGGACAATGTAGTGATCATTCGGAAAGGGTTTGGAAATACAAAAATTATCTTACCGATTGATTTGGAATTGCATTTACAAATTAACACCCTGTATGGAGATCTGAAGTTTTTGGATCTTCCTGTCCGTAAAATGAGGAATGAAACCATAGACATTGAAACGGCACACTATCGGAGATCGCACCGTTCTATAAAAATTGTGTTAGTTGGTATTGTTGGGGATGTTGAGGTGATTCGCGCATGAAGAAATTAGACTATCTCCTATTGTATTTCTATTCCCTAATGGTGGTTGCGGTCATTTGTCATACCATTTTCCATTTTGTTGGTTTTCAGTGGGGCAAACTTCTCTCAGATCTTTCCTTGCTTCAGTCATTCCTATTTTTGGTTTTTAGTCTGACGCTTGCATTGACGGCTTTGGTTGTCTTAATTATCAAAATCACGCAATTTGTAACAGTTCATGCAGTACAACAAAAGGTAGAATCTATCCTGACTGCTTCACAGCGAAAAGAAATTGCCCCCAAAGAATTGAATCAACAGTTAGATTTATTGGACAGCAAATTGCTTCGACTAGAAGAAAATTTACAAAAGAGTGAAAATCGTGTGATGCGAAATGAAGAAGAAATTGTGGAAATCGAGCGTAAGAGAATTGCGCGTGATCTACATGATACGGTTAGTCAAGAATTGTTTGCAGCCAATATGATTTTATCTGGAGTGGCAGCACAGGCTCTTGAGTTAGAGAAAAGTCAGATCCAGCAGCAACTAAATGGTGTGTCAGATATTCTAGGTACAGCCCAAAATGATTTACGCGTCTTGCTCCTACATCTTCGTCCTACAGAATTGGAAGGAAAAAGTTTGGTAGAAGGGATGGAGATGATTTTTAGAGAATTGAAGGAAAAGAGTAACCTAGCAGTTGTCTTCCATCATAATGACGTGAGCATTCCAAAAGAAATGGAAGAACATCTATTTCGGATCGTCCAAGAAATTGTCAGCAATACCTTGAAACACGCTAGAGCTCAACAAATGGATGTCTTTTTGCAACAGGAAGGAAAACAACTTCATTTACGGATGGTAGATGATGGAATCGGATTTGAGCAGGAAAAATTGGAACGATTGAGTTATGGGTTGAAAAATATTCAAGAACGTGTAGAAGACATGGCGGGAACCATTAAAATAAGAACGAGTCCTCAAAAGGGAGTGGCTGTAGATATTCGTGTTCCCCTCCTTGTAAAAGATAAAAATGAAAAGGAAACTGTATGAAAGTATTATTAGTAGATGATCATGAAATGGTCCGATTGGGATTGAAAAGCTTTTTGTCCATGCAAACCGATATTGAGCAAGTCTTAGAGGCACAAAATGGGCAAAAAGGCGTGGAGTTGGCGTTGAAAGAAAAACCAGACGTCATCATCATGGATATTGTGATGCCAGAGCTAAATGGTATCGATGCAACTCTAGCCATCCTAAAAGAGTGGCCGGAAGCTAAAATTGTCATTTTGACGTCTTATTTAGATAACGAAAAGATTTACCCAGTCTTAGATGCAGGTGCAAAAGGGTATATCTTAAAGACTTCGTCAGCAACTGAGATCTTACAGGCTGTCAGAAAGGTTGCAAAGGGAGAATTTGCAATTGAGACAGAAGTTAGTCAAAAAGTTAAGTCACGAAAGAACCATGCTGAATTGCATGATGATTTGACAGCTAGAGAACGAGATATTCTGGCTTTATTGACGAAAGGATATGAAAATCAACGAATAGCAGATGAACTCTTCATTTCTTTAAAAACAGTGAAGACCCATGTCTCCAACATCTTATCGAAATTAGAAGTCAGTGATCGGACGCAAGCAGTCGTCTATGCCTTTCGACACCATCTGGTGAATCAAGAAGATTTTTAAAAGGAAACATGCTATAATAGAGCGTGATCATAAGGGGGAGACAAGTGGACGCAAAATTACGTTATAAAGCCAAAAAAGTTAAAATCGTCTTTTTTGATATTGATGATACATTACGTGCAAAAGAAACAGGATTGATCCCAGAATCTGTCAAAGACGTCTTCCATCAGTTGAAAGAAAAAGGAATCCGAACAGGGATTGCAACCGGCAGAGGGATTTTTGGGGTTGTTCCTGAAATCATGGACTTAAAGCCTGATTTTCTAGTAACCTTAAACGGTGCCTATATAGAAGATACAAAAGGAACTGTGATCTACCAATCACCAATCAATGAAGCAATCGTTTCTTCTTTTGTAGATTGGGCCAAAGAATCCGAGATTGATTATGGGTTAGTGGCTAGTCATCAAGCTGCCCTGTCTAATCGGACACCCTTGATCAGTGATGCTATTGACATCATTTATCCCAACTTACCCGTAGATCCAGATCTGCATTTGAAAGAACCTATTTTCCAAATGTGGACCTTTGATGAACAGGATAGTGAGCTAGAGTTGCCCCCTTCTTTGCAAGAGGACTTGCGCCTAGTTTCGTGGCATCCCCATTCGTCAGATGTTGTTCGTTTTGAAGCTTCAAAAGCTTCAGGAGTTTCTCATCTTGTAAATCATTTGGGCTTGAAGCCAGAGAATGTTTTAGTATTTGGGGATGGATTAAATGATCTAGAACTGTTTGATTACGCTGGAATTAGTATTGCAATGGGAAAATCTGCCCCAGAGTTACAAGAAAAAGCTGATTATATCACTAAGAATTTAGAAGAAAATGGCATATTCTATGCCTTAGAGGAGTTAAATATGGTTGAAAAAGAATTGACATTACCACAGTTAGAACTTGCTACGGTTGACGGTCCTGTCGCTGTGATCAAAACCAATCACGGTGAGATGAACATTCAATTGTTCCCGGATCAAGCGCCAAAAACAGTTGCAAACTTTGTAGCTCTTGCTAAGTCTGGCTATTATGATGGTGTCATTTTCCATCGGATTATTAAAGATTTTATGATCCAAGGGGGAGATCCTACTGGTACAGGTATGGGTGGTGAATCCATCTATGGTGAGAGCTTCGAAGACGAATTTTCAAAAGAACTGTACAATATTCGTGGAGCCCTTTCGATGGCAAATGCTGGACCAAACACAAATGGTAGCCAATTCTTTATTGTACAAAATCAACATCTCCCATATTCGAAAAAGGAATTGGTCCGCGGTGGCTGGCCTGAAGAAATTGCTGAAATCTATACGACAGAAGGGGGAACTCCTCACCTAGATCAACGCCATACCGTATTTGGACAATTGATGGATGAAGCTTCTTTTGCTGTGTTGGATGAGATCGCGGCTGTTGAGACAGGGATGATGGATAAGCCAGTAGAAGATGTCGTGATTGAAACCATCGAGATTGAGGACTAATATGAAAATTGGAGATAAGTTAGAAGGGACCATTACAGGCATTCAACCTTATGGTGCCTTTGTCGAACTAGAGTCGGGTGTCACGGGCTTGATTCATATCTCAGAGATTAGAAGTGGTTATGTAAGTAATATTCATGATATTCTTTCAATTGGAGAAAAAGTCTTTGTCCAAGTCATCGATGTTGATGAATATTCTAAGAAAGCTAGCCTCTCTCTGAGAACACTAGAAGAAACACCACAACGAAGTATTCGACACCATCGTTTTTCAAATGACCGCCACAAGAGTGGTTTTGCGCCCTTAGCTCAACAGATGCCGACCTGGGTTAAAGAAGGAAAGGTATTCTTTAGCAAACAAGAAAAAAAATAAAAACTTCGATAGGTTGATGAAACCTATCGAAGTTTTTTTGATATAGAGAATTATTCAAATTCGTAAAGGGTAGTAGAAAGGTAACGTTCTCCATTATCTGGTGCAAGAGCAAGAACTTTTTTACCGCTTCCCAATTCTTTTGCGACTTCAATAGCAGCATAGATAGCAGCTGCGCTTGAGATACCGACTAAGAATCCTTCAGCTCCACCGATAGCGCGCGCAAGTTCGAAAGCTTCTTCTGAAGATACGCGACGAACACCATCATATGCATTAGTGTCTAAAGTATTTGGGATAAAACCAGCTGAAATCCCTTGGATTTTATGTGGTCCAGGTTTTTCGCCAGAAAGGACTGCGGATTCATTGGCCTCAACGGCATAGACTTTGACAGCAGGATTATTCTTTTTCAAAGTATGAGAAATACCAGAAACAGTACCACCAGTACCAACACCTGCGACAAAAGCATCTAAACCATCTTTTCCAAAGGCATCAACGATTTCTTGTCCTGTTGTTCTTTCATGTACCTCTGGGTTAGCAGGGTTTTCAAATTGAAGAGGAAGGAAGCCATTTCTTTCTGCAGCGATTGCTTCAGCTTTAGCGATGGCACCTTTCATTCCTTCACTTCCAGGAGTCAAAACGAGTTCAGCTCCATAGGCTTGGATGATTTTACGACGTTCCACACTCATGGTTTCAGGCATGACAATCACAACTTTGTAGCCTTTAGCTGCGCCAACCCATGACAAGCCAATCCCTGTGTTTCCACTAGTTGCTTCGACAATGGTATCACCTGGTTTGATCAAGCCATCCGCTTCAGCTTTTTCAATCATGCTCAAAGCAATCCGGTCTTTGACAGATGATCCAGGATTGAAGGCTTCGAGTTTGACATAGACATCTGCAGCTCCTTCAGGAACAAGACGGTTCAATTTGACAATCGGAGTGTTCCCAATCAGTTCTGTAATATTTTCATAAATAGCCATAATATACCTCAGTTCTAGGTTTTCTTGATACTAACAAGTATAGTCCCTTGCGGGAAGAATGTAAAATATAGAAATTTTATGGGTGTGATAAAAAAAAACTATCGTTGCCGATAGTATTTTAATTATTTTTCTACAGAAAATAGGGGTACTTCAACCTCACGAATTCCTTGATCCTCAATAATGACTTTACCATTATAAAATTCGACTAAAGCTGCTGTGATAGAACTTGTGTTTTCTTTATCCACAAAAATAGTTGTCATCACCTGATCTGTGAACATCGGATCTTGTTCCGCCAATTGATGGTCTTTTAAGAAATTAGCAAATTCTTGGTATTGGGAATAAGAAAGTGTGATCCCAAGAACCACTTGCTCTTTGATTTCTACCAGTCCAATCTCTCGAACTGCTTGTGCAACACTTCCAGCATAAGCACGAATCAGACCGCCAGCGCCTAATTTAATACCTCCAAAATAGCGGGTCACCACGACGCAACTATTAGTGATGCGATGATTCTCCAAAACACCTAACATCGGTACCCCAGCTGTTCCACTAGGCTCTCCATCGTCACTGGTTCGTTTGATATCACTTTGTTCTCCAATGATGAAAGCAGAGCAGTTATGTGTAGCCTTATAGTGTTCCTTTTTGATGGCATTAATAAAATCTCTAGCTTCCTCTTCAGAGGAGACACGCTTGACATGACAAATGAATTTTGATTTTTTGATTTCTTCTTGAACAGTACCGTTCTCTTTAAATGTAACATATTCCATATTCATATTTTACAAAAAAAGAATGAATTTCTCCAACTTTTGCGAATTAATAAGTATGAAGATAGAAGATTCTTATGGAAGGCTCTTAACAGAGAGTCAAATGACAAATGATCTAAAAGAAATTGCCCAAGAACTTCCTACTATAGAAAAACAAAATGGAAGGTACCAATGTTTTCGATGTGGCAGTATGATTGATCAAAAACTTTGGAAGTTGAGTGAAGAGGTACTGTATTGTAGAGCCTGTATCCAATTGGGAAGAATCCGGAGTGATCAAAAACTTTATGCTATTGCACAGCATGACTTTGAAGGACAGGAGGTGTTAAACTGGAAAGGAACCTTGACTTCCTATCAACAAGAGGTATCAGATGGTCTCATCCAAGCAGTTAAGGAAGGGGGAAATGCCTTGGTACATGCTGTGACAGGAGCTGGGAAAACGGAAATGATGTACCAGGTTGTAGCAACAGCAATCAAGAGTGGACAAGCAGTCTGTATTGCTACCCCAAGAATCGATGTCTGTATCGAACTGTACGGAAGGATGAAGGACGATTTTTCCTGCCCCATCTCTTTGCTTCATGGGAAATCGGAACCCTATTTTAGAACGCCTTTGGTAATCGCAACAACCCACCAATTGCTAAAATTTTTTCAGGCCTTTGATCTCCTTATTATAGATGAGGTAGATGCTTTTCCCTATGTGGACAATCCAATCTTATATAAAGCAGCTCAGAATGCGATAAAAAAAGGGGGGAATACGCTATATTTAACAGCAACCTCTACAGATGAGTTAGATAAAAAGGTCAAGAAAAAAGAAATCATTCGTTATAGCCTTCCAAGAAGGTTTCATGGGAACCCACTAGTGGTCCCTGAAATAAAATGGGTGCCGAAAATTAGAGAAAAAATAGAAAAAGGAAGAATCCCTTACGAACTATTGCAACTGATCAAGAAACAAAGACAGACTCACTACCCATTGTTAATCTTTGTATCTGAAATAGAATTAGGACAACAATTTACTGAGAACTTAAAAAAATACTTTCCCAAAGAAACAGTAGGTTTTGTATCCTCACAGACAACAGACCGCCTACGAATGGTAGAAGAGTTTAGAAACAGAGCCATAACCATGCTAGTCTCGACAACAATTTTAGAAAGAGGAGTGACCTTTCCGTTTGTAGATGTCTTTGTTTTAGAAAGTAATCACAAATTATTTACTAAAAGTGCACTCGTACAAATTTCAGGAAGGGTCGGTCGAAGTAAAGAAAGACCAACAGGTAAACTACTTTTTCTATCAGATGGCATAACACGAGAAATGAAAAAAGCGATCAAAGAAATAAAGGAAATGAATCAGGAGGCTGGATTTTGAAAGAATGTTTGCTTTGTACTAAAGAGTTGAAAACTGGTGAACATTTCACAGACCTTATTTTTATGAATCAACAAGAAGAATGGATTTGTAAAGAATGCAAAGAAGACTTCGAACAAATTGGCGAAATCCATTGTCCTAGATGTTATAAAGATAAGGAGGAGAAAGTATGTAAAGATTGCGAATACTGGATACAAAAGGGGAATATGGTCGAACATGAAGCATTATATAGATATAATGCAGCAATGAAGGACTATTTCAAGCGATATAAATTTGAAGGAGATCGTTTATTAGGAATGGTATTTGCATGTGACATCAAAAAAGCCTTGAAAAAGTATAAAAGCTATACGATAATACCGACTCCAATTAGCCATGAAAAAAAGCAGGAGAGAGGATTCAATCAAGTATCAACTATATTAGATTTTGCAGAAATAAAGTACAACAGTCTATTCCAAAAAGAAGACAGCTTAGCCCAATCAAAAAAAACAAGAGAAGAAAGATTAAAAACCTCTCAACACTTTCAATTAAAAGGAGAAGTTTCAGAAAAGCAGAAATATCTTATCTTGGATGATATCTACACAACGGGCAAAACAATCGAATTAATGAAGCGCCTACTAATTGAAAAAGGTGTGAAAGAAATAAAGACATTTTCAATCGCAAGGTAAAAAAAGATTTGCAAAAACTTTATGAAAGCGTTATAATATACATATAAATAAAAACATAATGTTTAGAAAGTAGGTACTAATATGATTAAATATAGTATCCGTGGTGAAAACCTAGAAGTAACAGAAGCCATTCGCGACTATGTCGTTTCTAAACTCGAAAAGATTGAAAAATATTTTCAGGCAGATCAAGAGCTGGATGCTCGAGTAAACTTAAAAGTTTACCGTGAAAAGACCGCAAAAGTAGAAGTAACCATTCCGCTTGGATCTATCACGCTTCGTGCAGAAGATGTTTCTCAAGATATGTACGGTTCAATTGATCTTGTTGTAGATAAAATTGAACGTCAAATTCGTAAGAATAAAACAAAAATCGAAAAGAAAAATCGTGTTAAATCTGGTGCAGGTAAATTGTTTACCGATGCAGTTGTAGAAGAAGCAACCACCACAGAAAAAGTTGTTCGCTCAAAAACAATTGATCTAGAACCGATGGATATAGATGAAGCGATCCTTCAAATGGATCTATTGGCACACGACTTCTTCATTTATCGTGATGCAGAAGACAACACAACAAATGTCATCTACCGTAGAGAAGATGGAGACATCGGTCTATTGGAAGTAAAAGAATAGAGATCAAATAAGAGATTGAAAACATCAATAAAATATAGAGGAATCGGGGGCATCCTTGCTCCTGATTTTTTATGTAAACAAAAAAAGTAAAAAAACTTTCAAAAAAATTAAAAAAAATTAAAAAAAGTGTTGACAGTAAGGAGAGGTCATGATATACTAATATAGTTGTCGCGCGAGAGCGACAAAGACCTTTGAAAACTGAACAAGACGAACCAATGTGCAGGGCGCTATAACTAAGGTTATAGTAACTGAACAATAAAAAAACAATAAATCTGTCAGTGACAGAATGAGTTTAAGACAAACAATTATTTTAAT
>NZ_JADNLT010000019.1:0-17918 GCF_015556095.1 Streptococcus parasanguinis
CAATTGAAACTGTTAACAGTGATTTTCGTGTAGCAGACGGAACTTTTGAAAAACAGTAATATAATTTAAGTATCTATTTTAAATATACGTGAAATTATCGCAACTGAAATCGGAATAAGAAAATTGATGCAATAGAATATAGAGAAAGCCTTGGAATGATTCCAAGGCTTTTTTAGCTATCTATATATACCTTGTATATTCTATCTGGTTTAGTGTGATATATTCATTGTTAATACTCTTCGAAAATAAAATTCAAACCGCGTCAACGTCGCCTTGCCGTATGTGTAGGGATACTGACTACGTCAGTTCCATTTCAACCTCAAAACAGTGTTTTTAGCAACCTGCGGCTAGTTTACTAGTTTGCTCTTTGATTTTCATTGAGTATAAATAAAAATATGAGTTCTCCTCTTATTTTAAAAAATAATTATTTTATAATTTTTTTATACTTAGTGTAAACTATTCAGTGCGTCCCAAATACGGGAGGTTTGTTTCTGATTTTCATATTTGGATTATAATACTCTCATCAGAGTTACTTAAGGAGTAAGATATGAACCAGATTATGAAACAATATAAATTACTATATTTCTTGCTTATTTTATTAAGTCTGACAAGTGCTCTTTTAATGACATTCTTCTCTCTCCAATTAGGAAGAATACTTGATAGTATATCTAATTCAAATAGTGGATTACTCTTTCATATCACTATTTGTGTAAGTTCGATTTTACTGTGGTTCTTGATTTCTTGTTCCTATTCCTATCTTAAAAACCAATATGTAAAAAAAGTTATTTTAGATCTAAAAAGGCGTCTCTTATTACATTATTTATCGCGTGAATTTAACCAAATTGACAACCGTAACCATTCAGATTTCTTAAATAATATCACCAAAAACAGTGACCTTATTCAAGAAAATTTATTAATCCCTAAAATCTCTCTAATTGCAAATTTAGGGAGCCTTATCATGAGTGTGGTTGCTATTATTTATATAGAATGGCGATTAGCATTAGTCTTTCTTTTATTGTCGAGTCTAACGATTTTTCTATCACAAATTCCTGGAAAGTTAATGACTAAATCAACAAATAATTATTCTCTACAAAATAATCACTATTTGTCAAAAATGACAAACTTTATTAATGGTTTTGAACAAATTAAGTTATTAAATATTCAAAGCTGGACCCAAGAAAAAATTCAGGAAATCAGTTTAGAATTTGAAGAGTCCAGAAAAACATATCAATTCTTAAAAGACTTAGCTTCAACTACTGGAATTTTACTAAGTTTTGGCTCTCAACTATCCTGTATGGTTGCTGGTATCTTTTTTGTAAGAAATAACTTACTGACTATTGGATTACTAGTAGCAAGTATTCAATTATTAAACGGTGTTTTTGCTCCATTACAATCTATTCTTTACAATAAAAATTTAATCAGCAGTAGCAAGTCCATTATTGATAATATCCAAGAAAATTTATATGAGACAAATCATGAAATTTTCCATAAAACAAGGACAATTGATTGTGATAACATTTCGACCATTTCTATTAGCCAATTACATTATGAAATTGAAAATAAAATATTATTTGATCATTTTTCCTATGAATTTAAAAAAGGCAAACGCTATGCGATTATAGGTGCTTCAGGAGCTGGGAAAACAACTTTAGTAAAATTAATACTAAACTATTATTCCAAAAATCTTTATGATGGGGAAATAAAAATCAACGGAAAACAGAATATTGATATTCCCTCAGAGGAGTTATATAAAGATATTGCATTTGTGCAAAAAAATGATTTTCTGATTGAAGGAAATATCCTAGAGAATATCAAACTGTCCAGAAACCTTTATTTAACTGAAAAATTAAGAAAAGCCTTAGGATTTAATGAAGACTTCCTTAATAAGAGTCTATCTCAATCAAATCAAACCATTTCAGAAGGAGAAAAGCAACGAATTGATTTAGCTAGGTTTTTAGCCAAACCATATTCTGTATATATTTTTGACGAACCTACAAGCAACCTTGATCCAATAAAAGCCAAAGCAATGATGGACTACATTCTATCCATTAAAGATGCAATTGTTATTGTCATTACTCATGATCAAAATCCAGAAATATTGGAAGAGTTTGATCACGTTATTACCCTATAGATAAATGGCCTAGTCTACTAAATGAATGATGTGTTTCTCAAAGTATTCTTTGTAATTTTTGTAGATTGTTTTATTGAAGAGTTCGAAAATTTTTAAAGCTTCTTCGATTTTTAAAAGTGATTTTTGATTATGATAGAATTTCAGTTCCAAATATCCATCTAAATACAGCAAAATAGTTTGTTCAAAAAAATCTGTGGAATCCGCTAATATATTCTTCGTAGCCTGTTTTAAAAATAAAGATTCCTCATATAAGTCGTTCTCAATCATTATAATCAAAGAATTGAGAAGTAGTTGAATGAGAGATTGTCTATTTTTAGGTATAGAGCTATACAACTTCCCTTTTTTGAGCGCCTCTTTGGCATATCTAAATAATAAATCTGGAGATAGAACACGACAGCAATTTCCAAGGATGAGCGTTTCGTAATAACCCCAGTTTTCAACAGAAAATAAATAGTTTGTAAGATAAGAGGCGTCTTGACGACTCAATTGATGATTCTTATCCATTCCCGAAACAATACTTTCAATGAAAATAGCATTTAATTTATGGTAATGAGAATTTGTCCTATGAAAAAGTTCTATTTCTTTCTCTACCATATCTAGTAATGCTTGAGAATCTTCATTATATGCGGCCTGTTTAACAGAAGCTATTAAGGTATTAAAATCCGAAGGTTGATAATGATTACAGATAAGCAGAAATTCCTCTAGTGTTACTCCTATTCTTTCAAGAAGATACAATAACTTAAAGACAGAAATCTCTGTTTCTCCTAATTCAAATCTAGATATTTGAGATTTTGAAATTTCAGCACCTGCTAATGAAGAAATAGAAATTCCCTTTTCTTCTCTTATTTTCCTATAAGTTTCACCTAAAATCATATTTATCTCCATTTACCATAAAAAATCATTAGAAAGCGTGACAGATTATGAAAAAATACTATCAAATCTTTTTATTATTATTATTTGATATTATCATTATTATTGGATTATATCAATAAAATTAATGAGTGTGTGAAAATTCAATACTAGGAGAAAATGAAATAAATATTTCCACAATAAAAAGTATGATATCAAGTTTTTTGGAAAGCCTCTGTTTGTAAATTATTTTAACTCACAGTTGATGATTCCACAAATTGAAAAGTTTTAAACTTAGCATTTAAACGCTCAATTTTAATACGTATTACAACTATCTCTATTAAACTTCTTATCCTCTACAGTCGATACATGCTTTTTAGAACTTTTTAAAGGAAAAAAGATATCTCATGAATATTCATAGTATCTAAATAACAAAAACAAGTAATTGCTCTGACAAACTTGACCTATACTTTCTTTAAAAAGAGTAAAATCATGTGTATGACCGTCTCAAAAAACTAATTGACAGGCACGAAGTGTCGTTAAATCGATTATGATTGTGTCTTTATGGTGTATATCTTTTTCCAGGATAATTCTTACTTTGGTTTCTTTTAGGACATTGAAATAGGACTTTCTGTGACATCAATAGCTATAGTGACACTTGTTAATTTTAAGTTTTCTAAGTCAAATAGACTTGAGGAATGAAGAGTGTATTCTACGAATGTTAATGTTCACTAGTCCAAGACCAAAATCAAAAAACTAGAAGATGTTGAGTTGATTAATAGCATAAATAATGCAAGTTCAGAATTAACTGTTTTTCTAGACTTAAAGTTTTTGTGCCTCCTCCTTTACAGTGTTTGGATTTATAAGTTGTATCTAGACAGGATATCTTTGTTGGGAAGGTATCCTTTTTGACACTAATAAATAATTTAAAGTTCTCAGGAGTTAGTTGCATGGTTTTTCGTAAATAGTTTTCTTAACTATAGTATAGCATAGTACAGTATGGCACTTTATTTTTTCCAATAAGTCTATTATACCCCAAGGACAGCTGGTTTTAATTTTTTCTCTGAACTGTACGATTTTGCGCCAGAAATGTAGGAATTACCTTTCGTTGTGATGTGATAAAACTTACAAATCTTTTTTGTTATTCTTGACCTAGTTTTTTAGAAAGAAGGTCTAAGATGTTAAATAAAGTCAAAACTAAAGCCTTAATTAGTGTTGGAGCAGTGGCTGCAACTAGCTTTATTCTCTGAATCTTGCATGATAAGAAGAATAAAGAAATAAAAAGAAAAATCAAAGTGTTTGTTTATCGGCAATCATCACAATTCGGTTTTTTAAAATAGGATGGTATATTTTGTTTCTTTGACCAAACTATGACCAAAATTTGAACAAAAAATAGATTTGACTTTCGGTTAATAATAAGCTTAAAAGTTTTTTGAAGGAATCTATTTAGCACAAAAAAACACCTATTCGGGAAAATAGGTGTGAATGATGTTATTTATATCCATATTGTTTTAGTGCGTTATTATATGCTTCGCTATCTTTAAGATAGTAGTCGTGCTTAACTCCACTAATATCAACAGAAAAGACCCCATCTTTAAATGAATATTCTTCTGTTCGACTTGCAATATTTTGTCCAGTTAATTCGATCGTATTCTTTTTTTTGTTAATGATAAAACTATCGGCTTCTCCATGCTCAATGGAAGCACTATCTCCTTTAATAGTAAATACCAACTCGTTTCTTTCACTTGAGATCCAATAATACTCCCCATCTAAAGATTGGTAGTTGTTTTTTGAGCAAGCAATTAACGTGATTATTGATAACGAAAGTAGTAGTATACCTATTATTTTTCTCATAATCTTTGCCTCCTTTTTCAATATAGTATACCAAAATATCATTACAGAATTAATACAATTAATGTCTGTTATAATAGAAAAATCAGATATTGTCTATTATAACAGACATTCACTAGGCTTAGTCCTGTGAAAGAAATATCTTTATTAATTTTAAAAAAAGTAGTATAATATATTTACCTGAATAGAGTAATTAGTATTGTAGGTTCGAATCCTACCCCCATCATTCGCTCTAATTACTAACTGCTTTGGCATAATTACTTCTGTTCTATTTGAAAAATTTATTGAACTCATTTTTTGGGAAAATAAAACTAACAGTAGGAGAGTGATTTTTATGTTAATTTTTTCAGGAATTCTCCTAATTACATCTAGCGTTAACGGTGGGGTAGCCAAATAGGAAAAGGCGGAGTAAAAGTTAGATGTATATTATGTGAGAGTGAAGATCGTTTTAAAAGCGATCTTTTATTTATAGTACGATTTGTAAGTAAAAGAACAAATAACAAAAAGAGGAGCTTCATACTAAAGTTCCTCTTCTTTATATATATCCGAATCATTATTTTTATTTCAAAAAAGGTAGTGATTCGGTTGATTTATATTGCAATGTAGTGAAATTTAGAATTTCAAAAATCGCTTAAAATCAAGGTTTCTCACATCTATTGACGTGTAGTGAACCCCTATTTCACTTCATACTTTGGGGGTTGATGATTTGGTCACAATTGCCTAACCAAATCCCGATTCACTTTAATATTGCTGATCAGGCCGATAACTTCCAACCAAAACCCCTGGTTGTGTTTGGTCTTCCTATTTTCGATCTCATGGTGCATCTGTTTATGATCTTTATGATCGGACGTGATCCTAAGAATCGCATGATGAATGAGAAAATGGTCAAAGTAAACCACTGGTTGACTCCAATCGTTTCTTTAAGTATCTCCTATCTCATCTATAGCAAGGCGCTAGGATCTACTACCAATCCATCAGTTTTTGTTTCGGTGTTGCTAGGGCTCATCTTTGTGGTCATGGGCAATTACATGCCTAAGTTGAAAGTGAATCACACGGTTGGAATCCGCCTACCTTGGACCCTGCAGAGTGAAGATAACTGGCACAAAACCCATCGCTTGGCAGGGAAATTGTGGGTCCTCGGAGGTTTGATCCTTCTTCTTGAAGCAGGCCCTCAATTCGCTGTCCCTTATGTAATGGGGATCGTCATCCTCATCATTGTTCTCGTTCCGATCCTATATTCTTATCAATTAAGTCGGAAAAATTGTTAGTATAAAAAACAACCAGAGAAGAAGCAGTCGTGAACTGTTTCTTTTCCGGTTGTTTTTGCTTGTTTTCATAAGAATACGCTCTTATACCGATAGCAATTGAAAGTTAGTTTAATTCTTTGTAATATAAAGAAGATTGCATGGTATAAAGCTCTTCATAGTATTTGTTGGTTTTCATTAAAGCGTCATGTTTATCAAATCCTTCAATCCTTCCATTTCTTAATAACAAAATTTTATCTGCTTGTCGGACGCTTGATAATCGATGTGTAATGAAAAATACGGTTTTTCCTTCCGTTAATTTTAAGAATTTCTCAAATAATTCATATTCGGTTCGGGCATCGAGTGCAGCTGTAGGCTCGTCTAGAATCAGTATAGGTGAATGAGAGAAGAAAGCTCTTGCCAGTGCAACTTTTTGCCATTGACCTCCTGAAAGGTCATGACTATGATCAAATTTTTTTCCAAGAATAGTATTTAGATCTGATAGACTACTTTCAAACCCACTGTCCTCTAATGCCTTTAGGATTTGATCATCTGCATTGATCTCCTGTATATTCGAAATGCCCACATTCTCTCTAAGGGTAAGATCAAATTTAGAAAAATCCTGAAAAATAGCGGAGACATTTTCCCTAAATTTCTCTGGGTCAAAGTTGCTAATCGAGATGTTATTGATCAATAATTCACCTTCTTCAATATTGTAAAATCGGGTAAGTAACTTAATCAATGTGGTTTTTCCTGCGCCGTTTTCTCCAACAATAGCAATCTTTTCTCCCTTATTGACACTGAAGCTGATATTTTTTAAGGCATAGTTTTCACTAGTTGGATACTTAAATGATACGTCTACGAAATCTATTTTTTCAATACTTGATGGCACAGCAACTGTAGCACTCTTAGAGTCTGATGGCAGTGCAATAAACTTGAAAAATTTTTCCATATAAAGCAAGGTGTCGTACAGCAAACTAGAATCTTCAATCAATCTTGACATACTATTAATTGCATACACAATACTTGAAGAAAAAAGCATTACAGCTCCAATTCCCAATTGTCCTACTTTGATAGAATAGATGATATAGATAAAACTTCCTACACTTAATAGAGCAGTTAAAATCAAAAAAATGACAGAACTGTTAAATTTTTTTAACCTTGTCTTTTGAATATTTCTTTTTATACTGGAGAAAGATTGAGTATACTTCTTCATAAAGAAGTTGTAGAGGTTGTATAGTCTCACATCTTTGATCGCCTCTGATGATAGCAAAACTTGACTGTAATATTCCAGTTTTCTTGATTCTTCACTGTTGGAAACAAGGACTTCAAAAGCTTGCTGTTGAAGGGAATAAGAAATCAACCCTTGTGGAACTAAAACCAGCAACATGAGCAAGGCAATGACTGGATGAAATGATGCAAATATAACCAGCATTGAAATAAACAGTATTGCATTTGAAATAATACTAGTCCCAAAGACCAATAAATTCACAGGTCTCCAACTGGCTTCTGAACTTAATAATTGAATATCATTATAAAAATTATTGTCTTCAAAATAGTCAATCGTCTGAATTTCCTCAGACTTTTTCATAATATCACAGTTCAATGTATAGGTAAGATCATCTGTTAACTTGCCTTGAATCATTGTTGTTAACGGCGTAAATATATTATTTAAAAGGAAAGCAACACCCCATACTCCAAGCAATAAGAATAATAATTGTTGTGACAGGTTGTTCATTCTATTAATGAGTATATTCGCAATATACAATGATAACGAAGGCAATAATGCCTGGATCGGTATCGTGATAATCAAAATTAAAATATTGAATGGCGATGTTTTCCACAGATAGAGTATACTTTTAACATACAATACAAGGTAAGTTTTATATTCGCTAACTTTAACCATTTGTCCCCCCTCACTAATAAAACTACAAGCTCAAAGAAAATAGAGCTTAAATGAATTTTGACAAAAATAGGTCATTTCTCGAAGTGCTTTAGTATGCTATATCTTACTAATGATGATGATCTTTTTCAGGATTGCTCATAATCTGTGTAAATATTTCTTTATATTTATATTTCAGATATTTTTCGTGTAGAATGAACAAAGCTACGTAAACAATCATAAAAACAATAGATAAATACAGTATATCAAATGTACTATGTCCAAAATAAGTTGCGGATTCATAAGATCCAATAGCTCCTAAGATCAACCAAGGAATGTACTTGTAATACTTCGTTACCATAACACGGATCTCCTTTAATTAAACTAATGAGAATATCTAAAACTAAAAGTCATACCTGTACTTGTAGGATTATAATGATCTAAAGTCATCAAAGTGCTAAATTCTCAAACCAACTTCTACCGCCAATAAATGTGGAAGTTAATTTGTCAAAACAATGCTGTTAAAAAATATAAGGGAAAACTTTTTTGTTAAATAAGGTTATCGTTACTATTAACCAAATATAGTTTTTAGCCAATCAACTATAAGTGGTCTAAGTAATGGGATTAAGAATAGACCTACAATGATACCTAAAATAAATATTAGAGACATTTTTTTGAAGCTTCTTTTGTTCATCTATGGACACATCCCTTCAATGAATGGAATCCCCACCATCGCCAACTATCTAACAAGTTGAAGAGTGGGAGTGATGCTATAAAGAATAAATAGTGATTTTTTTCACGTTTATCACATCTTTCTTTAATATATATTATATACTAAACATATATCGAAATGTAAAAATGTCATATATATACACATAATTAGAGGTGGAGCTGTTATGCGTTGGGATTACGGTACGATCTATAAAAAAATACGGAAATCAAAACATATTAGTCAAGAGGAAGTTTGCGCTGTAGTTTTACTAAATCTCTACGACTATAGATTAAAAATGTATACATTTCTATACAAATAGTAGAAAAGGACTCAGTCCTGTGCAATACAGAACTAAATCCTTTGGATAAATTATTAATCTATCTATTTCGGTGCACTTAACTTTCGGGATGTTTTGTCAGGAAATGAATATGTAACGTAATGAAAATCTGTGCTATTACCCTATTCTTCATTGACTAATTTTTAGGCTTACCACTTGATCAGCTTGTTTCCAAATGGTTGGATTATGTGTTGCAATAATGATCAGACGTTCCTTATTTTTTAATGTTAGGAGTAAGTCCATAATCTCCTGTGAGGTCTCAGGATCAAGAGCGGCAGTTAATTCATCTGCCAAAATTAGAGGAGGATCTTTTAAAATGATCTTTGCCAAGGCTACACGTTGTGCTTCTCCTCCAGAAAGCTCATATACTTTTTGATCTAGTTGAATATAAGATAGTCCTACTCTATCTAATACTTCTTCTTTAGTCTCTCTCTTTTTTTGTTTGTCTAATTTATGACCAATTAATCCCAAATCTAAATTTTCTGAAACAGTTTTATTATCGATTAGTCCAAAATTCTGGAAGAGATAACCGAGTTCATTTCTGAAATAGTTTGTTGGTTTAATCTTTCGTAAATCTTTTCCTTTATATTGAATACTTCCTTGATCATAAGGTTCTAGCTTGGCTACCATATTTAGTAAGGTTGTTTTGCCACAACCACTATTTCCGATAAGAGCATAGACTTTACCTGCATCAAAATTTAAGTTCAAATCACTAAATACCGTCCGGTCCCCAAAGGTTTTTGTTAGTTGATGGATTTTAATCATTTCTATGCTCCTTTCAATATAATACTAGCCATCCTATCTTCCTTACGAGAACGATGCATTAGTATTAAAATAGAATTCAAACCAAAGACGCAAGAGGTTAGAAAGACTACCCAAAGTTTATTTGTTAGCAAAAGACCAATAGCCCCTCCCAAAATGAAGATAACTATTTGCCAGATAAAAAATTTCTGGTGTAACTCAAAAAAATTTAATCCTGATATTTTCTTAATAAGAATAGTTTTACGAAATTCTTCAAAGTAGAGGATTGTCATTGTATTAAAGAGTAGAATTGAGGTAGCAATACCTAGAAAACCACCAGCAATGATTGTCAATATTTCAACTTGAATGTTGTGACTCATACCACGATAAACATAATAGGCAAGATCATACTGACTGATATATTTCTTTATTCCACCTTGTTCAACTAGTTTTTTAGTGGCATCCAAACCTTTAAAATACAGATAATCAGATGGATAAGTGAAGAAATCATTTCGATTTTTTCCAAAAGAGCTTGGTTTAAGGACAATAAGTATAGGATCACTTAGAAATTGTTGATATGAGATTGGTGTAGAATTATATACGAAACGCTTCTTATTGTTTGAAATATAGAAAACACGAGCTTTCATAGCCTGTTGAATTTTATTTCCCTTATCGTTTCGAATCGCTAGGAAATCTTCATAAATTTGACGCAATTTATCTTCTTGATCTTTTAATTTTTCAGGCAATAGTAGTCCAAATTCTCCTTCTCCAAGGCTATTAATGCTCTTCTTATCTTCTTCATTTAATTCTACATTCTGAACATCTAGATAATTAGGAGTCACATATAAGCTATTAGCATACGGATTGTAGTCATTTATCGACATTTTTCCCATTAAGGGATGTGAAGACAGACCTTTTAGATCGAATGATGCAAGTGGATGCTGAACAAGCATTCCTCCATTCTGAATGCCAGTTTCTATGAAGCTTTTCCATTGTTCTTCCAACATTTTTCTACTATCATGATTTCTAGCCTCTGCCCCAAACTCCCTATTTGTTGAAAGCAATACCCAATCTTTTTGATTTGACCATGCTGTATCTCCAGCCTGATGCAATTGCCAAATAGTTGAATAGATACTTGTTCTATGAATGGTAAGTACTATTAAAAGAAAAGCAACCAATTGCCCCAAGTAAAGAATACCCATAATCTGTTTCAAAGGTAACTTTCCTTTGAGTAAAGAAACCAAATGTACCGCTTTAATACTTAAAACATAAAGAAAGCTAAAGAGTATAGAAAGGAACAAAAGTAACAAATTATAAGTTATGCTAGCTGAAAAAATAACTGGAATAGAAAATGGTGTGATATGGAATAGACTTACACCACAGATTCCAAGAAAAACCCCTGTAATTATCCCTAAAAGTAAATCTCCACAATCACTAATCATTGAGTTTCCAAAAATCTGAGTTAGGTGCAATCCAGAAATATATCGAATCCCAACTGTTCGCATTTCCTTGGTTTTTTGAATAATCATTAAGGCTATAAAAGTTAGTAGAAAAATGACCAAAACGAGTAATTGACTACCATTTCCCATATACGTAAATAAGCTAAGAAAAATATTTGGATATGAAACAAATGTTTGTGTGAAACCCAATGATTGAAGTTCATGATTTAATCTATCTAGAGTGAGATTTCCAGATAAAATATAATAATTGGACAATAAGCCACTATTGTAAAAATCTTCTTCACTAGCTTTAACAAGGCCGTTTGGGATATGGCCAGATCCAAATATTGCATAGGAAAAATGAACCTTACCTTTATCGTCTATTGTTTCAATTTGTTCACCAATCACACTGTCTGTTTCATTTGCTAATTGATCTAAACTGTATTTTACCTGATCTTTTGATACCTCTTTGTTCTGGGAAAAAATACTAATAGCTGGAAAACTATTGTGAATAACCACATATGAGGTTGAAAAACAAATCCAAAGTAGAAAACTTGTTATAAAGATATTTGAAAGGATGACAAATAAGCGCTTCATACTTTACTCACTTTCTAAAATTTTCATGAATAGTAATATAATCTTTTCTATGAGCTATGAATTTTTTTAAATCCGTAGTTAAAATATACTGTTTCACCAAAATTTCTATTTATAAAAGCTCTTGAGGTCTGATGAGAAGGAGCGTAAGCATATGATGATTTACTATCTCTTGCACGAGTTACGCTTGACCAGTGATATTTGTAATCATGGTAATAATTTGAAAATGCACCCCAGTTATTTGGATTGTGAAAGCATTAATACAAAAAATAAATAGTGATTTTCTTTTGCATATCTGAACCTCCTTCTTCTATATATATGATATACTAAATACATAACGAAGTGTAAAAATGTAACATTTATACACATAATTAGAGGTGAAGTTGTTATGCGTTGGGATTACGGTACGATCTATAAAAAAATACGGAAATCAAAACATATTAGTCAAGAGGAAGTTTGCCAGGATTACACTTCAAGAGCGCACTTGTCGCGTATTGAATCGAACCAAGTAGTGCCTAGTTTTGAGTTGATGGAGCATCTTCTAAAGCAAGTTGGCCTAGATTTCGAAGAATTTCGATATATATGTCATTCTTACCACCATTCCGATAGAGAAGAAATTATCTTATTGGCAGAAGATAACAATGCCTACCAATCAAATGATAAATTATTGGAACTGAAGAATAAGGGTGTAGCTTATTTAAAAAAACATCCTAATGATATTCCTGTGTCAAATATACTAAAGAGAGTAGAGGTCATTCTTTGTTTACGAGAATCTGGTCCAAATGAAAAGGTAAGAATAATGGCAACGGAAGCTTGGAACGAAATTAAAAATCAGGATGTCTGGTATCATAGTGACCTCAAATTAATTGTCGTTATTTTATTTACACTTCCACTAGAAACAGTGATTTCTATCTGTGATGAAGTGATAGATAGGCTCAATGATTACTCTGATTATACAGAGATTCTTCCAACCAAGTATAAATTACTCTCAAATTTAGCCAGTATTTTTCTATGGAATGGTTTGATGGAGAAATGTACGAGTATCAGTTATCTATTGTTAGATACGGCAAAAAAAAGTAAGCGATATGATTTTCTAGGAAATGCTAAAGTGACACTTGGAATTTGTTTAACTGATAAAAAGTTGGTCGATGAAGGATTGCAACTACTCGAATTAACGGATGAACAAACACTATTGGAAGCATGTCAGTCAGATGTGAATCGTTTTTTCAAGGAATGAGTTTCTAAATGGATTTAGTCATAAAACGGTTTGAAGATATAATCGACATATTGTTGTATCCATGCTCAATGGTTATTGGGTAAGGGATGGCAACCTACACATTATCCCGTTAGATCAGCTAGTTAAGCAATATTTGAAAAAATGATCATTTAATTTAACAAATAATAATTTTGAATTGCACCTCAAATGTTAGAGTTCGTCTAATATTTGAGGTGTTTTTAATATGAAATACAATTATTTTCAATTATCAAATAAAGAGATTTCCGTTCAGAAGACTTTGATAGCATAGTTTGAACCACTAAATACTGAGGAAAATATTTTGAGTTCATTTATCTAAGTATAAAATGTGTATATAAGAGACAATTTGACATTTGCTTTTTTATTTTGTGTATTATTATTCTAGAAAGAAAAAAATAGATTTCAATTTTAAAATCGTTCGTTATCTTTTTATTGTAGATAAATAGGTAATGAAGTAATGCTATAGAAAGGAAAAGTGATTCCATTGAGCTATATAATAAATATGATGGTTTTAAAAAGAAAAAGCTTGATCTAGTTTGGAAAGGATAATGAAAAATGTTCAAATGTTCTAAAATATTAGGTACATTCACAACTGTACTAAGTTGCATTTTATTAGCAGGTAATGTAGTCGCATCAACAAAAACCGAGTCTATTGCATCAGATACAGGTATTATTGATGGAGGAGTCGATTTAAATACTCAGCCAAATGAGGCACCAAAATATTCTGAACGAGCTCCAAGACCGCGACAAAAAGAATTGCCTATAAAATTTCAAACTCAAATTAATGACTATTATTGTGGACCTGCTTCAGCCTCTATGATTGTGACGTCTTTAGGACGGCCACGTTCACAACAACAAATGGCGACACTACTGGGTACTACCGCAAATGGGACAAACGCGGGGAATAATGTATCAAATGCATTAAATACCGTCATGAAAGGAAGTCGATATAAATTCAACTGGGTTTGGCATAAGTATTCAGATATAAATACAATAAAAGATCATATTACTCATGCTATTAGCTATGGAAACCCTGTCATGGTTAATACCATGGAAAGCCCTGGTGATTGCTACTTAGCAGGTCATAATATTGGTACAACACTTTATCATTATGGTATTGTTGCGGATTACTTTGATTATGGAAATACTGTGACATATGTTGATCCAGGATATGGAAGATATAATGGTTTTCGTATGAATCAGCGTGTTTCTATTAAAGATATGAGTTATGCTACGGGTGGTCGTGGATATGCTTGGTAGATTATAAGTCAGGAGGTATAGGCTGATGAAGAAAAAAGATCTTGTCAAACAAAAATTTTTAAGTTTTATCATCATCGGTATTATCATTCTCTTATCAGCCTGCACTCTTGTAGGACCACAAAAGAAATCTCCTTCCGGTAGTACCAATGTGTCTAGGAAAATAGGATTCGAGGAAAGAAAGGCAGAAGATTTATTAAAAAATTCTATTTCTATCCCTTATCCAGATGGGAAAATCTTTACACCTACCGCACTGTCAAATGATGGGATTGCCTATGGCGAGGCTGTTGACCAAGGACATGATAATCAGAATTATCTTGCCAGTATGAATTTACATACCAAGGAATTTCAAAAGATAAAAGATGTTGAAAAGACATCTAATCTGACTCATGTGGCTGTCAGCTATGTTGATCATGATATTGTTGTTTTTGAAGAGTATGATCAACTCAATCAGACAGGGATTTACTATCTTTGGAAGATAAAGGACAAATCTTTAACGACACTGATCGATAGGAGACCTATCGGAACGGTTCCAGTTACTCAAGTAGCTCGATCCAACCAGAAACTCTTTATAAATTATGAAGTAGGCGATAGCCTATATCAAATTGAAGAATTTGACCTTGAAACAGGGTCTCATCAGACGATTGAATCAGAAAATAGCGGTTTTCCGAATGTCTTTAAAGATTACTTGTATTATGTACAAATTGATAACACGGCTTTAACTACAAAAATTGTAGCCTACTCCTTAAGTAATAGACAGAAAAAAGTTATAGATCAAACAAAGGATGATCAACGCTATTATGTCGATTTAATGACGAATGGGCACAATCTCCTATACTTGGTTGCAAATAATAAAGATGCTTCGTTTACCTTCGAAAATAAAAACCATAAAAAGATATTTTCTACTTCACAGGCAGAAACCTCCATATATCGCAATATTTATCTCACATATATGGGAGAAAGAAGAAGTGAGGAGCGTGTTAAATCTCAATATTATTTGTGGGATTTAAAGCATCGGATTCATTATTTATATGATCATGGCCCCATTTTACTATCGGATAAAGGGATTCTATGGATTCAATTCAAAAAGAAGGATAGTGAGATTCCAAAAGGTGAAATCTATCGAAATGAATACTCCGTAATGCGCTATCAGGAATGGTAGAAAGGAGAAAAATCATGAAAAAAGTTCATTTATTCCTTGTACTTCTGACTTTGCTTGGTTTATCTGGCTGCACAGAGACACCAAAAGAAAGTAAAACAAGTCCTTCCAGCTCTCGTAAGGTCACACCCTCTTCATCAACAACAGTTAGTGTAAAAACAAAGGAGCGTACAGAACCTAATCCTCCAATGCCAGCAGAGGTAGCAGAGCGATTAAAAATTAAGGAAGGCGGTGCAGAAGCTGGAACTCAGCAAACATTGCCATCTTCAAGCGAGGAACAAGCTTCATTGAAAGAGAATACGCAACCTTCTCAATCGGTCAAACAAGAAACATCGTCCAAAGAGAATCAAGGAATCCGAAAACTATTGCCTATTTCTTTAAAACTTCAAGAAGAATGGTATTTCTGTGCTCCTGCGACAGTCCATATGATGCTGGCTAGTCGAGGGGTTAGCGTCTCTCAACATCAATTGGCTAAGGAAATGGGGACTTATAATCCCTATGGGACTCATAATCGGGATGCGATTCGCGTATTGAATCAGAATCTATTTGGCTATCCAGAACCAAGTGGAAATCAAGCTGGTTATCGACTAGCTACTGTAACGGACGCTCGTCCAGATTCTGAAGATATCCGAATCTTTAAAGAACGCGTGCGCAAAGATATTGATGATGGCTATCCTCTCTATTACACCTTCAATGTAGCACAAATCTATCCTGGAAAAAGTGGGGAACATAATGTGATTGGAGTAGGCTATGAACTGACAGCAGATGGCAAGGACATCTCAGCAATCTATTATCTAGACCCCGATACACATGTACAGGATCCAACCTACGGAGGCTTGAAGAAACTGACACCAGAAGAGTTATTAGCAGCCATGGTTACATGCGGTGAGAAAAATTATGCTTGGTGAGAAAGTGAGTCAAGAAAAAGATAGTAGGAATGATATATGAAACGCTCTTATCTTTTTGGGATTTTATTTCTATTCTTCCTTTTGCTTTCTTGTTCTAAGGTCCAAATACCAATGTTTCAAGTTGATCCAGAATCGAATCTTTACTTGGTCACCTCAAAAAGTATTCAATCATATACTAAGAAAGAGAATAAGCTCGAGTTACATCGAGTAGAAAAAATTGATGTAGCAACGTATGTTAATCTCTGGTTTTCGTGTTTAAACAGTGGTGATAAGATGATCATAACTGAAGGTGATGATTTTGCACCAATAGATCATCAAAATATCATTTCAATTGATTTTTCCAAAGGCGAGATAAGGAAAAATCATACTAAGAATTATGCAATGATGGGATCAGGTATCTCTTCTAATTACTTTTATACTGCTCAAACAGATGCAAACTCAGGAATATTAACAGTCTTTTCTCTTAATGGAAAGCAAGTTTTTCAGAAAAAATTTAACCAAATGACAGCAATTTCGAGTCAGATTGTTGCAAATAATTCTAACGTATATGCTGAGATTGCTTATCAAGATCCAAAACGAAATCGTCCAGAAGGCGTGCTGGATTCAGATTTAATAGTACTAAATGAAAAAGAGCATTGGAAAGAAAAAGATAGAATTCGATTAACTTCAGATGGTAAAAAGGTTGAAATGTTAGAAGGCTTGGCAATTATCAAAGATAGGGCATTCGTAAGTATCTCTGCAATTCGTGATACAGATACTTTTGAGAAGGTGGCAGGAAACCAATTGTTGTCAATCGATTTGCACACTGGAGAAAGGAAATTATTTACCTTACCCAATTCTTATCCTAATATGCTTTATCCAAGTCCAGATAATCATTACCTTGTCGTCAAGCACGAGGTAGAAGGAAAGAATATTTTATCTGTTCTTGATTTACAAAATGAAACTATAAAAGCGATTGTGTTGGATGACAATTCAGGTGAAACACCAGAGGAAATAAATTCTTTTACAATTTCAAATGAAAATATGTTGTATCTAGCTACTGATCAACATTTATTACAATATAGTCTCAAGGATGCTAAGTTGATTGAGAAACAGAAATTAAAATTGGGAAAAGATGATTTTCCAATCGGATTAAGAATCGTAGAAAAAGACTTAGGGTCAAATTAATAATAAACAGCACCCCAAAAGATAGATGTTATAATCTATCTTTTGGGGGTGTTTTGTTATGAAAATTAAAATGAGAACTTCAATGGACTACTAAGAGAGTTCATTCCAAAAGAGGAGTTTGTTAAAAGAACTAAATCATAATCTTTTAGAGGACTATACAAATGCTACCAATGAAAGACCAAGACAAATTCACACCATTACTTTTTAAGATTACGAAAGGCAATTTCTCCAACAGCCATTGGGATTACGTTTGAAGTGTTGACATAAGTCTTAGTTGTAATCGTATCACTATGAGTGAGTGCTTCAGAAATAGCTTCCATAGAGGTTCCAGCCTGTTTAGCGAGTGTAGCTCCTGTATGTCGTAATTTATGAGGGGTTGCATGTGCGAGTTC
>NZ_JADNLT010000001.1:0-501333 GCF_015556095.1 Streptococcus parasanguinis
CAGCCCTACTCAACTGTGCGGAGGTGGGACGACGAAATCGAATTCTAACGAATTACCGATTTCTGTCCCACTCTCTTTTTGCGTTCTAGTGAATAGAAGAGGTGGTCTCTTTTTTCAGTTGTTGAGTCTCAATCTTTGTGCTCAAGGAGCAGAGGTGAGGAGGACTCGACTGCTTTTTTTCGCTTAAAAAATGCTGCCATTTGAACCAGAATGCGGGGAACCGTCTGCCATTTTTTCCAAGCTTGGACACGGGTATCGAGGAGTTGCTTGGCTAGACGTTCCAGCATTTCCCTTTCTGTAGGATCTAGGTCTTGAGCATTTTGAAAGATCTCTTTGATCTTGGAGAAATTTTTCAAGTTCCTCAAATCATTGATTGAAGTAATGCCTGCATCTAAGAAGAGGCCGAAGAAGGTATCAAAGAACTTCTTGCGCTCATCCGCCGATGTTTCGCGAACCCACTGCTTCAAGGTCTCGACGGTCTGCTGGCTATCGGGACTGGTTTGATCTAGGGTCACAAATTTATCTTTCTCAATCATCCAAGTAAAAGCGTCATGCTGGACAAAGCCACCAAAAGCTCGGCTTTTGACAATCGTAGCAGGCTCAGGGACTTCTAGCATCATGCCGACGATGGATCCTTGGGGGACAAAGCGACGAATGTTTGGGGATGTCCGCTGGTAGCCTTCGGTCTCGATAATGGCCCTGTTGAGGCCAGGAGCATCGTAGCTGTAGATGGCATCGACTCGTTCAAATAAGGAATCCGGCAGGTAAGTGCAGGCATAGGTTGCGAGATTGCCCCCTTTGGAGTGACCGGCTACTAAGAAGCGCCCTTTAGGAAATTCCTTCATGACGTTTTGCAGGTAGCTGGCTGCGCGCCTCTGAGCTGGGACATGATCCATATAGGTCATGTGGAAGTCTTCCTTCCAGCCGATCAAGGTGTCATCCGTCCCTCTGAAGACAACTAAATAAACATCCATGGTAAGACGATAGGTCATAGCCGCAAACTGCTTCTGAACATCGGGGTCATATTCGTTGACATAGTTGAGGAGTTTGATGTTCTTAAAACGCTTTGAACTAGCTAAGTCATCGACTAATTGCAGGTGTTGGTCTGTCACGGTGAAATCGGTGGTTCGATCGACTAGCTTTGCAGCATCAGATAAGCGGACTTCAATATTGGTCGTATCCCCTTGGGGCACGATCCGATCAAAAGGAAGATAGGTCAGCTCTGTCAGTGCCAGGACATCCAGTTCATTGAAAGGACGGTCGTATATGGAATCGTAGGTCACTTCTTTTAGGTAATCAAAAATAGTTGACATCTGTGCCTCCCGTGTCTTATTTCTTTCAGTATAGCACAAAAATGGATGGAGAAAAAGCGCCCTCCATCAAGACAGTAGGAATGAGATCTTCTTTCCCTCTGAAACAGTCTTTTTCTCTGCTTCTTAATCTGTTATAATAGGAAGAAGAAAAAAGAAGGAAAGAAAGCCATGCATAAAATTCTCTTAGTCGAAGATGATAACATTATCCGCCAACAGGTCAAACAATTATTGGAACAATGGGGCTATGAAGTGGTCGCAGTAGAGGATTTTATGGATGTCCTTGGGATCTTTGTCGAAACCGACCCCCACTTGATCCTCATGGATATTGGCCTTCCACTCTACAATGGTTACCACTGGTGCCAGGAGATTCGCAAGGTTTCAAAGGTTCCGATTATGTTTCTTTCCTCACGGGATCAAGCCATGGATATTGTTATGGCCATCAATATGGGTGGAGACGACTTCGTCACCAAGCCTTTTGATCAAAATGTGCTCCTTGCCAAGGTCCAAGGGCTCTTGCGTCGCTCTTACGAATTTGGCACGGATCAAAATCTGCTGGAGCACCGGGGTGCTATCCTTAATCTCAAGTCTACGGACTTGATGTATGAAGGGGAAGTCATCAAGCTGACCAAGAATGAATTTCAGATCCTGCGCGTCCTGTTTGAGCATGCAGGCAGTATCGTAGCACGCGATGACATGATGAAGGAGCTCTGGAATAGCGACTTCTTTATTGATGACAATACCTTGTCTGTCAATGTAGCCCGCCTTCGTAAGAAGTTAGAAGAGGCTGGCTTGTCAAACTTCATCGAAACCAAGAAAGGCATCGGTTACGGGTTGACCCATGAATAAATTTGGAACGATCTTCTGGCAGTATGTGGTATCCCGCAGGCGCCTACTCTATCTATTGGTCATCTTTTTGATCATTGATTTGGTCTTTGCCTATCTCTTTCCAGAGACAGGGACGGTTTTCCTCTATGCGACCCTAGTGCTAGGCTTTTTTGCCTTCTGTGTCTTGATCTGGGATTTCGCCATGACCTTTCGGGACTACCGCAAAGCCGCACTTTATGAGGAAGTTGAGGTTACCTCACCACTGGAACACCTCCTTTATGAAAAATACACGGAAGAACAGCAGGCGCGCTTGGAGGAAGGGAAGACAGCCCAGGCCAAGTTCAATGACCTGATGGATTACTATACCCTCTGGGTTCACCAGATTAAGACGCCCATTGCGGCCAGCCAGCTCTTGGTGCAAGATGTCGAGACGCCCATTGTCAAGCAGCAGATGGAACAGGAGCTCTTTAAGATTGACTCCTATGCCAATCTGGTTTTGCAGTACCTGCGACTGGAGAGTTTTCATGATGATCTAGTCTTAAAGCGCGTGTCGGTAGAAGACTTGGTCAAAGAAGTAGTCCGTAAGTATGCCCTCTTTTTTATCCAAAAGAACTTGACCGTGGACCTACATGATTTGGAGCAGGAGGTCATCACCGATCGCAAGTGGCTCCTGGTCATCATCGAGCAGCTCTTGTCCAATAGCCTCAAGTACACCAGCACCGGTGGAATTGAAATCTATTTTAAAGACCAGACTCTCTATATAAAAGATAGCGGGATTGGGATCAAAAATAGCGATGTCCTTCGCGTCTTTGAGAGGGGCTTCTCCGGCTATAATGGCCACCTGACCCAGCAATCCTCAGGGCTGGGACTCTATCTATCTAAGAAAATCGCAGAGCAATTGGGCCACAGGATCACCCTCCATTCAGAGGTCGGTCAAGGCACGACCGTTGCCATTCGCTTTGAAGAGAAGAAGTTGGTCATGGATTAAGATTTCCCCATCTTACAAAAATGTAAGAAATAAACGGTAAAATGAAAGGTTAGGTTATGGTAGCCGCCTTTTATTTTTTATACAATAGTCTCATCAAATGAAGGAGGTCAAGAAAATGAAACTCTTGAAATGGATGAAACAACCCAAAAAGATTAAGAAACCAAATAACCAAACCGATCTGGAAAAGATGGAATTTGGTCTCCAAGTCCTGCAACAAACCCAAGAATTTTTCTTGATCTACTAGTAAAAGGAGAAAAATATGTCATTACTAGACGTTCAACATATCAAAAAGATCTATAAAACCCGCTTTCAAGGAACGCAAGTTGAAGCCCTAAAAGATATTCACTTCACTGTGGAGAAGGGAGAATACGTCGCTATCATGGGGGAATCTGGATCCGGGAAATCCACTCTCCTCAATATCCTGGCCATGCTGGATCAGCCGACGGAAGGGCGGGTCTACCTCAATGGCACGGATACCTCAACCATCAAGAACAAGGACGCATCGAGCTTCCGTCGGGAAAAACTAGGCTTCGTCTTTCAAGACTTCAACCTGCTGGATACCTTGTCTGTCAAGGACAATATTCTTCTCCCTCTAGTTCTCTCTCGCAGACCAGTCAAGGAAATGATGAGCAAGGTCGATAGCGTCAGTCGGGAGTTGGGCATTCACCAGCTCTTAGAAAAATACCCTTACGAAATCTCTGGTGGGCAAAAGCAACGGGTGGCCGTAGCACGGGCCATTATTACCTCACCAGAAATTCTCCTTGCGGATGAGCCAACAGGGGCGCTGGATTCCAAGTCTTCAGCTGCGTTACTCGACGTCTTTGAAGACATCAATAGCATGGGGCAAACCATCCTTATGGTGACCCACTCAACCGCAGCAGCAGCGCGTGCCAAGCGCGTGCTCTTTATCAAGGACGGGATTCTCTACAACCAAATCTTCCGTGGGGAAAAGACAGAGCGTCAGATGTTCCAAGAAATCTCGGATACCCTGACGGTCATGGCAAGTGAGGTGGAGTAGATGTTTCGATTAACCACTAAATTAGCTTGCTCCAATCTGATCAAGAACCGCAAGCTCTATTATCCCTTTGCGATTGCGGTCATTCTCGCAGTGACCATCGCCTACCTCTTTGACTCCCTGACCTTTAATCCTCACATTCATGAGCTTCGAGGGGGCGATCCCATGATCTTTACCCTGGTCTTGGGACTGTTCGTAGTTAATGCTGCGGGGGCTATCATCGTGCTCTATGCCAATAGCTTCGTCATGAAAAACCGCTCCAAGGAACTGGGCATCTACAGCATGCTGGGACTTGAAAAACGCCATCTTATCAGCATGATCTTCAAGGAACTTTTGATGTTTGGCTTTCTAACCATCTCAGCCGGAGTCTTGATTGGAGCCCTTTTTGACAAGCTGATCTTTGCCTTTCTCTTGAAACTCATGAAGATGAAGGTCCAGCTAGTATCCACCTTCCAACCTGGGATTGTCGTCTTGGTCTTTGTCACCTTTGGTCTCATCTTTGGACTTTTGGTTCTTCTCAACGCTTGGCGCATTCTCCGATTGAATGCCCTGCAGTTGACGCGTGAGAAGGCCAGTGGTGAAAAGAAAGCCCGCTTCTTGTGGCCTCAAACCATCCTGGGACTAGCCTCTCTTGGTTTTGGCTACTACCTAGCTTTGTCTGTCAAAGACCCCATCATTGCGCTTGTGACCTTTTTTCTAGCCGTTATCCTGGTCATGATCGGGACCTACCTGCTCTTTAATGCTGGGATCACCGTCTTCTTGCACCTGCTTAAGAAAAAGAAGAGCTACTATTACCAGCCCAACAACATGATCTCGGTCTCTAACCTTATCTATCGCATGAAGAAAAATGCAGTGGGGCTTGCGACCATTGCCATCCTCTCGACCATGGTGCTGGTGACCATCTCTGCAGCCACCAACATCTATGTCGGTAGCGAAATGGTCAAGAAAATCATGGCGCCTCATGATTTCTCTGTCCAAGGAAAAGGGGTCGACCTGGAGCAGATCAATCAAAAATTTGATGAATTTGCCTCTGAGCATCATCTTAAGATCAAGAATCGTGACCTGATGACCTATGCCAACTTTGGGGTTAAATCACAAAAGGGCACCGATTTCACCGTCTATCCAGCTGATGAACGCAGCGTCACTCCCAAAACCGTCTTTATGGTCTTTGATGCAGCTAGTTATGAACACATGACAGGCGAACAAGTCAATCTGACAGGCAACCAAGTCATCCTCTTTGCTCATAACGAGGCTCTCAAAGGCCAAAAGCAGTTCACCATCAATGGACAGGACTTCCAAGTCAAGGAAGAAGTGAGCAAGGATTTTATCACCGACCACGTGCCCAATCAGTTTAATATGCTGACGGAGGATTTCAACTACCTGATCGTACCTGATCTCTCAGCCTTTGTCGCTCAGTTTCCAAATCTGGCCATCAATACCAATATCTACGGTGGTTTCAATGTCAATGTCGATGAAGACCAGCAGCTCAAGTTAGCAGCTAGTTATGACAAGATGATCGATGAATTGAGTAGCCAACAGGCCCAAGGAACATTTATCTATGGAGGCAACCGAGCCAATGATGTGGCAGAGTTGAATAGCCTCTTTGGTGGCATCTTCTTTATC
The DNA here is from genome assembly GCF_015556095.1 of Streptococcus parasanguinis. Classification (GTDB taxonomy): domain Bacteria; phylum Bacillota; class Bacilli; order Lactobacillales; family Streptococcaceae; genus Streptococcus; species Streptococcus parasanguinis_Q. The sequence continues at coordinate 5,765 of NZ_JADNLT010000001.1, forward strand.
GGTATTTTCTTGTCATTGATCTTTATGGTCGGAACAGTCATCGTCATCTACTACAAGCAAATCTCAGAAGGCTATGAAGACCGTGACCGCTTCGTCATCCTCCAACAGGTGGGGCTCGATGAACACGAGGTCAAACGGACCATCAACCGTCAAGTGCGGACCGTCTTCTTCCTCCCTCTTATCTTTGCCTTTGTCCACCTGGCCTTTGCCTACCATATGATCCGCCTGATCCTTAAAGTGCTCGGTGTCATCAATAGTAGCCAAGTCCTCATCGTGACCCTCAGTGTCTGTGCCGTCTTTTTCATCACCTACCTAATCGTCTTTTGGATCACCTCTCGGAGCTATCGTAAGATTGTGCAGATTTAAGAAAAGAAACTCAAATTAAATTAGAAACTTTCCTTAGGTGAGTACGGACGTCAGCGAACTTCGAAGAAGTTCCATGACTAATTATTGAGCCTAAGGTCTCAATAATTCCGAGTGCCTGAAACATAATTATTTCAGGCACTTTTCTCACAGCGGAAAGTTTCAATATACTCTAATAATAATCAGATATTATTTGGATATTTTTGCACAATAATCCAGCATAGGTTATTCAAAGAAAAGAATTGTCAATTTTTTTAGCTTGCTCATAGCGGGCTTTTTTGTACGAAAACCGACTGCGATTGTTTTTGTTTTTCAAAGGGATACACAAAAAAGACTGAACCCGTAGAGTTCAGTCTTTGTTCACTTTCTATTAAAGTGATGTAAGGAAAGTCAATCCCCCTAGGATGACACCTGCCGAATTCGGAATGATCAAAATCCAGTCTTTTTTAGGTTCCTTTGTCCAACCATAAATGACCCAGATCAAGCAAGAAATAGCAGCTGACAAGGGTTGGAAAGGTTGGGCCTTATTTCCCTGTAAATTAGCAATAATTTGTGGGATGTAGGCAATGAAAACGATAATCCCAATAAAGGCACCGATCGAGCCAACGATTTGGTTGATTTTTTGTTTATTCATAAAATTTTACCTCTGTGTATCAATATAGCATAAGTAGGAAGAAAATGCAATTAATTTGCATGCTACGCAAAATGAAAACGATCACATTTGCAAAAGAATTAGACAAAGTGTCAAAAAATGGCAACTAGAGAGAAAATCCACTCGAAAAGAAATCCATCTTCCTGCAAAATCACAAGATTGTGACACTTTACAGTTCGGTAACATTTGAAAAAAGTACTTGAATTTTAAGAGGGGAAGCGTTAGAATAGTGCATACTTAAAAAATGAAAGGTGTCATAAAAATGAATGAAAAACAAATGAAAATTCTTGGTTGGGTTGCGACCTTTATGTCTGTTATGATGTATGTGTCTTACTTCCCACAAATCATGGATAACCTCGCAGGTCACAAAGGGAACTTTGTTCAACCCCTTGTCGCAGCCATCAACTGTAGCCTTTGGGTTTACTACGGACTCTTCAAAAAAGAACGCGATATTCCACTTGCTGCAGCCAATGCACCAGGGATCATCTTTGGTTTGATCACAGCCATCACAGCCTTGTAATCAATGAAAGAGAGAGTAGGACAGAAATCGGTAATTCGTTAGAATTCGATTTCGTCGTCCCACCTCTGCACAGTTGAGTAGGGCTATAAAAGCTGATGAAATCAGCGTAGTAGAGCCCGCTCAACCACTGCGTCTTGCTCTACAATTCAAAAACAATTAAGAGGCCAGGACTTTTGTCCCAGCCTTTTTTTGATGGAATGAATCATTTCCATGGTATAATGGGAGGACTATTCATAGAGAAGATCAAAAGGAGACAAAAGTGGAGCAAAAACATCACTGTCAAGTCCTATGGGCGAAAAATAAATACCTGGTGCTCAGTCGTTCGAGTAATATCTACAAGGAAATCCGGGAATACCTCAAGCGAGACCAGGTGGAGGTCAGCCACGTCGAGGACCTGATCCAGCAAGCGCTGGCCTTGCCAGAAAATCGTGGCCAGGTATCCAACGCCTTCCAGCATATCTGGGGCTATTTCAAAAAGCAGGCGACTGCAGAGGAAAAGGCGGACTTTATGTTGCTACTTGAGAAGTACCAGCATGGCCAAGCCCAGCAAGAAGATCTCATCAAGGGAATCCAGACTCTCCTTGAGCGTTACCCGAATCGCTACTTGCAAGACTCGACACTACTAGGAGGTCAATAGATGAGACTCTGGCACCAAGATTTGATTCCCAAACTCCCTCGTCCCCAGCTCCTGGGCCAACACCGGGAATGCTGCGCCCTTCGAGGCAATGGCTGGGGCAAGAAGCACGCGACGGTCAACTATGTCTTTGACTACTCGCCCTATCGCCTCTATGCCTATCACCGCTTGATCATGGAGGAGATGACCTCTCGCGGTTACAAGATCAGCCCAGAGTGGTGGGAGCCGACCTACCGAGGCAAGACCTGCCCAGCTTATTCAGAGCTGGAAGAGGAAGGATTGAGCACACCTATCTATCCCGAGCACCAGGCTACTTACCTCCAAGAATGCCTGAATAATCTAGCAGAAAAAGGGATCCAACTAGACTAAGAAAAACGGAGCAGACCAGGTTCGTTTTTTTACGCGAAAAACCAACAAAATGCTTTGAAAGCGTTAATTTCTTCCCCAAACATGCTATAATAATAGGAGATTATGCACAGGAAAAGGATAGACGGATGAAGGCAGTAGCAACTCCAGAACTTGAGATTGAAAGACAGTTGATCCAGCAGTTGACATCAGGAGAGAGTCAGTGGACTTATCGTGAGGATCTCAAGAACGAAGACCAGTTATGGGACAATTTCTTTGACAAGCTCGCGCAAAATAATGTCGCCGTGCTGGCGGACTATCCCTTGACCGAGCAAGAAAAGCGCCAGATCAAGAACCAGCTCAACTTTGTCAGCTACTATGAAGCGGCCAAGTGGCTTGCTGGTGAAAACGGCATCGCCAAGGTTGAAGTCCAGCGTGAAGATGCCAGTCTAGGCACCATCCGTCTGGCAGTCATCTGGCGGGACAATATCGCAGCTGGTAAGTCAAGCTATGAAGTGGTCAACCAAGTCGAACGCAACAAGGCCTATCCGCTAGACCAAGATCGACGGCTCGATACGACCCTTCTGATCAATGGCCTGCCCCTCATCCATATCGAACTTAAGAGTCCACGAGTGGCCTTTCTAGATGCTTTTCATCAGATTAAAAAGTACGATCGTGAAGGCAAGTTTCGGGGCATATACTCCAGCTTACAGATGTTTGTCGTGACCAATAAAATCGACACACGCTACATCGCTGCAGCGCGTGAAAGCAAGCTAAACAAGCAATTCCTGACCAAGTGGGTGGACAAGGACAACCAACCTATGATCGATCTCAACAGCTTTGCTCATGAGGTCCTCTCCATCCCCCGTGCCCATCAGATGGTCATGCAGTACTCAGTCATCGACGATAGCAAGAAGGCTCTCATCCTCCTGCGTCCCTACCAGATCCATGCCATCGAGGCCGTACAGGAAGCCTCTCGCCGTCAAGAGTCAGGCTATATCTGGCATACGACCGGTTCAGGTAAGACCCTGACCTCTTACAAGGTAGCACGCAATCTCTTGCAGATCCCAGCGATTCAGAAGACTATCTTTGTCGTCGACCGCAGAGACCTGGACCAGCAGACGACTTCGTCCTTTCTCTCTTATGCGGCCAATGATGTGATCGATATCGACGAGACGGACAATACCCATGAGCTGGTCAAGCGCCTAGGGGGCAATGACAAGCGCGTGGTGGTGACAACCATCCAGAAAATCACGACCATGATGCGTAAGTTCGAAGAAGGGAAGTACCAGCGGGATGCTGGGAAGATCAAGGACCTGCGTGTGGCTTTTGTCGTGGATGAGTGCCACCGGGCGGTCACGCCACAGACGCAAAAAGAGATCAAGGCCTACTTCAAGAACTCTCTCTGGTACGGCTTTACAGGGACTCCGATCTTTAAGGAAAACAAACGCAAACAAGTGGGAGATCTGGCTCAGACCACCCACCAACAGTATGGCGATCGACTGCATGAATACACGGTCAAGGAAGCCATCCATGATGGAGCAGTTCTAGGCTTTAAAGTAGACTACCGCAATACCATCATTTCTGATCTGCTAGAAGAAGAGATCCCAGACCAGGCCTATGAGGACAAGGAGCACATGCTAGAAGTTCTAGATGCCATCCTAAATAAGAGCCAGCAACAGCTTAATATCCCAAAAGGGGTCGGAAAGAGCTATGAAGCTATCTTGACGGTTAAGTCCATCCCACGAGCACAAGCCTATTACAATCTGCTCAAGAACATACTAGCTGGCAAGGAGCGGGTTAAGGTTTCCGAACGGGTCAAACGCCACTTACCAGATTTTCCAAAGTTTACCATCACCTACTCAGTGTCTGAAAATGAGGAAGAGTCCATCGGCTACCAAGACCACATGAAGCAGGTCATGGAGGACTACAACCAAGAGTTTGGTACGCATTTTAGCCTAGCGGATCTGCGGGGCTTCAACACCGATGTCAACAATCGCCTGGCCAGAAAGCAGGACAAGTACCTCTACCGCAATGAGCAGTTGGATCTGGTCATCGTGGTCGACCGTCTCTTGACCGGTTTTGATGCTCCATGTCTTTCTACGCTCTTTATCGATCGCAAGCCTATGCGCCCACAGGACTTGATCCAGGCCTTTAGCCGGACCAATCGGATCTTTGATGACAAGAAGCACTTCGGTCATATCATCACCTTCCAGCGCCCTCAAGCCTTCAAAGAAGCCGTCGACAATGCCCTCAAGCTCTACTCCAATGGGGGAGAAAATGAGGTCCTGGCACCAAGCTGGGAAGATGAGAAGCGCAACTTTTTAAAAGCCTGGGCAGAGTTTAAAGGCCAAGTCACAGACTTTGAAGAAGAAGGAGTCGCCCTCGAACCAGCCCCAACAGCCCAGCTCCGTAAGGTCGCCAAAGCCTATCAGGTCTTTGACAAGTACCACGCCTCGATCCGTGTCTACTTAGAGTATGATAAGGAAGAGATCTATCGGGAAACGGGTCTCAGCGATAGTCAGCTCGAAACCTATCTAGGCCTCTATCAAAATATCCTGGCGGAGATCAAGAGCAGGGATCCAGAAGTGGACAGCCAAGATGAACTGGACATCCACTATGAGCTGGAGTCTGTCCAAGTCGATGAGATCAACTATGCCTATATCCTGATGCTGATCCAAAGTATGATCCAGCAGGAGGAAAATGACGAGCAAGCCCTGAGTGACAAGGATATCGCAACCGTGGATAGCTATATCGAAAGCCTGAATCGGACCAATCCAAGCCTCGCTGAGATCATCCAAAACCTTTGGACCCAAGTTCAAGAAGAGCCCGAACGCTACCGAGGACAATCCATTACCGGAGTCTTGGACCAGATGATCGAATCCGTCATCGATAGCCATATCGTAAGCTTCGCCAAACGCTGGTATATCGGAGTCGACGAGCTGCGCTACTATATCCAACACTACCGCAAAGGCGCCAAAAAACAAGCCGGTGAAAGCCAGCTGACCAAGAGCCAACGCTACAAAGACTACAAAGCAGAGGTAGCAGATGCCCTCAACCCACTCAGCTACAAAAAACAAATCAAAGAAGCCTATACCCAACTGATCGAAGAGGTGATTGAACCACTGAGAGTGGGTAGGTAGGAGAACTTTGGAGGAAAAATGGCAGATACGATATTAATTTTAGGAAATGGTTTTGATTTAGCCATGAAACGGAAAACAAGTTATGAACATTTCGTAGAATTTGCTAATAACTTATTACCTGTTACAGATATTCAGTTGAAAAAATTCCTTGATGAGAATAATATTAACATTGAGGAATATAGAGATAATTTTTATCTTAGATTTATAAATGAGAATAGATCTACCCTTGGAGAAAATTGGTGTAATTTAGAAATCATGATTTCACAACTTGCTGAGGCTATTTTTTACTTTAAAAATAACAAAGAAGAATTGCTAAGAGCGATAGAAGAAATTGAATCAGGTTATCCAATTGAATATTCAGATCATGAAGTTGTACTTTGGAATATATTCTCTGATACAGAAAATTATCTAGCAAAGGAATTTATTGCTTGGACTTTCTTTGAACTATATCTACAAAAGGGATGGGAGGAAAGGGATGTAAATTATTCTATAGATAAATTCAACGAAGAATCTATTAACCAATTAGAGTTGTTAACAGAATTGTTAGAAATTTATTTATCCTATAGAGACTACATAGATTTTGAAATTGATAAAATATCCCCAGTAGAAACTGCATTGAATGCTATAACTAATATTTCAGAGTCTTATGTAATTAGTTTCAATTATACTCATACTCCATATAAACTTTTTAGAATTCCTATAGAAAATACACATTATATTCACGGAGAAATTGATCTAAACAGAAGTAAATCAGAAATAAATACAATGGTTTTTGGTATAGAAGATAAGGGGAATGATGTTAATTTTGATTTAATACCATACCAAAAATACTATCAACGTGTTGTTAAAGAGACTGGGAACTTATATGAAAAATTTTTTATTTCTACAAAATTATCAGAGTGGGGTGCAGCAGTTTCAAAGAATATTATTGTGTTTGGACACTCGGTTGATCCACTTGATAAAGAGATATTTAAAAAATGTTTTGAAATAGCCTTTGAAAAAAGATATAATTATCGATTTATTTTTACCTATCACACCGAGTCTGCTAAAAGGTCTATCATTAAGAATTTAGCTATTATTTTAGGGAAAGATAAACTTGTAGAATTAACCGGGAATAAAAATGTTATCTTCGTTAAAAGCGACAATGTTGATGGGATGAGAGAAGTCCTATTGGATTAAATAATATTTGAATAATAAGCAAGTTGCAATATTATTATTGATACCTGATACTTAAGGGAAATGACAATAAATGGATAATATAATTACATTTCTTAATTCTCAGTTTATTAGTTCCATGATAGGGGCTTTACTAGGTGCTGGTGTAGCGGTGTATGTTGCAAAGCTTCAAAATAAGCAACAACTTAAACAGCTACAAGATGAGCATAAGTTACAACGAGAATTTTTTGAAAAACAAGAAGAGAACGAAAGAGAACGTATTTTCTTGCAGTATACAATTGAGAGGGCAGAACGTTCGTATGAGATATTGAGTGATTTAAGAATTGCTAAAAATTTATTTGCAGATTCAATATTTGAATTGGTGAAGATGCTTCCTAAAGAAATAGAATCAGATGAAGATATTGAGTTTGAAAAAATTTTTCCGTTATTATATTCAGATTATTTGCTACCTAAATATGATTCAATTATAAAATTAAGAGATTTATTATTGCTAACTCTGGTTATACAAGATGATATCGAATTATCTAGGTTAAAAGAAGAGGTTCGTAAAGAAGTTGCAATATTTGTAGATTATCACCAAAAAATAAATCGAGTGAAGAGTTTTGAAGATTATCAAGAAGTTGCTGATGATTTTATGAAAAAATCTCAATTAACTGAAAAATGTGATGAATTAAGGACTTATTTAACTAAGTATATAACAGAAACTACATTTAGGTTAGTTTCTCCAGAGAAAATGGCAGAAAAAATAATAAAACAAGAATATAATGTATCTAATTTAAAATTTAAAATAGTAAGAAAGCAGGATAGGGATGGAGAAACCAAAAATTAGGTTCTTAAAAAATAAACATTCATGGGTAAGAAATACGTTTGAAGAGATAGCAAAAAGGAGAACTAAAAGTTCTGATAACCCCGATTTACCAAGAATTGAATACCAGGATATAATTTCTGGAGAAGGGAGATTGAACAAAGATTTAAATAAAAATATTGATTCCCGCAAGGGAATATTTTTTGAAACAAATGATATTTTGTATGGGAAGTTACGTCCCTATTTAAAAAATTGGCTACACCCTAATTTTAATGGTATTGCATTAGGAGATTTTTGGGTATTTCAGGCAAGAAATTGTGATTCAAAATTTTTATTTTCATTAGTACAATCGCCAAAATTTCAAAGAGTTGCAAATGATACATCTGGAACAAAGATGCCACGTTCTGATTGGAAGACAGTTTCACAGACAGAGTTTAGTATTCCTACTTCTAATGAGGAACAATCTGCCATCGGCTCCCTTTTCTGCACTCTCGACGACCTTTTGGCCAGCTACAAGGACAATCTTGCCAACTACCAATCTCTCAAGGCGACCATGCTCTCTAAGATGTTTCCCAAAGCTGGACAGACTGTTCCTGAGATTCGTTTGGATGGATTTGAAGATGGATGGGAAGAAAAAGAATTCAGTAAACTTGTAAAAAGAGTTACTCAAAGTTCTGATTCTAATTCATTGCCAAAGGTTGAGTTTGAGGATATTATTTCTGGTCAAGGTCGACTGAATAAAGATATTAGTAATAAATTTGATAATCGTAAAGGTATACACTTTGAACCTGGGTACACATTATATGGAAAATTACGTCCATATTTAAATAATTGGCTTTTGCCGAAATTTGAGGGAGTAGCTTTAGGAGATTTTTGGGTATTTGATCCAAATGGAAATGATTCAAATTTCATTTATTATTTAATTCAATCAAATCGCTATCAAAAAGTTGCTAATGACACATCTGGTACAAAAATGCCACGATCTGATTGGAAGTCGGTTTCATCTACTATTTTTGCAATCCCACAAACAGTTGCTGAACAACAAGCTATCGGTGCCTATTTCTCTAACCTCGATAACCTCATCGCTGCACACCAAGAAAAAATTTCTCAGCTAGAAACACTGAAAAAGAAACTCTTGCAAGATATGTTCATTTAACAAGGGAGTGAAATATGGACGAAAAATTCATAGTATTAGAACATATAGATACCTCAAATGCAGCGAAAAATTTTTCTAACTTACTTAGTGAGAGTAGAACATATTTTTTAAATGGTAGTTGGGGATCAGGTAAGACAGAATTTTTAAATGAGGTCAAGAAAAATTCACAAAAAAAATTTATTACTGTTGATTTTTGGAGATTAACTGATAGCCGAACAACTATTGAGATAGCATTTTCAAAACTGCACCCTTTTATTTATTGGTGTATAAGAATATTTATCGTTTTATTAGTCGCTGTTTCACTTTTGATGACTAATATTGTTGATATAGGGTTAAGTGATTACTTTGGTGACTTAAAACCTCTGTTTTTGAAACTAGGAGGAGTAGTTGCATTAATAGTTGCAATATGGCAAGTATTTAAGAAGAAATCAGATGAACTATACTGTTTCTTACTAAATAAAATGTCGAAATCTTCGAAAGTCTTGATTATAGATGATTTTGATAGAATGTCGGAGAAGCAACAAGAAGAAAGTTACAAACTTTTTAGTTTAATAAATGGCAAATTACCCATTGTTTTTGTTGGTGATATTCAAAGAGTATATTTAAAAGATGATAATTATTTATCAAAGATTATTGATCGACAAATTGAATTGCCAATTGTGTTGCACTCTTCTAATATTTGGAAAGAGTACTTTATTACTTTAGAAAAAAAATTTAATCTAGTTTTATCAAATGATTTTAAGAAAAGAATTAGTTCGGACAATAGAAATTTACGAGATAGATTTCGCTTTAATGATTATGTGAACCAAGAATTCTTCTCCAGAGGGAAATTGGGCCATGTTCAAATTGAACAACAACTTTGGATTATTTATGCTTATCTTTTCTATCCAGAATTCTATAATATGCTTTTAGAAAACATAAAGATTGAAATTTCAAAGAAGGAACAAGCTGATTTCCCAGAATTGATTAGTTTTGGTTTTACGATTAAAGAAACTTTTGTTGACATTCAACAAAAAGACAATAAACAGTATCCTTTATGTTTTGCCAAAAACAGAAAGGGATATTTACTTTATGAAGAACCGTTAAATAGAACTAAAGAGGAGTTAGATACTTTATTCAAAGATGATTCGAAAGAGTTAAGAAGAGAGTTAAGAATTTCTGATAATTCAACAGATTTTTATCAATATCTTGCAAATGAATTCAGAACTTTTTCTGATCAAAAGAAAGAACAATTATTAAACCTAGTTATATCTGAATCTCTAAATTATTATGATAGTCCTGCAATGGATTACATTGTTCAAGGTGTTCTAAATGATTATTTACCAATATATGAAAGATCTCCTCTAACAGATGAAACAAGAGCTAAAATTGTTGAAAAGTGGGAAGAAATACTTAAGAAAAAAGGTTTAGACCAATCAGAAATAATATATTTCATTGAAAAGCATGGAATACTTAGTTTTCATGATTTAGGACTATATTATACAGATTTAGAACTAAATACTGAGTACTATAGAAAATTAAAACGCAAAGATTTTTTCCTAATAACTTATCTGTGTTCAGTTGATAAATTTAGAAAATTTGAAGAGTGGGATCATTATATCTGGGAAGCTATAGGTTGTTTTAGTGATAGAGAATTTTTATCATTCTGGATACTACAATCAATCGTTTCCAATGGGATGGGATTCGGTAGTTATGATATAATTCCTGAAAATAAGACATATATAATTTGGACTAGGAGGTATCTATCATCTCATGAATATGTAGATTACAATGATACTGTAATTTCAAAAATTGATGATAGAATTTGTAAAATGAAATCAAATGGATACACATTTATTGAAGAAATAAATAAAGAAAATTTAATAGAATAAACCTCCTACAAGATATGTTTATCTAACCTTCAAAAATTCCCCTTATCAACAACCATAAGCACAGTATTTTTCGAATAGTATAAGTGAGCCCCTTTGATTCCTTCAAAGGGTGCTCCTTAGTGTTTAATAACTTAAAAGTATTTACTTTTAATAACTTTAGAGTTATAATAAATTCGAAAAGGGGTTGCTTTGTGCACGCTATTTATTTTTATAAGGACAAACAGGGAAATCAACCGGTCCTGGACTACATGAGGGAGCTAGCTCGTCGCGATAATAAGGACAGCCGGATCAAACTCAACAAGCTCAACGACTACATCGAGCTTTTAAGTCAGCATGGAACACGTGCTGGCCAACCCTACATCAAGCATCTGGATGCGGAGATTTGGGAGTTGAGACCCTTGCGAGATCGGATTTTATTCGTGGCTTGGCTGGATGGGAGTTTTGTCTTACTGCATCATTTTGTCAAAAAGACGCAAAAAACACCCAGACGAGAGATAGAGAAAGCCAAGCGGGAGTTGCAAGATTTGAAGGAAAGAGGGCTAAGAGATGAAGAATAGTGCCATCGGCAGCAATTGGAAAGATGTGAGAGCAGAGCTCTTCACCAAGGAAGAAATTCTGGAAAGTGACCTGCGGGTCGCGATTATGACAGAGTTGATCGAGGCTCGACATGAAAAGGGCATTAGCCAAAAGAAACTAGAAGAACTCAGTGGGGTTAGTCAACCGGTCATCGCTCGAATGGAGACAGGCAAGACCAGTCCTCAATTGGACACGGTCTTGAAAGTCTTAGCCAGTCTGGGCAAGACCCTCGCCGTCGTCCCACTGGAACAAGAAAAGGTCTAAAAGAAATCAGAAAGAATAACTATGGAAACAACACAAACCTCCCAGTCGCTCTACCAAGCCCTGTGGAACTCAGCGGATGTGCTCCGCTCTAAGATGGATGCCAATGACTACAAGTCTTACCTTTTGGGAATGATCTTTTACAAGTACCTCTCAGATAAGTTGCTCTTCTTCGTGGTGGAGACCATGGAGGAGGAGACAGAGAGTCTGGATGAAGCCTTGGCGCTTTACCGATCTTACTATGAGGATCCCGATTCTCAAGAGGACTTGATCTCCGTCATCACCGATGAGCTCAACTATGTCATCAAGCCCGACTTGACCTTTACGGCCTTGGTAGACCGGGTCAATGAAGGTACCTTCCAGCTGGAAGATCTGGCTCAGGGTTTCCGAGACATCGAGCAAAGTGATGACCTCTATGAAAACCTCTTTGAGGACATTGATCTCTACTCTAAGAAGTTAGGGGCCACTCCTCAAAAGCAAAACCAGCTAGTGGCTGCTGTTATGAAAGAGCTGGCAGTGCTGGATGTGGCAGGTCATGCGGGTGATATGCTTGGGGATGCTTACGAGTACTTGATTGGTCAGTTTGCGACCGACTCGGGTAAGAAGGCAGGTGAGTTCTATACACCCCAGCCTGTAGCCAAGCTCATGACCCAGATTGCCTTTTTAGGGCGTGAAGACGAGCAGGGCTTTTCCCTCTACGATGCCACCATGGGATCGGGCTCCCTCTTGCTCAATGCCAAGAAGTATTCCCACCAGCCTGAAACGGTTCAATACTTTGGTCAGGAGCTCAATACCTCTACCTATAACCTGGCTCGGATGAACATGATCCTACACGGGGTTCCGGTGGAAAACCAGTTCTTGCACAATGCCGATACGCTGGACGAAGACTGGCCGACTCAAGAGCCGACCAACTTTGATGGGGTTCTCATGAACCCACCCTACTCAGCTAAGTGGTCTGCAAGCTCCGGCTTCCTCCAAGATCCTCGCTTCTCTCCATTTGGCAAGCTCGCCCCTCAATCCAAGGCAGACTTTGCCTTTCTCTTGCACGGTTATTACCACCTCAAGCAGGACAAGGGTGTCATGGCCATCGTCCTTCCTCACGGGGTCCTTTTCCGTGGTAATGCTGAAGGAACCATTCGCAAGGCCTTGCTGGAAGACGGGGCCATTGATACGGTGATCGGTCTTCCTGCCAATATCTTCTTCAATACCAGCATCCCAACGACGGTCATCATTCTCAAGAAGAACCGGACCAATCGGGACGTTTACTTTATCGATGCTTCTAAGGAATTTGACAAGGGCAAGAACCAGAACATCATGACGGATGCCCATATTGAAAAGATCCTTAAGGCCTATAAGAGCAGAGAGGACATGGATAAGTTTGCCCATCTAGCTAGCTTCGAGGAGATCGTCGAGAATGACTACAACCTCAACATCCCACGCTATGTGGACACCTTTGAGGAAGAAGAAGTGGAGCCACTGACAGAGATCGTGGCCAAGATCAACCAAACCAACGCAACCATTGAGACTCAGACAGCCTCCCTCCTAGACATGCTCAACCAGCTTCATGGAACGACACCAGAAGCCGATGCCGAACTCAAGGAATTTGTCCAAGAGTTTAAGGGCTAGGGTGTGAGAAGATAGGGATTAGGTAAAGGGTACTTTATTCGCTATTTCCCAAATTTTTTTCGAATGATAGAAGTAGAGGGAACTTCCCTCTATTTTTTATCGAAAAGGAGCAGGGATGCAGAAAAGACATGCGCATGTATCGCCGACCTTGGACATCATGGCCAAGAAGATTTTTAGTTTGCCGGAAGTGACAACGGCTTTTATTCGAGACATTTTGGAGCTGGATGTAGCGGACGCTCAGATTGTGGAGGGAAGCCAGCCCCATAATATGGCTTATGAGGAGGATGACTTGTTCTCCACTGCGGTGGATGTGAGAGCCAAGCTCCATGATGGAACCGAGGTGATCATCGAGATCCAGATTCGCAAGCAGCAGTATTTCTTGAATCGATTCCATTACTATTTGGCCAATCAGCTTGTTGAGAATGTACAAAAACTGCGCCAGCAAGGACAGACACATAAGATGTACGAGCAGATGGAGCCCGTCTATGGGATTGCGATTTTGGAGAAGTCGCTCTTACTGGACGAAGAGGCCGCCATCAATAAATACTGGCTGACCAATAGCCGGTCCGGAAAGCAACTCAAGACCTATTATAAAAATGGCAAGCACCAAAATCTTCTGCAGGTTGCCTTTTTAGAGCTAGACAAGTATAATAAAGATGAGAAGCTGACAGATGCAGGCAGACAGTGGTTGGAGTTTTTTGGGAATCTTCCCTTTACAAAAGCTCCCAGTCAGGCTGTGGCTCATGCAGATTCATTATTAGATTCATCTAGCTGGACTAAGGAGGAGAAGACCATGATAGACGAGCGGATTCGCATTCAAGAAAATTATGATATGACTATGGAGACAGCGATTGATGAAGCGCGAGAAGAAGGTTTGGAGCAAGGATTGGAACGTGGTCTGGAACAAGGTTTAGAAAAAGGCCTGGAACAAGGTCGTAATGAAGAACGTCTGCAGTTAATCCGCAAAATGGTCTCACGAGGAATGACACCTGAGCTTATCTCAGATATGACGGGCTTAACCATTGAAGAAATTGAGGCTCTTCTTTCCTAAGTCATAAACGGAGGCACCGCCTCTTTTCTTTTTTGAAAAAAATTGAAAATTTTCCCATTTTTTCAATCCGCCTTTCTAGAATTGTGGTAGAATAGAGTCAACAAAGAGCTATCCTCACCAACAGTGTGATCGATACTAGAAAAGAGGATTCTGATGACAAGAAAAATTGGTATTATTGGTTTGGGGCATGTGGGTGCGACCTTGGCCCACAGCATGATTTTGAAACACACCTGTGATCACTTGGTCTTGATTGATACCAATGAGAAAAAGGTCAAGGCAGATGCCTTGGATTTCTGTGATACAGTTGCCAATACGGGGTATCCGGTTCATATCACGGTCAATGACTACGCGGCTTTAAAAGATGCGGATGTTGTGGTGTCGACTCTTGGAAATATCGAGTTGCAGGCTAACAACACAGATGACCGTTTTGCGGAGCTTCCCTTTACCAGTAAGCAAGTGGTGCAAGTGGCGCGTGATTTGAAGGCTTCTGGCTTTAGCGGGGTCTTATTGGTAGTGACCAATCCGGTCGATGCAGTCACTCAACTCTATCAACAATATACCGGCCTTCCAAAAGAGCAGGTGATTGGGACAGGGACCTTACTGGATACAGCTCGGATGAAGCGCGCAGTCGCTGATCGTTTGCAGGTTTCTCCTGCTAGTGTATCAGGCTACAACCTCGGTGAGCATGGGAATTCTCAATTTGTCGCTTGGAGTCAGGTCCGTGTCAAAGGACATGCTATTACCGATCTCTTCTCTCAAGAAGAGCTGGACGCCATTAACTACGAATCCTTGCGTGGTGGTCATACTGTCTTTTTTGGTAAATTCTATACCAACTTTGGGATTGCTGCAGCAGCCCAACGCTTAGCAGAAGCTGTGATCAATGATAGCCACGAGGAAATGCCGGTCTCTAACTATCGTCCAGAATACGGAACTTATCTTGGCTATCCAGCGATTGTAGGTCGAAAAGGAATTATCGAACGATTGGACTTGCATTTGACAGAAGAAGAAAAAGAAAAATTACTCCATTCAGCCGAAACCATTAAGGAAAACACACGAAAAGGGCTGGAGCATGCATAAAAGAGAGGAGGCTGGGACAAAAGTCCTAGCCTTTTAATTGTTTTTGGATTGTCGAGCAAGACTAGATAGCGGGCTTGAAGTCATCATTAATTGGATTGTAAAGATCTCTGGGGTTTGTTTTTCTTGGATGTTGATCCTCTATAGATTTATACGGTTATGATTTATTGAAGGTTGGCTATTATTGTCCAACCTTTTTTATCTGACTCTTTTTAGGATTCCCCTATCGAAATGGAGTAAAAGTTAAAATTCCAAGTTGTAATTCTTGACATTACATCTAGGGCATGTATAATAGTTAATATAACAAATATTCTTACAACAGAAAGAGAAAGCAACTATGAGAAACATTTTATTTATCGTCGGATCCCTTCGTCAAGGATCTTTCAACCACCAAATGGCTCAGAAAGCAGAAAGCCTTCTTGAAGGAAAAGCAACGGTGACTTACTTGGACTACAAGGGCATCCCAATGATGAACCAAGATTTGGAAACGCCAACCTTGCCAGCTGTGCAAGCAGCGCGTGATGCAGTCCTTGCTGCGGATGCTATCTGGATCTTCTCACCAGTCTACAACTTTGCCATTCCAGGTGTAGTGAAAAACCTGATCGACTGGCTCAGCCGTGCGCTTGACCTATCAGAAACACGTGGTCCATCTGCCCTCCAAGACAAGATCGTAACCGTCTCTTCAGTCGCTAATGCAGGACACGAGCCAATGTTTGCGGCTTACCAAGCACTCTTACCATTCGTTCGGACTCAAGTAGTGGGTGACTTCACAGGAACAACCGTGAACCCAGAAGCCTGGGGAACAGGTGAATTGATCTTGACAGATGAAGCAGTGGAAGGATTGAAAAAACAAGCACAAGCTCTATTGGAAGCATAAGAAAAAGTCCATTTTGGACAATTTTCTTAAAAATAGAGAAAGTAAAAAAACTCTTAAGAATAGCGCTATATCAGCATTCCTAAGAGTTTTCATTCTATGGTGTCCAACCTACAAAATGGCAATGTTTCTATTGTTGCTAGGGTTTGTCTACGTTCTGAAAGCTGAGACAAAAGTTTCAGCTTTTTTAGATACTAAAGAGTTGTCCAAAGAAATAGGTTACTCCCATGGTAAGGAGGCCAATGATCAGGTTGCGAAGCATGGCTGGCTTGGTTGGTGCTTTTCCTAGTTTCGCACTGGTATAGCCAGTGAAGATCAAGGATAGTCCAACAACGAAGACTGTCACTGGAATGCGATAGTTAGCTGGAAAGAGAATGATAGAGAGCATTGGAGGAAGGGAACCAATAGAAAAAGCAAGGAAGCTAGATGCAGCTGCATGCCAAGGATTGGTAAATTCTTCGTATTCAATGCCGTATTTCTCTTCGACCAAGGCTTTGAGGGGGTGTTTCAGAAAGGCGCGCTCTGTCAGAATTTTTGCTGAAGTTTCGCATTCTCCATTTTCAAGATAAGCATGGTAGAGAGAGTCTCTAGCTAACTTTGGATCGCGATCCAATAAGGCTTGTTCGCGGTTCACAGCAGCTTCTTCCGTGTCTTTTTGTGTGGAAACAGAAACATACTCACCACCCGCCATCGAAAAGGCACCGGCCAGAATTGCAGACAAGCCAGATAAGAAAATGATCCAGATGTTATGCGTGGCACTGGCCACCCCGATCACCACTCCAGCGATAGAAATGATTCCATCATTGGCCCCTAGAACCGCAGCTCTCAAAATATTCAAGCGATCGCTAAATGATTCATCTACTCCATGTTTTATTTCAGTCATACAATGTCTCCTTTTCCTTATTTAGAATGATTATAAATAAAATACAGAAAGAAATCAAGGATTTTAACTCAAATGATAAAAGTTAGACAATTTAATGGAACCTTTTAGTTGTAAAATTTGACATTACAAGCAAAATGGAGAGAGAATTTGACATACACCTATCCTATCAAGGTTTATTTAGCAGAAGTGCATAATTTTTGAGGATCCTGATGGCATTCTAACGCGAGTGCGGAAAGGATAACAAAAAACAGCAGGCTTCCTGCTGTTTTTTGACGAGATAAATTAGTTGGTTTCATTATCTTTTCCCACCACCCAAAATAAGAGAAGGAGTTGGAAAATACCTAAGGCAAATAAGGTCATGAAACCATTGCGACTGCCTTTAGCTGTGGCTTGGGTGAAATCCAGCTTTTGATTGGCTTGGCTCATGGCAACGATCAAGGAAGCCAGAGTTGTTCCAACAGCACCTGCAAATTGTTGCAAGGTATTAAAGATTGCGTTCGCATCGGGTTGCTCTTCCAGAGAGAGTTGTTTCTGTCCGTTTGTCATGATATTTCCAAAGGCAAGTCCCATACCGGTCATGAAGAGCATGTAAAAGACGAGAATCAAACCATTTGTCAGCTTCAGGCCCAAGAGGGTGAAGTGAAAATGGGCCAGAAGGATGAAAGCAGCACCAAGGAGGATCGGTTTGCGGGCCCCCAGTTTATCTAGAATCAGACCAGAGAAAGGAGCAAAGCCAGCTCCAATGATGGCTCCTGGAAGCAGCATCAAGGCTGCAAGCGTAGTGCTTGAGTGGTTGACCAATTGGATATAATTAGGAAGAAGAAAACTCATGGCAAGAGAGCCTAATTGAAAGGTGAAGAAGGCTAGAATATGGCCAGTGAGACGATGATTTTTCAAAATAGAAAGATTGATAATGGGAGTCTCTAACTGATTGGACCGCCAGACCAAAAGGACCAGTCCCAAGGTTCCGATCACCAGCCAACCAAGCACAGAAAAACTGAAAAACGCATGATCCGCTAGGCCATGAATACCTAGAATCAACCCTATGAAAAGGGCAATGATGGCAAGAAGGCTCACGATATCAAAGGTTTCCCGCTTGACTTTACTGATTTGCTCAATGGAGCGAAGTCCTGCAACTAGTGAAGCTAGAAGGATCGGGAATTGAACTAAAAAGATGGACCGCCAGCCGAAGCTAGCTGTTAAGAGTCCCCCGACAGTAGGCCCTATAGCGGGTGCAATGGCTGTAATCAAGGTCCCCACTCCCATCATGAGACCGATCTTACGTTTTGGGACTTGTTCTAAAATGATATTAAACATCAGAGGGAGGGCAAAACCAACCCCCATTCCTTGGACCAATCGCCCCAGGACCACAAAGCCAAAATTTGGAGCTAAGAAGTCGATAAGAACACCTAAAACAGATAGGAGATTTCCAACTAAAAAGATGGACTTCATTTTAAAAGAACGCTTGAGATAAGCAGATAAGGGGACCACACAGGCAACCACTAGAAGATAGATGGTCGTAACCCACTGGACGGTTGCGGTGTTGATTTCAAATTCCTTCATCAATATCGGGAAGGTGATATTCATGGCAGTCTCTCCAGCCACCCCGCAAAAGGACAGGATCCCTGTCGCAAAGATCGCGAACAAGACCTTGGCTGAAATTTTTTCTTGTGACATAGACGTCTGATTCCTCCTAAATCTTTCTATAATGTTGTAAAAATGGTCTGAAAATCCATCCTAGCTCTCTCATTTTTCGTCAAATCCAATCGCTATGGGCATAGCAGGACCGACGGTAACCTGATTCATCGTTTTGTTAGCTAACAAATAGTATAGAGGAAATGAAGACCCCTGTCAAAGAGTTTTTCAAAAATTATGAAAATTTTAAAAGTATTCTCAAAAGATGATGCTTCTCCAAATGAAAGGGATTGCTCACCACTATGATATAATAAGATGAAAGCAAGCAATGTGAACACACCAATAGGGGGCGCCATGACCAAGTATTTAGTCCAGAAGTTTTTCTGGTTACGAGAAAAAAGTTTTATTCAGATTTCCCAGAAAACCCTGGTTTCCTTATTTCCTTTTTTCTTATTTTCAGGAATCATTCGAGTGATTGCCTTATCGGTCTTTTCTGATCGAGGCTATATCCATCAGCTCTTTTCGATGGACAGTTGGTTGCCATGGAATCAAGCTATCAGCCAGGTTCTTATTAATTTTTCCAACTTTCTAGGAGGTCTAGCAGGGCCTTTAGCAACCTACTTCGCTGGGAAATATACAGCTGGGCACTATGGTAGAAGTACGGGGACAGCCGGCGTGACTGCTCTTTTGGTCAGCTTGATTGTAGGGTCTCAGGAATTGTTGGTGGGACCACTCAATGATGGGCAACTGACAAGAATTAACTTACCTGCGACGACCAATATCCTCTTAGCCATTGTTTTAGGCTATCTAATCGGACAGATCTTTCGACTATCCAAGGCTAGTGACGACCAGATTGTGGACAAAGACTTTATCTATCAGCCCAAGACTGTGCGTCCCATTTTCTTGTCCTTGGTTCTGGGGGTTAGCCTGAATATTCTTCTCCTTCTTGGCAATCAGTACCGTATTTTTCAAATGATCGGTCAATTCTTTAGCTCTCTGACTATAAGCAGTCATCATCTCCTGTCCACTTTTGTTATGGGACTCTTCAGTGGCTTATCAGCTTGGGTCGGCAACAGTCAGGCTTTTGCCCTAAACTCAATTGTGGATGACAGTTTTGCTTTAGAAAATCTGAATTACGCTGTGACCCATCATACAACGACGGGGATTCCTCATCTCTATACTTTGACCAATTTGTATCGGAGTTTTGGCATGGTAGCTGGAATTGGCGCTGTCCTAGCACTTTTGGTAGCGATCTTACTGGTCTCCCACAGTCGAAAGGACAAGAAAGTCAGTCTCCTCAGTATTTTTCCAGGCCTCTTTAATAACGGTGCCCCCTTCATGGTAGGGATTCCGGTCCTGCTCAATCTTCTATATGTGATTCCCTTCTTATTGATCCCCTTGGTCAATATGGCCATCGCTGCTGTGGCTTTGTGCTTTAAGCTGATGCCAGCAGCCGTCTATCCAGTGCCAGATGGGACTCCGAGCCTTCTCTATGCTTTCATTGGAACGGGAGGAAGTCTGAGAGCCTTAGCTGTCAGTATACTTTGTTTTGCGATAGACGTGCTCCTTTATCTACCATTTGTCCGCATGGGAAATCGTATTCGAAAAGATCTAAAAGTGAAAGGAGAAAGCGATGAAAGTCTCTAAAAAAACAGCCATCGTCCTCACTTTGGTCTGTCTTTTCTTGATCGGTTTAGCCATTCCTTCTTATAGCTGGACTCGAACCAATGTTTCAAAAATCGAGAAATTTTATAATTCCAAACTGTCGCCCATCATCATGATTCCAGGAAGCTCAGCAACAGAGAACCGCTTTGATGGCTTGGTGACCAAGCTCAACCAAGGCCGCCAAGGCACCAAGCACAGTCTTCTCAAGCTCAAGGTATGGAATGATGGGAATATCACCTATAGCGGTAGTATTGATGCCAAGGACAATGAACCAGTGATTGTGGTTGGTTTTGAAAACAACAAAGATGGCTATAGCAATATTAAAAAGCAGGCTAAACTATTCAATCAAGCCTTTGAAGCCCTTCAAGAAAAATACAATTTTAATAATTTCAAGGGCTTGGGTCATTCTAACGGGGGCTTGATTTATACAGCCTTTATCGAAAATTATCTAGAAGATTATGATGTGGATCTCACGACCCTCATGACCATCGGAACTCCCTATAATTTCACGGAAACCAATATTCAAAACAAATCTGAGATGTTAGCCGATTTTATCAAGGGGAAAAAAGCCATCCCTAATACGCTTTATATGTATTCAGTAGCAGGAACCATCACCTATGATTCCGATGAGTTGGTCCCAGATGCCAGTGTTTCTGCTGGGAAATATATCTACCAAAACCAAGCTGCTAGTTATACGGAGATCACAGTGACGGGGGAAGATGCCCAGCACTCGGACCTTCCAACCAATGATGAGGTGGTTGCCTTGGTGAAAGAGCATATTGAAAGTCAACCGGATCGTAGAACCAAACCAAATAAAGAAAACTAATTGTGGCTGAGCAAAAACTCTCCAGACTTCTATGTTTAATAAGCATAACTGTATGACGCAGTGGTTGATTGCTCAAAGCACTGCTTTAAGGTGGTAGATAGGACTTGCGAAGCAAGTTTCCTAAGTATTCGTTCGCTTTTCAAGCTCCAAAGATGACCTAATGATGGAAACAAAGTTTCCTTTATCTACAACCTTCAACAGTCTCCCAGACTGTTGAAGCTATGCGGGGGAGGGAAAGTTGAAAAGGTTTGGGGAACCTTTTCAACCTTTTTAATTTTAGGAGTTCTTTCCCACTCCCACTTTTTTTAGTATAATAAAGATCAGTATGAAAACACGGGAGACTAAAGGAGATCAGATGAAAAGAAAACATTGGATGCAGTTGGGATTAGCGGCTTCGAGTATGGTCTTGTTAACAGGATGTTACCAAAGATACCAGCGCCAGTCCAGTCCTAAAAAAGAGGTTGCAACCAGCCAGACTTCAGCAAAGAAACAAGCATACAACAAACAATTATACCAGTCTGTTTTTTCAGACTATCAAAAGATTTTTGCCACTTCAAATGATTTGGATGCTATTTCCAAATTAAATTCTCAATTAGCCAAAGAAGATCGAATGATCAATAGCTGGGTGATCGAGACTGTCATCAATCAGCCAGAAGCCGTTCGCTATGCCTTTAAGGACTTAAATAGCGATGGGGTAGATGAGATGATCATCGCCAACCAGCAAACCGATGGGAGCTACTTTGCGACAGGAGTCTACTACCTCAAGGACCAAAAGCCGACCTTGCTTGCAGAAGGTTTCGTTGCTGGACACGGAGGAGCGCGCAATGCGACAACCCTCTATAAGGGAGGAGAAGTCCTGGAAGTCAGCTGGTTGTCGGGAACTGGCCGTGGTGTAGCCGTGCTTTCACGAATAGAAAAGACACCTCAAGCCGCGACAAAAGTCCAGGAAGAAGAAGTTCAGGTACCTGGGTCAGATCTGAATGCCCTCTTTGGAAAATCTGATGAGGATAAACTGGATCTCAAGAGTTTTGACTGGCAAACCTTTGAAAGCACACCATCAGGAGGCGATACCCAAAGCCAGGGGAAAACGCCATGGAATGCTGAAAAATCAGCAAAATTAGCAGAATTTATGAAGACCTGGGGTCAAAAGATGGGGCAACCCAACTACCAAAAAGGCATTGCTGGCGGTGATGTAGGACCAGACAACCTCTATACTCTAGGGGACAATAGCAAGATGGATGCTATTTATACAGATACTGGTCAAGGAAATGCAAAATACCGAATCGTAGAACGCTATAGCAATTGGGACAAGTATCCAGATGTGCATAGTTATTTCTTTGCCATTACAGATACAGGAGAGGGGATCGTCTTTCATTCCCCAACGACCAATGGTGGAAAGATGTACCTAAAACCAACAGACAACAAGGAACTTCAAGAAGAATTTACGCAACTGCTTCATCAATAAAAAGAAGAATAAACCAGAAAACGACTGTTTTTCTGGTTTTGTTTATCCCAAACAATGAATAAAAATACAAAATAAACGATATTTTTCAGGATAGAAAATATGTTAAAAACTAGTGATAATTAGCGGTATACAAGTGTTTAAAAACAGAAAATGTTTGACAATTAAAGGAAAATCATTTAAAATATATTCATTCTTTATTTATAGGAGAAAAAATATGAAAAAACTTCTTACAGCCGGTGTGGCTCTCTTGTCAGTTGCAACGTTAGCAGCTTGTTCTGGTAAAACTGCTTCAGAATCATCAAGCAAAGATGCAAAAGCTTCTTCTAGCAAAGTAGAAAAATCATCTACTTCAGAAAGCAAATCAAGCAGTTCATCAAAATCATCTAAATCAGCAACCTCTTCTGTTAAAATTCCAGAAATTGTCTTGTTGACTGATGATGAAATCGATAATGCCAAAACAATTGGTGATATGAAAACTCTTTATAGTAAATTAGTGGATAACTATAAAAAATATGCTCAAGATATTGGCGATCAAATTCCCGAATCACTGAGATCTAAATATACTCAACAAGTGGAACCAGCTCTCAAGACATTGGACGAATCAAAAACTCAATTTGATACAGCACTTTCAACTGGTGGTTCAGATGATACGGTTGTTCCTGAACAAGGGCGTACTGTTTTTGTACAACAATTGAAATCTGGACGTGACACTATGAAACAAGCTCTTGAAAGTGCATATAAATCAATTGCGCCATTGCTCTCTTCATCAGCTGAATAATCAATGAAAAAAATAGGGTAGGACCTCAAGTCCTAGCCTATTTTTGCTTTCTTACAAAAATGTAAGAAATAAAGGGTAAAATGTAAGGTTATGTTATGGTGAAAGCGTTTCAGTTTTAGTACAATAGATTTGTAAAAAACGATTGAAGCTTTTATCGAGCTAGAAAGGAATGGACCATGACCCTACTAGACGTTCAACATATCAAAAAAATTTACAAAACCCGCTTTCAAGGAACGCAGGTTGAAGCCTTAAAGGATATTCACTTCACCGTGGAAAAGGGTGAGTACGTGGCTATCATGGGGGAATCAGGATCCGGGAAATCCACCCTCCTCAATATCCTAGCCATGCTGGATCAGCCGACGGAAGGGCGGGTCTACCTCAATGGCACCAATACCTCAACCATCAAAAACAAGGACGCCTCCAGCTTCCGCCGGGAAAAACTAGGCTTTGTCTTTCAAGATTTCAACCTGCTCGACACCTTATCTGTCAAGGACAATATCCTCCTGCCCTTGGTCCTTTCCCGCAGACCAATCAAGGAAATGATGAGTAAGGTCGATAGCGTGAGTCGGGAGTTGGGCATTCACCAGCTCTTAGAAAAATACCCTTACGAAATCTCTGGTGGACAAAAACAACGGGTAGCCGTAGCACGGGCCATCATCACCTCACCTGAAATCCTTCTTGCGGATGAGCCAACAGGGGCGCTGGATTCCAAGTCTTCGGCAGCTTTGCTAGATGTCTTTGAAGATATCAATACCATGGGGCAAACCATTCTCATGGTGACCCACTCAACCGCAGCAGCAGCTCGGGCCAAGCGCGTGCTCTTTATCAAGGACGGGATTCTTTACAACCAGATCTTTCGTGGGGAAAAGACAGAGCGTCAGATGTTCCAAGAAATCTCAGATACTCTGACGGTCATGGCGGGAAAGGAGGATCCTGATGTTTAAATTAACAAGTAAATTAGCACTTTCCAACCTCAAACAAAATCGCAAGTTGTATTATCCTTTCGCTATAGCTGTCATTTTAACGACCATGATCCTTTATAGTTTTATCGCCTTGTCATTGACCCCTCATTTAGAGGATTCTTACGGAGGGGGATCGGCGAGAACTGTTCTTGGTTTTGGCAGTTTCGTCGTCCAGCTGGTCGTCATCATTTTGGTGGCTTATGCCAATGGCTACGTCATGAAAAATCGTTCCAAAGAACTGGGACTCTACAGTGTTCTGGGAATGGAGAAGAAGCATCTCCTCATCATGACCTTATGGGAATTGCTCTTCTTCTATGTTCTCACAGTTGGAGTAGGACTGGGTTTGGGACTCTTGTTTGATCGCTTGATTTTCGCCTTGCTTCTAAAATGTATGGGTTTACCAGTCGTCATTCAATCAACCTTCCAGATAGAGGCTGTTCTTAACACTTTACTTGGGTTAGCCTTAGCTTTTGGCCTCATTCTCTTGTTGAATTCTTTCCGCCTCTTGCGCTACAGTTCCCTCCACCTTATGCAGCAAAAGAAAGCAGGAGAGAAGAAGGGACGCTTCTTGCTGGTTCAAACTCTGTTAGGACTTGGGCTCTTAGGAATTGCGTTTTATATAGCGCTAACCGTTGAGCGGCCAGTTGCGGCTGTCCAAGGATTCTTTATTGCCGTCATCTTGGTCATTCTAGCGACTTATCTCTTATTCAACGCAGGCTCTATTACCTTCTTAAGATTTCTCAAAGGTCGGAAATCCTACTATTACAAGCCAGAGAATTTTATATCTGTCTCCAACTTAATAGCTCGGATGCGAAAAAATGCAGCGGGCCTTGCGACCATTAGTATTCTATCCACCATGGTCTTGGTCACCTTAACCGGGTCGCTCAATATCTTTATTGGAGGGCAGAATTACCTAGATACGGTTTACCCTTCTGATTACATGATTAGTGTGGGGCATATGCCTTCAGATGCTGAAACAGAATCGGTTATTGAGGATGTTCAAGCTCAAATTAAGAAAACAGCCGATGCGACACATCTATCAGATTATCAGGTGGCACAGACTACATACTGGTCGGCTGAAATTCGAAAGATTGATGGAAGGAGCTTAGAGGTGAATGACCAGTCCACTCCATCAACTGGTCAGGAGTTGAAGTCAGAAGGAACAGTCTACTTTTTTGATCAGGCGACTTATGAGCAACTGACCGGTCAAAAAGTTGAGCTTGGGGAAAATGAAATCCTAGCCTATGGGTATCAATATCCTGGAAAATTAGACGCACAATTAGAAATCAATGGGAAGACCTTCACGATTAAAGAAAAACTAAACTCCAATTTTATCCAAGGGAAACTCCCTCAATCCGACCTGTTTCAACACCAAATGGGCTTGTACCTGGTCCTCCCTGACTTGAACCAACTGGGACTAAAAGTTGATAAAAATTTGGAATTCTCTATTACTGCTAAAAATAAAGATAACCAAGATTTTATTTCTGGCTTGATCAAAGAGCTGTATTCGACAGACAAAATCAGTCAATATGGTGCGACTTATTTTGGTGGATTTGATCGATACAGTATAGAGAAAGATTGGCGTGAAACAGCAGGGACTCTTCTATTTATCGGGATTTTTCTATCGGCGATCTTTCTATTAGCTACAGTTCTCGTGATTTACTACAAGCAGATTTCAGAGGGTCATGAGGATCGAGATAATTTTGTGATCTTGCAACAAGTAGGATTGGACCAAAAGCAAACCGGCACCACCATTCGCAAACAGATACTCACTGTCTTTTTTCTTCCATTATTCTTCTCCTTCCTGTACCTAGGAGTAGCCTACAAGATGATCGCAAAAATCGTTGCTATCTTAGGAGCAACCAATGCGGGCTTGGTGCTTCAAACAACTCTTTCTATCTGCGCTGTCTTCTTCATCTCCTATGTCCTTGTCTTTCTTCTGACTTCTAGAAGTTATCGGAAGATTGTCGTGAGGTAGCGTTCGAGTCTATAAAAGATTAGAAATAAGATGAAACATACAACATTTTGTTAGCACAAAAAACACCGAGGATCAAATCCCCGGTGTTTTCTATCACGATTATTTCACGTGTTTTGCAAGTTCTTCTTGCGCTTTTTTGTTTGATTCTTCTTTTTCTTTCAACCAATTCTTATAAGCTTTTTCGTAATCAGCAGTTGTAACTGTCTTATCTTGAACTTTTTGGTATTTGAAGAAGCTTGATTCACCTTTAATACCAATTGCAGAATTTGCTGCTGAGAATGGCGTTACCTTCGTGATAGATGGAACTCCACCCTTAGAGTAGATTGGAAGTACCATTGCGTTTTCAGTCAACCAAGCTTGGGCAGCAGCGTATTTTTCATAACGCGCATTGGTATCCAATTTTTCAGCATTAGCAGCATCCAACAATTCTTTGTATTGGTTCAAACCAATTTTTTCGATGAGAGCTTGGTCTTTCTTAGGATCAAGTCCCATACCAGTCAAGGTTGAACCATCTGTTGGGTTCAAGATATCCAAGTAAGTAGATGGATCTTGGAAGTCAGGTCCCCAACCTGTGATATCCATATCAAAGTCTTTTTGATCTGGTGATTGGGCGAAGTAAGTAGCGTTGTCTGCATCGTCTGTAGACAATTTTTGTACATCGATCACGACATTGTCTTTACCAAGAGCTGTTTCAATAGAACTCTTCATAGAGTCTGCTTGTTGGACAAGAGCATTAGAAGATTGGTCTACGACATAGTCGATATGGATTGGGAATTGAACACCTTGTGATTGCAATTCAGATTTCGCTTTTTCAAGTTCCGCTTTGGCTTTATCCGCATTATGCAAGCTATCTTGCGCGTCAGCAAAGCTAACACCTTTCCACTCATCTCCTGTTGCGGCAAGTTTTTCTTCAACGAGCGTACCGAAGTCTTTTCCGTTGGCTTGCACAAATGTTGGTGGAACTAGAAGGGTACGTAGAGTTTTTGATGCTCCGTCTTTCCCGTTAACTTGAGCGCTGTAGGAAGTTCTGTCTAAAGCAAAGTTCAAGGCTTGACGGAAATTCTTGTTTTGAAGAGCTGTCTTAGTACTGTTCTTTTGCTCATCAGACGTCTTCTTCGTATGACCGTAGTTTTGACGGTTAACGTTGAAGTAAGCGTAGTAAACAGTAGAATCTTGAGGTGTATAAACGATGTTATCCTTGAATTTCTTCTCAATTGTGCTGTAAGTTGAGCTTGTTGGGAAGAGACGAGCAGTAGATAGGTTCCCATCTGAGAAGTTACGAGCAAGATAGTCTTGGTCAGATCCATCGAAGTAAGTCAATTTAACCGTATCGATGTGAACATTTTTCTTGTCGTAGTAATCAGGGTTTTTATCCAACTCGATTTGTGATTTTGAAGTGAAGGATTTCAAAATGTATGGACCATTGTAGAGGATACCATTTGGTTTCACGCTACCAAAGTCTTTCCCAGCTGATTCCAAGAATTTTTCATTAACTGGCATCATGGTAGCAGTCGTCAATTTAGAATTCCAGAAAGATTCTGGTTGGTTCAAAGTGTATTGAAGAGTGTGATCATCAACAGCTTTTACCCCAACAGTTGAGAAGTCTTTGGTTTTCCCGTTTACATAGTCATCCAAGCCTTTGACCGAGTTTTGAACCAAGTAAAGAGCATCCGATTTTTTATCTGCTACGTATTTTAGAGATGTCACGAAATCTTGTGCAGTGACGTCAGCGTATTCATTTCCTTCTGAATCATACCACTTCGCATCTTTTCGAAGCTTGTAAGTATAAGTCAGACCGTCTTTTGAAACGGACCAGTCCTCAGCAAGAGCAGGCACTAAGTTACCGTATTGATCGTTTTCAAACAAACCATCGACCAAGTTGGTTGTAATGTCGCTTGTAGTTGAACGATTTGAAGTCAAATAGTTCAAGGAATCAGGGTCTGTACCATACACGTAGTTGTAAGTAGTCCCTTTTGACGCATTAGAAGATGAGCCACATGCAGCAAGGAAAAGCGTTGAAGCCGCGGCGACACCTGCTAAAAGAGCAAGCTTCGATTTTTTCATATTCGTGTCTCCTTTTGAATAATTTTAATTATTATACTCCAATCAATCTACAAAATAAAGTGTTTTTTGAACTTTTTTTGTATATTTACACACCACTATACAGTAAAACCCTTGATTTTAAGGGATTTTTAAGGAATAAAAATTTTTTTAAAAAATTACTATTATGCTTTACATACTAGTAAAGAAAGAGTATACTGATAGTGAGCAAACTAGTATGTAAAACAAACTAGTGAAAAATGTGAAGAAAGAGGTGAGAAGGATGAAAGAGTCCCAATTACTAAAGGGAGTCTTGGAGGGCTGTGTGCTGGAGATTATTTCCAAAAAGGCTATCTATGGCTATGAATTGATCCAAAGTCTCAAAGAGATGGGATTTGATAAGATTGTCGCTGGGACCATTTATCCCCTGCTTCAAAAATTAGAAAAACAAGGGGTCATTCATGGGGAAATGAGGCCGTCTCCAGATGGTCCTGATCGCAAGTATTTTTCACTCAGTGATGCTGGAAGAGAGCGCTTAGAGGAATTTTGGGACCAGTGGCAGGAGCTAGTCACAAAAGTAGAACGTATCAAGAAGGAGGGAGAAGAATGGTAGAAAGTTATACCGAAAAAATGTCAGATGAATTGATTCATCTAAACAAAGAGGATCAAGCCTATGTGAAAAAAATGGTGGCCTATATTGGGGCCAAATCCTATTTTTATGATGATGAAGCACTCGGTGAACAACTCTACAATATGGTTTGCGACCTGAAAGTTGCTGAAAAAGAAGGCATTCGGGCGGTGGATTATTTTGGAAAGGATCCACGGGCGATGGTGGATCAAGTTCTTTCAGACTTGCCTAAACGCTCTTTAGGATCTTATGTGGGACTCGTCTTCCTACTTGGAGTGATCTTGGTTGGCATGCGTTATTTAATGGATTTTACCTGGATGACGCCACTAAAAATCGAACCCTTGACCTATGTTGTCATTCTCCTTAATTTCTTGGTGTTCAGCCAGTTCATCACGTGGCTTTGGTCTAAACAGAGCTATGGTGAAATGAAGTGGTCTTGGGCTATGTTTATCAGTGTGATCAGCCTGATGGTATTTCTGAACATCGTACGACAATTTTCGATCTATTTTGGCCACATTGGGAGTCTCTTCTTATCAGATGGTTGGGCAATTGTTCTCGCTGTCCTAGTCTTACTTGGGTTTACGGTCATGGCTTTTAGAAGCAGGAATCGTCTGATGTCGAGTCTACTAGTCATGGGCCTGACTTTCCTAGTTACAGGATGCTGGATTCGTCTTGTGAATCAGGAAACTGCTCATTTAATAGGCTGGTTACTTCCTCTCATGGGACTAGTCCTGACCCTTATTGTATTTTGTCTCCAAAGAAAGAAGGAAGAAGCATGAAATCAGCAATGTATTTTGAAGAAACGCAGGCCTTGATGCAAACCTTTAGCCAGGAGGACCAAGCCTATTTCCAAGATCTCTGGGATTATTTCAATTTTGCAGGTTTCTTATATGAGGAGAAAGCCTTAAGAGAGCAGGTCTATAATCTAGCGCTAGATTTTTCGCAAGCAGGAGCGGATGGCTTAACGGCCAAGGACTATTTTGGTCTCGATCCAAAGGGAATGGCAGACCAAATCATCGAAAATATGCCCAAAGAATCGACGCGGTCTGTTTTGAAATATGGGGCTATCTTTTCAGGTATTGTGATATTTTATCGCCTCTTAAGTGATTTTGCTTCTCAAGCGGTCCTTGTGCTCAAGCCACTAGTCTATTTGACAGACATCATTTTGGGACTCCTAGCTGTTGGGATCATCTTCTATCTCCTTCGTCGTCTCATTTTTGCGGAGGAAAAAACGAAAAAAGCAATTTATGTAGCATTTGTTCTAGTTCTAGGATTCTATTTTGTCGGTGAAATAGTGGGAGTCCGCTTCTTGCCAGCTCTTGCTTGGTTTGTAGTCCCTAGTCCTTGGGATACTCTTCTCATGACAGGGGCTAGCGGGGCTCTCATTCTTTGGCAATGGAAAGAAGAGTTTGGACGAGCTTTCATCTTTCCTATCGTCGCCTTTTTAGTGGTTGGATTCTTACATCGCTGGACCTTGGCACAAGGAGTTCAGAATCTTGGTATGACGGTTCTTCTGCCCACAGTGATCATCGTCTTTGGGTTGGTTATTTATTATTGGTTTACGATTCGTGCTTTGAAAAAGAATAGGACGGAAAGTGATAAATAGTAAGAAAAGGGGGGGCTGGGACAAAAGTCCTAGCCTCTCAATTATTTTTGGATTGTCGAGCAAGACGCAGTGGTTGAGTGCTCAAAGCACTGCTTTGAGGTGGTAGATAGGACTTGCTAAGCAAGTTTCCTAAGTAGTTGTTCGCTTTTCAAGTTCCAAAGATGCCCTACTCAACTGTGCGGAGGTGGGACGACGAAATCGAATTCTAACAAATTACCGATTTCTGTCTCACTCTCTTTCTTATCCAAGTATGATAGAATAAACTCATTAGATGGGAGAATATACATGAATCTATTTCGAAAAAAGGCTTGGGGACAGGTTCACCCAGGGTTAAACCGCTATTTACGGTTGTGGGATTTGATTATTTTAGGAATCGGTGCCATGGTGGGGACAGGGATCTTCACGATTACGGGGACTGCAGCGGCGAATTTAGCTGGTCCAGCCTTGATCATTTCAATTGTGATTGCGGCTTTTTGCGTCGGCTTATCTGCCCTCTTCTTTGCAGAATTTGCATCCCGCATTCCTTCAACTGGTGGAGCCTATAGCTACCTCTATGCCATCTTTGGAGAGTTTCCAGCCTGGATTGCAGGTTGGTTGACCGTGATGGAATTCATGACAGCCGTATCAGGTGTGGCCTCAGGTTGGGCTGCTTATTTCAAGGGATTGTTGGCCAATCTTGGCTGGCGTCTGCCGACGGCTTTAAATGGGACTTTTGATCCAGCTGCGGGAACTTATGTGGATCTCTTACCTATTTTGGTCATGGTCCTCGTCACAGCCTTGGTCCTTATGAATGCAAAAGCCGTCTTACGCTTCAATTCCTTGCTGGTCTTACTCAAGTTCTCAGCTCTTACCTTGTTTATTCTTGTCGGGATTTTTCACCTAAACCCTGGCAACTGGGGAAACTTTGCCCCTTATGGCTTTGGCGAAATTTATGGTGGTCAAACAGGGATTATGGCTGGCGCTTCGCTCATGTTCTTTGCCTTTCTTGGTTTTGAGTCCATTTCAATGGCGGTCGATGAAATCAAGGAACCACAAAAGAACGTTCCTCGCGGCATTGTCCTTAGTCTTTTGATCACAACGGTTCTTTATATCTTGGTTACCCTGGTTTTGACCGGCATGGTTCCTTTTAAGAACTTAAATGTAGAGGATGCGGTTGCCTTTGCCCTCCGTCAGGTAGGAGCTAGCTGGGCAGGGAATTATGTATCGTTGGTCGCTATTTTGACCCTGATTACCGTCTGCATTTCTATGACTTTTGCCCTCTCACGGATGATTTACAGTTTGGCGCGAGATGGCCTTTTGCCAAAAGCGATGAAACAGCTCGATCCTAAAACCAGAATCCCAAAAAATGCGACCCTGGTCGCTGGAGTAATGGCTGCCATTGCTGGTGGAGTTTTTCCGCTAGCTAGTATCGCTTCCTTTTTAAATATCTGTACCTTGGCTTACCTGGTTATGTTGGCCTTTGCCCTCTTGAAATTGCGCAAGGAACACGGTGCTCCTGGACCTGGTGAATTTAAAACGCCTTTGGTTCCGGTCTTGCCAATTCTATCGATTGTGGTCTGTGTGTCCTTTATGACCCAGTATTCTCTATCGACCTGGCTGGCCTTTGGAGTTGCTCTCTTGATTGGGATAGGAATTTATTTTGGCTATGGGTATCGCCATTCAGAAGAACATAAATAAAAGATGAAAGCTAGAGTAGAAGAACTCTGGCTTTTTGTATAGGGAAAGCTCTTTTTTTGGTATAATAAAGGGAGAAAGTTAAATAGATAACAAAGGAGAACACCATGACATTTGAAGAGATTTTAAATAATAGTAATCATAAATTTCTTTAATGAATTCCACATAGAGTTCTGGTTTCTTAAAATTATATTTTATAGAGTTCGTCTACATTTCTTATTGTTTCACTCTAGAATAATTGGTAGAGGGTTATAATAGAATTATATTTTCGAAAAGTCGAAGTAGTTATAAATATTTATAAAAGTATAAGAAAGTAAAAGATAAGATTGAAAAATGAATAGGAGGTTATTATGAGATTCATTATTTCTTTTATCACATTTTGTGGTTTAGTTGGTGTTTGGTATTTTATAAAAAAACAACCTAATATAAAATATCGAAACATTTCGGCTTTGATCTCTTTAATTAGTTTTGTTATATTTGGTTTATTCTTTCGAGAAGATAAATCTCAACAAGGTTCGGTCAGATCTGTTGTTAGTTCAAGCAGTTCGTCTTTGAATTTATCTACAACAACTCAGGCATCTTCCTCGATATTAGAAGTGAGTTCATCAAGCGAATCAGCTTCGATATCAAATCAATTTAATGATGAAGAGTTTCAAAAATATGCTAGTCAATTTCAGAATAAATTGAATGAGTTGGTAAAAGAAACTGGGCAAGTTTATAGTGCTACAGGGAGAGGTCTTATACTATATCTGACTGTTCCACAAGACTTTAAATATAATTCAAAAGATAATATTCAAGAATTTGCTGATAAAGTGTTGCAGGTCAAGAATGAAACTTTTCCTGTTTGGCTTGTTGAAAATGGCTATTCTGCACAAGATGTAAGTATTCGTCTACACATTAAGACAGAAGATGGAACGGTACTCGCAAAAGAAAAGTTATCGGGAATAATGAAAGTTACGAAGTAAAAAATCAAATTAAGCAAACCTACCTCAAAAATGTTGGCTGATCTGTCTATTAAAAATGAAATAAGTCATCTTATTAATTTGCTAAAAAATAAATACATATTTTGGTTCTTCTAGTTTTGATAGAAGAAAAATTAAAATGTTAGTTTTTGTTAGTATGTGTTATTTTTCGAAGAAAACCGAAAATTTTATCTAGGTTTTCACAATATGTGATATAGTTTTTTTGAAACTATTTTTATATAGACTTTGAACTAATTAATTCTTGACATTGGAGTACGTGGAATTTACTTGGAAAATAAAAAAACGCTGATTTTACGACGTTTTTAACCTATTTAGAATTTACTTGGAAAATAAAAATTATGGAAGATAAAGATTTAAAAAAGTTATTAGAATTATTGAATAAAAATGAAGATGAAATTATTGAATACAAAGTTAATAATAAAGATCATGATCGTATAGGCAAATATATATCAGCTTTAGCTAACTCAGCAGCAATGTTAGGTCAGCAATTCTCATACTTAATTTGGGGGGTTAATGATGTTTCAAAAGAAATTATTGGTACAAAATTCTATCCAAAAACTGAAAAACATGCACAGGGTGAGCCGTTTATTACTTGGTTAGAAAGGATGCTTGATCCTCGTATCACAATTCGTTTTGAAGAATATGATATCGAACAAAAACATGTTGTCGTTTTAGTCATCCACATGAATGCTGGTAGACCTGTTGCTTTTAGCGGTAGTCGATACATTAGAAGTGGATCTTCATTAAAAAACTTAAAGGATTATCCTGAAAAGGAAAGAGAACTGTGGAAATCCTTTGAATCGCGATCATTTGAAAGAGAGTATGCAAAAACCGCATGTACATTTGAAGAAATTAAAGAATTGATTGATGTTAATTCCTATTTGAAAATGATGGGATACTTTGAAGATTCAAACGATGAAGAGATAATTTTTCATATGATAGAAGATGGTGTGATAGAATCTTCTGGAAAAACTTTCAATCTAACCAATATGGGAGCATTTACATTCGCAAAAAATCTTAAAAATTTTGAAAATTTATCTGCTCATGCTTTACGAGTAATTAGATATGCCGGTAATAATAAACTAAGTGCAGTAGCTGATAATACAGCTAGTAAAGGAGCTGCCGTTGGTTTTGAAGGTTTACTAAAATTTATCAATGGTCATTTACCTCGTAATCCTGAAACGTTAAAAGATAATGGACAAATCACTTCTGATACAGATTATCCTCCTCTGGTTATACGTGAAATAGTTGCAAACCAAATAGTACATCAGGATTTTTCTGTAAAAGGTAGCTCACCAACAATTGAAATATTTGATAATAGAGTAGTATTCACAAATCCTGGATCTCCTCTTAATCGTCCTGAAAGATTGCTTGATATGCCTCCTTACTCTCGAAATGAAGCTTTAGCTGAACTATTTCGAAAGATGCATTTAGTAGAGTCTCGTGGTAGCGGTATAGATAAGATTATCTTAACGTTGGAATTAAATCACTTACCTGCTCCGGATATAGCTGCTAAGGATAATTATACTGTTGTTACTTTACATCAACGACGAACAATCCAAGAAATGGGGAATAGAGAAAAAATAAATGCTATTTATTATCATTCTGCATTACTCTACATAGAAGATAATTTTATGACAAATAGTACACTAAGAAAAAGATTCGGATTGACAAATAAACAATCATCTATCGCTTCTAAACTCATTGCTCTTGCGTTAGAAAATGACAAAATAAAAATTTATGACGAAAACGCTGGAAAAAAGAATATGCAGTATATTCCATACTGGGGCATTAGTTACAATAATAACTCTACTCCAATTTCCTCAAAATAAACGCTAATAAGGGATTTCACAAGTTCAAACATGATTTGAACCACAATTTAAAACCTTTTTAATAATAGTTTACCTAATGATGTTTTTTGAAAGGAATATAAAAATTTCAGAAGTAAAAAAAGATGGCAGTACAGTATATTGTGCTAGTATGTATTTAGAAATAGATTAGATAACTGGAAAAAGGTGAAAACTAGTATAACTGCCCAAACTAGAAAAGAACAAAATTAAATGATAAAACCTAGCAAAAAAATTTAAATATAAATTCAGTTACATTACTGAGTTAGTGTAGATATAACATTATTAGGAACCAGCTGATTTATGGCCAGATACATTTAAATTAACTGTAAAACCATAGACCTTAAAATATAACGAAATCACAATTGTATAACATTTAGTTCTTATTATAAAAGAGCCATGAATGCTCTTTAGGTTCACAAAAAGGTGAACAAAATACAATGAATATGTTTTACGAGTTCATAAAGTTCATCATATCAATATTAAATTACATCAAAGGAGAACACCATGACATTTGAAGAGATTTTACCAGGATTAAAGGCCAAGAAAAAATATGTACGAACAGGATGGGGTGGAGGAGAAAACTATGTCCAATTGTTTGATACCATCGAGCAAAATGGAGTGGCTCTGGAAGTGACACCTTATTTCCTCATTAACGTGTCTGGTGAAGGCGAAGGCTTTTCCATGTGGAGTCCAACTCCCTGTGATGTTCTAGCGACAGATTGGGTGGAAGTCCATGACTAAACGGGTCTTGATTACAGGCGTGAGCTCCGGGATTGGTCTGGCGCAAGCTCGTTTGTTTTTAGAAAAGGGCTACCAGGTCTATGGGGTGGATCAGGGAGCTGATCCCCAGTTGCCAGGTGAGTTTCACTTCTTACAGCTAGACTTAACCTTGGATTTGACGCCGATTTTTGACTGGTGTCCTGAGGTAGATGTCTTGTGCAATACAGCTGGAGTATTGGACGATTATAAACCGCTTCTGGAGCAAAGCGCTCAGGAGATTCAGGAGATTTTTGAGATTAACTATGTGACTCCGGTGGAGCTGACACGGCATTATCTGACTCAAATGTTGGAGAAGAAGCGAGGTATCATCATCAATATGTGCTCCATTGCATCTATTCTAGCTGGTGGAGGCGGTCACGCTTATACTTCCTCCAAGCATGCTCTAGCGGGCTTTACCAAGCAGTTGGCCCTGGATTATGCAGAATCTGGCATTCAAGTCTTTGGGATCGCTCCAGGTGCTGTCAAGACTGGCATGACTGCTGCGGACTTTGAACCCGGTGGCTTAGCAGACTGGGTAGCCAGTGAAACACCTATCAAACGCTGGATTGAGCCAGAAGAAGTGGCAGAAGTCAGTTTCTTTTTGGCCAGTGGGAAGGTATCTGCCATGCAGGGACAAATCTTGACCATTGATGGTGGTTGGAGTTTGAAGTAGGAGGAATTGATGGAAATCAAAAAACACTTTGGTGTCTACGGCATTTGCTATGAGAATGGGAAACTTCTCTGTATTGAAAAAACAAGAGGCCCCTATCAACATCGTTTTGATCTACCGGGTGGTAGTCAGGAACTCGGTGAGGGGTTGACAGAAACCCTTAAGAGAGAAGTTCTGGAAGAGACGGGTTATACGCTTAGCCGTTACTTAAATCCTAGGATTTATGACGTGCTGGTTCAAGAAGAGGGGCAAGACTTCGCTGTACATCATACCATGGCCTTTTATGATGTAGTGCTCGATTTCGAGAGCTCTCAAAAATCCCTTCCTCATGAAGTTCTTGATGGAAGTAATGATTCAGCAAATGTTATTTGGCTGAATTTGGAAGAAATTACCGAAGAAAATGCCTCGCCTTTAGTATTAAAAGTGAAGGCAGAGTTACGAGGATTTCCAGAATTAGAACGGATAAGTTATAGGAATTGGAAGGTAAAATAGAGGGATAATGGAACTATTTAAAACATGGAAGAAAAATATGGTTCTCTATGGTCTTAAATCTCAAATTGGAACTGTATACCGAAACAGTGATGGGACAACAAGTTTTTATGATATTGGGAATTTTCTATACTTAGCAGGGGAGCTAAATTCTAGATTTTGGGAAGATTTTGTTAGGCAATATGGTTTAGATTATAAGATTATTATTTCAGAAGACACTAAGTGGCAAGATTTTCTGCATCAGAAACTGGAGCTAATTTCTTTTGCTCGCTATTCTTTTAAAGATAAGGCAAATTTTCAAGTTGAATTTCTAAATGATCTAGTTAGTCAGTTAGAGAAAGGTTACAATATTGTACCTATTGATAATCGTATTTATAACTGCCTTTCTGAGGAAGAATGGTCACAAGATTTACAGGGGGATTTTGAGTCCTACCAGGATTTTGCTTTAAAAGGTGGATTTGGCTTTGTGATTCTTAAAAATAATGAAGTGATTGCTGGGATTTCCTCAGGGTTAGTTTACCGTGAAGCAGTTGAAGTGGAAGTTGCAACTAGACCAAACGAACAAGGAAATGGATTTGCCAAAAAGCTTGGTGCTGCAATGATTCTAGAGAGTTTAAATAGAGATATGTTTCCACTTTGGGATGCTCATAACGAGGCTTCCAAAAAAGTAGCAGAATTTTTAGGATATGAGTTAGTTGAACCTTATGAAGCTTTTGAACTAGAGGAAAGTGTCATATAATGATATCTGATATTGTATCTTTTAAGACGAGGTGAATGAACATGCAAAATCAACTAGC
Source organism: Streptococcus parasanguinis (assembly GCF_015556095.1). Classification (GTDB taxonomy): domain Bacteria; phylum Bacillota; class Bacilli; order Lactobacillales; family Streptococcaceae; genus Streptococcus; species Streptococcus parasanguinis_Q. Next base: position 43,580 of record NZ_JADNLT010000001.1, read on the forward strand.
TCTTAGTGGCGAAAAAATTGTTGAGAAAGTTTATCCCCATTTATTGCACCACGTCGGCTTGATTCGTGGGGAATACTTGTTGAGAGAACTAAACCAAAACATACTATTACCAAATTGTCAGCAATTTGTGAAAGATTATCTAGACACTATTTGTCATTTGTACTCAGATGAAGAAGTCTGGTATCGCTTTTCAGAGTTAACAAATGCAGAAGCAAATAGTCTAGACGGGACTAAAGAGTATTTTGACGAACGCCACCCCTTATTTGGATACAGAGGTATCAGGCGTTTGTTGGCGTGTCCAGATGAATTTCAGGCTGAGACTAATGTTGTTACGGAAGTTTTTCAAACCAATCCCAATCTGTCTGTTATTTTTCCTTTTGTCAATGATGCCGAACAATTAAAACAAGCTATTACAGTATTGCGTCAGTATGGTTTTACCGGGAAAGTCGGCACGATGATTGAATTACCATCAGCTTATTTCGACTTGGACAGGATACTGGAAACGGGCATTTCAAAGATTGTAGTTGGAATGAATGATTTAACTTCTTTTATTTTTGCGACTGTGAGAAACAGTCAATGGCATGATATGGAAAGTCCAATTATGTTAGATATGTTGAGACAGATGCAGGATAAAGCAAAGAAGAACAAGATTGATTTTGCTGTAGCAGGCTATCTTAATACTTCTTTCATACAAAAAATGAATCAGATGGGTATCGAATGTATTCTCCATTACAGCTCTATTCCAGAGATTTTTGATTTAGAAATTGACCATCCAGACCATCTTAAACATATAAAAGAAGAAAGTAAAAAATTACAAAGGAGAACTCATGACACCTCAAGAAATGTGGAATTCATACAAACAAATCAACCCCTCGATTGGAGATGAGATAGATGCCTGGGCGTTTGGAGTGGATCCAGACCTTTTAGCGGAACTGGTGTTTACAGGCGAAAAAACAGCAACAGCTTCAGCTTATGACCTCTATGCACTAGAGGACGAACCCCTTCCCCAAGAAGGAACCTTTGATGTTATCTTAGACAGTCAAAACCAAGCTATCTGCATTGTCGAAATTACCAAGGTTTCTGTTCAGCCCTTCCATCAAGTGTCAGCCGACCATGCCTTTAAGGAAGGTGAGGGAGACAAATCTTTAGCCTATTGGCGTCAGGTTCATGAGGACTTTTTCAAAGACTGCTTTGGAGAAGCAGGTCTGGTTTTTACACCTGACAGCAAGGTGGTTTTAGAAGAATTTCGCAGAGTTTATCCATTATAGAACACGCTCTCCTTTTCGGAGAGTTTTTTGATCTGGTCTTATTTTCCAAAAGGGGTGAAAAATGGTATAATAAGTACGATATTGTACAGAAAAGAGAAATGTTATGCCAAATTATGCCATTATTTTAGCAGCGGGGAAAGGTACCCGTATGAAATCAGATCTGCCCAAGGTTCTCCATAAGGTTGCAGGGATCTCTATGTTGGAGCATGTCTTCCGTAGTGTTGGAGCCATCTCACCAGAAAAGACTGTAACAGTTGTGGGCCACAAGGCGGAATTGGTAGAGCAAGTCTTAGCGGGACAAACAGAGTTTGTCAAACAAACCGAACAATTGGGAACTGGTCATGCGGTCATGATGGCAGAGCCAGTCTTGAAAGGTCTTGAAGGGCATACCCTCGTCATTGCAGGAGATACTCCTTTGATTACGGGTGACAGTCTCAAACACTTGATCGACTTCCATATCAACCACAAGAATGTGGCAACGATTTTGACAGCCGAAGCAGCTAATCCATTTGGCTATGGTCGGATTGTCCGTAATGACAATGCGGAAGTGCTTCGCATCGTCGAGCAAAAAGATGCGACAGATTTTGAAAAACAAATCAAAGAAATCAATACAGGGACTTATGTCTTTGACAATGCCCGCCTCTTTGAAGCTTTGAAGAATATCAATACCAACAATGCCCAAGGTGAATACTATATCACAGATGTGATTGGGATCTTCCGAGAAGCAGGAGAGAAAGTTGGAGCCTATACGCTCAAAGATTTTGATGAAAGTCTCGGGGTTAACGACCGCGTTGCCCTTGCGACAGCAGAAGGCATCATGCGTCGTCGCATTAACCAAGCCCACATGGTCAATGGAGTGAGCTTTGTCAATCCAGATGCAGCCTATATCGATGTCGATGTTGAGATCGCACCAGAAGTGCAAATCGAAGCCAATGTTACCCTAAAAGGGCACACAAAAATTGGGGCTGAAACCGTCTTAACTAATGGAACCTATATTGTGGACAGTGAAATTGGTGCAGGTGCCGTTATTACTAACTCTATGATTGAAGAGAGCACGGTAGCCGATGGTGTGACAGTGGGACCTTACGCCCACATTCGTCCAGGATCTAGCTTGGCCAAAGATGTCCATATCGGAAACTTCGTCGAAGTCAAAGGTTCGTCTATCGGAGAAAATACCAAAGCAGGTCATTTGACTTACATTGGCAACTGCCAAGTTGGTAGCAACGTCAACTTTGGTGCTGGAACTATCACGGTGAATTACGATGGCCAACACAAGTTTAAAACAACAATTGGCAACAATGTCTTTGTTGGTTCAAATTCGACCATCATTGCACCCGTCGAGCTCGGAGATAATTCCCTAGTCGGGGCTGGATCCACCATTACCAAAGATGTGCCAGCAGATGCGATTGCGATCGGTCGTGGCCGTCAAGTGAATAAAGAAGAGTATGCTCTTCGCTTGCCACACCATCCTAAAAATAAATAGGAGAATCTCATGCAATTTGAAGAAAAAACCATTGAGCGCAAGGAAATTTATCAGGGACCGATTTTCCAAGTGGTGACTGATCAAGTAGAACTACCTGACGGAAAAGGTCAAGCGCAGCGTGATTTAATTTTTCATAATGGAGCAGTAGCTGTTTTACCGATCACAGGTGAGGGCAAGACTATTTTGGTCAAGCAGTACCGCAAGGCGATCGAGAGGACTTCAGTAGAGATCCCTGCAGGGAAGTTGGAAAAGGGTGAAAATGCGGATCCTCAAGCAGCTGCTCTGCGTGAATTGGAAGAAGAAATTGGTTACACAGCGGATCTAGAGTTATTGTATGATTTTTATTCTGCCATTGGATTTTGTAATGAGCGGATTAAACTCTATCTTGCAACCAACTTGAAAAAGGTGGAAAATCCACGTCCACAAGATGCGGATGAGACCTTAGAGTTATTAGAAGTAACCTTGAAGGAAGCCAAAGACTTGATCCAAGCTGGCGAAATCTGTGATGCCAAGACCATCATGGCGATCCAATACTGGGACTTAATCAATAAATAGAGGAGGATCCGATGGGAAAACCTTTATTAACCGATGAAATGATTGAACGAGCGAGGCGAGGTGAGGACATTTCGAGTCCTAAAATGGTCGATGCTGAAGAGACGAAGATTATTCGGACAGACCACAGGGGATTTGGCTACGAACGTCCTATGAGAGAAAGCCGTATGGAGCGCCCGCAGGAGAGCTATTCACAGGATACCTTGCAGATCCAAGTGGAGCCCACTGTGACCAAGAGTCGTCGCATTGAAGAGCGCAAACAAAGTGTGGTCCAATCCAAACTCAATAAGATTTTGTTCTGGATCATTGTGCTCCTCATTGTTTTGATCATTGCTATTTGGCGTCTGTAAGGTCGTCACAAGGAGAGAATGGATATGAAAATTGGAATTATCGCAGCCATGCCCCAGGAGTTGAAGATCTTGGTTGAAGCCCTTGAAAATGGGGAAAAGCATCTGCGTCTTGGAAAAGTCTACTATACAGGATCGATTGGTCGCCATGAAGTCGTTTTGGTTGAAAGTGGCATCGGGAAAGTCATGTCTGCCATGAGTGTAGCGGTTCTAGCCAATGATTTCAAAGTGGAAGCTATTATCAATACCGGATCTGCAGGAGCAGTCGCACCGGGAATGGCTGTTGGGGATATTGTCCTTGCCGACAAACTGGCCTATCATGATGTGGATGTGACAGCCTTTGGCTACAAGTATGGTCAAATGGCAGGTCAACCGCTCTACTTTGAATCCAGTCGCTATTTTGTATCAGAAATGAAAAAAGTTCTGGAAGAAGAAGCTGCAACCACGCATGTGGGCTTGATTACAACAGGAGATAGCTTTATCGCGAGTGAAGAAAAAGTCGCAGCAATTCGGGAGCATTTCCCAGAAGTATTAGCAGTTGAGATGGAAGGGGCAGCCATTGCCCAAGCCGCTCATGCAGCTGGACGTCCCTTTATGGTTATTCGAGCTATGAGTGATACGGCAGATCACTCAGCCAATCTCTCTTTTGATGAATTTATCGTAGAGGCTGGTGAGCGCTCTGCTCAAACCCTGATTACCTTCTTAAAGAGATTGGTGTAAAACAAAAAATAGATAGAAGTGGGATTGGATGAATTTTTTACAATTCGTTTTGTCCCTCTTCTTTTTTTGAAGCTGATTCTTTCAGAAATAGGGTGCTTTCATGCTATAATAAAGTCTAGTAATGCAAAGGAGAAGTTATGGTCTTATCAAAAAAACGGGCCCGTCATGTGATTGAAGAAATTATTGCCCTCTTTCCGGATGCTCAGCCAAGTTTGGATTTTCGCAACCATTTTGAATTATTAGTAGCGGTTATGCTCTCGGCTCAGACGACTGATGCGGCTGTTAACAAAGCGACACCAGGTTTGTTTTCGGCTTTTCCAACCCCACAAGCCATGGCAGCAGCCAGTGAAGCAGCTATCGCCAAGCATATTTCTAAATTAGGTCTCTATCGAAATAAGGCCAAATTTCTCAAAAAATGTGCCCAACAATTGCTAGACAACTTTGATGGGCAAGTGCCTCAGACTCGTGAAGAGTTAGAAAGCCTGGCAGGAGTAGGACGTAAGACAGCAAATGTCGTCATGAGTGTAGGATTTGGGATTCCAGCCTTTGCTGTCGATACCCATGTGGAGCGGATCTGCAAGCACCATGATATTGTCAAGAAATCAGCGACGCCATTGGAAGTTGAAAAGCGGGTCATGGATGTTCTTCCAAAGAGCGAATGGCTGGCAGCTCACCAAGCCATGATTTACTTTGGACGGGCTATCTGCCATCCTAAAAATCCTGAATGTGACCAGTACCCACAACTCTATCATTTTGATTAGCAATCAGTTCCTCTGCTCGAAAGAGCAGAGGTTCTTTTTTGTGCTGAAACGTATATTTATTAAAAGGATTGAAAGGTGATATCTTTGTTGGATCTGGTGGTAGGTGCCTAGACTCCCCTATCCGGCTTCTTTGAGATCGATTTCAAGATGCTTTTTCTTTATATCTTATTATATTCATTCAGAAATAACGAACTTTTTTAAAATAAATTTGGTTTTTTTTTAAGAAATAGTGTATAATGGTAGAAAATCTAACATAAGGAGATAGTGATGAAAGCAAAAAAACTGTTAGCTCTTGCAGGAGTTTCTGTTGCAGGTGCCTTTCTCTTAGCAGCGTGTAGCGGAGGTAGTAGCAACCAAGCAACTTACTCATTCGTTTATTCAGCAGATCCAAATACCTTGGATTACATCGCTGCAACTCGTACAACGACTTCAGATGTCACAAGTAACCTTGTAGATGGTCTTCTTGAAAATGACCAATACGGAAACTTTGTGCCAAGTCTAGCAGAAGATTGGACTGTCTCTGAAGATGGATTAACCTATACTTACAAACTTCGTAAGGATGCCAAATGGTATACGAGTGAGGGTGAGGAATATGGTGATGTAACGGCTCAAGACTTTGTTACAGGGATCAAACACGCGGTTGAGTCAAAATCAGAAGGTCTCTTCTTGATTCAAAATTCGATCAAAGGTTTGGATGCCTACGTAAAAGGGGAAACCAAAGACTTTAACACGGTTGGAGTCAAAGCTTTAGATGACCACACCATCCAATATACCTTGGTCCGTCCAGAAAGCTTCTGGAACTCCAAAACAACTTCAGGTGTTCTTTTCCCAGTCAATGCTAAGTTCTTGGAATCTCAAGGAAAAGATTTTGGTTCTTTGAAACCTAGCAGCATCTTATACAATGGTCCATATTACTTGAAATCATTGACTTCAAAATCTGAGATTGAATTGGTCAAGAACAAAGACTATTACGATGCGAAAAATGTTCATATCGACAATGTCAAATTGACCTTTAATGATGGATCAAACCCAGATGCAATCATTAAAAACTTTGAAAAAGGTCAATACTCCTTTGCCTCTGTTATGCCAAACAGTTCGACGTATAAGAGCGTCAAGAAAAACTTTGGCGACAACATTGTCTACGGGTTGCAATTGGGAACATCATACTACCTTGGATTCAACTTGGACCGTCAAAAGTATGACCACACAGCCAAAACAACGGATGAACAAAAAGCTTCTACCAAGAAAGCAATCCTGAACAAGGACTTCCGTCAAGCGGTGAACTTTGGTTTTGACCGCAAATCATATGCGGCACAAGTATCTGGATCTGATGCGGCTGAAAATACCCTTCGTAGCACTTTGGTGCCACCAACTTATGTCCAAGTCAATGGAGAAGATTTTGGTAAGGTCGTTGAAAAACAATTGGTTACCTATGGGGATCAATGGAAGGGTGTGAGCCTGGACGATGGTCAAACGAGCCTTTACAGCCCAGAAAAAGCCAAAGCTTCCTTTGCGAAAGCCAAAGCTGAATTGCAAAAACAAGGCGTTCAATTCCCAATTCATTTGGACTACATTGTTAGCCAAGTGGACAACAGCATGGTCCAACAAGCTAGCTCCTTCAAACAATCTGTAGAGTCAGCGCTTGGTGCAGACAATGTCGTTGTGGACCTTCAAAAGGTATCGGATGATGATTTCCAAAATATCACCTACTTCAGCGATACAGCGGCTGCGAGAGATTACGATATCTCAGGCGGTGGTTGGGCTCCTGACTACCAAGACCCATCGACTTACCTCGAAAGTATCAGCCCAGTAAATGGTTCTGTCTTCTACTATCTTGGTATTGATGCAGGTTCAAACAATCCAGCCATTGCAACAGTTGGTTTGGATCAATACGCTAACATGTTGAAAGACGCCGATGCTGAATTGTTGGATCAAGGAAAACGCTATGAAAAATATGCAGCAGCGCAAGCTTGGTTGACAGATAGCTCGATTACGCTTCCAACTGTCTCAAATGGTGGTGCTCCAATGCTTCAACGGACCGTGCCATACAGCCGTGCTGCTTCATGGGTAGGTACTAAAGGAACAGGAACCTTCTACAAATACCTTGAAATGTCGAAAGATGTTGTCACCACAAAAGACTTTAACAAGGCTAAAGAAGAATGGTTGAAGAAAAAAGCAGAATCCAATAAAAAAGCTCAAGAAGATCTCAAAGATCACATTGAGAAGAAAAAATAAAAAAATCAATCATTGGTCTATCAATGAAGATAAAAAAGTCGGAGCCGTCATGTGAAGGCTCCGGTTTTTTTATGTCTCGAAAGTCAGTCTGTCTCATTCTTTAAGATGAAAGATAAATAAATCACCCGCTATTGAACTGTACTCACAAAAATAGATTTTTGGGTATGGCTCATAGACGGGTGATGATCATTCTATTCACTAAATCTTAAAAAATAGCCATCTGGATCTAAAACTGCAAATTCATGAGGATAGATATACTGTTCACCAACACGAAATTTTCTTTTGTTATACCCTATGCTTTTTAGTGAAAGCGTTTCCTGTTTTAATTTAAATAAACTATAAAAAATGATATAATACATGTGAGTCAACCACTTTAAGGAGAACAATCCTGATGAAAAACAAAATAATATTAAGCTCTGTAATGCTTCTATCTGCATTTATACTAGCAGCATGCGGAAACGGAGAGAAGAAAGCAACAGAAACTACGGCTGCATCAACGACAAAAGCTCAAACAACAACTCCTGGGTCTTCTTCTAGGGCAAAAGAAATATCCCTTGCAGATACTCAACGTATCGGAAATGAAAATTTTGGTTATATCAATATCCCTAAAGATTGGGTCGTATATAATTTCAAAGCTCAAAGTAGCAAAACTCAAAGTAGCAAAACGCTCAAATATTCATCACCAGACAAACACAATATGTTGTTAATGGAATCAAACACTAAAGATACTGTTGAACTTGGCCCCAACGAAACCTTTGACGCACAGTTACTTGCGGACCGTTTATATAGCTTCTGGGGAAAAGCCAAAAATCAAACTAGTTTAGAAGGTGTAAAAGCTATTTTTGCCAGTGAGGACGCTTTCTTAATAAAAGTAACATTTAAAAATGGGAACATTTTGTACGAATGGGTATTCCAAAAAGGCGATAAAGTATACAATATCACAATCGTAGGTTCAGAAGATATGATTAAAGCCTTAAGACCTGTTCTCGAGCAATCTTGGGGCTTAGATCCAAATATTCCTGGGAAATAATCCCCAAAAGACTAAAAGAGAGTGGGACAGAAATTGGTAATTCGTTAGAATTCGATTTCGTTGTCCCACCTCCGCACAGTTGAGTAGGGCTGTAAAAGCTGATGAAATCAGCGTAGTAGAGCCCACTCAACCACTGCGTCTTGCTCGACAATCCAAAAATAATTGAGAGGCTAGGACTTTTGTCCAAGTCTCTTTCTTTTTTTGTTTCTTTTTCTACTCTAGTGATCTATTCTCTTATTCGCTAAATCTTAAAAAATAGCCATCTGGATCTAAAACTGCAAATTCATGAGGATAGATATAATGGTCGTCAACACGAAATTTTCTTTTGGTCAATGGGCGATGAATAGGATAGTTGGCTTCTAACAATTTCTGATAGAGCCTAGGGACATCCTCTATACCAAAGGAGATATTGACTCCACGACCAAATGGGTAGGTTAGTTCAGCTAATTCATCCTTTGTTCCCTCCTCTAGCATGAGCTGGCAATCTTCAAGAGACAGGAAGAGAAATTTTTCTTCTAGACGCTGGTATTCAATGGTGAAACCCAGTAAATCACAGTAGAAGGAACGGGACTGTTCTATATTCGATACCATAAACTCGGGAATTACTGCATTGTAGTTCATAAAGAAAATCCTTATAATTCAATCTCCAAGACAATCGGTGTGTGGTCTTGGCGAGCGCCTGAGTCAATCATATCTGATTTAGTAACCTTGTCTGCAATGCGGTTTGAGGTTAACCAATAGTCGATTCTCCAGCCTGTATTGTTGATTTTTGAGGTTTTACTGCGTTGTGCCCACCAAGTGTAACGCTCCGGCACATCACCGTGGAGGTGGCGGAAGGTATCTGTAAAGCCTGCTGCTAGAAGGTTGGTAAAGCCTGCACGTTCTTCGTCTGTGAAACCTGGTGAACGACGGTTGCTGGCTGGATTAGCAAGGTCGATTTCCTTGTGGGCCACGTTGTAGTCACCTGTAGCAAGGACAGGTTTTTGCTTATCAAGTTCAGCCAAGTACTCCGCATATTTGATATCCCAGACTTGACGTTCTGCTAAACGTTTGAGTCCATCACCGGCATTAGGAGTATAGACTTGTGTTACAAAGAAGCCACCAAATTCCAGAGTAATGATCCGACCTTCCAAGTCCATGGTCGAAGGAGCACCGATCTCTGGGAAAGTCACAACGGGAGTAAGCTCTTTTTTATAGAGGAACATGGTTCCAGCATAGCCTTTGCGAGCTGGTTCTTGAGAAGAGCGCCAGGTATTTTCGTAGCCAGGGAAGAGTTCCTCAAGAATTTCGAGGTGTTTTTTAGTAGGTCCTTTGGAGGATAACTTGGTTTCTTGAATGGCGATGATATCTGCATCCTCAGCGACCAAGGTTTGAAGGACTTCTTGAGAGAGTTTGGCGCGTGCTGAGTCGCTAGTCAATGCAGCGTTTAGCGAGTCGATATTCCATGAAATGAGTTTCATTGTGTTTCCTTTTCTTGACATAATTGATAGTTTTATTATAACAAAATTTTAATGATTTCCTGATCACAATGCCTTGAAAATTCTTATAAAATCCATTATAATAGCTTGAATTCATTTGGAGAAAGGGAGTTGTTTATGAAATTTTACTCTTATGACTATGTATTGAGTCAGATCAGCCAGCAAAACTGGGTGACCATTGGGATATCTGGCTTGCTCATTCTTCTGACTGGTTTTTTTGCGGCGAAAGCCTATCGGAATAAGCACGATAGCAAATTCCGCGAATTGTCTATTATCTCCATTTTAACTCTGGTGGTAGTGGTCTTGATCAGTATCAGCAATTTTCAAAATAGCCAAAGTAATAATGACCAGTTCCAACGCTCACTCCATTTTATTGAGGTCATCTCAAAGGAGTTGGATGTCAAAAAAGAAGATGTCTATGTCAATACTTCAGCAGCCACAGATGGGGCGATCCTGAAGGTTGGAGAGGTTTATTACCGAGCTATCGCAGGCTCTGATCCGGATAACTATCTATTAGAAAAAATGGATTTGTATAAAACAGACGTAGAACTTGTGGAGGTGAACAAATGACAGTAGATTTTTTAGCCATTTTGATTAAATTAGCTCTCGGCTTGATTTCCTTGGTATTTGTAATCAATGTGACCGGGAAAGGAAACTTAGCACCAAGTTCTGCAGTAGACCAGATACAGAACTTTGTTCTTGGGGGAATTATTGGTGGGGTCATCTACAATAGCTCCATTACCATTCTTCAATACATTGTGATTCTCTTGATGTGGACTATTTTGATCTTACTCTTAAAATGGCTCAATACCAATGTCCGTTTTATGAAGCACTTGATCGATGGCAAACCAACTGTCATTATCAAAAATGGGAAGCTTGATCCGGAAGCTTGTCGATCCAAGGGACTTTCTGCTTCAGATGTTGCCTTGAAACTACGTGGACAAGGGATTTTTCAATTAAAAGATGTGAAGCGCGCTGTTATTGAACAAAATGGTCAATTGATTATTGTACGTTCGGGAGATGAAAATCCTAAATACCCGATCATTACAGATGGCGTGGTTCAGCTTGAAATTTTGGAATCAATTGGGAAAAGTGAAGAGTGGTTGCGGGCTGAATTGGAAAAAGAAGGCTATGACAACGTTTTGGATATTTTCATTGCTGAGTATGACAAAGGAAAAATCAATGATGTGACTTATTAGAAAAAAAGATTGGGCGAGCATGTCCAATCTTTTTTCTTCATAAAATTCCAGGAAAGGTCCCTTCCTTTTCTTGAGATACTCTTGGAAAAATAGTAAAATGTAAAGTAAGTGTTGATTAGAAAAGAAGGATAGAACATTTCATGAAGAAAAAAATACGGAAGTTTGAGAATCATTCGATCACACGCAGACTCTATCTGCTGTTTAGTTTGATTTGCCTTCTTTTTTTGGTTCTGATTACCCGACTTGGCTATATGCAGATCTCTCACCAAGCCTACTATACGGATAAATTGGCAAAAGCTACCAAAAAGACGGTCAAACAAGGGAGTGTGCGAGGGCAAATTTATGATGCTTCTGGTAAGCCCTTGGTGGAAAATGTGGGAAAACAAGTCTTGACCTTTACTCGGGATCGTAAAATGACGGCCCAAGAAATGCGAGAGACAGCTGGAAAACTCTTGCAGTATGTCGATGTAGAAAATCCTCAAGTAACCGAACGGCAAGAAGTGGATTACTATCTAGCCAATACCAAAGTATACCAAGAGGTCGTAGAGCACCTGCCTGAGAAAAAGAAATTTGATACCGATGGCAATCGTCTACCAGAAGCTAAAATCTATCAAGCAGCAGCGGACAGCATTGACCCTTCAAAACTCGGTTACACGGATGATGAGAAAAAGATTATCTATCTTTATAGCCAGATGAATGCTGTGGAGAATTTTGCGACGGGGATTATTTCGACGCAAGCACTAGGAGCTGAGCAGATTGCGACCATCGCGGCTGACAGTCAGGACCTTCCTGGAATTGCGATCACGACCAGCTGGGACCGCAAGGTTTTGGATACTCCTTTAGCTTCTATCATCGGAACGGTTTCGACTGAGCAGGCAGGACTTCCAGCAGAAGAAGTCGAGGACTATGTCAAAAAAGGTTATGCCCTCAATGACCGGGTTGGAACCTCTTATCTCGAAAAGGAATACGAAAACGTCCTTCAAGGAAAACGCAGTGAAAAAGAAATTCTCCTGGATAAAAATGGCAATATGGATAAAGTGGTAGACATTTCAAAAGGAGCTAAGGGGGAAAACCTCAAGCTCTCGATTGACTTGGATTTCCAAAAAGGGGTGGAAGATATTCTCCGCTCTGCCTTTAGCGCAGAGTTGCAAGCTGGAAATGCGACCTACTCCGAAGGTGTCTATGCTGTAGCCCTTGAGCCTGATACAGGGAAAGTCCTTGCCATGGCAGGGATCAAACACCAGGCTGGTAGTCAAGATTTATCAACCGATGCTTTGGGAACAGTCACCAATGTTTTCGTCCCAGGATCGGTCGTTAAAGGAGCAACCTTGACTTCAGGATGGGAAAATGGTGCCATTTCCGGCAATCAAGTACTGACCGATCAGCCCATTGTTTTTGCAGGATCAACGCCGATTAACTCTTGGTTTACCCAATATGGCAGTCGCTCCATCAATGCAGTAGAAGCTTTGGAATATTCTTCCAATACCTACATGGTTCAAATTGCTCTTAAGATGATGGGGCAACCCTACACTCCAAATATGACCTTACAAGTAGATCAAGTGGACCCTGCTATGAAAAAACTCCGTTCTACTTTTGCAGAGTACGGTCTTGGAACGTCAACGGGGATTGACCTTCCCAATGAATCGACCGGTTTTATCCCGAAAGAGTATACAGTCGGTAATTATTTGACCAATGCCTTTGGCCAGTTTGACAACTACACCCCTATGCAATTGGCTCAGTATGCGGCAACCGTTGCAAATGATGGGAAGCGGGTGAGTCCTCATGTCGTCGAAGGCATCTATGACAATAATGATCAAGGTGGCCTCGGTCAGTTGAAAAAAGCGATCGAAGCCAAGGAGCTCAATCAAGTCCATATCTCAGCGGAGAACATGGCTTTGATCAAGCAAGGGTTTTACCAAGTGGCCAATGGTACGAGTGGGTTGACGACAGGAAAAACCGTTGGTCGTGGGGCCAGTGTGCCCATCAGTGCAAAGACTGGTACAGCTGAAACCACTGTCGATGGGGGCAAACAAGCCATTAATACTAATGTGGTGGCGTATGCACCATCGAATAATCCAAAGATTGCGGTAGCGGTGGTCTTTCCACATAATACCAATCTACAGGCGACAGTTAGTCATTCCGTTACGCGTGACATTATTAACTTATACAATCAGAAACACCCCATGAATTAGAAAGGAAACTATGCTTTATCCAGCACCTATTGCAAAATTAATTGACAGCTATTCCAAGTTGCCAGGAATTGGGATCAAAACAGCGACCCGTCTTGCTTTTTACACTATTGGCATGTCAGATGATGATGTTAATGAATTTGCCAAGAACTTACTAAATGCCAAGCGTGAGCTAGGGTATTGCAGTATTTGTGGCAATTTGACTGATGAAGAAACCTGCGAGATTTGTCGAGATGAAACGCGGGATCCATCCCTCATTCTTGTTGTAGAAGATAGCCGGGATGTCTCTGCTATGGAAAATATCCAGGAATACCACGGTCGCTATCATGTCTTGCATGGCTTGATCTCACCCATGAATGGCGTGGGACCCGATGATATCAATCTCAAGAGTTTGCTCAGTCGCTTGATGGATGGAACAGTTACTGAGGTCATTGTTGCGACCAATGCGACGGCAGACGGGGAAGCGACTTCTATGTATATCTCACGCGTGCTCAAACCAGCAGGCATCAAAGTGACCCGTTTGGCACGGGGGCTAGCAGTTGGAGCCGATATCGAGTATGCGGACGAAGTGACCCTTCTTCGCGCGATCGAAAATCGGACAGAATTATAAGAGAAGTTCTTTCGAAAGGGCTATCATTGTGGTATACTATCAAGTAAGAAATCAAGGGAACAATTAGGGAGAAACTATGAGTAAACAAGACTTAATCCTGTTGTATGGTGGACGTAGTGCAGAACGTGAAGTATCTGTTCTTTCAGCAGAAAGCGTGATGCGCGCGATTGATTACCAAGCATTTTCGGTTCAAACCTACTTTATTACGCAGTCAGGAGACTTCATCCAGACGCAAGCTTTTGAAGAAAAACCAGCGGATGATGAGAAATTGATGACCAATGATACAGTGGACTGGTCTAAAAAAGTGGCACCATCTGCGATTTACAAGGAAGGAGCAGTAGTCTTTCCAGTTCTTCATGGACCAATGGGAGAAGATGGTTCCATTCAAGGCTTCTTAGAAGTCTTGAAGATGCCTTATGTCGGCTGTGGCATCCTAGCTTCCAGTGTTGCGATGGACAAGATCACGACCAAACGGGTCTTGGAGTCTGCAGGGATTCCACAAGTTCCTTATGTAGCTGTAGTGGAAGGCGATGACTTGGAAGAGAAAATTGCTACAATTGAAGCTAATCTCCCTTATCCTGTCTTTACCAAACCATCCAATATGGGCTCTAGTGTAGGGATTTCAAAATCTGAAAACCAAACAGAGCTTCGGGCTGCTCTCGAATTGGCCTTCAAATACGATAGCCGTGTCTTGGTAGAACAAGGAGTCAATGCGCGTGAGATCGAAGTTGGACTACTTGGAAACTATGATGTGAAGAGCACCTTGCCAGGTGAAGTTGTGAAAGATGTGGCCTTCTATGATTATGATGCCAAATACATCGACAACAAAATTACCATGGCGATTCCAGCTCAATTGGACCCTGAGGTTGTGAAAACCATGCGGACCAACGCAGAAAAAGCCTTTCGTGCGGTCGGCGGTCTGGGCTTGGCGCGTTGTGATTTCTTCTATACTGATAAAGGAGAGATCTTCTTAAACGAACTCAATACCATGCCTGGATTTACCCAATGGTCTATGTATCCTTTGCTTTGGGACAATATGGGACTCAACTATACAGATTTGATCACCAAGTTAGTAGAGCTTGGAAAAGAAGTCTTCCAAAAACACGAAGCGCATTTGTTGTAAGAAAAGATGCCACCGCTTGGTGGCTTTTTTTGTGGTCTAGAATATGGTATAATGAGAAGAATTTGATAGGAGCGTCCAAATCTTTGAGGACGTTACGGAGAACTGAGGAGTCGGATATGAATCTCACATTACATGAAGTTGCTCATCTAGTACGTGCAAAAAATGATATCAGCCAATTTGAAGATGTGGCCCTCGTCAAGCCGGAATTTGACAGTCGTTTGATTGGGCCTGGAGACCTGTTTGTTCCTTTAAAGGGAGCGCGTGATGGTCATGACTTTATTGAGACTGCTTTTGAAAATGGAGCCGTAGCCACTTTTTCAGAGAAAGTGATCGAAGGGCACCCTTATATTTTGGTGGAAGATGTGCTGAGCGCTTTTCAAACACTAGCTGCAGCCTATCTTCAAAAGACAAAAGTAGATGTTTTTGCAGTAACGGGGTCAAATGGTAAAACCACCACAAAAGATATGTTGGCACAGCTATTGTCCACCACCTACCTGACCTATAAAACACAAGGAAACTATAATAACGAAATTGGTCTTCCTTATACGGTTTTGCATATGCCAGAAGGGACGGACAAACTCGTCCTTGAAATGGGGCAAGACCATCTAGGAGATATCCATCTCTTGTCAGAACTGGCGCATCCAAAAGCTGCTATTGTCACCTTGATTGGAGAAGCCCATTTGGAATTCTTTAAAGATCGAAGTGAGATCGCAAAAGGAAAACTCCAGATTGCGGATGGCATGCCAGAAGGTGGCCTTCTGGTGGTTCCAGCTGATCCGATCGTCGATGCCTACCTTCCTGAAAAGCAAACAGTCGTCCGCTTTGGTCCAGACGAGGAGATTTTTATTACCGAGTTAATCGAGCGAAAGGATAGCTTAACCTTCCGAGCTAATTTCTTAGAAAAAGCGATCGATCTTCCAGTAACAGGAAAATACAATGCGACCAATGCCATGATTGCAGCTTATGTTGCCCTGCAAGAAGGAGTGAGTGAAGCTGCGATTCGTGATAGTTTTGAAACCCTGCAATTGACGCGCAACCGGACAGAATGGAAGAAGGCCAGTAACGGAGCGGATATCCTATCCGATGTCTACAATGCCAATCCAACGGCCATGCGCCTAATTTTAGAAACCTTCTCAACTATTCCTGCCAATCCAAATGGTCGAAAATTAGCCGTCCTTGCAGATATGAAAGAACTAGGGGAGCAATCTATTGATCTGCACAACCAAATGATTCTTAGCCTCTCGCCGGATGTTTTGGATACGGTTATTTTCTATGGCCAAGACATTGCGGGATTGGCTCAGTTAGCGAGTCAGATGTTCCCACTCGGACATGTCTATTATTTCAAGAAAACAGCTGAGGAAGACCAGTTTGAGGACATGGTCAAACAAGTCAAGGAAAACTTGAAAGAGCAAGACCAAATCCTTATCAAGGGAAGCAATTCCATGAATCTAGCCAAATTAGTAGAGGAATTGGAGAATGGTAAGTAATAATGTACTGAAGGACATTCAGCGCTTGATTTCAATCACCAATACAGGCTTAGCCTTCTCAAAAGATCCATTTGATCGAGAGCGCTACCAGGATATTCGTGAAATTTTACAGGATCTTGTGAGAGAAATGACTGATCTGAATTCACAAGAATTATCGGATTTGTTTCGACCGACAAACTATTATGACACCCCCTTAATTGATGTTAGGGCTTGGATTGTCAAAGATAGAAAACTTTGTCTGGTGAAAGGTCAGGGAGAAGAGACCTGGGCTTTGCCGGGTGGTTTTGGTGAGGTTGGCTATTCTCCTAAAGAAAATATTTTAAAGGAAATCCAAGAAGAAACGGGCTATGTAGCACGTGTCAATCGCTTGTTGGCAGTATTTGATACCAATCGCTACCAATTGCAAAGCCGCCAATATGTGAAATTGGTATTTGAATGTGAATTGCTGGATGGAAGTTTTCAACAGAATCAGGAAATTTCCGATCTTGCATTTTTTGAGAGAGAGAAAATGCCTGCTCTTTCTACCAAGCGCAATACAGAAGAACAATTGAATTTCCTTTGGGAGGTTTATGATGGGAAACGAGATTTGTATTGTGATTAAAAACGATCTATAAATTAAAGGGATATAAAAATGACACTTTGGGATTTATTGTTTACGAACCAAAAATCAGCCCCGCCTGAGTTTGGGCTATGGTATTTCATTCTGCCAGCTTCTTTGTTGGTGGTTGGCTACTTTTCCATCAAATATGCGCAGTCCAAAAGCTACCAACGCTTTTGGTACTGGGCACAATTGATTCAAGTCTTGACCATCAATGCTTGGTATATTCTAGCCCACATGCCTCTGACAGATAATTTGCCTTTTTATCATTGTCGCTTGGCCATGCTTGCGATCCTCTTTGCACCTAGAGGGACCTATATCAAGCAATATTTTGCCTTATTGGGAGTTCTAGGATCCATTGCCGCCTTGGTGTATCCGGCCTTTGATCCCTTCCCATTCCCCCATATCACCGTACTCAATCTGATTTTTAGTCACTGGGCCTTGTTTGCCAATAGTTTGATTTACCTGCAGGATTTTTATCAGTCGGAAAAACAAGACAGCCTACGAATTGTTAAGATCACTTTTGGAATGAATGCAGTCATCTTTTTGGTCAACCTTTTGACCAGTGGAGATTACGGCTTCTTAAAGCGTCCACCAATCATTGGAGACCACGGTGCTCTTTTGAACTACCTCTTGGTCAGCATCGTGATGGTAGCTGGTATTTGCTTGGTCAATCAACGCTATAAATACAAATACAAGATGGTCGAAGAGAGTATTGTTTCGCGTTCAGAATAAAAAAGCAGATAAGGGAAAGAAATCATGGCACTTTGGGACTTATTTTTCACTAGTCAACCAACGGCTCCTCCTCAATTGGGGGTCTGGTATTTCTTATTGCCGACTTCTTTGGTAGTGGTGGGAGTTCTGTCCGTTCGATTTGCTCACTCTAAAGGCTATCAAAACTTTTGGTATTGGGGGCAATTGATTCAGTTGCTCATTATCAACTCTTGGTATCTAGCAGCTCGCTTGCCTTTTTCAGAGAGTCTTCCCTTCTATCATAGCCGGATGGCCATGTGGATTATCCTTTTGGCCCCCAAGGGAAGCTTCAAGCAATATTTTGCCCTCGTGGGAGTCTTTGGTTCCATTATGGCCTTGGTTCATCCTGTATTTTATCCCTACCCTTTTCCTCATGTTTCCTCGATCAACAATGTCTTTGGTCACTGGGCCCTCTTGGCCAACTGCTTAATCTATCTGGTTCAATCCTACCAGGTGGAAGAAGGGGCTGTTTGGAAGATCTGTCAGATGACGTTTGGAGTCAATGCCATTATTGTTCTAGCCAACCTTGTAACGGGCGGAAACTATGGCTTTCTGCGTCGACCACCTGTGCTAGGAGACCATGGCCTTGTGCTCAACTATTTCATCGTGACAGTCCTAATGACGGGGACATTGATCCTCATCAATACTATCGTTCAGTACAGTAAGAAAAGAAGAATACCTGAATCTGTTTAAATAAGGAGACTTTATGCATCATTTTTTCACTACAGAATCAACAGCACCACCAGCAATCTCAGCACTTTGGTATAGTGTGATGGTCTTGTTAATTGTGACAGCGATCATGATGTCACTTCGCTATTATCAGAATGAGCAATTTCGCAAATGCTTTCAATACTTACAAGGCTTCCAGTTAATTTGCTTGTATCTTTGGTATTTTGCCTACCACATTCCTTGGTCCAACAGTTTACCATTTTATCATTGCCGCTTGGCCATGTTTGCGGTCTTGTTTTTACCAGACAGATGGAAAAGCAAACAGTTCTTTGCCTTGATGGGAGTGAGTGGAGCCATCTTTGCTTTGGGCTATCCAGTCTTTGACCCCTACACTTTCCCTCATATTACGAGCTTTTCTTTCCTCCTCGGACATTACTGTCTCCTGATCAATTCCTTGATTTATCTCTTGAGATGGTATGATCGAAACCTCTTAAAAAATAGGCAGATTGTTCTCTATACCTTTGCCTTAGATTTATTCCTGGTTGGAGTCAATCAATTGACGGGAGGTAATTATGGTTTGATGGCCCGCCCTCCGATTATGAGAGGGGATAAAGTCTGGCTCAACTACCTGGTTGTATCTAGTATTTTAGCCCTTGCTTTATTACTCTTTAATCAGATCTTCAATCGTAGAAGTGAGCGGGTAAAAGTGAGAAAATAACCAGTATAAAGGTTGGGGCATCTCTGTCTCAACCCTGTTTTATATCAAAGGAGAATATATGAAGCGTTTCTTGCTAATGATCTCCCTCGTTTGGAGTTTGTTTTGTACAATAACGACAGCACATGCGGATGAAGAAGTTCGCTATTCGATTGAATCCTATGTGGGTCACCTCCAATTGCAGGAAGATAGCCAGGCAACATTTACACAAGAGATCACTTATCAGTTTCAGACAGGCTATCATGGTCAATATGTGACTCTAGGAAGCGCAGATCCTCTTCCAAAAGGGTTTAAGATTCATCGTAATCCTGAGGTGGAAGCCTATGTGGATGGGGAAAAACGAGAGATTCGTGTAGAGGAAACAGATCTGGAAGATGGCCGTCAATTAAAAATATACAATGCCCGTATCGTCGGTGGCACGGTCAAGATCAAAGTGAAATGGAAGATTGATCATCTCTTGACTTTCTACAAGGATATTGCAGAACTGAATTGGTTTCCTATTTCAGATGGAGATGAGAAAGTCGCGAAATTAGATTTTTATGTGGATGGCTTGGATGCTAAGCAAGGAAAACTGTATGCCCATACTGGTTACTTTAATCCACCAGCCCAAGTCGAACGGACTGAAACTGGTTATCATATTTGGACAAAGGATTTTCCAAAAAATGGAAAGCTCGAACTGCATGCCTATTGGCCAATGACAGAAGCCCTGCGTCGAGACCAAGCAAATGAGATTAACAAGGGAAATGGAAAAGAGAAATTTCTCAAAAAAGAGAAATCCATTGAACAAAAAACGTTCCTCTATCGGACCCTTCTACTTAAGGTTGTACCAATTGTATCGATTCTTTTATTTATCCTCGCTTTCATTCCATGGATCCGGTATTTTATCAGTACCAGAACTCGTCGGATTGCAAAAGGAGTACGATTATACGAACCACCACAGAATTTACCTCCTCTTGTCCTAGCTAAGGCACTGTATCAACTTGATTTTGAACGGATGGTGATATCTAGAGAGAAAGGACCATTAAAATTCAATCATCTCATCCAAGCAACTATATTGGATCTCATTGATCGAGGAAATCTTCGTTTGACTAGGAATGAAAATGGGGAAACCTTGACCTGTCTCCATTATGAAGGCTTGGCTGATTTTGAATTGAAGTTTATTGAAATGATCTTTGATCAAGAATCTGAAATCAATATCAGTGAAGTATTTTCAAGGTATAAAATCGACAAAGCAGCCTTAAAAAAAGATTTTCGAGCTGCTAAATCAGACACACAACGAGACCGTATTCGAAAAGTCGGAAGTGCCGTTCAATCGCTTTTAAAAAAGGATGCCCAGCAATTGTCAAAAGGGGTAGAAAAGGAAATTGCAAAATTAGGATTGCCTTCTTATTTTAGAGACTTATCTGAGAAAGAAGAAGCTTTTTCTAAAACAGGCTGTGCCTTACATTTTTGGCTCTTACTGATCTTATTTGTGAGCATGTGTTTCTTATCTCTTGGATTCGGTTCACACCTATCTTCATTCTATTTTTGGATTATTTTACTTTTGGTTTTGTTATTCATTCCATTTTATATTGTTGTGAAAATCCGTGAAGATCATCTACAATCCTTAGAGAACTTGGATTCACAATTCCAATGGATGGCCTTTCGAAATATGATCGAAAGTATTCCAAATTTCAACCAAGCAGAACTTGAGAGTGTCATCCTATGGAATCGCATCTTAGTCTATGCAACTATGTATGGTCAAGCTAAAAAAGTGAGTCAGGTACTCAAAAATCATCAGATTTCCTTACCATATGAGGATTGGGATGCTGTTGTTTGGATAACGACCTCTTCAAATTCCTTCCTAGACGGCTCTACCTTGATGAGTTATGCAGATGATTCCTATAGCGTTTCAAGCTTCTCTACTAACTCCTCAGATGGCAGTGGCGGTTTTGACGGCGGTGGCTTTTCTGATGGTGGCGGTGGCGGAGGATTTGGAGCCTTTTGATAGCCGTGAAAAGAAGACTAGAATCTACGGATTTTAGTCTTTCTTTTTGCTCTCAAAGAAGAATCATCGTTGAAAAAAGTGCCTATTTTCGCTATAATAGGACAGATAGAGAAATTGAGGAGAAATCCGATGTAGAGATGAATTTATAAATTTATCAAAAAATAAGAAGAGAAAGAATTAGGAACATGAACGTACAAGAAGAAATCAAAAAACGCCGTACCTTTGCCATTATCTCCCACCCGGATGCTGGTAAAACGACGATTACAGAGCAGCTGCTCTACTTTGGGGGAGAGATTCGGGAAGCCGGTACCGTAAAAGGGAAGAAAACAGGAAACTTTGCTAAGTCTGACTGGATGGATATCGAAAAACAACGTGGGATTTCGGTAACCTCATCTGTTATGCAGTTCGACTATGATGGCAAACGGGTCAATATCCTTGATACGCCAGGGCACGAGGACTTCTCTGAAGATACTTATCGGACTTTGATGGCGGTGGATGCTGCGGTCATGGTAGTAGACTCTGCCAAGGGGATTGAGGCTCAAACCAAGAAATTGTTTGAGGTTGTCAAACACCGTGGCATTCCAGTCTTTACTTTTATGAACAAGCTGGATCGGGATGGACGTGAGCCACTGGATCTCTTGCAAGAATTAGAAGAAGTCTTAGGCATCGCCAGTTACCCGATGAACTGGCCGATTGGGATGGGGAAAGCCTTTGAGGGACTCTATGACCTTTATAACCAACGTTTGGAACTCTACAAAGGTGATGAGCGTTTTGCTAGTCTAGAAGATGGAGACAAGCTTTTTGCTAACAACCCTTTCTACGAGCAAGTAAAAGACGATATCGAACTCTTGCAAGAAGCTGGAAATGAATTCTCAGAAGAAGCCATCCTTGCAGGTGAATTGACTCCCGTCTTCTTCGGATCCGCTTTGACGAACTTTGGGGTGCAGACTTTCTTGGAAACCTTCCTCAAGTTTGCTCCGGAGCCACACGGCCACAAGAAGACAGATGGAGAACTTGTCGATCCTTATGACAAGGATTTCTCAGGCTTTGTCTTTAAAATCCAAGCCAATATGGATCCTCGTCACCGCGACCGGATCGCCTTTGTGCGGATCGTATCTGGCGAATTTGAGCGTGGGATGAGTGTCAACCTGCCTCGTACTGGTAAGGGTGCTAAGTTATCTAACGTGACTCAATTTATGGCCGAAAGCCGTGAAAATGTCAGCAATGCTGTAGCAGGAGACATCATCGGGGTTTACGATACCGGGACTTATCAGGTTGGAGATACTTTGACAGTGGGCAAAAACAAGTTTGAATTTGAACCACTGCCAACCTTTACGCCTGAAATCTTCATGAAAGTGTCAGCTAAGAACGTCATGAAGCAAAAATCCTTCCACAAAGGGATTGAGCAATTGGTGCAAGAAGGGGCTATTCAGCTCTATACCAACTACCAAACAGGTGAATACATGCTTGGTGCTGTTGGTCAACTTCAGTTTGAAGTCTTTAAGCACCGGATGGAAAATGAATACAATGCCGAAGTGGTCATGAGCCCAATGGGTAAAAAGACCGTTCGCTGGATCAAACCAGAAGACTTAGATGAGCGCATGTCTTCAAGCCGAAATATCTTGGCGAAGGACCGCTTTGACCAACCTGTCTTCCTCTTTGAAAACGACTTTGCCCTCCGCTGGTTTGCGGATAAGTATCCAGACGTTGAGCTGGAAGAAAAGATGGGGTAAGGAACTTTTCAAAACTGATCCATAACAAAAAAATAAGAAAACGAAAATCTATCCGTTTTCGCTTTTAAAGGAGAAATGATGGGATTATTAAGTGGTTTGATGGGCAATGCCTCTCAAAAAAATGTTGATAAAGTAGAAAGAGATCTGGAAGATATCTTGGTGCCGGGAGAGCAAGTCACACTTGCTTTTAGCTTGATTCGTGATTTAATCGTCTTTACAGAGTTTCGTTTGATCTTGGTGGATAAGCAAGGAGTAACAGGAAAGAAAACGTCCTACAAATCCCTTCCTTATCGCTCGATCTCTCGATTTTCAGTCGAAACTTCTGGTCATTTTGATTTGGATGCCGAATTAAAAATCTGGGTCTCTTCTGCAGTCGAGCCTTCAGAAGTTTTACAATTCAAGAGTGACAGCAGCGTCATTGAAATCCAGCAAGCATTAGCCAGTGCAGTTTTTAAATAAAAATATCATTTTGATAGAGAACAGTTGAGAAAGGAGACGGAATGTTTATCGAAAAACAATTGGGTCAAGATCGGAAATGGATCAATATCGACTCGGATATGATTGCTGAAAACTCATATCTTTATAAAAAATACGAGATTGACAAAGAAACCATTGAGTACGCGATGGATAAGAACGAACGTGCCCATATGGATTATAATCGAGAAAACGGTACGATCACATTTATCTACAATGTATTGGATTTAGAAAAGGACAAGGAATACTACGAAACCATCCCTATGACCTTTATCGTTCAAGATACGCGACTCGTGACCATCAGTAACCAGGACAATGCCTATATCATTGAACAAATGGTTCGCTATTTGGAAAGCCATGGGGAGTTGTCGATCTATAAGTTGCTTTTTGCAGGTCTTGAAATGATCAGTAATGCTTATTATCCGATTATTGATCGCTTAGATAAGCACAAGGATGAACTCAATCGTTTGCTTCGAAAGACAACGACGACCAAGAATCTTTATGCCCTGTCTGACCTTGAGACCGGTATGGTGTATCTGGTCGCAGCAGCCAAGCAAAATCGGATGTTGCTAGAACATATTAAAGCGCATGCCATTTATCGCAGGATGAATGATGTTGAAAAAGAGCAGTTTGATGATGCCATGATCGAAGCGCGTCAGTTGGCTTCGATGACTGAGTTGATTTCCAATGTCTTGCAACAGTTGTCAGGATCTTACAACAATATCCTAAACAACAACTTGAATGACAACTTGACAACCCTAACCATCTTTGAAGCCTTGTTGGCGGTTTTAGCCGTTATCACCGGTTTCTTTGGAATGAATATCCCTCTTCCTATGACAAAGGATCC
This sequence comes from Streptococcus parasanguinis, assembly GCF_015556095.1. Classification (GTDB taxonomy): domain Bacteria; phylum Bacillota; class Bacilli; order Lactobacillales; family Streptococcaceae; genus Streptococcus; species Streptococcus parasanguinis_Q. The sequence continues at coordinate 67,838 of NZ_JADNLT010000001.1, forward strand.
CAATGCTTGGATTTATGTATCCGTATGTAGCTTTATATTATGGCTCATTTTGGGAAAGGTTATGCGGTGGATTGTGAAACAAAGATAAAAAAGAGGCTTGGAGAAATCCGAGCCTCTTCGTATCTAGAATAATCTGAGAAATAGGAACCATCTAGACACCTGCCCTCCTCTCCAAAGAAGGGGCAGTGTGAATAGTTCATTGACTGTACAAAATCTTCTTGGAAATAGTAGGAGTAGATTTAATAGTACTGAGTGGTTCTAAATAAATCAGAACGTAGAATAAATCGTTGAATCAGATAAAATGATCCTATTTCTTTATACAGAAATATTTTAGATACTAACTGTATTATACATATTTATTTGTAAAAACGCAAGAACTACCAAAAAAAGTTTTTCCGAAGTTTTTATACTCCTATTTAAAGGGATTCTTGAACGGTGTCAGAAGAAAGTCAGCTAAATCTAGGGGAAACTGCCCTCTTGACTATTTTCAAGTTTTTAAAAATTTTTCCTAAAAAATAAAATTATTCTCCTTTGACTATCATTTGGTCGTCCATTGTGTTATACTAGATAAGTTGCAAACTTGTATGAGAGAAATGCTGGTGAGATGGAACAATTAGAAAAGGAATGTTGGTCAATCTCCCACAAGGAGGATCTTGGTGTCTTTTCGTTTGGAAAACGACTTTAATCAACCAAATCCGCTAGTGCGAAAACATTTTTCGCAGAAGGGAATTCCATAAAAAAACGATTGGGTTTTCCTTTAGATGAGTCTTGCGACAGGTAACCGGGAAGGAGACTTCCTATGCAATCAGTGCGTTTTCGCATTGAAAAGAAGTGTGATAAAGTGGCTTCGCACCACTTTTTAGAAAGAAGAAAGAATTGAAATTCAATGAATTTAACTTATCTGCTGAATTATTAGCAGAAATTGAAAAAGCTGGCTTTGTAGAAGCGAGCCCGATCCAGGAACAAACCATTCCTTTAGCCCTTGAAGGCAAAGATGTTATAGGTCAAGCGCAAACAGGGACCGGTAAAACGGCTGCTTTCGGTCTTCCAACTTTGGAGAAGATTGATGTCGATAACACAGTAATTCAAGCCCTTGTTATTGCCCCAACGCGTGAATTGGCGGTTCAAAGTCAGGAAGAACTCTTCCGCTTTGGACGTAGTAAGGGTGTCAAAGTTCGCTCTGTCTATGGTGGATCGAGCATTGAAAAGCAAATCAAAGCCTTGAAGTCAGGCGCTCACATCGTTGTGGGAACACCTGGCCGTTTGCTTGATTTGATCAAGCGCAAGGCCTTGAAACTCGATCATATTGAAACCTTGATCTTGGATGAAGCAGATGAAATGCTCAACATGGGCTTTTTGGAAGATATCGAAGCTATCATTAGCCGTGTTCCAGAAACACGTCAAACCTTGCTCTTTTCAGCAACGATGCCAGAAGCCATCAAACGCATTGGTGTTCAGTTTATGCAAGAGCCCGAACACGTTAAGATCGCAGCCAAAGAATTGACTACCGACTTGGTCGATCAATACTATATTCGTGTCAAAGAAGGCGAAAAGTTTGATACCATGACTCGATTGATGGATGTCGAGCAACCGGAGCTTGCCATTGTCTTTGGTCGGACTAAACGCCGGGTCGATGAATTGACGCGTGGCTTGAAGATCCGTGGTTTCCGAGCAGAAGGGATTCACGGAGATTTGGATCAAAACAAACGTCTTCGTGTACTTCGTGACTTTAAAAATGGGAACTTGGACGTCTTGGTGGCAACGGACGTTGCGGCACGTGGGTTGGATATTTCAGGTGTGACCCATGTCTACAACTACGATATTCCACAAGATCCAGAAAGCTATGTTCACCGGATCGGACGGACAGGTCGTGCTGGGAAAACAGGGCAATCCATTACCTTTGTTTCGCCAAATGAAATGGGCTATTTGCAAATCATTGAGAACTTGACTAAAAAGCGGATGAAGGGAATGAAACCTGCAACAGCAGCAGAAGCCTTCCAAGCGAAAAAACAAATAGCGCTGAAGAAAATTGAGCGAGACTTTGAGGATGAAAAAATCCGAACTAACTTTGAGAAGTTTGGTAAGGATGCTCGCAAATTGGCTGCAGAATTCACTCCTGAAGAACTGGCTATGTATATTTTAAGCTTGACCGTTCAAGATCCAGATAGTCTTCCAGAAGTTGAAATTGCGCGTGAAAAACCATTGCCATTTAAACCATCCGGTGGTGGCTTTGGTGGGAAAGGCAAAGGGGGCCGTGGAAATGGCCATCGTGGAGACCAACGCCGTGATCGAAATCGCAGAGATGACCGTGAAGGTGGACGCCGTGATTTCAAACGCAAGTCCAATAAAAATAGTCGAGACTTTGAGGGCAAAGGTAATAAACGTCCTCATCGCACTTCCAATGAAAAGAAAAATGGCTTTGTCATCCGCAACAAAGGGGATAAATAAGTCCTAAAGACGGTCTAGCAATAGGCCGTCTTTTTAATGAAAATCAAAAATACAAGGGTTAACTAGCTGTTAACCCTTGTATATTTATAAGGAGACCTAAATGATAACTGACTCTTTTAGAAAAAATGTATCATGATAAGGAGCATCCTAAAAAAGTCAGAAAACAGAAAGAACGGATTCCTAAAACGGAATGTTTCTGTTAACATATTAAGTTTACAATTATTTCTGAGCTTTGTCAAGGTTTTTTTCTTATATTTTTAAAAATTTTTAACTAAAAAGATAAAAATTGACAATCTCTTCTAAAAGGTTATAATGAATATAATAACTATACTAATTAAAAAGAGGTGTCGCCCATGGTGATTGCATTAAAAAATGATGATCTAGAAGTACAATTTAAGACATTTGGTGGGGAATTGAGCTCCATTCGAAGTAAGGAAGGCATAGAATATCTCTGGCAGGGAGATCCAGAGTATTGGTCAGGACAAGCGCCGGTTCTGTTTCCGATTTGCGGGAGTGTTCGTAATGGCCAAGTGCAGTATCATCTAAAAGATGGAGTGAAGACAGGCCAGCTTCCAAGACACGGCCTCATTCGCAAGAGAGAGTTTGAACTCAAAGAACAAACAGACCATCGTCTTGTCTTTGAAATCACCTCTAACGACGAGAGCTTACAAAATTATCCCTACCATTTTCGAGTGGAAATCGATTATGAATTGAAAGGGAAAGAGATCACCATCACCTATCGCGTGCAAAATTTAGAGTCAGATCAAGTCATGCCTTATTTCATTGGAGGGCATCCAGCCTTTCGTTGTCCCCTTTTAACAGATGAAGACTATGAAGACTACGAGTTGATTTTTGAAAAAGAAGAAAGTTGTAGCGTTCCTCTCTTGTTCACAGAAACCGGTTTGGTTGATCGCCTGCAGCGGACGCCATTTTTAGACCATAGTCGTAGGCTACCTTTGCGCCATGAACTGTTTGAAAAAGACGCCATTATTTTAGATCAGTTAGCCTCTAAATCTGTGCAGCTCCTCTCGAAAAAATCTGGTAAAGGTTTGGAATTTGCCTTTGCAGATTTTGAGAATCTCGTCCTTTGGTCTACCAATAACAAGGGGCCTTTCATTGCCTTGGAGCCTTGGACGGGTATTTCCACATCTGCAGAAGAGGGCGATTTCTTCGAAGATAAAAAAGGTGTGATCCAGTTGGCTCCTCAAGAAACACGGAGTCACCAGTACCGTATCACCATTTTGTAAATGAAAAACCGTTGGACTATGGAGTCCGACGGTTCTTTTTGATATAGTTTAGCTTTGCTTGGCGCGATTTCTTTTTAAAGAGAGACTCGGCAGACATAGCAGAGGGTTTATCTGGATAGGATTCTTGGTAAAGAAGTTTAACGGGGAGGCGAGCCCGTGTGTATTTGGCACCTTTTCCAGCATTGTGCGTCTTTAGGCGTTTTTCGACATCTGTGGTGTAGCCAGTGTAGAGGGAGCCATCCGCACACTCTAGGACATACATGTAAGCCTTAGTTTCCATAGTAAATCTCATGAATCTCGTCTGTATAGCTGCCGTCTTCATTGTGAATAAAGAGGGGCGGCAGAATTTTTAAACCGTCCAGTGAGCCATCCTTGATCGCCTCAATCAACAACATATTCGCCTCTTTGGTCACTTTGGGATAGACAAACTGGATCCGCTTAGGTGCAAGATTGTAACGCTTCATGGTTTCGATGATATCCAAGAAGCGATCTGGACGATGGACCATCGCTAGTCGACCATTTGATTTGAGAACCCGCTGGGCCACATGGCAAATCTCATCTAAATTGGTGGTAATTTCATGCCGGGCTAAGAGGTAGTGTTCACTCTCATTGAGATTGGAATGCTCATCCACCTTGAAATAAGGAGGATTGCAGAGGATAATATCCACCTTACTGCCCTTGATATGTTGAGGCAAATGCTTGAGGTCATCGGTGATCATGGACATTTGCTGGTTCAAGCTATTGAGGGCAATCGAGCGGGTAGCCATATCTGCTAAACGTTCCTGAATTTCTACACCAATGATCTGAGCCTCTGTTCGGGTACTTGCAAATAGTCCCACAGCTCCATTTCCAGCGCAGAGATCCACGATCAATCCTCGCTTGGGCAATTTTGGAAAACGCGAGAGCAGGACGCTATCCACGGAGTAACTAAAAACTTCCCGATTTTGTATGATTTTTACATCACTTGAAAAGAGTTGGTTGACGCGCTCGCCGTCTTTTAATTCGATATCTGTCATGGCTCTATTATAGCATGAAAAGAGGCTCGGGGAAAGATCGTTAGAACATAAAAAGTTGAGAGTTTTTCTCTCAACTTTTTTTAATCAAATTCATATTTTTGTAGAATCGTTGTGAGGATAAAGACTCCTGTAAAGATGGCCATCAATGCCAGATAAACTGGGAAAGTAGTGGCTGTAAGGAGGGAAATCTCGATCAAGTTTTTCAATACGACCGCAGACGCGTAGAATCCTACAACAGAGAAGAGGATGAGGAGGGCTCGCCAGATATTTAGTGGAAGGCAGGCACGGATAACAGATAGGAAACCGATGGATCCAAGTAAGTAATAGGATACAGTAGACATATCGGCTGCAGACCAACCATGACTTGCTCCCCAAAGGCGAATGAACAAGACGCTAAAGACGACCATCAAGGCGCTTGGTAAAGCTAAAAGAAGGGAACGTCTTAAGAAGTGCTTTTCAACCGGTTTGATATTGCGTTCAAAAGTCAACACAAATGGTGGGAATCCTTCGACGAATTGGTCAATTAAGGTGATTTGAATAGGGATGAATGGAAAAATCAGCAAATAATTGACGTTGAAGAAAAGGGCACTGGCGATACAGATAATAGCCAAGAGGAAGGAATAGATCGTTTTGATGAAGAAAATTGGAGCGATTCGTCCAATGTTATTGACCACACGACGACCTTCGAATAGAATTTCTGGAACATCATTAAAGTCAGAGTTCAAAAGAACAATATTTGCAATTTGACGGGTTGCAGGATCTCCTTCAGCCATTACGATGGAGCAGTCAGCTTCACGAAGAGCGAGGATATCATTGACCCCGTCTCCAGTCATAGCTGTCGTTCGACCAGCTGCTTTCAAGGTTTGAATGAGCAGTTTCTTTTGGTGAGGGGATACGCGTCCAAAGATGGCTGTTTCCTCTGCTTGATCCACTAATTGATCATCAGAAATTTTGGAACAATCGATGTAGTTTTCGTAGTTTTTGAAGCCCGCTTGTTGAGCGATATAAGAGACCGTCACAGGGTTATCACCGGAGATGATCTTAAGATCCACGCCTTCAGAGCGCAAATACTCAAGAGTATCTGAAGCCCCTTCACGAATGGGGTCCGTAATCTCAATAACGGCAATCCCTTCAAGATTTTCAGGCAGTTTCAATTCCTGCATGCTGATCTGTTCTGAACTGTGGGCTAAGACGAGAACGCGCGATCCACGGCCTTGTGCTTCGACGACAGCAGTTGGATTTTCTTGAAGGAGCATTTCAGGAGCACCGAGAAAGACAGTTCCGAGGTTGGATAGATGCATAGCTCCCCATTTCCGATCACTTGAGAAAGGAATAATGTTTTCCGCAGTATAAGCATGCTCCAACTCCCCATAAGCCTTGCGAATAGCTTGAGCAGTAGGATTGGTGTCCTCACTATTTTGCATGTAAGCAGAGAGGATGACCTGGATCGTTTCCTCAGAAAAATGTTCGGATAAGCTATGGAGAGCTTCGACTGTCATCTTCCCTTGAGTGATGGTCCCGGTCTTATCTAGACACAAGGTATCCACACGCGCCAGGGTTTCGACGGAATACATTTCTTGAACAAGAACCTTGCGCATGCCGAGCTTAATAACCGCCGTCAAAAGAGACGTAACAGTCAGTAGGGCAATTCCTTTTGGCAACATTCCCAAGAGAGCAGTGGAAGAATTCACGACAGAATCCTTGATCGGTAGCATCTTGATCAACAATGCTTCAAAGAAGAGGGCAAGGCCAAATGGGATGATAATTTTACCAGTGAAGCTAGAGATTTTCGCTAAATTATAGAGAATACGCGAATTGATAGGCTTCAAGGTTTTGGCTTCCATCATCAGTTTGTTGGCATAGTTGTTTGCCCCAACTCGCTTGACACGGGCATAGACTTGACCACTGGCAATATAACTACCAGAAAGCAGTTCATCACCAACTTCTTTTAAGACCAGGTCACTCTCACCAGTCAGCATAGCCTCATTAGCTTCTGCGATACCGGACATGACTTCAGCATCACTAGGGATCTGCTCACCCGAAGACAGAAGCATTAGATCACCTAGGACAAGCTTCTCTGGTGGAATCGCATCTTTTTCCCCGTCTCGAATGACAGTTACCAGCTCACGACTCATGAGATTGAGCTTATCAATCATCCGCTTGGCGCGCATCTCGGTCATAATACCTGTAATGGCATTGAAGCAAATAACCGCGAAAAAGATCATATTGCTCCAGGCCTGTACAGCAGCCAAGGCTACGGCAATCACAAAGTTTAAGGTATTAAACAAGGTGAAGACGTTGCGCTTAATGATTTGCCAGGTACTGGTACTTGTATTCGTTGTAAAATCATTGGTTTGTCCGCGATCCATTTTCTTGCGGACTTCACTGAGGGATAACCCCTTTAATTCATTCGTTTCCATAGACAATATGATATCATTTTTTTGAGAAAAAGACTATCTAGAATCGGTCCGCTGAGACATTTTTTATCTAAAAAAAGTTTGCGGTCAAAATCAGGATACGGTATAATAAGAAAGAACGTTTTACATGATGGAATATCTTGTAGAGATTAATGAAATGGATTTGAGGAACAACAATGTTTTATACCTATTTACGTGGCCTTGTTGCCTTTATTCTTTGGGTTTTAAATGGCAATGCCCATTACCATCATAAGGACAATATTCCAGATCGGGAAGAGAACTACATATTGGTATCGCCTCACCGGACCTGGTGGGATCCAGTCTATATGGCCTTTGCGACCAAGCCAAAGCAGTTTATCTTTATGGCGAAGAAAGAACTGTTCACCAATCGTATTTTTGGCTGGTGGATTCGTATGTGTGGGGCTTTTCCGATCGACCGTGAAAATCCGGGAGCAGAAGCCATTAAGTATCCTGTCAATATGCTGAAAAAGAGCAACCGTTCCTTGATTATGTTTCCAAGTGGAAGCCGTCATTCTCAAGACGTCAAAGGCGGTGTTGCCATCATTGCCAAAATGGCTAAGGTCCGTATCATGCCAGTGACATATACTGGTCCAAGAGACTTGAAAGGGTTGGCAACGGGTGAACGCATTGATATGAACTTTGGACATCCGATTGATATTTCGGATATTAAAAAGATGAATGACGAAGGAGTGGCAGAAGTTGCCCGTCGTATTCAAGAGGAGTTTGACCGTTTGGATGCGGAAGCGCAAGCGATCAACACCCCAACAAAACCGTTTATCTTGATTCGTTTGTTAAAAATCCTTTTGATTCCTCTTGTCTTAGTCGTGGGCATCTTGACCTTGCTCTTTAGTTACCTAGCCAGCTTTGTATGGGATCCGGACAAACATCGAAAAAACAAGTAAAAAAACTGAGAATTTTTCTCAGTTTTTTTTATTTTTACGAATAATAAAAGTGAGAGGAGGTTTCTTATGGAGGATATCATCGAAAAAATCAAAGAATATAAGCTCTTTTTAGCACTTACAGCTATCGGACTCTTACTTGGAGGGTATTTTCTTTTTCATCGACCTCAGTCGAGTACATCAACAATACCGGATCTCTATCAGACTTCCCGTTCAACTTCGAGCAAAGAAAAGACATCTGCTTCTAGTTCAAGAGAAGAAAAGCCGGCTGCTTCAGTGTCTGATGCGCCCGAAATCATTACGGTCGATGTCAAAGGGGCTGTTAAACAACCAGGTGTCTATGAGTTGCGCTCAGATAGCAGAGTCCACGATGCCATTCATAAGGCGGGTGGAATGACTGCTGAAGCCAATAGCCAATCGGTCAATTTGGCGCAAAAACTCTCTGATGAAGCAGTGATTTATGTTGCCAAAGAAGGGGAGGATGTTCCAGCACTTGGAAGTTCAGAAAGTCCTGCAACTTCGTCAGCATCAGCAGAAAAAACAGGCAAGGTCCATTTAAATCGAGCGACCGAGTCGGAACTCCAAACGGTATCAGGCATTGGTCAGAAACGAGCCCAGGACATTATCGCCTATCGCGACGCAAATGGCCCTTTTCGATCAGTGGATGATCTTAAAAATGTTTCAGGAATAGGGGAGAAAACACTGGAGAAACTAAGAGATGCTTTCACGGTGGATTAAAGAGCTCCCTTTTTCGCTTGTCCATCTCGCTTTTTTACTTCTTTGGTTGTACTTTAGCATTTATCAACCATCTTGGCTTTCGATCAGCGGTCTAGTAGTGGTGATATGTTTAGTGGTTCATCACTATAAGGAGGATCGCTCAAGTTTGTTGCGTCTTGCTTTAGCAACTCTCTGTTTTGCGGCCTTCTTTGTTTTTCAGCGAGCCCAGGATCATCCAAAACAAGTCGAAAGTCGGTCCCCAGCCCATTTACATCTGATCCCAGATACCATCAAGGTTAATGGAGATGCCTTATCTTTTCGTGCTAAAGATCAGGGTTGCACCTACCAAGTTTTTTACACCTTGAAATCTGAGAAAGAAAAACAGCAGTGGCAAAGTCAAACCCACTTGCTGGAGTTGACGTATAAAGGTGCTATAGAAGAGCCAGAAGGGCAGCGAAATTTTAGAGGATTTGACTACCGGGTTTATTTGCAAACACAGGGGATTCACTATCAAATAAAAATCGAAGCGATTCAATCTGCGATTCCCATCCAAACGTGGAATGTTTTTGACTGGCTATCTCAATGGAGGCGCCAAGCCATTGTTTGGAGCAAGGAGCACTTTCCGCAGCCGATGAACCAGTATATGACCGGCCTTCTTTTTGGCTATTTAGATACGGATTTTGAAGAGATGGACCAGCTTTATACGAGTTTAGGAATCATCCATTTATTCGCCTTATCTGGGATGCAGGTCGGCTTTTTCATCAATGGGATTCGAAAAGGTCTCTTACGTCTAGGAATCTTGCAAGAGACAGTTGATATCTGGATGGTTCCAATTTCTTTGGTCTATGCTGGCTTGACAGGTTTTTCAGTTTCAGTGGTTCGCAGTCTCTTGCAAAAGATCCTCTCTCAAAAGGGGATCCGAGGGATGGAGAATATGGCGATGACCCTGATGCTCTTAATGCTGCTTGTGCCCAAGTTTCTCCTGACAGCTGGAGGGGTCTTGAGTTGTGCCTATGCCTTTATTTTGACCTTGGTAGATACCAGTTCTTATTCAGGACTTAAAAAGATACTAGTGGAAAGTTTCTGGATTAGCCTGGGGATTTTGCCTCTTTTGACCTATTACTTTAGTGTCTTTCAACCCTGGTCACTCCCTTTAACCTTCCTCTTTTCTTTCTTATTTGACCTTGTCCTTCTTCCGGGTTTAACGGTGCTATTTATCTTATCGATTCTAAAGCCCCTTACAATTTTTAACAGTTTCTTTCTTCTCATAGAGGAGTGTATTCGTTGGATTGCAAAGCTCACGTCGCTACCTTTGGTATTTGGTCAGCCGACGGGACCAGCTCTGATTGCTCTCTTCCTTCTTTTAGGGATCTTGTATGATCTTCGAAAGCAAAAAAAACGTCGTTTCCTGTTAATAGGTATGATTCTACTCATCTTTTGTTGGACCAAGCATCCTTTAGAAAATGAGATTACCATGGTGGATATCGGTCAAGGAGACAGTATCTTTTTACGCGATTGGAAAGGAAGAACCATATTGATTGATGTCGGAGGACGTGTCACTTTTAAAAGTGGAGAAAAGTGGCAAGAGCGCAGTCAATCTGCCAATGCGGATCAAACCTTGATTCCTTATCTCAAGAGTCGAGGTGTTGGAAAACTCGATGCGCTGGTCTTGACTCATACAGACCAGGACCATATGGGCGATATGGTGGAGGTTGCCAAACAAATCCCAGTTAATAAAGTGTATGTCAGTCCAGGTAGTCTAACCAATTCTCAATTTCGAGAGAAATTGAAACAGCTTCATAGCCCGATTAAAGTAGTCCAGAGAGGGGATCAACTTCCTATTTTTGATCATCATCTAGAAGTCTTATCCCCTGATGAAGTGGGGGATGGTAAAAATGATGACTCGATTGTCCTCTATGGGCAGTTCTATCAGAAACGATTTTTGTTCACGGGTGATTTGGAAGAAGCTGGAGAGAAAAAACTATTGGAAAACGATCCGCAATTACAAGTAGATGTCTTGAAAGTAGGCCACCACGGTTCTAAAGGTTCCTCTAGTGATGTGTTTTTAGATCAGTTACATCCTCAGTTGGCCTTGATCTCTGTTGGAAAGAAAAATCGCTACCAACATCCCCATAAAGAATTGCTCGATCGTCTAGAGGAACGCTCTATTTCTTATCTTCGTACCGATGAAAGGGGAGCAATTCGCTTGATTGGGTGGGACCATTGGAGGGTAGAAACGGTCCGCTAGAGACGAGGAGAGGTTTGCTTTCTATGCTGAAAATTGCTATTATAGAAAGTGAAATCAATGTAAAGGTAAAATCGTATGAACGCATTTAAGCAATTTTGGATACAGTATGCAGATTTTTCAAGTAAGACCAGTCGGGCCCATTTTTGGCTAGCTTTTTTCTGGAATTCCCTGATTTCTTTGCCTCTTTGGGTTTTTTACATCGTGACCTCTTTATCCCATCAAAATGCTCAAGAAACGCTCAATTTTTCAACTGTTCATTCTAAGACAGGTTTATGGGCGCTCGCTTTCTTAGCATTCTTTTACTTCCTCATTTTGGTACCCAGTCAAGCCATTTGTGTACGTCGCTTGCGGGATGCGGGAATCCATTGGTCTTGGATCTTTTTGAACCTTGGTCCGGTTCTGCTCTATTTGTTGACGGGGCTAGATATTTTCCTATTTCTTTGGGGGATTACAGTTATTTCTCTCTTGATTCTCATGATGCTTCCAGGGAAAAACACCTTCCCACAACCAGTAGAAACTCCTATGGGAGTGGCTTCTGAACCACAGGTCACAGCGACAGGGGGGAGCTTTGGAGGCAACTCGTTTGAGCAAATCCCTAATTTTGTAGCAGCACCTGATTTGTCTGATGAAAAACCACCATTGGAACAAAGAATGGCTGCTGAACACGAAATCCACTAAAGTGATAAAGATAAGAGAGTTTCATGCAAGCAATTACCGACATTAAACATCTGACGGTTCAAACTCTGCCTCCTATTCTTGTCTTGACGGGTGAGGATGTAGGTCAATTTGAATGGTTAAAAAAAGACATTTTAAAAAAAATAGGCTATGATCCCTCAGATTTGAATTATTCTTATTTTGATATGAAGGAAGCCTCCTATGCTGAAGTCGAGCTGGATTTGGTCAGTCTTCCCTTTTTTGCAGATGAAAAAATTGTGATTTTGGATCACTTATTGGATTTGACCACTGCCAAGAAACGCAATTTAACCGATGAAGATCTGAAGCAATTTGAAAACTATTTGGAAAATCCTTCTGAATCGACCCGTTTGGTGATATTTGCAGAAGGAAAATTAGATAGTAAGCGTCGCTTAGTCAAACTCCTAAAACGGGATGCCCAGATCATTGAAGCAACAACTCCTAAAGAGCAAGATTTAAAGTGTTATTTTGCAAGTCAGGCACAAGAATTGGGCATACAGTTTGTGGGCGATTCCTTGGACCAGCTACTCTTAAAATCTGGCTATGATTTTGGAGAGTTACAGAAGAATCTCGCTCTGTTGCAGGCTTATAAAGAAGATGGTCAGATTACCCTCCAAGATATCAAGGAGGTTGTTCCAAAGTCCTTGCAAGATAATATTTTTGATCTGACACAGATGATTCTCAAACGCCAAATCGATCAAGCCCGGAATTTGGTTAAGGATCTCCGCTTACAAGGAGAAGATGAAATAAAATTGATCGCTATTTTGTTGGGACAATTCCGAATGTTTTCTCAAGTTAAAATTTTCTCAGAAGAAGGTCAATCCGAAAGCCAAATTGTAGCGAGCTTGTCGGAGTTGTCAGGACGCAAGGTCAATCCTTATCAGGTGAAGTTTGCCTTACGGGATAGCCGCAGGCTTTCCTTGTCCTTTTTGAAGCAAGCTATGATGACCTTCATCGAGACGGATTATGCGATTAAAAGTGGAACATATGAAAAAGACTACTTATTTGATTTGGCCCTGTTGAAAGTAGCTAATAGCGTCTAACGATGAATGAAATCGCAAGCAGATTAGTTGAATAATTTAGCTGTTTACGTTATCATCAAGTCAGTAATAAAGAAAAGAGGACCATAAAATGGCTATCATTTTACCAGAATTACCATATGCTTATGATGCATTGGAACCTTATATCGATGAAGAAACCATGCATTTGCACCATGATAAACACCATCAAACATATGTAAACAATGTGAATGCAGCTCTTGAAAAACATCCTGAAATTGGAGAAGACCTTGAAAGCTTGTTAGCTGATGTTGAATCCATTCCAGCTGATATTCGCCAAGCTGTGATCAACAATGGTGGTGGTCATTTGAACCACGCTCTTTTCTGGGAATTGATGACTCCAGAACAAACAGCTCCTTCAGCAGAACTTGCTGCAGCGATTGATGCTACATTTGGTTCATTTGAAGACTTCAAAGCAGCCTTCACAGCAGCAGCAACGACACGTTTTGGTTCTGGCTGGGCATGGTTGGTTGTTAACAAAGAAGGCAAACTCGAAGTAACTTCAACAGCAAACCAAGATACACCAATCTCTGAAGGTAAAACACCAATCCTTGGTTTGGATGTTTGGGAACATGCCTACTATGTAAAATACCGTAACGTACGTCCTGACTACATCAAAGCTTTCTTCTCAGTGATCAACTGGAATAAAGTTAATGAATTGTTTGCAGCAGCAAAATAATAAAATGAAGGAATCTATAAGAGCAAGTATTGGCTCTTATAGATTTTTTATTTGCATCCGGAAAATCGGAGTATAAATTCTTGCGTTTGGTCAGGAAAATGATACACTAGTAGGAGTGTGTCTTACTTGTCTGAAGCCTGGTTTGAAGGGCCTAGGCAAGGAAAAGATAAACCTTAAAATGAAAACTGAAACATTCAGGGAGAAATGAAATGACTAGTATTACCATTACTAAAGGAGCCGTTGAGACGCCTATCTATTTGCGGATGTTGAATCGTCATGGTTTGATTGCAGGTGCAACAGGAACAGGAAAAACGGTTACTCTCAAGGTCCTAACAGAAAAATTAAGCAAAGAAGGTATTCCGGTCTTTCTAGCCGATATCAAGGGAGATTTATCTGGCTTAGCCAAAGCCGGGCAATGGACGCCAAAACTGGAAGAACGCTACAAGCTTCTTGGGATCACAGATCCGTTTGAGCCACAAGCTTTCCCTGTTCGATTGTGGGACGTCTTTGGCCAAGCTGGTCATCCTGTTCGGGCGACTGTCGAAGGGATGGGGTCATTGCTTCTTTCTCGTCTGCTTGATTTGAATGAAACCCAATCAGGAATTCTCGCAATTGTCTTTAAAGTGGCCCAAGAGAAAGATTGGCCCTTGATTGATTTGAAGGACCTACAAAGCCTTTTAAAGGAAGTCTATGAGCACAGTTCAGACTATTCAGCCCAATATGGCAATATCACCAAACAATCTGTCGGAGCCATCCAAAGAAGTCTCTTGGTTCTTGAAGAAGAAGGAGCAGATCAGTTTTTCGGAGAGCCAGCACTTGATTTAAATGATTTCATGCAACTCGATGCATCTGGTCGTGGGTATATCAATATTCTTTCGGCTACAAAGCTCTTTCATTCACCAAAATTGTACTCAACCTTTTTGATTTGGATGCTGTCTCGTCTTTTTGAAACACTTCCAGAGGTTGGGGATCCTGAAAAGCCAAAACTGGTCTTCTTCTTTGATGAAGCGCATCTCCTCTTTAAGGATGCAAGCAAGCTCTTTCTTGAGAAGGTCGAGCAAGTGGTACGCCTGATTCGTTCTAAGGGTGTAGGGATTTACTTTATTACCCAGAATCCTCAAGATCTTCCAGAATCTGTTTTGGCACAGCTTGGAAATCGTGTTCAGCATGCGCTTCGAGCTTATACACCCAAAGAAATGAAGGCGATTAAGGTGGCTGCCCAAAGTTTTCGTCCGAATCCAGATTTTGATACAGAAACAGTGATCACAGAGTTAGGGACAGGGGAAGCCTTGGTTTCTTTCCTCAATGAAAAGGGACAGCCTAGTGTGGTTGAGCGTGCTTATATTCTCTCTCCTCAATCGAGTTTTGACCTCTTAAATGAAAGTGAACAATTGGCCTTGATCACGACATCGCCTTTCCATCAAAAGTATGCGACGACGATTGATCGAGAATCTGCCTATGAAAAATTAGCAGCTAAAGCAAGTAAGGAAGCACAAGAAAAAGAGCAAAAAGAAGCAGAAAAGGAAGAGGCTGCAGCAGATAAGGCAGCTCAAAAACGTAGTCCAGGTCGTCCAAGAAAATCTAGTCTTGAAAAGGCAAAAGATTCCTTCTTGAGTTCCTTATTCCGGACGATTGCGCGTGAGATCGCTAAGCTAATTATGGGCTCTTTTAAACGGAAATAACCCTTTTATGAAAAGAAAAAAACTTTTTAAAAAGAAACCGTTTTCTCTTTCTGATAATTCTTGTTATTTTCAGTAGAATCTTTTATAATTAATCTCGTATGAAAAAATATTTTAATCTACGCTCGATCATGATTGCGGTCAGTATTTTATTGTGCTTAGTGGGAACAAGCGCACTGGGCTACTTGCATGTTACGCAACCAACAGCATCAGCAATTGAAAAAAAAGCAAAGAAAACAAAAGAAGCAAAAGAACAAGATATCGAAAAGTCTACCCCTGAGACGAAAAAACCGCGTGTCAAATCTCCTGAAGCTAAGCAAGCAGTAGTAGATGCAGACATGGAAACGATGAGCGCTTATGGCCTTGTCTATGATTATGCTAATAAAGGTTTAGTAGAGGTTGTCCAGGATTTCCTAGCAGAAAGTGGAATTGATCCGTCACAAGTTGCCTTCACGTATCGCAATGCCATTACAGGAGAGCAATTTGCCATGAATGATCTTCAACCAATGACGGCAGGTAGTACCTATAAGCTACCGTTGAACATGTTGGTGGTGGATGAAGTCGCAAAGGGCAAACTCAATTTAACAGACCGGTTTGACATTACCAATACCTACTATGAATATGTAGGAGAGCATGACAATTACGTTGCTGCCTTTGATGGAGCCATGTCTATTCCTGATATGCAGCGCTATTCATTGGTTTACTCTGAAAATACCCCAGCCTATGCCTTGGCAGATCGTTTAGGGGGGATGGAGCAAGCACGCAAGTTATTCAGTCGCTATGGTCAATCCCGTTCACCAGAAGTCAAAACCTTTAGCGAAGATAATAAAACGACAACGGATTATTACATCCATGTCTTAGAATATCTTTGGAATCATCAAGAAAAATATGCAGATTTACTAGAACTGATCGGGGAGTCTTTCCCAGGTGAGTACTATAAAAAATTCTTGCCAGATTTGGTGATTCAACAAAAACCGGGCTATGTTGCGGAAGCGCTCAATGTGGATGCCATTGTCCATGAATCGACCCCTTATTTGGTTGCCATCTATACTGCAGGACTGGGTGGAACGACCCCAGAAAGTTCTGAAATCAGTGGTGTTGGTCTTTATCAGTTGGGAGAACTAGCTTATGTCATCAATGAATGGCATCGTGTGAATATGAATGAATAATTGACGGAAGAGGCTGGGACAAAAGTCCTGGCCTCTTCAATTGTCTTTGGATTATCGAGCAAGACGCAGTGGTTGAGTGGGCTCTACTACGCTGATTTCATCAGCTTTTACAGCCCTACTCAACTGTGCGGAGGTAGGACGACGAAATCGAATTCTAACGAATTACCGATTTCTGTCCCACTCTCTTTTCTTCTATCACAGTAGCATAAAATTCACTTGGTGTTTCGAAATACTTTTCTGTTTTAAAGAGGCTTCTTTCCCTCTTCTATCAAAAAAATATGTTATACTAATTAATAGTAATAAGAGGAAGTATAAACATGATTACAAAGGAAGATTACCAGTTGGTCCGCTCGCATCCAGCCTTCTCTGCGTTGCCAGTGGAGCTATTTGATAAATTAGCTGTTGAAATTCATGCTAGGGATATCCAAAAAGGACAAATTTTATTTTATGCAGGAGATAAGCGGGATCGCATTTTTCTTCTTTCAAAAGGCTTTGCTCGCATTGAGCAATTCGATTCGTCTGATCAATTTTCCTATATGGATTATATCAAGAAAGGGGCCCTGTTCCCTTATGGTGGGATGTTTCAGGATGAGCGTTACCACTATACAGCTAGTGCGGTGACAGATTTGCGTTGTTTCGTTATCCCCGTCAACCTCTATGAATTATCTGCCCAAGAGAGTAAGGAGCAGTTGCTCTTTATTACGAGAAAGCTCTCGTCAATTTTAGAATTTCAAGAGTTGCGTCTACGTAATGTCGTGACAGCTAGTGCCAGTGAGCGTGTGGTTCAATCTTTAGCTATCTTGTGCAAGGACTATGAAAGTTTAGGAAATCAACTTCCATTTCCAATCAGTATGAAGGAAATGGCCAAATTAGCGGCTACAACCCGAGAAACCGTCAATCAAGTTTTAAAGAAACTCATCGATTCTCATAAGATACAGTATGAGAGAAAACAATTAACCTTTCTAGATACAGCCTACTTTTTAAAGAGTTTTAAAGAGATCAATTAATTTGTTGATCTTTTTTATTTTTTCAAAAAAATATATATTCATAAAAACAATATAAAAGACAAAATATGCAAAGAAAACGCTTCATATTAACTAAAAAATAGGAAGAATTCAAAAAAATGCCAAATTCTTTGCATTAAAAAAGTAGAATCCTTCATGAAAGCGGTAACAATAAAGGATATAATAACAATTGTAATAAAGCTTATGAACAAGCTCGAAGAAAAAGGAGGACTATAGATGTCTACACACCCAATTCATGTTTTCTCAGAAATTGGAAAACTGAAAAAAGTTTGTTTGCACCGTCCTGGTAAAGAGTTGGAAAACTTGATGCCTGACTATCTTGAACGTCTTCTTTTTGATGATATTCCTTTCTTGGAAGATGCTCAAAAAGAACACGACGCATTTGCTGAAGCACTTCGTAATGAAGGAATCGAAGTACTTTATCTTGAAAAATTGGCAGCTGAGTCATTGACTACTCCAGAAATTCGCGAACAATTTATCGAAGAATACCTTGATGAAGCGAACATTCGTGGACGCCAAACTAAAAACGCTATTCGCGAAATCCTTCGTGGTATTAAAGACAACCAAGAGTTGGTTGAAAAAACAATGGCTGGTTTCCAAAAAGCTGAGCTTCCAGAAATTCCTGAAGCTGACAAAGGATTGACAGACCTTGTTGAATCTGACTATCCATTTGCGATTGATCCAATGCCAAACTTGTACTTCACACGTGACCCATTTGCTACAATTGGTAATGCAGTATCATTGAACCACATGTACGCAGATACACGTAACCGTGAAACTTTGTATGGTAAATACATCTTCAAATACCACCCAGTTTATGGTGGAAAAGTTGAACTTGTCTACAACCGTGAAGAAGATACTCGTATCGAAGGTGGAGATGAGTTGGTGCTTTCTAAAGATGTATTGGCAGTTGGTATCTCACAACGTACAGATGCTGCATCAATCGAAAAATTGTTGGTAAACATCTTCAAGAAGAACGTTGGCTTCAAGAAAGTATTGGCCTTCGAATTTGCGAACAACCGTAAATTCATGCACTTGGATACAGTATTCACAATGGTGGACTACGATAAATTCACAATCCACCCAGAAATCCAAGGGAACCTTCGCGTCTTCTCTGTAACCTATGAAAATGAAGCATTGAAGATTGTTGAAGAAAAAGGTGATTTGGCTGAATTGCTTGCTGAAAACCTTGGTGTTGAAAAAGTTACATTGATCCCTTGTGGTGATGGCAATGTAGTTGCTGCTGCTCGTGAACAATGGAACGACGGTTCAAATACTCTTACAATCGCACCGGGTGTGGTAGTCGTATACGACCGTAACACAGTCACAAACAAGAAATTAGAAGAATACGGACTTCGTTTGATCAAGATCCGCGGAAGTGAATTGGTTCGCGGTCGTGGTGGACCTCGTTGTATGTCAATGCCATTTGAACGTGAAGAAATCTAATGTAGAAGACCGAGAGCTGGTCTTGAGGGATCAGCTCTTCCTTCTTACTGATCAATACTAGAAAGAAATAGGAGACAATTAGAATGACAAATTCAGTGTTCCAAGGACGTAGCTTCTTGGCAGAAAAAGACTTTACACGCGCAGAGTTAGAATACCTCATCGGACTTTCAGCTCACTTGAAAGACCTTAAAAAACGCAACATCCAACACCACTATCTTGCTGGAAAAAACATTGCGCTTTTGTTTGAAAAAACTTCAACTCGTACTCGTGCTGCCTTCACAACAGCAGCTATCGACCTTGGTGCTCACCCAGAATACCTAGGTGCAAACGACATCCAACTTGGTAAAAAAGAATCTACAGAAGATACTGCTAAAGTTCTTGGACGTATGTTTGACGGTATTGAATTCCGTGGTTTCAGCCAACGTATGGTTGAAGAATTGGCTGAATTCTCAGGTGTTCCAGTATGGAATGGTTTGACTGACGAATGGCACCCAACTCAAATGCTTGCAGACTACTTGACTGTTCAAGAAAACTTTGGACGCCTTGAAGGTTTGACACTTGTGTACTGTGGTGACGGACGTAACAACGTTGCAAACAGCCTTCTTGTAACAGGTGCTATCCTTGGTGTGAACGTACACATCTTCTCACCAAAAGAACTCTTCCCAGAAAAAGAAATCGTTGAATTGGCAGAAGGATTTGCAAAAGAAAGTGGCGCTCATATCTTGATCACTGAAGATGCTGACGAAGCAGTGAAAGGTGCAGATGTACTTTACACTGACGTTTGGGTATCAATGGGTGAAGAAGATAAATTTGCAGAACGTGTTGCCCTTTTGAAACCTTACCAAGTAAACATGGATTTGATTAAGAAAGCTGATAACGAAGACTTGATCTTCTTGCACTGCTTGCCAGCCTTCCACGATACAAACACTGTTTACGGTAAAGATGTTGCTGAAAAATTCGGCGTAGAAGAAATGGAAGTTACTGACGAAGTGTTCCGTAGCAAATATGCTCGTCACTTTGACCAAGCTGAAAACCGTATGCACACTATCAAAGCGGTTATGGCAGCTACTCTTGGTAACTTGTACATTCCAAAAGTTTAAGACTTAACCGTATACCAACAGCTATAGGGGCTGGACTGCTAGCTTTAGTCCTGCCCCTATTTTTTATAGAAAGGAAAATTCATGTCAAGAAAAATCGTCGTTGCTTTGGGAGGAAATGCTATTCTCTCATCTGATCCTTCTGCGCAAGCTCAACAAGAAGCACTTGTAGAAACAGCTAAACACTTAGTTAAATTAATCAAAAATGGGGATGAGTTGATAATCACTCACGGAAATGGTCCTCAAGTAGGGAACCTCTTACTCCAACACTTGGCTGCAAATTCTGAAAAGAACCCAGCTTTCCCACTTGATTCACTAGTTGCTATGACCGAAGGAAGCATTGGCTACTGGCTTCAAAATGCTCTTCAAAATGCTCTTCTTGAAGAAGGAATTGAAAAAGATGTGGCTTCTGTTGTGACACAAGTCGTTGTTGATAAGAACGACCCAGCTTTTGTTAACCTCAGTAAACCAATTGGTCCATTCTACTCAGAAGAAGAAGCAAAAGCAGAAGCTGAAAAATCAGGTGCAACCTTCAAAGAAGATGCTGGTCGTGGCTGGCGTAAAGTTGTGGCTTCACCAAAACCAGTGGATATCAAAGAAATCAATACAATTCGTACTTTGTTGAACGACGGTCAAGTCGTTGTAGCTGCCGGTGGTGGCGGTATCCCGGTTGTGAAAGAAGCAGATGGTAGCCTATCTGGTGTTGAAGCGGTAATCGATAAAGACTTCGCATCTCAACGTTTGGCTGAATTGGTAGAAGCAGACCTCTTCATCGTCTTGACTGGTGTCGATTATGTCTTTGTGAACTACAACAAACCAGACCAAGCGAAATTGGAACATGTGAATGTAGCTCAATTGGAAGAGTACATCAAACAAGACCAATTTGCACCAGGAAGCATGCTTCCTAAAGTAGAAGCTGCCATTGCCTTTGTAAATGGTCGTCCAGAAGGAAAAGCAGTCATCACTTCACTTGAAAACCTTGGCGCTTTGATTGAGTCTGAAAGTGGAACAATCATCCAAAAAGACTAATGGAAAATTAGGAAAAAACTAGTATTTTAAAGCTTATTGTGATAGAATAAGTCTATAGGTAAGCGTTTTACAAGAGACTCTTGTAAAACATCACTCACACTTTGTTGCGTTAGGAGGAAGACAAATGAGTGAAAAAACGAAAAAAGGATTTAAGATGCCTTCATCTTTTTCCGTATTGTTGATCATCATTGCCATTATGGCAGTGTTAACTTGGATCATTCCAGCTGGTCAATACAAAGTTGATAAAGCTGGTGCCATCATCGCAGGTAGTTATGAATCTGTGAAACAAAACCCTCAAGGGATTTGGGATGTCCTGATGGCTCCAATCAATGCCATGCTTGGTAAAGCACCAACCAGTGCAGCGATTGACGTAGCCTTCTTCATCTTGATGGTCGGTGGTTTCCTTGGAGTTGTGAACGAAACAGGTACCCTTGATGTAGGGATTGCTTCTATCGTTCGTAAATACAAAGGCCGTGAAAAAATGTTGATCTTGATCTTGATGCCATTGTTTGCCCTTGGTGGTACAACTTATGGTATGGGTGAAGAAACTATGGCCTTCTATCCACTTCTTGTTCCTGTTATGATGTCTGTTGGTTTTGACAGCTTGACAGGGGTGGCTATTATCCTCTTAGGATCACAAATCGGATGTTTGGCGTCAACATTGAACCCATTTGCAACAGTTATCGCTTCTGATACTGCAGGTATCTCAAGTGCTTCAGGTCTCTTGCTCCGTGTTATCTTCTGGATCGTATTGACAGGACTTAGCACCTACTATGTATACCGTTATGCAGATAAGGTTCAAAAAGACCCAACCAAATCTCTCACCTATGCAACTCGTGAAGAAGATTTGAAACACTTCAACGTTGATAGTGGTGAAGAAATTCCTTCACAAATGAACAAGAAACAAAAACGTGTCTTGCTCGTCTTCATTTCAACATTCGTCATCATGGTTGCTGGATTTATCCCATTCAAAGATTTGGGTATTACATTCTTTGACAGCTTCAACGAATCTCTCCATAAAGTTCCTTACCTTGGTCAATTGATCGGTAACACAGATGCTCTTGGTACATGGTACTTCCCTCAAACAGCTATGCTCTTTGCCTTCATGGGAATCCTTGTTGGTATCATTTATGGCTTGAAAGAAGATAAGATTATTTCATCCTTCATGAATGGTGCAGCTGACCTCTTGAGTGTTGCTCTTATCGTAGCAGTAGCACGTGGTATCCAAGTCATCATGAACGACGGTATGATCACTGCAACAATTCTTCACTGGGGTGAAGAAGGACTGAAAGGTCTTTCATCTCAATTGTTCATTGTCTTGACTTACATTTTCTACTTGCCAATGTCATTCTTGATCCCATCATCATCTGGTCTTGCCAGCGCAACAATGGGTATCATGGCACCTCTTGGTAAATTCGTCAATGTACCAGGTAGCTTGATTGTTACAGCTTACCAATCTGCATCTGGTGTCTTGAACTTGATCGCACCAACTTCAGGTATCGTAATGGGAGCTCTTGCTCTTGGACGTGTTGACTTGAGTGCATGGTGGAAATTCATGGGTAAATTGGTCGTAGCGATTGTTGTGATTACTATTGCCCTTCTTCTACTAGGAACTGTGGTTCCATTCTTGCAATAGAATAAAGTAGGTGTTTCATGAAAAAAAGAATTAAGGACGATGTGAAAGAGCAGTTTTTAAACTCTCTTCAAACCATCATTTCTTACCCTTCTGTGTTAAATGAAGGGGAAAATGGAACACCGTTTGGACAAGCTATCCAAGATGTCCTAGAAAAAACCTTAGAGCTTGCTCAAGAATTAGGTTTTCAAACATATATAGATCCTGAAGGATACTATGGATATGCAGAGATCGGTCAGGGGGAGGAACTCCTGGCCGTTCTTTGTCACTTGGATGTTGTTCCAGCCGGTGATCTAAAAGATTGGCAAACGCCACCCTTTGAAGCGACTGTTGTCGGTGACTATCTAGTAGGTCGTGGTGTACAGGATGATAAGGGGCCGTCACTCGCTGCCCTCTATGCAGTTAAGAGTTTGCTGGATGATGGCGTCCAGTTTACCAAACGAATCCGCTTTATCTTTGGGACGGATGAAGAAACCTTGTGGCGGTGTATGAACCGCTACAATCAAATTGAAGAACAAGCGGATCTTGGGTTTGCACCGGATTCTTCTTTCCCATTAACCTATGCTGAAAAAGGCTTGTTACAAGTGAAATTGCATGGCCCAGGTTGGGATGATCTTCCTTTACAGGCTGGTCAGGCCCTCAATGTTGTTCCAGATAAAGCGACCTATGCAGGTCATCGTTTAGAAGAATTGCTTCCCGTTTTGGATCAAAGTGGGGTTCAGTATAGCCAAACAGAAGATTCTGTAATGGTTATGGGAGTTTCAAAGCACTCCAAAGATGCAGCCGAAGGAGTGAATGCCATTGTCGGTTTAGCGGAAAGTCTGTCCCTCATCCAACCCCACCCAGCCTTGCTCTTTATTGCAGATGCTGTTGGTGAGGATGCAACTGGAGAAGCCCTATTTGGAAAAATTACAGATGAACCAAGTGGGGATCTTTCCTTCAACCTTGCGACCCTTGTGATCGATCAAGAGCAATCGGAAATTGGAGTTGATATTCGAATTCCAGTCCTTGTAGATAAGGAGAATTTAGTGGCTCGTCTGCAAGAAATTGCGGCTAGCTATCAGTTAGAGTATGAAGAATTTGACTATTTGGCTCCTTTATATGTACCGCTAGATAGTCCTTTAGTCAGCTCTTTGATGGCCGTTTACCAGGAAGAAACTGGGGATAGGACACCAGCCATGTCTTCAGGTGGTGCGACATTTGCGCGAACTATGGAAAACTGTGTAGCTTTCGGCGCTCTTTTCCCAGGTGCAGAACAGACCGAGCACCAGGCCAATGAACGAGCAAAAATTGACGATCTCTACGCTGCGATGGAAATCTATCGAGAAGCCATTCAGCGCCTAGCGACAAAATAAAAAGTTTGGAAACCAAGTTTCCAAACTTTTTATTTACTAAAGAAGAAGGGTGGGGTGAATTCTTTTAATTTTTCAAAACAATCCAAAGCTCCTTGGTTGTCTTCGCAGATGACCAAACAGACATCGTCTCCGCAGATGGTCGCTACAATTTCTTGGAGTTCCAATGCATCTAAGATCGCTCCAAAGGATTGGGCAAGACCTGGAAGAGTTTTTACAACGACCTGGTTTTGAACGGGCCGTAACATAACTAAGGCATCTTCCATATACATCCGCAGGCGCTTTTCCCAACGGGAAGGAGCGATGGTGTTCATGGCATAGTAGGAACTATCCCCCTCGTTAATTTTTACTAGATTCAAGGATTTGACATCCCGTGAAAGGGTAGACTGGGTAACGAGAACGCCATTAGCTTCTAAGGCTTCTTGAAGTTCTTGTTGGGTATGAATCCTACGCTCAGAAATGATAGAGCGGATCAAGCGGTGGCGACTTTCAATTTTATTCATGAGAGACTCCTTTACTTGATGAACATAGCATCCCCAAAACTGAAGAATCGGTAGCGTTCTTGAATCGCATGGTGGTATGCTTCGAGGGTTAATTCACGGCCGGCAAAGGCAGAAACCAACATGACCAGAGTTGATTTTGGAAGGTGGAAGTTGGTTGAAAAGGCATCGACGACTTTCCATTCATAACCAGGCTTGATAAAAATATTGGTCCAGCCTGAATCAGCTTGGATGTCTCCATCAAATTTGTTGCCAATCGTTTCAAGAGTTCGGATAGAAGTCGTTCCGACGGCTACGATGCGTTTCCCTGCAGCTTTTACCTGACGAAGGGTAGCAGCGGCCTCTTCAGAAAGTTGGTAGAATTCAGAGTGCATCTCATGGTCTTCAAGATTGTCCACAGATACTGGACGGAAGGTTCCTAGGCCCACATGAAGGGTCAAATAGACCAGGTGAACCCCTTTTGCTTCAATTTTTTGGAGCAATTCTTGGGTGAAATGAAGACCTGCCGTCGGAGCTGCAGCAGAACCATTTTCTTTGGCGTAAACGGTTTGGTAACGCTCGCGGTCAGCCAGTTTTTCATGGATATAGGGAGGAAGTGGCATTTCACCAAGGCTTTCCAAGACTTCTAAAAAGATCCCTTGGTAGTGGAAGCGAACGATGCGCCCTCCATGCTCCAATTCTTCCTCAACCGTTGCAGTCAAACGACCATCTCCGAAGCTGACTGTGGCCCCTACTTTTAAGCGTTTTGCAGGTTTTGCCAAGACTTCCCAACAGTCATCTTGAGTATTTTTAAGGAGAAGGAATTCGACGTGACCACCTGTTTCTGGTTTGACCCCATGAAGGCGGGCTGGTAGAACGCGCGTATTGTTCATGACAAGAGCATCTCCTGGCTCCAATTCATCCAAAATTGCATCAAAATGACGGTCTTGGAATTGCCCTGTTTTTCGATCGAGGATCAAGAGTTTAGAGGCATCTCGTTTTTCAAGAGGGGTTTGAGCAATCAGTTCTTCAGGCAAATCAAAGTCAAAGTCGTTGGTATTCATTTGCGCTCCTTTTATAATAAATTTGTGAGTAGATAGATGGTAGTCCCGACAGCTAAGAGCATCAGGCTGATTCCCATCAAAAAGATCAGGACCTTGAGAATCTTTCTTTGATGAATCAAGAAAGATAAGAGAAAGACAAGGAGTCCGATCAAAAAAATGATGAATAATAGTGATACAATCATACCTTTCATTATATCACGAATCGACTTGAAAATGAAAAAAATGCCAGAAAAAGATAGCGGTTTCACTTGACAAAAATTGGTCTATACCATATAATAAAAGCATAGAGAAATAGGAGGTCTATCCAATGAAAATTATTGAAGTAAAGGACCAAATTGAGGGTGGAAAAGTTGCCTTTGATATATTAAAAGAAACCTTAAAGGAAGGTGCTCAAACCTTAGGTCTTGCGACTGGAAGCAGTCCCCTTGAGTTTTATAAACAAATTCGTGAAAGTGATTTGGACTTATCTAATCTAATCAGTGTAAACTTAGATGAATACGTAGGGTTGACGGGAGATGATCCTCAATCTTATCGGTATTTCATGGAGAAAAATCTCTTTGATGCCAAACCATTCAAAGAAAGTTATCTCCCATCAGGTGTAGAAGAATCTGCCGATCAGGAAGTGATCCGTTATAACAAAATACTCGAAGACCATCCAGTGGACCTACAAATCTTGGGAATCGGACGCAATGGGCATATCGGTTTTAATGAGCCAGGGACATCCTTTGATAGTCAGACCCACTTAGTTCAGTTGGATGACTCTACCATTGAGGCTAATTCTCGTTTCTTTGATAAGATCGAAGATGTACCAACCCAAGCCATTTCGATGGGAATTGCTAATATCTTAGCAGCGAAATCGATTGTCTTGTTTGCCTATGGGGAATCAAAAGCCCAAGCAATCAAAGGTACAGTAGAGGGTGAAAGGACTGAAAAAGTGCCAGCTAGTGCCCTTCAAGGACATCCAAATGTGACCATTATTGCGGATAAGGAAGCCTTGAGCTTGTTAAGTCGATAAAAAACAGGACCTATCGCCGATTTATTCGGGCCAGATAGGTTTTTTTCTGCTTCAAAATATGGTACAATACAAGTAATTATCTGCTGGGATTAGCTCTTTTCATCTACTGGGAGACAAGAGGAAAGGGCATGAGGGCTAGAAGCTTATTTTAGCCTCCAGCTGATTAGTCTGTTATAAAGGAAAAGTTTATGATAAAAAAATATTTGATCCATATTTGCCTCCTTCTGAGTCTCTTATGCCAGCCAATTCTAGCGAGTGCGGATGAATTGGTGGATATGGCGCAAAAGATGTATCCAAATGACAATGTCCAAGCCATTAACCGTCCACATTCTTCGCTTATTATTGACGGAAATACGGGCAATGTTCTTTGGAAAGACAATATCGATGAAGTCAGAGATCCTGCCAGCATGAGTAAGCTCATGACGCTCTATCTCTTGTTTGAAGATATGGCAAATGGCAAGATC
Organism: Streptococcus parasanguinis; assembly: GCF_015556095.1. GTDB lineage: Bacteria > Bacillota > Bacilli > Lactobacillales > Streptococcaceae > Streptococcus > Streptococcus parasanguinis_Q. Next base: position 94,733 of record NZ_JADNLT010000001.1, read on the forward strand.
AGTAAGGATACAGTGATCAAGGCGACCGCTTCAGACCAAGCGATCGGAAAGATCTATGAGATCTCCAACAATAATATTGTTGCTGGGGTAGACTACACAATTCCTGAGTTGATTACCATGACAGTGGTTCCATCCTCAAATGTATCGACCCTCATGTTGGCCAATCTCATGTCCAACAATGATCCAGATGCCTTTATCGAGCGCATGAATGCCAAGGCTAAGGAATTAGGGATGACCAATACGGTCTGGAATAACCCGAGTGGGGCGGCCATCTCCACCTTGCAGGGCTACTATCAGGTCAACAATTATCCAAATGATGCGGCCAACCAGACAACTGCGCGTGATTTAGGGATTCTGGTTTATCATTTTATCAATCAATACCCAGATATTTTAAACTATACCAATCAAGCACAAGTCACGGTCAAAAAAGGGACTCCATATGAGGAAACCTTTGATACCTACAATTATTCATTGCCAGGAGCCAAGTATGCCTTGAAAGGTGTGGATGGTTTGAAAACTGGTTCAAGCCCTCGTGGAGCTTTCAACTATATCGCGACCATCAAACGGGGCAATCAGCGCTTAATTGCTGTCATTATGGGCGTAGGAGATTGGGCAGACCAAGATGGGGAATATTACCGTCACCCGTTTGGCAATGCCTTGATCGAAAAAGCCTATAAAGATTTTGGCTATAAAAAATTGCTAGATGCAGGTGTCCAGAAGATTGACGGCAAGACCTATACACTTGAAAAACCCTTCTATGCAACGGTCAAAAAAGGTGCTAAAGAACCGACCCTTGCGGTAAAAGATGGCTATCTGACAGTAGATAATGATCTCTACACGTTGTCTGAAGGTATCCGAGATGATATGAAGGTAGAAGAAGGGGCCAAGCCAGAGCTTGTCAAAGAAACAGCAAGTGGGAAAAAGACAACGGCTAAGCACAGTAAATGGCTTTCGCTGGATCACTTCCTGATCTTGATTCCAATTCTCATTCTTGTCATCATTCTCTCGATTGAAAAACAAAGTCGTGAGAGACGCAAAAAAGAGGCTCAAAAGCGCTATAATAAAGAGTAAAATAAAACCTAACTGATTGTCAGTTGGGTTTTGTCATTGTCTCATTCCGATATTTTTAGAAAGGATTCATATGAAAAAATTCCGAAATTCTTATGCGGCTTATATGTTGCTCTATAGTTTTTATTTTATGTCCACATCTCTCTTTACGACCCTCATTTCCGTCTATTTGATGGGAAAGCACTATAGTGCAACCCAAGTGTCGACCTTGGTATCGGTTGCTTTTTTCTTATCCATGGTAGCCCAACCCTTCTTTGGTTATATCAATGAGCGATTTGGAATCGTAAAAATGACGACCCTCAGTCTGAGTGTGATCATTGGTGGTGTCTTCGGTTTTCTTTGGGCCCCCAATCTCTTTTGGCTGACCGTTTTTTATGGGATTGTTCTAGTCTGTTTGAATGGGACAGCTCCCATGATGGAAGTATTTGCAACGCAAAGTCCATACGCTTTTGGGAAGATTCGCGTTTGGGGAACCATTGGCTACTCGGTCGGTGTCCAAATAGCCGGCTGGGTCTATCATCAGTTTAGCCCCCAAGCTGTTTATTATACGGTTTTGATCACCATTTTACTCAGCATTTTCTGTCTAAGTGCGGTTCGAATGAAGAAAAAAGAGACAGTCGTAGAAAAGGAAAAACACCCTGTCTCTATTCGTCCTCTTCTTCACAATGGACCTTATCTCTTCTTTATTGTGTTGATTGGCTTGGCTTCAGGGGTTGGAAATATTGGTCATACCTATATTCCTGAGCTACTCATGGATAGTGGTCTACCAGTCCATATTGCCTCTACGGTTGTAGCTATCTCCGTCGTAGTGGAAGCTCCCTTGATCTTTTTCTCTGATCGATTCATGGACCACTGGCCTTTACGGGTTTTGATCGCTCTTCCAATCGGGATTATTTTTGCTCAATATGTTGTCTACGCTCTTCCAAGTCCTGTCTTCTTAAAAGTGCTTTTGACTCTTTTAGCCAAGCATACAACAGGGATGGTTTTGATTATGGTCTCCTTACGGTTTATTGCCCAACAGGTGAATGGCAAAGACTTGGTTCTTGCCATGGCTATTGTCCAAGGAGCTCGTTATTTAGGAACCATTCTTTTACAACCTCTCGCAGCCCTCTGTATTGAAAGAGGTGGTTACCAAGTCATGAGTTTCTTTTTAGCAGGGGTTGTAGGGATCGTCTTTTTGCTGAGCTTTGCCTTAAAAATGCCCCAAGGGAAGGCTCACGGCCTTTTTGGTGGCAAAGTAGACTAATGAAATTGTTACAATTGTATGACTAATCATCGAGGAGTTGGACAGAAACACTGATTTCACAGTGTTTTGTCCAACTTTTTTGCTAATATTAAGAACTAGTGATTAATTTGACAGTCAAAGTATTCGATGGTAGAATGAGGTAAAATAAATATAAAGGAGACCATTTTATGAAAAAAATGATCTTATCGACAGCTGCTCTTTTGACGATCTTTTCCCTAGCTGCTTGTTCAAACAAACAAGACACAAAGAAGGAAACTTCAAACAGTCAATCAACGACTAAAGTGACGAGCAAATCTGCCAACACTTCAAAAAGTAAGGATAATTCAACAGATTCAGAAGAGACTTCATCTTCTAGCCTCTTAACAGACGCTGAAATCAGCAAGGCTAAAACAGTTGGAGACTTCAAAAAGTTGTTTGCAAAATTAATGGATCAATCTGTTTCTATTACTGAAGAAGCAGGTACTTCTGTGACAGGTTCTGCAAAAGAACAATACGATGCAATGATTAGTACCTTAAAGCAAGGATTAGAAAACCAAAAAGATATCTTTAATGAAGGCTTGGAAAGCATCGGTTCAGATAGCACAGTCGTTCCTAAAGAAGACCGTGAAGCTTTGATCGAAATCTTGAAAGATGCTCGTGAAGAGTTGGAAAGTACTCGTAAAGAAATGAAAGATATGCAGAAAGAATTGAGTAAATCTCCTGTTGCTGATGATTCTAGTGACGATTCAGACTCAGATTCTGACGAATAATAGCAAAAAAAGGTTGGAAATTTCCAGCCTTTTTCTTATTTTTTTCGAATGATATAGATGAGGAGGTGGGGCTATGTTTATTGCCATGGATAACAATCAAAAGCGGTGGAACTGTATGGAAGAGATCCCAGCTGTGACAGAAGGTCCCTTCTATTGCTTAGCTTGTCATAGTCCAGTGCGTCTAAAAAATGGCTCGGTTCTACGGGCTCATTTTGCTCATGTAAAATTACAGCATTGTCCCTACCATCACGAAGCTGAGAGTTTTGAACATCTGGAATTGAAAGCCAGTCTTTATGATTGGGCCTCTAAGGAGTCTCATACAGAAGTAGAAAGTTATTTAGCAGATTTTCAACAAATTGCTGATCTTTTGGTAGTAGACAAGAATTTAGCTTTGGAAGTGCAGTGCAGCCCCCTATCTTTAGAACGCTTGAAGGAGAGAAGCGATGCGTATAGATCCAACGGTTACCAGGTCTATTGGTTACTTGGTAAAAAGTTGTGGCTCAAGGAAAGACTGACAAAGCTACAGGCTGGTTTTCTTTATTTTAGTCAGAATCGCGGGTTCCATCTTTGGGAATTGGATCTTGAAAAGAAAGAAGTGCGTTTGCAATACCTCATCCATGAGGATTTGAGAGGGCGATTGCATTATCAAACAGAAGTTTTCCCTTTTGGTCAAAGGTCTTTACTGGAAGTCTTACGGACCCCTTATCTTTCACAACCCATGCGGCAAATGGCAGTCGAGCTCGATCGTACATTTTTAACGTATATCCAGCAGCAACTCTTTTATCGTCACCCAAAGTGGCTGAAGCTTCAGGAAGAACTCTATTTGCAGGGAAACCATCTGATGGAACTGGAGCTAGATTTCTTTTATCCTCTTTGTCGTCCGATCCTTTCACAGAACTTGCTTCAAATTGAAGAGGATGTAGAAGATTACTACCAGCAGTTTATGACCTATTATCAGTCGCAAGGGATCCAACCTGTTCAGATCCTCTATCCCCCACGTTTTTATGCTCAACAGAAAAGCTAACTTTCTAAGATAGAAATCCTCCCGAAATGTTCATTTTTATGCTAAAATAATACCATTGGAGGATTAATCGAAATGGTAAAACAACGTAATGAAATTGATGAAAAATACCAATGGGATTTGTCGACAATTTTTGCGACAGATCAAGCTTGGGAAGAAGAAGCAGCAAGCTTAGCTGCGGATATTAAAGCAGCAAGCCACTACGCTGGTCATTTGTTGGATTCAGCGCAAACACTGTTGGATACAACCAATGCATATTTGGAATTGAGCCGTCGTTTGGAAAAGGTCTACGTCTATGCTCATATGAAAAATGACCAAGATACACGTGTGGCTAAATACCAAGAGTACCAATCAAAAGGGATGTCTCTTTATAGCTTGTTAGGTGAAACCTTTGCCTTCTATGAGCCTGAATTCATGGCCATTACGGATGAGCAATACAAAGCTTTTGTGAGTGAGGTTCCAGCCTTAGAACAATATGGTCATTATTTTGATCGTTTGCTAGAGAAAAAAGAACATATCTTGTCTCAAAAAGAAGAGGAATTACTTGCAGGAGCTGGTGAGATCTTTGCAGCTGGTGGTGAAACTTTTGAAATCTTGGACAATGCAGATATTGTTTTCCCAACTGTGCATGATGACAAGGGCGAAGAAGTTCAATTAACCCATGGAAACTATATTTCTTTGGTAGAATCAAAAGATCGTGCCGTTCGTAAAGAAGCTTACGAAGGCCTCTACAAGGTCTATGAACAGTATCAACATACCTATGCTAAAACCTTGCAAACCAATGTGAAAGTTCACAACTTTAATGCCAAAGTTCGCAAATTCTCATCTGCTCGTGAAGCAGCGCTTTCTGAAAACTTTGTACCAGAAAGTGTTTATGATAGCTTGGTAGCAGCTGTGAACAAACATTTGCCACTCTTGCAACGCTATGTGCAATTGCGTTCAAAAATTCTAGGAATCTCAGACTTGAAGATGTACGATATGTATACGCCATTATCCGATACAGACTACAAGTTTACCTATGAAGAATCATTGGCCAAAGCAGAAGAAGTCTTGGCTGTTTTGGGTGAGGACTATCTTTCTCGTGTGAAACGGGCCTTTAGCGAACGGTGGATCGACGTGCATGTCAACCAAGGAAAACGCTCAGGTGCCTATTCAGGTGGTTCTTATGATACCAATGCCTTCATGTTGTTGAACTGGCAAGATACATTGGATAATCTCTTCACCTTGGTGCATGAAACTGGTCACAGTATGCATTCTAGCTATACCCGTGAAACCCAGCCTTATGTCTATGGGGACTATTCCATCTTCCTTGCCGAAATCGCCTCTACAACCAATGAAAATATCCTGACCGAACGTCTGTTAGAAGAAGTAGAAGACGATGCAACTCGTTTTGCGATTTTGAATCACTTCTTGGATGGCTTCCGTGGAACGGTCTTCCGTCAAACGCAGTTTGCTGAATTTGAGCATGCTATCCATAAAGCAGACCAAGAAGGTACCGTTTTGACTAGTGAGTTCTTAAACAACCTCTATGCAGAACTCAATGAGAAATACTACGGTCTTTCAAAAGATGACAACCCTGAAATCCAATATGAATGGGCTCGGATTCCTCACTTCTACTATAACTACTATGTCTTCCAATATTCAACAGGTTTTGCAGCAGCTTCAGCCTTAGCTGAAAAAATTGTTCATGGAACACAAGAAGATCGTGATAAATATATCGACTACTTGAAGGCTGGAAATTCTGACTATCCACTCAATGTCATCCGCAAAGCAGGTGTGGATATGGAAAAAGAAGACTACTTGGACGCAGCCTTTGCGGTCTTTGAACGTCGTTTGAATGAATTTGAAGCCCTAGTAGAAAAATTAGGACTCGCATAAGATGGTAGAGTCTTATAGTAAAAATGCCAACCACAATATGCGCCGGCCAGTGGTTAAAGATGAGATCGTTGACTTTATGCGCACGCGTCAAAAACCGGTAGCAGGTGCCTTGGAGGAGTTAGAAGCATTCGCCCGCAAGGAAAATATTCCGATTATTCCGCATGAAACGGTAGCTTACTTTAGACTACTCCTGCAAGCCCTACAACCAAAGAAAATCCTGGAAATTGGGACAGCAATTGGATTTTCAGCGCTCTTAATGGCTGAAAATGCTCCCGATGCACAAATTACTACTATTGATCGGAATGAAGAGATGATTGGCTTTGCCAAGGAAAATCTGGCTAAATACGATCAGAGAAAGCAAATCACCTTGCTTGAAGGAGATGCAGTAGATGTATTGCAGGATTTAACAGAGACCTATGACTTTGTCTTTATGGACTCTGCTAAGTCTAAGTACATCGTCTTTTTGCCACGAATTCTCGAACTCTTAGAGGTTGGGGGAGTCGTGGTATTGGATGATATTTTCCAAGGAGGAGATGTTGCCAAGGACATCATGGAAGTGCGTCGTGGGCAACGAACCATTTACCGGGGGCTTCAGAACCTCTTTCATGCGACTCTCAATCATCCAGATTTGACCGCTAGTTTGGTGCCACTTGGAGATGGTATTTTGATGATTCGGAAAAATGCAGAGACGGTAACCTTGCCAGATCCTAGCTCTTTTTAGGTAAATTTAAGGTATTCTCTCTAATTTGTGGTAAAATAGAAGAAGTTTAAAAAGGAACGGAGAATAATTTTCATGAAGAAAAAACTTGTAGCGGGTGCTGTGACCTTGCTATCAGTCGTAACACTAGCAGCGTGTGCCAATGGCACAAACAAAGATATCGTGACCATGAAAGGGGACACGATCACAGTTTCTGATTTCTATAATGAAATCAAAACCAACCAAGGTGCTCAACAAGTTCTTTTCCAAATGACCATCAATAAAGTCTTTGAAAAAGAATATGGATCAAAAGTTTCTGATAAAGAAGTCGATAAAGAATTGGCTAAACAAAAGAAACAATTAGGTAACCAATTCGATGCATACTTGGCGCAACAAGGCTTGACGGAAGAAACAGCGAAGAAACAAATCCGTAGCAATATGTTGTTGGAATATGCAGTCAACCAAGCGGCTAAGAAAGATATCAAAGAGTCTGACTACAAGGCAGCTTTTGAATCTTACACACCAGAAGTAACAGCACAAATTATCAAGTTAGATTCAGAAGATAAAGCAAAAGAAGTGTTGGAAGCTGCTAAAGCGGAAGGTGCAGACTTTGCCCAAATCGCCAAAGACAATTCAACAGATACTGCTACAAAAGATAAAGGTGGCGAAGTTAAGTTCGATTCAGGAACATCAGGTATCCCATCTCAAGTCAAAGAAGCTGCCTTTAAATTGGATGAAAACGGCATTTCAGATGTGATCACAGTTTCAGCAGGTCAAAACTATTCTGCTAGCTACTATATTGTCAAATTGAATAAGAAGACAGAAAAAGGTTCTGACTGGAAGAAATACGAAAAACGTTTGAAAGAGATCATTGTTGACGGTCGTAAGCAAGATACTAACTACATCCGTAGCATTATTGCAAAAGCGATGACCAATGCCAATATCAAGGTCAAAGATGATGCCTTCAAATCAACCTTCAACCAATATTTGCAAAATATCGGTGTTCAAACGAGCGATAGCAAATCATCATCTAAAAAATAGTTGACGGTTCCTTTTGGAACTTGTATAATGAAATAGTTGAGAATAAATCATTGTTACTCGGAATCAGAGAAGTGGCGGGGGTGTGAGCCATGGAAGAGAAATGATTTTGCTACTCGGCTGAGACAATTGCATATAAAATGAAGAATGACAAGTTCATTGAATGAAGGTGGTACCGCGGTTTTTCGCCCTTCGTTTAGTGGCTTGTCTTTTGTTTGTGGGCAGTTGTCTGGAGCTTTTTAAAGGAGATCAAAAGATGCGAACCTATCAAGTGAAACAAAAATTTCGATTGGGTGGCGAGCGGTTCGATATCAAAGATGAGTTGGGAAATGTTGAGTACCAGGTTGAGGGATCTTTTCTTAAGATTCCCAAGACTTTTACCATCTACGATAAGAATGGACAAGAAGTGAGCCATATCACCAAAAAAACAATCAGCTTTCTTCCCGAATTTGTGGTTGAGTTGAAGGATGGGGACCGCTTTTTTATCCATAAAAAACTGACGCTCTTTAGAGACAAATACGATATCGAAGATTTGGGACTGCGGGTACAGGGAAATATCTGGGACCTAGAATTCAAATTGTTTGATGATCGGGATCAAATCGTCGCTGAGATTAGCAAGGAACTCTTTCATCTAACCTCTACCTACCAAGTATCGGTGTATGAGGATGAATACGCTGATTTAGTCATCTCACTTTGTGTCGCCATCGATTATGTCGAAATGTTAGAAGCTGGCGCAAATTAAGCTTAAAAAAATTAGGAGAAAAATATGAAACAATTATCTAGTGCACAAGTCCGTCAAATGTGGCTTGATTTCTGGGCAAGCAAAGGCCACTCTGTAGAACCATCTGTTAGCTTGGTTCCAGTAAACGACCCAACGCTTTTGTGGATCAACTCAGGGGTTGCCACTCTTAAAAAATACTTCGATGGAACCATCAAACCTGAAAATCCACGGATTACCAATGCGCAAAAAGCCATCCGTACCAACGATATCGAAAACGTAGGGAAAACTGCCCGTCACCATACCATGTTTGAAATGTTGGGGAACTTCTCTATCGGAGATTACTTCCGTGATGAAGCCATTACCTGGGCTTATGAGCTTTTGACAAGTCCGGAATGGTTTGATTTCCCTAAAGACAAACTTTACATGACCTATTACCCTGATGACAAGGATTCATACAACCGTTGGATCGCTGTTGGGGTAGATCCAAGTCACTTGATCCCAATCGAAGACAACTTCTGGGAAATCGGTGCAGGGCCTTCTGGACCAGATACAGAAATCTTCTTTGACCGTGGAGAAGCCTTTGACCCTGAAAATATCGGTCTTCGTCTGCTTGCAGAAGATATCGAAAACGACCGTTACATCGAAATCTGGAACATTGTCTTGTCACAATTTAACGCAGACCCTGCTGTTCCTCGTAGCGAATACAAGGAATTGCCACACAAGAACATTGATACGGGCGCTGGTTTGGAACGTTTGGTAGCCGTTATCCAAGGAGCGAAGACCAACTTTGAAACAGACCTCTTCATGCCAATCATCCGTGAAGTGGAAAAGATGTCTGGTAAGACCTATGATCCAGATGGCGATAACATGAGCTTCAAGGTGATTGCTGACCACATCCGTTCGCTTTCATTTGCGATTGGTGATGGGGCTCTTCCAGGTAATGAAGGACGCGGTTACGTTCTTCGTCGTCTCCTCCGTCGTGCTTCCATGCATGGGCAAAAATTGGGGATCGAAGGAACCTTCTTGTATAAATTGGTTCCAACCGTTGGGAAGATCATGGAAAGCTACTACCCAGAAGTACTTGAAAAACAAGACTTCATCGAAAAAATCATCAAGAGTGAAGAAGAATCATTTGCTCGTACCTTGAACTCTGGTCAACACTTTGCCCAAACCATCGTTGAAGACTTGAAAGCTAAAGGTCAAACAGTGATTGCTGGTCAAGATGTCTTTAAACTTTATGATACATACGGATTCCCAGTAGAATTGACAGAAGAAATCGCTGAAGAAGCTGGAATGACGGTCGATCGTGACGGTTTTGAAGCGGCTATGAAGGAACAACAAGAACGTGCGCGTGCATCTGCTGTCAAAGGTGGATCTATGGGGATGCAAAATGAAACCCTTCAAAACATTACAGTTGAAAGTAGCTTCAACTACAATGCCAGCCAATTGCCTTCTAAGTTGGTGGCTATCGTAGCAGATAATGCTGAAGTAGAAGCTGTATCAGAAGGGACTGCATCACTGATCTTTGCAGAAACTCCATTCTACGCTGAAATGGGTGGACAAGTTGCGGACCATGGTCAAATCTTGGATGCTACAGGAAATGTCGTAGCTACTGTAACAGATGTACAAAAGGCACCAAATGGACAACCACTTCATACTGTTGAAGTTCTTGCTCCTCTTGCCTTGAACCAAGAATACACCTTGGCGATCGATACCAATCGTCGTCATCGTGTCATGAAGAACCACACTGCAACTCACTTGCTCCATGCCGCTCTTCACAATATCCTTGGTAACCACGCAACCCAAGCAGGATCTCTCAACGAAGTAGAATTCCTTCGCTTTGACTTTACCCACTTCCAAGCCGTAACTCCTGAAGAATTGCGCGCTATTGAACAACAAGTCAATGAAAAGATTTGGGAAGCGATCGCAGTCGAAACGATTGAAACAGATATCGATACTGCTAAAGAAATGGGAGCCATGGCCCTCTTTGGTGAAAAATACGGTAAAGAAGTCCGTGTTGTCACTATCGGTGATTACTCAGTAGAGCTTTGTGGTGGTACTCACGTAGGTAACACTTCTGAAATTGGACTCTTCAAGATTGTCAAAGAAGAAGGGATCGGATCAGGAACTCGTCGTATCTTGGCAGTGACTGGTAAGGAAGCCTTCGAAGCTTATCGTGAACAAGAAGATGCACTGAAAGCAGTCGCAGCAACCTTGAAAGCACCTCAACTCAAAGAAGTCCCTCACAAGGTTGAAGGTCTTCAAGAACAACTCCGTCAATTGCAAAAAGAAAATGCAGAATTGAAGGAAAAAGCAGCAGCAGCGGCAGCAGGCGATGTCTTCAAGAATGTTCAAGAAGCAAACGGACACCGTTATATTGCCAGCCAAGTTTCTGTATCAGATGCAGGTGCCCTTCGTACCTTTGCGGATAACTGGAAACAAAAAGATTACTCTGATGTGCTTGTTCTTGTCGCAGCCATCGGTGACAAGGTCAATGTCCTTGTTGCCAGCAAGACAAAAGAAGTGCATGCAGGCAATGTGATCAAAGAATTGGCTCCAATCGTCGATGGACGTGGTGGTGGTAAACCAGACATGGCCATGGCAGGAGGAAGCAACCAAGCGAAGATCCAAGAATTGTTGGATGCCGTAGCAGGTAAATTGTAATAATAGGAGAGGTTGGATGTTTGTTCAACCTCTTTTTTCAAAAAAGAAGCAGATCCAATTAGAAAAAGATTGCAACAAAAAAACCTTTCCGTCTGGAAAGGTTTCAGATTGAAGATAAAGTCTTCTAAAAAACTTTTCTTAGGTGAGTACGGACGTCAGCGAACTTCAAAGAAGTTCCATGACTTAGTTTTGGACCTAAGGTTCCAAAACTCCCGAGTGCTAGAAACATGATTGTTTCTAGCACTTTTCTCACGGCGGAAAGTTTTTAATCTTCAAAAAATAAAAGTCATTTTTTGAAAATCATCTATCTGTTTTATGTAAAACAATAGGTTGTCTATATTTAAAAACCTTTCCATCTGGAAAGGTTTTTGTCTTATAGGCCGTAGTTGTAATCGTCATCCTGCATAGCTTCTACTTCACCGAGAAGGTAACCATTTCCGACTTGAGAGAAGAAGTCGTGATTAGAAGTACCGGTTGAGATTCCGTTCATGACGATTGGGTTAACGTCATCTGCTGAGTCTGGGAAGAGCGGATCTTGTCCCAAGTTCATGAGGGCTTTATTAGCGTTGTAGCGAAGGAAGGTCTTGACTTCCTCAGTCCAGCCAACACCATCATAGAGGCTCTCTGTGTAGCCTTCTTCATTCTCATAGAGGGTGTAGAGAAGATCATACATCCATTCTTTGAGTTTCTCTTGTTCGTCTTCTGGTAATTCGTTAAATCCAAGTTGGAACTTGTAGCCGATATAGGTTCCGTGAACTGATTCGTCCCGAATGATCAACTTGATGATCTCAGCTACGTTGGCCAATTTGTTGTTTCCAAGATAGTAGAGAGGTGTGAAGAAACCAGAGTAGAAGAGGAAGGTCTCAAGGAAAACGCTGGCGACTTTCTTTTCAAGGGGAGTCCCATTGAGATAGATTTCGTTGATGATTTCTGCCTTCCTTTGAAGGAAAGGATTGGTGTTGGTCCATTCGAAAATCTCTTCGATTTCTGACTTGGTATTCAAAGTAGAAAAGATAGAAGAGTATGACTTAGCATGGACAGATTCCATAAATTGGATGTTGTTAAAGACAGCTTCTTCATGGGGAGTACGAATATCCGCACGAAGAGCCTGAACACCTGTTTCAGATTGCATGGTATCTAGAAGGGTTAATCCCCCAAAGACTTTACCAACTAGGTCTTTTTCTTTATTAGATAACTTTCTCCAGTCATCCAAGTCGTTTGACAAAGGGATACGTGTATCCAACCAGAATTGCTCTGTCAGTTTTTCCCAGGTCGATTTATCGATGACATCTTCGATCGCATTCCAGTTAATGGCTTTGTAGTATGTTTCCATTTGCATCACTTTCTTTTTCTATTCATTCAATCGTTACTATTCTACCATAAATTGATAGAATACCGCACAAAAAGTCGGCGAACCGACTTTTGATAGCTATCTAGGATAGCGGATTAGATGACACAGCTTTCACATTGGTTGGCGCCAACTTCTCCACCATCATCTGTAAAGGTACGGACGTAGTAGATAGACTTGATACCCTTGTTAAAGGCGTAGTTCCGAAGGATAGACAAGTCACGAGTGGTTTGTTTGTTTTCAGTTTTCCATTCGTAAAGACCCTTTGGAATATCGCTGCGCATAAAGAGAGTCAGTGAAAGACCTTGGTCTACATGCTCAGTTGCAGCAGCATAGACATCGATGACTTTTCGCATATCCATGTCGTAGGCAGAAGTGTAGTAAGGAATCGTTTCCGTTGACAATCCTGCTGCAGGGTAGTAGATCTTACCGATTTTCTTCTCTTGGCGTTCTTCAATCCGTTGTGTAATTGGGTGGATAGAAGCAGATACGTCATTGATGTAGCTGATAGATCCATTTGGTGCGACAGCTAGGCGGTTTTGGTGGTAAAGACCATCTGCTTGAACTTTAGCACGCAGTTCTGCCCAATCCTCAGCACTTGGGATAAAGATATCTTTAAAGAGTTCTTTGACGCGATCAGATTTTGGTACAAATTCTCCAGTCGTGTACTTATCAAAGTAAGTACCATTGGCATAATCAGATTTTTCGAAGTTGTGGAAGGTAACACCACGTTCGCGCGCAATGTTGTTTGATTCTACGAGAGTCCAGTAGTTCATGAGCATGAAGTAGATGCTCGTAAACTCAATAGACTCCGGTGATCCGTATTCGATCAATTGTTGGGCAAGGTAGCTATGAAGTCCCATGGCTCCAAGACCAAAGGTATGCGCCAGTTTATTTCCGTGGTCAATAGTTGGAACGGCTACGATATGAGAGCTATCTGTAACGAAGGTCAAAGCACGAACCATGGCACGAATCGAACGACCAAAATCAGGTGAAGTCATCATGTTAACTACGTTGGTTGAACCAAGGTTACAGGAGACGTCTGTTCCCATTTGAACAAATTCTTGGGCATCGTTGATCAAGCTTGGTTCTTGAACTTGAAGGATCTCTGAACACAAGTTACTCATGATGATTTTTCCATCAACAGGGTTTGCCCGGTTAGCAGTATCAATGTTGACTACATATGGATAGCCAGATTCTTGTTGCAATTTAGAAATTTCAGTTTCCAAATCACGTGCCTTAATTTTAGTCTTGCGGATATTTGGATTAGCAACCAACTCATCGTATTTTTCAGTGATGTCGATGTAGTTAAATGGTACTCCGTATTCACGTTCCACAGAGTATGGGCTGAAGAGGTACATTTCTTCATTCTTACGCGCCAACTCGTAGAACTTGTCTGGCACGACGACCCCAAGTGAGAGAGTCTTCACCCGAACTTTTTCATCAGCATTTTCTTTCTTAGTTGAAAGGAAGGCGATGATGTCTGGGTGGAAGACGTTGAGGTAAACCACCCCAGCCCCTTGGCGTTGTCCCAATTGGTTAGAGTAAGAGAAGCTATCTTCGAAGAGTTTCATAACTGGAACCACTCCAGAAGCGGCTCCTTCATACCCTTTGATTGGTGCTCCAGCTTCACGAAGGTTGCTGAGAGAAATCCCAACCCCACCACCGATACGAGACAGTTGAAGGGCAGAGTTGATGGAACGTCCGATCGCATTCATATCATCGGTTACTTGGATCAAGAAACATGATACCAATTCCCCACGGCGGGCACGTCCAGCGTTTAAGAAAGAAGGAGTAGCTGGTTGGTAGCGTTGGTGGATAATTTCGTTTGCGATGTCTCGCGCGATAGCTTCATTTCCATCAGCAAAATAGAGAGCATTGAAAAAGACACGGTCTTCCATGCTTTCAAGATAGTATTCTCCATCATTTGTTTTCAAAGCGTATTGGTTATAGAATTTGTAGGCCGCCATGAAGGACTTGAATTGGAAGTTTTGATCTTTGATAAATTGGGCCAATTCCTCTAAAAATTCAGGACGGTATTTCTCGATAAAAGCTCTCTCAATGTAATTGTGCTCGAGAAGGTACTGAATCTTGTCTGTAATCGAGTCAAAGGTTTTAGTATTTGGTACAACATTTTCTTTAAAGAACGCATCCAAAGCTTCTTTATCTTTATGAAGCATGATTTGGCCGTTTACTGGACGGTTGATTTCATTGTTAAGACGAAAATACGTCACATCTTCAAGAGATTTTAATCCCATAATAATCCTTTTCTAGTTCAAAAAAATGAAGAGGAGAAGTCCTCTCTTTCCAAGTAAAAAGTCTAGTGTTAGGTTGCTAACGCTAGACCCTATTTAAGCAAAATACTGTGTTTATTAAGAAAGTTTCTTCAACTTAGCTGGTTGAAAACCAGAAAATACTTCATCCGGTGTTTGAATAACTGGAGCAGCATTGAAGCCAAGGTTCTTAACATGCTCTACAAATTCTGGCTGTTCATCTAAGTTAATTTCGCGGTATTCCACATGATTGCTATCGAGGAATCGCTTGGTCATTTTGCATTGAACACAATTATTTTTTGAATAAATGGTTACCATTTCTTTTTCGTTCTCCTATCGAAATATAAATCTGTAAACAGTATAAACAAAATCCAGCAACTTGTCAACAAAATAAAACTAAATATTGTGCAAAGATATGAAATGGGGTTTTTAAAACACAATATATTGTGGTGAACGGAAATTGAGAAATTCCAAGAAATGGGATAGGAATAGGCTTTAAAGCATCTTTAATTAGTTATAATTTTTTTGTGAATCAATATCCTGTGGTACACTTGCTTCTTTTTATTTGAAAGCGGAGGAAAATGTTACTTATAATATAGTAGAAAATTGAAAAGATTTGTTCTCCATTCTTCAGGTACTTCTTAGAATGTATCTAAATTGGGATTTTTCGCAGTCTTTTTCTGTAAGTCAGTGATAAAAATCTTGAAAAAAATTTCAAAAGATGATATAATACCAAATTGTAAGGGTTATCAAAAGGTAACTCAAAAACTATTTTTTAAAAGGAGAGTCCAATTATGGCTTCTAAAGATTTCCACATCGTGGCAGAAACAGGTATCCACGCACGTCCAGCAACTTTGTTGGTTCAAACTGCTAGCAAATTTGCATCAGACATCACTCTTGAATACAAAGGTAAATCAGTTAACTTGAAATCAATCATGGGTGTTATGAGCCTTGGTGTTGGTCAAGGTGCTGACGTTGTAATTTCTGCTGAAGGTGCTGACGCTGATGATGCAATCGCAGCTATTTCAGAAACAATGACTAAAGAAGGATTGGCTTAAAAATATGACAAAAATGCTAAAAGGAATTGCAGCATCTGACGGTGTTGCCGTTGCTAAGGCATATTTGCTCATTCAACCAGACTTATCATTTGAGACTGTTTCAGTCGAAGATACAAGTGCAGAAGAAGCTCGTTTGGATGCAGCTCTTGAAGCTTCACAAAACGAGCTTTCTCTTATTCGGGAGAATGCAGTAGCAAGCCTTGGTGAAGAAGCAGCGCAAGTTTTTGATGCGCATATGATGGTTCTTGCTGACCCTGAAATGATTGGTCAGATCAAAGAAACAATTCGTACGAAAAAAATCAATGCAGAAGCAGGCTTGAAAGAAGTCACTGACATGTTCATTGCAATCTTTGAAGGAATGGAAGACAATCCTTACATGCAAGAACGTGCAGCAGACATTCGCGACGTTACCAAACGTGTCCTTGCCAACTTGCTTGGTAAGAAATTGCCAAACCCTGCTTCTATCAATGAAGAAGCAATCGTGGTAGCGCATGACTTGACACCATCTGATACAGCTCAGTTGAACAAAAAGTACGTAAAAGCCTTTGTTACTAACATCGGTGGACGTACCAGTCACTCAGCTATCATGGCGCGTACACTTGAAATCGCAGCTGTTTTGGGTACAAATAACATTACAGAACTTGTCAAAGATGGTGATGTTTTGGCTGTTTCAGGGATCACTGGTGAAGTGGTGATCAACCCTACTGAAGAACAAATCGCAGCCTTCAAAGCAGCTGGTGAAGCTTATGCCAAACAAAAAGCTGAATGGGCTCTCCTTAAAGATGCTCAAACAGTGACTGCTGATGGAAAACACTTCGAGTTGGCTGCCAACATCGGTACCCCTAAAGACGTTGAAGGTGTAAACGATAATGGTGCAGAGGCAGTTGGTCTCTATCGTACAGAATTCTTGTACATGGATTCTCAAGACTTCCCAACAGAAGATGACCAATACGAAGCCTACAAAGCTGTTCTTGAAGGTATGAACGGTAAACCTGTTGTCGTTCGTACAATGGATATTGGTGGGGATAAAGAACTTCCTTACTTCGATCTTCCTAAAGAAATGAACCCATTCTTGGGTTACCGTGCTTTGCGTATTTCTATCTCTGAAACTGGTAATCAAATGTTCCGTACACAATTGCGTGCCTTGCTTCGGGCATCTGTCCACGGTAAATTGCGGATCATGTTCCCAATGGTTGCTTTGTTGACTGAGTTCCGTACAGCTAAAGGTATTCTTGAAGAAGAAAAAGCGAAATTGCTTGCTGAAGGTGTTGCTGTGGCAGATGATATCCAAGTAGGGATCATGATTGAAATCCCAGCTGCTGCGATGCTTGCGGACCAATTTGCTAAGGAAGTTGATTTCTTCTCAATTGGTACAAACGACTTGATCCAATACACAATGGCTGCTGACCGTATGAACGAACAAGTTTCATACCTTTACCAACCATATAACCCATCTATCCTTCGTTTGATCAACAACGTGATCAAGGCGGCTCACGCTGAAGGCAAATGGGCTGGTATGTGTGGTGAAATGGCCGGTGACCAAACTGCTGTTCCACTTCTTGTCGGAATGGGCTTGGATGAGTTCTCTATGTCAGCTACATCTGTCCTTCGTACACGTAGCTTGATGAAGAAACTCGACACAGCTAAAATGCAAGAATACGCTAACCGTGCTCTTACTGAATGTTCAACAATGGAAGAAGTTCTTGAACTTTCAAAAGAATACGTGAACGTAGACTAAGAATTCAACAAGACTAAGACAAATCTGTCTTAGTCTTTTTTTACATTGTTCATAAAAATGTTCATTTTATTCGTAATAAACTAGTTAGTAATAAAAATAGTGATTTAAATGTTCGGTTTTTGTTTGATTTTCCTCATATATATAGTATAATCGTAAGTAAGATAAGGAGGATGACCAAGGAAGGATCGAAAAGGTTCGGGAAAGAAAATGGAAAAACTTTTCCTGATAATTTTACATGATTTTACAGGAATCAACTTGAAAATTAAGTGATTTTATAGTAGAATAATACCAAATAGAAAACGCTTTCAAAAAGCAAAGAGGTGAGTATATGGATAGAAGCACAGACTTATGGACATTTGGAAGAGGGGATAATTTCCATCTTCAAGAGTACTTAGGAGCTCACAAGGAAACAAGGGGAGAACAAGAAGGCTTTACCTTCCGTGTTTGGGCTCCCAATGCTCAGGCGGTGGATCTGATTGGTGATTTCACTGATTGGGAAGCTCGTAAAATTCCAATGGTTCGTAATGAAGGAGGCGTCTGGGAAGTCTTCTGTTCCGATGCAAAAGAGGGAGATATATACAAGTATTTGGTGACTCGACAAAATGGTCATCAGGTGCAAAAAATCGATCCTCTAGCGTTATGGATGGAAAAGAGACCCAATACAGGATCTATTATTAAGACCATTCCAGAGAAAAACTGGAAAGATGGTCTCTGGAGAGCACGCCGTAAAAAACTTGGTTTTAAGGAACGACCTGTTAATATTTACGAGGTTCATGCAGGATCTTGGAAACGAAATGAGGATCACAGTTCCTACACCTTCAAACAACTAAAAGATGAACTCATTCCGTATCTGGTAGAGATGAACTACACCCACGTGGAATTTATGCCAGTGATGGCCCATCCATTGGGCTTGAGTTGGGGCTATCAGCTCATGGGATATTTTGCACTCGAGCAGACTTATGGTAGCCCAGAAGAGTTTCAAGACTTCGTGGAAGAATGCCACCTCAACAATATCGGAGTGATCGTGGATTGGGTACCAGGACATTTCATTATCAATGATGATGCCTTGGCTTATTATGATGGAACACCAACCTTTGAATACCAGGATGAACATCGTGCCCATAACTACGGATGGGGAGCCTTGAACTTCGATTTAGGGAAGAATCAAGTCCAGTCATTCTTGATTTCTAGTTTGAAGTTTTGGATTGATACCTATCATTTAGATGGGATTCGGGTCGATGCTGTGAGTAATATGCTCTATCTTGACTACGATAGTGGTCCATGGACACCAAATATTGATGGTGGAAACCTCAACTACGAAGGCGTTCATTTCCTTAGACGGTTGAATGCGATTATCAAGAACGAACACCCAGATGTCATGATGATTGCAGAAGAAAGTTCTGCTGGTCAAAAGATCACGGGTCCTGAAGAAGAAGGTGGACTTGGCTTTGACTATAAATGGAATATGGGGTGGATGAATGATATCCTTCGATTCTACGAAGAAGATCCCATCTACCGGAAATTTGACTTTAACCTGGTAACCTTTAGTTTCATGTATGCATTTTCTGAAAACTTCTTACTACCATTTTCACATGATGAAGTGGTGCATGGTAAGAAGAGTTTGATGCATAAGATGTGGGGAGATCGTTACAATCAATTTGCTGGACTCCGTAACCTCTTGACCTATCAGATTTGCCATCCAGGTAAGAAATTACTCTTTATGGGTTCAGAATTTGGTCAATTTTTGGAATGGAAGTCAGAAGAGCAACTGGAATGGGGCAATCTAGAGGATGAAATGAATGCTAAGATGCGTCGTTTCACTTCTCAGCTCAATCATTTCTACAAAGAACACAAGGAATTGTGGGAGATTGATGATAGCTTTGATGGCTTAGAGATTATTGATGCAGATAACCGGGATCAGAGCGTCTTGTCTATGATCCGGAAAAATCGTAAAGGCGATCTTTTGGTTTGCGTCTTCAATATGGCACCAGTAGAACGCAAGGACTTTACGATTGGTGTGCCTGTATCAGCGGTCTATGAAGAAATTTGGAATACAGAATTAGAAGAATGGGGAGGTGTCTGGAAAGAGCACAATCCGACAGTTCAGTCTCAAGATGGACTGTGGAAGGATTATGAACAAACTTTGACCTTTACTTTGCCGGCTTTAGGGGCTAGCATTTGGAAGGTGAAACGGAAGGTTCGCAAAACGAAATCTAAAACATCAGATAAAAAATGATGATCGGTTGACTCTAAGGGAGTCCAAGCTTTAAAAAGAGGAAGTAGTCAATGAAGAATGAAATGCTCGCTTTAATTCTTGCCGGTGGGCAAGGAACACGTCTTGGAAAATTAACCAAAAACATCGCGAAACCTGCGGTTCAATTTGGTGGGCGCTATCGGATTATCGATTTTGCTCTCTCAAACTGTGCCAACTCAGGAATTCACAATGTTGGTGTGATTACACAGTATCAACCCCTTGCCCTTAACAGCCATATTGGGAATGGTTCCAGCTGGGGTTTAGATGGAATCAATACGGGTGTGTCTATTCTCCAACCTTATTCAGCTAGTGAAGGAAATCGTTGGTTTGAAGGAACTAGCCATGCTATTCTTCAAAACATCGACTATATCGATAGCATCAATCCGGAATATGTCTTGATTCTATCTGGGGACCACATTTACAAGATGGATTACGATGACATGCTTCAAGCGCACAAGGATAATAACGCAAGTTTGACCGTTGCAGTCCTAGATGTACCTTTGAAGGAAGCAAGCCGTTTTGGAATCATGAATACAGATGCCAATAATCGGATTGTCGAATTTGAAGAAAAACCAGCTGAACCAAAATCAACTAAGGCTTCAATGGGGATTTACATCTTTGACTGGGCTCGTCTGCGCAATATGTTGGTTGCTGCTGAAAAGAGTGATATCGATATGTCAGACTTCGGTAAAAATGTCATTCCAACGTATCTAGAATCAGGCGAAAGTGTTTATGCTTATGAATTCAATGGTTATTGGAAAGACGTTGGTACGATTGAGTCTCTTTGGGAAGCCAATATGGAATATATCGATCCAAATAATGCCTTGGATAGTCGCGATCGTCACTGGAAAATCTATTCACGCAACCTTATTTCACCACCAAACTTCTTTGGAGAACATGGTCACATCGAAGATTCTCTTGTCGTCGACGGTTGTTCGGTAGACGGTACAGTCAAACACTCCATCTTATCAACAGAAGCTCAAGTTCGTGAAGGAGCAGTTGTTGAAGATGCTGTCGTGATGAGCAATGCCATTATCGGTAAAGGAGCTGTCGTGAAACGCGCGATTATCGGAGAAGGTGCAATCATTGCAGAAGGTGTCGTGATTGATGGAACAGAGGAAGTACAAGTTGTCGGTTACAATGAAAAAGTGGGGGTAGCAACAGATGAAGATTGATAAATATTCAGCCATTTTAGGAAATACAGTTGGGTATCATGATATGTCCACTTTGACCAGCCATCGTCCGGTAGCCTCCCTACCGTTTGATGGGAAATACCGCTTGATTGACTTCCCGTTGTCTAGTCTTGCGAATGCTGGTATTCGTAGTGTTTTTGGGATTTTCCAACAAGAAAATATTAGTTCGGTCTTTGACCATATTCGTTCAGGTCGTGAGTGGGGCTTGTCTACTTTATTGAGCCACTATTACCTCGGAATCTATAATACTCCAGTTGAAAATACAACGGTAGGGCCAGAATACTACCAACAATTATTGACCTATTTGAAACGGTCTGGTTCCAACCAAACAGTTGCTTTAAACTGTGATGTTTTGATGAATATTGACCTCAATCAAGTTTTCCACTTGCATAATAGCGTTGACCGTCCGATTACAGTTGTTTACAAAAAGTTGCATCTTCAAAATATCTCTGAAGTCAATGCTGTCTTGAAAATTGATGAAACAGACCATGTTACAGAGCAAAGACTTTTTGATGGCAAGGATCCTGACGAAGTCTACAACATGTCAACAGATGTCTTTATTGTGGACACTCCTTGGTTGATTGAAAAAATTGAAGAAGAAGCCAAGAAAGAATACCCACAAAAATTGCGCTATATCTTGCGTGATTTGGCAGTGGAATACAATGCTTTTGCCTTTGAATATACAGGCTACCTTGCCAATATTCATTCAGTGGAATCCTACTACCATGCAAACTTGGATATGTTGGAAAACCAAAAATTCATGAAGCTCTTTTCACCAAATCAAAAAGTGTATACGAAAGTGAAGAATGAAGAACCAACGTATTATTCCAAGACTTCACATATTAAATCGTCTCAATTTGCTTCGGGTAGTATTGTAGAAGGAACCGTTGAACGATCCGTTGTTTCACGTCGGGTACACCTTCATCAAGGTTCAGAGGTCCGCAGTAGTCTTCTCTTCCCTGGTGTTGTGATTCATGAAAATGCAATCGTCGAACATGCCATCCTGGATAAGGGTGTCGAAGTGGCTGCTGGTGTGACGATTCGTGGGACAGAAGAAGCACCTGTCGTGGTTAAAAAAGGAACGATTGTTACAGAGGATATTGTCTAATGAAACTATTATTTGTTGCAGCTGAAGGAGCACCGTTTTCTAAAACAGGTGGTTTGGGAGACGTTATTGGCGCTCTTCCTAAATCCTTAGCGAAAAGTGGTCATGATGTGCGTGTGATCCTCCCTTACTATGATATGGTAGAGGCTAAGTTTGGAGATCAAATTGAAGATATCTTGCATTTTGAGACCAAGGTTGGCTGGAGAAGTCAATATGTTGGTGTGAAACGCATTGTGCGCGATGGCGTCACCTTTTACTTTATTGATAACCAACACTATTTCTTTAGAGGACATGTGTATGGTGACTTCGATGATGGCGAACGCTTTGCCTTCTTCCAGCTCGCGGCCTTAGAAACGATGGAACGAGTTGACTTCGTTCCAGATGTTCTTCATGCCCATGATTACCATACGGCGATGATTCCTTTCTTGCTGAAGGAAAAATACCGTTGGATTCAAGCTTATCATGGAATTAAAACAGTATTGACCATCCATAATTTGGAATTCCAAGGTCAGTTCGACCCAGGAATGTTGTGGGACCTATTCGGAGTTGGATTTGAACGCTATGCAGATGGAACGCTTCGGTGGAATGATTGCCTGAACTGGATGAAAGCTGGTATTCTATATGCTGACCGTGTAACAACCGTTTCTCCTAGCTATGCGCATGAGATTATGACTGCTGAATATGGTTGTGGCTTGGATCAGATCCTTCGAATGGAGTCTGGCAAGGTGACCGGAATTGTTAACGGGATTGATGCGGATCTGTATAATCCTGAAACGGATCCACTCTTGACGTATCACTTCAGTCTCTCAGATCTTTCAGGTAAAGCAGCTAGCAAACGAGCTCTTCAAGAACGTGTTGGTCTACCTGTTCGCGATGATGTTCCTTTGTTTGGGATCGTCTCTCGTTTGACACGTCAAAAAGGTTTTGATGTGGTGGTAGAAGAGTTGCATCAACTTTTGCAAAAGGATATTCAGATTGTCTTGCTCGGTACAGGAGATCCTGGATTTGAAAATGCCTTTGCTTGGTTTGGTCAAGCCTACCCAGATAAACTTTCAGCGAATATCACATTTGATGTCCAATTGGCTCAAGAAATCTATGCAGCGTCGGATGTCTTCTTGATGCCAAGTCGCTTTGAACCGTGTGGCCTTTCTCAAATGATGGCCATGCGTTATGGAACCCTTCCTTTGGTGCATGAAGTCGGCGGACTCCGTGATACCGTTCAACCGTTTAATGCTGTTGATGGAAGTGGAACAGGCTTTAGCTTCAATAATTTGTCTGGCTATTGGTTCAACTGGGCAGTTGATGAAGCCTTGGCTGTCTACTACAATGACAAACAGGCTTGGTATGGTCTCCAAGAGCAAGCTATGACGCGTGACTTCTCATGGGATACGGCTAGTCAACGATACAATGATTTGTACCAATCTTTATAAATAGATCTATGATACAAACGCCTTTCGAGGCGTTTTTTTGTGTTGCTTTCTTCCTATAAAGAAAACGGTTTATATTTTTGAGTTTTAGAGCTTGCTAAAATAGAAGAAAAAAGATAAGATAGGTAAAGGTAAAAAATCCCGGGAAGGTTCTTATTTCTGGAAAGGATCCCAGCCTCTCTAAAAATAATCAGGTCCCTGCTCGAGGATTAAATATTACTATATAGGAATTTTAGGATGAAAAAAGCGAAACAAACGTTTGAAAAAATGACCAAATATTCGATTCGAAAATTATCTGTCGGTGTTGGTCCGGTAGCCATTGGAGCCTTTTTATTAGGAGGAAGCTTGTTAGGAGCTCGTCCTGTCCAAGCTGATCAGATGACTCTACCTGCTCATGTGCACTTAGGATATGTGACAGAAGAAGAGCTGACTGCTGAAGAAAAAGCACAGGTGATTCATGCAATCCCTGAAGCATATCAAAATGAAGATACTTTCTATCTCGTCTATAAGAAGAAGGAAGTAACTCAGTCGGTTCTTCCTCAAACAGGAAGTCAGGAAGTTGCCCTCTTTGGCCTAAGTTTAGCTACAGCTTCCTTTGCGGTCCTCTTACTTTCTAAAAAGCACCGGAAGAAGGTCATGGGCGTCCTTTTGATTGGAGCCATGGGACAAAGTCTTCTACTTCCAGTTGAAGTCGCAGCCCTACAAAATCAAGTTTTGCGCGCCTATAATCAGGATCTTGCGATCGCATCGAGCAAAGATCTTGCAAATGGCGTGATTCAAATTGACGGCTATGACTATATTGGTTATTTGCGCTACCCGTCAGTCCAAAAGACGAGCTTACAAGAGCCAAAGGCTATGCAGGAAACGAAACCTTCTGTAGAAGGAACGATCAAAACAAGTACAGGGATTCCACAAGTGGAACCACAAGCGCGTGTGACGCCAGAAGTCGCTCCAGCCTTTCCTCAAGTTGAAAAACCAAGCCTGGAAGTCTCTACTGAGCCTGTGCCATTTGAAACCGTCAAGCAAGCTGATCCTACATTAGCCAAAGGGCAAACCAAGGTGCTGACTGCTGGCCAAAATGGGGAGCGGACCCTATTGACAGAAGTGAGTGTGGTAGATGGACAAGAAGTTCGCAGAGTCGTTGAAAGCAAGGTCACCAAAGAACCAGTTTCACAAATTCTTGCTGTCGGGACAAAAGAAGATGCCCAACCAACCCCTCAACCCAATCCTTCTCCAGTTGTAACGGCTAAGGGGACACAAGAAGAAGGCCATGTTGGCGAAGCCCCTGTTCAACCAGAGAACCCAGCCTATACAGGTGTGGTGGAAGCCAAAGGGACACAAGAAGAAGGCCATGTTGGCGAAGCCCCTATTCAACCGGAGAACTCAACCTATACAGGTGTGGTGGAAGCCAAGGGGACGCAGGAAGAAGGTCACGTGGGTGAAGCTACTGTTCAACCGGAGAACCCAGCCTATACAGGAGTAGTGGAAGCTAAAGGGACACAAGAGGAAGGCCATGTTGGTGAAGCTCCTGTACAGCCAGAGAATCCAGCCTATACAGGAGTAGTGGAAGCCAAGGGAACACAGGAAGAAGGCCATGTTGGTGAAGCTCCAATTCAGCCTGAGAACCCAGTTTACCAAATAACGGAAGGAACAGTTACAGAAACAGAAACGGTGCTCCTTCCATATACAACCGAGTATGTAGCGGATGCCAATCGTTATACCGATGAAGAAAGCCTTCTTCAGAAAGGAGAGACCGGTAGCCAGGAAATTCGCCGTGTTTATAAGACGGTCAATGGTGAGAAGATTGGTGAGCCTCTCAGTACGACAACTGAAACGGTAAAAGCTCCTGTGACAGAAAAAATTAGTCGTGGGACTAAGGCGATTGAAGGCCAAACAGAGGATGTTTCGTTTGAAGAAATTCCATTTAAGACGGTAACCGAACAAGATGCCACCTTGCTAAAAGGAACCGAAAGGGTTTCTCAAGTCGGTAAAAATGGGAAGAAAAAAATCACCAAGGTCTATAAGACCATTAAAGGTGTCAAAACAACGGATGCTCCTACAATTTCTGAAGAAGTAGTAGAACAAGCCCAAGATCAGATCATTCAACAAGGGACCAAAGAACTTGATAAGCCTACCTTAACTTTGACCCAGGTCGATAAGGAAGAATTGAAGCGCAGTGCTAAAGCTACTTATCATTTGGATAAACCAGACGGTGTGACCATCAAGTCCATCCAGGCTGTATTGAAGAAGGGTGATCAAGTGGTGAAAACTTTTGCCCTTTCTGAGACAGATTTGGCAGCTGCCTTAGCGGACTTGGACTACTACAAAGATTATACGCTGGCAACGACCATGGTCTATGACCGTGGAAATGGGGATGAAGAAGAAGTTCTCAAGGAAGAACCACTAAGGCTTGACCTTAAAAAAGTTGAAGTCAAAAACATCAAGGAAACTAGTCTGATTAGCGTGGATGACCAAGGCCTTGAGACTGATCGTAGCCTCTTGTCAGAAACGCCTTCAGATGTGAAACCTTATTACTTAAAGGTTACCACCCATGATAATAAGGTCACAAAACTGGCCGTTGATAAAATCGAAGAAGTAACGGTAGATGGCGTGACCCTCTACAAAGTAACAGCCAAAGCTCCTGATCTCATCCAACGGACTGCGGACAACCAGTTCAGTGAGGACTATATCCACTATATTGCGAAACCAAAAGCACATGAAGGTGATGTCTACTACAATTTCAACGAACTTGTAAAAGCCATGCAAGCCAATCCGACTGGAACCTTTAAACTGGGTAGCAATATGAATGCGGCTAATGTCCAGCCAGCAGGGAAATCCTATGTGACCAATGCCTTCAAGGGAATTTTGGAAAGTACGGATGGAAATAAATTTGCCATCCATAACATTACAAGACCATTATTTGGAAACATCGAAGGTGGCTCGGTTAAGAATCTCTTGCTTGAAAATGTCAATATTGACCTACCTGGGACAGATCGAGTAGCACCAATCGCAGGTGTCATCAAAAACAATGCAACTGTTGAAAATGTTAAAGTAACAGGAAGTGTTGTTGGGAACAATGACGTAGCAGGGATCGTCAATAAAATTGATGGTAGTGGGAAGGTCAGCAATGTTGCCTTTATCGGGAAACTGCACGCTACTGGCAACAAAGGTGGCTATCTAGCGGGTGTTGTTGGTGAGAACTGGAAAGGTGTCGTTGAAAAAGCTTACGTTGATGCTGAAATCACTGGGAACAAAGCCAAAGCTGCAGGTCTCGTTTATTCCTCTCAAAATGGTGGAAATAACCACACAGTGGGTAAAGAAGGGGTTCTCAGAAACTCCGTTGCTAAAGGTTCAATTGAACTCAAAGAAGCAGTTCAGTCTGGTGGATTACTAGGGACCAACTGGGCCTTGGGGACTATTGAAGACAACATCACCATGATGAAAGTCAAAACTGGTGAGATGGTCTTTGGTCACTCAGATATTGACGCGGATGATTACTTTACCTATTCAAGAACCAAGCGCAACTACAGTGTAGAGGGCGTGAGTGAAGGGAAGAAAACCTATAACAACTCTCGTAAAATCCCTAGCATTTCCCTTGCAGAAGCTGAGCAGAAAATTGAAGCAATGGGGATTACTGCTGATAAATTTGAAAGCACGAAACCTGTTGAAGATACGCTTAATAACCTTGTTAACAAAGACGATCAATACAATTCAATCACTGCTTATGATGCGACTCGTGAGCTAGCTTACCGCAATATTGCTAAACTGCAACCATTCTACAACAAAGAGTGGATTGTGGATCAAGGAAATAAATTGGCTGCGACTAGTCCTCTCTTGACCAAGGAAGTCTTGTCTGTGACGGCCATGAAGGGCAATGATTTTGTAACAGAATTGGCTGATGCTGATCACATCCTGATCCATTATGCGGATAAGACAAAAGATATCTTTAGCATGACACCGAAAGACTCTAAGGTCAAACAAGTCAAAGAGTACAGTGTAGCGGAGCTCGGTGAAGTGGTTTACACGCCGAATATGGTGGACAAAGACCGGAGTGATCTCATTCATGCGATCGTTGATAAATTAAATCCCGTCGAATTACAATCTGACCCAATCTACACTCATCTTGGTAGAACAGGACCTAACAAAGTCAATGCCATTAAGAACCTTTACCTCGAAGAAAGCTTCCAAGAAGTCAAAGACAATCTGACTCACTTTGTGAAACAACTGGTTGAAAACCAAGACCATCAATTGAACACGGATGAGACTGCCAAACGGGCGCTTATCAAGAAAATTGAGGATAACAAGGCAGCGGTTCTCCTGGGTCTCTCTTATCTCAACCGTTATTACGGAGTGAAGTTTGATGATGTCCATCTCAAACAGCTCATGTTGTTCAAGCCAGACTTCTATGGTAAGAATGTTGATGTCTTAGACCGCTTGATTGAAATCGGTTCAAAAGAAGACTATATCAAAGGAACTCGTACCCATGATGCCTTCCGTGAAGTCGTGGCTAAATCGACTCTTTCTGGAAATCTTAATGACTTCCTGAAGTACAACATGGAGCTCTTTACAAGTGACACAGACTTGAATGATTGGTTTATCAAAGCAACCAAAGACAATGTCTATATTGTAGAGCCAAAAACAACAACTCCTGAGTTTGCCGATAAGAAACATCGAGCATACGAAGGCTTAAACAATGATGTTCACGGTAAAATTATCTTGCCACTCTTGAACTTAAAAGATGCCCATATGTTCTTGATTTCAACCTACAATACCATGGCCTATAGTTCCTTCGAGAAATATGGTAAGAACACGGAAGCGGAACGAAATGCCTTCAAAGCGGAAATCGACAAGGTGGCTAAAGGACAACAGGATTACCTGGATTTCTGGTCACGTCTCGCAACGGATAAGGTTCGCAATCAGCTCCTGAAGAGCAACAATATGGTGCCGACCCCTGTTCTCGATAACCAAAACTATAAAGGCATTAGCACAGATCGTTATGGACATACAGATAGTGGCAAAGATGTCGCTCCAATCCGTGAATTGTACGGGCCTACCGATCGTTACCATGCGACAGATTGGCGCATGGGGGCTGTAGCTCGAATTTACGGAAATCCATATAAAGACGACTCTGTCTTCTTCATGGTGACCGATATGATTAGTGACTTTGGGGTTTCTGCCTTTACCCACGAAACGACGCATGTCAATGACCGTATGGTTTACTTAGGTGGTTGGAGACACCGCGAAGGAACAGATATTGAAGCCTTTGCCCAAGGAATGCTCCAAACACCATCTGTATCTAATCCAAATGGGGAATACAAAGCCTTAGGTCTCAACATGGCCTATGAACGTCCTAACGATGGCAACCAATGGTACAATACCAATCCAAACAATCTTCAATCACGTGATGAGATTGATCGCTACATGAAAGGTTATAACGATACGCTCATGCTTCTGGATTACCTAGAAGGGGAAGCTGTATTGGACAAACATAGTAAGGACTTAAACAATGCTTGGTTCAAGAAGGTTGATAAACAATACCGAGGAGCGAACACCAAGAATCAATTCGATAAGGTTCGGGCTTTGAGTGATGAGGAAAAAGCGATTGCTTTAAATACAGTAGATGACCTCATCACCAACAATTTCATGACCAACCGTGGTCCTGGAAACGGGGTCTAT
This sequence comes from Streptococcus parasanguinis, assembly GCF_015556095.1. Lineage (GTDB taxonomy): Bacteria > Bacillota > Bacilli > Lactobacillales > Streptococcaceae > Streptococcus > Streptococcus parasanguinis_Q. The sequence continues at coordinate 123,887 of NZ_JADNLT010000001.1, forward strand.
AATCCATCAGACTTTGGTTCAGCCTATGTGACGGTACCGATGATGACAGGTATCTATGGTGGGAACACCAGTGAAGGGGCTCCTGGAGCCATGTCCTTCAAACACAATACCTTCAGACTCTGGGGTTACTATGGCTATGAAAAAGGATTCCTGGGTTATGCTTCAAACAAGTATAAACAAGAGTCCAAACAAGCTGGACGTGCCACTCTAGGAGATGACTTCGTCATTCAGAAGATTTCTGATGGAAGATTCAGTACCCTTGAAGACTGGAAGAAAGCTTACTTCAATGAAGTGGTGACCAGTGCCAAAAATGGAATTCAGGCTATTGACATCGATGGGAAGACCTACAATAGCTATGAAGGCTTGAAACGTGCATTTGCTGAAGCAGTGGATAAAGATAAGGTTACTCTAAGTAACGGTTCTGTCAAATTTGACAATACCCTTGCCTTGAAAGAAAAAATCTTTAAGAAATTACTGCAACAAACAGACAGTTTCAAAACGTCTATCTTTAAATAATCGAATTCTCTCATCTGCTGAGCAGGTGAGAGTTTTTTAGAAGGAAAAATGAATAGAGGTGGACAAAGCGTCTAAAAATTAAAAGAAATCAATCGTAGATAGGAAAAATTATCATATTAAAAAAATAACGTAATTTCACTAAAACGCTTACTTTTATAGGAAATATTTGACTATTATATCTTTTAGGAGTAAACTAAGGAGGTAAAATTTATAAAAGGAGAATTCATCATGAATTTAACATTTTTAGGTCTTTGTTTAGCCTGTTTTGGTGTATCACTGGCAGAAGGTTTGATGATGAGTAGCTTATTGAAATCTGCGTCTCGTCAACCAGAAATTATCGGTCAATTGCGTAGCCTCTTGATTCTTGGTGTTGCCTTTGTCGAAGGTACTTTCTTCGTAACCTTGGTTATGGCCTTTATTATCAAATAGACGCTTCTATTTTAGAAAAGGAGGTGTCAAACCTTGGAAGAAAGTATCAATCCAACGATTACTCTTGGACCTGTATCTTTTAATTTGACCCTACTTGCTATGACCCTGATTTCTGTTTTCGCCGTTTTTGGCTTCATTTATTGGGCCAGTCGAAAAATGTCGATCCGACCAAAAGGCAAACAAAATGTGCTGGAATACGCATATGACTTTGTCGTAGGCTTTACAAAAGGAAATATTGGGGAACATTACATAAAGGACTATTCCTTGTTCTTGTTTGTTCTTTTCCTCTTTCTTTTAGTAGCCAATAACATTGGATTGATGGCTAAAATCGAAACGACCAATGGTTACAATTTGTGGACATCACCAACCGCTAACCTGGGTTATGACTTTGCCTTTTCATTTTTGATCACCTTAATCGCCCATGTAGAAGGAATTCGCAGACGTGGTGTGAAGGAATATTTAAAGGCTTTTGTGACACCCGGATTTATGACCCCCATGAATATTTTGGAAGAATTAACGAACTTTGCCTCCTTGGCACTTCGGATCTTCGGAAATATCTTTGCGGGTGAGGTACTAGCAAGCTTGCTTGTGACTTTGTCGCATCAAGCTGTTTATTGGTATCCATTTGCCTTTATTGGAAGCATGGCGTGGACAGCGTTTTCGATTTTCATTTCATGTATCCAAGCCTATGTGTTTACCATGTTGTCATCAATTTATATTGGTAAGAAAATTAATGGTGAAGAGTAAGTAGAGGAGGAGTAGAAGAATGCATGTATCAATGAGTGAAATTATTGGTGACTTTATTCTCATTGCTGGTTCCTTCCTATTATTAATCTTTTTAATAAAGAAATTTGCATGGAACAATATCAATGGAATTTTAGAAGCGCGTGCCAAAAAGATTACAGATGATATTGATGGAGCTGAATCAGCTCGTCAAAAAGCTGAGGAACTAGCAAGTAAACGTGAAGAAGAGTTGGCAGGTAGCCGCAAAGAAGCTGCGTCTATCGTCGAAAATGCAAAGGAAACTGCAGAAAAGAATAAATCTCAGATCCTTTCAGAAGCCACTCAAGAAGCAGTACGTTTGAAAGAAAAAGCGCAACAAGAAATTGCGCATAACAAAGAAGAAGCATTGAACAGTATCAAAGGTGATGTGGCAGATCTCACTGTCAATCTTGCCAGCAAATTGTTGAGCCAACAGCTGGATGCTGAAGGTCAACGCCAACTGATCGATCGCTATCTTGATGAATTAGGAGAAGCCTAATGGACAAAAAGCAACTGATGGTGATTGAGAAATATACCCAGCCTTTTGTTCAATTGGTCTTTGAAAAAGGAGAACAAGATCTAGTCTTTGAAAAATTGACCCAAATCAAGGGGATTTTTGAGGAGACTGGACTTGCTAACTTCTTAGCTCATATCGGTGTAGAGGATGAAGAGAAAGCAAAAAGTCTCAGACTTTTTCAACCCTCGGATTCACAATTACTCGACCATTTGATTGAAGTGGTTATTCTCAATCATCGTGAAGCCTTATTTTATGACATTGTAACGATTTGTTTGGATCAGATTCAACTGTTGAGCAACGCTTTTGTCGTCACTGTTACGACGGTTGCTGGTTTGGATCCTGTTCAAGAGCAAAAGCTAATCCCCATTATCGAAAGAAAATTTGGGATTCAAGTTCGCTCGATCCAACAAAAGATCGATCCAGATTTAATTGGTGGCTTTGTCGTGACAGCCAATCATAAAACGTTGGATACCAGTCTCAAACACCAATTGCAAGTTATAAAATCTAAATTGAAATAGAAAGTGGTGTGAATTTTGGCGATTAACGCACAAGAAATCAGCGCTTTAATTAAGCAACAAATTGAAAATTTCAAGCCAAACTTTGACGTCACTGAGACAGGTGTTGTAACCTACATTGGTGACGGGATTGCCCGTGCTCATGGTCTTGAAAATGCCATGAGTGGTGAGTTGTTGATCTTTGAAAATGGCTCATACGGGATGGCCCAAAACTTAGAAACAACGGATGTCGGGATCATCATCTTAGGTGATTTCACGGATATTCGTGAAGGAGACTCTGTCCGTCGTACAGGTAAAATCATGGAAGTCCCTGCAGGGGATGCCTTGATTGGTCGGGTTGTTAACCCACTTGGCCAACCAGTAGATGGTTTGGGTGAGATTGTGACAGATAAATTCCGTCCAGTCGAAACACCAGCTCCTGGTGTTATGCAACGGAAATCTGTCTCAGAACCCCTACAAACTGGTTTGAAAGCCATTGATGCCCTTGTTCCAATCGGACGTGGTCAACGGGAATTGATTATCGGGGACCGTCAAACAGGGAAAACTTCGATTGCCATCGATACCATCTTGAACCAAAAGGGTCAAGACATGATCTGTATCTATGTGGCGATTGGTCAAAAAGAATCAACAGTTCGTACGCAAGTAGAAACTCTTCGTAAATACGGAGCCATGGATTATACGATTGTGGTAACCGCTTCGGCTTCTCAACCATCTCCATTGCTCTACTTGGCACCTTATGCCGGGGTTGCCATGGCAGAAGAGTTCATGTATAACGGTAAACACGTTTTGATCGTCTATGATGATTTGTCAAAACAAGCCGTAGCCTATCGTGAATTGTCCCTTCTTCTTCGTCGTCCACCAGGACGTGAAGCCTTCCCAGGGGATGTCTTCTATCTCCACAGCCGTTTGTTGGAACGTTCAGCTAAAGTTTCAGATGAATTGGGTGGTGGCTCTATTACAGCTCTTCCAATCATTGAAACCCAAGCAGGAGATATTTCTGCTTATATCGCAACCAACGTGATTTCGATCACAGACGGACAAATCTTCTTGCAAGATAGTTTGTTCAATGCTGGTATTCGTCCGGCCATTGATGCAGGTTCTTCTGTATCCCGTGTAGGGGGAGCTGCCCAAATCAAGGCTATGAAGAAAGTTGCGGGTACTCTTCGTATCGACCTCGCTTCCTACCGTGAATTGGAAGCCTTCACGAAATTTGGTAGTGACTTGGATGCTGCGACTCAAGCGAAATTGAACCGTGGTCGCCGAACAGTTGAAGTCTTGAAACAACCTGTTCATGAACCATTGACAGTTGAAAAACAAGTCGTGATCTTGTATGCCTTGACTCATGGTTTCTTAGATAGTGTTCCAGTAGACGATATTCTTCGTTTCCAAGAAGAGTTGTTTGATTACTTTGAAGCACATTATAACCAAATCTTTGAGACGATTCGTTCGACACATGATCTTCCAGCAGAAGAAGAACTGGATGCAGCCCTTACAGAATTTGTCAACCAGTCAAATTTCAAATAGAAATAGGAGTGGAAGATGGCAGTTTCATTAAATGATATAAAAAATAAAATTGCATCCACTAAAAATACCAGTCAAATTACCAATGCCATGCAGATGGTGTCCGCTGCCAAACTTGGTAAATCTGAGCAGGCAGCCAAGGATTTTCAGGTTTATGCTGCTAAGGTTCGTAAGCTCTTAACAGACTTGCTCCATGGACATGAAACAGAAAATACCAAGTCCCATCCGATGTTGGTGAGTCGCCCGGTAAAAAAGACAGCTTATATCGTGATTACATCCGATCGTGGTTTGGTTGGAGGTTACAATGCCTCCATCCTTAAAACCATGATGGAAATGAAGGCAGAATACCATCCAACTGGAGATGACTTTGAAGTGATCTGTATTGGAAGCGTCGGTGCGGATTTCTTCCGTGCCCGTGGGATTCAGCCGGTTTATGAATTGCGTGGTTTGCCTGATCAGCCTAGCTTTAAGGAAGTTCGCAAGATCATTTCGAAAACAGTCCAAATGTATCAGGAAGGCTTGTTTGATGAGTTGTACGTCTGTTACAACCACCACGTCAACAGTTTGACGAGTCAAATGCGGGTGGAACAAATGCTTCCAATTATTGATTTGGACCCCAATGAAGCGGATGAGGACTATGTATTGAATCTAGAATTGGAATCTAGTCGAGATGCCATTTTGGATCAATTGCTTCCTCAATTTGCTGAAAGCATGATATATGGTGCCATTATTGATGCTAAAACAGCTGAAAATGCTGCTGGGATGATGGCCATGCAAACTGCAACAGACAATGCCAAGAAAGTCATTGATGAATTAACGATTCAATACAACCGTGCTCGTCAAGCAGCGATTACACAAGAAATTACCGAAATCGTTGCGGGTGCTAGCGCCCTTGAATAGTTGTCGGATACAATTTTAAATACAAAAACAGATGCTTGAAAGAGAACTTTTGAGCAGTAGAAATTACTTAGAATAGGAGAATGACATGAGTTTAGGCAAAATTTCTCAGGTCGTAGGTCCCGTCGTAGACGTTGCCTTTTCCGTTGGAGATAAACTTCCTGAGATCAATAATGCGCTTGTAGTCTATAAAAATGACCAACAAAAATCAAAAGTCGTTCTTGAAGTAGCTTTGGAACTTGGTGATGGGGTCGTACGGACCATCGCCATGGAATCAACCGATGGTTTAACCCGTGGAATGGAAGTCTTGGACACAGGTCGTCCAATCTCTGTTCCTGTCGGAAAAGAAACCTTGGGACGTGTCTTCAATGTTCTTGGAGATACCATTGACTTGGATCAACCTTTTGCTGAGGATGCTCCTCGTGACTCCATCCACAAAAAAGCTCCATCCTTTGACGAGCTCTCTACTTCAGAAGAAATTCTTGAAACAGGGATCAAGGTCATTGACCTCTTAGCCCCTTATTTGAAAGGTGGGAAGGTCGGACTCTTCGGTGGTGCCGGAGTTGGGAAGACTGTCTTGATTCAAGAATTAATCCATAATATTGCCCAAGAACACGGTGGTATTTCTGTATTTACCGGTGTTGGGGAACGGACACGTGAAGGGAATGACCTTTACTGGGAAATGAAAGAATCTGGCGTTATTGAAAAAACAGCCATGGTCTTTGGACAAATGAATGAGCCACCTGGAGCACGGATGCGTGTTGCTTTGACTGGTTTGACCATTGCGGAATACTTCCGTGATGTCGAAGGTCAGGACGTTCTCTTGTTTATCGACAATATCTTCCGTTTCACCCAAGCCGGATCTGAAGTATCAGCCCTTTTGGGACGGATGCCATCAGCCGTTGGTTACCAACCTACTTTGGCAACTGAAATGGGTCAATTGCAAGAACGGATTACGTCAACGAAGAAAGGTTCTGTTACATCCATCCAAGCCATCTATGTGCCAGCCGATGACTATACAGACCCAGCGCCAGCAACCGCTTTTGCCCACTTGGATTCAACTACCAATTTGGAACGTAAATTGGTACAATTGGGGATCTACCCTGCGGTGGATCCATTGGCATCAAGCTCACGTGCCCTTTCTCCAGAAATCGTAGGAGAAGAACACTATGCAGTCGCTTCTGAAGTCAAACGCGTCCTTCAACGTTACCATGAATTGCAAGATATTATTGCTATCTTGGGGATGGATGAATTGTCTGACGAAGAAAAGACCTTGGTTGCTCGTGCTCGCCGGATCCAATTCTTCTTGTCACAAAACTTCAACGTTGCGGAACAATTTACAGGTCAACCTGGTTCTTATGTCCCAGTTGGAGAAACTGTTCGTGGCTTTAAAGAAATTTTGGATGGGAAATATGACCATCTTCCTGAAGATGCCTTCCGTGGTGTTGGATCGATCGAAGATGTGATCGCCAAAGCTGAAAAAATGGGATTCTAAGAAGAGGTGAAAGATGAGTCAAATGAACGTCCAAATCGTTACACCGGATGGACTGGTTTATGATCATCATGCCGCATTTGTATCTGTCAAGACAATTGATGGTGAATTAGGGATTTTACCTCATCATATCAATACCATTGCGGTTTTGGCTGTAGACCAAGTAAAGGTTCGTCGTGTCGACGATGACAAACATATTGATTGGATTGCAGTCAATGGTGGGATTATCGAAGTAGCTGATAATGTCATTACCATTGTTGCCGATTCTGCCGAACGTGCTCGAGATATCGACATTAGTCGTGCAGAACGTGCCAAACTGCGAGCTGAAAAAGCGATTGAAGAAGCCAAAGATCAGCATTCGGTTGATATGGAACGTCGTGCTAAAATTGCTCTTCAACGCGCCATTAACCGGATTAATGTCGGAAATCGTTTATAAGATATTCAAAATAAGGTGGAGGTTTTGTCCTCACCTTATTTTTGTTGGGAGAGAATCAAAAGAAGAAAGTACGGACCAAATATGGTATAATAGCTGTATGATTCAAATGATTTTTAATCTTTCAAGCCATCTATTGTTTATCTTTTTTGCCTATTACCTATTGATGAACCTGGTTCAATGGGAAAAGTTTTTAAAAGTAAGTGCTGAAAATGCGGTTAAAATCCGTTTTTTGATCTTGATGATCAGTGTTGGAATAGGCTATCTAGCCAGCTCATTTTTTATCAGTGTCTATGAGATGAGTCGGCAGATTTTTATTGGCCAATTCTAGCCACATTTTATAAAAAATATGGTATGATAGAAAGCGTGACTTTAAGAAATTGGAGAACAATCCCGTATGGAAAAAATAATCGTTAATGGTGGTCATAATCGACTGGTTGGAACCGTCAAAATCGAAGGAGCAAAAAATGCTGTCCTTCCTCTTCTTGCTGCAACAGTTCTAGCAAGCGAGGGCGTGACAACCTTGAAAAATGTACCTGTTTTATCAGATGTCTTTACAATGAACAATGTTGTTCGTGGGTTGAATGCACAAGTAACCTTCAATGAAGAAGACAATACGGTTGTCGTAGATGCGCAAGCAAAATTATCAGAGGAAGCACCTTATAAGTATGTGAGCAAGATGCGGGCTTCTATCGTTGTCCTAGGTCCTGTCTTGGCACGCAATGGCCATGCCAAAGTTTCCATGCCTGGAGGCTGTACGATCGGGAGTCGTCCGATTGACCTTCATCTCAAAGGTCTGGAAGCTATGGGAGCTGAAATTACCCAAACAGCCGGCTATATTGAAGCAAAAGCAGATCGTCTCAAGGGTGCACACATCTATATGGACTTCCCATCAGTAGGGGCGACACAAAATATTATGATGGCGGCAACCTTGGCAGATGGAGTCACGGTGATTGAAAATGCAGCTCGGGAACCTGAAATTGTTGACCTAGCTCTCTTGCTGAATAAAATGGGGGCTAATGTTAAGGGGGCAGGAACTGAGACCTTGACCATTGTTGGTGTGGAGAGCTTGCATGGGGCAAACCACAATGTTGTGCAAGACCGCATCGAGGCCGGAACCTTTATGATTGGGGCAGCCATGACTGGTGGAGATGTCTTGATCGAAGATGCCATTTGGGAACACAACCGTCCACTTCTATCTAAGATGCAGGAGATGGGTGTAACGGTAACCGAAGAAGAAAATGGCATTCGGATTCAGTCGGATATCAGTAAGCTCCGTCCAGTGACCGTTAAAACTCTTCCCTACCCAGGATTCCCAACCGATATGCAGGCTCAATTCACAGCCTTGATGGCCATGGCTAAAGGTGAGTCTACCATGATTGAAACGGTCTTTGAGAATCGCTTCCAGCATTTGGAAGAAATGCGTCGGATGGGCGTTCACTCGGATATTATGCGTGATACAGCTCGTATCGTTGGAGGGGAAAGCTTCCAAGGTGCAGAGGTCATGTCGACAGATTTACGAGCAAGTGCAACCTTGGTCTTGATGGGCTTGGTAGCAGAAGGAGAGACGAAAGTCAGCAAATTAAGTCACTTAGATCGTGGTTATTATCAATTCCATGAGAAATTAGTGGCACTAGGTGCAGACGTGAAACGTGTAGAGGAAGAAGACGATGAAAACTAATCTTCGCTATGTTGGAAAACAGCTAGGAATTGTCCTCCTGTTGGCTGTGATTGGAATCATCATTTTTGCAGTTGGTTTGGTCATTGGTTATGGAGTGATTGGAGATGGAAAAAATCCATGGTCCATTCTCTCTCCGGACACTTGGTCAGAGATCATTGGAAAACTAACAGGCAAATAAGCTTTTAACTAAAATTGAGTAAAAAGGAGAGCAGCGAATCGAGTCAGTGACCCATCTAGCGCTGCTCTTTTTTGGAGAGATGTATGGCAAAACAAACAGTAAGCAAACGAACCAAACAAACCCTAGCAGGTTTTGTGGTGGCAACGGCCCTAGCTATTGGGGGCTATTATTTCAATCAACCGACGGTAAAAGAAGCGACAGATCAGGTTGTTTCGGTGGTGACGAGTAGCCAACAAGAAACACCTAGTAAAGAGTTAGCTAGCTCTGTATTAACGAAATCTGCTCGTTCACAATTAGGAAATGACTTGGAATGGAATGGTGCTGGAGCCTTTGTAGTTAAGGGAAATCGAACAGATCTGGATGCCAGTGTGGCTAGTCAACCCTATGCGGATAACAAGACAAAAGAAGTCAATGGAAAGACTGTGCCTACGGTTGCCAATGCCATCATGACCAAAGCGACTCGCCAGTACAGAGATCGAGATGCAACAGGTAGTGGCCTAACCGATTGGAAACCAGCAGGTTGGCATCAGGTCCACAATCTATCCGGTGAGTATGACCATGCTGTGGATCGGGGCCATCTATTGGGCTACGCCTTGATCGGCAATCTCAAAGTTTTTGATGCTTCGACTAGTAATCCCAAAAACATCGCTGTGCAAACGGCTTGGTCCAATCAAGCCAATGATCCTCATTCCACTGGTCAAAACTATTATGAGACCCTGGTCCGAAAAGCACTGGATAAGAACAAGCGGATCCGCTATCGGGTGACCTTGATCTACAACCATCCAGAAGATCTGATTCCATTAGGTTCTCAGATCGAAGCTAAATCGAGTGATGGGACCCTTGAGTTCAATGTCTTTGTTCCCAATGTTCAAAGTGGGATTAGCCTGGATTACCAGACAGGAAAAGTAACCGTTCATCAATAAGCTGGAAAGCGTAGTTATTTAAGTTATTTTTAAGAATGGGGTGTTACAATTGCATACCTTCTTTAAGAGAAAGGAGAATGTATGAGAACCATTTTTCGATTTTTCAGAGGAATCCTTCGTATGGCTTGGAGTCTTTTTTGGGGATTTTTCTGGACCATTGCCATCAGTTTTCTCGTTCTAGAGGGGATCATCTATTTCACAGATTCTCCTAGTTCTGGTATGGATGGGTTTGGACGAGCTGCCCAAAAGGTTGTCTATCAAGTCGGGAATTTGTTTGGTGATCAGGGTTTTGCATCGCGCTTCGGGATGACACCTAGCTCACAGACCACGCAGACGGACAATCATGAGCATAGCGGTGCTCGCTGGGAAAAAGCGGAGGCCACGGTCTACCTGGATCCCAATATCAGTCAAACTTTTGTAAAAGCTTATCGGGATGCTATTGAGGCTTGGAACCAAACAGGCGCCTTTACCTTCAAATTGGTTACAAATGAAAAAGAGGCTAATGTGGTCTTGACGGAAATGGATAACGCATCGGTTTCTGCTGCAGGAGAGACTGCCTCTCAGACTAACCTTTTAACCAACCGGTTCACCCACATCACAGTGCGTCTCAATCGCCATTATCTTTTAAATTATGTCTATAACTATAGTTATGATCGAATTGTCAATACAGCTGAGCATGAGCTAGGCCATGCGATAGGGCTGGACCACACTGATGGAGAATCGGTCATGCAACCGGCTGGTTCCTTCTACAGTATTCAGGATACAGATGTGGAAGCAGTTCGACAATTGTATAAGGAAGAATAAGTTTTAAAATACTTTCTAAAAGTTCTGAGCCTCAAGGGGCTCAGGATTTTTTTGATGGCTCGTCTTTTCTTGTTTAATCCGTAAAAAGATAGTAAAATAGGGACATGATTATTTTACAAGCCAACAAAATTGAACGCTCTTTTGCAGGGGAGGTTCTTTTTGATAATATCAGCCTGCAAGTGGATGAACGGGACCGGATTGCCCTGGTCGGAAAGAACGGAGCCGGTAAGTCTACCCTCTTAAAAATCTTGGTGGGAGAAGAAGAACCAACTTCAGGAGAAATCAATAAAAAGCGGGATCTTTCTCTCTCTTATTTAGCCCAGGATAGTCGCTTTGAGTCGTCCAATACTATCTACGATGAGATGCTCCATGTCTTTGACGACCTCCGTAAAACGGAGAAAACTTTGCGGCAGATGGAGCTTGCGATGGGGGAAAAAACTGGGGCTGACTTAGAAAAACTCATGCAGGACTATGACCGTCTATCGGAAGAATTCCGTCAGGCTGGTGGCTTCACCTATGAAGCAGATATCCGCGCCATTCTCAACGGCTTTAAGTTCGATGAGTCTATGTGGCAGATGAAGATTGAAGAGCTGTCTGGAGGGCAAAATACCCGTCTAGCTCTGGCCAAGATGCTCTTAGAAAAACCAAATCTCCTGGTACTGGACGAGCCGACCAACCACTTGGATATTGAGACCATCGCCTGGTTGGAAAACTATCTGGTCAATTATAGTGGGGCCCTTCTCATTGTCAGCCACGACCGGTATTTCCTAGATAAGGTCGCAACCATTACACTGGACTTGACCAAGCATTCTTTAGATCGCTATGTCGGTAATTACTCCAGTTTTGTGGAGCAAAAAGAGCAAAAATTGCTGACCGAAGCCAAGAACTACGAGAAACAACAAAAAGAAATCGCGGCGCTGGAAGACTTTGTTAATCGCAATTTGGTGCGGGCGTCGACTACCAAGCGGGCTCAGTCTCGGCGCAAGCAGTTAGAAAAAATGGAGCGTCTAGACAAGCCGGAAGCTGGGACCAAGTCTGCCCATATGACCTTCCATGCCGATAAGACCTCGGGAAATGTCGTCCTGACAGTAGAAGAGGCAGCCGTCGGCTATGACGATCAAATCCTGTCAGAGCCTATCAATCTGGACATCCGCAAGATGAATGCAGTCGCTATTGTGGGACCAAATGGGATCGGGAAATCTACTCTTATCAAGTCTATCGTCGGACAGATTCCTTTTATCAAGGGGGAAGCTCGTTTTGGGGCCAATGTCGAGGTGGGCTACTATGACCAGACCCAAAGTAAACTAACCCCTCACAACAGTGTCTTGGATGAGCTCTGGAATGACTTTAAACTGACACCAGAAGTAGAAATTCGCAATCGCCTAGGAGCCTTTCTTTTCTCTGGGGATGATGTTAAGAAAACCGTCGGCATGCTGTCAGGTGGAGAGCGGGCCCGCTTGCTTCTAGCCAAGCTGTCCATGGAGAATAACAATTTCTTGATTCTCGACGAGCCGACCAACCACTTGGACATCGATAGCAAGGAAGTGCTGGAAAATGCCTTGATTGATTTTGATGGGACCTTGCTCTTTGTCAGCCACGACCGTTACTTTATCAATCGGGTGGCTACTCAAGTTTTGGAACTCTCAGAAGAAGGCTCAACCCTTTACCTAGGAGACTACGATTATTATTTGGAGAAAAAAGCTGAGTTAGAAGCCCTAGCTGCAGCACAAGCAGAAGCTGTGCCTGTTTCTTCGACCGAAGAAGTCACCAGCAATGATTATCACTTGCAGAAGCAAAACCAAAAGGAACTCCGGAAAATTACTCGTCGCATTGAGCAATTGGAAGCAGAGATGGAAGAGTTGGATCAAAAAATCCAAGACATCACCGAAACCATGCATAGCACCAATGATGCAGCTGACTTGGTTCAACTCCAGAGCGAGCTGGATCAACTAACTGTCCAGCAGGAAGCGGTTATGGAAGAGTGGGCAGAACTGTCAGAGCAGGTGGAATAGATGGACAATCTTGGAAAAGTTTTTCGTGAATTTCGAATCAGTAAGAATTATTCGTTAAAAGAAGCTGCAGGAGAAGCTTGCTCGACCTCCCAATTATCCCGTTTTGAATTAGGGGAGTCGGATCTAGCTGCTTCGCGCTTCTTTGACATTTTGGACAATATCCATGTGACGATTGAGAATTTTATGGATAAGGCCAGAAATTTTCAACACCATGAGCATGTCGCCATAATGGCTCAGATTATTCCGCTTTACTACTCAAATGATATTGCAGGTTTTAAAAAGCTTCAAAGAGAACAACTTGAAAAAGCCAAGAGTTCGACCAATCCTCTCTATTTTGAGCTGAACTGGATCCTGCTACAAGGGCTGATTTGCCAGAGAGATGCCAGCTACACCATGAAGCAGCGTGATCTGGATAAGGTGGCGGATTACCTCTTTCAAACGGAAGAGTGGACCATGTATGAATTGATCCTCTTTGGCAATCTATACAGCTTTTATGAGGTGGACTATGTCACACGGCTTGGGAGAGAAGTGATGGAGCGTGAAGATTTCTACAAAGAAATTGGTCGCCATCGCAAACTGGTCTTGATTCTAGCCCTGAATTGCTACCAACATTGTTTAGAACATCGTTCTTTTGAAAACGCCAGCTATTTTGAAGCCTATGTAGAAAAGATTATCGGCAAGAGCATCAAGCTCTACGAACGCAATGTCTTTCATTATCTCAAAGGATTTGCCCTCTATCAGAAGGGGCAAACAGAAGAAGGGCGGCAGCAAATGAGGGAAGCCATGCACATTTTTGATGTGCTGGGACTGCCAGAGCAGGTGGCCTATTATCAAGAACACTTTGATAAATTTGTAAAAAATGAATGTTCCTAAATAGGACAGTGATAAAGGAGATTTTATGAACCGACATGCGGTCCAATTAATTAGTCGTGGAGCTATTAACAAAATTGGAAATATGCTCTATGATTATGGGAATAGTGTCTGGCTGGCCTCGATGGGGACTATAGGAAAGACGGTATTAGGGATCTATCAGATTTCTGAGTTAGTGACAGGGATTCTCGTGAATCCTTTTGGAGGAGTGATTTCAGACCGTTTTTCTCGTCGCAAGATTTTGATGACGACCGACTTGGTTTGTGGACTCCTTTGTTTGGCGATTTCTTTTATCACAAATGATAGCTTGATGATTGCGGCTCTTATTTTTGCCAATATTGTTCAGGCCATTGCCTTTGGTTTTTCTCGACCTGCCAATAAAGCCATTATTACCGAGGTAGTAGAGAAAGAAGAGATTGTGACCTATAACGCTCACTTGGAGTTAGTCTTACAGGTTGTTAGTGTCTGTTCACCTGTTTTTTCTTTCCTAGTTCTACAATTTGCCAGTCTTCATATGACCCTCTTATTAGATGCACTGACCTTTTTCATTGCTTTTGTCCTAGTGGCTTTCCTTCCGAAAGAAGAAGCTAAGGTGCAAGAGAGGAAACAGTTTACCGGGAAAGATATTTTTTCTGATATCAAGGATGGGTTAGACTATATCTGGCATCAGAAAGAGATTTTCTTTCTCTTGTTGGTGGCTTCTAGCGTCAATTTCTTTTTTGCAGCTTTTGAGTTTTTACTTCCCTTCTCGAATCGTCTATACGGGGTTAAAGGAGCTTATGCGACTATTTTAACGCTGGGAGCTATTGGATCTATTCTAGGAGCGCTTGTTGCCAATAAAATGAAATCAAGTATGAGAATTCTCCTGTTTTTACTGATCATGGCAGGGGTCGGAGTGTTCATAATGGGCTTGCCTCTTCCGCCTTATCTTTCCTTTTCAGGAAATCTGGTCTGTGAATTTTTTGTGACCATTTTCGACATCCACGTTTTTACCCAAGTACAAACCAAGGTGGAAGATGATTATCTAGGTAGAGTATTGAGCACAATTTATACCTTGGCTGTTCTCTTTATGCCCATCGCCAAAGGGTTGATGACTTGGTTGCCAAGCGTCCGTATGAAATCATTTCTCTTGATTGGAGCTGGGGTTATTCTCTTTTCACTCTTGGCTCAGCTAGTAGCTAAGCAACTTCAATCAAAAGAACAGTAGGGATCCTTTGATAAATTTGTAAAGCATTAATTTTCCCAAATAGGGGACAAAATGAAAACCTCTTTCATGAACTGATACAATAGTTTCAGAAAATGAAGGAGGTTTTTTATGAATCGACATGCTATCCAGTTGATTGCTCGTGGGGCGATCAATAGAATGGGAAATATGCTCTATGACTATGGGAACAGTGTTTGGCTGGCTTCGATGGGGACGGTAGGAAAGACAGTGTTGGGGATTTATCAGATTTCTGAACTCGTCACCTCCATTCTAGTCAATCCATTTGGAGGCGTGATCTCAGACCGTTTTTCCCGTCGCAAGATTTTGATGACGACCGACTTGGTTTGTGGTCTCCTTTGTTTGGGCATTTCTTTTATCAGGAATGATCGTTGGATGATTGCGGCCCTGATTGTTGCCAATATTGTCCAGGCCATTGCTTTTGCTTTCTCTCGTACGGCTAATAAAGCCATTATCACAGAAGTTGTAGAAAAGGATGAGATTGTGACCTATAATGCCCGCTTGGAGTTGACCTTACAAGTGGTCGGTGTTAGTTCTCCTGTGTTCTCTTTCCTTGTTTTACAATTTGCCAGTCTCCATGCGACTCTCTTACTAGATGCGCTAACTTTTTTCATCGCCTTTGTTCTGGTCGCTTTCCTTCCGAAAGAAGAAGCCAAGGTTCAGGAAAAGAAACGGCTTACGGGAAAAGATATTTTTTCGGATATGAAAGATGGACTAGACTATATCTGGCATCAGAAAGAGATTTTCTTTCTCTTGTTGGTGGCTTCCACCGTCAATTTCTTTTTTGCAGCTTTTGAGTTTTTGATTCCTTTTTCGAATCGCCTTTACGGGGTCAAAGGAGCATATGCGACCATCTTAACCTTGGGCGCTATTGGCTCTATCATCGGAGCCTTGATTGCTAATAAATTTAAATCAAGCATGGAAATGCTACTTTTCTTATTGATTTTAACAGGAGTAGGAGTCTTCATGATGGGCTTGCCCCTTCCGCCTCTTCTTTCCTTTTCTGGAAATTTGGTCTGTGAACTCTTTATGACAATTTTTAACATCCACTTTTTTACCCAGGTTCAAACAAAGGTAGAAGGAGACTATCTGGGACGGGTCTTAAGCACCATTTTTACCTTGGCTATTCTCTTTATGCCTGTGGCTAAAGGATTGATGACCTGGTTACCAAGTGTCCGTGTAGAATCTTTTCTCCTGATAGGAGCTGGTGTCATCCTCTTTTCACTCCTAGCTCAAGTAGTCGCCAAGCAACTGTAATCAAATGAAGGTAAATCAGCATGAAAAAAGCACCGATCGGTGCTTTTTTAGTTGTTATCTTTGTCTTCTGCTTTAACTTCTTTCTTTTCTTCCTCCAGTTGCTTTTGAGTGCTCTTGAGTTCTTTTTTTAGGGAGAATCCCTTTGAAAAATTAACCAAGGTCATGACGAATGCACCCAAGAGGACACAGAGCAAGATCAGAATGATCAAGGGCAATTTAAATTGGACCAAGAGGAAATTTACGGTAACCGATTGCATGTTTGCAAGGGAAATACCAGCAATCAATAAAATTAAAAGTAATAAAGCAATGTAGTGTAGATTATTTTTGTTCATCATTATCTCCTTATTGTTCAGTAGGGGCCTTGCTTTTCACATCAGCGTACTCTTCCGGCTGCTCTAGGCTTAGAATCTCCTCATAAGCCGGTAGGGAAAGGTCCTTGCCATATTTATTTTTTAAAGCAGTGCTCACTAGGCGATAGGCCAAATTGGCATTTCGGGACAAGATAGGACCGTGGAAGTAGCTGCCAAAGACGTTCTTGTAATGAACCCCTTCGCATCCATCTTCTTTGTTGTTCCCATTTCCATAGACGACCTTGCCCAGTGGTTTTTCATCCTCAGCCAAGAAGGTCCGACCTTGGTGGTTCTCAAAACCATAATAGGTTTCGTTAAATTCTTCGTTATGGATTTTGATATCACCGATATAGCGGTTGTTGACTTGGTTGAGCGTATAGTGGCCCATAATACCGAGGCCCTCAATGCGTTTGCCAGAAGCTTCAATGTAGTATTGGCCTAGAAGTTGAAAGCCACCACAGATAGCAAGGACTACCCCATCGTCATGAATAAAGCGTTCGAGGTCTTCTTTTTTATCTGGTAGATCCTCGGATACAATGGTCTGTTCGTAGTCTTGCCCGCCGCCGAAAAAGGCGATATCGTAGGCATCAGGGTCGAACCGGTCTTTGAGAGAGACGATATCAACAGTGACATGGGCTCCAAGCTTTTCCGCAACGTACTTGAGCATGAGGATATTTCCATTGTCCCCATAGGTATTCATTAAGTTGCCATAGAGATGGGCAATGCGCAGGCTGTAGGGATACTGTGCCTGATCAGAAGATTCTAGGGAAGTATAAGTCATTAGTGCATCTCCTTTTCAATCAGGTGTTCTTGGGCCAAGAGTTCACGGAATTCTAGCATGGCTGTATAGGTAGCTAAAATGTAAGCATGAGGGGTTTCCTGTTGCTGGATACGTTGGAAGACCTCTTTTAATTCAGCCATTTCAGTGATCTGGTCAGCAGGATAGCCAGTGACCCGGAGTCGCCGAGCGATCTCAGAGTGGCGTACTCCTCCGGCGTTAATCTCTGGGATGTCCATCTGGGTGATTTGCTCAAAGTCCGCATCCCAGATCCAGCTGGTGTCGATCCCATCTGCATAATTCGCGTTGAGAAGCACAGACAAGCTGAAGGAATACGGCGCTAGTTTGATCATTTCAATAGCCTGAGTAGCTCCAACTGGATTTTTGATCAGGACTAGGGTACATTCCTTATCCCCAATCTTAAAGGTTTCCTGACGACCGAAGACAGCGCGGCTGCGATCAAATCCTTGCTTAATCACTTCAGGTTGAACCCCAAAGAATCCAGCAACAGAGACAGCTGCTAAGGCATTGTAGATGTTGTAGAGACCACCGATATTGATGTGGTAATCTTGCCCTTGGATCCGGAAGTTGGAAGATCGATGGGTTAAAGAGATGAGGTCCGATACGGCATAGGTCAGAGGGGGCCGGTGGAAACCACAGTGTTCACAGATATAATCTCCCAGGTTAGCATAGGTATTGAGCTTGTACTTGAGGATGTTGTGGCAATGCGGGCACAGGATTCCTTCGGTATTGTAATGGGCTAGTTGTGGCTCTGATTTTTCTGTATCAAATCCATAATATTGGATCGGATTGGATAAGGTCTGACTATTAAAGAGCGGACTATCTCCATTTAACAGAACCGTCGCAGTTGGGACCTTGTGAATGGCATCCAAAATCATTTGGTAGGTCGTATAGATCTCTCCATAGCGGTCCATCTGATCTCGGAAAATATTGGTGACCACAAAAAGGCTGGGCTTAATATAATCACAAATCCGAGAGAGGCTGGCCTCGTCAATTTCAAGTACCGCAATCGGTCGATTTGATTTCGAATGCTTAGCCCGTAAGAAGGTCGTTGTAATCCCAGAGATCATATTGGCCCCACTTGGATTGGTTAAAATCGGTCCAAAAGCTTCTTGGAGAATACCTACGGTTAGCGCAGTGGTCAGGGTTTTTCCATTTGTTCCTGTAATCACAACAATCTCATAGTTTTTGGCCAGTTGACTGAGAATATCTTTATCAAATTTGAGGGCTACTTTACCTGGTAGGGTTGATCCCCGCCCCATTTTTTCTAGAATAGAGCCGGAAAGCTTTCCTGCCAGAAGGCCCAAGGTTGTATTTATCTTCATAAATCATATTTTATCATAAAAAGCATCAGAAGGTTACAGAAAAATCTGTTGAAACGTGTTATAATAAGATGATGTCTTTTAGAGAAGTGGTAGGTATGAGAATATGAATATTCAACAGTTTTCAAATCCACAATTTTGGACCAGTTTGTTCCCGAATTGGTGGAGTGTTATTATCAATATCATCGATATTGCCCTGGTGGCTTGGTTGTTGTATTTTTTGATCAAGGCCATCGTCGGGACCAAGATCATGATTTTGGTGCGTGGGGTCATTATCTTTTTCTTGGCTCAATTTTTAGCCAATTTTTTGGGTTTAACGACTATTTCTTGGCTGATCAATCAAGTGATTACCTATGGGGTTATTGCGCTGGTTGTGATTTTCTCCCCTGAAATTCGGATTGGCCTAGAGCGTCTAGGTCGGGCGACAGAATTTTTTACGACGAGTGAAGTCAGTCAGGAAGAGAAGATGGTTCAGGCCTATGTCAAGGCAGTAGCTTATATGAGCCCACGTAAGATTGGTGCCTTGGTAGCTATTCAAGGAGCCAGAACCCTTCAGGAATATATCTCCACAGGGATTCCTCTAGATGCAGAGATTTCAGGAGAATTGCTGATTAATATCTTCATTCCTAATACTCCTTTGCATGATGGAGCCGTCATTGTCCGCAATGATAAAATCGCTGTTTCTTGTGCCTACCTGCCCTTGACCGAAAATACTGGAATTTCAAAAGAGTTCGGAACGCGTCACCGCGCGGCTATTGGTTTATCTGAAGTTTCGGATGCCTTTACCTTTGTGGTATCAGAAGAAACGGGCGGGATCTCTGTGACCTATAATGGAACCTTCCGACATGATTTAACCTTAGACGAGTTCGAGGCAGAATTGAGAGCCTTCTTGGTTCCTGAAGAGAATAAAACGACTAGTTGGAAAGAGCGTCTATTTGGGAGGGTAACAAAATGAGATCGAAAAAAGAATTTCTTTATGTTTTTGCCTCCGTCTTATTGTCCTTTATCTTGTTTATCAATGCATCTTCCTTTAATTTTCAAAATAATAGCAGCGCTAGACAAGTGAGTTCAGAGACCTACACCAATACCTTGACCAATATTCCGATTGATGCTAAGTACAATGATAAGACATACTTTGTCAGTGGGTTAACATCGGAGGTAACGGTCTTTCTAAAGGGTTCAAACCGGGTCGCTCTTGCAAGCGAAATGCAGCCGGGAACGCGAAAATTTCGCGTGGTAGCCGATTTTCGTAAGGCCAAGGAAGGTACCGTCGAAGTGCCATTGATTGTAGAAGATCTTCCAGCCGGTTTGACCGCAACCGTTGAGCCTCAGAAAGTTTCTGTAAAAATCGGGAAGAAAGCGAAAAAAACGTTTGCGGTCAGGGCTACGATCCCGGACAATCAAATTGTGGATGGAATCACGGTATCGGATATTTCTCTTGAAACCACCAAGGTAGAAGTGACCAGCGATCAAGAAACCTTGAGTCGCATTGATCATGTCCAAGCGGTCTTCCCATCCAGTGAGATCATTAGTGGAAATTATAGCGGAACTATTTCCTTAAATGCAGTAGATGCCCAAGGAAATGTTCTACCAGGTCTGGTAAATCCGAGTGAAACACGGATTAAAGTAAGCACAAAGAGTAGCTCGTCTACGTCAAGCTCAAGCAGTTCGTCGTCGACCTCCTCCAGTTCAAGTAATTAGAAAGTAAAAAAGGTAATGAAGAATGGGTAAATATTTTGGAACGGACGGTGTCCGTGGAGAAGCAAATGTAGAATTAACGCCAGAATTGGCTTTTAAACTAGGCCGTTTCGGTGGCTATGTCTTGAGCCAACACGAAGAAGAAACGCCCTTGGTATTTGTTGGACGTGATACACGTATTTCTGGTGAAATGTTAGAGCATGCCTTAATTGCTGGCCTCTTATCTGTTGGAATTCGCGTCTACAAGTTGGGTGTGATTGCAACACCAGGTGTCGCTTATCTAGTTCGTACGGAAAAAGCCAGCGCCGGAGTGATGATTTCTGCTAGCCACAATCCAGCCTTGGACAATGGCATCAAATTCTTTGGTGGTGATGGTTTCAAATTGGATGACGATCGCGAACTTGAAATTGAGGCCTTGCTTGATGCTGCTGAAGATACGCTTCCACGTCCAAGTGCGCAAGGTTTAGGAACGGTCATGGAATATCCGGAAGGCTTGCGTAAGTATCAAGAATTCCTTGTATCGACAGGTATCCAACTCGAGGGCATGCACGTAGTCTTAGATACAGCAAATGGTGCAGCCTCTACTAGTGCCCGTCAAATCTTTGCAGATTTGGGAGCTCAATTGACCGTCATCGGTGAAAACCCAGATGGTTTGAACATCAATGATGGGGTTGGTTCTACTCACCCAGAGCATTTGCAAGAGAAAGTCAAAGAAGTAGGTGCAGCGATTGGTCTTGCCTTTGACGGAGACAGCGATCGCTTGATTGCTGTGGATGAAAATGGAGAGATCGTGGACGGCGATAAGATCATGTACATCATCGGTTCTTATCTTTCAAGCAAGGGCTTGCTCGAAAAAAATACGATCGTCACAACCGTCATGTCCAATCTCGGATTCCACAAGGCATTAGATGCGAAGGGGATTCAAAAAGAAATCACAGCTGTCGGAGACCGTTATGTGGTCGAAGAAATGCGCAAATCAGGATACAATCTTGGTGGTGAACAATCTGGTCATGTCGTCATCATGGATTACAATACAACTGGTGATGGTCAATTAACAGGAGTTCAATTGACGAAAATCATGCAAGAAACCGGCAAGAAATTATCTGAATTGGCTGCTGAAGTAACCATTTATCCACAAAAACTGGTCAATATCCGGGTTGAAAATAGCATGAAAGACAAGGCGATGGAAGTCCCTGCTATTCGTGAAATCATTGAAAAAATGGAAGCGGAAATGGCAGGAAATGGACGCATCCTCGTGCGTCCAAGTGGAACTGAACCCCTCCTTCGTGTGATGGCAGAAGCACCTACCCATGAAGAAGTGGACTACTATGTAGATACCATTGCTGCAGTTGTTCAAGCAGAAATCGGACTTTAACCTTGTAAAAAACACGGCTCGAAAATAGGCGAGCAGAGGAGGTATATATGAAACAGGTTCGTCAAATTGTATGGGCACTTGCCTTAGTGCTAACGATTCTATTCACAGCTGGTTTGACTAAAACAATTCAGGCCGCTGAAGTCTCGTCTTATACACAGACAGCACGCTTAACGAAAGATGGCAATCCTTTAACGAATGGCAGCAAGGTGTTGACGAATGAAAAATTGTCAGCAAGCATTTCTTTGACCTTCCCTGATTCGCAAGCCATTCAAGCTGGTGATACTTTAACAATTAGCTTACCAAAAGAATTAACCCTCTACACAGCATTGGAATTCAATGTTCTTGAGGAAGGCCAATCAAATGGTCAAACTGTGGGGAAAGCTGTCGTTGATACAGGTAAGAAAACAGTGACCGTTACCTTTAATGATTATTTCGCATCTCATCCACTTAACAAGCGAGTTGCCTTGCATTTTGATGTAAAAGTAGACTCAGAAGTGGTCACTAAAACATCCCCAATCCAATTTAAACTAGGCAATACAGATTTTTCATTGAATTATGAAAAGACTGATGGAGAAGCTGGAGACTATGAGATGAAATACGGCTACCAAGATAAGTCTGATCCAACCATTATCAAATGGCGGATTCTCTTAAATGCCCGTCAAGATATGCTGAGAGGAATGGTCATTAAAGACCAATTCGGAGATGGTTTAACATTGGTTGAAGGGAGCTTACGTGCGGTTCGCTATGCTCCTGTAGAAGGTGGGATCAAGAACGAAGCTCAGATCTTGAGTCTCCCAGTTCTAGATAACTTTACTAAAAAAGCTGTTTTCAATAAGAATGCAGATGGAAAGACCACTGGTTTTACAATTGAATTTGGTGATAACTACAATTGGCCAATGTATATTGAATATTCTACAAAAGTAGCTCCTGGAACGAAAGTCGGCGATATTGTCCATAATACGTTAACATGGACGGCAACCAATTTCCCAGCACCCTCGTACCTTGACCCGTGAGGTGAGATTGGAAACAGGATCTGGAGAGGGATTAGGTGAGAAAGAACAAACACCACCGACACCTAGCTCAACCTCCTCATCAAGTTCTAGTTCATCATCAAGCTCATCATCCTCATCAAGTTCTAGTTCATCATCAAGCTCATCATCTTCAACGAGTTCTAGTTCATCATCAAGTTCATCATCTTCATCGAGTTCTGGTTCTACATCGAACTCAACATCCACATCAAGTTCTTCATTGAAATCATCTTCATCTTCTGTTAAAGAAGAAGCTCCAAAACCTGGTAAGAAAAAAGTTCTTCCAAGTACAGGTGAAAAGATGACACCGGTGGTTCTTGTCATGGGTGTCTTCCTAGCAGTTCTATCGGTTGGAGTTTTACGTGTAAGAAAAGATTCTTAAAATGATCAATGAAAGATCAGACATCTGTCTGGTCTTTTTGTGTAGGCTCGATTTGAAAAATCCCCTATTTCGTGGTAAAATAGGGCTAATGAATTTATAGTAATCGAGGTATTAGAAGTGGCTTTTGGAGATAACGGAAAACGTAAAAAAACACCATTTGAAATGATCACGATGGTGGTTATTGTGATTATGTTGATTGTAACGATTGGTGCAATCTTTGCAACCGCAATTGGTGCTCTTTCTTACTAAGACGCACGCAGAAATAAAGGAAATCATCTATTTATGAGTATGTTTTTAGATACAGCCAAGATTAAGGTCAAGGCTGGAAATGGCGGCGATGGCATGGTGGCTTTTCGCCGTGAAAAATATGTCCCTAATGGCGGACCTTGGGGTGGTGATGGAGGTCGTGGTGGCAATGTCATCTTCGTAGTAGACGAAGGCTTGCGCACCTTGATGGACTTCCGTTATAATCGACATTTCAAAGCCCAAAATGGGGAAAAAGGAATGACCAAAGGGATGCACGGACGGGGAGCAGAAGATCTCTATGTACGAGTCCCTCAAGGAACGACCGTCCGAGATGCAGAGACTGGTAAGGTCATTACAGACCTAGTTGAAAATGGACAAGAGTACATTGTCGCCCACGGTGGCCGTGGCGGACGTGGAAATATTCGTTTTGCTACTCCTAAAAATCCAGCTCCAGAGATTTCTGAGAACGGGGAACCTGGTCAGGAACGCGAACTCGAATTAGAGCTCAAGGTCTTGGCAGACGTTGGTTTGGTTGGCTTCCCATCAGTAGGGAAATCAACCCTTCTTAGTGTCATCACTTCAGCCAAACCAAAGATTGGAGCTTATCATTTCACAACCATCGTTCCAAACTTAGGCATGGTTCGGACGCCGTCAGGTGAATCCTTTGCAGTCGCAGACCTTCCTGGATTGATTGAAGGAGCTAGCCAAGGTGTTGGACTCGGAACCCAGTTCCTTCGTCACATCGAGCGCACCCGGGTTATCTTGCATGTTATTGATATGTCGGCGAGCGAAGGACGCGACCCTTACGAAGATTATGTTCAAATCAATAAAGAGCTTGAAACTTATAATCTTCGTTTGATGGAGCGACCTCAGATTATCGTGGCAAATAAAATGGATATGCCAGAAAGTCAAGAAAACTTGAAAGAGTTCAAGAAGAAATTGGCAGCCAATTACGATGAGTTTGATGAACTGCCACAGATCTTCCCGATCTCTAGTTTGGCTCATCAAGGTTTAGACAATTTGTTAGATGCAACGGCAGAATTGTTAGACAAAACACCAGAATTCCTCTTGTATTCAGAAGACGACATGGCCCAAGAAGAAGTCTACTATGGCTTTGATGAAGACCAGCCAGCCTTTGACATCAGTCGTGATGACGATGCCGCTTGGGTCTTATCTGGTGAAAAACTTGAAAAACTCTTTAATATGACGAATTTCGATCGGGATGAAGCAGTCATGAAATTTGCTCGTCAATTGCGTGGAATGGGTGTTGATGAAGCTCTCCGTGCACGTGGGGCAAAAGATGGCGATATCGTCCGGATCGGTAAATTTGAATTTGAGTTTGTAGATTAAGGGTGATCCTGAGCGGGTCAAGGATTCCAAATAAGAAATGAGGCTTTTTCAGTGGGAGATAAACCAATATCTTTTCGAGATGAAAATGGAAATTTTGTTTCAGCAGCTGATGTTTGGAATGCTGAAAAATTAGAAGAACTCTTTAATACGCTAAATCCTAAGCGCAAGTTGCGCTTACAAAGGGAAAAATTAGCAAAAGAAAACCAGCAGAAGTAAATAGACTTGGAGAATACTATGGCAAAAACAATTCATACAGATAAAGCACCTGCAGCAATTGGACCTTATGTTCAAGGGAAAATCGTAGGCAATCTTCTCTTTGCAAGCGGACAAGTTCCCTTGTCACCTGAAACAGGAGAAATCATTGGCGAAACCATCCAAGAACAAACAGAGCAAGTCTTAAAAAATATTGGGGCTATTTTGGAAGAGGCTGGGACAGACTTCGACCACGTGGTGAAAACCACTTGTTTCTTAAGTGATATGAATGACTTTGTACCTTTTAATGAGGTCTATAAAACAGTCTTTACCACAGAGTTTCCAGCTCGATCTGCTGTTGAAGTAGCACGCCTGCCACGTGATGTGAAGGTTGAAATTGAAGTTATTGCGGAAATCAAGGCCTAATAACCATTCAAAGACAAAAAGACAGAGTGGAAAGCAGGAAACTGTAGGCCACTCTGTTTTATTTTGGGAGGAGAAAATGACAGAAAGTAAGATTCAACTAGTCATGGTAACAGGGATGAGCGGTGCTGGCAAGACCGTCGCTATCCAATCGTTTGAGGATTTGGGTTACTTTACCATCGATAATATGCCACCGGCGCTCTTGCTGAAATTTATTGAGCTCATGCGCCTTAGCCCAGATAACAATAAATTAGCCGTTGTTGTGGACATGCGGAGCCGTTCTTTTTTCAATGAAATTCGCACCATTTTGGATGAATTGGACAACCAAGAAGACCTCGATTTCAAGGTTCTGTTCTTGGATGCTACTGACAGTGAGTTGGTAGCACGATACAAGGAAACACGTCGTAGCCACCCACTAGCAGCAGATGGCCGTGTTTTAGATGGGATTACCCTAGAGCGCGAGCTCTTGTCTCCTTTAAAAAATATCAGTCAAAATGTGGTGGACACGACTGAGTTGACGCCCCGTAATCTGAGAAAAACGATTGCAGAGCAATTTGCCAGTCAAGATAATCAGCCAGATTTTCGGGTTGAGGTCATGTCATTTGGTTTCAAATACGGCCTTCCGATCGATGCTGACCTCGTCTTTGACGTGCGTTTTCTTCCAAATCCCTACTATAAATTGGAGCTTCGGAATTTAACCGGTCAAGATCCAGCTGTCTATGATTATGTCATGGATCACCCTGAATCAGAGGACTTTTACCGTCATCTCCATGACTTAATCGTTCCTATTTTACCGTCTTATAAACGAGAAGGTAAATCCGTTCTCACCATCGCCATGGGCTGTACTGGAGGTCAACACCGTTCAGTAGCCTTTGCAGAGCGCTTAGCGCATGATTTAGAAAAAAATTGGCAGGTCAATTGCAGTCATAGAGACAAGGACAGACGGAAAGAAACGGTGAATCGCTCATGAGAAAACCTAAAGTAACCGTTATTGGAGGAGGGACAGGGATTTCTGTTATTCTCGATAGTCTAAGAAAGAAACCGGTCGAGATCACTGCCATTGTAACTGTTGCAGATGATGGCGGTAGCTCAGGTGAATTGCGGAAGAACATCCAAAAATTGACACCACCTGGGGATCTTCGAAATGTCTTGGTTGCCATGTCAGATATGCCTCGTTTTTATGAGAAAGTCTTTCAATACCGCTTTGCAGACGATGATGGTCCTTTGGCTGGGCACCCTTTGGGAAACTTAATTATTGCAGGGATTTCAGAGATGCAAGGCTCGACCTATAATGCCATGCAGTTGTTGACGAAATTTTTCCATACAACCGGTAAGATCTATCCGTCGAGTGATAGTCCCTTGACCCTTCATGCTGTCTTTCAAGATGGAAAAGAAATAGTAGGAGAAAGCCACATTGCCAACTATACCGGCATGATTGATCATGTTTATGTGACCAATACCTATGATCAAGAGCGTCCAAAGGCTAGTAAGAAAGTGGTGGAAGCGATTCTTGAAAGTGATATGGTCGTCTTGGGTCCTGGTTCGCTCTTTACCTCGATCCTTCCTAATTTGATGATCGATGAGATTGGGAAAGCCATCCTTGAAACCAAAGCCCAAGTAGCCTATGTTTGCAATATCATGACCCAAAGAGGAGAAACCGAACATTTCACAGATAGTGACCACGTGGCCGTGCTCCACAAACATTTGGGAGAAAAGTTCATCGACACCGTCCTTGTCAATATCAATCAGGTTCCCACAGCTTATATGAACAGCAATAAATTTGATGAATACTTGGTCCAGGTAGAGCACGATTTTAAGGGCTTGCGATCGCAAGTGCCTCAAGTGATTTCTTCCGATTTCTTAAAGCTGGTCAACGGGGGAGCTTTTCATGATGGTGAAAAAGTGGTCGAAGAGCTGATGCAGATCGTGCAGGTGAGAAAATGAGTTTTACGGTTCGTGTCAAAGAAGAATTATTGTCTCTCAAGCGATTTGAAAAGAGTGAATTAGCTGCTATTATCAAGATGTCTGGGAGCCTCGGCATATCAATGGGCGGCTTGACGCTCTCGGTAACGACAGAAAATGCCAAGATCGCTCGCCATATCTATGAATTATTGCATCATTTTTATGAGGCCAAATCAGATATTCGCCACCATCAAAAAACCAATTTGAAAAAGAATCGTGTCTACACAGTATTCTTGGATGAAAAGGTAGAAGAAATTTTAGCTGACTTGCATTTGGCAGATGCCTTCTTTGGGATTGAGACAGGCATTGATGCTAGTGTTTTAGAGGATGAAGTAGCCAGTCGTGCTTATCTTCGGGGAGCTTTTCTGTCGAGTGGTTCAATAAAAGATCCTGAAAAAGGGAAGTATCAGCTGGAAATTCATTCTGTTTATACAGACCACGCGGAAGGAATTGCCCTTCTCATGCAAGGATTTTTACTAGACGCCAAAACCATCGAGCGTAAAAAGGGAGTCGTAACCTATTTGCAACGAGCGGAAGATATTATTGATTTTCTCATTGTCGTAGAGGCCATGCAAGCCATGCAGGAATTTGAGTCCATCAAGGTTATGAGAGAGACGCGTAATGACCTCAATCGGGCCAATAATGCCGAGATGGCCAATATCCAGCGCACGGTCACAGCTAGTATGAAAACCATCAATAATATCAGTAAAATTGTGGATACAGTCGGTCTAGGAAGTTTACCAAGTGACCTGCAAGAAGTTGCCTACATTCGAATGAACCATCCAGATTATTCTATCCAGCAGATCGCTGATAGTTTGCAAAAGCCTATTTCAAAAAGCGGCGTCAATCACCGCTTGCGTAAGATCAATAAGATCGCAGACGATTTAGACAAATAAAAAAGGCCAAAGGCCTTTCATAATGAGGATAAAGTCTTTTTAAAAACTTTCCTTAGGTGAGTACGGACGTCAGCGAACTTCATAGAAGTTCCATGACTAAATCAAGATACTAAGGGCGTCTGCGGATCAAGTCAAAATAGGAAGTTTGACGCAGAAACCTTAGGTTCTAGGAAAACTTATCTTTTTGACACAAGCCGCAGCCCGTGTTCAATTCGTATTGAGCTCCTTCGCTCTTTATTTTCTGGGCTCAGGCTAAAACAGTTTCCCAAACTGTTTTACTCTCAAAACTCCCGAGTGCCTGAAACGTATTGTTTCAGGCACTTTTCTCACAGCGGAAAGTTTTTTATTTTCTTGATTCATACTAAAAATAGGAACTCATTTTTACTTCTTTGCAGAATCGATTAACTTATTTTATTATAAACTGGTTGAGTGCGTTGGTTGGACTTTCTTATCTGGATAGATGTAGTTAATGGCATTGTTTACAGCTGTTGGAGCTTCCCCCAGACCTGTAGCGATGAGATCGATCTTTCCTTCATAGAAGCAGCAGTCTCCACAAGCATAAATTCCAGGAAGGCTGGTTTCTTGTTTTTGGTTGACCTTGATTTTATGGCGTTGCAATTCTACACCCCATTCTTTCAAGTTTCCGATTGAAGATTTAAAGCCATAGTTGACAAATAAGTGATCAATCGGGATAAGTTCGGTTTCATCGGATTTGACTTTTGTGATTTCAAGGTGTGTGGCATGACCATTTTCTCCAATCAAGTGGCTAGGAACAAATGGTGTTTTGATGCTGACAGAAGATTGTTTGAGTTCTTCTACGCTATGTTCCAAGGCACGGAAGTTGTCCCGACGGTGAACGATTGTAGTTGGAGCAATCTTGTCAAAAGCAAGAGCCCAGTCCACAGCAGAGTCCCCACCACCAAGGACGGTCACTTGCTGTCCTTCATATTGCTGGATATTTGAAACATGGTAGTGGACATTATCGAAGTCTTCAGCCCCCTCGATATCAAGAGCACGTGGTTTAAAGGCACCGCCACCCATGGCAATGATGACGGCTTTAGACTGATGCACTTGGCGAGAAGTAGTGATAGTGAAGAGGTTACCCTCTTTTTGAATATCCTCTACAGTTTCATTGAGGAAGATCGGTGTATCGAATCGTTTGACTTGCTCGATCAAGCGGTCGCTTAATTCTTCACCTGTTAAATTGGTAAATCCGGGTACATCGAGGATATTTTTTTCTGGATAGAGAATGGCTGGTTGCCCTCCAAGTTGAGGCAAGGAATCAATCAGTTTGACTTTAACTTGGCGCATATTGCCATAAAAAGCAGCAAACAGACCAACTGGTCCGCCCCCAACAATTGTAATATCATAAATTTCTGACATAGTATCTCCTTCAGGGTTTTCTTTGTTTCCATTGTATCATAAAATGGGAAGAATGAAAAAGTTGGAAAAAGAAAAGATATGAAGGCTAGGAGGGCTAGAAAAGTTTCAAAAGATCTTGACAGCGTCCTTAAAGTGTGATAAAATTATTAAGATTTTAGGCTTGAAGGGAGTGAAAAATATGTCAAAAACAGTAGTACGTAAGAATGAATCTCTTGACGATGCTCTTCGTCGTTTCAAACGTGCGGTTACTAAAGCTGGTACTCTTCAAGAAACACGCAAACGTGAATTCTATGAAAAACCTTCTGTAAAACGTAAACGTAAATCAGAAGCAGCTCGTAAACGTAAAAAATTCTAATTGAATACAAGAACAGACTTCGGTCTGTTTTTTGTTTTTTTCATCCGTTAAAGACAAAAAAACCGATCTTCTAGCTAGAAGATCGGATCTTTTTATCTGATTATTTGTTTGCAAGCAAGTCGCGGATTTCAGTAAGCAACTCTTCTTGAGTAGGAGCAGAAGCTTCTTCTTCGACAGCTTCTTCTTTTTTACCAAGGTTTTGAGCTTTTTCAGCAGCTTTCACTACGAAGAAAAGAACAGTACCAACAACAAGGAAGTTGATAACAGCGCTCAAGAAGCTACCGTATGCAACACCGTTCCATGACAAATTAGCAATCTTATCAACACCAGCAGCTTTCATAGCTGGTTTCAAAATAAGTGGAGTGATGATATCGTTAACAAGTGATGTTACGATAGCTCCAAATGCAGCTCCGATAACGACTGCTACAGCAAGGTCAACAATATTCCCACGAAGGAGAAAAGCTTTCAAATCTTTTAACATATCCTAAATATGTCCTTTCATAATAATTTTTACTATGATAGTATAACGGAAAAATATTCGACTGACAAGGAATATGCCTCATTTTTTTAAAATTAGTGATAAAGGTTGAAAATCTTTTCTTTTATGTGTGAAATCGGTAGGAAAAAATTTACTTTTACTAACTTTTAGTATAAAATATAAAGTGATAATCTATGGTAAAATGGAGGCACTGTTTATGGTTGATAAAGAGCTAATTGCAGAAATTAAAAACAGTGTAAACATTGTTGAAGTTATTGGAGAAGTTGTTTCTTTGACCAAGGCTGGCCGTAATTTTTTAGGGCTCTGTCCTTTTCATGGTGAAAAGACTCCTTCTTTTAATGTCGTTGAAGACAAGCAGTTTTACCATTGTTTCGGATGTGGTCGCTCGGGAGATGTCTTTAAGTTTATTGAGGAATACCGTGGAGTGGCTTTTATGGATGCGGTCCAGATCGTAGCAGAAAAAGCGGGTATTGCGCTTCAGTACCAAGCAAGGCCGGCTCAACCAACGTCTATCAATCCCAACCAAGAACTTTATGAGATTCATCAGGAAGCCAGTAAGTTCTACCAGGCGATTCTGATGACGACAAAGATGGGAGAAGAAGCGCGAAATTATCTGCATGAACGTGGATTGACGGATGAGGTCATCCGACATTTTCAATTGGGCTTAGCCCCAGCAGAAGGGAATTATCTCTATCGAAATCTCTCTGAGAAGTTCTCTGAGAAAGTGATTACCGATTCGGGGTTATTCACAATCTCAGATGCTGGAACAGTTTTTGATGCCTTTCAGGATCGGATTATGTTTCCTTTGACGGATGATAGTGGACGTGTCATTGCTTTTTCTGGTAGACTGTGGAAACTAACGGATGATGGCAGTCATCAAGCCAAGTACAAGAATAGTCGAAGTACCCGTCTATTTAATAAGAGTTATGAACTTTATCATTTGGATCAAGCTAAGACGAGCGCCAAAAAGCAACATGAAATGTATATCATGGAAGGCTTTATGGATGTCATTGCGGCTTATCGAGCTGGGATTGAAAATGCAGTCGCCTCTATGGGGACAGCCTTGACACCAGAGCACGTCCAGCACCTGTCTCATTTTACCAAAAAGGTCATTTTGACCTATGATGGGGATAAGGCGGGACTTGAAGCAACCGCTAAGGCCTTGGATGTCTTGCAGGATCTGGAGTTGGAGATCGTCCGTATCCCTGATCAGATGGATCCCGATGAGTACCTCAAAAAGACCTCCCCAGAAGATCTAGCTTCCCTCTTGAAGAATTCGCGGATCAGTAAGGTTGAATTCTTGATGCACTACTGGAAACCCCAGTATATTGAGAACTTACAGGCACAGATTGAGTTTGTCGAGAAGCTGGCACCGATGATCGCCCAGACGCGCTCCATCACAGCGCAAAACACCTATATTTATAAGTTGGCAGATTTATTGCCAGACTTTGATTATTTGCAGATTGAGCAGATTGTCAATAATTGTCGCTTGCATCAACGGCAGGAGGATCAAAGTGGTGGACGATCAAGAACGTCGAATTTTTCAGTCGATCTCCTGCCTAATCGTGGGATGACGCGCTTGATCAAGGCGGAAAATTATTTATTAAGTAGGATGAAAGATTTTCCAATGGTGCTTAATGATTACCGTTTGCGACCTGATTTTGTCTTTGACACACCGGAGTTACAGATCTTGTACCAATTACTCTGTCAAAATGGAGAAGTCACATCTCAGGATTTGTCCGAGCAACCTGAAGGGGTCCAGCACGCCTGGTACCGGATGTTAGAAGAAGATTTGCCAGAAGAGATAGCGGATGGTGAATTAGAAGAAGTGGAAGAAACGCGAAATCGTGAGCTTCTTCGCAAAGAAAGTCAACAAATTGGAAATAAAGTGAAGGAAGCTTCCTCAACAGGGAATGCGGAAAAAGCTTTATTGGAACTCGAGCGTTTGATCGCTCAAAAAAGAAGAATGGAGTAGGAATGGCTAAAGAACAAAAAGATATTACAACATTGGACGTTCAAATTGCAGAGTTTATTCGTAGCCACAAGAAAAGTGGAACTGCAACAGATGATGAAATTAATGACAAGTTGGTTATTCCATTCACACTAGATGCAGATGGAATTGAAGATCTTTTGCAACGGATTCAAGATGCAGGAATTTCGATCACGGATAAAGATGGTAACCCAAGTGCGCGTGTGTTGAACAATGAAGAAGAGCCAGAATTGTCAGATGAGGAATTGCTTGGAAGCAACTCTGCCAAGGTCAACGACCCAGTACGGATGTACTTGAAAGAAATTGGGGTTGTTCCTCTTTTGACCAATGAAGAAGAACAAGAATTGGCTATCCTAGTGGAACAAGGTGATTTGGAAGCTAAGCAACGTCTTGCAGAAGCCAACCTTCGTTTGGTTGTATCCATTGCGAAACGTTACGTTGGTCGTGGAATGCAATTTTTGGATTTGATCCAAGAAGGAAATATGGGCTTGATGAAGGCCGTTGATAAGTTTGACTATACCAAAGGGTTCAAGTTCTCTACCTATGCTACTTGGTGGATTCGTCAGGCTATCACTCGTGCCATTGCAGACCAAGCACGGACCATTCGGATCCCTGTTCACATGGTGGAAACCATTAACAAGTTGGTTCGTGAACAACGCAATCTCTTGCAAGAATTGGGACAAGACCCAACGCCTGAACAAATCGCTGAACGCATGGATATGACGCCTGATAAGGTGCGTGAAATCTTGAAGATTGCCCAAGAGCCTGTTTCTTTGGAAACGCCAATCGGGGAAGAAGACGATAGCCATTTGGGAGATTTCATCGAAGATGAAGTGATTGAAAATCCAGTAGACTACACCACTCGTGTGGTTCTACGTGAACAATTAGATGAAGTCCTCGATACCCTGACAGACCGTGAAGAAAACGTCCTTCGCTTACGTTTCGGTTTGGATGATGGGAAAATGCGGACCTTGGAAGATGTGGGTAAAGTCTTCAACGTGACCCGTGAACGGATCCGTCAGATCGAAGCCAAAGCCCTCCGCAAACTCCGCCACCCAAGCAGAAGCAAACCATTGCGTGATTTTATTGAGGATTAAAAATGTCCGGGGGACCTTTTTAACCCGAGCCAAGCAATTCTATCGAGAGTAACATAACAAAAAAAGGAAGTGTCATATGGCATATACAACTGAGCAAATTGAAGAAATTAAAAATAAAATCTTAAATGCTTTGGAAGAGGTAATCGATCCTGAGCTTGGGATTGACATTGTTAATTTAGGTCTTGTTTACGAGATCCATTTTGATGGTGAAACTGGAGCGACCATTATTGATATGACGCTAACGACCATGGGATGTCCATTAGCGGATCTTCTGACAGATCAGATTCATGATGTTTTAGCAGAAGTAGAAGAAGTGACATCTGTGGATGTGAAGTTGGTCTGGTATCCTGCTTGGACGGTTGAAAAAATGAGCCGCTATGCACGGATTGCACTTGGAATTAGTTAAAAATTCTATTCATCAAAACAAATCAGAGGTTAGGGGCTTCCCTAACCTCTGATTTGTTTACACCTGTATTTTTGAACAACCATTTTCAAATTCTTAGCAAATTTTCAGATAAAGTTGCAATCATCAAGGGGACAGGGTATAATAGCATAAATAGAAAATAAAGGAGATTTACATGAATCAGTATCCTTTGGTCTACTTGGACCATGTGACAAAGAATTATGGGCATGAAGTTGCTCTCATGGATGTTAGTTTGAACATCCAACCTGGCCGTATTATTGGCCTTTTGGGTCCCAATGGTAGTGGGAAAACAACCATCATTAAATTGATTAATGGTTTGTTGCAACCAAGCCTTGGAAATATCTATATTCATGGGCAATTACCATCCCCAGCTTCTAAAAAAGTGGTTTCCTATTTGCCAGATACAACTTATCTGAATGAAAATATGAAAATTATTGATGCTATTAACTATTTCCAAGATTTTTATGCAGATTTTAATGTCCAACGAGCTTACCAATTGCTCAACGATTTGCATTTGCAGCCAAATCAAAAATTGAACAGCCTTTCAAAAGGGAACAAGGAAAAAGTGCAATTGATTTTGGTGATGAGCCGTGAAGCTGACTTGTATGTTCTTGATGAACCAATCGGTGGGGTTGACCCAGCAGCGCGTGATTATATTTTGCGGACCATTATTCAAAACAGACGTCCAAACTCTTCTGTCTTGATTTCTACTCACTTGATTGCGGATATTGAGCAAGTTTTGGATGAGGCCATTTTCATCAACCAAGGAAGAATCCTCTTGCATGAAAATACGACTGTTATGCGCAATCAACACGGAAAATCAATCGATGAGATCTTCCGTGATCAATTCCGTGTTTATTAGGAGGAACCCATGTTTGGTAAATTATTAAAATATGAATTTAAATCGACAGCTAAGTGGTATTTATTGATCACCCTGATCGCACTAGGTTTGTCAGTGATTACAGGTGTTATTGGTGGAAGTGCTACAAACGGTTTTGTGAATATGGAAACCAATAGTATGCAAATCATAACGGGGACTCTTGGGATTCTCATTTTTGGAGGAGTCATTGGTCTTTATCTTAGTAACTACTATATTATTATCCGTCGTTTCTATTCCAACTTATACGGACGCGAAGGTTACTTGACCTGGACCCTTCCAGCTAGCCCGCATGCGATCATTTTATCTAAATTTGTGGGAGCTTTAGTAGCGAGTCTTTACTGCCTATTCCTTCTATTTTTGAGTGGTTTTATCACAATACTTGTGATGGGCGCTGTCATTGGACAAGACCTCTCTCCTGTATTTAGTATTATCGCTGAGGCTTTTAGTCATTCTATTGCTTATTGGATTATCGTTTGGTGGATTTTTACCACAGCCTCAGGGATCTTCCTATTTTATGTATCGATCGCACTTGGCCAACTGTTTCAAAATCGTCGAGGATTTAAGGCTATTCTGTTTTTCTTTCTCTTGTGCATTGTTTTAAGTATCATCGGTACAGCAGTCAATCCTTTTAAAGATTCATATGCTGTCGGGTATGCATTGGTTTATGGAAATATTGATGATTTGGGAGCAAACTTCATTCCAGGTCTCATCTATGAAGTCATTAAGATTGTTTCTATGTACTTCACCATTCACTATATCAGCAAATATAAGTTGAATCTTCAATAAAAACAGTTAATTGAACAAGGAGCTCCCCAGTGGAAGGTTTCTTGTTCAATTTTTTTCTTTTGCATTTTTAGCTAGATTTTGATATACTAAATGTATTCGTTTTGGGGTCGTTACGGATTCGACAGGCATTATGAGGCATATTTTGCAACTCATCTAGCGGATGTAAAACGCCAGTTAAATATAACTGCAAAAAATAATAATTCTTACGCTTTAGCTGCCTAAACACCAGCAGGCGTGACCCGATTCGAATCGCTCGTGTTTGATGACAGGTCTTAATTTCAGCGAGATACGATCTAGCTTGGTCTAGGAGTTAGATAAGAGATTGATAGACTCGCAACTACAGGGCTTGAGTTATGTGTCATGTAGCTGTTAAAAGAAAACATAACCTATGGTTGTAGACAAATATGCTGGCAGGTGTTTGGACGTGGGTTCGACTCCCACCGGCTCCATATATACTTTTTGAAACTTATTAAAACTTCTTAAAACGTTGATAATTCAACGTTTTTTATTTTTATACTTTCTATTCTTTCCCATACCTTTTTGAAATTAACAGACCCAAAAACAGACCCTTTTTTTGAAAAGAGTCTGTCCTGATAGCTGATGGCTTTAAAAATCTATATAATTAGCAAATTTCTCACCAATATCATCTTTGGCCTGCTTTGTGATATGTGTGTACACATTCATGGTTGTCTTCAAATCAGAGTGACCAAGACGATGCTGGACCTGCTTCAATGTCATGCCTGCCTCAAAGCACAAGCTGGCATGTGTATGTCTAAAACCGTGGATCTTGATAGGCCTGACCTCAGTCCCTTTGACAATCTGCAAGAGCCATTTGCGTGGCAGTGAACTTGGTATAGGCTTTCCTTCAGGGCTTTCAAAAATGAAAGTGGTAGTAGGATCCATTTTTCTGTATTCTGAGAGCAGATCAATTGTTCTTTGATCAAGGCTAATCAGTCGGACACTACTCTTGTTTTTAGTAGCCCCCACAGATTCGCCCTCAAAACCTCTTGTAATGGCCTTGTTTATGTTCAGAGTATTATCTATCCAGTCAGTCCATTTGAGAGCCAAAATCTCCCCTTTTCTGGCCCCTGTGAACGCAAGAAGACGGAACATGACTTTCTTTCTCAGATCATCCGTGTCATCCACTAATTTCATGAATGATTTTAATTCATCTTTATCATAAAAATCACTAGAAGAATCACTCTCTTTCTTGACAAGTGTGGTCACGCTATCAACAGGATTGGTTGTAACATAACCATAACGGATGGCATACTTGAAAATGTTATTCATCAGACCTTTCAGCTTGCGCCCATACACTAATTTTCTGGACCATTCATTGATCTGTTCCTGTAGCTGAAGAGGAGTGATAGAAGCTATTTTTTGACTGCCAAAGACAGGATAGATGTGATTTTTGATATTTCTTTCAGTCTTGATGTATGTGCTATCCTGAACAGTGTCAGCATACTCTTTGAGCCATTTCTTTGCAATTTCCTCAACCGTGATTTCTTTCTTTGCTTGCTCCCCGTTCTCTAAATCATCTTGAAGTTGTAAGAGTGCCGCCCGTGCTTTGGCTTTTGTTGGGAAGCCTTGACGCTTTACATACTTATCTTTTCCATTCTCCTTGCCTACATAGATCCTAAATCCGTAGGCCGTTTCACCATTCTTCTTTTTATAAGATTTTATCTCCATTGCGTTTTACCTCATTTCTTGATAAAATGGGCATAAGAAAAAGACCTTTTGAATGGCTTTTCTTATACTGTAATCCTCACACTCAATTTTTGGCGAAGGCGAGTGTGGGGATTTTTTGCTTACTTAATTATTAAATATCTTCATCTTGCCATTATACTCTTGAGCAATTGTTGTTTTATCTGCATCAGAAACTTTAACTATTAATTCTGGGTTATCTTTATTTAGGTTAACTTCATAGCTATTTTCTGCCGCCCATTTTTTAAACAGCTCATTTTTTTGTTTAAGAAATGAATTAGCAAGATAGATTTTACGACTTGCACTTTCAGCACTCCACGATTCTCCAACACGGACAGAAACAGAAGTAGCATTTCCACCTGTAACAAATTCGATTTTATCACCATTGTCCAAGACTTCCGCATTTTCTCGCAGATAAACAGCAAACTCTTCCCCAAGCTTATCCGTCATTTTAAAATTGTTGTTTTTTATAGTAGCAGATTTTTCTGCACTATTTGCGGTTTTTGATTTTGGTTTAGTTAGAGAGCTTATACCGCCAATAACAACCAAAATAATAAATATTATAAACCAAACTTGTTTATAAAAAGGCTTAGTTTTTTTCATTAGATCCTCCTATTTAACTAATTAGTGAATTATACTCGTCTTTAACCATCATTTCATTAGCGATGGTCTTCAGACTGTATTTTTCCATAAAATAAAGATAATTAAAATCCCTAATATCATCCATTAACTTCAATTCTTCTTCAAGCAAATGATGAATCATGCTTCTATCAGCTTGTAATTCGCAAAGTTCCCTATTAAACTCATACTGAACTGGAGTATGTTCTTTATGCCCTAATTCATGAAGAGCTACTTGTTTTTGATCTTCTACTGACAAATTAATGTCTAGGGCTAGAATATTTAGAGCAGGATTGAAAAATCCAGGGCTGTGCCAATTACTTCCATCAAAGTAGCAGAGATTTACGCCTTCTTTGGCACAAAGCTCTTGTACTGTCATATAATGTACCTCTATTTATTTTTTAAATGAGCCTCAAGAACAGCAGTGATGAAATCAATATCTTCTTCAGTCAATGGTTTACCATCAAACAGCATGGATTGAGCCGCAATATCACGCAGATCCAATGGTGCAGAAGCATCACCATTGTTTGCGATATTCGGGTTATTAGTTCTTCCCAATAAGTAGTCTGTAGAGACATTGAAATAATCAGCAACTTTTTCTATTTTGTCACCGCTAGGCATAGAGCTTCCCCATTTCCTTAAACTACCATTGCTGAAATCTAGCTTTCTTTCTAGTTCAGCCATAGTCATCTGATGAGTAGCTGCTAACAACTTGATTCTATCAAGTAGACTCATTTTTTCCTCCTTTTTTTAAAAAAACTTACAAAAAATGTAAAATTTTCTATTTTGTCTATTGACAAGAGGAAAATTTTCTATTATACTATTCTTGTAAGTTAATTTCAAAGCTATAAATAAGTTTTACACATATCAACGTGGTCCGCCAAGACAGTAGATATCAAAACCTATTTAGTAGTGTTCTTTTCTATACCCTAATAGTAGAATATTTTCTATTATTTGTCAATATAAAAGATAATTTTCTTATAAAATTTTCCAAAGAAAGGAGAAAAAAATGCTATATGACAAAATTAAAAAAATAGCAAAAGAAAACAATATTTCTATTTATCGAATAGAAAGAGATCTGGATCTTAGCAATGGAAGCATCAGAAAATGGAATTCGAGCATTCCGCTTTCCCAAACATTGAATAAGGTCGCTAAA
The DNA here is from genome assembly GCF_015556095.1 of Streptococcus parasanguinis. GTDB lineage: Bacteria > Bacillota > Bacilli > Lactobacillales > Streptococcaceae > Streptococcus > Streptococcus parasanguinis_Q. Next base: position 162,831 of record NZ_JADNLT010000001.1, read on the forward strand.
TATCTTGGTGTCTCAATCAGTGACTTAATGGAGGAATAAAATGAATGAGATTTTTAATTTTAACGGGAAACAGGTCCGAACAATAATTTTAGACAGTGAAGCTTTCTTTGTTGGGAAAGATGTTGCGGATATTTTGGGATATTCAAGAGCAGACAATGCAATAAGAAGCCATGTCGATGATGATGATAAGCTAATGCACCAATTTAGTGCGTCAGGTCAAAATCGAAATATGATAATCATTAATGAATCAGGTTTGTATTCTCTAATATTAGCAAGCAAATTACCACAAGCGAAAGAGTTCAAAAAATGGATTACAAGTGAAGTTCTTCCAGCAATACGGAAACACGGTGGTTACTTGACGGATAGGATGATTGAACAAGCTTTGTTAAATCCTGACACGATTATCAAATTAGCAACAGATCTGAAGCAGGAACGTGAAATAAGTAGCCGTCTGGAAATTGAGTTAGAACAAGCTCAGGAACAGGCACGCTACTTGGATTTAATTATTGAAAGCAAATCCGCTGTGGTTATCACTCAAATAGCTGCTGACTATGGAATGAGCGCCATTAAATTCAATCAACTATTGTATTCTCTAGGCATCCAACACAAAGTTAATAATCAATGGATTTTATACAGAAAATACATGGCCAAAGGATACACGGATAGCAAGACAATTGAAATATCTGGCAGGGTCCGAATGCAGACAGTTTGGACTCAAAAAGGCCGTCTGTTCTTGTATGAACTATTGAAAAAACATGACATTTTGCCATTAATTGAACAGGAATAGAAGGAAGTGATGAAAATGATGCAGTATCCTATTCTGAATCAAATAACTCAAACACATAACGAGAACTACATCAATCAACTCTTTGAAGAACTTGTGTCTCTAAATATAAAAGCAATGGAAGAAGCCAAACGCAGAACAAGTAGACAGATTACATGGGTGTCCATCAAAGAGTTGCAAGCATCTACCGGCTGGGGCAGAACAAAGCTAGAAGAATGGCGCGATCAAGGGAAATTCCAATTTCAACAGTCCGGCAAAGGTGGGAAGTATCTATATAACTTGGAAGATGTTCAACGATTCTGTCGAACACTACAAAAATAAAAAGCACCCTTTGAAAAAGGCGCTTTGAAAGAACTATAACTTAATTATAACACAGGAATTATTTTTAGAAAAGAATACTGGAGGAATTAAAAATGTTACTAGAAATTATTATTGCTTTACTCATCATGGTGATCTTACTTCAAATGATTATCATCAGCGCAATTAGTGAACGATGCAAAGAGTCAAAGCGTGAACTCAAGAAAATGATTGAAGAACAACAACGCATCCAAGAAGCACGGGAAGCAATGCGCTTCGGTTATCGCAGATAGGAGCTATTAAATGGCAGAAAATATGAATGTACTGCCTCATGATCTATTAGCTGAACAAGCTGTGTTAGGTTCCATCTTCCTTGATCCTGATAAGATTCACATTGCTTCCGAATATTTGACAAAGGATAGTTTCTTCAAGTTATCTCATGGGATGCTCTTCAACATCATGCAGGATCTATCAGACAAAGGAGATCCAATTGATCCCGTATCTGTCAAATCTGCCCTTGATTCTATTGGACAGTTTGAACAAGTCGGAGGGATGGCATTTCTTGCAAGTCTGATCAATGCAGTCCCTACAAGCGCCCACATCGAACACTATTCAAAAGTAGTTGCTGAAAAGTCAAGAGCCAGAAAAGTCATTGAAGATCTGAGCCAGAGCATTTCAAGCGTTTATGATGGCCAGAAAGACTTGAATGAGATTCTTTCTCAAACTGAGCAGAATTTGTCAACAATCTCAAATGAGCAGAAAAAAGGATTCAGGCCCATCATTGATGTGATTGATTCAACACAGTCTATTCTAGATGAACGATCTCAGAAGGTTGGTGATGTGACAGGGACTTCAACAGGCTTCACTGATTTTGACCAAATCACAACAGGCCTTCATGAAGATAACTTGATCATTATCGCTGCAAGGCCTGCAATGGGTAAGACAGCATTTGCTCTGAATATCGCTCAGAACGTGGCTAAGAATTCAGATAAAGCAGTAGCAATCTTTTCACTGGAAATGGGAGCAGAAAGCTTGGTTGAGCGTATGCTCTCAGCAGAAGGCTTGATTCCATCGTATCATGTCAGAACAGGAAATCTCTCTGAGAGCGAATGGCGCTGAATGATTTCAGCACAGGAACGACTAGCAAGAGGGAAGATTTTCATTGATGATACAGCAGGAATCAGGATTTCAGAAATTAGATCAAAGGCCAAACGATTAGCACAAGAAAATGACGGTCTAGGATTGATTGTGATTGACTATCTTCAATTGATTGAAGGAAGAGGAAGAGAAAACAGACAACAGGAAGTCTCTGAAATTTCAAGACAATTGAAGATCATAGCCAAAGAATTGAAAGTCCCTGTAATCGCCCTCAGTCAGTTATCTCGTGGGGTAGACCAGCGCAATGATAAAAGACCTATACTGTCAGATTTGAGGGAGTCTGGATCAATTGAGCAGGACGCTGATATAGTAGCTTTTCTTTACAGAGAAGCCTATTACAAGCGTGATGAACAGGAAGAGCCAGACAATGTGACAGAACTCATTCTTGAGAAGAACAGGCATGGAAGCCTTGGGACTGTCCAGCTATACTTCCATAAAGAATACGCAAAATTTGCAAACAAGGAGGCCTGATGAATGGTAACTGAAAACCGTAGATATTACTGGTTACAACTAAAAGATGACTTCTTCAATTCCAAGGAAATGAAGTTGATGAGGAAGCTTCCCGGTGGAGAAGAGATCACAATCATCTATTTGAAGATGATGCTTGCAAGTCTTGCTGAACAAGGGAAATTGTATTTTGAAGGATTAGCTGAAGATCTAGCTGAAGAATTATCACTCATCATTGATGAAGATCCTGAAGCAATCAGATTGACATTGATGTTCTTGACTAAGAAGAAACTGTTGACAACATCAGACAATTACCAGTTCAATCTTGAACAAGTTCCTGAGATGGTAGGCAGTGAAACAGCAAGCACCCGTAGATCTCGTAAGCATCGAGAGACACAAAAACTGTTGCAATGCAACACCACTGCAACAAAAGGCAACGGAGATATAGATATAGATATAGATATAGATAAGGGGCAGAAGCCCCAATCAGATGTCTATGAAGAAATTATCAAATATCTAAATGAGAAAACTGGTTCACATTTCAAACCAACTAGCAAGTCAACTCAAAGACTAATCAATGGAAGATTAAGTGAGAACTACACAATTGAAGACTTCAAATATGTGATTGATGTAAAGACAAATGAGTGGAAGAACAACACAAAGATGTCTAAATACTTAACACCAGACACACTCTTCAATGCTAGTAAATTTGAAAAATACCGTAATCAGCAAATGCCTAAACAGCCAAATGTTCAAAAGCAAGATGAAAGGTTGGGATTCTAATGAGTGAAGAAATTACATCTTGTGAAAAACATGGCTGTCAGGTCCAGCATGTAAAAGTGAAGATCAGTGGATCAGAACAGATCATTGAGATCTGTCCTGAATGTGAAAAAGAAGAAATCCTGAAGATGGAATCTCTCTTGAGGCAGGAAGCGAAAATCAAAGCCCTCTTGTCTCACACTTACAAAGTATTTGAAAGAGAGAGCATCTATTCTCAAGAGTTGAGTGATAAAACATTAGAGAATTATACAGCAGATAATCCAACTAATGAACAAGCTCTCAACTTCATGAAACGGATGTTGAGGGATTATATGAAATTTGAAACAGGGAATGTGATCCTAAGTGGACCGCCTGGCATTGGAAAGAGCCATCTCTCTATTGGGTTAGCAAAAGCATTGAATGAGCAATCAAAAGAATGCGAGAATCCAAAAAGTGTGATCTTCATCTCAACATCAGCTCTCTTCAATAAGATTGAAGAAAGCTTCAATGGTCGAGGAGATTTCACAGAGAACTACGCTGTGGACCTACTCAGCAAAGTTGACTTCCTCTTCTTGGATGATTTAGGTAAAGAAAGTAGCATGAGCGCCAATCTCAAAGAAGCGAATGACTGGAGACAGCGAGTGCTGTTTAAAATCTTGGACAATCGTCAAACAACATTCTTCAACACTAACCTGTCAAGTAATGACATCAAGAAAATTTACAATCAAGCACTTGCTGACCGAATCTTCAAGGGAGCAAGCAAACACATTTTTAAATTTCCTGAAACAATGGAAAGTCGGAGGTATTAACGAATGGAAAACAATAAACTGAAGGATTTAATTTCAAAAGTTCAAAAATGGTTTTATGACCGTAACCTACACACTCAAGAACCCAATAAGCAATTTCTGAAGCTCTATGAAGAAATTGGGGAGCTATCGAGAGGAATTGCTGAAAAGGATGAAGAAGTGACCAAAGACAGTATTGGAGACATCACTGTTGTATTGATTGGCTTGACTCTTCAACTTGGAATCAACACAAAAGAAATCTTCCCAGAACAAGAGAAATTCATTTTCTCAGAAGCTGCAAAAACAGAAGATTATTTTGTATTGATGATGGATCAGGCTCTGGCATCTTATTTCAACCGTCAAGGCTACCAACTTAAAAGCGTAGTACATGAATTGATGCGAATTTCTCAAATGCTGAACTATGATTTTGTGGAGTGCTTAAATAAAGCCTATGAAGAAATCAAGGACCGCAAAGGAAAATTGGTTGATGGCATCTGGATTAAGGAGGAACGATTGAAATGAAAGAACGGTCATTTGAACAAATTTTAGAAGAGATGAATGATTCAGTGAATAAGCCAAATCACTATTGCGGTGAATATGGTCTGGAATCCATTGATGTCATCCGGAACTTTGCAGGAAATCTGAAAGGGGTTCAGGGATTCTATTGGGGGAATGCTATCAAGTATCTATGTAGATTCCAGAAGAAGAACGGGCTTGAAGATTTGGATCAGGCTAAGAAATATCTTGAATGGCTCATTGAGGATTTGAAAAATAGTCATGAACAGGAGTGACAGCATGAGAGATTACACAAGAAATCAGATGGATCACTTTCGTCAACAATTGCAATTATTGATTTTAGTAAAAGGACTAACACGGAAAGAGCTGTCAAGAAAACTGAATAGACATCAAAACACAATTCAGCAATGGATCACTAAAGATAATATAAATCCAGCTCAAGTTCAAGAATTATGCAAATTCTTCAACATTGACGAGAAGGCACTGATGGGAGATCCAGAAGAATTGACAGATTATAGATTTTTCGATCAAGGAAAATACATCTGTACTGCTCCACTCAAAGAACTAAGCAAGATCACTGGCAAAGATGTGTCAATTCTCAAGTATTATATACACTTGAACGAACAAGGAAGAGAAGCTGGCCAGTATAGAATAGAAAGGGTAATTGAAGATGAAAAGTAAAATCAATTGGCTGATCATCAATTTGATCTCATTGGCAGTTATTTCACTAGTCATTGCTATCAATCTCAATTCTAGATTAGTAGATCAAGAAAATAAGATCAAAGATATGGAATGGACTATTCAGGAGCATGAATTGAGCATTCAAAGAATGGCAGAACACAACACTGCACAAGATGTCATCTTGAATAAATTGAACCAAGAATATCAAATGCAGGAACGCAAGAAAGCAGAAGCGCTCAAGGAAGCTGCTGAAATGAATAATGTAGGAGGATAATAATGATTAACAATGTGACTCTTATTGGTCGATTGACCAGAGATGCAGAACTACGCTATACACCTAGCAACATTGCAACTGCTCAATTCAATATTGCATGCAATCGCAACTTCAAAAACGCAAATGATGAATATGATGCAGATTTTATCAATTGTGTGATGTGGAGAGAACAAGCAGAACGCTTCTGCAATTGGACAAGAAAAGGAATGCTTGTGGCAATCACTGGACGAATCCAAACAAGAAATTATGAAAATCAGCAAGGACAACGTGTATATGTGACTGAAGTTGTCGCAGAAACTTTCCAAGTTTTGGAGAAGCGTGATAATACCGCAAATCAAAATAGCATGACTGACCAGATGCCACCAAGCTTTGCAAGCCCAATGGACATTACAGATGACAAATTACCATTCTAAGGGTTTTTAAAAAAGGAGAAAAAACATGGATGATAGTACTAGAGTTGTATTGTACGGAACATATGACGGGTTCGTTCGTTCAACAGTTGAATCGCTACAAATCGCTGTAAGGCTTGATGGTGGCGAAAGGGTAGAAATACCGAGTGAGTGTGCTATAAGTGCAGATAAAATTGTCAAGAAGGATGAAATAAAACTGAAAGATGTTATCAAACGAATTAAATACTTTGATCTTGTCACTCAAGCAGTATGGGTCAATGGAATTTTAAATGAGCTGGGAAGCGGTTTTGGGTTGCATAAATATTATGAAGGATATAAGCAAGGCAAGCTAGAAGGTTTAATTGAACGTGAAAAAGTCACGATCACACAAGGCATAGCAGATTATATTGAATATGCCAAAGAAAACGATTGGGATTTGCAAGATGCTATGGATTCAGATTTTATAGCAAGCGAAGAAGATAGGAAGCTTTCTGATTGGTTTTATAAAGACAATAATATGGAAACATTCGCCCTTGCTTGGATCAATGGCTACATAGTCAAGGAAGAACCAAAGTATACAGTTAAGATCAAAGCTACTAAACAGTATTTAAGTAATGATGAAATAGGGCCTCATTTTGATCCAAGTTTTAGATCTAATTTTACAAAATCTGATCTTGAAAAATTAGATTTAGATTGGGTGTTCGATTGCGAAGGTATGGAAGTTGAGAAGGTGGGAAAATGAACAATGAGGTATATGAAGAACTGGAAAAACTTATGAGATTATTTCCTGATTCATTTATAAATAGACAACTGGAACTAATTCTTATCCCAAAAACTAACACCTACTTTTCTTTAAAAAACTGTTTTACAAAGAAAGATATCATCTCAAAGGTGTTGATGTGGTGTACTAGGGATATAGCTAAAGCCAGACCATATCAGCAACAAAAAAGGAATATTGCATTTTATGTAGACAATCGTATGCGTTTGGAAAAATATTTAGGTGCGGACATCAATGTAGACGTAGTTTATCATTGTCTAGGAAATGGGATTAACAAAGAATTGACACACAAGTTTATTGATAGTGGATTTAACATGGAAATCCTATATTTAGAAGTTTAGGAGGTAATAGAGTGAGACCAAACCGATACCCTTACACAAAGAATCAATGGGAAAAAGAAATAACACTGGTATATTTTGGCGTTAACACTAGTTTAAAATTGAGAGCAGAAAGAAATAGAATTACAAAGGAGACAAGACATGTCATTAAATAAAGCGAGAAAACGACTTATTAGAAAGTACCGTAAAATGTATAACAGCCGTCCGATAGGACTGAAATTCAGTACAGATGGCGGTAAGACATTCATTGGAATAGGAAACATTATTGAAGAATGTATTCCAGATGCTAGAAACATTAACTCTGGGAATGTTAACGCAAGCAAGTTGTCAACTGGTGAAATTGGCTTTAGAAATTTTGAGATAACTCTTAAATCAGATACCACAAAGGAAGAATTCAACAGATTGAAAGGTGTCTTGTGGTAGTAAGATGGACCTACAAAACTTTATCTATTTATTATTTGCAGCAGTCTGGCTCTCTGGCCTGATCTGGTCTAGCGTGATAGTTTTTAAAAACAGGAGAAAGAAATGAAGATGTATGTTGTGAGAAAGTATCACGGTCATGCGAGTTGGATTGATCCTAAGCATTTAGCTGAATACACTGAAGCTGAATTTGAAACAAGACATGAAGCACTTGCTCACTGTGAGAAATTAAAAGGCAAAGGGATAGTAGAAATCTATCAAAGAGAGGTTACTGAATGAAAAAATTAAACAACCGAGAATTATTTAACCTAGATCAAGAATTATTCAATTTTCGTGGAATTGACCGGGCGATCTGGACACGCAAAGCAGAATTGATGGCAAAGAACGGTGATGATCTTGTTGGGGGTGGTAAGTCTGGTATCAGCAAGCCCACAGAAAACACAGTGATGAAATTCGCTACTGATGTGACCCTGAAGAATCTTGAGCTGTTCAAAGAGACTGTTGAATCTTTCAAGAAGCAACTGACAGGAGAACAGCTTGACATCTTCTACCTAAGATGGGGGCAAGCAAATCTTGATTGGGAAGAAATCGCAGAAAAGCAATTTGTCAGCAATGCTACAATTTACCGCAAGCGTGCTGGTATCTTGGAAACGTATGCCAGAATGAAAGGTGTACTATAAATTGAGAATATAAGATATTGTATTCTCACACAAAAAAAAATACTATAATCTTGTTCATGATAATCACATCATGGATGAGAGGGTCTCCTAATAGTGGTTAGGGAGTTAGCTCAAATGGTAGAGCGATTGACTTTTAATCAATTGGTTGCAGGTTTGATTCCTGCACTCCCAATTCCTTATAAAAATCAATTTTAATATAGAAAGGGGGAACCGTATGGAAGAGGTCTCACCCATTAAAGACACAGATGACATCCAAGCGATGAAAGACTATCTGAGAGAATGGAATGAAATGTATTACATGCTATTTATCACTGGTCTCAATACAGGCTTGCGTGTTGGTGATATCCTCACACTCAAAGTCAAAGATGTTCAGGGATGGCACATCAAACTACGAGAAAGAAAGACTGGCAAGCAGATTTCCCGTAGAATGACGAAAGAGCTGAAACGAGAAATGAGGAAGTATGTTGAAGGGAAGCCATTCCATCATTTCTTATTCAAGAGCAGGCAAGGAGGTAACAAGGCCATCACTCGTGAACGAGCCTATCAGATCATTCATGAGGCCGCTGAAGAATTAGGCATTGACAACGTGGGAACGCACACGATGCGCAAAACATTTGGATACAAATATTACAATAAAACAAAGGATGTAGGCACACTACAGAAGATGTTCAACCATTCGTCTCCAGCCATAACGCTGAGATATATTGGAATTGAACAAGCTGAACTAGATGATGCCTTGAGAAACTTTGTTATTTAATTTTTATATTTTTGACATTAACATAATGAGTTAAGCATAAGCTAGAAAAAGAGAAGCGAATGAAAGCCATATTCTAAAAGGATTTCGGAAACAAGGCGAGCTTAACAAAATATAAGATATGTGAAAGTGAGGGTAAAAAATGGCTACTGCAAAAAGAATATCAGATATAACTGTAGATATAACTGTGGCACTTTATGAATGGAATAAATTGACAACCAGAGATATCTACGAAGACGACAAAGAAATATTTGGGGATGGATTTGATTATGTTTGGGAAGGCAAGACTCCAGAAATAGACGAGGAAGTTCTTGTATATAATCCAAAGACCCAAGAGATAACCACTGATATCTGGATTGATTTCGGGAACGGTGTTGGATTTGAAAACACTTATGAAGATACAGTATTTTGGATGAGTTATCCAAAACCACCAAAGGAGATGGAAGAATGAATAAACAAGAGTTGATTGAGAGTATTTCTCATTTACCTTCAGATTGTAGCAGACCAAGACCTATGATTGATAAATTAACAGCGTTGGAATTGATTAAGTTGCTAGACGAACCGCAGAAAGTAACAGTACCGCAGTTTGTGGCTGATTATATTAAATATGCCATAGAGAATGATTGGGATTTTCAAGATTTATTTAAGCGTATAGAAGACGAAGAAGATGAAGAACTTCTGAGATGGGTTTATCACGAACGTAATCAAGAAATGCTTGCTGCCGCTTGGATCAATGGCTACACAGTTGAGAAAGAAAAACAGTATATAGTGAAGATGAGTGCAACAAAACAACCGCTATTTTATAATAATATGTACGAGAAAATATTCTTTTCTTTAGGAGATTTAGCTACTCGATTTACACGCAAACAACTTGAAGGACTTGGATTGGATTGGGTCTTTGATTGTGAAGGAATTGAAATTGAGGAGGTAGAATGATGACTCAAAATAAAATCATCTTTCATTTAACGAATGATAAGACTGCTGAGTCTTGTGGTGCGGAACAATCAGAGATTGAACGGTTAGTCAGTCAATTTAATAATGGGCATCTAATGCGTATTGGTAAGCTCTACATTAACCCTAGAGAATTAGTAGCATTCATCATCGAAGAAGACAAGGAAGTAGAGTGATGCGGTATTTTAAAATTTTATGTATTTTAGTTTTTGGAATATTACTAACATCATGTCATAAGCTTTCAAGCGGAATCATTACTGATAAACATATAGAGGAACCAACAATGATATTGATACCAATTTCAACTGGCAAGACAACAATATTAGTTCCAAAGAAAACTGAAAGAAAATATGTTGTGACCGTTAAAGGCAAATCAGGAAACAAAACCATCGAGGAGGATTTCAAGGTGAATAAAAAAGATTTTGAACATTTTAAGATCGGGGATAATTTTAAGATGGATTGAAAGATGAGAAAATAAACTCTTGTTTTCTCACATAAAATAAAATATTATGATAGCATAGCTTTCAAGTACGAGAGGGACAGCCAATCAGTTTGGTCTGTCCTTTTTGTGTGAGGAGGATTAGATGTATAACAAAATTGTCAGACCTTCTTTGAAGACAAAGAAGTGGGAGAAGTTCCGGGATAAGATTCTAAGAAAACATAATTATCTTTGTCAGGAAAGTTTGAGATACGGAATATCAGAACCGGCTGAAATGGTTCATCATATTTTTCCAGTGTCCGAATATCCTGAACTAGAATTCCAAGAATGGAATTGTTTACCTCTCACTAACAAGCGACACAACACTTTTCATGATAGAACCAATGATAAAGTTATTGGTCAAGGAATTTTTTGGCAAAAGAAACGAAAAAGGGAATTTTTGAATTTTTACAAAAATCGAAAAAATGAAATTTTGTAAAAATCGAATTTTTCAATTTTTCAATTTTTGATTTTTTCGATTATCCCCCCCATCGAAAAAAAAATTTTTTCGAGCTTCTGGGAACCGGTGAAGGGAACTTTTTCCAAGTCGGGACCGCTCAGACAAAAAGGGGATAAAAACTAAAGGGATTTCAGGAAGGAGGCCTAGTTTTTGGCAAAACCAGTCACAGCTAAATCAATCAAGTCAAAAGTCATCAAACAGATGAAAGAGCTTGGGACTTATCGCAAAGAATTTGACATGATCATTGACATCTTTTCAGGAATGCTATTTCAGTATCAGAAACTTGCTCAGGACTATGCTGATATGGGCTATCCTGTCACAGATGTCTATGTGAATAAGGCAGGAGCTGAAAATGAGCGCAAGGTCCCTATTCTCACAGCGATGGAAATTCTAAGAAAAGATATACTCAGCTATTCCAATCAACTGATGATGAATCCTAAGTCATTAGGTGAAGTGGTAGAGCAAGACAATGGATCAGTTCTCACAGAGGTTCTGAAATTCAAGGATGAGATCAAGAAGAAACGGGTGAAGTCTGATGGGTAACGTGGAGAAAGCTAAAAAATACGCTCAACACGTTCTATACCATCAGGAAGAGCATTGTGAAGAGAACATTTTGGCAGCATCACGCTTCCTGAGAGATTTGGATAATCCAGAATTTGAGATGGATGAAGAGATGGTTGATTTTGTCGTTCATTTCATTGAACACACAATTGTCCATCAACAGGGTGATGATATGTTTGCGGTCTCTATCCGTAATAAGCCATTACTTTTGCAACCCTGGCAACATTTTGTTGTCGTGAATCTCTTTGGCTTCTACATCAAAGGAACGAATGAGAGACGCTTCAAGGAAGCCTTGATCATGCTTGCCAGAAAGAATGGCAAGACTTCCTTCACTGCTGCAATCGCTCTGGCTTATCAGATTCTTGATACAGATAGCGGTTCAAAATGCTATATTGTAGCCAATTCTGTCAAGCAAGCCTTGGAAGCCTTTGGATTTTTGAGGTTCAATGTTGAGCGATGGAATGACAAGAACATTCGCATTAAGGACAACAACCAAGAACACTCCATCACTGCCAATTTTGGCGAGGAGGGTTCATTCTTTATCCAAGCACTGGCCAATGATGAAAGCAGGCTTGACTCTCTCAATGGAAATGTCATCATCCTAGATGAAGCACACACCATGAGAAATTCCAAGAAATACGGTCTTATGAAGAAAACAATGTCAGCATACCGGAACAGTATGCTTTTTGTTATCTCCACAGCCGGGGACATTCCAACAGGATTCCTTGCTAACCGTCTGAAATATTGTCAAAAGGTGTTGAAAGAGCTGGTCAAAGATGATTCATTCTTCATCTTCATCTGTAAGGCCAATCAGGCAACAGATGGCGATGTGGGAGACTACTTGGATGAGAATGTGCTGAAGATGGCTAATCCCTCATGGGGTGTGACTGTCTCACTCAAGGCCCTCAAGGAAGAAGCAGAACAGGCCTTGAATGATCCACAGACCAGAAATGAGTTCTTCAATAAGACATTGAATGTCTTCACTAACTCAATGAACGCTTATTTCAATCCAGATGAGTTCATTGCTAGTGATGACTGCTATGACTGGACAATTGAGGAGCTTGCAAAGCTTCCTATTCGCTGGTATGGAGGGGCTGACCTTTCAAGACTGCATGACTTGACTGCTGCTGCCCTTTATGGGGTATACAATGACGGTGAAAAAGATGTTGATATTTGTATCACACACGCTTTCTTTCCTCGTGTCAACGCTCAGAAGAAAGCCAATGACGATGGCATCCCACTATTTGGGTGGCAATCGGATGGCTGGCTGACCATGAGCAACACTCCAACTGTTCTCTACGACGACATTGTTAAATGGTTCATAGAGATGCGACAGAAAGGCTTCAAAATTGCCGCTGTCGGTATGGATAGGAAATTTGGTAGAGAGTTCATGCTCAAAATGAAGCAAGCTAAATTCAAAATGATTGACCAGCCTCAGCTATTCTATTTGAAATCAGAGGGATTCAGAAGAATTGAATTAAAAGTGAAAAATAAAGAATTTTACTATGTACATTCGGGCGCTTATGAATACTGTGTCAGCAATGTCAGAGCTATTGAGAAAGTAGATGATGCTGTCCAGTATGAGAAATTGGACGGGGATGGCGGTACAGCAAGAATAGACATGTTTGATGCGAGTGTATTCGCTTGTATTCAGGCACTTGCTAACCTTGGTAAAAATAAGAATGTGATGGCTTACTTTGATTAGATAGAAAGGAGGTGAGAAATATGGGAATCTTTGACAAATTATTCAAGCGTGGAAAGTCTCAGACGATGTTCACAAGCTTTGGGAATTCAGATCTGGGCATCATGTATGACGGTGATGGCTACATTCCACTGGCAAGAAATCCAGATGTGATCATGGCTGTCAATAAAATTGCTGACATGGTTTCAAACATGACAATACAGCTAATGGAAAACACAGAATCCGGTGATGTACGCATCAAGGACGGGTTAGCCCGTAAGATTGACATCAACCCTTGTGATCACATGACAAGAAAATCATGGATCTTCAAGATTGTCAGAGACTTGCTTTTGTTTGGTGATGGAAATTCTGTCCTACATGTGGAATATGATCCAATGACTGACTATATCAGCAATCTCAGACCATTCCCAATGTCGGAAGTGTCATTCAAGAGTAATGATCTAACATACATGATCCATTTCAGAGACACTGATTTTAATCCAGATGAAGTGGTTCACTTTGCCATCAATCCTGATCCAGACCGGCCTTACATTGGGACCGGTTTTAGATTGGCTTTGAAAGACATTGTCCGAAATTTGAACATGGCCACACAGACCAAGAAGGGCTTCATGAACGGAAAGAACGTTCCAAGCCTTATCATCAAGGTGGATTCATCAAGTGAGGAACTTGGAACAGTGGAAGGTCGTGAGAAAATTGCTAAGAAATATCTGACCACAAGCCAGTCTGGTGAACCTTGGATTGTCCCTGATGCTTTGATGGAAGTGGAACAAGTGAAGCCATTAAGTTTGAATGACATAGCTTTGAATGAGTCAGTAGAAATTGATAAGAAGACAGTAGCTGGAATGTTAGGTGTTCCGGCTTTTGTGTTAGGTGTGGGAGATTTTAACAAAGAAGAATACAACAACTTTGTGAATACCACCATCATGAGCATCGCAACAACGATCACTCAGACGCTCACAAGAGACCTACTGACTTCAACCACACGCTACTTCAAATTCAATCCACGTTCACTGTATTCTTACGACATTACAGAGCTTTCAACTGTTGCTCAACAAATGACCAACAGTGCCGCAATGCGTAGAAATGAGTGGAGAGATTGGGTTGGTATGACTCCAGATCCTGAAATGGATGAAATCATTGTTCTTGAAAACTATCTGCCACAAGGCGAGTTAGGCAATCAGAGCAAACTAAACAAGGAAGGAGGAAATGCCAGTGAAGAAACGTAATTCATACATTGCTACTCAATTCGAGACACGAGAAGAACAAGAATCTGGTGACTTGATCCTGAGTGGCTACTTCATCCGGTTCGATGAAGAAACTGAGCTGTGGCCAGGCTATTTTGAAGTGATCAAACGTGCAGGAGTGGAAGAAGCCATCAAGAATGCTGACATCCGTGCATTATTCAATCATGACCATAACCTAGTTTTAGGGCGCACAGGAAACAGCACAGTGAGTCTCAAAGTTGATGACAAAGGCCTATACGGTGACATTATCATCAACAGAAATGATCCAGACGCTATGGGAGCTTATGCCCGTGTACAGCGTGGGGATATTGTTGGATGCAGTTTTGGATTTATGCCTATCAAAGTAGATACCATTGAGCGTGAAGATGGTTCTTATCTTGATACCGTGCTAGAGCTTGAAATCTTTGAGGTCAGCCCTTGCACATTCCCGGCTTATCCACAGACTGAAATTGCTGCACGCAAGAAAGACTTTGAATGTCTGAAACGTGCTAACAGTAAAGCGTTAAATGAACGAAAAATGAAAATTAAGGAGAAATACAATCTATGAATAAAGCATTGATTTATGGCGCACGCATGCGTGCAAAAGCAAGCAAGGTTGTTGAATTGGAAGAAGCAATCACAGAATTGAATGAACGTTCTGCAATCGAAGCAGAAAAATTGGACCGTGCTGAAACTGAAGAAGAAGTTTCAACGGTTGAAAAGAGCCTTGAAGACATCCAAAAAGAATTGGAAGAAAAGCAAGCAGAAAAAGCAAAACTTGAAGAAGAAATTGAAGAACTTCAAAAACAAGTTGATGAACAAAATCGGAAAGCCCCAACTTATCCAGACGGGGAACAACGTGGAGGAAAGAAATTGGAACAACGTGACGCAATTGCTAAATTCATTCGTACTGGTCAAACTCGTGACATCGTAGGTCTTAAAACAACAGACTCTGGAAGCGCTGCTTTGATCCCAACTGAAGTGTTAAAACCTCACTTCCTTGAAAAGACACGCAATCCACTCTTGGATCTTGTCCAACGTGTTCAAGTAAATAGTGGTTCTGGTAAATATCCAGTTATCAAGAAGACAGATGGGAAAATGGCTTCTACTGATGAATTGAAAGCAAATCCTGAACTTGGAAAACCAAAGATCAGTGAAATTGATTACTCAATCAAGACTTACCGTGGATACATTCCTGTGTCTCAAGAAATGATTGATGATGCAGACTACGACATCATGTCTATTGTAGAAGATGAAGTAGTCAATCAAGGTGAAAATACTGAGCTTTCATTGATTACTGCTGTACTAAAAACAGCTACTCAAGCAGATGCTGCTGGATTAGATGGCATCAAAGACATCTACAACAAGAAATTAAAACCAATCTACAAAGCAAGTATTGTTGTAACTCAATCAATGTTTGCAGCGCTTGACAAGGTCAAGGATAAAAATGGGAAATATATGCTTCAACCAGATGTTACATCACCTACAGGATATTCATTTGGTGGCAAAAAGATTTATCCAGTGGATGACACTCTGTTTGGCAATGAAGGTGATATGAAGTTCTTCATTGGAGATGTTGCTGAATTCGTTAAATTGTTTGACCGTCTTCAAGTATCAGTTAAATGGATTAACAATGACATCTATGGTCAATTGCTTGGACTCTTCCTACGTCTTGATGTCAAGCAAGTAGATGAATCTGCTGGTTTCTTTGGCACATACACTGATGTTGTAGCGTAAGGAGGTATCACATGCCCTATACAGTAATCCGTCCATTCAAGGACATGCGTGATAAAGAGCAACATGAATATAAAATTGATGATGTATTTCCACGCAAAGGCTATGAACCTGATCAAGAGTTTGTTAAAGGACTCTTGACAGGCTTTAATTCAGCAGGTTCAATCTTTATCACTGATGAAGTGGTTAAGAAAGCTACTAAGAAAGCAGAAGAGGCTGATGAAGAGGTGGAAACAACTACTGAGGAAGTAGAAGAAACCTCTGAAGAGGTGGAAACAACTACTGAGGAAGTAGAAGAAGCCACTGAAGAGAAACCAAAGCGCAAGAAAGCAACTAAGAAAGAGGAAGAATAGCATGGACACTGGTCAGTTAGTGGAATTACTTAAAATCAAATTAGGAATTGCTTCAAATTTGCGAGATAAAACACTAGAGAAGATTGTCTCAAGCGTCATCAGCGAATTAACAAACAATCTGGGTGTTGAATTGGTTCCAGATCGTGCTGACCATGAAATGTTCATTGTTGACTTTGCTGCTTATCGCTATGAAGGTGGTGTTGATCTACCACGTCACCTTCAATGGCGCTTGCACAATCTGCAAATCTCTTCCAAGAAAGAGGTGTGAGATGTGGAATGATGAAATCACATTGATAGGTTTTAAAATTACAGGCAAGGACAAGCTCAAGCAAGATCTAGCTGAGAAGGTAAAGACTACAATTTTCTGTAAAAAGAAATCTATCACACGGTCAGAATTTTACCAAGCTAATCAGGCTGGCATTCGTCCAAATCTGATTGTTGATATTCACAGCTTTGAATATGACAATCAGGAATTTGCTGAATTTGGCGGTAAAGAGTACCGGATTTTGAAGACATATCCAATCAACCTCAATATCCTTGAATTGACTCTGGTGGAGAAAATGACATGAGCCAAGATCTAGCCAGTCAAATTGCTAAAGCATTAGCAGAGTATTCCACAGAAGTTGAAGAAGAAGTGGACAAGATAGCGGAAGAAACAGCAGAAGAGGCCGTCCAAGAATTAAAAACCACAAGTCCAAAAAGTCCAAGGGCAAAAGGTGGTAAGTATGCCAAATCGTGGAAAAAAACAAAAATGGGGAAAGGTAATTTTGTGGTTCACAACACAAATTACCGTCTCCCACATTTGCTTGAATTTGGCCACTTAAAGAGGAACGGGGGACGGGTTTCCGGAATAGTACACATCAAGCCGGCAGAAGATCACGCTATTGAGAATTTTGAAAAGAAATTGAAGGAGCTTGGAAGATGAAGCTGTCAGAGTTTGCAGAAATTTTGGAACAGGCTGGCCTGCCTGTCACTTACAAGGCATTCAGGGAAGGAAATGTCCCCACGCTGCCTTACCTTGTCTATTTTGAAAGCTTGCCATCTATCACAGGAACAGACAATCAAGCATCATACATGATCCGTGCTGTCACTGTAGAATTGGCATTTGAACGAAAAGATGAGGAGCTAGAAGAACGATTGGAAGAGCTGTGGAATGACCACAAGCTCTTTTATGATGTTCAGGAAGAAAATTTTATTGAATCAGAAAGACTGTTTGTGAAGTCTTATGAAGTCTATCTATATTGAGGAGGAAAGAAATGACTGAAAACAAAGTTACATTTGGACTTGAAAATGTCCATGTGGCACCAATCCAATCAATCAGTGAAGCAGGAGTGATCACTTATGGTCCAGTATTCCGCTTCCCTGGAGCGATGGAATTGACGCTGGACCCTAAAGGGGATTCAGGATCAGTGAAAGCTGATAACATTGATTATTACTTCGTCAACTCAAACGAAGGTTACGAAGGTAAATTCAAAGTCCCACACATCATTGAAGCATTCGCAACAAAAATTTTGGGCGACATCAAAGACTCTACAACAGGAGTGGTTACAGAAAAAGCAGATGCGAAGACAACCAATTTCGCACTTATGTTTGAATTTGCTGGCGATGCTAACAAGACACGCCATGTCATGTATTACTGTTCAGCAAGTCGCCCATCGAGCGGATCAGCTACCAAGAACGGAACCAACGTGAATGAACGTGAATTGAGCTTCAATGCCAGCCCTCGTCCCGGTGACCAAGTTGTGAAACGTTCCATTACATCAGCGGATGATCAAGAAGTTTATAAGAAATGGTTTGAAAAGGTCTATGAACCTAATCAAGCTTTGTAATTAAGGAGGCCTTAAATGCGTAAGAGTGTGACCATTAGTGAAAAGGAGTATGAGCTTGTAACCAATGCTTACACTCCTATCGCTTATAAGAGTGAGTTTGGGAAAGATTTCTTCCAAGATCTTTTTGGAATGATCTCAAACCAGAATATCATGCAAATGGCTGAGAATGGCAACAATGAAGTTGACATCAACATGTTGGCCAATTTTGACATGACCTTCTTCAATCGCTTGTTTTGGGTTTTCACAAAATCAGGAAATCCACACATCAAGCCTTATGAACAATTTTTTATGGAAATGGAGGAATTTCCTTTGCAGGACATCGCTCCAATTCTAATGGAAATGATCAACGACACAATGACATCAAAAAAAAACCAGATGAGTCAGAATCAGCCAGTGATGAAATCTTTACAGTAGAATCATATCTTTCTTGCTGTAAAGAAACTGGTCTCACAATTGATGATCTAAAGCACATTTCAATTGGAATGGCTCTGGATTATCAAACAGATTATGTGAATTTGCGTACTGAAAACAAATCAGAAACACGCAAGGCCACACAGTCAGATTTTGACTCATTCTAGTCTGAAATAGAGTGCTGAGAGGAAGAATCTGAGGTCAAGTTCATCGAATGAATGGACGATTGATCACAAGAATCCTTTAGGCGCTCTTTATATTTTTATGTGAAAGGAGGAAACATGGCCGGTAATATTAAAGGGATAAAAATTGAAATTGGCGGTGACACACAACCCCTTCAAAACGCCCTGAAAAAAGTAAATTCTGCCTCAATGGAGGCAGCAAAAGAATTGAAGAGTATTGACAAGGCTCTGAAATTTGACACAGGGAATGTGACCCTGTTGGCTCAGAAACAAGAAGTGCTTCAAAAGCAAGTCTCAACAACCAAGGAAAAGCTGGAAACACTGAGACAGGCGCAAGCACAAGTTGAAGCTCAATTCAAGAGCGGTGACATTGGTGCTGATCAGTACCGTGCATTTCAACGGGAAGTGGTCCAGACAGAGAACATTCTGAAGGGCTATGAGAACAAACTTGAGAATGTCAATAAGGCATTAGATGGAAATGGGAATGCTACCAAGTCCAACCGTGAACAACTGAAAGAGCTTCAAAATGAGCAACAGCGCCTTGCAAGTGAAGGTGATAAAGTTGTCAGCTCATTCAAGCTACAAGAAAGCCAGATGGGTTCCAATGCCAGTGAAGCAGATAAGCTGGCACTTGCTGAACAGAAAATAGGGAAGCAAAGCGAGATTGTTGCCCAACAGGTTGAGAATCTTGAGAAACAGCTTGCTCTTGCAAAACAAGAGTATGGCGAGAACTCAACAGAAGTCAATAAGCTAGAAACTCAACTGAATGAGTCCAAGGCTGCTTTCAACGGGCTTGCCAATGAAATGGAGAATCTTGGTGAGTCAGGGAAGAAAGCCAGTAGCGGTCTAGAAGAGACAAATAAGCTTCTAAAAGCTGAGTTACTGAATCAATTTTCCGAAAAGCTATCTGAAATCAGTCAAAAGTTGGTTGATTTTGGGAAGAGCGCTCTAGATGCGTTCCGGGAAATTGATGAAGGAATGGACACTATTGTCACCAAGACTGGTGCCGGTGGGAAAGCTCTTGAAGAAATGCAAGGAATTGCTAATGGCATAGCCACTGAGGTACCTACGGATTTCAGTACCATCGGGAATGCTGTTGGTGAGGTCAATACTCAATTCAAATTAACTGGAGACGCTTTGAAAGTGACTTCAGAAGACATGATCAAGTTCTCTGAGATCAACGGGACGGATGTCACAAATGCTACAATCCAATCGAAGCAAGCAATGGAAGCTTATGGCCTATCCATTGATGACCTAACAGAGATTCTGGATAATGTAACCTACGTTTCTCAAGATACCGGGGTTTCTGTCGATGAGTTGATGAAAAAAGCAACTGATGGAGCGCCTCAAATCAAGATGCTTGGTCTTGAATTTGGTGAAGCGGTTACCCTTATTGGTCAATTCGAGAAAAACGGGGTGGATTCATCCTCAGCGCTCTCTGGACTGACAAAAGCCGCTGGTGTATATACCAAGCAAGGAAAGACCATGAAGCAAGGTCTGAATGAAACCATTGAAGCCATCAAGAACAGCAAGTCAGAGACTGAAGCAATGGGAATTGCTATGGAGATCTTTGGTGCTAAGAAAGCCCCTCAGATGATTGACGCAATCAAACGTGGGAAATTCAACATGGAAGATTTAGGCTACACTTCGCAAGTGTCAGCCGGTCTGGTTTCTCAAACTTATGAAAACACTCTGGACCCTATTGACAAATTCACCACAGCACAAAACGGTTTGAAAATCGTTATGGCTGAAGTTGGTGGAGCAATTGCTGAAACATTCGCCCCAGCGTTAGATGTTCTTGTAGGACTTTTCAAAAACGTAGCAGAATGGATCAAACAGCTACCTGGCCCGGTTAAACAATTCATTGTAATAATGGGATCTATCACAGCAGTCGCTGGTGTGATCGCTCCTTTAATTGTGGGATTCATGGCATTAGCAGGAGGAATAGGAGCAACCATAGCGGCCGCCTTGCCAATAATAGGGGTTATTGCCGCAGTAGTAGCGGCTATTGTTGGCATTGGTTTAGTCATCAAAAACTTATGGGAAACCAATGAGGGTTTCAGGACCGCTGTTGAAACCGTCTGGAATGCTATCATGTCAGTCATCAATACTGTTGTCAAGGCCATCTCTGACTTTGTAATGCAAATCTGGGGGACATTGACAACATGGTGGAATGATAATCAACAACTGATCAGACAGACAGCAGAGACTGTCTGGAATGCCATCTCAGCGGTAGTGACAACAGTCATGAATGTTCTTGGTCCATTCATTGAAACTGCATGGAATAACATTTCAACCATAATTTCCACGGTCTGGGACACCATCAAAACCGTAGTAGAAACAGCCATCAACGTGGTATTAGGCATCATTAAGACTGTGATGCAGATCATCAACGGGGATTGGTCTGGGGCTTGGGAGACCATCAAGGGTATTGGTGAAAATATCTGGAACGGGATCAAAAGTATCTGTGAATCTGTATTCAATGCAATGGCTCAAATCTTGTCTGGAATTTGGGACACAATTTCCGGTACGGCTTCAACTGTTTGGAACGGGATCAGCTCAACTCTATCTGGGATTTGGGATGGAATCACAGGAACAGTTTCAACTGTATTCAATGGGATTTCTAGCACAATTTCAGGAGTTTGGAATGATATCAGCTCAACCGCTTCAAGCATTTGGAATGGGATCAAAGACACAATTGACACAGCTATCAATGGAGCAAAAGATCTCGTAGGAAGAGCCATTGACGGAATTAAAGGTTTCTTCAATTTCCAATTCAAATGGCCACACATCCCACTACCTCACTTCAAGGCCAGTGGATCACTGAATCCAATGGACTGGCTGAAAGGTAAAGGGATTCCAAGTATCGGAATTGACTGGTATGCCAAAGGTGGGATCTTAACCAAGCCCACAGCATTTGGCATGAATGGAAATAGCCTCATGGTTGGTGGTGAAGCCGGAAAAGAAGCAGTCCTACCACTGAATGAACGTAACTTGAGCGCCATTGGTCGGGGTATTGCCCAAACAATGGATCCACAAGGAACCGTGATCAACATCAACATCTCTGACAACATCATCAGAGAAGAAGCTGATATTGAGAAGATCGCTAATAAAGTATCTCAGAAGATAGCTGCTGAATTGAGAAGACAGAAAGAATTGAGAGGAGCGCCTGCATTGTAAAGTACAACGAATTGATTATTGATGGAATTGGGACTTCATCATTTCCATTTGATGTGATTGTGCTTGAAGGCCCTACAATTCAAGTAGGTCTATCAAAGGACAAGCTATTGAGCCATGATGGAGTTAGTGGATACATCGTTCAGTCAAACCCTCACAGAGAAGCGATTGAAAAGAAATACACTCTTCAACTCATCAACCCAACAGAATTGCAAGTCCTTGAATTCGTCCAATTCCTTTCCAAAAGGAATTTCTGGCTTGAGAATCAACAGAACAAGCTCACAAGATGGTTCTGTTATCAGACAAAGGTGTCTGACACTCAGAGAGATAAAACTAAAATGTATTCTGTGGAAGTGACATTTGTTTGTCACCCCACAAAATACATGAAGAACAACGATGTTCAAACTCTCACCTCAAATGGTGTTCTCAGACTACAAGGCAGCTCACTAGCGTTTCCTAAAATCACAATTAAAGGCAATAGCTCATCTGAGACTAGCTTCACGATTGGGAAGCAAACCATCAAGCTTGAACAGCTATCTGAGAGCGCTGTGATGGTGAATGATCCACAGAATCCAAGCTTCTTGGACAAGAAAGGAAATCTGGTGAAGTGGTCAGGAGACTTCATCACAATTGATGCTAACCAAGCTCAGAAGACTGTCGGTGTGGTTTTGGGGCCAGGTATTCAATCACTTATTTTTGAAACCAATTGGGGGTGGTTATAATTCTATATCTATTAGACAGAAATGTTCAAACAGTGAAATGGAACGGGCAACCACTCCATGAAGCAACCAAAGCAGAAGTTGAAGAAGTGACCAATGTGAGCTACACGCTCAAAGTTGACTACCCAATCACAGACACTGAAATTTATAAGAAATTTCAGGAAGACATGCTCATCATCGCCCCAACTCCTATCACTGGCCGGCAACTGTTCCGGATTAAGGAAATCAGCGAGCAAGATGACACAGTGAATCTGACTTGCCAGCACATCACAGAAGACATCTTCAAGCGCTCTGTTCGTCCTATAAAGGTTTCAAATTCAACTTGTCAGATCGCCTTGAATGCTATGATTTCAGCAGTCAAGACACCACTTGGGAAGTTCTCTTTCACAAGTAACATCATGGACAATAGAACCTTCAACACTACAGAAGATGAAACGCTTTATAAGATCCTGATGGATGGAAAACATTCCATCGTGGGTGCTTGGGAAGGTGAGATGATTCGTGACAACTTCCTGATTGACATTCCAAAGAGTCGGGGCATTGATCGTGGAGTGGTTATCACCACACATCAAAACTTGAAGCAATATGAACGGAATAAGAGCAGTTCCAGCATCATCACAAGACTTCATCTGAAATCAACCTTCAAGCCAGAGGGAGCAGAAGAAGACACGGTTCTGAAAGTCACTGTGGACAGCCCCCTCATTGGAAGCTACCCTTATATCAATGAAGCTGAGTATGAGAACAATGATCTTACTACAGAGGAAGAATTGAGAAAATGGGGTGAAGCCAAATTCAAGAATGGTGACATTGACAAGTCCACTGATCAGATCAAGGTTGAAGCTTATGAGCTAGATGGTCAGACTGTGCATCTTGGTGACACAGTGACCATCATGAGCTTGAAGCATGATGTCATGCTGAAGAAGAAAGCTGTGGGCTATGTCTTTGATGCTCTGTCAGAAGAGTATATCTCTCTTACATTCGATGACAAGGCTGGCCACGGTGGAGGCATGTCAGGCTCTAATGGAATTTCTGATGTAGCATCTGAAATCCTTGATACAGTCCAAAAGACTCAAGAGGATGATGAATACTACAAGAAATTGAAAGTATTGGTTGACAATGCCAACAGGGCTTTTGAAGACAAGGCAGGAGCCTTGGAAAAAGAGATCACTGATGGGCTTGAGCAAGCAAAAGCACAAGCTGAAGTAGTCAAGGAAGAAATCTCAGCGCAGGTAACTGAGAAGATCGACGCTGCCAATCAGAAAAACAAAAATGAAATTGTAGAAGAGTTCAAGGCTCAATACAATGGCATTGAAGTCAAAATGGAAGGCTTTAAGGCTACTACTGACCAATTAAAGGCCAGTGATGCTGATATTCAAAAACTGATCAATGACTTTAAGGCTCAGACACAAAGTCAATTTGTCGGTGTACAAGGCGCACAATCACGCTTTGAGCAGACTACTGAAAAAGCCATCTCTGACCTCACTAATGTGGCCAATGGCAAGGCTGATAGGTCATTTGTTGAACAGACAGTGAATGGCATCAGAGAAGAATTAACTTCAATTGGTGTTGGTGGTGGACCTAACATGCTCCGAAATTCCAGAGCAGATGAAGGCCTGAAATATTGGATCGAAGCAAATAACAGATTAGCATTCACAGCGCATAAATTCTATTTTAATGGCCAGAAGAGAATATTTGAATTGCGCCCCGGTGCAGTCGTTAAAAGTCCACGTTTCATTGTCAAACAAAATGCAGACTATACATTAAATTTTTTAGGATTTGACAACAATTCAAAAATGTTCAAAGTGTATTTCTGCAAACGCAGAAAAGGTTCAATCTCTGACTTTGAAGAAAAACAGCTAATCTATGATGGCAAACCAAGATTGACAGATGGACCTGTTTTAGATGGAGACAGAGCAATCAAGAAATCATTCCAATTTAATGTTGGAAATTTTGATGATGGTTATCTTCAATTTGAATATGAACGCAACAATCCAAATAAATGGGGCGGCCTATTTTTAACAGAACTTGACTTCTACGAGGGTACAAATGACCGTTTGTGGCAACCAGCCCCAGAAGATCAAAATTATCTAGTAGAGCAAGCACAGGCCACTTTTGAGAAGACAGTGGAAGGCCTATCCACTCAATTAACTAAATTAGAGACCAAGACTGGTCCAAGCGGTGAACTTGAGCAACGCATGCTGACATACTCTGAGAAAGCTGCTGTGGACGCTTTAAAAGCAACCAGACAGATTCTAGAACAAGGGTATGTTGCTAAATCTCAATATACGGAAGATGTGGCTGGAATCACAAGAAGATTTGATGAAATCGTGCAAGCAGGGGAGAACCTGCTTAAAAACAGCGGTAATCCTCAAAATGTGGAGGGATGGGGGTATTATGATCCCGGATTGAGTCCAGCAGTAACGGTCTCAACTAATCCAATCTACTACAATGAATCAAGAAAACTCTTCAAACTTGATAATTCAACTGATAATGTCAAGGTAGCAGCATCCCAACGCTTCAACATCAAAAGAAATACAACTTACACGATTTCATTTGATGCAATTGGATCAGATAATCTTAAGAATGCCACATTCTACTTCCTAGCACGAAAAAAAGGTGAGACGGGGACTTTTACAAAAGTGGTCACACTTGCTGACAAGATCACTGTGCCACAAGATAGAACCACACGCTACTATTTCACAGTCAACACTGAAGACTACGATGAAGCATTTTTGAGATTTGACAACAATGGATCATCAAATGGACAGTCAGCAAGTCTATATTTTGGTGACATTGATGTGTATGAAGGATCTATCAAGAGAGCTTACCAACCGCCAACAGATAACGGTTCATCTGTGATTGAAGCCAAGCTTGCTGAGTACAAGCAGACAGTAGACGGACAATTTACGACAATCACCAATCAAATGGGTGACATGCTGAGAAAAACGGATATCCAGATCACACCAGGTCAGATCTCATTTGGCACAGGTAAGAGTATCAATGGAAGGACCA
Organism: Streptococcus parasanguinis; assembly: GCF_015556095.1. Lineage (GTDB taxonomy): Bacteria > Bacillota > Bacilli > Lactobacillales > Streptococcaceae > Streptococcus > Streptococcus parasanguinis_Q. The sequence continues at coordinate 188,683 of NZ_JADNLT010000001.1, forward strand.
TCAGTTCCTTGCTTGTGCAAGAACCAGAAGCCATTGCCTTGATCGCTCAATTGATCAAGGTTAAAGGTGACATGGTAGTTGATGGATCCATCACAAGCAGGCATCTGGCTTCTCAGAGCGTCCGAACTGGTCACATGGAATCTGGATCAGTAACCACTCAAATTCTGGCCAGCAATGCAGTCACAGCAGATAAGTTGTTAGTAGATTCAGCCATGATCAACAAATTTGTATCAAATCAAGCTTTTATTAGAGAACTGATTTCACAACAGGCTTTTATTACTGAGTTGAATTCCATCAAGATTGCTGCTGAAAGAATTCAAGGTGGACGATTGAGTGCCAACAACGGGGCTACAGTATTTGACTTAGATAACGGGACTATCAATCTATTTTCAAATACTGGCACAATTCGAAGAATCGATGATACAAGCTCCTCACAATTTATCAAATTTAACCAAGTTGGTCTTATTGGTGAGTATCTAAGAGACAATAAGGCTGCCAGAATCGTCATAGGAACAAATCAAGACAAAACTGAAAATACAGAAAATGGAACATTTGCTGGGATGCGCTTGTGGTCAGGAGCGAAGAATGATGTAAAAGAATCTTTGTACGAACTTGTTGGTGATCGAATCATATTCTATGCAAATGGTCAGTATAGAAGTCCTTGGATTATTCACAATAATACTAAAGATGGAAATAGCTATTTGATTCCAATGAATGAAAAAGGCGTTAAACATAATTTAGGGCGTGGCGATAAACATTTTAGCAAAGCTTATATAGATGATCTATTTATTGGGAAAGGATCACAAAATGTAGGAGGCTATCTATGGGATATCTTGACTTGTTTTGGTATTCTCGCTCGTTATGGTTGGGATCTAAAAAATGGAGCTGTTCAAAATCATATAAAATCAAATCTCATCAATAAATATGGCTTTAAATAGAAAGGAAATTAACATGAATGAAAATATTCTACTAGCTATGATTGCTGAATTAAACAAGCAATTAGGCGACAAAACACTCGGAGAGATTGAGTTTAAGGCTCGATGTACTTACCTACAAGAAAAACTAGATCAGCTCACACAAGAGCTAGAAATCTATCGCTCTGTCCTAGAATCTGACAAAGATTTGAAGGACCTATTTGAAGAAGTTAAGAATAAAAATGAGGTAAATGCTTAATGAATTATAAAGTACAGTTCAAATCCTATGATCCAGTAGCTAATGCCACAAAGGTTTCCATCAAGCAAGATTACCCTTACCGGGTATTTGAAGAATCCCTTCCAAATAACCGCATGGGAGATGAAGAGACAGCCCTTGTGGATGCTGTTCTAAATCTTGTCCGAATGGAATTGGATCCATCTGGCGCTATCGTGGCGCTCAAGAAAGAGCTTGACAAGTCCGTTGATGCCAATAAGAACGCTATCCAGAAAATTCAAGAACTCACTCAAGAGAACGAAAAGAAAGATGTTCTAATCCGAAATAACAAAGCTCTTGCTGACTGGTCTGTCCTTGTAGCTGTGACCAATCAAGATAATCCACTTGATCCAACTCTCTACAAGCGAGCACTTGAGCTTGTGGAAGTTGCTCAAGTAGGCAAGACCTACAAGCAACATGACATCTTCACCTTGATTGATCCAGACCACACTGAAAAATTCAGTGAAGGGAAACGTGTTCTTGTTCAAGTCAACTATGATTTCACCTACAATGGCGAATCCATCAAAGATTTGAAAGGCCCACTTCTCCAAAATGGGAAACTGGCAATCTACAATTGGGAAGTTCCCAAAGAAGAGAAGCAAAATAAGCCATCAGGAGATCTTGAAACTCAACCAGTAGCACATCCTGAATCCTAATTGAAGGGAGTGTGATTGATGTATCAAGAACCAGATGGAATTTTTGGAATTATTGAAGTAGTACGTGACTTCTATGATCACGGAATTGATGAACACATGATTGTATTTCTCTTGATGGCCATTGTGGCTCTAGATATCGTTTTAGGGGTGGCTAGAGCATGGGCCTATCATGAGTTCTCAAGTAGAAAATGGAGAAAAGGGCTAGTAAGTCACACAGCTATGATTTTAATCACAGCCATTGGCTATCCATTCGCTCTATACATGAATCTTGGACCCGTAGTTGATGCCTTCATTGTCGCAATGATAGCAGCCTACGGTTCCAGCATCCTTGCCAGCCTTTCAGCTCTGGGAGTTGAAATTCCTGGCCTAGATCGCCTTGTGAAACAAAATATTGATCATGAGAAATTTCAATTAAAAGATGGCTTGGAAGAGCCTAGTAAACTAATCAAAAAAGGAGAAAAGAAAAAATGAATCAAATCACTGATATCGTAACAACTAGCGCAATGAGTATTCTTGTAATTTTGGTTGGAATTGTTGTTCAGGCAGTCAAAAAATATCTCTTGACTCGTGGAGGAAAGAAAGCTCTTGAAGTTGCTGAAATCCTTGCAAACAACGCTGTGAATGCTACTGAACAAGTAGCAGGAGCATTGGACATCCACGGTAAGGATAAAATGGAGCATGCTAAAACTAGCTTGATTGAAGGACTAGAAGCATATAACATCAATTTAACCAATGACCAACTAAACACATTCATTGAAGCGGCTGTGAAAAAAGCAAATGAACAATGGAAGAAATGAGGTTCTAAAATGGCAACACTAAATGACATTCTAAATTATGCAGAATCTTTGGCAAATCAAGGTGTGGGAGCTGATGCAGATGGTGCATACGGAACCCAATGTGTGGACCTACCAAATTCAATTTCTATCAACTTCTTTGGGAAAGCTCTCTGGGGCAATGCTATTGACCTACTTAATTCAGCCGCTGGGTTAGGGTATGAAGTAGTATATGATGCAGTAGGAGTCAACCCACGAGCAGGAGCCATCTTTGTCATGGATACAACTTACCTATATGGCCATCCTTATGGTCACACAGGAATTGTAATTGAGGACAGCGATGGAGTCACTATGAGAACCATTGAACAGAACATTGATGGAAATGCTGATTCTCTGTATGTGGGAGGGCCTGCAAGATACAACACACGCAACTTTGATGGAATTGTTGGATGGTTCTATTTCCCAACTGATGACACATCTGTGGCATTTGAACAGCCAGAACCATCAGAACCACTGACAATTGAATCAAATGAATTCCATCCAGAAACAGGGACATTCACTGTTGAAGTATCTGCTCTAAATGTACGAGCTGAAGCCGGCATTGGGGCTGAGATTGTAGCTGTGTATAGTGTAGGTCAAGAAATCAACTATGATGGATGGATTGACAATGATGGCTACATTTGGATCTCTTACATTGGCGGTTCTGGAAATCGTAGATATGTAGCTGTAGGACAATCCGAAAATGGGCAACGCATCACAGACTTTGGATCTTTTAAATAGATCTCTGTGATTTGTAGAATAAGAGGATTTAGATGAGCGGAAAAAATTCAACTAATCTGAAACAAACAAAAGGTGGGGAAGTCATCAAACAAGGTGACTCCTCATCTATCTTTGAATATGAATTATTAGACTATGATGGCAACAAATGCAGCTCTCTTGATGGTAAAAACGCTAATATCAAAATAGCAAATGCCAAAGGAAAGAAGACAATTGAAGCTGTTGTAGAAAATTCTAAAATTCAGTTCAAACTTGAAAAAATTCTACCTGCTGGCATCTATCAAGTTGAGGTTGAATGTGATAGGTTCATTTTTCCAAGTGACAAGAGTGCTAAAATTGATATAATTCAATCAATTGAAAATTATCAAATAAGCAACATTGTTGAAATTGATAAAGTCAACATACAGGAAGAAATAGCCACTTACATGGCCACACATCAAATTCAACCAACCAACGACAGCCAAATCATCAAGAGAATTGAAGCACTAGAAAACAGACCACAAACACATTCAGGGACGGTTGACCTAACTAATTATTTGACATCAGATCAATCGTATCAAACATTTGTGACCTATAATGTCCTTCAATCTCAGATGACAACCAACATCAAAGAGAAGCATCTGGAACTTGGAATTGATGCCCTGATAGATGAGAAATTAAAAAATGGCGGTGATTCATTCATCACTGGCCATCAAGCAGAAAACATTTTTGCTTCAAAACAAGAGCTTGAAGCCATCGTTTCACGAGTTCAAGCGCTAGAAAATAAAGCATAGTTTTTCACCCTCCATATTGGAGGGGTTTTTCTGTTATAACAGACATTTCAAAGATTGTCCGTTATAACCTCAAACAACTATCAAAAAATCTTTTCCTATTAAATGACTTCCTTTTGTATCTAAGATGAAAAATAAAACTTGAACTTTCTTGGAAGCTATGCTAAACTAACAATGTGAGCAATGAAGTTGTGAAAGTTTTAGAAGTCAGTACCTAAAACAGACCCTAAAACCTAAAAACAGCTATATAATTGAGTTTTAGAAACTCCCACCGGCTCCATATTTTTATTCATGGAAGATTACTCAAGAGGCTTAAGAGGCCGTGTTGGAAACGCGGTAGGCGTGTAAAAGCGTGCGTGGGTTCGAATCCCATGTCTTCCGTTGTTGAGACATCATTGTGTAGCAGTGGTGTTTTTTTGTACAAAAAAGAGTCCCAAAAATAGACCAGTGAGGGAGGAGAAAAAGTGATTGCACAGCTAGATACCAAATCAGTCTATACCTTTATGGAAAGCCTTGTGACCATAAAAGACTATGTTCACGTGGCTAAAAGCATGGGGTATGGCGCATTGGGAATCATGGATATAGATAATTTGTATGGTGCCTATGAATTTATCGAAGCCTGTCAGGCCCACAAGCTCAGCCCCTTGGTCGGTTTAGAAATTGGACTAGAGGTAGACAATGAAACAATTCCGTTTCGGATGATCGCTCTGTCAACGAAGGGCTACCAGAATCTGATGAAGATGTCGACCGTCAAAATGATGGGGAAGGGCAATTGGGAGGATGTGAAGCACCTAACAGAAGGAGTAGCAGTCATTGTCCCAGCGCCTTTTGTTAGTGGAGACTTGCCGCTTGGTCTAGATTACTTCATCGGAGTTTTTGCGGATACGCCGGTCCAAGAGTTTAGCCACCCTGTGCTCCCTCTTCATACTGTGCGTTTCTTTGAGGTGGAAGATGTGGAAGCCATGCAGATGCTGGCAGCCATCAAGGACAATCAAAGCTTGACAGAAACAGGGCCAATTGATCCTACAACAGTTCTAAAAACTCCTCAGGATTTAAAGAATGATTTTGCAGAGCGATTTCCGCAAGCCATCACAAATCTTGAAAAACTTGTCCAAGGGATTCAATACGACATTGATACTCAGTTGAAATTGCCTCGCTTCAATCCTCAGAAACCAGCTGTTGCGGAATTGAGAGAATTAGCCCAAGCCGGTCTTCTTCGAAAGAACTTGACTAGTCCGGTCTATCAAGAACGTTTGGAGCATGAATTAGACATTATTCACCAAATGGGCTTTGATGATTATTTCTTGATTGTATGGGATCTTCTTCGTTTCGGACGGAGTCAAGGCTATTATATGGGAATGGGACGTGGGTCTGCTGTCGGCTCACTGGTAGCTTATGCCCTGGAGATTACAGGGATTGATCCAGTGGAGAAGAACCTCCTCTTTGAACGCTTTTTAAATGTGGAGCGCTATACCATGCCGGATATTGATATTGATATTCCTGATATCTATCGTCCAGAATTTATCCGTTATGTGAGAGACCGTTATGGGAGTTACCATGCGGCTCAGATCGTGACCTTTTCAACCTTTGGGGCCAAACAAGCCATTCGAGATGTTTTTAAACGTTTTGGGGTACCAGAGTACGAATTAACCTCCATTACCAAGCGTATTGGCTTTAGGGATACACTGACAACTGCGTATGAACAGAATCTAGCTTTTCGACAAGTGATTCATAGTCGAGCAGAATTTGAACGTGGCTTTGAAATTGCCAAAAGAATTGAGGGCCAACCTAGACAGACCTCGATCCATGCGGCGGGTGTTGTGATGAGTGACCAGGATTTGACGGATCACATTCCTCTCAAGTATGGAGAAGACATGTTTGTCACCCAGTACGATGCTCATGCGGTTGAAGCCAATGGTCTATTGAAGATGGACTTTTTGGGTCTGCGAAACTTAACCTTTGTTCAAAAAATGAAGGAAGCCGTCTATGAAAAGTACCAAGAAGAGATCGTGATTGAAGCCATTGATTTAGAAGATCCAGAAACCTTAGCCTTATTTGCTGCTGGGGATACCAAGGGGATTTTCCAATTTGAACAAGCAGGAGCTATCCGCCTTTTGAGACGTGTGAGACCCAATCATTTCGAAGAAGTGGTAGCGACCACTTCTCTCAATCGTCCAGGCGCTAGTGATTACATTGATAATTTTGTCAAAAGAAAGCACGGCCAGGAAAAAGTTGATATTCTGGATCCAGCTATTGAAGAAATCTTACGGCCCACTTATGGGATCATGCTTTACCAAGAGCAGGTCATGCAGGTTGCCCAGCGTTTTGCAGGCTTTAGCCTAGGGAAAGCCGATATCTTACGTCGGGCCATGGGCAAAAAAAATGCAACTGAAATGCACAAGATGGAAGACGATTTTGTCACGGGTGCTCTTAAACTTGGTCATACGGAAGAAAAAGCCAAAGAGGTCTTTGCGATTATGGAAAAATTCGCAGGCTATGGTTTTAACCGTTCCCATGCCTATGCCTATTCTGCCTTGGCCTTTCAGATGGCCTATTTCAAGGTCCATTATCCAGATGTTTTCTTTGATGTCATGCTCAATTATTCGAGCAGTGATTATCTGACAGATGCTCTCCAGTTTGATTTTAAAGTCGCGCCATTATCCATCAATACCATCCCTTACAGAGATAAGTTTCAGGATCGAAAAATTTACTTGGGAATGAAAAATATCAAGGGACTTCCGAGAGATTTAGCGTATTGGATCATTGACAATCGTCCCTTTGAAAGTGTCGAAGATTTTATTTTACGCCTTCCTAATCAGTATCATAAATTACCTCTATTGACGCCTTTAGTAGAACTAGGGTTGTTTGATAACTTTGAGAAGAATAGACGCAAGGTGCTTCACAATTTGCCGAATTTATTTGTCTTTGCAGATGAGTTAGGTAGTTTATTTGCAGATTCTAACTATTCCTGGACAGAAGCGGAAGACTTTAGCCAGGCTGAAAAATATGAGAAGGAAGAGGCCATTATTGGCGTCGGTCTCAGTACCCACCCATTGGTTGCGATTGGGCAAACGAGTCCCTATGAGATCCAACCAATTTCTCAACTCATACAAGGAGAGCAGGCGCGAATTCTCATAGAGGTGCAAGCCATCCGGACCATTCGAACCAAGTCGGGTGATCTCATGGCTTTCTTACAAGTCAGTGATACCAAGAAAAAATTGGATGTGACCCTTTTCCCTGAAACCTACAATCGATTTTCCTCCTTGATAAAAGAAGGTGGCTTTTATTACTTGACAGGGAAGATACAAGAGCGTGATGGGCGCTTGCAGATGATTCTAGCAGAGGCACAACTGGCAACCAATGAAAAGTTCTGGATCCAGTTGCTCGATCATCGTCAGGATAAAACGATTCTTTCTATCTTGAAAAAATATCCGGGCCCATATCCTGTGATATTACGCTATGAAGACGAGAAAAAAACTCTTCAATTGAGGGGCTATACAGTCCAGAAAAACAAAGAATTGGAAGATGAACTAAAGAATCTCGTTATGAAAACGATTTATCGGTAAAAACTGCGAAAAATACGAGAATTTTAGTCTTCTTTGTGTTATAATTACGTAGAATGTAAAAGAAAAAAAGGAGCAAACAACGAAATGAAACGTATTGCTGTTTTAACTAGTGGTGGAGATGCCCCTGGAATGAACGCTGCCATCCGTGCAGTTGTTCGTCAAGCAATTTCAGAAGGAATGGAAGTTTTCGGTATCTATGATGGATATGCGGGAATGGTTGCTGGTAAAATTCAGCCCCTTGACGCCTCATCTGTTGGAGATATTATTTCCCGTGGTGGTACCTTCCTTCATTCAGCTCGTTACCCTGAATTCGCACAACGCGAAGGTCAATTAAAAGGGATCGAGCAATTGAAGAAACACGGGATCGAAGGTGTTGTCGTTATTGGCGGAGATGGTTCTTACCATGGTGCGATGCGCTTGACTGAGCTTGGATTCCCAGCTGTTGGTCTTCCTGGTACGATCGACAACGATATCGTCGGAACTGACTTTACAATTGGTTTTGATACGGCAGTCACAACTGCAATGGACGCGATCGATAAGATCCGTGATACTTCATCTAGTCACCACCGTACTTTCGTAATTGAAGTTATGGGACGTAATGCTGGAGATATCGCTCTTTGGGCAGGGATTGCATCTGGTGCAGATGAAATCATCATCCCTGAAGAAGGATTCAAGATCGAAGAAGTTGTTGAGAGCATCAAAGAAGGTTACGCAAAAGGTCGTACCCACAACATCATTATCTTGGCTGAAGGCGTGATGTCTGCAGATGAATTTGGTCAAGCTTTGAAAGATGCTGGAGATACAAGTGACCTTCGTGTGACTGAGCTTGGGCATATCCAACGTGGTGGTTCACCAACTGCGCGTGACCGTGTTCTTGCTTCACGTATGGGAGCACACGCTGTTAAATTGTTGAAACAAGGAATCGGTGGTGTAGCAGTTGGTATCCGTAATGAAAAAATGGTTGAAAACCCAATCCTTGGTAAAGCAGAAGAAGGAGCCCTCTTTAGCTTGACAGAAGATGGTAAGATTGTGGTAAACAATCCACATAAAGCTGATCTTGGTCTTGCCGAGTTGAACCGTAGCTTGTCTTCAATCTAATTTTATTTCATAAATTCGTTAACCTTGTCTTAAAAAGACAGATATATTTAAAAAGGAGTCATATATATCATGAACAAACGTGTAAAAATCGTTGCAACTTTGGGTCCTGCGGTAGAAATCCGTGGTGGTAAAAAATTTGGTGAAGATGGATACTGGGCTGAAAAACTGGACGTTGAAGCTTCAGCACAAAACATTGCTAAATTGATCGAAGCTGGCGCTAACACTTTCCGTTTCAACTTCTCACACGGTGACCACCAAGAACAAGGTGAACGTATGGCGACTGTTAAACGTGCAGAAGAAATCGCTGGTAAAAAAGTTGGTTTCCTTCTTGATACTAAAGGTCCAGAAATCCGTACTGAATTGTTCGAAGGCGAAGCTAAAGAGTACTCATACAAAACTGGTGAACGTATTCGCGTTGCTACAAAACAAGGCATCAAATCAACTCGTGACGTTATCGCATTGAACGTTGCTGGTGCGCTTGACATCTTTGATGACGTTGAAGTTGGACACCAAGTATTGGTTGATGATGGTAAATTGGGTCTTCGCGTTGTAGAAAAAGATGCTGCAAAACGTGAATTTGTTGTTGAAGTTGAAAACGACGGTATCATTGCTAAACAAAAAGGTGTGAACATCCCTAACACTAAGATTCCTTTCCCAGCACTTGCTGAACGCGATAACGACGATATCCGCTTCGGTTTGGAACAAGGTATCAACTTCATCGCGATCTCATTCGTACGTACTGCAAAAGACGTAAATGAAGTTCGTGCAATTTGTGAAGAAACTGGTAACGGTCACGTTCAATTGTTTGCGAAGATCGAAAACCAACAAGGTATCGATAATTTAGATGAAATCATTGAAGCTGCAGACGGTATTATGATTGCTCGTGGTGACATGGGTATCGAAGTACCATTTGAAATGGTTCCAGTTTACCAAAAAATGATTATCACTAAAGTGAATGCTGCTGGTAAAGTTGTTATCACTGCAACAAACATGCTTGAAACAATGACTGAAAAACCACGTGCAACTCGTTCTGAAGTATCTGACGTTTTCAACGCTGTTATCGATGGTACTGATGCTACAATGCTTTCAGGTGAATCTGCAAACGGTAAATACCCACTTGAGTCAGTTACAACAATGGCTACAATTGACAAGAACGCTCAAACACTTTTGAAAGAATACGGACGTTTGAACTCAGATTCATTTGAACGTAACTCTAAGACAGAAGTTATGGCTTCAGCTGTTAAAGATGCTACAAACTCAATGGACATCAAATTGGTTGTAACTCTTACTAAGACTGGTCACACAGCACGTTTGATTTCTAAATACCGTCCAGATGCTGATATCTTGGCATTGACATTTGACGAATTGACAGAACGTGGATTGATGTTGAACTGGGGTGTTATCCCAATGTTGACAGATGCTCCTTCATCAACTGATGATATGTTCGAAATTGCTGAACGTAAAGCAGTTGAAGCTGGTCTTGTTAAATCTGGTGATGATATCGTTATCGTTGCTGGTGTACCAGTTGGAGAAGCTGTTCGTACAAACACAATGCGTATCCGTACAGTACGTTAATAGACAATTATATCTAAAAGCCTTGCTGGTTGGTCCGAAAGGATTGACCGCGAGGTTTTTCTTTTTCTTCTGGTGTGTGTTGATAAGAATTCTCACTAATGCTTACTTTCTCTTTTTTAAAGATCAAAAACATGGTATAATAAATAAAAAGGAAGGGAGACATACATGCCAAGGAGAGATTTAATTAGAAATGTCATCATTGTCGGTGTACTGGTTTTGGCACTGATTTTGCTTCGAATCTTTGTATTTCATCCATTTAGTATCAATGATAAAATGGCCAATGCTTCTGTGAAAACTGGAGATCTTGTGGTAGCGACTAGAAATGCTCAGGTAGATCGCAGTGATTTGGTCTTATACAAGGTCGGTGGAAAAGAATACCTTGGACGTGTCATTGCCAAAGAAAACGATGAAGTCAGCTACGTAGATGACGTCCTCTATTTGAATGGACAGGCAACACCAGAACCTTACCTAAATAAAATGCTGAATAAACACTTGGCGGCTCCAACGAGTAATGGGTATTATACGGATGATTTCTTCTTATCAGAGTTAAAAGGGACCAAGGCTGGTCGTGTACCATCCGATACTTATCTAGTCTTAAATGATAACCGTGGAGATACAGAAGATAGCCGTGAGTTTGGTTATATCCATAAAAATCAGATCGAAGGAGTCGTGAATCTGCGTCTCTATCCCCTCAATAAATTTGGATTTATAAAAGTGGAAGAATAGCCGAAAGGCTATTTTTTCTTACAAAAAAACTACTGCAAAAAAGAATTGCAGTAGCTTTTTATTCTGGTTAGATTGAGGTAGAGGGTTCTATTTTTTCTGTTTACTGGTAATTTGGTGAAAGACCTTTTGCCAGTGTTCATGACGCCGCCAGAGACTGGTATGGATCTGGTCATTTAACTCATAGCGAATCAATTTGGTCTTTTGACTGATAGATTCAATTTCGAAATTCTTAAAGGGAATTTGATGTTCTTCCTGCAAACGGACCAGGTCCTCTTTGTGGCTTTCTTGGCCATACTCATTGATGAGGGTGAAGTTGTCTGCTAGGAGGGTTTGGTATTCCTGCTGAGCCTGCAAGCGTTCCTCATAGGTCTTTAATTTGAGAAGGACATTGTCCAGAATCTCATCTTCAGGGATAGAACTTGGCTCCACATGGACATCGATATCAAAGACGCCAAACTGTTCCTTGAGAAGGCGCTCGACCTCTTCGGTAATAGCATGGCTCTCATAAACAGAGAGGTCTGGATTCATTTCGATGACGACATCTAGGTAAATGTTGCTTCCGTAAGTCCGTCCCCGTTGGGATTTGACCCGGCTGACCTTTGGCAATTCCAGAATAGCCGCCTTGTATTTATCCAGGAGACTTTCATCAAAACCATCGGAGAGGCTGAAGGAGGATTCAATGAAAATGTCGTAGGCAGTTTTTAGGATAAAGAAGGTAATAACGATGGCCACTAATTGGTCCACAATCGGATAGTTAAGAGCACTAGCTCCAATCGCAACAGAGGTTCCTAAAGAAGTGACCACGTCAGACAGGTTGTCTTTGGCAGCTGCCTTGAGGGCCTTGGATTGAGCTTTCTTAGCTAAAGTCCGGTTATAAAGATAGACCGCAAACATGACAAGGGCTGATCCAACTCCGACAATGGCCCCTAAAGGATCAATGACAGTGGTTTCCCTACTGAGGATTTTCTGAACGGTATCTCGTAGGACATCGAAGCCCACATAAAACATGATGATGGAAGTTACCAGGCTAGCTAGATCTTCAATCTTCCAATGACCAAATCGGTGGTCGCGGTCAGCTGGCTGGCGGGCCATGCGAATGCCGATGAGAAGGGCGACGTTACTGATAATATCGGATAAGTTATTAAAACCATCCGCGACCAAACTGGAGGAGTGAAGGAGATGTCCTGTTGCTAATTTAGCTGCGGAAAGAATCAGGTAGGCGACAATACTGATCAGGGCTCCACGTTCGGCTAGTTTTAAATTACTTTGTGATTGATTCACTGATAACTCCTCCAGGCTTCTGTAGATTTCCTCCTAAGCGAAAAACTTGGATCGTTGTTAATGAGGAAATATTCGTTCTTCTTAAGCCTTTATTATAGCCTTTTTGAGTGCAAAATTCAAATGATGCCAACTGTTTCCAAAAGGAGAAAGGGCGAAAATGTGGTATAATAGAACGATTGAATGAATGAGGAGTATGAGATGAATCCTTTATTGAATGGTATGAATGATCGCCAGGCAGAGGCGGTCCAAACGACAGAAGGTCCCCTTTTGATCATGGCGGGAGCTGGTTCTGGTAAGACACGTGTCCTGACCCACCGGATCGCTTACTTGATCGATGAAAAAATGGTCAATCCTTGGAATATTTTGGCCATTACCTTTACCAATAAAGCCGCTCGGGAGATGAAGGAGAGGGCCTATCAGTTAAACCCAGCGACTCAAGATTGCTTGATTGCCACCTTCCACTCCATGTGTGTGCGTATCCTCCGTCGAGATGCGGATCATATTGGCTACAATCGCAACTTTACCATTGTCGACCCAGGTGAGCAACGGACCTTGATGAAGCGGATTTTGAAGTCCTTGAACTTGGATCCTAAGAAATGGAATGAACGGACCATCTTGGGGACCATTTCCAATGCCAAAAATGACTTGATTGATGAAGTGGCCTATGTTGCCCAGGCTGGAGATATGTATACCCAGATTGTCGCCAAGTGCTATGAGGCTTACCAAAAGGAACTCCGTCAGTCAGAAGCAGTAGACTTTGATGATTTGATTATGCTGACCTTGCGTCTTTTTGATCAGCATCCAGATGTGCTGACCTATTACCAGCAGAAGTTCCAATACATCCACGTAGACGAGTATCAAGATACCAACCATGCCCAATACCAGTTGGTCAAACTCTTGGCTTCACGCTTTAAAAATATCTGTGTCGTTGGGGATGCGGACCAGTCTATTTATGGCTGGCGGGGAGCAAATATGCAGAATATCCTGGACTTTGAGAAGGATTATAAGGAAGCTAAGGTCGTCCTCCTAGAAGAGAATTATCGCTCGACCAAGACGATCTTGCAAGCAGCCAATGATGTCATCAAAAACAATCGCCACCGCCGTCCGAAGAATCTCTGGACACAAAATGAAGACGGGGAAGAGATTGTCTATTACCGGGCTAATGACGAGCAGGATGAAGCAGTCTTTGTTGCTAAAACGATTGAAGAGCTTAGTCGCGAAGCTGGCTACAAACACCGTGATTTTGCCGTTCTCTACCGGACCAATGCCCAGTCACGGACCATTGAAGAAGCCCTGCTCAAGTCTAACATTCCCTACACCATGGTAGGGGGCACCAAGTTCTACAGCCGGAAGGAAATTCGGGATGTTATTGCTTATCTAAACTTGATTGCCAACCTCAGTGACAATATCAGTTTTGAGCGTATTATCAATGAACCCAAGCGGGGAATCGGGCCAGGTACAGTGGATAAGATTCGTGACTTTGCCCAAATGCAAGAGTCTTCACTCCTGGATGCTTCAGCCAATATCATGCTCTCAGGCATTAAAGGAAAGGCCGCTCAAGCCATTTGGGACTTTGCCAATCTCATTCTTGATTTGAGAGAAAGATTGGATCAGCTGACCATTACAGAGTTGGTCGAAGAGGTCCTTGACAAGACAGGTTATATGACGGCCCTAACCAATCAGAGAAATTTGGAAAGTCAGGCCCGCATCGAGAATATCCAAGAGTTCTTGTCTGTTACCAAGAATTTTGATGAAAATGGAGAGACCGTCGAAGACGAATCAGGTGTGGAAACCTTGAGTCGTTTCTTGAACGATCTGGCCTTGATTGCCGATACAGATGATGGAGCCCAAGAGACTTCAGAAGTCACCTTGATGACCCTTCACGCAGCCAAAGGATTGGAGTTCCCAGTCGTCTTCTTGATTGGAATGGAAGAAAATGTCTTTCCTCTTAGTCGTGCGACTGAGGATCCAGATGAGTTGGAAGAAGAACGTCGCTTGGCTTATGTAGGGATTACACGGGCAGAGAAGGTTCTCTTCTTGACCAATGCCAACTCACGTTTGCTCTTTGGACGGACTAGCTACAACAGGCCAACGCGTTTCATCAATGAAATTAGCTCGGATTTATTGTCCTACCAAGGATTAGCTCGTCCAGCCAACACTAGCTTTAAGGCTTCTTATAGCAATGGAGGCGGAACGACCTTTGGAAAAGGGATGAGCCTGTCACAAGCTCTTCAAGAGCGCAAGAGACAAGCAGCTCCAAGTACTCTCACGTCATCAAGCCTCCCCTTTGGCAATAGCAACCGTTCTAGCGCCAAAGAGAGCGTCGCTTGGTCCATTGGCGACATTGCCATTCACAAGAAGTGGGGTGAAGGAACCGTGCTTGAAGTATCTGGTAGTGGTAGTACCCAAGAACTCAAGATCAACTTCCCAGAAGTGGGGCTCAAAAAACTCTTGGCCAGTGTTGCTCCGATTGAAAAGAAATAAACTGAAACCAGTAAGCTTAGCTTGCTGGTTTTGATTTTACAGGTGGCATGATATAATATACTAAGAATAGAGAAAGAGGCATGCTATGAACGAAATCAAGTGCCCCAACTGTGGGGAAGTCTTTACAGTCAACGAAAGTCAATACAGCGAACTCTTGTCACAGGTACGGACAGCTGAGTTTGACAAGGAAATTCATGAGCGGATTCGGCAAGAGTTGGCTTTAGCTGAGCAAAAGGCCCTTAATGAACAGCAAGAGAAGTTAGCAAAGAAGGACCAAGAAATTGCCCAGTTACAGAACCAGATTCAACAGTTTGATACCGAAAAAGAATTGGCCAAAAAAGAGGTGGAGCAAACGGCTAGCCAAAGCCTGCTAGAGAAAGAAAAAGAAGTGCAAGCACTGGAAAATCAGTTGGCCACCTTGCGCTTGGAGCATGAGAATCAACTGCAAAAAACACTGTCTGATCTAGAGAAAGAAAGAGATCAGGTCAAAAATCAGCTCCTATTACAAGAAAAAGAAAACGAGCTTTCTCTGACTTCTGTTAAGCAAAACTATGAGGCTCAGCTAAAGGCGGCCAATGAACAGGTCGAGTTCTACAAGAATTTTAAGGCCCAACAATCAACCAAGGCCATCGGGGAAAGTCTGGAGCAGTATGCGGAAAGTGAATTCAACAAGGTTCGCAGTTTTGCCTTCCCAAATGCCTATTTTGAAAAGGACAACAAGGTCTCTGCACGTGGGTCTAAAGGCGACTTTATCTTCCGTGAATGTGATGAAAATGGAGTGGAGATTATCTCCATTATGTTTGAGATGAAGAATGAAGCTGACGGGACAGAGAAGAAGCATAAGAATGCGGATTTCTACAAGGAGTTGGACAAGGATCGTCGAGAAAAGAACTGTGAATATGCCGTTTTGGTGACCATGCTTGAGGCAGATAACGACTACTTCAACACAGGAATTGTCGATGTCAGTCATGAGTATGAGAAGATGTATGTGGTCCGTCCTCAGTTCTTTATCCAGATCATTGGACTCTTGCGCAATGCGGCCCTCAATTCCCTGAAGTACAAGCAGGAATTGGCGCTTGTCCGTGAACAAAATATTGATATTACCCACTTTGAAGAGGACCTAGATGCCTTTAAAGTAGCCTTTGCTAAGAACTACAATTCTGCTTCTGTCAACTTTGGCAAGGCCATTGATGAAATCGACAAAGCCATCAAACGGATGGAAGAAGTCAAGAAATTCTTGACCACATCAGAAAACCAACTCCGCCTCGCTAACAACAAGTTGGATGATGTTTCCGTTAAAAAATTGACACGGAAAAATCCAACCATGAAAGTTAAGTTTGATGCTCTGAAAGGAGAATAATCTTTGTATTCAGCTAAGAACGCTACCTTGTCCATGAATGGGAAAACCATGGACTATGTAACATTTGGTAAAGGTAAACAGCCATTAGTAATCATACCAGGCTTGGGTGATGGACTACAGACGGTTAAAGGTATGGCTATGCCTTTTTCAATCACATACCGTATACTTGCCAAACGTTACAAAATTTATGTTTTTTCTCGAATCAATGAGCTGAGACAGGGCTATACAACGCGGGATATGGCAGCAGATGTAGCAGAAGCAATGGAGGCGCTGAACTTAGATACATCTTATGTTATGGGGATTTCGCAAGGTGGAATGATTGCCCAATGGTTGATGGTGGATTTCCCTGAAAAGGTTCAAAAGCTCATCTTAGCCGTGACTACTGCAAAACCTAGTCAACTTGCTAGAGAGCGAATTGAGCATTGGCAAAAGCTTAGTCAATCTGGAACTTTTAGAGACCTCATTCTGGATATTGCAAAGCATTCTTACACGCAAAAGAGTTATCAAAAGTGGCGGTTGCTTTATAATATTATGGGTCGCTTGGGGCGAATCAAAGATGAAAATAGAATAGCCATTCAGTCTCAGTCTTGCCTGGAACATAATAGCCTTGAGGTCTTAAAAGAAATTCAGTGTCCAACCTTGGTCCTTGGTGCGCTTGAAGATGATGTGATTGGTGTGGACGGATCCAAGGAACTGGCAAAAGCAATTTCGGGTTGTCAGCTCCTTATTCTAAAGCATTCTGGGCATGCTCTTTATGAAGAAAATAAAGCATTTCAAGAGGCTGTCTGTGAATTCTTAAATTAAAAAAAGCTGGAATATTTTCCAGCTTTTTTATGTTAGTTAAATCGCAAAGAGATCGTTTAGGTTTTCTGCCATGGTTGGGTGGGTAAAGATTTGTTTTGCAATGTAAGTATAAGGGATCTTGTTGTCCATGGCCATGGTGATCTGGTTGATGATTTCGCCTGCAGCTTCTCCAAAGAGTGTCACTCCAAGAATTTCTTTAGTTTCTGGGTTGACCACGGCTTTGAAGGCACCTCGAAGGTCTGCATTGACATGTCCACGAGGCATGGCAGCAACTGGCAATTCTTTAACAGCAACTGGAAGTCCTTTGTCACGTGCTTCTTGCTCGGTCAAGCCGACTTGGGCAAGTGGAGGAGCAATAAAGAGTGTTGTCGCATAATTTCTACGAGTTTCAAGATTGTAGCTACCATCGCCTGTAAGATAGTTGAAGACAATGCGGAAGTCATCGAGTGACATGTAGGTGAATTGAGGGCCACCATTGACATCGCCAACTGCAAAGACACCAGGGACGCTGGTTTCTAAATGACGGTTGACTTGGATCGCTCCACGATCAGTGACTTGGATGTCTGTGTTTTCAAGACCAAGTCCAGTTGTGTTTGGCTTACGTCCTGTTGCGTAGAGAAGGATATCGAACTCAAAGTCTCCCTTATCTGTGACAACCGTTAAGCTGTTTTGGCCATCTTTGATTTCTTGGGTATGAACACCTTGCAAGAATTGAATACCGTCTTCTTCAAGGTAGCTTTTTGCAAGAGCTGCAATACTTGGTTCGATCCGTGGCAAGAATGTGTCCGCAGCATCCAATACTGTTACTTGGCTGCCCAAGGTATTGTAGAGATGAGCAAATTCCAATCCAATTGGTCCACCACCAAGGACGCCCAGGCGTTTAGGTAGGTTTTCCAAACGTTGAATACCGGTTGAATCCACAGCAAATTTACTTTCAGCCAATCCTGGAATCGGAAGGACATTTGGCACAGCACCAGTATTAATAATAATGGTTTCAGCTGTCAATTCTTCCTTTTCATCTCCAGCTTGAATTTCGATGACCTTGTTAGAAACGAAACGAGCTGTCGCGTCGATAATATCTACACCAGTTCCAGCAATAGTTGCATAGTTCTTGCCGTTGAGACGAGTAGTGACTGCATTTTTCTCATTCATAGCTTGCTCAAAATCCAAGCCTTTTTCTGCTGCAACAATCAAGGTCTTGGTTGGAATACAAGCGATATTGATACAAGTACCACCATACATAGACTTGCTCTTTTCAATCAGAGCAACTTTTTTTCCTTGGCTTGATAATTTCGCTGCGAGTGTTTTACCAGCTTTACCAAATCCAATCACAATAACATCATACATTAACATATGTTACACCTTCTTTCGATTTCTATTGTATCAAACCCGTTTTAAAAAGTCTGAAATCTGCTACGGGATTTTTAGGAGGTCATGGGAAGGGGGAAAGAGGGACAAGAAGTCTTGTTCGTGGTATAATAAAGGGTCGGTGACCCGGATGGTCACACAAGAGTTAGAAAGAGCAAATCAGATGGACGGAATTATCAATATAAAAAAAGAAGCAGGCATGACCTCACATGATGTGGTTTTTAAACTGAGAAAAATCTTAGGAACTAAGAAGATCGGACATGGGGGAACGCTGGATCCAGATGTGGTGGGAGTGCTTCCGATTGCAGTTGGCAAGGCGACCCGGATGGTCGAATTTATGCAAGATGAAGGCAAGGTCTATGAAGGAGAAATCACTTTGGGATTTTCTACCACGACGGAGGATGCCAGTAGGGAAGTCGTAGAGCGGACCCCAGTGGAATCCCCTTTAGATGCAGCAGAGGTCGATCGCATGATTGCCCAAATGGTGGGAGAAATCGAGCAAGTACCACCTATGTATTCCGCGGTCAAGGTCAATGGACGTAAGCTCTATGAATATGCGCGGGCAGGAGAAGAAGTGGAACGCCCTGTCCGGCAGGTAACCATTTATGAATTCACACGCACCAGTGAGATTGGCTACGAGGAAGGTCTAGCCCGTTTTCGTTTCCGGGTCAAATGCAGCAAGGGCACCTATATCCGGACCTTGTCTGTGGACCTTGGTCAGAAACTGGGCTATGCTGCCCATATGTCTCATCTGACACGGACCAGTGCTGCCGGTTTGTTACTGGCTGATGCCCTGACCTTGGAAGAAGTGGCTGAAAAAGTAGCCCAAGGAGATTTGAGCTTCCTTCATCCTCTTGAAATTGGGACAGGAGATCTAGAAAAAGTAGAGCTGACAGCAGAAGAGGTTGGCGAAGTCCAAGTAGGACGCTTTATTCCAGTCGAGAGCGAAGCCAGAGAGTTAGCTGCTTTTTACCAAGGGAAATTGGTAGCCATTTTAGAAAAAAGAGAAGAACTTTACAAACCTCGAAAAGTTTTTCTAACAGAAAGTGTGTTACAATAAATTCATGAATATTCGTACGATAACAACTACTAACCAGATCCACTTAGAGAATGAGACAGTTTTGGTTCTGGGCTACTTTGATGGCCTGCATCTGGGGCATCAAGAACTCTTTAAAAAGGCGCGTCAGATCGCGGATGAAAAAGGCTTGAAGGTTGCTTTGTTAACCTTCCCTGAATCTCCTAAGTTGGCCTTTGTTCGCTACCAACCAGAATTGTTGCTCCATTTGCAAAGCCCTGAGGATCGGTTCCAAAAATTAAACGAACTAGGAGTGGATGAGCTCTTTCTCATTGATTTTACGACTGATTTTGCTTCTAAAACAGCTAAAGAATTTGTTGATCAATTTGTCAAAGCCTTGAGAGCCCGAGTTTTAATTGCTGGATTTGATTATAGTTTTGGCTCTGATAAGAAAACTGCCTCTGACTTAGCTGCTTATTTTGATGGTCAGGTGGAAGTCATTTCTCCTGTATTGGATCAGGGGGAAAAGATCAGTTCGACCCGCATCCGTCAAGCTGTCATAGAAGGACGGGTCAAAGAAGCTGCACGGTTGCTTGGTCATCCCTTGTCCAGTCGGGGAATTGTTGTCCATGGAGATGCGCGTGGTCGGACTATTGGTTACCCTACAGCCAATCTAGCGCCAATCGATCGGACCTATCTA
Organism: Streptococcus parasanguinis; assembly: GCF_015556095.1. Lineage (GTDB taxonomy): Bacteria > Bacillota > Bacilli > Lactobacillales > Streptococcaceae > Streptococcus > Streptococcus parasanguinis_Q. The sequence continues at coordinate 208,824 of NZ_JADNLT010000001.1, forward strand.
CCATCAGATGGAGTCTATGTAGTTGATGTCGATTTTAAAGGGCATACCTATCGGGGCATGGCTTCTGTCGGGAAGAATATTACCTTTGATGGGAAGGAGCTTCGGTTTGAAGTCAATCTTTTTGACTTTTCAGGAGACATCTACGGTCATACCCTGACCATTCACTGGTTAGATAAGATTCGAGAAATGGTCAAATTTGATGGGATAGATCAACTAGTGGCTCAACTAGAAGAAGATGAAGCAGTTTCACGAAACTGGACCGAGGATTAGGAAGCTACCTAGTCCTTTTTTCTGCTGTCTTTTGGGGAATAATGAAAGTGGTTTCTTTTTTTCTACTGAAATTCAGAAAAATCGTCGAGAAATCAAAAAAGCGCTTTTCAAGCACCTAATTTTTTTGTATAATAGAGTTAGATAGTTATATATAAAAAAAGAAGTGAACCACATGATTACATTATTTTTATCACCGAGTTGTACATCATGTCGAAAAGCTCGGGCTTGGTTAAAAAAGCACGATGTTCCATTTAAAGAACACAATATAATGACAAGTCCTTTGAGCAAACAGGAGTTGACAAGTATATTGGCCTTGACCGAAAACGGAACAGACGACATTATTTCAACTCGTTCAAAAATTTTTCAAAAATTGGATGTTGATGTTGAAGATTTATCGATCTCAGCCTTGATTCATCTGATTGAGGAAAATCCAAGTCTCTTACGGAGACCGATTATTTTAGATAACAAGCGCATGCAAATCGGCTTTAACGAAGACGAAATTCGGGCCTTCTTGCCGCGGAGTTATCGAAAACAAGAGTTACGCTCTGCCACTCTAAGAGCAGAAATAAACTAAGAAGTATGTCGAATGCAAAAAAATTATAGTTACCCACTGGACTTATCGTGGAGCACTGAAGAGCTTGCTTCAGTGCTTTCTTTTTTCAATAAAGTTGAAGAAGCCTATGAAAGTAAGGTAGAGGCCAAAGAATACATGGAAGCCTACCGCGCTTTTAAGAAGGTCGTGCCTAGTATCGGAGAAGAAAAACGTCTCGGACGGGAGTTCGAAGAAGTGAGCGGTTATTCTCTCTATCGTGCGACCCAGGCTGCAAAGCAAAAAGAGGAAGGATGGTTTTCTCTTGAAGAATAAATTAGAGTTTGCCAAACAAATCGTTTTAGAGGCTGGAGACTACTTGCGTCTTCATCTCCATGATGACTTGATGATCTCAAAAAAGACTGGGCCGACAGATTTGGTGACCCAGATGGACCAACAGGTTCAAAAGGATTTGGTTGAAAAAATCACAAATCGCTACCCAGAAGATCGGATTTTTGCGGAGGAAGATGGCCTTCGTTCACCGATTTCAGAAGGATCCGTTTGGGTGATTGATCCCATTGATGGGACCAATAATTTTGTGACCCAAAAGGAAGATTTTGCGGTCATGGTGGCCTATTTCGAAGACGGAATCGGTCGGTTTGGCCTGATCTACGATGTGATGCGGGATCACCTTTTTTTCGGGGGTGGAGAATTCCCAGTTTATCGCAATGAGGTTGAATTGACGCCCTTTGTAGATCAGCCTCTGGAAAACCTTTTGATTGCGTCAAATGTCGGTATGCTTGAGAAAAATGACTGGGGAATGGCCGATCTTGGCATGGATTCACTAGGAATCCGGGTCTATGGCAGTGCCGGTATTAGTTTTTCAAAAATTCTCTCAGGTGGGATTTTAGCTTACTTTAGCTATATCTGGCCATGGGACTATGCAGCCGCAGCGATCATGGGCGAACGGTTAGGCTATACCGTCCTAAATCTAAATGGGGATAAACCTAATTACCAGACAGTCGAACCCATTATGATGGTTCCAAAGGTGAAGTTAACAGAGATTCAAACCTATCTTAAGAAAGGGAGAAGTTAAATGAATTTTCCCCATGGTTTTAAAGAAAAATACCAGCATCTTCTAGGTGAGGATGCTGCTGCTTTTTTTGCGACCTTTGATCAAGAAGCAGTAGCAGCCTTTCGCACCAATCCTTTGAAAGAAGCACAAAAAGTATTTGATGATCCGATTCCCAATACTCCTTGGGGTCATTATGGAAAGGTCTCAGGGAAATCCATCGAACACGCAACGGGCTTGGTCTATTCACAAGAACCAGCAGCTCAGATAGTGGCCCAAGTCGCCCAGCCGAAGCCAGGGATGAAGGTCCTAGACTTGGCCGCAGCACCTGGTGGTAAGACGACGCAACTCTTGTCTTATTTGGACAATCAAGGACTCTTGGTCTCCAATGAAATCCACAAGGGACGCTCGAAAATTCTCGTAGAGAATGTCGAACGTTTCGGTGCCCGAAATGTATTGGTGACCAATGAGTCTGCCGATCGTCTGGCCAAAGTTTTCTCAGGCTTTTTTGATCTGATTGTACTAGACGCCCCGTGTTCAGGTGAGGGGATGTTCCGTAAGCAACCAGATGCCATGGACTATTGGTCCATCGATTATCCTCGAGAGTGTAGTCTTCTTCAAAGAGAAATTCTAGAGGATGCTCTCAAGATGTTGGTTCCAGGTGGTTCCTTGGTTTATTCAACCTGTACCTGGGCTCCTGAGGAAAATGAAGAGATCGTATCCTGGCTCTTAGATAATTTTGATCTAGAATTGGAAACGATCGAGAAGATCAATGGTATGGCAGAAGGCATTGACCATCCAGAAACGGCGCGCATGTATCCTCATCTCTTTAAAGGGGAGGGACAATTTGTTGCTAAGTTCCGTTATCTAGGAGAGAATCGTCCTGCCAAAATCCCTTCCAAAAAGGACCAATTATCTGCGGAGCAAAAGAAATGGTGGCAGGAGTTTTCTAAGAAACACTTGAAGATCACTCTAGAAGGTGTCCTCGAAACCTTTGGTGACGAACTCTACTTGGTTCCGCTTGATTTACCAGATTTGCGAAAAGTAAAAATCGCCCGAAATGGTTTGCACCTAGGGACCTTCAAGAAAAATCGATTTGAACCTAGTTTTGCCTTGGGCCTTGCTCTGAAACCGAGTGAGGTAAAAGAGACCGTTTCGATCACGCCTGAAGACTTTGTTCATTATGTGGCGGGAGAGACGGTTCAATTGAAGGAAACGCATCCAAATGGATGGTACCAGGTCCTTGTCGAAGGCAATGGTTTGGGCTTTGCCAAAGTGACCGGACAGACCCTGAAAAATTTCTATCCAAAGGGGCTTCGTTTTAGGTAAAATGCTGGGCAAAGAACTCGTTCTATGATATAGTGGGAGTACAGGTTTTTTTGAAAAAACTTGTCAAAATCATAAGTGAAATAGTGAAATATCAAGGAGACATGATTTGAAAAAGTCTAAAAAGCTGATCCTAGGACTAGCGACGATCGCATTAGCAGGAAGTTTATCTGCTTGTGCTTCTTGGATCAATCGCGGAGAATCCATCACTGCTGTCGGATCGACTGCCTTACAACCCTTGGTTGAAGGAGTAGTAGATCGCTACATTGAAGAACATCCTGGTAAGATTGTAAATGTACAAGGAGGAGGTTCTGGTACAGGACTTTCACAAGTTCAATCAGGCGCTGTGGACATCGGAAATAGTGACCTCTTTGCAGAGGAAAAATCTGGGATCGATGCCTCTAGTCTGGTCGACCATCAGGTAGCCGTAGCAGGAACAGCCATCATTGCCAATAAAAATATCTCAATCGACAATTTGACAACGGAGCAATTGCGAAAGATCTTTACGGGTGAATATACCAACTGGAAGCAATTGGGAGGTCCAGATCTTGAAATCACGATTGTGAACCGGGCGGTTGGTTCTGGTAGCCGAGCTGTCTTTGATGCCATTATCATGGATGGCAAACAACCCAAGCAGGCTCAAGAGCAAGACTCTAATGGAATGGTGAAAAACATCGTTTCTCAAACGCCAGGAGCCATCTCTTATCTAGCCTTTACCTATTTGGATAGCAGTGTCAAAACCATGAAGCTTAATGGCTATCAACCAACCAAAGCCAATGTTGTCAACAATAACTGGCCAATCTGGTCCTACGAACACATGTATACCAAAGGAAAACCCAATGAGTTGTCTAAAAAATTCATTGACTACATGATGACCGATGAGGTTCAGCAAAAGGTTGTTGGTAAGATGGGTTATATCCCGATCAATGACATGAAAGTCACCCGTGATTTAAAAGGGAATGTGTCAAAAAAATAAAAGAATTAGGTAAAAAATGAACGAAGTAGCAAAAAAAATGCTGACGAAATCAAAAAACTCCCGCCTAGAAAAATTTGGGAAAACCATTACTTTTTTATGTATGAGTTTGATTGTTGTCGTCGTTGCCATGATTTTGATTTTCGTGGCCCAAAAAGGTTTATCGACTTTCTTTGTCAATAAAGTCAATATCTTTAGTTTTCTATTTGGGAGTACTTGGAATCCTGCTGCAAAGGAATTCGGAGCCCTACCAATGATTCTAGGTTCCTTTATTGTAACCTTGCTTTCTGCCCTCTTGGCAACGCCGTTTGCCATTGGTGCAGCAGTTTTCATGACAGAAGTCTCCCCCAAAGGAGCTCGTTTCTTGCAACCAGCCATTGAGCTCTTAGTGGGGATTCCTTCAGTTGTTTACGGATTCATTGGCCTTCAAGTGGTCGTCCCATTTACGCGTAGTCTCTTTGGAGGGACTGGTTTTGGGATCCTCTCAGGGGTCTTTGTCCTCTTTGTTATGATCCTGCCAACTGTTACCTTTATGACGACCGATAGCCTCCGAGCTGTGCCCCGTCATTACCGGGAAGCTAGTATGGCTATGGGTGCGACACGCTGGCAAACCATTTGGCATGTCACGCTCAAGGCAGCCCGCTCAGGAATCTTTACAGCGGTTGTCTTTGGTATGGCGCGTGCCTTCGGGGAAGCCTTGGCTATCCAGATGGTGGTCGGAAACTCGGCAGTGGTACCAACCTCGCTCACTACACCAGCTTCCACCCTCACCTCTATTTTGACCATGGGAATCGGAAATACCGTCATGGGTACGGTCAATAACAATGTTCTTTGGTCACTCGCCTTGGTATTGCTCCTCATGAGTCTTGCCTTTAACAGTGTGATTAAACTGATTACGAAAGAAAGAGGTAAGAAGAACTATGCACGCTAAACGAATGGATAAAATTGCGACAGGAGTGCTGTATGCTATTTCCGGGATCATCGTTGCGATTCTTGCCTCATTGATCCTTTATATCTTGGTCCGTGGCTTGCCCCATGTATCTTGGCACTTCTTGACTGGGAAATCTTCTTCTTACCAAGCAGGAGGAGGGATCGGAATTCAATTGTATAATTCCTTCTTCCTCTTGGTCATTACCTTGGTGATTTCCTTCCCACTTTCTCTTGGAGCTGGGATTTACCTCTCTGAGTACGCTAAAAAAGGTCGCTTGACCAATTTGGTTCGTACCTGTATTGAGATCTTGTCTTCTTTGCCATCTGTCGTTGTAGGTCTCTTTGGTTACCTGGTCTTCGTTGTCCAGTTCAAATACGGATTTTCGATCATTTCAGGGGCCTTGGCCTTGACCGTCTTTAACCTGCCACAGATGACCCGCAATATCGAAGATAGCTTGCAGCACGTTCACCATACGCAGCGCGAAGCAGGTCTAGCACTGGGCTTGTCTCGCTGGGAAACTGTGATTCATGTTGTGGTACCAGAAGCTCTTCCAAGTATTATCACCGGGGTCGTCTTGGCCTCAGGACGGATCTTTGGGGAAGCTGCTGCCTTGATCTATACTGCAGGTCAATCGGCTCCAGCCCTTGATTGGTCAAACTGGAATATCTTTAGTGTGACCAGCCCGATTTCGATCTTCCGTCAGGCTGAAACCTTGGCTGTCCATATCTGGAAGGTCAACAGTGAAGGGACTATTCCAGACTCGATCGAAGTCTCAGCTGGTTCTGCCGCAGTTCTTTTGATCTTTATCTTGATCTTTAACTTTGGAGCTCGCAAACTCGGAAGTTACCTCCATAAAAAACTAACATCTGCTTAAAGGAGAAGAAATGTCAAAATACAATTGGGATGAGAGACACATCATTACTTTTCCTGAAGAAAAGGTGGTTCTATCGACCAAAGATTTGCATGTCTATTATGGAACGAACGAGTCCATTAAAGGCGTCGACATGCAGTTTGAAAAGAATAAGATTACAGCCTTGATCGGTCCTTCAGGATCTGGGAAATCAACCTACCTCCGTAGTTTGAACCGGATGAATGATACCATCGATATTGCGCGTGTAACGGGTGAAATTTGGTATGAAGGAATCGATGTTAATCGTCCAGATATCAATGTTTATGAAATGCGCAAGCACATTGGGATGGTTTTCCAACGGCCCAATCCTTTTGCCAAATCGATTTATAAAAACATCACCTTCCCGCATGAACGCGCTGGGGTGAAAGACAAGAAGATCTTGGACGAATTGGTCGAAACTTCTTTGAAACAGGCAGCTCTATGGGATCAGGTCAAGGATGATCTTCATAAATCAGCCTTGACACTTTCAGGTGGCCAACAGCAACGGCTCTGTATCGCGCGGGCCATCTCTGTGAAGCCAGATATCTTACTCATGGATGAGCCAGCTTCAGCGCTTGATCCGATCGCAACAGCGCAATTAGAAGAAACCATGCTTGAGTTGAAGAAGAATTATACCATTGTCATCGTGACCCACAGCATGCAACAAGCAGCCCGTGCTAGCGATTATACCGGTTTCTTCTACCTAGGAAACCTCATCGAGTACGATAAGACTTCGAATATTTTCCAAAATGCGAAATTGCAATCGACCAACGATTATGTATCGGGTCACTTTGGATAAAGTAAAATGACAACAAAAAGGAAAATAGAATGACAGAACCAATTTTGCAAGTCAAGGACTTGTCGGTTTATTACAATAAAAAGAAGGCGCTAAATAGCGTCTCCTTGGACTTTGCTCCAAAGGAGATCACAGCCTTGATTGGTCCTTCAGGATCAGGGAAATCTACCCTTTTAAAAGCCATTAACCGCATGGGCGACCTCAACCATGAGGTCACCACTACAGGAACCATCCTCTACAATGGACATAATATCTACGGACCACGGACCGATACGGTCGAATTGCGTAAGGAAATCGGAATGGTCTTCCAACAGCCCAATCCTTTCCCAATGTCCATTTATGATAATGTGACCTATGGCTTGATGATTAATGGTGTCAAGGACAAGGCTGTCTTGGACGAAGCAGTTGAAACCTCTTTGAAACGCGCATCCATCTGGGATGAAGTCAAGGATCGCTTGCATGATTCAGCTATCGGACTTTCTGGTGGTCAGCAACAGCGGGTCTGTGTGGCGCGGGTCCTTGCGACCAGTCCAAAGATTATTCTTTTGGATGAGCCAACTTCAGCGCTGGATCCAATTTCAGCTGGCAAGATTGAAGAAACCTTGTATGGACTAAAAGACCGCTACACCATGCTCTTGGTGACACGTTCCATGCAACAAGCAAGTCGGATTTCCGATAAAACAGCCTTTTTCTTGGATGGGGATTTGATTGAGTACAATGACACCAATGAAATGTTCTTGAACCCAGCTAAGAAAGAAACAGAAGACTATGTCTCTGGTAAATTTGGATAGGAAGAAAATAAAATGTTACGAGTTCAATTTGAAGAAGATTTAGAGAAGTTGCATAACCAGTTTTATGCAATGGGAAATGAAGTGTTGAGTCAGATCAACCGTACGGTCCGTGCTTTCGTGACCCATGACCGTGAATTGGCCCGCCAGGTCATCGAAGATGATGCGGAGATCAACGACTACGAAGTGAAATTAGAGCGTAAATCCTTTGAGATTATTGCCCTTCAACAGCCCGTTTCACAAGACCTTCGTGTCGTGATGACTGTCTTAAAAGCGGTCTCTGACTTAGAGCGGATGGGTGACCACGCAGTATCAATTGCCAAGGCAACCATTCGCATGAAAGGGGAAGTCCGTATTCAATCTGTTGAGGAAGAGATCAGCAAGATGGGCCGTGAAGTCAAAGATTTTGTCGAAGCGACACTAGATGTTTACCTCAAAGGCGATGTGGATTTGGCCTATGAAGTTGCTTCACGAGACGAAGTCATCAACCATTACTTCGATAGCATCCAAGAATTAGCAACAGAAGAAATTCGGAAAAATCCAGAGTCCATCGTGACCGGACGGGATTATTTCCAAGTGATCAACTTCTTGGAACGCATCGGAGATTATGCAAAAAACATCTGTGAATGGGTGGTTTACTTCGAAACAGGTAAAATTATCGAAATGTAAGATCATGGAGTCTTTTCGATATCAGACGGGCATTCTAATGCTTGTCTTTTCTTTTATCTTAACTTTGTGATAAAATAGTTTTATTAGGGCTTTTGATTGGAAAAGCGTGAAACATTTAAAGGAGGAAATTATGCAAGCAGTTGCACATTTTGTAGAAACATTCGTTCCAGAACATTATGAAGTGTTTTTGGATTTAAGTCGTAAAACTAAGACCTTTAGCGGTCGTGTGGTGATCACAGGTCAAGCCAAGGCGGACAAGATCTCGCTTCACCAAAAGGATTTGACCATTGAAACAGTAGAGGTAGCAGGTCAAGCTCGTCCATTTACGGTTGATGATGCCAATGAAGCAGTTTATGTTGAATTGGAAAGCACAGGTCAAGTGACAGTTACCCTGACCTATTCTGGTAAGATCACAGACAATATGACAGGGATTTACCCATCTTACTACAGTATTGATGGTGTGAAGAAGGAAGTCCTCTCAACTCAGTTTGAGAGCCATTTTGCGCGTGAAGCCTTTCCAAGTGTGGACGAGCCTGAAGCCAAAGCAACGTTTGATCTTTCTTTGAAATTTGACCAAGAAGAAGGTGAAATTGCCCTTTCAAATATGCCTGAAATCGATGTGGAGAACCGCAAAGAAACAGGCATTTGGAAATTTGCTACGACTCCACGGATGTCTTCTTACCTCCTTGCCTTTGCTGCTGGAGATCTTCAAGGGATCACGGCCAACACAAAAAATGGCACTCTCGTAGGTATCTATTCAACCAAGGCCCATCCGTTGAAAAACTTAGAATTTTCTCTTGATGTCGCTGTACGAGTCATCGAATTTTATGAAGACTATTATGGCGTGAAGTATCCAATTCCTCAATCCCTTCATGTAGCGCTTCCTGACTTCTCAGCTGGAGCCATGGAAAACTGGGGCTTGGTGACTTACCGTGAAGTCTATCTCCTCGTAGATGAAAACTCAACTGCAGTTAGCCGTCAACAAGTTGCTCTTGTAGTTGCTCACGAATTGGCTCACCAATGGTTTGGTAACCTGGTAACCATGAAGTGGTGGGATGACCTCTGGTTGAACGAAAGTTTTGCCAACATGATGGAATATGTATCTGTCAATGCCATCGAACCAAGCTGGAATATCTTTGAAGACTTCCAAACAACAGGTGTTCCATTGGCCTTGAAACGCGATGCAACTGATGGGGTTCAATCTGTCCATGTGGAAGTCAAACACCCTGATGAAATCAATACTCTTTTTGACCCAGCCATCGTCTACGCTAAAGGTAGCCGTCTCATGCATATGCTTCGCCGCTGGTTAGGGGATGATGCTTTCCGTAAAGGACTCAAAGCTTACTTTGAAAAGCACCAATACGGCAATACCATCGGTCGTGACCTTTGGAATGCTCTAGGTGATGCATCTGGCCGTGATGTAGCAGCCTTCATGGATTCTTGGTTGGAACAACCTGGTTATCCAGTCCTTACAGCAGTGGTGGAAAATGATACCTTGAAGATCACTCAAAAACAATTCTTCATTGGGGAACATGAAGACCAAGGCCGTCAATGGGTTGTGCCATTGAACAGCAACTGGTCTGGTATTCCAGATACACTTGAAACAGAAACGCTTGAAATTCCAGGTTATGCTGCCCTTGCTGCTGCAAATAGTGAACCGCTTCGTTTCAATACGGAAAATACAGCCCACTACATTACCGATTACCAAGGAGAACTCTTGGATGCGATTGTAGACAACATGGCTTCCTTGGATAACTTGAGCAAGCAACAAATCCTTCAAGAACGCCGTCTCTTGGCAGAAAGTGGTGTCATCTCTTATGCAAGCCTCTTACCAGTTATCGAGAAATTGACCCAAGAAAGTTCTTATTTGGTTGTATCAGCAGTTTCATCAATCCTTCAAGGTCTCAGCCTCTTTGTGGATGAAGGAACTGAAGTAGAAGCAGCTTATAAGAAATTGCTCGTAACCTTCAACCAATTCAACTTTGAACGCCTTGGTTTTGAACCAAAAGCCGGAGAAGCCGATGAAGATGAAATGGTCCGTCAATTGGTTATTTCAAATATGATCAAGGGAGACGATGCCAAAGCAAGCGCTAAAGCAAGTGAAATCTATGCAGCCCATGCAGAGGATATCAGCAAGCTTCCAGCCGCTATTCGTTTGCAAATCTTGATTAACCAAATCAAACACCATGAAAGCAAAGAATTGACTGATTTGTACTTGAACACTTATGCTCAAGCGACAGATGGTAACTTCAAGCGTCAATTGTCTACAGCTCTGGCTTATACAACCGATGCAGACACAGTTGAAAAGATTTTGACAGAGTGGAAGAACAAGGATGTTGTGAAACCACAAGACTTAGCAATGAGTTGGTATTTCACCTTCTTACATCATGAGTTCACTCAAGAATCTGCCTGGACTTGGGCGCGTGAAAATTGGGAATGGGTCAAAGCAGCCCTTGGCGGAGACATGAGCTTTGACAAGTTTGTCATCTACCCAGCCAATACCTTCAAAACAGCAGAGCGCTTAGCAGAATTCAAAGCCTTCTTTGAACCACAATTGTCTGATATGGCTATCAGCCGAAACATCAGCATGGGAATTAAAGAAATTGCAGCTCGTATTGATCTTATCGAGCGGGAGAAAGCAGCAGTAGAAGCCGCTATCCTTGCGACAAAATAGATTTAAAAAAATCGATACAGAAATTTCTGTATCGATTTTTTAGTGGACTTTGTATCTTATTTGAAATACCAGTGGTGTTTGAGGCTGGCAAAAATTGCCTTGCTGGTGATCGTGATGATGACCAGTTTGATGAGGTCAGCAAGGATAAAGGGAGCAACGACCAAAGTAAATGCTTTTTGGAGATCGGTATGCGTGACCAGCATAAAGCCGATAGCTCCTGACACAAAGAGGAGAGCACTACTGAGGAGATTGGCCAAAAAGATAGTGACAAGGCTGGATTTAGCACTCGTGAACAGAGACGTGATCCATGCTCGGAATGGGAAGAAGAGGAGGAAACCAGCAGTAGGACCAAGGAAATGCGAAGCGCCACCAGCACCGCCGGCAAATACTGGAAAACCTAAGAAGCCTAAAAGTAGGTAGAGACAGACTGTGACAAAGGCATGGCTGGGTTTATAGATGGTCCCGATGATCCCGATCATGAGTGTCTGCAGGGTCAAAGGAATTGGACCAAAGGGAATGGTGAATTGAGATAGGACGGAGATCATGGCCACTCCAATGGAGATGAGAACTAAGGGAAAGATTTTCTTCATAACAGTTAACCTCGTATTTATTTTATGGTAACTATTCTACAATAAGGGGCTCAACCTGTCAATAGCCCACACTTGTTTTAGGATTTTTTAAGTAAAAATTTAGGCAGGCTTAAGACTCCTGAAGTATAATCGCTTTACTAAAGGATCGAGCTCCCTTTAAATTTTTAAAAGACAAGTGCTTGTACAAAAAGATAAAAGGTAAAAAGATGAATCAAAAAGAAACAAAACAAGTAGTCGAAACGCAAGAATCCAAAGAAAAAATGGTTGTCCTAAAACGAAGTCCTAAGTGGTGGATTGGCATGGCAGCAGTTGGTGGATTGTTAGTTGGTGCTGGAAGCGGCTTTGGTGTCGGTGTCATCGCCTCTCAATCCTCCAATAACCAACAATTTTCTCAACCAGTCCAAACGGGTCAGAACCAAGGATCTAATCAGCAACAAAATAGCCAAAATGGCCATGCTTCACAAGGAAACCAGCAAAATGGTGGCCAAGGACAAGGCGGCCCACAAGGTGGCGGACCTGGTCAGATGCCACAGGAAGGCAATGGTGGCCCACAAGGGAATGGTCCAGATAACGGCATGAACCAATCTGGCGGACAAGAAGGGAACCAGGGTTCCTCTAAAAAGTCCAACAAGAAGAATTCAAAAAATAAAAACAAGACGAGTGATAGTCAAAGTAACAAAGAAAACACGACAAATTCATAGAATAAGCCTTCCTCAGGCAGGCTGAATTTGATCATAAAACCAGGTTCTAAAGTATAGGAAATGAAGGCAAGTCGTGTTATAATGGTTAAGAATAGATTAGAAAGACTCGCTCACGAAAGAGAAGAGGATACGACAATGATTAAAATTCTATTGGTCGAAGATGACCTTGGTTTATCAAATTCAGTATTTGATTTTTTAGATGATTTTGCGGACGTCATGCAGGTCTTTGACGGAGAAGAAGGTCTTTATGAAGCAGAAAGCGGGATCTATGATTTGATTTTACTGGACCTCATGCTTCCTGAAAAGGACGGTTTCCATGTCTTGAAAGAATTGCGTGAAAAAGGCGTGACAACCCCTGTTTTGATCATGACAGCTAAAGAAAGTCTGGATGACAAGGGGCACGGCTTTGAGCTGGGAGCAGACGATTACCTCACCAAGCCTTTCTACCTAGAAGAGCTTAAGATGCGGATTCAAGCTCTCTTGAAGCGCTCAGGAAAGGTCAATGAAAACACCCTTAATTATGGCAATTTGAAGGTCAATTTATCTACCAATTCGACTTATGTGGATGGGAAAGAAGTGGAACTTCTTGGGAAGGAATTTGATCTTCTGGTCTACTTCCTTCAAAACCAAAATGTCATCCTTCCAAAAACACAGATTTTCGATCGCCTTTGGGGCTTTGACAGTGATACGACCATCTCTGTTGTTGAGGTCTATGTTTCAAAAATCCGTAAAAAATTAAAAGGTACCGATTTCGTTGAGAGCTTGCAAACATTGCGCAGTGTGGGGTATATCTTAAAAGATGCTAACCAGAATTAAGAAAACCGTCGGAGAAGATGATTTTTCCTACTTCATCCGATATTTTGGGCTCTTTACCTTGATATTCTCGGCCATGACCTTGATTATCATTCAGGTCATGCGCTCGAGTCTTTATACAACTGTTGATGAGAACCTCAAGACTCTCAGTCAGGATCCCTACTCGCTTGTAGCGATTGCTTATCGAGACCAGCGACAGTCAAATACCAAAGGAGATGATAATGATCATGAGATGATGATCCCAGATCATGATAAATCAGAACCTAAAGGGGATGTCACATCCAATACCACTGTTGTTTTGCTCAATAAAAAATATGAAAACTTGACAACCGGTAATGGGTTTTTAAACTTCAAAACGGTGACGTTTGGTCGAAAGCTCCTCAACAAGGTTTCCCAGCTTCAAATTACAAATAGCTATGGGAAAAAAGAAAGTTACCGGGCCTATATGGCAGAGTTGAGTTTATCTGATGATGAAAGTGATAGTGATATCAAGTATGCGGTTGTCATGACCAATATCAGTCAGCTAGAGCAGACCAGTGAAGAGCACGAAAGTCAAATCGCCCTCATCATGATCTGCTTCTGGGGAATCTCCTTATTCGCTAGCCTCTTCTTAGCACGTCTCAGCGTCAAGCCCCTTCTTGAGAGTATGCAAAAGCAAAAGGCTTTCGTGGAAAATGCTTCCCATGAGTTGCGGACGCCTTTAGCAGTTCTGCAAAATCGCCTCGAAACGCTTTTTAGAAAGCCTGAAGCGACCATTATGGAATCGAGTGAGAATATTGCATCCAGCTTGGATGAAGTTCGAAATATGAAGCTTTTGACTACCAACCTTCTCAATATTGCCCGAAGAGATGACGGCTTGAAGCCAGAGATGGAAGATATCGAACCAAGCTTTTTCGATCAGACCTTCTCGAATTTTGAGATCATTGCAGAAGAAAATGGCAAAATCTTCCGAGGAGACAATCAGGTGGACAAAGTCATTTGTTCTGATCGAACGCTCCTCAAGCAATTGATGACCATTCTCTATGACAATGCCTTGAAGTATACCGATGAAGATGGTGAGATCCAGTTTGAAGTTCAATTGAAGGATAAAAATCTTCTTTTGAGAGTGCTGGATAATGGTCCAGGGATTCGAGATGAGGATAAGAAACGGATCTTTGATCGTTTTTACCGGGTCGACAAGGCCAGAACTCGTCAAAAAGGTGGATTTGGCTTGGGATTATCCCTCGCTAAGCAGATCGTAGAAGCCTTTAAAGGGACTATTCAAGTCAAAGATAATAAACCAAAAGGGACTATCTTTGAAGTGAAATTATCCATTAAGACGGAAAGTCGTAAAAAAAATCGTTCATAATCTTTAAAAGATAGAAAAGAGGAAAACCTATGAGTTCAAAAATGTTGCACACTTGCCTTCGTGTGGAAAACTTAGAAAAATCAATCGCTTTTTACCAAGATGCTTTTGGTTTTGAAGAAAAACGTCGGAAAGATTTCCCAGACTACAAGTTCACGATTGTTTATTTGGCCTTGCCTGGAGATGACTATGAGCTGGAATTGACTTACAATTATGATCATGGTCCATATGTCATCGGAGATGGCTATGCTCACGTTGCCTTGAGTACTCCTGATCTAGAAGGTTTGAATGCTGAACACAAGGCTAAAGGCTATGAAGTGACGGAACCAAAAGGTCTTCCAGGAACGCAACCGAATTACTATTTCGTTGTAGATCCGGATGGGTATAAAGTAGAAGTCATTCGCGAAAAATAAGAGGGATTAAAAATTAGGGGGCTGGGACAAAAGTCCTAGCCTCTCAATTATTTTTGGATTGTCGAGCAAGACGCAGTGGTTGAGCGGGCTCTACTACGCTGATTTCATCAGCTTTTACAGCCCTACTCAACTGTGCGGAGGTGGGACGACGAAATCGAATTCTAACGAATTACCGATTTCTGTCCCACTCTCTCTTTTTTATGAAACCATTTTCAAAAAAGGAATGTTTTTTCGAGAGAAATTTGCTATAATAAAGTTATGAGATTCAAACACACGAAAACTATTTTATTAATCATTATAAATCTCCTTTTTCTGAGTCTTTTGTATATCGGGTATCAAAAGATTCAAAGGCTTCGTGAACAAAAAGCCTATCAGGATCAGTTTGCCAAGGTCACCCAATTAGAGAAAAGCTCTGACAAAGGGAAAGATGTTCAAGTTCAGGAAGGGATTTTAGGAACTTCTTATGTGACGGCTTATTATCCTACCAAAGATGGACAGCCTGTTGAGATTGTGAAAGAGAAGATCCAAGAAGACCTTCAGCGTCTAGGATCGGATGAGAAAACCAAGGAGCCAATGCATTTGACCTTCTACCATAGTGAAGAAGCAGAAGCGCCTTTTGTTGGTTATCACCCTATCCAAATCAAACGGGCTGAATACCAGTACAAAAAAGGGAAATTCATCAAAGATGAGACGGTGAAGTTGCCCCTCTTTTACTTGGATGATGATAGTAACCCTTTGACCCTCAGCCAGGTTTTTGCGGATCCAGATGGAGCCAAACAGATCTTTTTGGAGGAATTACGGGGGAATCTAGCCTTTCGTCAGCTGGACGAGGAAAGCATTGATCAAATGGTTGCCCACTTCTCAGAGTTGGATTTGAGCCAATGGGAATTCCAATATGAAAAAGGAAATTTCACCATTCCATTTCCAACCAAGGTTAAAGGAGACGATACCTTCACTGTTCCCTTGTCTAAATTCTACGACGTGATTGATACAGAGCGCTTGCTTCCTGATGATCTAGCTTCTTATGAATCCTATATTGAAGAACGCCACCGTAAGATGATTGCCCTGACCTTTGATGATGGACCAGATCCAACCACGACTCCTCAGGCGCTGGCCATCTTAAAGAAATACAATGCCAAAGCTACCTTCTTTATGGTCGGAAAAAATGTCAGTGCGAATCCGGATATTGCTAAGCAAGTCCGCAAAGAAGGTCATCAAATCGGGAACCATACCTGGGATCACCCTCAATTGCCAAAATTGAGCTTGGATAATGCCAAAAAAGAGATCTTGGATACCCAAGAAGCTATTCAAAAAGCGACAGGTGTGCAGACCAAGATTACCCGTCCTCCGTATGGGGCCATCAATAACGCTATCCAATACGGTGTCGACCAATCCTTCATCATGTGGGATGTAGATAGCCTAGATTGGAAGACACATAATACGACGGCTATTCTCAATGAAGTGAAAAAAGAAGTCAAACCGGGTTCGATTATCCTCATGCATGATATCCATCAAACCACGATTGACGCTCTACCGACCGTCCTTGACTACCTCAAATCACAAGGCTATACCTTTGTAACGGTGGATGAATTGTTGGATTATCAACTTGAAAGTCATCGCATTTATTACAATGGAAATTAACATAAAAATCCTCTGCAGTTCATTCACTAGCAGAGGATTTTCTTATTCATTTAAAAAGAGTTCGGAATTTTTTAAAACCAGTTCACGGACAGAAGCGTATTTTTTTATGGATTTGAGTTCTTCTGGGTGGGTGATAAAGGTAATCACATAGCCATCACGCCCCATTCGTCCTGTACGACCGGCACGGTGGGTATAGGTCTCTACATCACGAGGAATATCGTAGTTAATCACACACTCAAGATGTTCAATGTCGATTCCACGAGCGACCAAATCGGTGGCAAGCAAGAGGGTCAGCTGATGGTCTTTGAAGCGTTCCAGAATGACCTTGCGGTATTTGACATTGACATCACTGGCGAGCGATACGGCTTCGACACCCCGGTATTGTAGTTTTTCTTCAGCACTACCCAGATCAGATAGGCTGTTGAAAAAAGCCAGACCACGAAAATCTTCGACGTAGGCGAGTTTGCGGAGCAATTCGACCTTATCCCGCTTATCCACTTGCATATAAAAATGTTGGATATTGTCCAAAGAAACTCCATCAACCGAAATGCGAAGAGTATTTTCTTCTAGCTGGTCTGGATCGACCTTGGCTGTGGCGCTCATGTAGATATATTGGTGGTCACGGGGAGCATAGTGGCTGATCTTGTCGACGAAGTGGTACTGAGAATCGCTCAGTAATTGGTCGAATTCATCTAAAATGATGGTTTCCACATTCATCATTTTGATCTTTTTCAGCTTGATCAGTTCAAAGATCCGACCAGGCGTCCCAACCAGGATTTCGGGTCCTTTTTTGAGGCGTTCGATTTGCCGTTTTTGACTGGATCCTGAAAGGAAGAGTTGTGTCTGGAGACAGAGAGGCTCTGCCCATTGTTTGGTGACATCAAAAATTTGTCCAGCCAATTCTGTATTTGGGGCCAAGATCAAGAGCTGTTGGGCCTTCTTCGGTTTGACTTTGAGTAAGCTCGGAAAGAGATAGGCCAGGGTCTTTCCCGTACCAGTGGGACTGATGCCGAGGACATTTCCTCCTTCATAGATAGGGGCGAAGATTTGCTCCTGAATGTCAGTGAAGGTATCAAATCCAAGTGTTTCTAACTGGTCTTTCCAGCTTTGTGGAAATTGTTCTTTCATTCTTTTTCATCCTTAAATTGTATTCCAGCGCTTTGACGCATCTGGTAGAGGGTTTCATGGACCTGCGCAGCTGTTTGTAACCATTCAAGATAAGCAGCTGGCTTTTGATGAGCGATGGCAAGGGCAAAGGCTTCCGCCTCTTCTTGCATTTGGTGTGGGCAGGACTGGATCGGAAGGTCGATGACTTCACCAGAATGGCTGACAAATTGGGCCTGGTTAATGGCTGCCACAGCATTGAGAGTTAGTGTTCCAGTCTTGGTGTAGATTTCAGCAGGTAGATGGCTGGTGATATTTTTCCCCGCCTGAATGGCAACCTGAAAATCTGGATAAATCAAGACACCTTGACCATAGAGATCAACCGAATTGGGTAATTGCTGAGCGGTGTAGTGGCTGGAGATTGGAGCTCCAAAGAAGCCGATCGCCAAGTAGAGGCAGTAGACTCCCAGATCCATCAAGGCTCCACCTGCATAGACATCTGAGAAAATATTGGGCATCTCACCTGCAAGAAGGGCCGGCAATTTAGAAGAATATTTGGCAAAGGTGAAGTTGGCGCCCAGTATTTCCTGGTTAGAGAGGAAGTTTTTAACTACTTGAAAGGCTGCTTCTTGATAATTTCTGGCAGCTTCAAAGAGATAGACCTGGTGCTCATTAGCGAGCTTGACCAGTTCCTTCCATTCAGAAGGTTTGGTCACAGCCGGTTTTTCAATGATGACATGCTTCTTGGCTAGAATAGCAAGCTTGGCCTGAGCGAAATGAAGGGAATTGGGGCTAGCAATGTAGACCACATCCAGCTCACTGTCTAAGAAGTCGATGAAATCCGTGTAGCAAGAGATCGCCCCATAAGGCTCACAAAACTCTTGAGCCGTCTTCATCTTTCTCGAATACACAGCCTGCAAGTGATAGTGGCCCGTCTGATGAGCAGCTGTAATAAATTCATGTGAAATCCAACTCGTACCAATAATTCCCAGCTTTAACATAAGGTGTCCTTCCGTCATCGATTCACTCTATTATACCATGAAAAGGGGGAGGGGACAGTATAAAGTAGAAAATATGCACTGATTATTGTATAATGAAGTGATATGCTTAGAAGGGAAAACATAGGATTGAGAAATTCAGAATTACTGATCATTATTCCTGCTTATAATGAGAGTGGAAATATTGAAAAAACAATCAAGATGATTGAAGAACATACACCTGAATTTGATTATGTCATTATCAATGATTGTTCTACAGATCATACACTTGA
The DNA here is from genome assembly GCF_015556095.1 of Streptococcus parasanguinis. Classification (GTDB taxonomy): domain Bacteria; phylum Bacillota; class Bacilli; order Lactobacillales; family Streptococcaceae; genus Streptococcus; species Streptococcus parasanguinis_Q. The sequence goes on from NZ_JADNLT010000001.1 coordinate 227,618, forward strand.
AATTTGTCGCAATAACAACTTTAACGTTATCGATTTACCGATTAATTTAGGAATTGGTGGTGCTGTTCAGACTGGTTATCAATATGCAGTTAAAAATGGCTATCAATATGCTGTTCAAGTGGATGGAGATGGTCAGCATAATCCTGAATTTATCAGAAAGATGCTGCAAGTCCTTCAAGAGAAGAATGTGAACATGGTGATTGGCTCTCGTTTCATTGAAAATCAAGGTTTCCAATCCTCCTTCGCGCGACGGATTGGAATTTCATTTTTTGAAAAATTAATTAAGATTTTAACCGGTCAAAAGGTAACAGATCCTACATCAGGATTGCGGGTGGCCGATCGAAAAGTGATTGAAGAATTTGCTAAACAATATCCAAGTGATTATCCAGAACCAGAGACGATTGTGTCCCTCTTAACCTCAGGTTATTCCGTTGCAGAAGTACCGGTCTTGATGAACGAGCGAGAACACGGAGAATCATCGATTACATTCAGTAAGTCTGTTTACTATATGATCAAAGTGACAATGGCAATGCTATTGGCTAGAATTGGTGGAGGATATAAGAAATAACATGTTAAATATTTGGTTAACCCTTATTGTAATTATTTTTATCGTTTATATTCTACGCCTAGTTGCAAAGAAAGTCGTTGAACTGAGAAATGTCATTTCTTGGCTCATTCTTTGTTTGCTATCGTTGCCAGTCATTTGGTTTCCTAATTTGATTGGAGCAATATCTTTATTTCTTGGTATTCAAACGCTAAGTAACTTTATTTTTTTATTAAGTACATTTTTATTAATATTTTTAATTTTTTCATTAACTCGTACTGTATCAAAACAATCAGTACAGATTAAGAAATTGTCACAAACGATTGCTTTATTAAGAAGTGAGAATGAAAATGAACAATAAAGTAAATAGGAGTATTTATTTTTGGAATTTTGCAGGAAATATAGCAGCAGCTGCAGTCTCAATATTGTATTTGATTATTGTCTCTCGTTATACTTCTGCAAGTGATGCTGATAATTTTAGTTTGGCTTATGCAATTGGAAACCTATGGGTTGTCATTGGTATTTTTCAAGTTAGAAATTATCAGGCGACTGATTTGAAAGAAACGTACTCGTATTTGGAATATTGGCTAACTAGGGTTATTACAGTTTGTTTAATGTTAGTTTCACTATTTCCGTATTTATTTTTTAGTGGAAATAATGTTGGAAAAGGGGATTTATTTTTAATTATCATCCTAACAGTTATTTATCGTTCATGTGATGCTTTTTCTGATTTATTCCAAGGATTATTTCAACAACATGAACGTTTAGATATTGCAGGGAAATTAATGGTGCTTCGTTATAGTTTAAGCACAATCATTCTCCTAATTAGTTTGTTACTTTCAAATTCTTTAATTTTTTCTTTAATTTGTTTATGTTTTTTTAATGTTCTTTTTGTTTTTGGGGGTGATTACATCCAATCCAAACAAATAAGAACGATACCTTTTAATCAGATTTCATCTGCTACATTTAAGCGATCAATTAGCATCATGAAAACTTGCCTTCCATTGTTTGTCAACGGCTTTTTATTGGTATATGTATTGAATTATCCAAAACAAGTGATTGATAAATTGCTAGTAGAGGGCGTATTACGTGAAGGTGCTCAAAGGGATTTCAGTATTCTATTCATGCCTGTTTTCTTTATGAGTTTATTTGTATTAGCACTAAGACCGTTAATAACCGATTTGGCAAAACAATGGTCAGAAAAAAGATTTTATACATTTAATGCTATGATTCGTAAGATTTTATTATTGCTTATGATTTTGGGACTAGTAGTATCAATACTGGCCTATTTGATAGGGATTCCTATTTTGAATATTATAAGTGGTATTGATTTATCAAATTATAGTTTATTACTTACTATTTTAGTGCTTTCCGGCTTTTTATATTCTATAGCTTCTGTCATAGGTGATTTTTTAATTATATTGAGGAAACAAGTCTATCTACTCTATGTTTATGTCGCAATGGCGTTATTGACGAATATTCTTACGCCTATAGCGATGAGGGAGTTTGGCTTGTTTGGAGCAGGGCTTAGTTTTGTTATTGTTATGTTGTTTTACACCATTGCTAGTTGGATTGTCTTTGTAATTATGAGAAGGAAGGAGATTCAAAAATATGAATCAGTGGAATGATCATACATTTGTAATCTGTGCTTATGGGGATAGTCCTTTTTTAGAGGATTGTATAAACTCGTTATTAAGCCAAACCGTAAAAAGTAATATCATTTTGTATACTTCTACTCCAAGTGTATTTATCGAAAGTATTTGCCAAAAATATGCCATTCCGTTTAATACAACTGTAGGTGGCGGGATTGGGAAAGATTGGAATAATGCTTTATCTTTTGTTACTACCCAATATGCTACAATAGCCCATCAAGATGATTATTATGAGCCAACCTATTTAATGGAAATTCAAGAGAGGATAAAGAAGCATCAAGATGCTATCATTCTTTATTCTGATTATTTTGAAGAAAAAAATGGAGAGGTCATTAAACCGACTTCAAATCTAAAAATCAAATCATTAATGTTAAAAACAATCTCATTATTCCCTAAAACTAAGTGGTGGAGAAATCGGATTCTTGCTTTTGGAAATCCAATTTGTTGCCCTGCTGTAACTTATAATTTAGAATTGGTTAAGGGCTTTAGATTTGATGAGGAATGGAGAGTTAGTCTAGATTGGCTTGCCTGGTACCATTTGGCTAAATTTGATGGCAGATTTGTATATGTTCCAAAGAAATTAATGTGTCATCGTATTCATGAAGACTCTGAAACGAGTAATACCATTAGTGACAATACTCGAACAAAGGAAGATTACATGATGTTTAAACTCTTTTGGCCAAACGGATTAGCGAAATGTTTAAATCGTTTTTATAAAAAGAGTCAGGATACGAATGGTTAAAGATTGCGTGCTCGAGGTTTGATAAAAATATAAAAGTTTGAATATCTTAATTATTTGCAAAACTATGGGTTCTATAAAAATATATAAAGGATAAGATTGTGAAAGAAGCGCCTAAGATTAGTGTCATTATTCCAGTATATAATGCAGAATTATATCTCAAAAGATGTATAGATTCCGTTTTGAATCAAAGTTTTAAATCATTTGAAATTATTGCAATTGATGATGGTTCAAAGGATAATTCGTTTAAAATATTGAATGAATACCAACAATTTTCTCCAAATATTAGAACTTTGAGTCGAGAAAATAAAGGTGCAGCCTATACTAGAAATGAAGGCATCAAGCTTGCAAAAGGTGAATTCATCATGTTTATCGATAGTGATGATTATATAAACCCAGATTACTTGCAGGTGTTTTATGATGAAATATCAAGTGGGATAGATGATGCAGTTATTGGTGGTCTTCAGAGAGTAAACCAAGATGGTAAACAACTATTTTCTATCCAATTGGGTAAAGATAAATGGTCGAAATATAGATCGATTTCACCATGTGCTCGCATCTATAGAAAAAAATTTTTAGTAGATCACGAACTTTCTTTTCCAGATATTCCGCTGGCTGAGGACTTGTTATTCAGCTTAACGGTATATACAAAATCTGAAAATATAAGAACTATCCCATATTGTGGATATAATTGGTTTTATAATGAGAATAGTGCCTCTAATACATTAAATAAAGGATTTAACCCAAATTTGGATATCAAGAATGTACTTGATAAAATTGCAGCGATTATCCCTAAAGATTTTTCTGAAACTAAATTAATTAAATTTTTTATAAAAAAATTTACTCTTTATTGGTTATTGGACGGTGGGAGACATTCTACAAGTGCAGAGTTTTTACGTCAATATAAAGAAATTAATGATTGGATCAGGATAAATGGAATGAAGTCCACTCTTTCTGTTTTTGATCGAGAAATTAGAGATGAGAGGTTTATGGTTAAACTAGCTATCTTTACAATGAACTTGATTGAAAAGCTCGGTTTATTAAAACTGTTTGCAAAACTGTATTGTAAAGGGTAGTTAGAAGATATACAGTTTACTGATAAGTTAGTAGCAGATGTTAATAGGAGCAATGAATGGTTATATCAGTTGTAGTCCCATGTTTTAACGAAGAAGAATCGATTCCATTATTTTATCGAGAAATGGAACGTGTTCGGATGAAGATGGGAGAAAAGTTTGAATATATTTTTATAAATGATGGCTCTTCAGATGGTACGCTATCCGTTCTTCGAAAGCTACATCTTACAGATTCAAATGTGCACTACCTTTCTTTTTCTCGAAATTTCGGAAAAGAGGCTGCACTATATGCTGGACTTGAGCGTGCTAGTGGTGAATACGTGACCGTCATGGATGTAGATCTGCAGGACCCTCCGGAGTTATTGATCGAAATGAAGCAGAAGTTGGAGGAACAGCCGAATTTAGACTGTGTCGGAACGAGACGCGTAACCCGTGATGGGGAACCACCGATCCGCTCTTTCTTTGCACGGATGTTTTATAAATTGATCAATCATATTAGTCAAGTGGAAATGGTTGACGGGGCGCGTGATTTTCGTTTGATGCGTCGTCCTATGGTCGATGCGATTCTTGAGCTCTCGGAGTACAATCGTTTCTCAAAAGGAATTTTTGCTTGGGTAGGATTTGAGACAGAATACCTCGAATATAAAAATGTAGAGCGCGTGGCAGGAGAGACGTCTTGGAATTTTTGGTCCCTCTTTAAGTATTCGATTGAAGGGATTGTCAATTTCTCGGATGCCCCATTAAACATTGCCTTTATTGGTGGGCTATTATCTTGGATTTTGGCCTTTATCATGATGATTTTGATTGTAATCCGTACCTTAGTCTTTGGGGATCCTACTTCAGGTTGGCCATCCCTTATGACAGTGATTCTTTTCCTGGGAGGGTTCCAATTATTGACCATTGGGATTTTAGGGAAATATATCGGTAAGATCTTCATGGAAACCAAGAAACGTCCAATCTATGTTATCAAAGAGAAAAGCAAGTAAAAAGCAGAAAACTTCTGCTTTTTTTGCTATAATGATAGGGAAAAAGCATTTGAAAGGAATTTAACATGATTTTAATTACAGGTGCAAATGGTCAACTTGGAACGGAGCTTCGCCATTTGTTAGATGAACGAAATGAAGAATATGTAGCTGTTGATGTAGCTGAAATGGACATCACAAATGCAGAGAAAGTAGACGAGGTCTTTGCGGAAGTCAAACCAACCTTGGTATATCACTGTGCTGCATACACAGCTGTTGATGCTGCTGAAGATGAAGGAAAAGAGTTGGACTATGCCATCAACGTGACTGGTACGGAAAATGTAGCAAAGGCATCTGAAAAACACGGTGCAACCTTGGTTTATATCTCAACAGACTATGTTTTTGATGGTAAAAAACCAGTGGGACAAGAATGGGAAGTAGACGATCAACCTGATCCTCAAACAGAGTACGGTCGTACCAAACGTATGGGGGAAGAATTGGTTGAGAAGCATGTGTCTAACTTCTATATTATCCGTACAGCTTGGGTCTTTGGAAACTACGGTAAGAACTTTGTCTTCACCATGCAAAATCTTGCGAAGACTCACAAAACACTTACAGTCGTCAACGACCAACATGGTCGTCCAACCTGGACACGTACTCTCGCAGAGTTTATGACTTATTTGGCTGAAAATCGTAAAGAATATGGTTATTACCACTTGTCTAACGATGCGAAAGAAGATACAACTTGGTATGACTTTGCAGTTGAAATCCTCAAAGATACGGATGTAGAAGTGAAGCCAGTGGATTCCAGCCAATTCCCAGCTAAAGCGAAACGTCCACTGAACTCAACGATGAGCTTGGCTAAGGCTAAGGCTACAGGGTTCGTCATTCCAACTTGGCAAGATGCCTTGAAAGAATTTTACAAACAAGAAGTGAAATAAGATCAATAGAAGCGACCCTCAAGGGTCGCTTTTCTGTTTGGATTAGGCAAAAAGCCTAGAAAATGATATAATTGAAAAGACTGTGAATGATTTGAAAGGGAACTCTATGCAACATGTTTTTATTATCGGAAGTCGTGGACTTCCGGCTCAATATGGCGGTTTTGAGACTTTTGTGGACCAATTGGTTTCGTATCAAGTGTCTCCAGATATCCAGTACCATGTTGCCTGCCTTTCTAATGATCAAGCTTTTCAACATTTTGACTACAAGGGTGTCGATTGTTTTACCATTAAAGCCCCTAAGCTTGGGCCTGCGCGTGTCATCGCCTATGATATGATGGCCATCAACTATGCCTTGAAGCTTATTAAGAAACAAGGAATTGAACAGCCGATTTTTTACGTCTTGGGCAATACAATCGGAGCCTTTGTGGCGCCTTTTGCGCGCAAGATCCATAAGATAGGCGGACGATTTTATATCAATCCAGATGGACTGGAGTGGAAGCGGGCCAAGTGGGCTAAACCGATCCAAGCCTATCTCAAGTATTCTGAAAAGATCATGACGCGCCACGCAGATTTGGTGATTTCTGACAACCCAGGAATCGAGTCCTATATCAAAGAAGCCTACCCTTGGTCCAAGACGACCTATATTGCCTATGGGACGGACTTATCTCCGACCTTCCTGACCAGTCAGGATAGGAAGGTCAGAGAACTCTATCAGAAATGGCAGACACAGGAGAAAAACTATTACTTGATTTTGGGTCGCTTTGTTCCAGAAAATAATTACGAGACTGCCATTCGTGAATTCATGGCCTCTTCTACCAAGCGGGATTTGGTAATCATTTGTAACCATGAAGACAATCCCTATTTTGAAGAGCTTCGAGCTCGAACGGGCTTTGATCAGGACCCACGTGTAAAATTTGTAGGAACGGTCTACGATCAAGACCTGTTGAAGTATATCCGTAAAGAAGCCTTCGCCTATATTCATGGTCATGAAGTGGGAGGAACCAATCCAGGTCTCCTAGAGGCTCTCGCTCAGACGGATTTGAATTTGGTTTTAGGTGTTTCCTTTAACCAAACGGTCGCAAAGGACACAGCCCAATATTGGACCAAAGAAACTGGGAATTTGGCGCATTTGATTGACCAGGTTGATTCTTTAGAAGATGTATCTGAATGGGGTCAATTAGCCAAGGCCAATATGAAGCATAACTTTACCTGGGAAAAAATTGTAGGTGAGTACGAGGAATTATTCTTATCATGAAAGTAAATATCTTGTTGTCCACCTATAATGGTGAACAGTATCTAAAAGAGCAGGTCAAAAGTATCCAAGACCAGACTTATCAGAACTGGCAACTCTTGATCCGAGATGATGGATCAACAGATGGTACGGTAGAAATCATTCAAGAGCTGGTGGCTCAGGATGAGCGTATCCACTTTATCAATCAAGGAGCCATCGAAAATCTGGGTGTCATCAAGAGTTTTCACACACTCTTAAAATATGAAAAGGCTGATCTTTATTGCTTTAGTGACCAAGATGATGTCTGGCTTCCTGAAAAGATTGCCCTACAAGTGGAAGAAGCAGAGAAACATCCGCAAGAGGAGCCTTTGCTGGTCTACACAGATTTAAAAGTGGTCGATGAAAACTTGAATGTGCAGCACGAAAGTATGATTCGCACCCAGTCTGATCATGCCAATACGGAACTGATTCAAGAATTAACAGAAAATACGGTAACTGGTGGAGTAGCCATGATTAACCATGCCCTGGCTGACTTATGGACAGGTCAAGAAAAGCATGCGCTTCTCATGCATGATTGGTACCTAGCATTGTTGGCAACTGCTTTTGGGAAGCTCATCTATATTGATCAACCGACAGAGTTGTACCGTCAGCACAGTAGCAACGTTCTGGGGGCTCGAACCCTAAGAAAACGGGTTAAAAACTGGGTTCGCCCTCATATTTTATTTGCTAAATATTGGAATCTTATTGAGTCCAGTCAAGAACAAGCAAAAAATTTATTGGATCTGCCAGTCAGTCCCCAAAATAAAGAAATTATTGAGAACTTTGTGACCATCATGGACGTATCGCTAAGAGAACGTTTGAGACGGATTCGTCAGTATGGTTACCGTAAGAACCGAGCCTTTCACACCTTTGTGTTTACTAGCTTGATTCTGACAAAGTTTGCATATCGAGGTAAAAAATAATGTTTGACGTTTTTAGTCAGAAAAATCGAATTTTATTACGAGAGTTAATTAAAACGGACTTTAAATTACGCTACCAAGGATCAGCGATCGGTTATCTTTGGTCGATTTTAAAACCCTTGATGACTTTCACCATCATGTATATTGTCTTCATCCGATTCTTACGCTTGGGTGGAGATGTGCCCCATTTCCCAGTTGCCCTCTTGTTGGCCAATGTAATTTGGGGCTTCTTCTCAGAAGCAACCTCCATGGGGATGGTGTCGATTGTTAGTCGAGGCGACCTGTTGCGGAAGTTGAACTTCTCCAAACACATCATTGTCTTGTCCGCAATTTCAGGAGCAGCCATTAACTTTGTCATTAACCTGGTTGTGGTCTTGATTTTTTCATTCTTTAATGGGGTGACATTCTCTTGGACAGCTTTGATGGTCATTCCGTTATTCTTTGAATTATTCTTGATGGCGACAGGATGCGCTTTGATTTTAGCAACATTTTTTGTTCGTTTCCGTGACCTAGGTCAAGTCTGGGAAGTACTCCTGCAAGCTGGCTTATATGCGACGCCAATTATCTATCCGATTACCTTTATCGCAGACCGCAATCCATGGGCTGCTAAGTTGGTCATGATGAATCCTTTGGCTCAAATTATTCAAGACATGCGTTACTTCTTGATCGATAAGGCCAATACCCCTGTCTGGCTTTTAGTGGAAAATAAGTTCTTGGTTCTGATTCCTTATGTCTTGCCCATTCTTATTTTTGTCGCTGGCTTTGCTTACTTTAACAAACATGCTAAGAAATTTGCGGAGATTCTCTAATGACAGATAAACAAATTGCAGTAAAAGTAGATCATGTCAGCAAGTACTTTAAGTTGCCAACAGAAGCAACCAATAGTCTTCGAACTGCCCTGGTCAATCGCTTCAAAGGAATCAAAGGATACAAAGAACAACATGTTCTTAAGGATATTTCTTTTGAAGTAGAAAAAGGTGATTTTTTCGGGATCCTCGGTCGAAATGGTTCTGGGAAATCGACTCTCTTGAAAATTATTTCTGAAATCTATGTGCCAGAAAAAGGTACCGTCACTATTGATGGAAAACTGGTGTCCTTTATCGAGCTTGGAGTGGGCTTTAACCCTGAACTGACTGGTCGAGAAAATGTCTACATGAATGGAGCTATGCTGGGCTTCTCAACAGCTGAAATTGATGCCATGTATGATGACATTGTAGACTTTGCTGAGTTGCATGAATTCATGAACCAGAAACTCAAGAACTACTCATCAGGGATGCAGGTTCGGCTGGCCTTTTCGGTCGCGATTAAGGCCCAAGGGGATATCTTGATTTTGGACGAGGTCCTCGCAGTAGGAGATGAGGCCTTCCAGCGCAAGTGTAACGATTACTTCCAAGAGCGGAAGAAGTCAGGGAAAACCACTATCCTGGTTACCCATGATATGGGAGCCGTCAAGAAGTATTGTAACAAGGCTGTTTTGATTGAAAATGGATTGGTGAAGGCTTTAGGGAGTCCAGAAAATGTTGCCAATCAGTACAGTTTTGATAATACAGCTCCTTTGCAACAGGGAGGAGAAGCTAATGGAGCAGGCAATTCCAACCAGGAAGAAAAAGTCTTGGTAGAAAATTTTCAGCTTCAGTTGTTAAGCTCAAACAAATTACGTCCTCAAGATCCTATTCAGTTCCAGATTGATTTTGATGTTCGTGAAGATATCAGGACCTATATCGCTCTGTCTTTAACGGATATTGATCGGAACATTTGGATCTACAATGATAATTCTATGAATCAACTGATGAGTGGAGCTGGACATAAAACGGTTCATTATACTTGTTCACTGCCAACTGTAAATGACTTAAAAATGAAATTGGAAGTGACAGTAAGGGATGAGGAAGGGCAGATGTTGGCCTTTTCAGATGCCACCCAGACTCCACTGATCTTTATCAATCGAGATGATATCGCTTTGGATGATAAATCAGCAATGGATTCGGCAAGTGGCTTAATCCAACGCAATGGAACATGGTCAATGACTGACTAGACTGAGGGAAATATGGAAACGACGCCTTTTGTTTCGATTATTTGTACGGTTTTTAATAAAGAGCCCTGGCTAAAGAAGACGATTGATAGCTTCTTAGCCCAACAAACAGAGTTTGATTATGAGATTATCTTGGTGGATGATGCTTCAAGCGATGGATCTCGTTCTATCATTCATGATTATCAAGCCAACTACCCTGATCTGATTCGTGCCTTTTATCAGGATGAGAATCAGGGAATTTCTAAAACCTGGGTCTCTATCTGTAAAGAAGCACGTGGAAAGTATATTGCCCGCTGTGATGGAGATGATTTTTGGTTAGATCCTTTAAAACTTCAGAAACAGGTTGACTTATTAGAAAGTGAACCTGATTGCAAATGGTCCAATACAGATTTTGATATTTATGATGAACAAGGAACCCTCGTTTCTAAGGCCGGCTTTGCCAAACATACGATTCCATTAGCAGATACCTATGAAAAGATGCTTGCAACAAGAGGGTTTACCATGGCCTCTACATGGCTAGTTGATAGAGATCTGATGTTAGAAGTCAATCAAGAGTTAGACTTAACAACATCAGATGATACTTTCAACCTCCAATTGGAACTCTTTCAACGGACTTCTTTAGCCTATCTGGATGAAGCGACAGTTGCTTATACCATTAATCAAGGATCGGATTCTCGTCCAACTGATTTCAGAAAACTAGAACGCCGATTTCATAAGTTGTTGAAAACACAACTTGAGTATCTTGATAAATATCCAAATGCCGATTATAAAGAGATGACGAAGATCCTTTTAGATCGTAATAATACTTATGAGATTCGTCTTTCCAAACCAATGGATTCTCTTTCACACATCGGAATGGAGTCTGTTACAATTTATTTTGGTGACGAAGAAAATACTTATTCGGAAGATCGTACCATGACCAAACTTCTTCAAAAAGAAGATAGTCTGGCAATCGAAATTCCGAAGGGAACTTCTGTTATCCGAGTTGATCTGTCTGAAAGTCCAAGTTATTACTCTGATGTTGAATTGAGAGATTCTAACGGAAAGGTTTGCTCGCCAGTTTATAGTAATGGTATCGTTACAGATAATTTGTTTCTTTTTAGTGAACCAGATCCTCAATTGATTTATGAAGTTGAAGAAGAAGGTGTGTATCAACTGAGCTATAAAATGATTTCTATAGATAATCCCTCTGCACCGGATTATATTGGAAAAGTTTTTGCTGCCGAAATGTTAGATTGTCAAAATAGTTTGAAAAATCTTGAGGCAGAGTTACAAGCTACGAAAGAAGCATATAATACAGTCATCCATTCTCGCCGTTGGACCATTCCAACAAAGATCTTGAAATTCTTTAGAATAAGGAAATAATATGCAACGTTTACTTTTATATGTTCACTATAATAAGTTTAATTTTATTAGTGGACATGTACTTTACCAATTAGAAAACATTCGTCCCTTGTATTCACGGGTGGTCTTTATCTCCAATAGTCAACTACCAGAAGATGTGAAGTCTAATTTAGTAGCACAGCATCTGGTAGACGATATTCTAGAGCGCCAAAATAGTGGCTTTGACTTTGCGGCTTGGCGGGATGGAATGAAGACAGTTGGCTTTGACCAACTGGCTCATTTTGATTCGGTTACCCTCATGAATGATACCTGCTTTGGACCTCTTTGGGATCTAGAACCAATCTACCAAAAATTTGAGAATGATGATGAGGTTGATTTCTGGGGAATGACCAATTACCGGAAAGACAAGGATTTTAACGAGCATATTCAGAGTTATTATCTCAGCTTTAAAAAACAGGTTATTGAATCAAGTACTTTCCATGAATTTTGGCAGGGAGTTCAAGACTTTACCAATGTTCAGGATGTGATCGATAACTACGAGACCAAGGTCACAACGAACTTCTTGGATGATGGTTTTCACTATAAGACGGTCTTTGATACCATTCATGAAGACACCACAGGAATGCTCTATCCAGACTTTTCTTACTATAATCCTACAGCGATTCTCAATCATAAGGTTCCTTTCATCAAAGTCAAAACCATTGCAAATAATGAAGGAATTATGCCTTATATTTTTGACGAGTTGGAGCGTGTATCGAACTATCCATTAGACTTGATCCTCAACCACATGTCTATGATTGATCGTCCGGACTATCCTTATCTCTTGTCTCGTAAGTACTTGAAAAACCAGGAATTAGCTGGAGAGTTCGGTAAAAAAGTTGCGGTTCATCTTCATGTCTTTTATGTGGACCTCTTGGAAGAATTTCTAGATGCTTTCCAAGCTTTTCATTTCGCTTATGACTTATGGATTACGACAGATATTGAAGAGAAGAAGCGGAATATTGAGCAAATTCTTTCTAATCGAGCAGAAGATGCGACGGTTGTGGTGACTGGAAATATTGGACGAGATGTGTTGCCATTGTTGCTCTTAAAAGAGCAACTCTCTCGTTATGACTATGTAGGCCATTTCCATACCAAGAAATCCAAAGAAGCAGATTTCTGGGCAGGTGAATCTTGGCGCAAAGAATTGATCGAGATGCTGGTCAAACCGGCTGATCAAATCCTAGCCAATATGGAAGCCAATCCAAAAGTCGGAATCACTATCGCAGATATTCCAACTTTCTTCCGTTACAATCGAATAGTGGTTGCTTGGAATGAGGCTCTTATTTCACCAGAGATGAATAAGCTCTGGGAACGGATGGGAGCTACCAAGACAATTGATTTCAAAAATCTCAATACTTTTGTTATGAGTTATGGGACCTTTGTTTGGTTTAAATATGATGCTTTGAAACCACTCTTTGATTTGAATTTGACAGCAGCAGATGTTCCAGCAGAACCTCTTCCTCAAAATTCGATATTGCATGCGATCGAACGTTTGTTGATCTACATTGCTTGGGATCAAAAGTATGACTTTAGGATCTCTCAAAACCCACATGTTCTGACACCATTTATTGATAATAAGCAATTGAACAATCGTGAAGATCTTCAACCCCATACCTTTGTAGACTTTAATCAAATTGGGGGGATAAAAGGAGCCTTGAAGTATATCGTAATTGGTCCTGCAAGAGCTGTGAAATATATACTAAAAAGAATGATAAAAAGAAAGTAGAGTAAATTATATGGGAGTTATTGATAAGACTAAAATTAGAAATATTTTAATCGCTATATTTTTAGTATTATTTTCAAGAGTGTTTTTGGCCAGTTTATTTCAGTTTACTATCAATCTCAAAATTATACTATTAATTATTAGTATTGTAATTTATTTTATTCTTTTTGATCCAAAAGATAAAAAGAAATTGCCAATTAATGCTTTTTTTCTGATAATTATTTTCGGTAGTGTCATTTCAGTAGTGAAACCAGTCCAATATGGATTAGATGAAGAGTCTCATTTGCCAAACGTAATCAGTATTTCGGATAGTCCTATTTTTAAATATTCTAATGAGAAATTGGAAGATTATAATTCAGTTTTTAAATATGATGCACTAAGAAATCCTAGTAAAAAAGATAAAAATTATTGGTTCAATGTTGAGCATAAGGAAAGTAAAATTAAAGGAGTAAGAGTTGGATTTGATAATCCAGCCTTTATTCCTAGTGCAATTGGATGGAATATAGGTAGATTAATCTCTAAAAAAGTGTTTGTTTCCTATTATTTGGGAAGAATCTTCGAAGTCATAGCATATGCCATTCTAGTATTTATTGCATTAAAAATCAGCAAAGTTTATAGAGAAGCGATATATTTATTTTCTACATTCCCTGCAGTATTGTACATTATAGCAGGTTATCATTATGATTATTTATATTTTGGAGCAACTTTAATTAGTCTTGCTATATTGACAAATATTCTATCAGGTGAACGTAAAATTGATAGAAAATATGCTTTTGTATTTCAATGCTCTACATTACTATTTTCATTTGCAAAATTTCCGTTTGTATTAATTGGAAGTCTATTTTCAATATTGCCAAATAAGTATTATCAGGATAAATCAGTAAGAAAATTCAGTTCAATCCTGTTTGGTTTAAATTTATTCATTTCCTTTACATACGTTGGAATCATTAAATTGTTTGCTTCAGACAATGCTTTGTCAGGCAAAGGACCAGGACTATTATATTTTGTAACACATCCATTACCATTAATTAGAACTTTACTTTTAGCGCCATACGGTATTATTCATGATTTTGTTTCTGAACCATTGAAATATGTTTCAGAATCGTCTCCGTTTTTAATTGCAATTTCGATAGTTACTTTCTTTTTTGCTATGTTTGTCATTGCATTAAAAAATAAAATTGAAATGCCAACATTTTTTAAATATTACTGTCTTCTTTTACTTGCAGGTATTGCCTCATTAATAGTAATTGCTATTTCAGGAGATCCTAGGGTATACCACAAAGGTGATATTACTGTAGGTGGTGTACAAGGTCGTTATTATTATTTTATTCTGATGTTTTTGCCACTATTTTGTGGATCATGGTTTAGAAAATTATTTGGTTTTTTAGATATGACCATTCAAAATGAAGATTCGAATTTTGAATGTAGTTTGCAATATATGTTAGTGTATTTAAATATTTTAACAATTAGTATCGGAATATACACTCAATTGCAGGGATAAAAAATTTATAGGAAGGATAAAAAATGAAGAGAAAGAGGAAATTAGATTTAAGAGATTTTCTTTTTAAAATTTATAATAAAATAACAAGAACACAAAAGTACTGTATAGCTCTCTTTCTTTTATTTTTTATAGGCAATACTTTCTTAACACAAAATTTGATTTCTAAAGAGATCAAATCAACAGGATCTGTATTATTCTTAGTTAATCAGTTTGGAATTTGGTTTGGAATTGCCTTCTTAATTCTAGTTTTACTAATTTCACAATACGCTTTAAAATGGATTTTTTTCCTTAAAATTTTAGTTTCATACGTAATCTATTTAATACTATCATACTCGATTGATGTTTCGCTTAATATTAATAATCCTAGTTATAAGATTGATCATTTTGAAAAAAACAATTTTTGGCAATTTAATTCTCTAGTATTTATTTTGTCATTGTTAGTGATTTCTTATGTTTTGGGTCAGATCAAAAAATCATATGATAATAAAGCGAATAGAAAAAAATTAGAACCTATTGGGAAAATGTTCGAATATGTCTTGCATTCTAGCGTAGTTTGTTCGTTCATTTTTACTGATTCTAAAATTCTTTCTTTTTTGTATCGTACATCATGGTATGTATCTGGAAATTTTGAGAAATTAGGAGCAGGAAAGTACTCCTTGAGCCAATTTTGGATTTTAGAATTTCATTTGCTACTCTTAAGTTTTTTCCTGACTTTAGTTGGCTTGCTTTTTGTAAAAGGACAAGTTGATGTAGTAAAAAATAGGTCTAGTTTTTCGCTAGCTGCATTTACAAGTATTAGTCTTGCAATATTATTTAATACAGGAATTCAATTGGGTCTAGGCCATGGGGAACCTTTGGTTGGATACTCAATATTTCCTGGAGGTGTAATATTTCAGATATTGTGTTTATCTTATCTGTTTATTTTTCTATATATTATCTTTAATAGATATTTATTTACGACAATATTGATTTTATTTGGTGGGGTTCTGTTTATTGTTGCTAATGCTATAAAATTTAGTATGCGTGCGGAACCAATTTTGCCAAGTGATTTGGTCTGGGTATTTCAACCTTCTGTTTTATTTAGTTTTGTAGATGCTTCGGTTTTAATGACTGTGAGTATTTCCTTAGTCATTTTTACGTTTATCTATATAATAGGAAGGAGATATATTTATCCAGGTAGAATTATTCGTGCAACGATCTTAAGATTTGTTTTATTAGGATTTATGCTCTTATTGTCCATTAATGTTTATTCTATTTTTAAAAGAAAAGATAATGGAAAAATTATTGATGACGTTCCGATTATTACCTTGTTAAATAATTTCCAAGATACAAAATGGTTAGGAAATTCCATAAACGCTAGATATCGATCGTTGTCATATGTATGGTTGAATCAAATCACAACAGATCCAATTATAGAACCGAAGGGATATAGTAAAGAAAAAATCAAAGAAATTGAGAAGAAATATGATCAAGTAGCTTTAGAAATCAATAAAAATAGAAATGAGTTGATTGATAATCAAACGATTGTTTATGTTTTAAGTGAGAGTTTTGCTGACCCATCAAGAATTGAAGGGGTAAATTTATCTAGAAATCCTATACCAAAAATTCAAGAAATTAAGACAAAAATTACAAGTGGATTAATGCAATCAGATGGTTATGGTGGTGGAACCGCAAATATGGAGTTTCAAACATTGACAGGGTTACCTTTTTATAATATTAATCCGACAGTTTCTGTATTATACTCAGAGGTTGCTCCTAAAATGAGAAGACTAATTTCAGTTAGTGATTCATTTAATAATAAAGAAGTTATTCATTTCGAATCTCCAATTAATTATTCTAGAAATGTGATTTACAATAGATTGAAATTCAATAAATTTATAAGCATTGATGATAAAAAGAATTATGATTTAGGTTATCAAGAAGTACATATAAGCGATGAATCTACGTATAAGGCAGTATTAAAAGAGATGGATGCTAAAAAGAATCAATTCTTTTCTGTCATTACGATTCAAAATCACTCCCCATTTATAGCAGGAGAACCTTCAGACTTAACAGCAACAGGCAACGGTTTTTCAGATGATGAAAATACCAAGTTAACGAATTATTCACGTCTTTTAACCTTTACCGACACCGCCACCCAATCCTTCTTGGAAAGTCTTTCTAAAATAGATAAGAAGATTACAGTGGTATTTTATGGGGATCACTTGCCAGGTCTCTATCCTGAGTCCGCCTTTAAGAATAATCCGGAGAGTCAGTATCAGACAGATTACTTCATTTGGAGTAATTTTGATGCTCCAAAATTGAATTATCCTTTGGTCAATTCAAGTGATTTCTCTGCTATGGTTTTTGAACAGACCAATTCAAAAGTTTCGCCTTACTATGCTTTGTTGACAGAAGTATTGAAAAAAGCAAGTGTCGATAAAAAGGCCTTAGAAGGAGAAGCGCAAGAAATTGCAGAGGATTTGAAAATGGTTGAATACGACTTGATTAGTGGGAAAGGGTACCTTTCTAAAGACTTCTTTAAAGTTCCAACTGATAAATCCAATTAAAAGGAGAGCTAGCAGGTAAAAATCTTTGTGATTTTGGCTGTCTGGCTCCCTTTTTTTTGTTTTTTATGCTAAACTATTAGATGGGGGTACGCTCATGATTAAGATATTTGGAAAGGTCCATTATCATTGGCAACCGGACTTATCTATTCTTGTGACTTATTGGTCCATTGCAGTGATTCCGGTCTTTATTGGACTGGCCTTGATGTATGAGAGCTCTAGTGTGCCAACGCTAGTTTTGTTTTCGTTCTTTTTATTTATGGTCTTGCTTGCGATTGGGGTCCATCGTTACTTCACGATCTATGAGGATGGGATCTTGCGGATTATTACAGCTAATCCTTTTACTCCAATCAAGGTGAAGATTGACTCGATTGAAAAGGTCGAAGTAAATAAGAAATCGATCAAGCTCATATTTAATGATGGTTCGCGCAGTCGAACATTCTGTATGCGTAAATGGCCGAAAAAATACTTTATCAATGCACTTGCCTTAAATCCTTATTTTAAGGGAGAAGTAATCCTGACGGACAATTTCATCCATGTGGATTACTACGAGATGTATTATGCAAACAAATAAAAAGCCCTCTTAATCTTTTAAGAGAGCATGAGTGGGGCATTCTTTAATAGCCTCGAGAACATCGTTTGTGACAGGGACTTCCTTTTCAAGGAGGTCGTCCTCTTCAGCAGCAAATTTAACGATGCCATTGTCATGGTAATCAAATAATTCAGAATAGGTCTGACAGAGACCGCAAGCGATGCAACGATCTGGAATTAACGTAACTTTCATACTTCTATTGTAATGATTTTTACGAGAAAAAACAAGGAGGAAGTCATGGCAAAAGAACCATGGGAAGAAGATATTTACGATGATGGAGAAGAAACATTGAAAAGAACGAGTAAGTTAAACGGAATCAAGGCAGACCGTCTATTGACGATTTTAGCCATTATTTTCTTTGTAGTAGTAGTGGCGATGGTCTGCTTGTTGATTTTCCTTTCAACAGGTGGCAGCAACAAATCAAAACAAATGTCTGGTTTCTACAATGGAGAGACTAAGGTTGAACAGAAATCATCAGCCCCTGCAGCACAAACTGACCAAGCGGCTAAAGACGATAGTTCAAAAGATGAGAACTCTGAAGAAGGTACGATCACTGTTCAAGCAGGTGAAGGGGAAGCAGCGATTGCTGCGCGTGCTGGTATTTCCATTGCCCAATTGGAACAGTTAAATCCTTCTCATATGTCTACAGGATCATGGTATGCGAATCCTGGTGATGTCGTTAAGATTCAGTAGGAGTTGAGGACAGCATGAAACAAATTCAAATTGCCATTGATGGACCGGCTTCTAGTGGAAAATCCACAGTCGCAAAGATCATTGCCAAGGATCTAGACTATACGTATCTAGACACGGGAGCTATGTATCGTGCAGCGACTTACCTAGCTTTGCAAAATAATCTGACAGCTGAACAGGTTGATGACCTCTTAGCCCTTTTAGATCAGTATCCAATTAGTTTCGGTCGTTCAGAAGAAGGAGAGCAGCTTGTCTTTGTAGCAGACGTGGATATTACCCACCCAATTCGCGATAACCAAGTGACCAACAATGTTTCATGGGTTGCAGCGCTTGCGCCAGTCCGTGAAAAACTTGTCGCTCTACAGCAAGAAATTGCAGCAGAGGGGGGCATCGTTATGGATGGACGCGATATTGGGACGGTCGTCCTTCCACATGCAGAGTTGAAGATCTTTTTGGTTGCTTCGGTTGAGGAGCGGGCAGAACGTCGTTATAAGGAGAATGTTGAAAAGGGCATCACAGCGGATCTTGAATTGTTGAAAAAAGAAATCGCTGAGCGGGACTATAAGGACAGCCACCGTGCCGTTTCTCCTTTGAAACCTGCAGCTGATGCCATTCATTTTGACACAACGGGTGTTGGAATTGCAGATGTTGTTGCCTTTATTGAAGAAAAAGCAAAAAAACTTCTTGACAAAGAATAAAAAACTTGATATCATATAAAAGTTGAGAAAAGCAGAAGTGAGAACTTCTCGCCTTGTGACGCAAGTTGCCTGGCCCCTACGGATCAAGTTTCAGAAATGAAATACATCATGTAGTTCGGGCCTGTTTTGCAGGTCCGTTCTTTGTTTTTCTCGAATAATAAAAAAGAGGTGAAAACCATAGCAAAGCAAGACTTATTCATCAATGATGAAATTCGTGTACGTGAAGTTCGCTTAATCGGTCTTGAAGGTGAGCAATTGGGTATCAAACCACTTAGCGAAGCGCAAGCACTTGCGGACGACGCTAATGTTGACTTGGTTCTCATTCAACCTCAAGCTAAACCTCCTGTTGCGAAAATTATGGACTACGGTAAGTTCAAATTTGAGTACCAGAAGAAGCAAAAAGAACAACGCAAAAAACAAAGCGTTGTGACCGTGAAAGAAGTTCGTTTGAGCCCAGTGATTGACAAGGGTGATTTCGATACAAAACTTCGCAATGCTCGCAAATTCCTTGAAAAAGGAAATAAAGTGAAGGTATCCATTCGCTTTAAGGGTCGTATGATTACCCACAAAGAGATTGGTGCTAAAGTTTTAGCCGACTTCGCTGAAGCTACACAAGATGTGGCGATCATCGAACAACGTGCTAAGATGGATGGACGTCAAATGTTCATGCAATTGGCGCCAGCAACTGACAAGAAATAATCTGTCAGAAAGTTAAAAAAAGGAGAAAATATCATGCCAAAACAAAAAACACACCGCGCATCAGCTAAACGTTTCAAACGTACAGGTTCTGGTGGACTTAAACGTTTCCGTGCTTACACTTCTCACCGTTTCCACGGAAAAACTAAGAAACAACGTCGTCATCTTCGTAAAGCATCTATGGTGCATTCAGGAGATTTCAAACGTATCAAAGCAATGCTTACTCGCTTGAAATAATCGCGTATTCGTAAGTAAAGAATTCTAGGAAATATTGGAGGAAATATAAATGGCACGTGTTAAAGGTGGCGTTGTATCACGCAAACGTCGTAAACGTATTCTTAAATTAGCTAAAGGTTACTATGGAGCTAAACATATCTTGTTCCGTACTGCAAAAGAACAAGTAATGAACTCTTACTACTATGCATACCGTGACCGTCGTCAAAAGAAACGTGACTTCCGTAAATTGTGGATCACACGTATCAATGCGGCAGCTCGTTTGAACGGACTTTCATACTCACAATTGATGCATGGTTTGAAATTGGCTGAGATCGAAGTTAACCGTAAAATGCTTGCTGACTTAGCTGTTAACGATGCAGCAGCTTTCACAGCTCTTGCAGATGCAGCTAAAGCAAAACTTGGTAAATAATGTTTATAATAGGCTGGGCAAAAGTTGTCCAGCCTTTGATGTATGATAGAAATAACTGTATGACGCAGTGGTTGATTGGTATCTTTATTCGCTTTTTAAGCTCTAAAGATGACCTAATCAACTGTGCGGGGGTGGGAAAACGAACTCTTTTTTACTAGTCAGAGTTCTTTCCCACTCCCTTTTTTTCTTGCTGATTTCATGCTATAATGAAATTAATTATAGGAGAAATCATATTAGATGGAGGACCTAAAGGTGACACACAATCGACTAGCATGGGATGAGTATTTTGCAGCTCAGGCCTTACTGATTTCGAATCGGGCGACCTGTAATCGGGCGAAAGTAGGCGCTGTTCTGGTTAAGGATAATAAGGTCATTGCAACCGGCTATAATGGATCCGTTTCAGGAACAGATCATTGTTTAGAGGATGGATGCCTCATGGTCGAGGGACACTGTGTCCGGACGATTCATGCGGAAGTCAATGCTATTTTGCAAGGAGCTGAACGTGGAATTCCTAAAGGCTTTACAGCTTATGTGACGCATTTTCCTTGTCTCAATTGTACCAAGCAGTTGCTTCAAGTCGGTTGCAAGCGGGTGGTGTATATCCATCAGTACCGCATTGATGAATATGCCGAGTATCTTTACCGTGAAAAAGAAGTAGAACTGGTCAATTTACCAATTGAAGAAGTGAAACGAGCTATTGCTGAGGCTGATTTTATTTAGGGAAGGCTTCCCAACTATTTCATGATATATTAGCAATCTAATTGAAAACCTGTCCAAATTAATGTTTAAGAGATAGCATTGAATAGATGGCTATCATGAAAAGAATAATGGAATCAAGTATAATGGTGTTAACGGAAAAACATAAAAATATAAGAAAGGTAGGAGAAAGTGATGACAAACCAAGAGAAACATCTTGAGGAAAATAAAGAACATAGTAAGATCAGTGAAGATTATCCCAATTCTGTATCTGTTCAGAATCCTCCAAAAGAAAATAGCTTACATTCTATTCTTCTTTCAGTAACCTTTTACCTATCCATTATCTATCTTGTATTGTTTGTCTTTTTCTTTGCACCTTGGGGTGATGGTTGGGGATTTGTCGTTTTGATTTTCCTTGGTCCAAACTTATTAAGTCTTGCGATTGGAGCCTTTCTAATTCGACTAGGGATGAAGAAGGGGAATAAAAGCCTTCTCTATGCGAGTATTGGACTCTATCTGCTGTCTATCATCTTGGCTTTTGATCCGGACTGGGAAATATTTCGAATTGCTCCCTTATGTTTAGGTATTTTGGATTTAATCGGAACACTCCTGGTTAAAGAAGTGAAAAGCTCTTAATTAAAAAATGGATATGGTCAACTCTACTCAATAAAAAATATTCGGGTCGATTAAAGCCCTAGTTAAATCAGTTCTTCCGCTCTATTTTTAAGCGCTATTATTTGAAAGAATAACTAAAAATGTTTGGAGAAAGTTATGACAGATCAACAAAAAAATCCTGAAGTAGATAAAGAAAATGAAGCATATGCTTCAGATGAAAGTCTTTTTCCGAACAATGAAATGAAGCCAGAGAAGAGAATTGGAAATTCTGTAATCCTTTCTATTGCTTTGTTCTTGGCCATTGTTTATATAGTTTTACTTTTATTAGGTCTCTTTTCAATGGGAGCGTGGGCTGGTGGCTTTTTGTACTTTTTGGGAATCCATATGATTAGCTTTGTGATAGCAACCATCCTGCTTTGGAATGGAATAGTGAATGCCAATAAAGCAACTCTTTATATGGCAGTAGCTATTTATGTTTTTTCATTTATTGCTGCGGGTGATCCGGATTGGGTGATTAATCATATACCACCGTTTGTGGTAGGAGTGCTGGTATTGATTGGAACTGTATTGTTAAAAAATGAAGACTGATGATAGGAGGTAGGGTGATAAATCCTATCTTTTTTATTTATTTATTTAGTACTGATAACGCAATAGGAAAACGGTTACAAATTGTGTTATAATTTAAATAAATGAATCGTTAAATACTTTTCTTAGAAAGTGGAGGAGAATCTATGTCTAGAAAAAAATGGTATGGTATACTGCTAATTCTTGAAGCAATTCTTTATCTTGTTTCTTATGGTAGTAGTCTAGTAGAGAGCTATAATGCCCAAAATTTAAATGGAGATATACCACTGATAACTACCTCTAGTATTTTTTCTATATGGAATGGAATGATTATTTGCTGGGTAATTTGGAGAATCATGAAGCAACGTTTAAATGTTGAAGGATTGATAGCTGTTCTTCTCCTCTCGATTATCCAACTACTTATGCTTGTTTTACCCTCTTTTTCCCCAACAAATCTGATGAACATTTCCTTTCTGCTAAATATCATTTGTTTAATATGGATTTGCTTGCTTATAAAGAATGTAGAAATGAGGGAACTTTTAAACAATTGGAAAAGTAAAGATAGTTGGAAATCATCGATAGCTTATTTAGTACTATTTGTTGCCTCTACAAATATTTCTCCACTATTTATATTGATTGGTATGGATAGAACGAGTGACATTTACGCTTTTACACTTCGATACATTGTAATGGAGTTAATGTTTCTACTTCTGATTAATGTTATGATCACAAGTACAAGTGAGAAACTTCAGAAAGTATTTTCTCTCTTGCTCATTTTATCTTCTCTTGTTGAGATAGGTGCAGTATACTCTTTCATCACTCGTATAAGTTTTTACGGTCTCTTTTATCTTCTCTTATCGATTTATATTGCTTGTCGTGTTTTTGGTTTGTTTGAGAAAGTTGCAGATAGCTGGGAGTCCAAGGTGAAAGTACAAGATCTATCATCTATTGAAACTAAATCAGAGATGGAAAACTCTCAAGTAGAAGGAGAGATAGATGTAAACGATCTGTTGAATGCTGATATACAATCAAACAATGATAAAGAAAATTCGCCAAAGAGGATCATTCTTCATTCGTCTTGGTTATGGAGCGCCCTTATAATAGCAGTCTGCCACCTTGGTATTATGATTTTTCCTTTATTTTTAGGAAACCCCATGTATCTACTGATCTTATATATTGGTGCCATCCATTATATTTGTTTTATGATTGCGACTATATTACTTTTTATAGGTATGAGAAAAGGAAGTAAAGGACTCCTAAATGCGGCAGCTATCTTATTTGTTATTTCCATTATAGGTACGCCAGATACTTATTGGATAGGTCCTAATATTTTATCCTTTATTCTGGGAGTTTTAGTATTTATTGGAACTATATTATTTAAAAATGGAGACTGAGTAAAGTAGATAGGGTTGAAAATTTTTAAAAAACTGTTATCATTTAAGTAGATGGTAGGTTTTCGAGTACCCATTGGTACGCGGACGCCTACCATTTTTGAAGATAAAAAAAGCACCGTGTGAGGGTGATAGATCTTGCCTGCTGAACTCGTCAATTGATAGATATCCTATGGGGTATTTTTTGTGAACTTTTTAGGAACTTTGAGGACTGTTTAAGTCAGTTTAACTGGGTAGTACATAGATCGAAAAAGCTGATTTAATGGGCTTTTTGAAAAATCATTTTCCATATCATATGTAATGTGTTATAATGAAGTGTTATATGGTCCCGATAAGGTGGTAGAAATCTTCTATCAGTACTTTGTAACTCTATAACAATATTTTTTAAGGGGGGACATTTTTATGTCAGAACGTAAACTTTTCACGTCTGAATCTGTATCTGAGGGGCATCCAGATAAGATTGCAGACCAAATTTCAGATGCTATTTTAGATGCTATTTTAGAACAAGATCCAGAAGCTCACGTGGCTGCCGAAACAGCTGTTTATACTGGTTCCGTGCATGTCTTCGGAGAGATTTCAACGACTGCTTATGTGGATATTAACCGTGTGGTTCGTGATACCATTGCAGAAATTGGATATACTAATACGGAATATGGATTCTCAGCTGAAACTGTAGGAGTACACCCATCTTTGGTGGAACAATCTCCTGATATTGCCCAAGGGGTTAATGAAGCCTTGGAAGTACGTGGAAATGCAGATCAAGATCCACTTGATTTGATCGGAGCAGGAGACCAAGGTCTCATGTTTGGTTTTGCGGTGGATGAAACAGAAGAACTCATGCCATTGCCAATTTCACTCAGCCACAAGTTGGTTCGTCGTTTGGCAGAGCTTCGTAAGTCTGGTGAAATCAGCTATCTTCGTCCAGATGCCAAGTCACAAGTTACTGTTGAGTACGATGAAAACGACCGCCCAGTGCGCGTGGATACAGTGGTTATTTCAACTCAACACGATCCAGATGTCAGCAATGAACAAATCCACGAAGATGTGATTAACAAGGTCATCAAAGAAGTGATTCCAGCTTCTTATCTAGATGAGGAGACTAAATTCTTCATCAACCCAACAGGTCGCTTTGTTATTGGTGGGCCTCAAGGGGATTCCGGTTTGACAGGTCGTAAGATCATCGTGGATACTTATGGTGGTTATTCACGTCACGGTGGTGGTGCCTTCTCTGGTAAGGATGCCACTAAGGTAGACCGTTCCGCTTCTTATGCAGCTCGCTATATTGCCAAGAACATCGTGGCAGCAGGTCTTGCTAAGAAGGCAGAAGTGCAATTGGCTTATGCCATTGGGGTAGCTCAACCTGTCTCTGTTCGGATCGATACCTTTGGTACTGGAACAGTCGCTGAAAGTAAGCTTGAAAAAGCAGCACGTGAGCTCTTTGATCTTCGTCCTGCAGGGATTATCCAAATGCTGGATTTGAAACGTCCAATCTATCGTCAAACAGCGGCTTATGGCCATATGGGACGAACAGATATTGACCTTCCATGGGAACATTTGGACAAGGTAGAAGCCTTGAAAGAAGCTGTAAAATAATTAGTTGAAATGGAAAAGTTAGGGTCAAGTTGATCCTAGCTTTTTTTCGTTTTGAAAATTCCTACAGATGGAAAAATAGGTCAATCTGTGGTATAATAGATGCAGTATTTTGAATACGTTGTCCCTTTTATTTCCGTTACAAAAAACGATAGTAAAAGGAAAAAGACTTGAAAGAGCTAATAAATTATTAAGATGAAAAAAATTGTAATAAATGGTGGTCGCCCTCTAAAAGGAGAGGTGACCATTAGTGGTGCAAAAAATAGTGTAGTAGCCCTGATTCCGGCGACCATTCTGGCGGATGATATCGTGACCCTTGATGGGGTACCGGATATCTCCGACGTGGCGAGCCTGATTGAAATCATGACCATCATGGGGGCTAAGATCGAGCGCAAAGAAGACAGTTTGATTATTGATCCACGTGGGGTGAAGAATATGCCCATGCCATTTGGAAAGATCAACAGTCTGCGAGCTTCCTATTATTTCTATGGCAGCCTACTAGGACGCTATGGTCAAGCAACGGTTGGACTGCCTGGTGGGTGTGACCTTGGACCACGTCCGATCGATTTGCATTTGAAGGCCTTTGAAGCAATGGGAGCCGCTATGACCATGGATGGCTCTAGTATGAAACTTGCGACTAATGGCAAGCCTCTTCAAGGAGCTAACATCTACATGGATACTGTTAGTGTCGGTGCAACGATCAATACGATTTTGGCAGCAGTCAAGGCTGAAGGCCGGACAGTGATCGAAAATGCTGCGCGGGAACCTGAAATTATCGATGTGGTGACCTTGCTCAATAACATGGGAGCTCATATTCGTGGAGCAGGAACAGACATTATTATCATTGATGGTGTTCCACAATTGCATGGAACGAGACATCAGGTGATTCCAGATCGCATCGAAGCTGGAACCTATATTGCCCTTGCAGCTGCTATTGGGGAAGGTATTCAGATCAATAATGTCCTGTATGAGCATTTGGAGAGCTATATTGCCAAGTTAGAGGAAATGGGTGTGCGTATGACCATTTCTGAAGATAGTATTTTTGTAGAAAAGCAGACGGGCTTGAAGGCCATCCAGATCAAAACCTCTCCTTATCCTGGTTTTGCGACTGATTTGCAACAACCGATCACACCTTTGCTATTAACGGCTACAGGACGTGGACGAATCGTTGATACGATTTATGAAAAACGGGTCAACCATGTACCAGAATTGGCTAAAATGGGGGCCACTATTTCGACCTTGAACGACCACATTATCTATGAAGGGCCAAATCAATTGACAGGATCCAGTGTGAAAGCGACGGATCTTCGAGCTGGTGCGGCTTTAGTGATTGCCGGTCTCATGGCTTCTGGAACAACAGAAATTACAAATGTGGAATACATTCTTCGCGGGTATTCAGATATTATTCATAAATTGACCCAACTTGGAGCAGATATCCAGTTGGTAGAGGAATAGTGACAGAACTTGGGATCTGATAGTGGTGGCTGGATACATGAACAATGGAGTTTGAAATGAATATTTGGACGCACTTAGCTGCCTATTCACTAATTGAAACACAAAGGTTGTATTTACGACCTTTTCTCTTTGAGGATGCGGAAGATTTTTATAAGATTGCTTCGAATCCTGATAACCTACAATTTATCTTTCCTGCACAAGCCGATCTTGCTGAAACTCAATATGTACTAGCCAACTATTTCATGAAAAATCCTTTGGGGGTTTGGGCAATCTGTGATCAGGAAACCAATCAGATGATCGGTTCCATCAAGTTTGAAAAGTTGGATGAAATCAAGGGTGAGGCTGAGTTAGGCTACTTTTTACGCAAGGATTTTTGGGGAAAGGGCCTGATGACAGAAGCGGTCAAAGAGTTGGTTTATCTATCATTTGAGAAATTTCAACTGAAGGAGCTTAAGATTGTCACCCATGTTGAAAATGCAGGGAGTCAAAAGGTTGCTTTGAAGGCTGGTTTTCGTCTCTTTCGTCAATTCAAAGGGAGTGACCGCTATACGCGTAAAATGCGCGATTATTATGATTTCCGCCTAGGTAGAGGGGACTTCTATGAGTAAACACCAAGAGATTTTAGACTATCTCGAAAAATTACCGATTGGAAAACGGGTCAGTGTCCGCAGTATCTCCAATTTTTTGAATGTCAGTGATGGGACGGCCTATCGTGCCATTAAAGAAGCTGAAAATCAAGGAATTGTAGAAACGCGTCCTAGAAGTGGGACCATCCGTGTTAAATCGAAAAAGGCTGTACTAGAGCATTTGACATATCGAGAAATCCAGGAAATTACCGGTTCGGAAATTTTAGCTGGTAAAGAGGGGCTCGAAAAAGAATTTAATAAATTCTACATCGGTGCCATGACGGAGAAGCACGTCCTAGACTATGTGTCTGAAGGGGGCCTTTTGATCGTGGGAGACCGCACCAGCATTCAACGATTGGCATTAAAGCATGACAATGCAGTTTTGGTGACAGGTGGCTTTGACGTCAGTGAGGATGTGATTGATCTGGCCAATCAGGTACAAATCCCAGTCATCCGAACTTCACACGATACCTATACCGTTGCTACTATGATCAATAAGGCCTTGTCCAACATGCAGATCAAAACAGATATCTTGACGGTGGAGCAGGTCTATCGGCCTTTCCATGAGTACGGCTATCTTTCTGAAACAGATACGGTACGGGATTATTTAGATCTGGTTCGAAAGAATCGCTTTAGCCGCTTTCCGGTTGTCAATCAACACCAGATGGTGGTGGGTGTCGTGACCATGCGAGATGCTGGTGATAAGGCACCTCAGACGACCCTAGATAAGGTGATGTCGCGGACTATTTTTACTACTAATTTGTCCACCAGCATTGCGACCATTAGCCAGCGGATGATTGCTGAAGATTATGAGATGATTCCTGTGATTCGCACTAACCAGACCTTGCTGGGTGTCATTACGCGTCGGGATGTCATGGATCGGATTAGCAAGGTGCAATTTTCGAGCTTGCCAACCTTTAGTGAGCAAATCGGTCAAAAGATTCAAACAGAGAACGACTATTACCAATTCACAGTAGAGCCAAGTATGTTGGAGAAAAGTGGTGTTTTGGCCAATGGGGTCATGATCGAAGTGCTGATGAAGGTTGTTCGCAAGATGATGCAACACAGTGGGCGTAGCTTGATCGTCGAACAGCTGATCATCAATTTTTTACAAGCTGTGCAGGTGGATGATGTGATCCGCATTGAACCACAACTTGTTCGGCGAACCAGACGCTCTGCCTTGGTTGATTTTAGCTTGTATCTAGATCTGCAGTTGGTCGCGAAAGCAACCATTACCATTAAGATTAATTAAACAAAAAGAAATGAGGAGACAATGATTACATTAAAATCACAACGTGAAATTGAAGCCATGGATCGTGCAGGAGATTTCCTTGCCAGCATCCATATTGGATTACGTGACTTGATCAAGCCAGGGCTTGACCTATGGGAAGTAGAAGAATATGTCCGCCGTCGCTGTAAAGAAGCCAATGTCTTACCACTTCAAATCGGAGTAGAAGGCAGTCTCATGGACTATCCTTACGCGACTTGTTGCGGTTTAAATGATGAGGTTGCCCATGCCTTTCCCCGTCATGTTATCCTGAAAGATGGTGATCTCCTCAAGGTAGATATGGTCTTATCTGAGCCACTCGACAAGTCTGTTCTGGATGTTTCAAAATTAGATTTTGATAATGTAGCCCAAGTGAAGAAATACACGGAGTCCTATACTGGTGGCTTGGCGGATTCTTGCTGGGCTTATGCGGTTGGAAATGTTTCTCAAGAAGTTAAAGATTTGATGGACGTGACTAAAGAATGTCTTTACAAAGGAATTGAGAAAGCAGTCGTAGGCAATCGCTTGGGAGATATTGGCGCAGCAATTCAAGAGTATGCAGAAAGCAAAGGCTATGGCGTGGTGCGTGACTTGGTCGGCCACGGTGTCGGCCCTACCATGCATGAAGAACCAATGGTCCCACATTATGGTCGTGCTGGACGTGGTCTTCGCTTACGTGAAGGGATGGTCTTGACGATTGAGCCAATGATCAATACCGGTACTTGGGAGATTGATACTGATATGGAAACTGGTTGGGCCCATAAGACCCTCGACGGTGGCCTTTCTTGTCAATACGAGCATCAATTTGTGATTACAAAGGATGGTCCAGTGATCCTAACTAGTCAAGGTGAAGAAGGAACATACTAAAACTAGAGAGGAAAGAATGGAGCTGAAGGCAAGTGTCTGGTTTCGCTCTTTGCTCTTTTTTAGTAAAATGGGGAGGTGACGAATGAAAAAGGTCCTACAAAAAATACTGGGACAGCCATTTATAAAGGGCTTCGTGCGGTTTTATCAGAGTGCAGAGTCTGATATCACCAGTATTGCGGTGGCTTATTATTTGCTGATCTCCATTTTTCCATTGATGCTGATTGCAGCCAATATTTTACCCTATTTTCATATTCGTCCTACCCAGATTCTTTTGAGCTTACAGAAGGTTTTGCCAGCCTCCTTATATCGAATAGTGGCACAGATGATTTCGAGTGTCTTGACCAAACCTTCGACAGGATTACTGAGTTTCTCGATTATTTCTGCTTTGTGGATCTTCTCTCAGAGCATTGCCTACCTCCAAAAAGCCTATAACAAGAGTTATGGGGTGGAAAAGGAGCGTGGTATTATCTGGGGGCGACTCTTTAGCTTTCTGATCAGTTTTGCCTTGCAGGGTTTGTTTGGACTCTCGCTGATCCTTTCCATGTTTGGGAAAATGATCGTTCGCTATCTCTATCGGACCTTTTCATTTGATCGGACGATTTATGTACGTTTACTGAATTTGACAGAGCCGACCATCTACCTCTTACTTTTTGTCAGTCTGGTCTTGCTCTATTACACCCTTCCAAATGTCAAAATTCCAAAATTTAGATATGTATTGCCAGGGGCGACCTTTGTTGTTGCTGTCCTGTATGCGATCTTGAATATCTTTTGGAAATATGTGGATCGTTATGTGAGTCATTTCTTAGATGCTCGTTTCTTCGGTTCTGTCGTCCTAGCGGTCATTATGTTCTGGTTCATCTTGGTAGCTAAAATCATGATTATTGGTTGTATTTTAAACGCCAGTATCCAGTTTGCTAGAGAAGCCAAGTTCCAAACGCGCAATGGAGAAATTGTCTCCAAATTAAAAACGGAAGAAGTAGCTTTTCGGCATAAAGAAGCTTCACAAACATTAAAGCGACGGTTACGCTTGAGAAAAAAAGATAAAATAGAATAAGGGATAGTGGGACAGAAATCGGTCATTCGTTAGAATTCGATTTCGTCGTCCCACCTCTGCACAGTTGAGTAGGGCTGTAAAAGCTGATGAAATCAGCGTAGTAGAGCCCACTCAACCACTGCGTCTTGCTCGACAATTCAAAAATAATGGAGAGGCTAGAACTTTTGTCCCAGCCTCTTTTTTTCTTATCTATTTTGTTGTATTTGCAACAAAAATGTGTTATGCTATTGTCAATAGGAAAGGAGGAGTGAGATGAGTATTTTGCGTGAGATTGGCATCATTGCGCGAGCACTGGATTCTATAGCAAATATTGAATTTCGAGATTTGGACCTGGCGCGTGGTCAATATCTTTACTTGGTGCGAATTGCCGAGCAACCTGGAATGATTCAGGAAGAACTCTCTGAAGTCCTGAAAGTAGATCGATCCACCGTTGCAAGGTCTGTAAAAAAACTAGAAGAACGAGGCTTGATTCAACAGCGTCCAAGGGGTGAAAACCTTAAAATCAAGGAATGGGAATTAACTGAAAAAGGTAAGCAGATTTACCCCTTCATTTTAGGGGAGCATCTTTACTCTGAGAGAACTGCTTTAAAAGGATTTTCCAAAAAAGAAGTCGCACAGTTAGAAGAGTACCTCATCCGAGTTCGTGAGAATATCACCTTGGATTGGGAACTAGTTAAAAAAGGTAAAAAAAGAAATTATAGTGAGGTAAAGCAATGAAAGTAACAGTCGATCAAGAATTTTGGGAGTTGTTCCCAACAGCTAGAATTACAGTGATGTCCTTGTATGGCATTGATAACACAGTAGATGAAGCCAAGGATCCTTATTTCAAAGAATTGTTGGACAAGGGTGCCAAGAGAGCATGGGAATTTATCGATGAAGAAAACTATACCCAGAGTGAGTTCGTTCAAGAGTGGCGCCAAGCTTTTAGCAAGTTTAAAACAAAAAAAGGAGCCCGATCTTCCATCGAAGCACTCTTAAAACGGGTTCACCAGGGACGTGAATTCTATCCGATTAATCCTTTGGTGGATCTTTACAATAGTGTTTCTATGGCTTATGCCCTTCCTTGTGGGGGAGAAGATATAGATAAATTGGTGGGTGGACTCTCTCTAGGACAAGCGAAAGGAGGCGAACCTTTCTTTCCATTAGGTGCTGAAGAAGATGCTCCAGCTTTGGAAGGGGAGATTATCTACTACGACCAAGACGGAGCTGTTTGCCGTTGCTTGAATTGGCGTGAGGCACAAAGAACTATGTTAACAGAAGATACCAAGGACGCTATTTTAGTTATTGAAGCCATCAATGAGGAGCAGGCCAAACGGGCACAAACAGCTATGCAGGAATTGAAAGATCTAGCCAAAGATTATTTTGGGGTTGAAGGCACCATCTATCAATTAAGTGCAGAGCAAGCAAGTATAGAAGTTTAAAAGAATAAGGCTTGAAACAATCGTTTCAAGCCTTGTTTTTATTTTTAAAGACAAAGAGTTTACTAAAGACGTAATTGAGGACCACTATAGCAACTTGCGCAAAGAGAGTTTCAATTAGATTGATTTGACTCTTGTTGTTGTGGACAAATTGCCCGATAATTCCTGGGAATTGCTTGACAAAAATCTCGGTCAAGGCCATGTCTAGTATAAAGGTCCCAGAGCGCGCAATCGCAAATCGGATCAAGCGCTGAAACCAGCCCTTTCTTTCTTGCTTAAAGACGATGGTATCGTTGGTCGCAAAGGCAAAGAGGATCCCAGCAATGTTTCCAATCGCTGTCGCCAATCGTTCATCACGAGACATATGATAGATGAAGAGGCGGGTTCCGACGGAAACAAGGGTTGTTGCCACACCAAAGAAGAGATAGGATAAAATTTCATTATCAAAAAATTTTTTAATTAGTGTTTTCATAAATTCAGTCTACCATAAAACCTCAAAATATGCTATACTTGAAAGGTTGAAGAAATCAAACCTTCAACCCTTGGCGCTTAAGATCCTTTCGCCAAGCATATTACACGCGGGAAAACCGCTAAAGGAGAATAGATGAAACAGTTAACTGCTCGTGATATGGCACAAATTGCCATTGTTGCTGCGATTTATATCGTATTGACCATTACCCCACCTCTCAATGCGATGGCCTACTATGGCTATCAATTCCGTGTTTCGGAGATGATGAATTTCTTAGCCTTCTACAATAAGAAGTACTTGATTGGAGTGACTCTTGGTTGTATGATTGCTAACTTATTTAGTTTTGGGTGGATCGATGTCTTTGTTGGTGGAGGTTCAACCTTTGTCTTCCTAGGACTTGGACTCATTCTATTTGGTCGTTTTAAAAATAAGTTCTTGTTTGACGGTCTTATTCGGTTTGACCATTTCTTGTTTGCGATTTTCTTTTCCATCTCCATGTTTACGATTGCCTTGGAACTATACTACCTTCAAGGCCAACCATTCTTCTATAACTGGTTGACTATGGGATTGGGTGAATTCGCATCCTTGATTTTTGGAGCGATTGTGATCAATCAACTTTCTAAACGGATCGATTTTACAAAATAAGAAAAGGGAGCTTTGGCTCCTTTTTTTAATGCTAAGAATGCAGTAAATTCAAGGCTAAATTAAGATTTTATGATAAAATAAGAACATGAAAACCAGAATGAAAGAATTAGTGGAATTACTCAATCGATATGCTTACGAGTATTACACAAAAGACGCTCCATCTGTTTCGGATAGTGAATATGATCAATTATATCGGGAGTTGGTGGAACTAGAAACCGCTCATCCTGATGAGATCTTACCAGAGAGTCCAACTCACCGTGTAGGTGGGGTGGTTTTAAAAGGCTTTACCAAATACCAGCACCAGTATCCCCTTTATAGTTTGCAGGATGCTTTTTCGCGTGAAGAATTAGAAGCCTTTGATCAGCGTGTCCGTAAGGAATTTCCTTCTATCAGCTATGTATGTGAGCTGAAAATCGATGGCTTGTCCATTTCCCTCACCTATGAAAATGGAGTCCTCGTAACGGGGGCGACACGTGGGGATGGTTCTGTCGGTGAGGATATTACAGAGAATCTCAAGCGGGTCAAGGACATTCCTTTAGTGTTACCAGAGCCAGTGAACATTACAGTTCGAGGCGAGTGCTATATGCCACGGGCTTCCTTTGATCGGGTCAATCAGATCCGTCAAGAAAACGGTGAGCCTGAGTTTGCTAATCCACGGAATGCTGCTGCAGGAACGCTTCGCCAATTGGATACGAAAATCGTGGCCAAGCGAAATCTCGCAACCTTCTTGTATCAAGAAGTGAGTCCGACGGATCAAAGCAGTCAGGAAGGCGTGCTTCAGAAATTAGCCCGCTTAGGGTTTGTCGTGAACCAAGAGCGAGTGCTGGCTGAGGATATGGAGCAAATTTGGGACTTCATCCAAAAAGTAGCTCAGCTTCGAGAGGATCTTCCCTACGATATCGATGGGATCGTCATCAAGGTCAATGATCTAGCTGTTCAAGAAGAACTAGGCTTTACCGTAAAAGCTCCTAAATGGGCTGTCGCCTATAAGTTTCCAGCTGAAGAAAAAGAAGCGAAAATCTTATCAGTGGATTGGACCGTTGGACGAACCGGTGTTGTGACGCCAACTGCCAATTTAACTCCAGTCCAGCTAGCAGGAACCACTGTTAGCAGGGCAACCTTGCACAATGTGGACTATATTGCTGAAAAGGATATTCATCAGGATGATACCGTCATCGTCTACAAGGCGGGTGATATCATTCCTGCGGTCTTGCGTGTTGTCAAAGATAAACGGGTATCTGATCAAGCATTAGCCATTCCAACTCAATGTCCGAGCTGTCAGAGTGAGTTGCTTCATTTCGAGGATGAGGTGGCCCTTCGCTGTATCAATCCGCTCTGTCCAGCTCAGATTAAGGAAGGATTGAACCACTTTGCAAGTCGGGATGCTATGAATATCACAGGCTTGGGTCCAGCTATTGTAGAGAAACTTTTCGCAGCTCAGTTGGTAGAGGATGTAGCTGGGATCTATCGTCTGACAGTCGAGGATCTTTTGACCTTAGAAGGCTTTAAAGAAAAATCTGCTGAAAAACTCCATGAAGCCATTCAAGCTTCAAAAGAAAACTCAGCTGAGAAGTTACTCTTTGGTTTGGGGATCCGCCATGTTGGTAGCAAGGTTAGTCAAATCTTGCTCCAAGAATTCCATGACCTCGATCAATTGGCTACAGCGGATCCAGAACGAATTGCCAGCATTGACAGTCTCGGTATGGTCGTGGCTGAAAGCCTCAAGCGTTATTTTGCACAAGAAGGATCCAAGCGCCTATTGCAAGAGCTTAAAGAAGCTGGTGTCAATATGACTTATCTTGGTGAAAAAGTCGCTGCTGATGCGGCCCTCTCAGGAATGACAGTCGTTTTGACTGGGAAGCTAGAACGACTCACACGTTCAGAAGCTAAGGCAAAATTAGAAAGTCTGGGCGCTAAGGTAACTGGATCGGTTTCCAAAAAAACAGATTTGGTCGTTGCAGGTAGTGACGCTGGTAGCAAGTTAACCAAAGCACAAGAATTAGGAATCCAGGTAGAAGATGAGGCCTGGCTTGAAAGTTTATAGAGGATCTTTATGGTAGAACGAATCAAAAAAGCCCGTTTAATTTATAATCCGACCTCTGGGCAAGAAATTATCAAGAAAAATATAGCGGAAGTCTTGGACGTACTCGAAGATGTGGGCTATGAAACTAGCGCTTATCAAACGACTCCAGAACCATTTTCTGCCCAAAATGAAGCAGAAAGAGCCGCTAAGGCAGGCTTTGATTTAATCATTGCCGCTGGTGGAGATGGTACGATTAACGAAGTGGTCAATGGGGTTGCAGGTCTGGAAAATCGTCCGCAGATGGCCTTTATCCCGACCGGTACCACCAATGACTATGCGCGTGCCTTGAAGATACCG
This sequence comes from Streptococcus parasanguinis, assembly GCF_015556095.1. Classification (GTDB taxonomy): domain Bacteria; phylum Bacillota; class Bacilli; order Lactobacillales; family Streptococcaceae; genus Streptococcus; species Streptococcus parasanguinis_Q. The sequence continues at coordinate 263,263 of NZ_JADNLT010000001.1, forward strand.
ATGGGAGATCCTGTGGCGGCTGCTCGCATTATCGAAAAGAATCAAACCATTCAAATGGACATTGGTCGTGCCTATGGCAGCAAGTATTTCATCAACATTGCTGCAGCAGGAACCATGACAGAATTGACCTTCAGTGTTCCAAGTAGTGTTAAATCTCGCTTGGGTTACTTTGCCTATGTAGCAGAAGCTGCTAAAATGTTGCCGCGAAATAAGGCTCGTAAGGTACGGATTGAGCACGACAATGGTGTCTTTGAAGGGCCAGCGTCTATGATATTTGTGGCTTTGACCAACTCGATTGCCGGCTTTGAAAGTGTCGCGCCAGATGCTAAGCTTGATGATGGGAACTTTACCTTGATTATCGTAAAAACTGCTAAGCTCTTTAACATGTTGTCCTTGATGATTCAGGCCATCAATGGAGGCAAGCATGTGCACGATGAAAATGTAGAATATCTCAAGACCAAGAAGTTGACGATCGAAATGTTAGGAAAAAATGCTCAACCATTCCGTATCAATCTAGATGGGGAGTACGGAGGAGATACTCCAGTTGAATTGGAAGTCTTCCATAATCACTTGGAATTCTTTGCAAATATTGATGAAATCAACAACGATGCTTTGGTTCACCCATCTGAAGAATAAAAACAAATAGTTGGAACCATGTACGTGTTTCACGAGCGAATGGTTCCTTCGGTATCAAATTGGAAATAGGAAAATGTTATGCGACAATACCATGTAAAGCTTCATTTTCATAAGCAAAAAGGAAATTATTTTGCCTATGATATGTGGCAATGGCAGGATCAAGTAGAAGGAAAATCAGTCTCTTTCTCCAAGTTGGATTATTTTGGAGTAGAGGGAAATCTGGTATACGAGAGTGAGGATGCCTTGAGCCGGGGTCATGTCTTGGTTAAAGAAGGAGATTGGCTCACCAAAACCCGTGATTTTGAAATCGAACTCTTACCAGAAGGGCATGTTCGAGAAGTTTGGATTCTCGATGGGGACGATACTGTCTATTATTCTTTGCAAGCTGCTTTGACGAGTCATGCTTATAGTCATCGTCAGCCTCATGCCTACGATATGGCGACCCATGCCAAGGAATTTGACACCAAATGGGCTTATCAAGGCTGGCTTGGTTATCGTGAAGAAGAAGGGGAGTATTGCTTTAAGCTGTGGGCCCCTACTGCTAAGAAAGTTGAATTGTTGCTCTATCAATCAACAGAGTTGGATGCGCCTATTTGGAAGACTATTCCGATGATGCGAGGCAAACAAGAGTCTAGCTACCATCCAGAAAACACCCAAGGTGTTTGGATTCTAGATTTTCTAGGAAATTTAAGTGGCATGGCCTATCAATATCGTGTGCATTTTGAACACCATACTCAAGTAACGCGCGATCCTTATAGCATTGCAACGACAGCGGACGGGATGCGCTCAGCCATTCTCTCAAGAGCGGATCGTCAGTTTGATTGGGGCACTAAAAAAGGCGCCGATGCGACTCCCTGGCGCCTGGACAATCCTTGTCAAGCAGTGATCTATGAGATGCACCTTCGGGATTTGACCAAGTCACCGACATCAGGTGTGGACGAGTCTTTGCGTGGGACCTATCTGGGGGCTTGCCAAGAAGTAACTGTCAATAGCCATGGCGATGCGACTGCCTTTGATTATATCCGTCAGTTAGGGGTCAATGTCGTGCAATTGCAGCCGATATCTGATCGCTATAAACAGTACGATGAAGAAGGTCGTGTGACCTACAATTGGGGTTACGACGTTCAGAATCATTCTGCACCAGAAACCAGTTTTTCAACAGATCCATCCAATCCCAAACAAACCATGAAAGAGCTTAAAACGATGATCCGGGCTTATCATGACGCTGGGATTTCTGTAGTCATAGATGTGATCTACAATCATACCTACTCAACTGAGAATGGTCCTTTCCAAAATACAGTTCCGGATTATTATTACCGGATGGAGCCAGATGGGCGCTTCCAAAATGGGACAGGTGTCGGTAATGAGACGGCGAGTGAGCATGAAATGTACCGCAAGTACATGATTGATTCCCTCACGCACTGGGTCAAAGAGTACCAGATCGATGGTTTCCGCTTTGATTTGATGGGCATTCACGATGTGACGACAATGAATGCTATTCGGGAGGCGATGGATGCTCTGGATCCTCGCATTCTCCTTTATGGAGAAGGTTGGGACATGGGAACCGGTCTCGCACCAGAGGATAAGGCTAAGAAAGACAATGCGGCGCAATTGCCACGTATTGGATTCTTTAACGACACGGAGCGCGATGCTATTAAAGGGGCTGAGGTTTATGGTTCCATCAAACGTGGCTTTGTCAGCCGAAAATCAACAGAGAATATCGTTGCGCGTGCTGTTCTAGGTAGTGCGGAGCTGGGTCATTATTTAAGTCCGACTCAGGTTTTGAATTATGTGGAGGCTCATGACAATTATAATCTCTATGACTTGCTTCAGACCCTCCATCCAAATGAAGAAGTAGCAGGCTTAGTCAAGCGCTCAGAGTTGGCTACGGCCATGAACCTGCTCTTCCAGGGTATGACCTTTATGCAATTGGGTCAAGAGTTTATGCGGACTAAATTGGTAGCGACAGGTCCTGATGGAGAGATCACACCTTTGGATCGTGAGCGGGCCATGAATTCCTACAATGCTCCAGATTTTGTGAATCAGGTCAACTGGGATCTGGTCAGTCAAAACAAGGAATCAATTGCCTATATCCGAAGCTTGATCAATTTGAAGACAAGTCTTCCTGTCTTAGGGCTTGAAAGCTATGATAAAATCTACCAACAAGTCTTTATCCAATCTGCAACTGATTGTAGTGGACTTCTGATATTTGAACTAACAGGAGACAAGAAGTACTTGGTCATCTTCAACGCCAGCGGACTTCCATATTACCTCCAAAATTCAAATAAATTGAAATTGATGGTTGGGAATAGTCGTCATAAACGACCATTCTATGTGGAGAATTTAACAGCTTCTGTTTTTGAAGTCCTAGATGAAGGTAAAGCGTAATCTTTTTAAAGAAATCACAAAATCCCTGAGTTTTTAAACTCAGGGATTCTCTTTATTTAGAAGAACTGCTACTGGTCTCTGTTGAGGAAGAACTATCGTCTTCTGGGTGCAATTCTTTATAAGTAGGTGCCTTGAAGAGATCAACGGTGGACTGATTGCCACGTTGGTTATAAAGGCTGGTTGATTTGTCACCTTTTTCCTTTTCAATCTTCTTCAATGCCTTGAAGGAATTAGTGTAGGAATAATCATCTGGATTGACTTTTCCAAGATCATTGCCCTTGAAGAAGCGAAGGAGGTCACCGGTCTGGATGCTATCGCTAATCTTCAATTGCAGGTTAGCAGCCTCCCCAATCTTGTCCAGTTCTTCCTTGGTTTTTTCGTCTGGGTTCGTGATTTCCTCACCTGTTTTGGTGTAATAGGTCCGGCCACTATAGCTCGTATACTCAGGAGTCACAAAGTAGTTAGCGGAGCGGAAGGCTACGATTTGATCATGATCTGGTGAGAGCATATCTTGACCAACTTGGAGGAATTTGTTGGATTCAATGCCTAGCAAATGTTCCAAGGTTGGGAGCATATCAATTTCGCCACCATAGGTGTTGATAATGCCTCCCTTGTCCATTCCAGGAATAACTACCATATAAGGAACGCGTTGCAACATGGCATTGTCATAGCTTGACCACGTTTCAGAGTTCTTACCAAGTAGAGGGGCAAGAGCTGGGTTGCGGGAGTTTGAAATTCCGTAGTGGTCCCCATAGAGAACGATGATGGAATTTTTGTAAAGACCAGATTCTTTCAGGTAATCAAAGAAGGCCTTGATCGAAGAATCTAGGTAGTTAGCGGTCGCAAAATAGCCATTGATGGTTTCGTCCTGAGTCTTAGCTAGAGGGAAGCCGAGATCATCTCCTGACAAGCTAGTTGTATAAGGATAGTGGTTGGAAACCGTAATGAACTTCGTATAGAAAGGCTGTTGCAATCTTTCTAGGTATTTGATGGAATCCTTGAGCATGTATTTGTCATTAAGACCATACTGGAAGGAATTGCTGCTGTTTTGTTTGGTGAAGTAGCTGGCATCAAAGAAGTAATTGTAGCCCCATTGTTTATAGGCGGTATTCCGGTTCCAGAAACTTCCAGCATTCCCGTGGAAAACAGCGCTCGAGTTGTAACCATTTTTTGAAAGAATAAATGGTGCAGCCTGTTGGGTATTGGTTCCACCATAGTTCACCATAAAGGAACCTTGGTTGAGTCCGAAGAGGCCTGTTTCAATCATGGTCTCCGCATCAGACGTTTTCCCTGCCTTAACTTGGTTAAAAACATTTGAAAAGGCAAAGGTTTCTTTCGAGTGGTAAAGTGAGTTTAAGAAAGGTGTCACTTCATATTCTTTATCGTCTACTTTCAACTTGTAATCGATCAAGAATTGTTGGAAACTTTCCAAGTGAATGTAGATAACATTACGGCCTTTGGCCATTCCAAAGTACTCAGGATTAGGCTTGGCATAATGCTGTTGGATATATTCTTCCACCGGTTTTAAATCTGCTTCGGAGGCTTTGGAACGTTCTTTGTTGGCAGCATAGGTCTGATTAGCGCTATAACCCAGAAAGGCTGGTAAGCCTAGGGCACGAACGACATAGTAGTTTGAGAACCCACGAGTCAAGAGCTCAGGTCGGTCAATTTCTGCGAGGAAAAGGTTGGCCGAAAAGAGCATAGCCGATAAAGAGGTAACCGCAAAACTAGCTCGTTTATTGAAGGGACGATTGTCCATTCGAATCCATTTCTTAAAGAAGAAGAAAGCTAGAATAGGGAAATCTAGAATGTAGATCACATCCCAAGGTCGGAACAATTCTAAAGCAGCAGCTCCGAGACCGGCAGAAACCTTGCTGGAAGCCAACATGGTATTGACCGTTACGAAGTCTGTAAACTCTCGATAATAGATGGAGTTGGAAATCAACCAAATAAATAAGAGAAGGTAGATCCCAAAGGCCAAACTATAAAAGAGCTTGGTTCGTTTGATATAAAGTGCAAGACCAATGAAGAGCAGACTAATCGGCAATGGGTTGATCACTGCTAGAAAAATCTGATACGGTCCCTGAATGTCTAAATTAAAATCAACTGAATAGGCCCACATGGTTTTGAACCAGTAGAGCAACAGAAGGGTCAAGACAAATCCTAGTCTGGTACTCATGAAATTGAGTATCGAATTCGTAATTTTTTTCACAAAATGTTACTTCCTTGTCTTATTTCCTAAAAATTTTCATATACAAGTATACCACAATTTTATGGAGAAAGAAAAAAATGACTGTAAAGGAGAGGAAAGAAATAGGAAAGATCCGGCATTTTATATCATTTGAAGCTAAATGATGAAAGCTAGGATAAAACGGTAAAAAAAGTTCTAGTAAATAAAGCCTCCCTTTGTGAAAACCTCAGACTTTTGCTATAATAGAGGGTATGAAAAAACTCACGGTCAGTCGCCAGGTCGCAACAAAAATCAAACAAGGACAATCTCTTCTTGAAAAGCAAGATTTTGACTCACTTCCTGCTTTGGATCAAGCGATTCAATTGCTTTCAGGAGATGGACAATCCCTCGGAGTCGGATACTTATCTGAACAAAATAAAGGGATTGGATGGTTTGTTTCGCAAGAGTTGGTCGCTTTTGATCAAGACTTTTTTAAAAAGCTTTTCATCAAAGCTAAGCAATACCGTCGTTCTTATTATGCAGATGAAACGACGACAGCCTTTCGTCTTTTTAACCAAGAGGGAGATGGTTTTGGTGGTTTCACGGTTGACTTGTATGGTGAGTTTGTTGTCTTTTCTTGGTACAATCCCTTCGTATTTCAGATCAAGGAAACTATTCTAGCGGCCTTTCAAGAGGCTTTTCCAGAAGTCCGAGGTGGCTATGAAAAGATTCGCTTTAAAGGCTTGGACTATGAATCGGCTCTTGTCTATGGTAAAGAAGCACCGCAAGAATTTTTGATTCTTGAAAATGGGGTCTCTTACCAAGTCTTTCTCAATGATGGTTTGATGACGGGAATCTTTTTGGATCAGCATGAAGTTCGAGGTAGCTTGGTAGAGGGCTTAGCAGCTGGCAAGTCCTTGCTCAATATGTTCTCCTATACGGCGGCCTTCTCTGTGGCTGCGGCAATGGGTGGAGCAGTTGAGACAACATCGGTTGATCTGGCTAAGAGAAGTAGAGAATTATCAGAAGCGCATTTTGTGGCAAATGGCTTGGCGCTAGATGCTCATCGTTTTGTCGTGATGGATGTCTTTGATTATTATAAATATGCCAAACGCCATGAGTTAAGCTATGATGTGATCGTACTCGATCCGCCTAGCTTTGCGCGGAATAAAAAGCGGACCTTTTCAGTCGCTAAAGATTACCATCGGTTGGTCAGCGAGGCCCTCGAGATTTTAAATCCAGGTGGGACCTTGATTCTCAGTACCAATGCGGCTAATGTGACCAAAGAAAAATTTAAAAAACAAATCGAAAAGGGATTTCAAGGACGTAAGCATCGCTATGTAGCGGAATACGGTCTTCCGGGTGATTTTCGATGGAACAAGAAAGAAGAAAGTAGTAATTACTTAAAAGTATTTACGATTAGGGTGGATGTATGAAGTTAGTTGTTTCGATTATGCCTCGCTCCTTAGAAGAGGCGCAACAACTAGATGGTTCGCGTTACGAGGATGCAGATGTTATTGAGTGGCGTGCGGACTTTTTAGAAAAAAGCGAGATCTTAACCGTCGCTCCTGCAGTTTTTGAGAAATTTGCTGGACGCGAAATTTTATTCACCTTGCGGACTCGAGCTGAAGGTGGAGGGATGGAGCTGACTAATGAAGAATATGTTGGAATCCTGAAAGATATTCAATCCATCTATCATCCGGATTATATCGATTTCGAGTTTTATAGCCATCGTGACGTCTTTGAAGAGATGTTGGAATTTTCAAATCTTGTTCTCAGCTACCACAATTTCCAAGAAACTCCGGAAAATATGATGGAGATCTTATCGGAATTGACCAGCTTTTCTCCAAAATTAGTCAAAGTATCTGTCATGGCCCACAATGAACAAGATGTTCTTGACTTGATGAATTATACGCGTGGTTTCAAGACGCTGAATCCTGAGCAAGAATATGTCACCATTTCGATGGGTAAGGTCGGGAAGATTTCGCGCTTGACAGCTGATTTGACAGGCTCTTCCTGGTCTTATGCTAGAGTCGGAGATGAAAGCGCCCCAGGTCAAATTCCTCTTGAAAATATGAGAAGAATTCGGGAGTTATTAAATGAAGATTGACGGATATACTCGGATGGCAGCGGTCATTGCCCATCCCATTCGTCATAGTATCTCTCCTTTCATCCATAATCTAGCCTATGAATTAACAGCGATCAATGCTGCTTACCTGGCTTGGGATATTGCTGAAGAAGACCTAGAAAGCACCATCAGTCAAATTCGCAAGTTAGATATGATTGGGGCTAATATCTCCATGCCCTACAAGCAGAAGGTCTTTCCTTACTTAGATGAAGTGGATGAGATGGCCCGAAAGATCGGTTCTGTCAATACCATCGTTCACCGTGATGGCAAGCTTAAAGGCTATAATACGGATGGGATTGGTTTCTTTCGTAGTTTACCTCCAGCTTTCTCCATTAAGGGAAAAACAATGGTTCTCTTAGGTGCAGGTGGTGCAGCTTTAGCGATTATTGCACAGGCGATTCATCTAGGTGTAAAACGTATCCTTGTCTTTGTGAGAGAGGAGAGATTGGTTCATTATCGTTCAATCGTTCAGTTGATTGAAGATGGCTTTGATTTCTTGATAGAATTGTATGCGATTGAGAAAAATGAAGACGTTCAAAGCTCCTTTAATCAAGCCGATCTCATCTTAAATGCGACTGGTGTTGGGATGGATGGTCAGTCTCTTCCGATAGCGAGTCACTTGACCTTTCCCCCACATGCCTTAATCGTAGAGATGGCTTACTATCCGGCAGTGACCCCCTTTCTGCAATTAGCAGTGAATCAAGGAAACCAGAGGGTAAATGGGCTGGGAATGCTCTTTTATCAAGCTGAAGCAGCCTTTGAATTAATGACTGGGAAAGTATTTCCTACAGAGTCTGTATGGGAAGCATTGACAACAGAATATCGCCAATTTGTATGTGACTAAGAGAGGGGGTTACCTTTTCCTATTGAAAAAGCTTTATGAGATTAGAACAAGAACTGATTTTTAAAAAAACAGTCTTGCTCTAGTCTCTTTTTCATTTTGATTGAGACATGTGCCTTATTTCATGATAAGATAGAATCAAAGAAAAACGTGAAGGAGATTCCTATGAACGTATCGGTACCTATTCCTGGACATTCCTATGATATTGTGATTGAAAGAGGTGGTCTCAACCAGGTTGGAGACTGGTTGCGCACTCTTTGGGGCGATAAAAAAGTCGCGATCATTTCCGATAACCGCGTGGCTAAGCTATATGCCTCTATCGTAGAGAAGAGCCTTGAGAAAGCTGGTTTTCAAGTGGTGCGCTTTGAGTTTCTTCAAGGGGAAGCCAGTAAGAATCTAACCACTGTTTCAAAAGTTTATGACTTTCTAGCTACCCAGGGCATGACGCGCAGTGATGGAATCGTTGCTCTTGGGGGTGGCGTAGTTGGTGATTTGGCTGGTTTTGCTGCCTCGACCTATATGCGAGGAATTTCCTTTGTTCAGATCCCGACTAGCTTGACCGCACAGGTGGACTCCTCTATCGGAGGAAAAACAGGAGTCAACACAGCACTTGCTAAAAACATGGTAGGGACCTTTGCTCAACCAGATGGTGTGTTTATTGATCCTGAAGTGTTGAGCACGTTGGGGCAACGTGAATTGATCGAGGGAATGGGCGAAGTCATCAAGTATGGTCTTATCCAAGATACGGAACTTTGGCAAGAATTGGAAGCCATGGATGGTTCTGTCCAGAGTATTTTAGAGCATGCAGAGAGCATCATTTCCCATTCTTGCCTGGTGAAGCGAGACCATGTGGTGGCAGATGAGTTGGACAATGGTATTCGACTGTATCTCAATTTTGGTCATACCATTGGGCATGCCATTGAAGCGACAGCTGGTTATGGACAGGTTATGCATGGGGAAGCTGTCAGTATGGGTATGGTGCAGCTGTCCCGAGTTGCAGAAGAAAAGGGCCTGATGCCAAAGGGAATCGCTAAAAAAATTGAAGAAATGTGCCGGAAATTTGGCCTTCCGGTGACCTATGAGAACTGGGATAAAGAAGCCCTTTATCAAGCCTTGACCCATGACAAAAAGGCGCGTGGGACGAACTTGAAATTAGTAATTGTTCCAGAGTTGGGGCAAGCAGCGATTCATCAAATCCCTCTTCAAGAAATGAAGGACTTTTTAGAAAGAAAGGAATAAGGTCGGTATGAGATATTTAACAGCAGGAGAGTCCCATGGACCTCGACTCACAGCCATCATCGAGGGGGTTCCGGCAGGCCTTCCTTTATCTGAAGAGGATATTAATAAAGAGCTCAAACGTCGACAAGGTGGCTATGGTCGTGGTGCTCGGATGAAAATTGAGAGTGACCGGGTCGAGATCACATCAGGGGTCCGTCATGGCTTGACCATGGGAGGTCCGATTACTCTGAACGTGACCAATATGGATCATCAAAAATGGCTAGAGATCATGAATGTAGCACCGGTCGAAGAGAAAAAGAAAAATCTGCGTAAGATCACCAAGCCACGTCCCGGTCATGCCGATCTAGTCGGAGGGATCAAATACCGTTTTGACGATCTTCGTAATTCCCTTGAACGTTCTTCTGCCCGTGAGACGACCATGCGTGTAGCCGTTGGTTCAGTTGCTAAACGGATTTTAGAAGAGATCGGCCTTGAAGTGGCCAGCCACATTGTTAATTTTGGGGGAATCGAGATTGCAATTCCCGAGAATCTAACCGTTTCAGAAATCAAGGAAAAGGCAGCAAAGTCGGAAGTTTCGATCGTTGTGCCAGAACAAGAAGAAGCCGTTAAGGCCTACATTGACCAAGTGAAAAAAGATGGCGATACCATCGGGGGAATTGTGGAAACCTTGGTTGGCGGTGTGCCTGTTGGACTAGGATCCTATGTGCAATGGGACAAGAAATTGGATGCCAAAATCGCTCAAGGGGTGGTCTCTATCAATGCCTTTAAGGGAGTGGAGTTTGGTCTTGGGTTCGACGCAGGTCGCCTAAAAGGTAGTCAAGTCATGGATGAAATCATCTGGTCTCAGGACACTGGCTATACCCGTCGCACCAATAATCTTGGTGGTTTTGAGGGGGGGATGACCAATGGTGAGCCCATTCTGGTTCGTGGCGTCATGAAGCCTATTCCGACCCTCTACAAACCTTTGATGAGTGTGGATATTGAAACTCATGAGCCTTATAAGGCGACGGTTGAGCGCAGCGATCCAACGGCTCTCCCAGCTGCAGGAGTGGTGATGGAAGCAGTGGTCGCAACGGTCCTTGCGACAGAAGTGCTTGAAAAATTCTCATCCGATAACTTGGAAGAATTGAAAGAAGCCGTTGCTAAGCACCGGGACTTTACTAAGAATTTTTAAGAGAAAGAGTTTTCCTTTGGAGAAGAAAGTTGTATATATTGCAGGCTTGGGCTTGATTGGTGCTTCACTCGCGCTAGGGATTAAAAGGGCCCACCCAAACGTGACTGTTCTTGGGTACAATCGTAGTGAAGCCTCTCGAACCATCGCCCTTGAAAGGGGAATGGTGGATCAGGTGACGGATGATTTCGCAGCCTTTGCCCCTTTAGCGGATATTATTATTTTGGCGCTTCCGATTAAGCAAACCAAATCTTACTTAGAAACCTTAGCTAGCTTGCATTTGAAAGACGGGGTACTGGTGACAGATGCAGGCTCTACCAAGTCAGAAATTGTCGCACAAGCTGAAAAGGTATTTACAGATAAGGATGTACGCTTTGTGGGAGGACACCCCATGGCTGGTAGTCATAAGACAGGTGCTGCAGCAGCAGATGCAACCTTATTTGAGAACGCTTATTATATTTTTACCTCTTCCAGCTTGACCACAGGGGGTGCCATGGAAGAGTTGAAAGAGCTTCTGAGTGGATTGGGATCTCGATTTATTGAAATCGACGCCGAGGAACACGATCGGGTGACTTCTCAGATCAGCCATTTTCCTCATATTTTAGCCTCGACTCTGGTCGAGCAGGCTGTAGCTTATGGGGAAGAGCATGAAATGACCCGCCGTTTTGCAGCTGGTGGCTTTCGGGATATGACACGGATTGCGGAAAGTGAGCCGGGCATGTGGACCTCTATTCTCTTGTCCAACCCTCAAGCGATATTAGAGCGGATTGCAGATTTCAAAGACCGTTTGGATCAAGTGGCTGAAACCATCCAAGCAGATAACGAAGAGGCCGTTTGGTCCTTTTTCCAAGAAGGGCGCAAGCACCGAAAAGAAATGCAGATCCATCAGCGTGCTGGACGTGATAGTGCCTATGATCTCTTTATCGATGTCCCTGATAAGGAAGGTGTGATTCTCGAAATCTTACAACTCCTACAAGGGATTTCCTTGGTCAATATTCACATCAATGAAGAGAATCGGGAAGATATCCACGGGATTTTGCAGCTGACCTTTAAAAATGCAGAGGATCAGGAGCGGGCTCAAACATTGATCAGCCAAGCGACGTCTTATACCGTCCTTGCTCGCTAGGTCTAAAGAAGGATTTGCATCAAAAGACCTGCTTCATTTTAGGAATATTGAAGGAAAAGCAGTATAATAGAAGTATCTTATCAGTAAAGGAGCCTAGAAAATGGCAAATATTTATGATGTAGCAAATGAACTCTCTCGGACCCTACGAGACCTTCCTGAATATAAGGCTGTCGTAGAAAGCAAGCAAGCGATCGAAGCAAATCCAGAAGCGAAAACGCTGTTTGACGAATACGTCGCTTTCCAAAATCAATTGCAAGGCTTGATGCAATCCGGTCAACTTCCAACAGAAGCTGTGCAACAAGAAATGAAGGACTATATGGAAAAAATCCAAGCAAGTCCGATTGTGAATGAATTTTTCACTAAACAACAGCAATTGTCTATTTATCTTGCAGATCTTGAAAAGATCATCTTTGAGCCAATTCAAGATTTATACAAATAGAAAGACTACCAGAGTTGTCATTTCGACTCTGGTATTTTCGTTCGCCACTAGATCAAAAGAAGCCCAAAAAATGCTTGGAAACATTCGTTATTTGTTCCAAATTTTTGATCAAAAATTGAATTCATGCCTTAATTATGATAGAATATGAGGAAAAGCACTCTGGAGAAGGCAATGAAATTAAGAACCAATAGCAAGGGTCTCAGGGGCACCATTCGTGTGCCTGGTGATAAATCCATTAGTCACCGATCCATTATTTTTGGGAGTCTCGCAACAGGTGAAACCAAGGTCTATGATATCTTGCGAGGCGAAGATGTGCTTTCTACCATCCAGGTGTTTCGAGACTTGGGAGTCTCCATCCAAGATGACGGGGATGTGATTCGGATTCAAGGAGTCGGCTTTCAAGGTCTTCAAGCCCCGACATCTCCCCTTGATATGGGCAATTCAGGAACGTCTATTCGTTTGATCTCAGGTGTACTAGCAGGTCAGGATTTTGAAGTGACCATGATTGGAGATGATAGTCTTTCCAAACGTCCCATGGATCGTGTCGCGATTCCACTGCGTCAGATGGGAGTAGAGATTGCTGGTCAGGGAGAGCGCGATTGCCCACCTTTACATGAAAAAGGGACCCATCAGCTTCAAGCCATTCATTACCGTTTGCCAGTGGCATCGGCCCAAGTTAAGTCTGCTCTCATTTTTGCGGCTTTACAGGCTGAGGGTGAATCGACGATTATCGAGAAGGAAAAGACGCGTGACCATACGGAGGATATGATTCGCCAATTTGGTGGAGAGATCCAGGTGGATGGAAAAACCATCCGCATCCAAGGTGGACAAGAGTTCCAAGGTCAAGAAGTCATCGTTCCTGGAGATATTTCCAGTGCAGCCTTTTGGTTAGTGGCTGGCCTCATTCTGCCAGAGAGTGTGATCAAGATTAATAATGTTGGCATCAACCAAACGCGGACAGGGATTCTCGAAGTGATTCAAGAAATGGGGGGAGATCTCACTATTGAGGATCGCGATGAAAAAGCGGTCTCTGCGAGTCTCACTGTCAAGACTTCGTCCTTAAAAGGGATTCGGATTGATGGGGAGTTGATTCCACGCTTGATTGATGAATTGCCGATTATCGCTTTACTAGCGACACAAGCAAACGGCCAGACCGTGATTGCGGATGCTGAAGAGCTTCGTGTGAAAGAAACGGACCGCATCCAGGTCGTAGCAGATAGCCTCAATGCTATGGGAGCCAATGTCGTGCCAACGGAAGACGGCATGATCATCACTGGACCGACTCCCCTACATGGAGCAGACTTAGAAACTTTTGGAGACCACCGGATTGGGATGATGGCTGCCATTGCTGCCTTATTGGTGAGTGAAGAAAATGTGATGCTGGATCGGGCAGAGGCCATCAACACCAGTTACCCTAGTTTTTTTGAAGATTTGGAGACCTTACTGCATGGCTAAAATTTTACTTGGTTTTATGGGAACAGGTAAAACGACTGTTGGTCGCATTCTTGATCCAAAATTCCATGATATGGATGAATTAATTGTTGAAGAGATCGGTATGTCGATCAATGACTATTTCGCAGTGGAAGGAGAAGCTGCCTTTCGTCGCCGCGAGGCTGAAATGCTGGAACGTTTATTGGAAAACGAGACAGCTATTATTTCCCCTGGTGGCGGGATTGTCGTCAATCCTCATAACCGTGCCCTCTTGGAAAAAAATCCATACAACATTTATTTGCGCGTGGATTTTGAAACCTTGTACAGTCGCATTCAAAATGACAAAGCTATGCAACGTCCCCTCTTTTTAAATAATACCAAAGAAGAATTCAAGAAGATTTTTGATGGCCGTTTGCCTTTGTATGAAGCGATTGCTACCCATATTGTGGATGTTAAGGACAAAACACCTGACGAAATTGCGGAGATTATTCGATGCTTGTAGGCTATCTAGGTCCCAAAGGATCTTTTACCCACGATGTGGTGACTCATAGTTTTCCAACTTCTGAACGCATCGCTTATCGAACGATCACAGATGTTATTAAGGCCTATGAAAATCAAGAAATTGATTTTGCAGTCGTCCCAGTTGAAAACTCGATTGAAGGCAGTGTCCATGAGACCCTTGATTACCTCTTTCACCAAGGGACCATCCAGGCCGTTGCAGAAGTGGTCTATCCCATCAAGCAACAGCTCTTGGTGGCTAAAAAAGACCGCCCCATTCGAACGGTCTATTCGCATCCACAGGCCTTGGCCCAAGGGAAGGCTTTTCTAAGAGCCCATTATCCGGGTGTGGCCATGGAAATGACGGCTTCAACAGCCTATGCGGCTCGTTATGTAGCAGAGCATCCGGACTTGGAAATTGCAGCGATTGCCCCTCTGGCAGCAGCCAGTGAGTATGGCTTGGAAGTACAGGCCAAGGACATCCAAGAAATCGAGGACAATTATACACGTTTTTGGATTTTAGGGGCAACAGAGCCCGCGATCTCAGAAACTTTAAGTCCGGGACTGCAAAAAGTTAGCTTAGCCTTGACCTTACCAAGTAACTTGGCAGGAGCCCTCTATAAAGGTTTGTCTACTTTTGCGTGGCGGGGGATCAATTTAACCAAGATTGAAAGTCGCCCCCTAAAAACAGCTTTAGGAGAATACTTTTTCATTATTGACCTCCTAAACGAAGCGCCTGACCTTCTGCAGTTTGCCTATCAAGAATTGGACAGTCTGGGCATTCAGACAAAAGTCTTGGGTCAGTATCAGGTCTATACCTTAAAAAATAACGGAATGGAGAAAAAATGAGTAAAGAATCCAACTTTCTATCTCACCATGAGCGAAAGCGATTAGAGTACTTATACTCAAATTTTCATTATTTGAATGAACGAGAACAACTAGAATACAATTATCTGCTCCAAAAAAGCCAAGGAGCTTATGAGGAAGCAGAAGCCCTTCAACCTGAGGTAGACGCTACAGAAGAAGTGCAAGGTGAGATTACTGAACCAATTGGTGATCTCCCTGTTTACCAATCACGTAGCAAAAAGTCTAAGGAAAAAGCAGTTACTGCGACGAGCGATATACCTAAGAAACCACGGAAAAAGATCCGCGTCAAGCGGATCCTCAAGTGGCTTGCTCTCTTTTTCTTGCTCATTATCGGTGGCATGGTCTTCATGTTTGTGAAAGGCCTCAACAGCAAGCCGACAGGTCCAGATGCCAAACCGGCTGTCGTTGAGAAATTTAACGGCAAGAAGTCGCGAGATGGGGTCAATATCCTGATCTTGGGGACAGATGGGCGGATCGGTGAGAAGTCAGATGAGACACGGACAGACTCCATCATGGTGGTTAATGTCAATAACAAAGAAGGCAAGATCAAGATGGTCAGCTTCATGCGGGATACATTGGTCCATATCGATGGTGTCAGCCAGCAAAATATTCCTGAATATGATGGCTACTATGACCAGAAGCTCAATACAGCCTTCACTATCGGGGAGCAAAATAACAACCAAGGGGCTGAATTGGTGCGTCAGATGCTAAAAGACAACTTTGACATTGATATCCAATATTACGCCATGGTCGATTTCAAGACCTTTGCGACAGCAATCGATACTCTCTTCCCAAATGGGGTCGAGATGAATGCACAATTTTCAACGGTTGATGGCGAAAAAGTCAGTGAAGTAGAAGTACCAGATGATTTGAACATGAAAGACGGTGTCGTTCCGCAGCAAACCATCAAGGTTGGAAAACAACGGATGGATGGCCGGACCCTTCTCAATTACTCGCGTTTCCGCAAGGATGATGAAGGAGACTTTGGTCGGACCCGTCGCCAGCAAGAGGTCATGTCCGCTATCATGCATCAGATCAAGGATCCAACTAAACTCTTTACGGGATCTGAAGCCCTTGGGAAAGTCTTTGCCATGACGTCTACCAATGTTCCCTTCTCCTTCCTATTGACCAATGGACTTGGACTAGTCGGAAGTGCTGGAAAAGGAATTGAACGAGTGACCATCCCAGAAAATGGGGATTGGGTCGATGCCTACGATATGTACGGTGGCCAAGGCTTGCTGGTCGATTTCGATGCTTATAAAAAGAAATTGTACCAAATGGGACTGAGATGATATAATAAGGGGATAGGAGTTTTGGACTCCACCCCTTTTAATTTTTAGAAAGATAGAACACCATGTTAAAGAAAAATGAAATTGTAACCGTTGAGATTGTCGATTTGACCCACGAAGGAGCAGGAGTGGCTAAGGTCGATGGCCTGGTCTTTTTTGTGGAGAATGCCCTACCAGGAGAAGTTGTCCGCATGCGCGTGCTTAAAGTCAACAAAAAGATTGGCTACGGAAAAGTAGAGGAGTACTTAGAAAAATCCCCTCATCGTAATGAAGAGCTTGATCTTGCCTATTTACGAAGCGGAATCGCCGACTTGGGGCACCTGGCTTATCCGGAGCAACTGAAATTCAAGGCCAAGCAGGTAAAGGATAGCCTCTACAAGATGGCGGGAATCACTGATATGGAAGTGCCCCTGACCTTGGGGATGGACCATCCTGTCCAATACCGCAACAAGGCCCAGGTCCCTGTTCGTCGGGTCAATGGTCAGGTCGAGACAGGCTTCTTTCGGAAGAACTCCCATGATTTGATGCCGATTGAAGATTTCTATATCCAAGATCCAGTCATTGACCAAGTGGTCTTGGCACTTCGGGATTTGATTCGTCGGTTTGACCTCAAGCCTTATGATGAGAAGGAACAGTCAGGCCTGATTCGCAATCTTGTCGTCCGTCGAGGCTACCATTCTGGAGAAATTATGGTCATTTTGGTCACCACTCGTCCCAAGATTTTCCGTGTGGACCAGTTGATCGAGCAATTGATCAAGCATTTCCCAGCTATCAAATCCGTCATGCAAAATATTAATGACCAGAATACCAATGCCATTTTTGGAAAAGAATGGCGTACGCTTTATGGTCAAGACTATATTACGGATCAAATGTTGGGAAATGATTTCCAAATCTCTGGACCAGCCTTTTATCAGGTCAATACCGAAATGGCAGAAAAGCTCTATCAGACAGCCATTGACTTTGCTGACTTGGGAGAAGAGGATGTAGTCATTGACGCCTACTCAGGAATCGGGACCATTGGCCTATCAGTTGCCAAGCATGTCAAGGAAGTTTATGGAGTAGAAGTCATCCCCGAAGCCGTGGAGAATAGCCAGAAGAATGCCAGCTTAAATGGCATCACCAATGCCCACTATGTCTGTGACACAGCTGAAAATGCCATGAAGAATTGGCTCAAGGAAGGCATCCAACCAACCGCCATCCTGGTCGATCCACCACGCAAGGGCTTGACCGAAAGCTTTATCAAAGCAAGCGCCCAAACAGGAGCTGACCGTATCGCCTATATCTCCTGTAATGTCGCAACCATGGCGCGTGATATCAAACTCTATCAAGAGTTGGGCTATGAGTTGAAGAAAGTACAGCAGGTGGATCTTTTTCCGCAAACGCATCATGTCGAGTGTGTAAGTTTGTTAGTGAAACGTAGTTAATCTTCAAAAGGTTCACTGAACCTTTTGAGTCCCACAAACACATCACGTGGAGTGTGTTGCTCTGCTCGTAAAAACCTAGAAACCTTTGAATGAAAGGGATAATGAAAAGCCTTGATTGCAAGGCTTTTTGTATTGGCGTGGGGAAGTATCAGAGTGAGAAATTTTTGGAATGAATAGAAGTGATAGCTAGAAATTATCAGTTTCTATTTCCATTTACCCTGTGGGTACGTGTTTGTTTCCATTGACAAGGAGTTTGTGGGAATAGAAACTACCCCACCTTACATATCTCCAGAATGGGCGATTGAAATTGAGACAATTTAATAGAGATAAGCTCTTGTTATGTTTCTTTTAAGTCAATAAACTAACAATACTCAAAGTATGCTCGAAAATATGATATAATCTAGGACATAAGGCAATACTGTTTTAAAGTATTTTCTCTTAACCATGTCTCGTTAGACAAATCTGATTCGTCTGGTTTTCTAATAGATTTTAATGCTGACTTGGTTTTATAGCCATTATGCTCTCCATTATTTTAGTGTAGAACACTTTGGTTATTAGTTTTTTGTTATATTGTAAGCAAATCAATAGAGATAGAAAAAGGGATTATATGTTTAGTTATGAGGTTGTAGCAAGTTTTAACGACATAGAAAATGCTATCTATACAACTATTTTAGAAAATGAAAATATATCCTCTATGACAATCAAGGAATTGGCCCAACTTGCACATGTATCAGTTGGATCCGTACAACGATTTTGCAAGCATCTAGGATTTGATGGATATAGCCATTTTAAGATTGCTTATAAAGAATATTTAAAAAATGAGCAAATTATTTTAAACAATCAAGACAATCATTCTTTGAAGCTATTCATTGATTATACTGAGCAAGATACTTTTTTGCAGCTGATTATGGAGGCTGTGGCAATCTTAAAGAACGTTGAACAGATTGTTTTTGTCGGAATTGGTTCCTCTGGAACTTTAGGTCGATATGGAGCGCGCTATTTTTCAAATATTGGCAAATTTAGTATGTGTATTGAAGATCCTTGGCAACCAGTGCTGCAAAACAGTATGGAAAAAACTTGTGTCATTGCCTTATCCGAATCTGGTGAGACTTCTCAAACATTGAAAATTGTACAAAAATTAAAGGAAAAAGGTTGTCCAGTTATTGCCATCACAAATACATTGGAATCAACATTGTCAAGGCTATCTGATTGCTCCATAACCTATCATGTTCCTCAATTATTTTTAAATGGGTTTAATATTACGACGCAGGTACCTGTTATTCTCATTATTGAAATGTTAATGAAACAACTATATACTACAAAAGCATAAGGGTGTCTATGATTTTATTTGATTATCATAAAGTAAAAGGGCTAAATAATAGTGAATTAAGCGTGTATAATTTTATATTGCAACATAGAGATAAAGTTGCTACGATGACTATCAGAGAGCTATCGACATCTATAAATCTATCGACAACAACCATCATTCGTTTTGCGAAAAAGATGGGATTTGATAGCTACAATGATTTAAAATATGCCTTGTCAAGGTCGGAAGATAAGGAAAATAAACATCGTCACTACTTTCCTATTGGTATTCCAGCAATACAATTTTTACAGACTAGTGTCCAAGATGAAGCTTTAAAAAAACAACTATCAGAGATAGCAGACTTGATCGTTCAAGCCAAACAAGTTATCTTTTTAGGGGTGGGTACTAGTCTAAGTTTGGCAGAATATGGCTCATATCTTTTTTCTGGAATCGGTATTCTTAGCTTTGCTATTACTAACCCATTTTATTCTCTGAAATTGCATCATTCTAATTTGGAGGATGTTTTGGTTATTGCTCTAAGTGTCAGCGGTGAGACAGAAGAAGTTCTAACTCTGGTACAGGGATTCAAAGAAAGAAATGCTAAGATTGTTAGTCTGACAAATACAGATATTTCCACTTTATCACAGCTATCGGATATAAATTTATCCTACTTTATGCCAGTTGCCTACGCAGATTCCTCGCTACGTTCCACTAATTTGACCACTCAGATTCCAGTTGTCTATTTTTTAGAATCCTTACGTTACCAAGTTTATTTAAAAAAATAGGAGTGAAAACTCTTGTTTTTTTTATGTAACAAATATTGTTCGACTGTACATTTATTTTCTATCTCAATATCTATTGTCAGCAGGTACAGTATGTCGTAAAATAGACTTGTTCATAGCGCTAGTACAAAATACAGAAAGGATTGGTAAAATGGCAAAAATACCAGAAGGCTTTTTATGGGGTGGGGCAGTTGCTGCTCACCAAATTGAAGGAGGGTATGATAAAGGTGGAAAAGGCATTTCGATAGCCGATGTGATGACGGTTGGAAGTGCCAGTCACTCTCGACAGATTACTGATGGCGTCTTACCTGACGAATATTATCCGAATCATGATGCAATAGATTTTTACAGAACCTATAAGGACGATATACAATTATTCGCTGAGATGGGATTTAAGTGTTTTCGAACTTCGATTGCCTGGACTCGTATCTTTCCAAATGGAGATGAAGAAGAACCTAACGAAGAAGGGTTGAAATTTTATGATGATTTATTTGATCAGCTGCTAGCTCATCAAATTGAACCGGTCATCACACTCAGTCACTTTGAAATGCCCTATCATCTAGTTACTAAGTATGGTGCTTGGCGTAATCGCAAGTTGATTGATTTCTTTGTTCGTTTTGCGGAAGTCGTCATGGAACGATATAAGGACAAAGTTAAGTATTGGATGACCTTTAACGAGATCAATAATCAAGGTGCAATTAATGTTCCTTGGTGCTCATGGACTAATTCTGGTGTCATTTATCAAGAAGATGAAAATCCAGTTGAGGTACTACAGCAGGTTATCCATTATCAGTCAGTGGCTTCTGCAAAAGTTGTTCAATTGGGTCGGAAAATCAATAAAAATTTCAAAATTGGTTGTATGCTGGCAATGGTACCATTTTACCCGAATACATGTGATACAAAAGATATACTTGCTAGCCAGAAGGCAATGGAGCATCGTTTATTTCACTATGGAGATCTTCATGTTTTTGGAGAGCGTCCTTACTATATCGAGGCCTTTTGTCGAAAAAATAATATCAAACTGGATATTTTACCAGAAGATCTAGAAACTCTAAAAGAAGGTTGTGTAGATTATATTGGCTTGAGTTACTATATGAGTGATACAGTGACTGCTACAGCATCTGAGGAAACAGAAGAGCTTTTCAAAGATGTTTATACTAAGAAAAATCCCTATATTGAATCAAGCGATTGGGGTTGGCAGATTGACCCTGAGGGATTACGCTATAGCTTAAATCTTTTATACGATCGCTATCACTGTCCGCTTTTTATAGTTGAAAATGGATTCGGTGCTTATGATAAGGTAGAGCCTGATGGAATCCATGATTCTTACCGCATTGATTACCTCAAACAACACATTGAACAAATGATGTTAGCGATTGAAGAAGATGGCGTAAATGTCATTGGTTATACCCCTTGGGGCTGTATCGATATTGTTAGTGCTGGTACAGGTGAAATGGAGAAGCGTTATGGCTTTATCTATGTCGATAAGAATAATAATGGCGAAGGAACTTTGCAACGAATGAAGAAAGATTCCTTTACATGGTATCAAAAAGTGATTACATCAAATGGAAACGAATTATAAGGAGTAATTAAAATGAATATTGGATTGTTTTGTGCAGCAGGTATGTCAACAAGTATTTTGGTTGAGCGTATGAAAGAAGCGGCTCAGAAAAAAGGGAAAGATGCAACAATTGCAGCTTATTCCATCAGTGAATTGGAACAAAGAGTTGGAGATATTGATGTGGCTCTATTAGGCCCACAGGTTGGTTTCCAACTTGAAAAAGCAAAAGAAATTTGTGCTTCTCACAATGTTCCTGTAGAAGTGATTGCAATGGCTGATTATGGCACTGTAAACGGTATGGCAGTTCTTAAACAAGCTTACATGATGAAAAAATAAGGAGAAGATGATGAAGGATAAACTAATTAAAAAGTTTGTTGATCGGATGATGGCCTTTGTCAATACCAAAGGTGTAACAGCGATAAAAGATGGTATTGTTTTCTCTATGCCATTGTTGATTGTTGGCTCCATCTTTCTTATCTTGGCCAATTTTCCAGTTCCAGCTCTAGCAACGATGTTAGAAACTAGTGGTATTACCCCTGTTCTCAATCAAGCAATTGGTGCGACCTTTAATATCAGTGCGATTGTAACAGTCATTGGGATTGCGTATACCTATGCTAAGCTAGAAAAACAGGAGCCGCTTGGGGCAGGTGTCATTGCCTTAGCAGTTTTCTTGCTAATCCAGCCCTCCAGTTTGATTTCTAAAAATGGGGATGTAGTTGGTAACATTATTCTGAAGGATTGGACTTCCGGGAAAGGGATGATTGGTGCCATTATCGTTGGTTTGATTGTAGGAGCAAGCTATTCTTGGTTTTTGAAGAAAAATATCAAAATCAAAATGCCAGATGGCGTACCAACTGGTGTAGCCAACGCATTTTCAGCCTTGATTCCTGCTACTGTTATCATCACAGCGGCAACGATCTTTGTCGGACTTGTTGAACAATTGTTTAAGGTCACAACGATTGAAGTGATTTATAATCTTATTCAAACACCAATGCAAGGCTTGACTGACTCATTGTTTGGTGCGGTGCTTATGTGTTTCCTTGTACCATTCTTATGGATGTTTGGGGTGCACGGCTCAACTGTAGTTGGTGGCATCATGAGTGGCTTGCTACAGGCGAATGCTTTGGAAAACCAAGCCATTTTAGATAAGGGCCTTGAATTAAATCTAGCCAATGGTGGTCATATTGTGACGATTCAATTTTTTGATCAATTTATCAATGTTACAGGTGCCGGGATTACGATTGGTTTGGTAGTTTACATGGTTGCATTTGCAAAATCAAAACAACTAAAAATTCTTGGACGTCTTGAAATGGTTCCAGCCATCTTTAATATCAATGAGCCGGTGCTCTTTGGTTTGCCGATTGTAATGAATCCAGTTTTAGCAATTCCCTTTATATTAACGCCTATTTTATCTTGTATCATCCAGTATTCAGCGATTTATTTTGGACTGACACCTATGTATGGTGCCGTTCAAGTTCCGTGGACTTGTCCTCCAATTATTTCAGGATTTATCATCGGTGGTTGGAAAACAGCCTTGTTGCAAACACTTATTTTGGTTATGTCTTTCTTTGTTTATTATCCGTTTATTAAACAGATGGATAAACAAGCTTTACAAGCTGAAATACAAGAAACAAGCGATTTAGAAGACGAAGATTGGTAAGAGAGGCATTAAAATGGACGAAAAAGTACTCGAAGTGTGTTTTCAAATTATCACCTATGTAGGAACAGCAAAATCTATGTACATCGATGCTATTCAATTGGCTAAGCAGGGTGAATTTGAGCAGGCTAAAGATAGAATTAAACAAGGCGAAGAAGCATTTGTACAGGGACACAATGCTCACCACTCACTTTTGACAAAAGAAATGAATGGGGAATTAAACCAAACAGGTCTAATTCTGATGCACGCTGAGGATCAGTTATTGAGTGCAGAAGGTTTTCGAACGATTGCTGAGGAATTTATAGCAGTCTATAAACGCTTTGAGGAAGGTAAATAGAGCAAGTTATGAAAGTAAAAATTAAGCAATGTTAATTACCTATTCAGACAGTCTTGGAAAAAATCTGAAAGACTTGAAGCAGGTCTTAGAAGGCCCTTTGAAAGATGTGGTCGGTGGTGTCCACATTCTTCCCTTCTTTCCATCGTCAGGCGACCGCGGGTTTGCACCCGTGGACTATACCAAGGTTGATGAGGGTTTTGGAGATTGGAGCGATATTGAGGCACTCAGTCAAGACTACTATCTCATGTTTGATTTCATGATTAACCATATCTCAGCCAAGTCGCCTTATTTCCTTGATTTCCTAGAAAAGAAAGATGATCCGCCCATGCGACAAGGTGAAACCGAAGGTCGAGAAGGTATCATGGGGTATAGGTCTCATAGAATGAGGAGGGAAACAGACGAAACGATACGGTAACAGAGAACTGCATAGTGTGGTGATGCCTTTTACCGACTGATATAG
This sequence comes from Streptococcus parasanguinis, assembly GCF_015556095.1. Classification (GTDB taxonomy): domain Bacteria; phylum Bacillota; class Bacilli; order Lactobacillales; family Streptococcaceae; genus Streptococcus; species Streptococcus parasanguinis_Q. The sequence continues at coordinate 287,013 of NZ_JADNLT010000001.1, forward strand.
GATTGTAGAGATGGTAAACTGGATAGGATTTTGGTCAAGTTGAGTAGTTATTTTGACAGGAATATCATGTGCCAATTTCTCGACAACATCACAATCTCAGGAAGTGGGCAGATTCCTGTAACTTTCCTTGAAGGAAGAGAAGTTGACTTGTAGGAAACTGCAATCGAAAGGTTGCAGTTTTTTGTGTTGTTTCGTGGTATAATATGCTAAAACGATAAACGGTAAGATTGGTTACTAGCTGTAGGAGTTATATTATGGGTAAGTGGACTTGTCAATGCGGATATCCAATGAATGACCATGCTGCTCCAGACCCGAATGCTTTTTCGGTATTCTCGGATGAGTTATGGGAAGAGATAACGGATACCGCAGATGAAAATAATAAGATTGATTATTATGATATTACTGATGCTTCGTACTATGCTTGGCAATGTCCAAATTGTCATAGCTTGATGGTATTCGGTGAGGATGAGAATCCAAATCGTTATACTTTCTATAAGTGGATAGATTTAGATAGTAAAGAGAAGGAGCTATCTGATCAAGAAACTGATTCAAATTCATCAGATATAGTTTACAGAGTTGCATCAGTCACTTTTTCAGAGTTTGGTGAGGAATACATCTATATTTGTGAGGATGAATCAATCGGGGAAGACCATTTTGTGGTTGTACCTGTTGGAATCAACGACGTTGAAAAGATTGCTCATGTTGTGAAGATATATCAGGCTTCGCAAAAAGACATCTCATATCCAATTGACAAGTTAAAGCGTGTGATTAAGCGTTACTCTGATTTTGATAAAGGGAAAGCAAGAGAGATTGCAGCTGAATTATTAAGGTCAGGTCGATGTTTGCAAATAAATGATTTTTCTAAATCAGTAGCAACAGACGAATATTTTGATATTTTGCACAATAAACTTGGATACTGGTGGTTGGAACTGAATGGCGTTCCCATTCCAATGAAGGTTATCCTATTGAATACCAATTATGAAAAGTATCACGTTGACTGCGCTATACATATCAAACCTTACAATATGCACTATAGTACTTTCCAATCGTTAAAGTTATGTACCGACTTTGAGATTGACGCTTCCCGCTGGGTTGATGTCATTTCTTATGAATATGTTTGGGGAAATTACTGGGAACTTGATGGTATCCAGTTTGGGATAACCTGTCAGGAATCATCAGAGGAGGATGAAGTGACACTTGGCAAATACAGTCGTGTCCCATATTATAAGGACTGGCATCCAGATTGGAGCTATAGCTACGGTTTTAATGTAGCTTGGAAACCACATGAATCTGATGAAGACTTATCGGTAGGTTTTTACATTTCTTAAAGTGATAAATTCGTTCAATCATATAATAACAAAGCCATACTAGTCACTTTTCGTTCGATAATATAGATGTTTGCTAGCATCACATGTTGAGGCAGTATCACTGCTTGTTCAAAATGATTTAATATGGATGTATCTAGTGAAAATCCCACAGTAAGGAGTTTAAACATGAAATTCCATGAATTTGGTGATAAGAATTTGCCTCCTATCTTGCTGATACATGGCGGTGGCAGTTCTTGGTGGAATTATCTTCGCCAAGCACGGATCTTATCAGAAGAATACCGTGTTATTTTACCTACTTTGAATGGCCACGGCGAAGAATATCAACTTGATTATGTTTCTACGGAAGATTCTGCTTTGGAGATCCTAGACTATATCAAAGAACACTGTGGCGGGAAGTTGTTTGCGATTGGTGGTGTTTCGCTTGGAGGTCAAATTGCTATGGAGCTTTTGTCCTTAGACAGCGAAATTGCTGAGAAGGCCATCATAGACGGAAGCCTCTGTATTCCTCAACCAAGGTTAGCTAAAATCAGCATCTTTCTAGTATCACTATTTGGTAAACTGATGTTCAGTAAATTCTCTTGCAAACTCCAGTTAAGCATGATGGACAAACTCTATTCTAAATTGGCTTATTCAGACGAACTAAAAGCTTATTATTTGGAGGATCTGCCAAGGACGCCTATCAAAACATTGGTGACTATTTACAAAACCTATATGGGGCGTTACAAGCTCAAGGACACGATTTCTGCTAGTAAAGCGCAGGTTCTGTATATCTACGGTGAAAAAGAATTGAACTGTGTGAAAGCATCAGCGAAATTATTTCATCAGCTACATCCCAACACGATCCTGTATGAAGCAAAGGGCTATAACCATGGCTATTTATCAGCTTACCTGCCTCAAGAGTGGATTGATTTGGTGGTACCATTTTTGGAGAATAACGATTGATTATACTTTATTAATTTAGAAAGCAGAGTTTCATGGAAGTCAAAAAATATAGTCCGCTCAATTCCTTAAAAAAGATAGCAGATAACCTCTGGATTGTAGATGGGGAAGAAGTACTGATGAATTTCAAACTCTTCAAAGTGCCTTTTTCAACTAGAATGACAGTTATCCGTCTGCAGAATGGTGGTCTTTGGGTGCATTCGCCGATTAAGCCTAGTGATAATTTACTTTTTGAAATCAAGCAATTAGGTGAGGTAAAACACCTTATTGCACCCAATGTCTTACATTATAGTTATATAAATGAGTGGCACGAACTATTTCCGGAAGCAGAAGTATGGCTAGCTAGTGGTGTTCAAAAGCGTGCCGGAAAATCGGGAATGAATTTATATTATGGTCATGAACTAGAGAAAGCCAATTGGAACGAGGAAATTTGTTTTACAACATTTGAGGGAAGTTTTTACGTGAAAGAGGTTGTTTTTTTCCATACTGAAAGTTCAACTCTAATTTTAACGGATCTTATTGAAAACATAGAAACAGAAAATTTATCGATTTTTGAAAAGCTACTGTTAAAAATAGGTGATAATCACTATCCAAATGGTAAAACACCAAGAGATTTAAGAATGACTTTTTTATTTGGTAAAAAACAAGCATTGAAGAGTTATCATAAAATAAAGAAATGGGAACCTAAGAATATTATTATTTCTCATGGACCGTGTATCATTGGACAAACAAAAGAGATGTTAAACCAAGCGTTCTCTTGGCTAGAGAAATAGGAATTTACTATAAAGAATTTAATAAAATATATCTAATATAATTGACTAAAATTACTTGGAGTTGTTAAATTAAGATGTGGAATCTACTTAAATTGTTGATTCTAATAGGTATCAGATGACCCCCGAGAAAGAATATAGATTAACTCTCGGTATCCCTCAATTAGATTTAGTGAAAGAAGAATCCATTTTTTACTTGATTCCCCTCTCTATCTTATGGTAGTATGTATATACAAATTGTATGTACAAAGGAGAGGTAGAAATGGCAAACACGAAAGCAGTGAATTTTCGAGCAGATGCGATGTTTTACCAGAAAACAAAAGAGGTGCTTGCGGATCAAAAAATTTCTGTGTCAGATGTCCTAAATGCAGCACTTCGAAAAATTGCCAACGGGACTGTGGATCCAGAAGATTTTGTTTCGAGTGATTTGCAGAACACGCAGTATCAAGTGGCCTTTGAGGATTTGAAGAAGGAGATTTTAGTGGGGCACCAGGAAATCGCTCAAGGAAAAGTTACTTCTGTAGCCGATGTGAGAAAGGAATTTGGTCTTGACTAAGTTGAAACGTTATCAGGTCTTTCTTTCAGATCGTGCTAAGCAGGACTTGCGTGACATTCACGACTATATTCTTGTGAATTTTTATAGCCAGCAAGCTGCAGATGGCAAAGTCGATTTGCTATTGAGTGCTCTTGAGACCCTAGAACTCTTTCCAGAAGCCTGTCCTCTGGTATCAAGCCGGGGCTATGGTGAGATGACGAATGATGGAAAACCCTATCGTTATATGCCAATAGAGAACTATCTTACATTTTATTATATTGAGAAGCATAGGGTGTATGTTGCTCGTATCCTTAGTGCAAAGCAGGATTGGGTCAAGATTTTTTATAAGTAGGATGCGGAACCTCCATGTTAAAATCGAATAAGCTGATTATTTTTTTAATTTCTCTCCCCTTTCTGATGGTTATTGTTTTCTATTCTCTTAGTGAGCATCCTGGATATAGTGATGATGGGAATTTCGTCAGAAATCATGAGGCTACTATTAAGGAGGAGATCATCGCACACTTAGCTCAGGAAAAGCAAGACATAAAATCTGTGACGCTCTTACCAAATACTGCTAGAGGAGAGTATGATAATGGTGGTGATGTTAGTGGAAATTACCATATCTATTTTACAGCCTACGTTGATCATAATCGCGAGCGAACGATAAGCGTAGAACTATTCTTCCCAGATGCCAGCATTCCCCCTTTCACCTTGTTTCCTCCCAATCCTTATAAAGACAAGGGCAAAAAGATGTCCAATTGGGTGATGGGGAATATTGAAGTATCGGAAGAAACCTCTAAATAGAAATAAGAATAAGTAATAATGAATAGAATAGTAGATGATCAGATCACTCTTATACCTTATTATAGGAATGATGCCATCTCCCTTCTTTGGTATCAAGATAGTGATGTTTGCAAACAAGTGGATAATACTGATCAGATTTACGATATTACAAAACTTCATAAAATGTATGATTATCTAACTTCACATGGTTCTTGCTTTTATATCCAATATGAGGGAGTGTTAGTTGGAGATGTGACTCTTCAAGATAATTCAGAGCTTTCTATAGTGATCAGCAAAGAGTATCAGAATTTACAGATCGGAAGACGGTGTATTTCTGAAATGATACAGATGGCCAAAGAGAAAGAAATGGTTAGGGTAACTGCTCAAATTTATCCTTTTAATACTCAAAGTCAAAGAATGTTTTTGGCTTTGGGATTTCAGAAAGTAGATGAAGAGTGGTATGAATATAAGTTGATTTAGGAAAGCTGTGTATTATTTTATGTATTTAAATAATAGTCCGTATTTTATATACTAAAGAATATTAAAGTGAGAATAAACTCATTAAAAACATATAATTGAAATAGGAGAAGAAATTATCTATCTTCTATGTCTGTAACCGTTTTTTCTGCTATAATAATACTAGATAGTAATACGGGAGTTTATCATGGTTACAAAACGGTTTTTGAAAAATGTTATTGTTGCGATAGTCTCGGTTTTTATGTTCTTGGTCGTTGTTCAAGGGGCCCAAGCTCAGCAAACTGGACTCGATTACCAGAGTCTTCATCTACTGCCTTTTAATGGCAATAAGCAGCTAGTACTGGGGGATTTTGATCATTTGGGTCGTGCAACCTCCGCTCATATTCAGCTGCAGGACAAGGATGAGCCAAAGAAAAAAAGAGAACCACGTCTCAGCTATAATCCGGTTGGCTGGCACAATTATAAGATTGCTTATGGAAATAAAGGAAAGAAGGCCTGGTTGTTCCATAGAGGGCATTTGATCGGCTATCAGTTTAGCGGTCTGACCAATGAAGGGAAAAATCTGGTTCCTCTAACTGCCTGGACCAATACGGGGAATTATAAAGGGACAGCAGATAGCAATGTGGAGGGCATGCTCTACTACGAGAAACGACTCGATAGCTGGCTATCCACCCACCCCAATTATTGGCTGGACTACAAGGTGACTCCGGTCTATACGGGGGATGAATTAATTCCTCGGCAGGTGACCTTGCAATATGTAGGAATTGATCGAGATGGCAACCTTCTACCAATCAATTTAAGTAGTCCCAAAGAGTCAGTAGATGCTTATGGGATCACCACCGTTACCTTGGACAACTACTCTAAGAATGCGACCATTGACTATCTCAAGGGGACTGCCAAGCCATCTTTAGTGCCGACAGAACCAAGTAGTCAACCTCAACCTGCTAGTCCTTCTGTAGAGACGCAACCAAGTCAAGCCCCTCAACCGAGTCAAGCAGTAGAGCCAGTTCAGCCAGTCCAACCTGTCGAGCCTGCAGCACCAATTCCTCAACTAGCTCCAGTTGTTTATGTGGCCAGAAATGGGAGTGCGGATGTTTATTGGTATTCTAAAGATAGCATGCCACGAAATACCAACTTTGCGAAAGTAGTTGAAATGTCAGAAGAGCAAGCGCTAAGTCTTGGAAAGCGGCATACAAGTAAGGAATGAGTATAAGTTATTATGATAATGAGAAAGCCCAATCGCTGGGCTCTTTGTGTAGGGTAAGTACTAAATAGGAGAACTAAAATGATTGAAAATATGCTATAATAATAGGACGGAGGTAGAATATGACCTTAGATATAGATAAAGAAAAAATGATGATTATGGGTGTGATTTTTGACAACAAAAAGGTTTTTAAGAGCGTCTGGTTTGCTCTGAGCACCAATATGATTGAAGGATGGCATCCCACGGTAGAAGACGTGGAGCGACTGAGAGAAGAGGCAGTTGCATTAGGAGTTGGATAATGGTCAGAAAAATATATGATGGGTATGATTATATAGACCCTGATAATTTATACACCTATCCCCATTCATCTGTTCTCATAAATAAATTTAATGAGAAAAATGATAATAAAGCACGAGAATTAGAATATCGTTTAGTAGCAAGCCAAAGTTTAAAACTGTTTATTAATCCAATTGAAGTAAATACTGTTTCAGATATTTTAAAGATTCATAAGTTTCTTTTTGAAGGAATGTATACTTGGGCAGGTCAATACCGTCAAGTAAATATCTCTAAAAGTGGAAATGCTTTTATGCCAGTTCAGTCTTTTGATATGGCAGAAAAATTTTTAAATACCTTGCTTTCAAACTATTTACTTAACGCAAATAATAAAATTGAGATTTGTAAAAGTTTAGCTGAGATATTAGATAATCTAAATTATTTTCACCCATTTCGAGAAGGAAATGGTCGTACTCAACGAGAAGTTATCCGTTCTTTAGCTTTGATGAAAGGGTATGAATGTGAAATTTCAATTGGTTTAGATGATGATATCTATCACTTATATATGGATGGAACAGTTTATGGAGATACTAGTAAGCTCGAACAACTGTTCAATAAACTATTAACAGAAATATAGATCTGTAGTATATTTTAGTAGGAAACAGTATAAAGTGATGCTTATAAGGTAAAGTCATTGCTTCAACAAAAATCTTTAAGCCCAATTGCTGGGCTTTTTGTTTTGCAATACAATTATAAAAAGTGAGTAATCTAAAATGATCTCTCAGAATCTTGCAAACGTTTTTATAAAGTAGTATACTAGAAATAGTTTATGGAATCGTTTGCATAAATTGGTAAATGATGAAAAGAGAGTATAGTAGGAGACGAGACAGATGGAATTAACAGCGATTTATCACAGGCCTGAATCGGAGTACGCCTATCTTTATAAGGACGGCCAGCTTCACATTCGCATCCGGACCAAGAAAGAAGATATCAAACGAATTGTCTTGCACTATGGGGATCCCTTTATTTTTATAGAGGATCTTTATGAGGCAACTAAGGAAATGGACAAGGTGACGACCGACGACCTCTTTGATTATTGGCAAGTGTCGGTATCTGTCCGCCATGCCCGGATCCAGTACCTCTTTGAATTAGAGGACACAGCGGGAGAGAAGGTCTTGTACGGAGATCGGGGTGTGGCAGCCTACAACAAGGAGAACCTGGACTTCGTCATGAACGGTTTTAAGCTTCCCTTTATCCATGAGATTGATGGGTGTGCTGTTCCAGATTGGGTGGCTCAGACGGTTTGGTACCAAATCTTTCCTGAGCGCTTTGCCAATGGGAATCCAGCCATTTCCCCAGAAGGTGTTCGTCCTTGGGATGCCTCTATTGCTCCTCAAGTATTGGATTTCTTTGGTGGTGATTTGCAAGGGATCATCGATCACTTGGACTATTTGCAGGATCTAGGGATTACAGGGCTCTATCTTTGCCCGATTTTTGAATCGCCGAGCAATCACAAGTACGATACCATTGATTATTTTGAAATTGATCGACATTTTGGAGATAAGGAGACCTTCCGCCAGCTAGTGAAAGAGGCCCATGCGCGTGGGATGAAGATCATGCTGGATGCCGTCTTCAACCATATTGGCTATGATTCACCCCAATGGCAGGATGTGGTCATATACGGGGAGGATTCGATTTACAAGGACTGGTTCCATATCAAAGAGTTCCCTGTCTCCTCAGAAAATCTGTGGAATAGTCGCAACTTATCTTACCATGCTTTTGCCTTTGCGGGCTTTATGCCTAAGCTCAATACGGCTAATCCTGAGGTGAAGGCCTATCTCTTGAAGGTGGCGACTTACTGGATTGAAGAGTTTGATATTGATGCTTGGCGACTGGATGTGGCCAATGAGATCGACCATCAATTCTGGCGGGATTTCCGTAAAGCGGTCTTGGCCAAGAAGCCGGATCTCTATATCCTCGGGGAAATCTGGCATTCGTCCCAACCTTGGCTCAAGGGCGATGAGTTCCATGCGGTGATGAACTATCCCCTCTCTGAAAGTATCAAGGATTATTTCCTGCGGGGGCATAAGGAGACGCAACGCTTCATTTGGGAAATCAATAGCCAGTCCATGTATTACAGGCAGCAGATTTCTGAGGTGATGTTTAACCTCTTAGACTCCCATGATACAGAGCGCATCTTGACGACGGCCAAAGGGGATCTTCAGTCTGTCAAGTCTGCTCTCACCTTCCTCTATCTGCAACGGGGTACGCCTTGTATCTATTATGGGACGGAGCTAGCCCTCATCGGCGGCCCAGACCCGGATTGCCGGCGTGTCATGCCTTGGGAGCGCGTGTCAGCAGACAATGACATGCTGAACTTTATGAAGGACTTGATCCAGCTCCGAAAAGAAGTAGCGGGCGTTATCCAGCATGGTAAAGTGAGTCTGAAAGAAGTAGAGCCAGATGTAGTGGCAGTAGAATGGCAGCATGAAGGTCACATTCTCAAAGCCTACTTTAACCACTCTAAGAAAGAATTTGTATTAGAAAGAAGACAAGCAGATCTGATCAGCCATGGGACCATTTCCGATGATCGATTGATCATCCAACCAAATGGATTTGTTATTTATAGGGAAGATTAGTAAGAAAGAAGCCTGGAATCGAGAGATTGCGGGCTTCTTTTTATAAATAGTATCTTTATTCGCACCCTTATATTATAATAGGAGATGAGAAGGGGGGAGACGGTGATGAAGATGTTAGCAATCAATCCTATTTCGTTAAAAAAAAGAATGACAGAATTTCTGTTTGATTATCTTTTCATTTTAGCTTACCTAGTTCTTCTGTTTTTAGGTTCGATGCTTATTTACATCATCTTTTTTAATGGTGTCCCAGAGTTTACAGAAATTCAGTCGCAGTGGCTTGTATTTTTCACCTCTATTTTGCCAATCACGCTCCTTTTCACATTCTTTGATTATAAAAATGGTGGCAGTTTTGGGAAGGTAAAAGCGGGACTTGAATTGGTCTACCAGAAAAAAACAGTGCAGGCTAGCTTGATTAGAAATGTCATCAAATTTTTACCTTGGCAACTCGGTCATATGGGCACGATTCATGGTTTCTATAGTGATTTTGATGTGTTATCCATTATCCTCTCGTTTTCAGCAACTCTACTCGCAGTTTTGCTACTGGCAATGACAATGTTTAGAAATGATAAGAGGCATCTAGGAGACCTGCTAGCCCATACGCAAGTGCAACTAAAAGGTGACTAGGATGAAATGTTAGGCTGTCGATAAGAAAAAATGGAAACATAGCTAGGAAATAGGGCTATGAATGAGACTCTAGAATTCACAAATCTTTGTATGGTAAGAGACGGCGATAGAGTTCTTGTTATGGATCGTGAGAAAGAGTCTAGGCAAGGAATGACATTGCCTGGTGGTCCTGTCACAAATGTTGAGTCTTTTATGGAACCAACTCATTTTTTAACATCATTAAGAATGAGTTGCTATATTTAAACAGGGATTAATAAAACCGTTATTGAAGGATTCTATAGGAATTGTTTTGAGTGACTGGAGAAGTTAATTCTCCTAGTGTTGAGTGACAATATTGTTTTATTAAGCACAAAATAACAAATTAGACTAAAAACAAGTAAAGGTATTCATTATGAAAAAATTTTTGATATTTATTTTTACAATGTTTGGATTGATGTTAGGAATGTTAGCTATGATATATAATGAATATATTCGAGCTTATGAAGCGGCTCATCATAGATCAAGCTTTCCAGAACCGAAAGAAAATTTACTAGTACCAGTAAGTACAAGGGCATATGCAAAAGCTAAATCTTGGTCAGAGAAATCTCCTTTATCGAAGCAACAAATTAAAAATTATCTTACTAAGTATGGCAGGTATTCAGAGTATACTTCCCAGTCCGCTGTCAATAAGCTTAATATAGACTGGAAAGAGCAGGCTGTTTTAAGAGCAAAATCATATCAAAAGTTTCATTATTCAAAAGAAAAGTTAGTTGGGCAACTTGTAGATGTTGATCTATTTACTCCAGAAGAGGCTGACTATGCTATAGAAAAAGTTCATTTCGATTGGAAAGAGGAAGCTGTGAAAGAAGCGGAATCTTCTGCAAACGGTGGCAATATTTCGAAAGAAAGGTTATTAGAAATACTTGTTGAAAATAGAAAATTTACTCAAGAGGAAGCGGAGTACGCAATAGAACATGCTCAAGTAGATTGGTTAAATTAAACAATAATTTTACTATTGATTTGAAGAACTTAAAAGAGGCTGATGAATCTAAAATAGCTACGATAGAAAGTAATGAAAAGTGGCATAATGAAAATAAGGACACAATTTCTATTTATGATCGCTATTTGAACAGTGATGATTACAAAACAAGTCCAATGAAAAATATTCAAGATCAACTGAAAACATTTTTGATGGACCATCACTACTATGAGGTCGCTATTCCGCTGATTAGACAATTTAGTAAGAGTTACGATCATTATTATAAAAAACTAACTGAGGCAAGTGACTATTATTTAAAGCAAAAGGGTGATGCTCCACAGTAAATCGGAAATTAATATCCTTCATAAGATTTTACGATTAAGAGATAGAGTGAGGGATGACTTGCCCTTGCTCTATTTTTCGGTTCCTTTAGTTGTAGTTTTCACTACATAGGTGTATAATGTGTCCATAGATAAACAAATGAGGAATTTACTATGGAATTAAAAGATTTTACAGAAAAAGAACAAGAACAAATCAACCAAGGTTTGAGTACAGCTGAGATTACTGATAAAGAAGCGGCGAAGAAGTTGCTCGCTTTAGTCCCGCAAGAATGGATCAAACGTATTCCATTCTTTGTCAGAGGGCATGCGACGACCAAGACAGTTGAGCGTGTAGCCAAGCAATCCCCTGAACTCTATGCCGTGGCTAAACGTCAAGGGGACCTTCCTGAAAAAGAAGGAGAAGAGCTCCGCAAGATTATGACAGCCATCTTTGAAGAAAAGATGAACAAACACAAGATTAAATAATCCTTTATTATTTTTTATCTCACATTGAACGAGTGATTGCAGTTGAAATGCAGTCACTTTTTTATTTACTAGCATAGAGACTTTTACACTAGTAAATAAAAATGAACAATATTTCATGGTATAATACTAATGAATGTAGTTCAAGAGGATGAAAGATTCCATTGGAAAAAAACAAGTAAAGGTAGTCATTATGAAAAAATTTTTGATATTTATTTTTACAATTTTTGGATTATTTGCAGGAATGCTAGCTCTGATGGCAATTGAGTATCAAATAAGTTATAATAAATGGATAAATTCACGTTCAGGATCACAGTTGACTAATCCTGTACAAAAATACTCTTCTTCAAGTGATGGAAATAAGGATGATTTAGAATCATCAAAACAAGAATACGCTTCTTCAAGTGATAGAAAAAATAAGGATGATTTAGAATCATTAATGAATATGTTTATGAAAAGACTATTTCCTCCAACTTTACTAGATCCAGATTATACATATGCATATGAAGAAGCTAAATCTTGGTCAAAAAAGCATTTATCGAAGGAGCAAATTAAAATTTATCTTACTAAGTATGGCAACAGCTATTCAGAGGATGCTACTCAGTACGCTTTAAATAAGCTTAATGTAGACTGGAAAGAGCAAGCACTTTTAAGAGCAAAATCATATCAAGAGTTTCATTATTCGAAAAATAAATTGGTTGAGCAACTTATAAATATTGACAAATTTACTCAAGAAGAGGCTGATTATGCCATAGAACATGTTCATTTCGATTGGAAGGAGAACGCTGTGAAAGAAGCAGAATCTTCTTCAAACGGTGGCAACATTTCGAAAGAAAGGCTATTAAAAATACTTGTTGAAAATAGAAAATTTACTCAAGAAGAAGCTGAGTATGCAATAGAACATGCAAAAATAGATTGGTTGAATTAAACAATAGTTTTAATTTTGATTTTTATAACATATTGAAGAGCTGGACAATTTGCCAGCTCTTTTTGCTGTTTATTAACTTTTCTCATTTCGTAAAAAATAGTTGGAGCAAAGCCAGTTTTAAACTATAATATAGGAGAAGGATTATCAATATGAAAAATTTATGGTACAAATATTTTAATCAATAGAGAAGGAACCAATCTATGAAACCATCTAAAAAAATCATGCTCCTTACTAGCTGTGCTTTGGCGATCTTTGCTTTAGTAGCTTGTGGGACCAACCAAAAGCAATCCAAGGAAAAGAAGGAAACTTCCACTGTGCAGAAATCTAGTTCAGACAAGGAGCACTACAAGGGAACATACAGCAACCTCAATAGCAAGGCTAGTGTCGAAGAAGTGCGCACTCTCTTGTCTGCTTATTTGGATCAGGAGAGTGTAGACAAGTTTCTTGGTCTAGTAACGGACTATGATAGCATTGTCGGCTCGGTCGGTTTGACGGGTGACTTCAGCAAGTTCAAGAAAACAGACTACAATGTCGAGAAGATCAGTGACTTATGGACCAAGCAGAAGGGCGATTTTGTCGGGACCAACTGCCGGATCAATAGTTATACCTTGCTGAAGAATCGCATCGAGATTCCTAAGATGAAAGCGGATAGTGAACTCTTGTTCGTGGATAATGATGCCATTGACAAAGGGAAGATCTTCGATGAGGCAGACAAGGAAGTTTTTAACATTCTGTATTCACGGGTTCCGACAGAGGCGACAACGGATGTCAAAGTCCATGCCAAGAAGATGGAAGAGTATTTTTCAAACTTCAAGTTCAATGAAAATGCACGCATGCTTTCCGTTATCGTTCATGATAACCTAGACGGAAATACCCTTTTTGTCGGCCACGTCGGTGTCTTGGTTCCTGCAAAGGACGGCTATCTCTTTGTTGAAAAGCTAACCTTTGAAGAGCCTTACCAAGCCATCAAATTTGCGACCAAGGAAGATGTTTACAAATACTTGGAGACCAAATACCAGGACTACACAGGCGAAGGTCTAGCTAAGCCCTTTATCATGGACAATGAAAAATGGGTAGAGATGAAGTAGAGGATGAAAGACAGCGTGTTAGAATTTAGAAAGATAATGGAGTATGCTCCGATTCTATTTGTGCTAGTTTTCTTGCTCGTTTTCAGTCTTCTCCTTTTCCTGAGAAGAAGGGCAATCGCGAGGCGTAGTAGTGGTCCCTTCTTTGCTCCTTTCCATATTAGCCTTGGAATCTTCTATATCCATGTCGCTCTGTGTTTCAGTCGGCGAATGATCTCACTTAAAGAGATCAAGCAAATCACCTATGCAATTTTTCGTGGACGATCTGGTGGTGGGGCTCGCTATGCTTTTTATATCGAGCTTAGAAATGGAAAGACTATTCCCTTCTTTTTTGGAAAAAGTAAGCGGAATGAAGAGCTAGTGGAGAAGCTCAAACGAAATGCTGGCAGGTATGGGTTTAAGGTAGATCATTTGCCATAGAATACAAACATATGTAGAAAACAAAACGAGTATTATATCCTTAAAAACGAAAGTAAGCAATTCTAAGAAAGAATATATTCATTTTCGGCCTTGTATCATAAAACGCAAAATTTATGGCTCTGTGTCATGACCCATGCCTGTATCAATTCCTTGTCTCAGATGATAGTGAATGAAGAGGTATGGCTGTCTATCGTCAGTAAAATTCTTATTATTAGTTTAGCAATCATGATTGCAAGAAGGAAGTATGTAATAGTAAAGGAGGAAAAATGAACAAATTTATTTCAAAACAATCAGTCGCTATCTGGTATGGATTGACTGCCCTCCTAGCTACATTTATAGTGGGGCAAGTGATCCTTTGGTTTTTCCCAGATAGGACTAGTATGGGGGCCTCGCTCCTGTTTATCCTAATGAACTTGATTCCCATGATGATGGCGGCTGTCTTTTCTCTTGTGGTGAGGGAAGTCAACTCCTTGGGTGAATTTTTCAAAAAGGTCTTTCTTCAAAAAGAAAGTCCCCTATCTTGGATCCTAGCTTTCTTCGTTCCCGTCATCTATTATGGGATTTCCATCCTGCTCATGAATGTTCGCTTTACTGGGAACTCCCTCTTGGACTTCTTCCTTTATTTTCCCTGGACCTTTTTATATGGAGGTCTGGAAGAAGTCGGTTGGCGTTGGTTTTTACAAGATCATCTTTCCTTTAGTAAGCACTTTATACCTAAAATGATGGTTCTTTCCATTGTCTGGTTCCTCTAGCATATTCCTATTTATCAACTCCCTTGGATTACTGCAGGTTCGTCCAACTATCTCATCTTTTACCTGATGATTTTAGGGAATACCTTCCTATTTGGAGCGCTCAAGGAGTATTCAAAAGGAGCTGTTCCTTGTATTCTCGCTCATATGTTGATCGATAGTCTAGCTGTCCTCATGCTGGTACAGAGCTCTCTTCCTCAGATTATCCTTCTGGTTAGTTTCGAAATTCTAGTATCCTCTTGGCTGGTGGCTGCACGAAAATCAGAGAAATAGAGTTGTACCTCTTTCGGTGGGAGTCCGTCATCTTTACCCTTTAGGACTTCAATGTAGAGTCCATAAAATGGTATAATCAGTTTAACGAAGATGCTAGAGATAGGACCAAAGTATCAACACAGTGTCATTCTTATCTATAATGAGAGAGGGGGAAGACTATGCAAAAAACCTTTCAGTTGTTGCGAAGAGGAGATATAGAGGGAGTCCGTCAGATATTGGATAAAAAGCCTGAAGAAGTCAATGCTGTTTCGGGTGACAAACCCAAAAGAGATCAGGGACAGTCGCTCCTACAAGTCGCTATCAAATCGGGACATTTAGATATTGCAGACTTACTTATTGATAGAGGAGCAGATCTTAACTTTATTGAAGAGCCGACAGAGCTGAATCCATTTTGTCAACCAGTCCTCCAAACAGCGGGTGGACGAGCTGTATTTGACTGCCGGCGCATGATCAAACGCTGGAATGGTCAATATGAGATGTATTCGTCTAAGGAAAAGGCTGACCAGTCTTTCAAGGTTTTTGAGAAAATGTTGGAACTTGGGGCCGATATTTCTCAGAAAGACAGCCATGGTGGGACTTTGTTGCAAACTGTTTTAATTGAAACCAAGGAAGTTCTGCCATCTTATTATTGGAAAACAAAAGAAACAAGCGATAATGTCCTCATAACGGATGAATTGCGTCATGATTTAAATCGTATTTATGATCTATTAATTCGTTACGGTGTGACTGCGGACGAAATAGCGGTCTATCAGAAGATTCCTCTCAAAGAACTTTACCAAGACAGTCCGACCATGGAGTTCTTAAATCGGTTAGATCAGAGCAGATCTTGATAAGCATTTGAATACTAGTTTGAAGAGCCTCAGGGCTCTTTTCATTTGATCTGATAGAGTTAGAAGCAGAAGGAAAATTTAGACCGGATTTTCTTAAAAAAATGGATACAAATCCTAGATGAAATAGAGTATACTAGTTGATGAAAGAACAAGATTTTTAAGTACCTAATTCAGGAGGGCAGTTTATGTCTCAAGAAACTTTCATCATGGCGATTGACCAGGGAACCACTAGTTCGCGGGCCATCATTTTTAATAAAAAAGGCGAGCAAGTTAGCTCTAGTCAAAAGGAATTCACTCAGATTTTTCCGCAGGCTGGTTGGGTGGAGCACAATGCCAATGAGATTTGGAACTCGGTTCAGTCTGTGATCGCTGAGGTCTTTATCGAAAGTGGTATCAAGCCCAATCAAATAGAGGCGATCGGCATTACCAATCAGCGAGAAACGACAGTTGTTTGGGATAAGAACACGGGGCTTCCTATATACAATGCCATTGTCTGGCAATCTCGTCAAACTGCCCCACTAGCTGAAGAGCTCAAAAACAAAGGCTATGTAGAAGCCTTCCATCAAAAGACAGGGCTAGTTATCGATGCCTACTTTTCAGCGACTAAAGTTCGTTGGATCTTGGACCATGTTGATGGGGCGCAAGAGCGTGCGGAGAAGGGCGAATTGCTCTTCGGAACCATTGATACTTGGCTGGTCTGGAAGCTGACGGATGGAGCTGCCCACGTGACAGACTATTCCAATGCAGCGCGGACCATGCTTTACAATATCAAGGAACTGAAATGGGACGATGAAATCTTAGACATTCTCAACATTCCTAAAGCCATGCTTCCTGAGGTGCGGTCAAACTCTGAAATCTATGGCAAGACAGCGCCTTTCCATTTCTACGGTGGACAAGTGCCGATTGCAGGAATGGCGGGGGACCAGCAGGCTGCTCTCTTTGGTCAATTAGCCTTTGAACCTGGTATGGTCAAGAATACTTATGGAACTGGATCCTTCATCATTATGAATACGGGTGAGGAGATGCAGTTATCAGAAAATAACTTGCTGACGACGATTGGTTATGGGATTAATGGTAAGGTCTACTATGCCCTTGAAGGATCTATCTTTATCGCTGGAAGTGCCATTCAATGGCTCCGTGACGGTCTGCGTATGATCGATCATTCACCTGAATCCGAGGCCTATGCTCTGAAGTCTCAGAACCAGGATGAAATCTATGTGGTTCCTGCCTTTACGGGTCTTGGAGCACCATACTGGAATCAAGAGGCGCGTGGTTCTGTCTTCGGGCTTACCCGGGGAACAACCAAGGAAGACTTTATCAAAGCAACCCTTCAATCCGTTGCCTATCAAGTACGCGATATCATCGACACCATGCAGGTAGATGCCAAGACTCCTATCCCTGTCCTAAAAGTAGATGGAGGGGCAGCGAAAAATGATTATTTAATGCAGTTTCAGGCAGATATTCTTGGGATTGCGATTGCCCGCGCGAAAAATTTGGAAACAACGGCTTTAGGGGCAGCTTTCCTAGCAGGTCTGACAGTAAGCTATTGGAAGGACTTTGATGAATTAAAATCTCTTCATGGAGCAGCTCAAATCTTTGAACCAAAGATGGATGAAGCTCGCAAAGAGAAATTGTACAAGGGGTGGAAGAAAGCAGTCAAAGCCACTCAAGTATTTGCAGAGTCTGATGACTAAAGGGATCAATCAAATGAATAGTTTATGAGAGAGAGTGGGACAGAAATCGGTAATTCGTTAGAATTCGATTTCGTCGTCCTACCTCCGCACAGTTGAGTAGGGCTGTAAAAGCTGATGAAATCAGCGTAGTAGAGCCCACTCAACCACTGCGTCTTGCTCAACAATCCAGAAATAATTGAGAGGCTAGGACTTTTGTCCCAGCCTCATGTAGCTTTTACAGAATAGAACAATTATCTGTTTTGGTTAAAAGCCATACTCTATTTCACGTTCCAGTTCACTTATCACTAAATAAAAATATCATATAAATAAACTTTTTTTAAAAAATAACAGGCCAGAGTTTGACACTTTTTTCACAAAGGAGTATACTGTTAGCATAGTTTTGTCGGATATTTATAAAAGATCCCATCAAAACTAGTTGTCAACCCTTGCTGTTCTGATAGGAACGTTTGCTGGTATCATTGATACCAAGGAGGAATCATATGTCTAAAGTAGCTATTGTCACAGGTGCTGGTCAAGGAATCGGTTTTGCAATCGCAAAACGTTTGGTGCAAGATGGCTTCAAGGTTGGAGTATTGGACTACAATGCTGAAACAGCTGAAAAAGCAGTTGCTGAGTTGTCAGCAGATAATGCTTTTGCAGTCGTAGCTGATGTGTCTAAAAAAGAAGAAGTGGCTGCAGCTTTCCAAAAAGTTGTTGACCATTTTGGAGATTTGAATGTTGTCGTGAACAATGCAGGTGTTGCGCCAACTACACCACTTGAAACAATTACAGAAGAACAATTTACACGTACGTTTGCTATTAACGTTGGTGGTGTGATTTGGGGTGCACAAGCAGCTCAAGCTCAGTTCAAAGCACTCGGTCATGGTGGAAAGATCATCAATGCGACTTCACAAGCAGGGGTTGTCGGAAATCCAAACTTGACTATTTATGGTGGGACCAAGTTTGCTGTTCGTGGGATTACGCAAACCTTGGCGCGTGACTTGGCGGATTCAGGAATCACTGTCAATGCTTATGCACCAGGTATCGTGAAGACACCAATGATGTTTGACATTGCTCATGAAGTTGGGAAGAACGCAGGTAAAGACGACGAATGGGGTATGCAAACATTCGCTAAAGATATCACTTTGAAACGTCTTTCAGAACCAGAAGATGTAGCAGCTGCGGTCAGCTTCCTTGCTGGACCAGATTCAAACTACATCACAGGACAAACCATTATCGTGGATGGTGGGATGCAGTTCCATTAAGATGAAAAAAGAGGTTGGGATCAAACATCTTAACCTCTTCTTTTGTGCATTCACAATAGAGGAAACAGAGATCAAAAAAACCACTCCCGGAAGGGAAGTGGTTCTGTGTTGGTTCTTATTTGAGACCGTATTTTTTGTTGAAACGATCCACACGTCCATCTGCTTGAGTGAACTTTTGACGTCCAGTGTAGAATGGGTGTGAGTCTGATGAAATTTCAACACGGATCAATGGGTAAGTTTCACCTTCGAATTCAACTGTTTCGCTAGAGTACTTAGTTGAACCGCTGAGGAACTTGTAACCAGTAGTAGTGTCCATGAAGACAACAGGGCGATATTCTGGATGGATATCTTTTTTCATTTTGCAATATTTCCTTTCTGCCATGGTCTCTTTCCGAGCCATAGATTGTTACTAAGCTAGTGTACCAAATTTCCAGGATCTTGACAAGTATTTTCACTAATTTTATTTAAATTAATGATCAAAAAAATCACCCTGGCTAAGCCAAGGCGATGATGATCTTATTATTGTTCAGATTGATTTGGATCTTTTGGTGCTTCTACTGGTTGATCAGCTTGTCCTTTAGTGTGTTCGTGTGATTCTTTTTTGATTTCATCTACAGCAGTTTTAACTGTAGAAGTTGTCACGCGTCCAACTGATTGGGCAAATCCTTTACCAGATTCAGCAAGTTCTTCGAAGGTTCCTTTAGTGATTTTACCACCTGACATCGCCAAGAGACCAGTCACAACAATAGCGATGCTTGCAATCAAAGTAAGGATTAACCCAAAGCCGATTGAAAAGCCATAATCACCAATCCTTATAGTAACATCACCAAAATTAATAGTGCGATATAGTGTAAAGATAGTTGAGAATGCTCCTGCTACAATAACACCCATTGCGAAATCTTTAGACATTGGTGTGTTTACGTTGTTTAAGCAAGCAAGAATGATGGAGCCAATTGCAAGAAGGATAACAATCCAAGAATGTACTTCAAGACCACTAATACTACCTGATCCAACTATACCCATCGAATAAGTACCCCAAGGTAAGAATGATCCAAGAATCGCCGCTGCAGAAGAGATAACGATAAACAATCTATTTTTTTCCATAATAGGTCTCCTTAAAAATTGTATTAGCTTTATTTCACCATAAGAAAGATCAAATGAAAACCCCGTGACCAAGATAAAAAGGCTGAGAAATCGTTCTCAGCCTTCGTTCGTGCGAGCCACTTCTTGTAGCTCTTTGTAGATTTGGTCGTTTTCTTCGAGGGAGTAGGAGTTGGCTCCACTCGCTAGTGGATGGCCACCACCATTATGTCGTTTGGCAATTTCGTTGATCACTTTTCGTTTGCTACGCATCCGGACACGGAAGTGACCGTCGGCCTGCTCAACAAAGATAGCCCAAACAGATACGGTATCGATGCGTCCAGGAGCTCCGACAATTGCAGCAGTCTCTGAATCACGTAGATCGAATTTCTTCAAGAGCTCTTGTGTCAAGGTCACACGCGCAGCGCCATGTTCATCGATCTCAAGATGGTCATAGACATAGCCTTGAAGCTTAGCTGTCTTAAGGTTGATCGTATCCATCTGACGAGCAAGTGCTGTAAAATCGAAGGGAATACTTCGAAGAAAGGCAGCGATCTCAAAGGTTCGAGTCGAAGTAGCAGGATAAAGGAAGCGACCTGTATCGCCGACAATCCCAGCATAGAGAAGACGCGCAGCACTTACAGGAAGTTCAAGATCCAATTCCTTAGCAAAAAGTGCAATCAACTCACTGGTAGAGCTAGACTCAGTATCGACCCAGAGCAGATCCCCATAAGCATCGTCATTTGGATGGTGGTCGATCTTGATCAGGAAATCACCCTTTGTACAGCGCTTGTCATCGATGCGGGGAGTATTGGCCGTATCACAGACAATCACCAAAGCTCCAGCATAGTCCTCATCCTTGACTTCATCCATTTCAGCAAGCCAAGTCAAGGTCGGTTCATCATAGCCAGTTGCCAAAACCCGCTTTTGAGGGAAGTGCGCACGCAGGAGATCCCGCAAGCCCACCTGGCTACCAATCGCATCCGGATCCGGATTCTGATGACGGTGGATAATAATCGTGTCATAAGCTTGAATTTTTTCAAGAATTTCATTCATTACGTTCATACATTACCTCATTTTCTCTGTCAATTTTAACATAAGAAAGGCCCATCAAGCAAGCATTTATCACTAATTAGGAGCTGTGGAAGCGGTTTTACATAAGTTCAATATTTTGGTAGAATGGATGAATAGATTGAGTATGGGAGGGACTAGGATGATTGAAATTAAAAGTAATGCTGAGACAGCACAAGAGTTAGCGGCTTCTTTAAAAGATAGTGGGGATACACTTTCGGGAGTTGCAGCAGCTACAAAAGATGAGAAAACGATTCTTGCTGGAAATGATGCAGCTCATCAAGCCATTGATACTGCTAAAACCAAAGCAGAAGAAATTGAAGCAGCGATTGAGTCAATTGGGACCAATCTTCAAAGTGTTTCAACTGGATTTACAGAAGTGGATGAAGCGACTGCTGCGAGCATGCAATAGGTTGAAAGAGTAGGAAGATGGATTACGATCAACGACTGTCAGAATTAAGAAAAAAAGAAGACCAACTTTTCCAGAAAGAAAGAGCTATTATAAAAGAAACAAGAAAGTTGGAAGAGGATTTTAACCGCTTTGAAGCGTATAGCTATGATGCAAACCGTTTTTTATGGAATGCATTTGAATCTTATCCTTCCTCTAGAAATTTTTTTGACCACCTTCAGGAGGAAGCCCTTCATGAATCGCGAAAAATTTCAACTAGTTATTTGGAAGAAATAGATGAATTAGCTATCCAAAAAAGAACAATCGAAGATGATTTAAATGATATTTATCACGAACGAAAAAAACTAAACTTTGAAAAGGAGAGTGAAGATGGGAATTGAAGTTTATCGCGGTAGTTTGGATAGCCAAGCAAGTAGCACAGGTACTATGATTGAGCAACAATTGAAAGCCTATGAATCACTAGAAACATCATTAACTCAAATAGAAAATTCTGCCTCGCGCTTGTCTGGCCAAGCTTACGACTCTTTTAGAAGCTTTGTGACAAGTGTTGTCCAGCCATTGAAGGAGGCTGGGGTTGCTTTAGCAGAAGCTACACAAGAAAGTGTGAAGAAGCTTCCAGCATCCTATCGCTCGGAGGTGGCTGACGAGGACTTACAGGAAGAAAAGTTGGTTTCTGATATTGAACAGTGTGATCGGATGATTGCTATCTTTCATGCAGAGATCAATGAAATTGCTGCTAGTAAATCGACTAGTGCTGGAGATTTTCAACGGTTGCAGAGATTACAGAGGATTCAAGGATTAAACGTATTAGAAAGTATTTTTAAAGCTACTAAAAATAAACTACAAGAAAAATTAAATAAACTCAGAGCGTTTAATGCATCATCGCCAAGTATCTTCTGGGAAATTGATGTCTTAGCCCAAGCTATTCAAATAGCTGTCAATCAAATTAACGTAGCGTGGAATCCAAATACTGGAATGTATTCTATTCCAAAGGATTTATCCTGGTCTGATCTCGTAAATGAAACGATTAAGAATAAAGAGTTTGAAAATGAATATTTGCCAAAGAAACCAAAGGATGTAACAGCGTTCGAATATAACCAATTTCTTACGGGATTACGTGAACAATCAGTGAACCTTAAAGAAATAGATGGCTGGGATAAGGATGCCATCAAAGGTTATGTTAAAGGCGTTTCAAAAAGAACTGCTGATGCCAAGACAGGCAGTGAGTTAAATGCAAGGAGAGATGCTTTGTATGCAGAAACCAAGGAGATTGGATCAGATATCTATACAGAAATGTATGCTGCTAGTAAACTTGATTCAAAAGCGAAAATAGAACTTGTTCTTAAGCAATTAGGTGCAGAAACGGATGGTAATCAGTTTATGCATTTGACAAGCAAAACGCATAAGATTTCAGAGAATCTACCACCACATGGTGATTTCAACATGTATTTCAGACGTGATGTTGTAAAAGCATTCGGTGATAAACATCTTAATTCATTGAGCGGTGAAAAACTTACTGATAAAGAACGTAAAGAAGAACTTAAGAAAATTAGTCAAAAAGAAATAGCATTGCGACAGCAAGTTCATTTTTTCCGTTATTATCTGGATCGCCAAGCAATTTACTATATTCGCAATCATTACGAAGGCGCAAATGATTACGAAAAACTGTTAGCATATGGTAAAGAAAATAATATTGAATTTGATTACACAACCGGCTCTAACTACCATAACCGCTTTAATCCAAAAGATGGCTTCAAACGTCCCTATAATATGAAAGTTCAAGTCCCTCAGGGCAATTCAGCTAAAGGAAAAGATTTGAACAATGCCCGGATGGTGGAATTTATTGTGAATTTGGATACCGGCGAGTTTGACAGTCAATGGGATGCCTATGATAATCACAAGCTAGCAAATGGTCGCTATGATTCTAATCCAAATAATTATTTTAAAGATGAATTAAGGGAAATTGCTAACACGGAATCATTTAATTACGGCCCTTCAAAAGGTAATAATACGGATGTTTCGGGAATTTATCAAGGAAAACATGGAATGCTTGATGTGGATGGTACTCCTGAGCCAGCTACTCGAACTGAAGCAAAAAGACTATTTCGCTATGAAAATGATTTGGGTAAAACAGATGAAAAAACTGCTCATGTAGGTCAATTTGCGGATATTGTAAAAGGAGGAGGACATGAAGACTATGAAGCATGGCAACGTAATACAAAAGGAATGTCAGAAAAAGAAAAAATGGAAGAGTATAATAAATATAAAAGTTATGCTAGTGGCATTAAGCCTAGCGATCGCGGGTATAATAAGTATACTCGTAGCCCTGAGTACATCAAAGAGCATAAGTGATACTCATTCAATATTAATAAATAAACGTTATATTGAGACTCAAAGTATTTCAGATAATGATAAAAAATTATCAATCAGTGCAGGTTTTGATTTAAAAGAAAAAGATTTTTTTTATTACCATGGAGCTGCAATAAAAAATAATAAATTGTATGGTGGTAGTCAGGAATATAGTGCTGCGGAGTATTATAAAAGAGCTTTGGATATTGAGCTCACTTCAGCACTTTTAAATCACCAAATTAATATTAAAGATATAAAAGATTCCAACTATCAAATCACTCGTTCAACTGATTCATTCATCAATAAAAAATTATTAGAAGAAAAACATCCGCCTGAATTTGAAGGTAGATATTCTATCAAGGATAGTCAGTTTTCCAAAGTCCGTATCACCTACAACAAAGAATTTCTACCAACAAAAATTGAGTGGTACTATAAGGGTGAAGAAGGACTAAAATGGTACACTTGGCGCACCTATTCGTATCCCTTCAAAAATAAGTCTGATTTTGATAAAAAGCTGGATGAAGAAATCGAAAATATTAAAGAAATTCAAGAGGAAAATGAGGGAGATTAACCTAGTTTTGAGATAAAGCTGAGCTTACATATGTCTCAGCTTTTTGAATAGTTTAACACTTCACTTTGGATGTATATTTTGCTAGAATGTGATAGATATGATGAAAAAAATTAAAAAGAGACGATTTAGCCTAAAATCCATTTTATTGCTGACTCTTCTATTGCTTACTATAGCTAGTATTTTTATAGTTGTCCAAAGAGGTAAGACTCAAGAAGATTCAAAATCGATATTAGAGTATCAAAGGTTTATTGTAGTTGATGATTCAACAAACAAAGATCAATATAATCATAACTTTGAGATTGGAATTGATCTGAAAAATAAGAATTATTATAATTCTACTCAAGTAGCGGTTAAAAATGGGAAAAAATTTGGAGAATATGAGTCCGTTTCTTCGTCTGATAGTTATAATGGTATTCTCTATGAGGAAGTTACCTCCGCAATTCTGAATTTAAAGGTTCCAAAAGAAGAGATCGAGAAGTCAAACTTTATCATTGAACGAGATCCGAAATCTCTAATCACTAAGTCACTAATGAAAGAAAAAATAACACCTGAATTTGAGTCTAGAGTTTTAGATAAAGCTGACCAATTTTCCAAAGTGCGGATCACCTATAATCGAGATTATTTACCGATCAAACTTGAATGGTATTTTAAAGGGAAAGATGGGTTGAAGTGGTACACCTGGAGCCGTTTTTCATATCCATATAAGACTGAATCTGAATTTAATAAAAAACTAGATGAAGAAATCCAGCGTATTAAAGATATTAAAGAGGAGTACGAGTTGGAGAAGAAAAACGGATAATAATTGAACGATTAAAGCAATTCAAGAAGAAAACGAGGGTGATTAGGTTGAATCGGTCCAAATTCTTGAAACGTGTCCCTTCTTTCACCTTATCGGGAAAGGTTTCGTGCAAAATGCTTGAAAAAGTGGTATAATACGGGAAATAGATTTTGGGAGGAAATTATGACTGTAGCGAAGATTGTTTTTGCTAGTATGACCGGAAATACTGAAGAAATTGCTGATATCGTAGCGGACAAATTCCGTGATCTTGGTGTCGAAGTAGATGTGGATGAGTGTACAACTGTGGATGCGGAGGACTTCCTTGATGCGGATATCGCAGTGGTAGCGACTTATACATACGGTGATGGAGAACTTCCAGATGAGATCCAAGATTTCTACGAAGATTTGGCTGGCCTTGATCTCAAAGGCAAACTTTACGGTGTGGTAGGATCAGGTGATACCTTCTACGATGAATTCTGTAAAGCAGTTGATGATTTCGACCGTTGCTTCGCTGCGACTGGTGCTGAAAAAGGTTCTGAGTGTGTCAAAGTTGATTTGTCTGCAGAAGACGAAGACATTGAAAAATTAGAAGCCTTTGCAGAAGAACTCGTAGCAAAAGCAAATTAATGACAAAGAGGCTGGATCGATGGATTTCAGGCTCGATTTATATCCAAAATAAAGAGGAGACACATGGATTTAGATATTATTAGACAAGAAATTGATCAAATTGATGACCAAATCGTAAGACTTTTAGAAGAAAGAATGCATCTAGTTGAGGGTGTAGTTGCTTATAAAAAGTCTACAGGAAAACTAATCTTGGATACCAAAAGAGAAGAAGTTATCTTTGAAAAAGTCAGAAATCGCGTCATCGATAAAAAATACGAAGAAACAATTGTTGAGACTTTTTCAGATATTCTCAAACGTTCGCGTGATTATCAGGATAAAACTATCAAATGAAAAAAGAACAATTCTATTCACTAGGAATCTTTCTAGCTGCCATGTTAGGAGGATTAGTTCGTTATCAGGTATCTAGATGGTTGCCGGCAAGCCCAGATTTTCCTTGGGGGACGCTTCTTGTCAATTATCTAGGGATTTTCTGCTTGGTTTATCTTGTAAAAGGTTATCTGGTTTATAAAGGGAGTAGTAAAGGCGTCGTTCTAGCGCTTGGAACTGGGTTCTGTGGTGGATTAACGACATTTTCTAGTTTTATACTAGACGCCGTGAAAATGCTGGACACAGGACGATATATTAGCTTGCTTGTGTACCTAATTTTAAGTGTCGGCGGGGGACTTTTATTGGCCTATTGTCTAGGGAGGAAGAAATGGTAGTATTTTATCTAGCACTTGCTTGTGGACTAGGTGCTCTTATGCGTTATTTCTTTTCACGTTATAATCAAGGTTCAGTACTGCCTCTAGGAACTCTCATAGCTAATATTTTGGGCTGTTTTCTGATTGGTTTATTCTACAATCATGTGGAATCAAAAGAAGTCTATCTTATCCTTGCTACAGGTTTTTGTGGCGGTTTGACCACGTTTTCAACCTTGAATGATGAACTCCAAAGACTACTTAGTAACAAGAAGGCATTTTATAGCTATTTATTATTAACCTACTTGCTTGGTTTTTTGGCGATTTTTTTGGGAATTTTGCTTTAAATTTCTTTACATTTTCTAGGAAATTTGGTAAACTGTATCTTGTGTGTAATGGACGCACAAAAATACAGTTTATCCGCTGAGGAAGTTTCCTCAAGATTGACAAAGATAGGAGAATAAAATGAATCCATTAATCCAAAGCTTGACTGAAGGTCAACTTCGTACAGATATCCCTTCATTCCGTCCTGGTGACACTGTTCGTGTACACGCGAAAGTTGTCGAAGGAAACCGTGAACGTATCCAGATTTTTGAAGGTGTTGTTATTGCACGTAAAGGTGCTGGCATCTCAGAAAACTACACAGTTCGTAAAATCTCTAACGGTGTAGGTGTTGAACGTACATTCCCAGTACACACTCCACGTGTAGAAAAGATTGAAGTTGTACGTTACGGTAAAGTACGTCGTGCGAAATTGTACTACCTTCGTGCATTGCAAGGTAAAGCAGCTCGTATTAAAGAAATCCGTCGTTAAGACGAACAAGGAGGCGGGAGTGATCTCGCTTCTTTTTTTATAGGTCCCCTTAGTTCAATGGATATAACAACTCCCTCCTAAGGAGTAGTTGCTGGTTCGATTCCGGCAGGGGACAATATAGATAAGTAAAACACTGATTCGCCAGTGTTTTTTCTTTTGCCAAATGTTGACAAAAGTCATAAGATATCTATGGTGTGGTATAATAGGGGAAAGTATAAGTACTAATTTGATTGGGATTTCTCTCCTTATAATGAGATCGGATTAATGTGTAAAAGATGGCATCGCCTATTGAGGAAGAGAAAAAGAAGCCTGATTTTATGATATTCTGGTTGAGAGAATAACTTGCACTAGGAGAATACAAATGAAACCAACAAAACTAGAATGGGAAGATGTTACCAAGTTTGAAGAGGTAAAAGGATACGGTCAGCATATATGGAGAGATGTGGACAAGTATTATTTGGTTTTAGATGAAGGAACCATAGTTTCTTGGTTAGTTGTCTATGAATTACCAAATGAGCTGTTTGCCTTATTAGATAGTGGGGAAAGAACGCTAAGCGAAGTATCTTGGAAGATTAAACACGATTCTTGGCCACCGACGGAAG
Source organism: Streptococcus parasanguinis (assembly GCF_015556095.1). Taxonomy (GTDB): domain Bacteria; phylum Bacillota; class Bacilli; order Lactobacillales; family Streptococcaceae; genus Streptococcus; species Streptococcus parasanguinis_Q. The sequence continues at coordinate 314,546 of NZ_JADNLT010000001.1, forward strand.
AAGAAAAGAAGGCTAGTGAGAAACAATTTGTATTAAAAGGCTTAACTCCTTTAATAGCTAATCCTAAGAGTTGGGAATTATTTACTCAGGAAGAGCTTGAGACATTAATTCCACTTGCTGAACAAAAATGGATTGACTGGAGAGGCAAACTTCCAGACGATTATGTATCACCATTGAAATAGACAAAAAGAAATAGTATGACAACAGAAATTCAACAATACAAAAATTGTACGGTATTAAAAAACAATAATGATTATCAAATTCTGTGGAGTAGAGGGAAAGAAGTGCTTAATTTTCCCATTAGCCAGGAATTAGCAGAAAGTGTTTCAAAATCAGAAAAAGATTCTTTAGAAGTAATGTTTTATTGTGAACATCATCGTTGGCCAAAGAAAGATGAGTTAGAAGATTATAATCAATCGGATACGATTGTACTTAGAGGCAATGGATTTATTGTATATGAGACAGGCGGCTACTACGAAATTAGCTTCTTTAAATAAATTGGCGGAGCTGTAGGCCCAGAAGTATGCTATCCTATTACTAAGGAGCTAATGGATAAAGCATTTCAATCTTCTAGGGACGCATATGAAGTGATGATTTATGCAGAAACAGGGAACTGGCCTATATAAAATAGTGATAAATAAAAGATTCAAAAAACTTCATATAAAGTTTCAATAGTTGGCTTCTCTTTTTAGCTAATAGATAATTATCAAATAGTAAAGGTGATAAAATGGAAACTATTTATTTAAGTCAAAAAGACATGTTGGAAATCTATCAAGACGGTGACAAGTATTTTTTACGTTATCCAACTTTTAATATTACCTGCCCAGAAGTGGTTAGAGAAATCCCCAAAGAAGCTGCAGACAGTTACATGTCGGGAGAACATACTGGTAAAGAGTTGATGAATTATGCACAATATGGTTTTTGGAAATCTAAAAAGCAATATACACAAGATGAATCCGATAAGCTCTTCATCGAAGATCATCCTTCCTTTATTTTGAAAAATCCTGAAAATAGTCGTTGTCTTTTCACAGCAGAGGAATTTAGACAAATTGTCACCAAAGCCATTGTTTCAGAACTGGAACCTAGCGAACTTGACGCTATTGGTATAGTTGATAATCATTTAGAGCTTCTTCTGGTGGATCCAGTTGGCTGGGAGGAAGAGATAGAAGCAGTCCATCTGGAAATTCTGCAGGAAAAAATTAACAATTACATTTACTTCCTCGAAAGCAAGCAATATGTGGAGAGATATGGCGATAAGTTTGATAAGAAAATCGTCCATATCACCTTCCAATATTCTCCATCAGATAACGGCTTAGCCTTCCTCGCAGCGGTTCAGAAGGTATTGCAACCGACGGATATGAGCTTGAAGGTAGAATTGCCGGAGTAAAGAACAACTAAGAAGAATAAAATTAATCAATTTATGAGGTATTAAAAGTATTAAAGCGAAGGTCAGTCAAAAAATGAGATAGTTAAAAAGTAGACCAAAATTTTCTAAAAGCCTATTAGAATAGGCTTTCTAAGCATATTTTATATTTCGGCAGGGGACAGAGATAGAAAAGAAAACACTGACAGTTGAACTGCAGCCCAAAAGTTAGATTTTTTCTGTCTAACTTTTGCGGAGTAGTTCACTTATGACCGAGTGTTGATGTTTTAGAGCTGTGTTGTTTCGAATGGTGCCAAAACTTATTTTTTGTATGATATAACAGAATATTTTAAAAATGAAGGGGTTTTCTATGGAAAGTGATGTGTTTTTTGATTATTATTTAAAATCACTTAGGTTTCATTTGGGTGATAGGTGTAAGGATATTGGATTTATAGAGTTTTTCAAAGATGAAAATAATTGTTTTATTACTATAGAGGATTATGTTTTGGAATCTTTTGTAATATTGTCAAATATTTTGAGTCAGGAGAGGATTGTGTTTTCTTGTGGAATTATTTATAGTAAGGGGGTAGTTACTGGAGTAGAAGTATGTATGAATGTATTAGAGTTAGAAAGATTAAATAATTTGTACAAGATATAGTTTTGAAGCATATTAAAAAAATAAGGGAAACTGTCTATGTAGGATGTGTGGAGTTGATAGTATCAATGTTTCCTTGTTTTAGAGCTGTGTTCTTTCGAATGATTCCAAAACAAGAAAAACAAAAAATGATGGTCTAGGAGCTCGATACATTGAGCTTCTTTTTCTTTAGAAATTCAAATCATAATTTTACAGACTTTTATGTCATTAATTTATTCTCCCCCTCCTCTTTTTCTTTGACTCTCCTTTCTTATTTTTCTAAAATAGTAGGTGTGTGAAGGGAGATTGATATGAAAAAGGGTTTTGTGATTGTGCTTTCTGCTTTGGTCTTGGCTTCCTGCGGTCGTCCTCATAGGACGGTGTCGCCTAAGAGTTCGGATACCAAGCAGACCAGCACTTCGGAAAAGAAACAGTCTGGTATGGATTTGAAAGCCATCAAGGCTAAGGACTACTCGAGTATCAAGGGGACTTGGATCGATGGGCGTGGCAATGAGCTGGTCTTTGATGACAAGGGCTTGGTCAGCGAGGATGTTGAGCTTAATGCATCGAGCTTTAAGCAGAAGGACCAGATCGCTGAGATGACGGTTAGTGCCAAGTCGGGTGTTGGAGGCTACGGTCTCTTGCTCCTGCCAAAGGGTCAGAAAGCTGGCAAAGACGATGCTTCGGATAAGTCCAAGGATCGGATCTGGGCTGGTCAGTCACCGGCTTATGGCGATGATGACAATTTCTACTATCGCAAGAAAGAGCAACCGAAAGATCGGGAGCAAGTAGATACAGACGATAGTAGTAGTACGTCTAAGACGAGTAAGGCCAAAAAGTGGAATACTCGATCGGATAGCGAGGTTAAATCTTCGAAGAAGGCGGATCAGAATGATTATCCAGGCTACACCGATGCTCAGGTCGAAGCTGCGCGTGTCTGGGCTTATGTGATTAAGAACGTTCCTTCAGAGTTAAATATTTCAAATAGTGCAGCTGGAACAAAGATTTATAATGGTGGCTTGGGTGTCGATTATCCAAAAGATGTGCGTCATCTGTTTGGTTCTTATTCAGCTGAAGGAAATATCACTTACGCATCCAACGGTGATGGGACGGTGACGATCTATCCTGTTCCGAGTCATTGGCAACAGTCTGCGGATGAGCTTAATAGTGAAGAGTTTATGACGCAATTTACCCAAGGGATCTTGGATCACGCTGAAACGGTGACTTTGCCAGACGGGGATCCAGACATGATTCGCCAGATCTTAGCTGTATTGAAGTAAGAACTGGATTTGAGAGCTCAGTTTATTGTTTTTTTAAGCTGATCCTGTTACAATAATATTACTCGGAAAAGACTGGTCTTCCAGCCTTTTTCATTTCACTTTAGAAAGGTCTTTTATGAAACGCAAATCGATTTTGTTTCTCTATATACTCTTGCTAGCGATTGGGCTGGCTTATGAGACCCAGTCACTGACAGAAGGCTGGATGTCTGGTAGCCAGTACGGGATTGTGGGACTTTCAACCTTGATCCTTTTGGTCTATGCAATTCCTGCTGTCTGGGCTCTCTTTCATTTCGCTAAGAAGTGGAAGTTATCTTGGGTACCGGTTCTCTTTTCTTTATTAGGTGGGGGCTTTGTTGCCGGTTGGTTGTCTAGCTTTGCCAATACCTATTTCCATGACATGATTCAAGCGATCGCTCCAAATAGCGACTTTTGGAACCAGTACGAGAGTGCCATCGCTGCGCCACTCTTTGAGGAACCCTTTAAGTTGATTCCTATCTTCTTTGTCCTCTATTTGTTCAGTGTCCGTCGCCTCAAGTCGATCTTCCTCTTGGCTATTGCCTCTGGTCTTGGCTTCCAGATCGTAGAGGACTTTGCCTATATCCGTCAGGACCTACCGGAAGGTTTCTCTTACACGGTGTCAGGGATTCTCGGTCGTGTGGCTAATGCGCCCATGTCTCACTGGGTCTACACAGGTCTTGTTATGCTAGGGCTCTTCCTAATTTTCCAAGCAAGCAGAGGACGCAAGGATCTAGCTCTAGCAGGCTGGGGATATTTAGTAGCTGGGTTTGGACTCCATTTTGTTGGCAATTCACCTTTCTCACAAATCGTGACCGAGTTGCCTATTGCGATTCCAGTCTTGAATGCTACTGGGCTCTTCCTAATCTACCAAGCTTATCAAACCGTCGAGCGATTAGAACAAGGAAAATAAACCAAAAAAAGATGCGTATGTTTGCACACATACGTATTTTTCTTATTTTGGATACATTGTTTTTCTACTTTTGTATAAACTGGGTGATACGATAGCTGTAAACTAAATTCTATTTTGGAAGATATATTTGAGACTTTCTGCCGTGAGAAAAGTGCTTGAAACATTGTTGTTTCAAGTACTCGGGAGTTTTGAAAGTAAAACAGTTTGGGGAACTGTTTTAGCCTGAGCTTAAAAATTGAAAAGCGAGGTGTTTCAAAACTAACTGAACACGGGCTGCGGATTATGTCAAAAAGATAAGTTCTCCTAGAATCGAAAGATTCTGCGTCAAACTTTCTATTTTGACTTTATCCGCGAACGCCCTTTGTATCTTAATTTAGTCATGGAACTTCTTCGAAGTTCGCTGACGTCCGTACTCACCTAAGGAAAGTCTCTAAGAGTATATGATCTTAAAATAGATTTATTTACCAAGACAGAACTGGCTGAAGAGTTGGGTAATGAGCTCATCAGGTGCAGCGTCCCCTGTGATTTCTCCGAGGATTTCCCAGGTGCGGGTGAGGTCGACTTGAAGCAGGTCAACCGGCATACCTAGAGCCAAGCCTTCGTTGACAGCTTGCAGGGCTTCAACAGCTTTCTCGATCAGAGAGATGTGACGGGCATTTGAGAGATAAGTCGCATCTTGCTCGACCAGACCTGCATTTTTAAAGAAGAGGGCGTTGATCCGGTCTTCAATTTGATCGATGTTTTGGTTTTTCAGAACGGAAATCTTGATATGATCTTCCGGCAGTTGGTCGATTTCGATCTTCTCTGGTAGGTCGACCTTATTGAGGAGAATGATGCGGTTGCTATCTTGAGAGATTTCAAGGAGCTGGCGATCTTGATCAGTCAGGGGTTCGCTGGCATTGAGGACGAGGAGGACCAGATCAGCTTCCTTGAGGGCTTTTTTCGAACGTTCGACACCAATTTGCTCGACGATGTCTTCGGTTTCCCGGATCCCGGCTGTATCGACTAGTTTGAGGGGAACCCCGTTGATGTTGACGTATTCCTCGATAACGTCCCGAGTGGTTCCTTCGATATCGGTCACGATGGCTTTTTCTTCGCGAAGAAGATTATTGAGGAGGCTAGACTTGCCGACGTTTGGACGACCGATGATAGCAGTAGAAATCCCTTCACGCAAGATCTTACCGCGACGGGCAGTCTTGAGGAGGTTGGTCAAGAGGGCTTCAAATTCACTGGTCTTTTCGCGGATGATCTCAGTGGTTGCTTCTTCGACATCATCGTACTCAGGATAGTCGATATTGACTTCGACCTGGGCCAGGGTATTGAGGATCTCTTGGCGCGTGTTGTTGATGAGGTCAGACAGAGAGCCGTCCAACTGTTTAACGGCGATGTTCATAGCCTTGTCGGTCTTGGCGCGAATGATGTCCATGACGGCTTCTGCCTGGGTTAAATCGACCCGACCGTTCAGAAAGGCCCGCTTGGTAAATTCACCAGGTTCAGCCAAACGAGCTCCTTCACGGATGACCAGCTGCAGGATTTCATTGGTCACAGCAATCCCGCCGTGGGTATTGATCTCGATGATGTCTTCACGGGTGAAGGTCTTCGGCGAGCGCATGGCTCCAACCATGACTTCGTCGAGGATCTCGTCCTTATCTGGATCTACGATATGACCGTAGTTGAGGGTGTGGCTAGCGACCTTGCTTAAATCTTTCCCTTTGAAGATCTTTTGCGCAATGGCAAAGCTGTCTGTTCCGCTCAAGCGGACGATCCCGATTGCCCCCTCACCGAGAGGAGTCGAGATGGCAGCGATGGTATCAAATTCTTTAGTAATCATGTCATTTCTCTTTTCCTGTAGATTCATCTCTATTCTATCGTAAAGTCAGCAGACGGGCAAGGTTTTGCTTTTAGAACTAAAACTGGAAAGGTTTTCAAATAATTAGTGAAATCTCTTTCAGAATATGCTATACTGTAAGAGAATATAAAAGGAGGTCTATGATGGTAAACCTAAAGGAACAGGTAGGAATTAAAGCGGCTGAGTTTGTCAAAGACGGCATGATTGTCGGTCTCGGTACAGGGTCAACTGCTTATTATTTTGTGGCTGAATTGGGTCGTCGCATCAAAGAAGAAGGCTTGCAGATCACAGCTGTCACAACGTCGAGTGTGACCTATGATCAGGCTGAAAGTTTAGGCATCCCGCTCAAAGCCATCGACGATGTCGAAGTGGTGGATGTGACAGTGGATGGCGCAGATGAAGTGGATCCTCAATTGAACGGGATCAAAGGTGGCGGTGGTGCTCTCCTCATGGAAAAAATCGTCGCAACCAATTCTAAAGATTGCATTTGGATCGTAGATGAATCTAAACAAGTCGCAACTCTTGGGGCTTTCAAACTTCCAGTGGAAGTAGTGCAATACGGGGCTGAAAATCTTTTCCGTCATTTTGAGCAAAAGGGTTACCATCCTGATTTCCGTCACGCGGATGATCAACGTTTTGTAACCGACCAAGGCAACTTTATCATTGACTTGGACCTCAAGGTGATCGAGGATACAGAAGCTCTGGCAAATGAACTGGATCACACCGTAGGCGTCGTAGAGCACGGTTTATTCTTGAACATGATTTCAAAAGTGATTGTAGGGACACCAGATGGTCCTGTCATCATAGAAAAATAGAGAGTGGGACAGAAATCGGTAATTCGTTAGAATTCGATTTCATCGTCCCACCTCCGCACAGTTGAGTAGGGCTGTAAAAGCTGATGAAATCAGCGTAGTAGAGCCCACTCAACCACTGCGTCTTGCTCGACAATCCAAAAACAATTGAGAGGCTAGGACTTTTGTCCCAGCCTCGGATCAAACAACGGCTCTCTTCTTATAGGGATATGGTATAATATAGCTAGTTTAATAAAGGAAAGAGGCAGTATATGTCAAAATTTAAACGCATGCACTTAGTTGTGCTGGATTCAGTTGGGATCGGTGCTGCACCAGATGCCAATAACTTTGTCAATGCAGGTGTTCCAGATGGAGCATCTGATACTTTGGGCCACATCTCTAAAACCGTCGGCTTGAATGTACCAAACATGGCCAAAATCGGTCTTGGAAATATTCCTCGTGAAGTACCATTGAAGACGGTGCCAGCTGAAAGCAACCCAACAGGCTATGCAACAAAATTGCAAGAAGTCTCTCTTGGGAAAGACACCATGACTGGTCACTGGGAAATCATGGGGCTCAACATTACAGAACCGTTTGATACCTTCTGGAATGGATTCCCAGAAGAAATTATTACAAAGATTGAAGAATTCTCAGGACGTAAGGTCATTCGTGAAGCTAACAAGCCTTATTCTGGTACAGCGGTCATCGATGACTTTGGACCACGTCAAATGGAAACTGGTGAGTTGATTATTTATACATCAGCAGACCCTGTGCTTCAAATCGCGGCTCACGAAGACATCATTCCTTTGGATGAACTCTACCGTATTTGTGAATACGCTCGTTCCATCACTTTGGAACGTCCAGCTCTTCTAGGCCGGATCATTGCTCGTCCTTATGTTGGGGAACCTGGAAACTTCACACGTACAGCCAACCGTCGTGACTTGGCTGTTTCACCATTTGCGCCAACTGTTTTGGACAAGTTGAACGAAGCGGGTATCGATACCTATGCAGTTGGTAAGATCAACGATATCTTTAACGGAGCTGGTATCAACCACGATATGGGTCACAACAAATCAAACAGCCACGGTATGGATACCTTGATTAAGACCATGGGACTTCCTGAGTTCCAAGAAGGGTTCTCATTTACCAACTTGGTAGACTTTGATGCTCTTTATGGTCACCGTCGCAATGCTCACGGCTACCGCGATTGCTTGCATGAGTTCGATGAGCGCTTGCCAGAAATCATCGCAGCCATGCGTGAAGATGACCTCTTGATGATTACGGCTGACCATGGTAACGACCCAACCTACGCTGGTACTGACCATACGCGTGAATACATCCCATTCTTGGCTTATAGCCCATCTTTCAAAGGCAATGGCGTGATTCCAGTCGGACATTTCTCTGATATCTCTGCGACAATTGCTGAGAACTTTGGTGTTGAAAAAGCCATGATCGGTGAAAGCTTCTTAGACAAATTGAACTAAGATGACACGCTTCGCTCTCCTCGTAAGAGGGATCAATGTTGGCGGGAAAAACAAGGTCGTGATGGCAGAACTTCGAGAGGAGCTTCAAACGATCGGGCTGGATGGGGTAGAGACCTACATCAATAGTGGCAATATCTTCTTTGAATCAGCTAGTCCTAAAGCAGGATTGGTAGATTTGCTGGGACATTTCTTTCGTGATCACTATCCCTTTATCCAGTCTTTTTCTCTCTTTTCAGCTGAGGACTATGCGCAAGATCTCGCTGCTCTACCAGCATGGTGGCAGGAGAATCTGGCCCGCAAGGATGTTCTCTTTTACACAGAAGGCCTCAATCAGGATGCTGTCTGGGAGTTGGTCTCCTCTTTTTCGCTCGGTGATGAAATCATCCATCGTGGAAGACTTGGGATCTACTGGGGCAAATACTCAGAAGAGACCTATACAAAGACCGCTTACCACAAACAAGTCCTCAAGATGCCGGATTACCGTCTGTTGACCATTCGCAATGCCAATACATTTGACAAAATTGGCCAATTTTTAAGGAAATCATAAAGGAGATATGCAATGACATTATTAGCAAAAATCAATGAAACAGCTGCTTTTTTGAAAGGCAAAGGAATGGAAGCACCTGAGTTTGGCTTGATCCTTGGATCAGGTCTTGGAGAACTGGCTGAAGAAATCGAAAATCCAGTCGTAGTAGACTACTCTGAAATTCCAAACTGGGGTCGTTCAACGGTTGTCGGCCATGCGGGTAAATTGGTTTATGGTGATCTTGCTGGACGCAAGGTTTTGGCCCTTCAAGGACGTTTCCACTTCTACGAAGGAAACCCACTAGAAGTAGTGACTTTCCCAGTTCGTGTCATGAAAGTTTTGGGATGTGAAGGGGTTCTTGTTACCAACGCTGCCGGTGGTATCGGCTTTGGTCCTGGTACTTTGATGGCCATCACAGACCACATCAATATGACTGGTCAAAACCCATTGATCGGTGAAAACTTGGATGACTTTGGTCCACGTTTCCCAGATATGTCAAAAGCCTACACTCCAGAATATCGTGAGACTGCTCATAAAGTAGCAGACAAATTGGGTATCAAATTGGATGATGGGGTTTATATCGGTGTGACTGGTCCAACTTATGAAACTCCAGCTGAAATCCGTGCGTTTAAGACACTTGGCGCAGATGCTGTCGGAATGTCAACCGTTCCGGAAGTCATCATTGCAGCACACTCTGGTTTGAAGGTTCTTGGTATTTCATGTATTACCAACTTTGCGGCTGGTTTCCAAGAAGAGCTCAACCACGAAGAAGTGGTAGAAGTGACAGAGCGCGTCAAAGGCGACTTCAAAGGATTGCTGAAAGCGATTCTTGCTGAACTCTAATCCAATGAAAGTACGACTCCAAAGTCTGCCCTACGGACTGAGGTTACTTCTAGCTACTTTATCCTTGGGAATAGGAACAGGTCTGGTCGGAATTGCCTGTCATTATCTACTAGAAGGAGTGCAGGGACTGGCCTTTGGCCAAGCTAGTTCCGATTTACTCCATCAATTCCAAGAAGCTGGAGGTCTCCGTAGATTTTTGATCTTGTGTGTGACTGGGTGCTTGGCAGCTGGCTTCTGGTATCTCCTGCAAAGGCGTTATCAGATCCTGTCTATTCGCCAGCAAATGGACTTACCTGGAGACAGGGAACCAGCGCCCTTAGCCCACCTCCTTCATGCAGGGATGCAGGTGGCAATTGTCGGAGCAGGTGCATCGGTCGGAAAAGAAGGAGCCCCACGTGAGATCGGGGCTCTTCTAGCTGGTCGCTTGGCGAAGGGATTCTCACTAGCTCTCAAAGAGCGAAAAGTCTTGATCGCCTGTGGGGCTGGAGCTGGTTTGGCTGCGGTCTATCAGGTCCCCTTTGCCAGTAGCTTATTTGTCTTTGAGACCTTAGGACTCGCCTACAGTTGGCAGAACTTTCTACTGGTTTTGACCAGCACTTATCTGGCCACCTGGGTTGCCCAGCCCATCGTTGGTCAGGAGGCCATTTATCACCTGTCCGCAGGCTCATGGTCGGCTAGCAGTTTCTTACAGGCTATTTTGATTGCTTTCTTGGTCACTCCCTTGGCTCTGGCCTTTGCTTTCCTCGCCAAGCGGGCTAGTCACAAACGGCGGAAAGATGGGACGATTCTTTGGGCTCTTCCTCTAGCCTTTCTAGTGCTAGGGAGCCTAGTAACCTTTTTCCCTATCTTTATGGGAAATGGCCAGGTACTAGCGCAAGCCCTTTTGTCTAGCCAGTCGATTCCTTATCTTCCACTGACTCTTGCAGTGAAGGGGCTTCTGGTTTACCTCCTCTTGCGCAATGGTGCTTATGGAGGAACTTTGACACCATCATTTTCCCTTGGGATTGGATCTGGCTATCTAGTGACCTTGCTTTTGACAGTCCTTGGGATTCATCTGGATCCTGCTCTAGGGATGTTACTAGGAGCGACCGTCTTTTTAGGGACGACCCTAGAAGCTCCTCTGACAGCCATTGCCCTGAGCCTTGGATTTACAGGCCAAACTTGGAATTTGACTATTCCGCTTGTACTTGCGGCTGGTCTGTCATACGTGATTCGAAAGAGATGGGAGAAGAAATGATGAAGGTACATTTTGTACTGCATGAAACCTTTGAAGTGCCGGGCGCTTATCTAAAATGGGCACAGGAGCGTGGCCATCAAGTGACCACGACTAAAGTCTATGAGAATGAAATCTTACCAGAGTCAGTGGATGAGATTGACTTTTTGATCGTCATGGGAGGACCTCAATCGCCAGATGAAGATCGAGAAGCTTTTCCATACTACGATCCTCAGGCAGAGATCGAGCTAATTCAAAAGGCCATGAAGGCTGATCGTTATATTGTTGGGGTCTGTCTTGGTGCCCAGCTCCTGTCTGTTGCCTATGGTGCAAAGTATGAACACAGTCCTGAGCGCGAAATTGGGGTTTATCCTGTGACCTTGACGCCTGAAGGACTGACAGATCCACATGTCGGTGAGTTTGGAAAAACTCTTGAAACTGGTCACTGGCATGGTGATATGCCCGGATTGACAGAAGATGCTGTTGTTCTTGCGACCAGTCAAGGGTGTCCACGTCAGATGATTCGCTTCAGTCCGAAACACTATGCCTTCCAAGCCCACTTGGAATTTGATCCAGAAGCAGTCGATCTCTTGATTGCTGCTGACGGTGAAGATGTTTTGGAAGAACAAAGTCAAAAATTGACCTTTGTTCAAAAACCTGAAGCCATTCGTGCTTACGATTATCGAGAAATGAATGCCAAACTCTACGCATTTTTGGATTCATTAACAAAATAAATTAAAAAGAAAGGTAGAGCATGTGTTCTGATTTGAACACGAGCGGAAAGCTCTCCTAATTACTCAATAAAAAAAGAAAGGATGGGTTTACCGTATTCGCTGAACTGAATACGGGCGGAGAACTGTGTAAAAAAGATAAACTGTCTAGCATCTGCGATGCGTCGTCAGTTTCCTATTTTTACTTTGCCTCTTTAACGCCTATTCTAAAAAATAAAAAAGAAAGGTAGAGCATGTGTTCTGATTTGAACACGAGCGGAAAGCTCGGAAAATAGATAATCTGACTGAGAAATCAGGATTTCTCGTCAGATTCCTAATTTTCAGTCGCTTTCTGGTCGCTCTTTGTATCATAAACTATGTCTATCCATATTGCTGCTAAGCAAGGTGAAATTGCTGATAAAATTCTTCTTCCTGGGGATCCTCTTCGTGCGAAATTTATTGCTGAGAATTTCCTTGAAGACGCTGTTTGCTTCAACGAAGTTCGTAACATGTTTGGTTACACAGGGACTTATAAAGGTCACCGTGTATCTGTCATGGGGACTGGAATGGGGATGCCATCCATCTCTATCTATGCGCGTGAATTGATTGTCGACTACGGCGTGAAGAAATTGATCCGTGTGGGAACGGCTGGTTCTTTGAACGAGGATGTGCATGTTCGTGAATTGGTCTTGGCACAAGCTGCCGCAACCAACTCAAATATCATCCGCAACGACTGGCCTCAATACGATTTCCCACAAATCGCTAGCTTTGATCTTTTAGACAAGGCCTACCACATTGCTAAGGACCTTGGCATGACCACTCACGTGGGTAATGTCTTGTCTTCTGATGTCTTCTATTCAAACTATGGTGAAAAGAACATCGAGCTTGGTAAATGGGGTGTGAAAGCTGTAGAAATGGAAGCAGCGGCTCTCTATTATCTTGCTGCTCAACACCATGTTGATGCGCTTGCTATCATGACTATTTCAGACAGTTTGGTCAATCCAGATGAGGATACAACTGCTGAAGAACGTCAAAATACTTTCACAGACATGATGAAAGTTGGTCTTGAGACCTTGATTGCAGACTAATGGCAAAATTCCTTCATGATGAATGGCTCTACGACCTCCAAAATTATCACTACAGCCGGGCTCTGCGCTCTATCAAGCAGCAGGAAGAAGTACCGGATTTGTTAGTGAGCTTACTGCAGTTAATGGCTGAGCGTCGAGAGCTCAATATCCAACCCGTCATGAATCAAAAGTTGAGAACCGAGTTGCTAGAAGCGACTGGTTTTCAGCTTTTTTGGCATGAAGAACCAGAAGATGAGCAGTTGGCCAATTACCTCTATGATCTCGAAGCGAAGTTGCGAAATGAGCAGATTATTGACTTTGTTCGTGCCGTTAGTCCAGCCATCTATAGGATCTTTATGCGATTGATTCAGTTGAAAATTCCTGATATTACCAACTATATTCATAACTCCAAAGAATCCAGTTATGACCGTTGGAAGTTTGAGAGCCTGCATGCGTCCGACAATCCTATCCTGCAGCAATTCCACAGCGAAAGTGTGGTCAATTCCTCCAGTTTGACGGAGTTGATTGTGCAGTTGGACTTGCCAGATAGCGTCAAAGTTGCGGCCCAACAATTGCGGGAGTTAGAAAAATCAGTTCGCAATCCCCTGGCCCACTTGATCAAGCCCTTTGATGAGGAAGAACTTCATCGGACGACTGGTTTCTCTTCTCAGGATTTTATGAAGAATTTGATTGACCTTGCAAGCTACACTGGCATTCATTATGATCAAGTTAACTTTTATTTTGATCAGGCCAATGCTGTGATGGAAGAGCTACTAAAGGAGAAGTAGATGGATAAGATTGCTCAACTACAGGAGATGATTGATCAGAGTCAACGGATCGTTTTTTTCGGTGGGGCAGGAGTTTCCACGGAGTCAAATATTCCTGATTTTCGAAGCTCAGATGGGGTCTATAGCGTTCAGGTAGGGCGGCATTTGACAGCTGAGCAATTGGTCTCACATACCATGTTTGAACGCTATCCAGAGGACTTTTTCGACTTTTATAAGAAGTACTTGCTCTACCCAGATGCCAAACCCAATGCTGCCCATCGCTATCTGGCTTGGCTTGAAGAGACCGGTAAACTCAAGGCGGTGGTGACACAAAATATTGATAGTCTCCATGAAATGGCTGGTTCTAAAAAAGTTTTGAAGCTCCATGGCAGTGCCGACCGCAATTACTGTACGGGTTGCCAGCGATTTTATGATTTGGAGGCCTTTCTAGCTTTGGAAGGCCCGGTTCCACACTGTCTGGACTGTGGCAAGGTGGTCAAACCTGATGTGACTCTTTACGAGGAACCTCTCGATATGGAGGTCTTTAGTCAAGCAGCTCAAGCCATCCAAGAGGCTGATCTCCTGATTATCGGCGGTACCTCTCTCGTGGTCTACCCAGCAGCTAGCTTGATCCAGTATTTCCAAGGGAAGAAGCTGGTTGTCATCAATAAAACCAGTATCCCACAAGACAAGCAAGCAGATCTAGTTATCGAAGGAAAAATTGGCCAAGTATTTTCACAATTAAGACAATAAAAGAACACCTGAGAGAAGTGGAAATCCACTTGTTTCAGGTGTTTTTATGTCTCCCTTTTGACTAGCGCTATAAGAATGTATCTGATTATGATATAATGAAATAGATTTTCTTAAGGAGGTGAGTATGAAGAAGTTGAGGATGAAGAGAAAATTTGTATTTCTTGCTTTAGTGAGTCTGTTTATTGGCTACATCGGTCTTCGGTATTATATTAAGCCAGATTGGTTTGATTCAGAGTATACTTATCATAAGGTCTATCAATACAAAGTTAGTAAAATAAAACCACAGAAAAAGATTATCAAAGATATTAACATCGAAATTATCCATGATAAAAATGAGCAAAGGCCTACAGATGGAAAATGGAAAGAGACCATACGAACAGATATTGATAGATATCGTAATGACCCAATATTACATGTGACTTTTACTGATAACAGTAAGGCGGATATTCCCTTAAAAACAGATTCAATTGGTCCGTCATTTAGTTGGAAAAATTTGGATGATGAATTATATAAAAAATTATCGTCTCGTTTCCCGTTAGTAGAACCCATTGATGTTGTTCAATATCATTCTTTAGAATCTGTTCTAATGCTCTATCAGGGAGATACCTTATTTCAAATTCCAGAGAAACAAACAGTGATTCAATTCCAGGTGAAAAATCCAAATAATGGTAAGCTCCAAACTTACTATCAATATGGTTCAGAACCTAAATTTAATTATTTTCGACCAGTATTCTTTTTACAAAACAAAGCACACTTATATAATGAAAAACCAGAATTTTTTAATGCTTATAACCAATCTAGTAAAAAAAATTATTGGGATAGAGATTTCGAATTTAGACATGCTAATTTATCAATTTCGCAAGGGTATCGTTACTATCGTTTATTTTATTCCGATCGATTAAGCAATCAGCCGGTTGGAATTAGCCCTACGGGACATACATTTAAAACAACGATTACAGATACCTATATTTTACCAAATGAAGATCAGGATAGCGAGGGTGAAAAAGTTACTTCAAAATCGAAAACTTACACTGATCAAACTGAATACACGTATGAAATTCTTGACAGAAAAAAACCAAAAATCATAGTAGAATAATACAAGCTGGAGTTTAGTTTATTTCAATTCTAGAGTGAAACACTTCAACATTTTTATGGATTATATTTATATTAGGACAATAGGTTAGATTGTTCGGGTTTCTTCCTTATATTATAATGTATTAAATTTTCCTAGGAGGCGTGCATGAAGAAGTTAAAAAAGAAATTGCCACTTGTTTTAGTAGCTTTAGGATTATTCTTCTTTGGACTTTATCAATATTTGAAAAATTATGTTGATCCTGGTTTATTTGATAAGGACTATCAATATACCAGAGTTTATAACTACAAAGCAGAGAAGATCGAGCCCAAAAAAGCAAAAGTAAAAGAGATCAATCTTGAATTTATTTATTATGAAAAATCAGTGGTTCCTCAAGGGTTAACTTGGTCGGAAGAAACTCGGTCTGATCTTGGCCTTTTTAATGGTGGGGATGTCATTTTACATGCCACGTTAGAAGATGGTTCAAAAATTAGAATTCCCCTAGAAAAGACGATTCGAATGGGTCCAACCTTCAGTCGTAAATTACTATATGATAAAAAATTAGAACAAGAAATGCTCCGAAGATTTCCAAATGTGATCACAGAGAAAAATAGTGGTTTCAAAATTGCCTTTTTAGCTGGAATGATGTATGTAGGGGATACTCTCTATCAAGTTCCAGAAATAGAAGCTGTTACGCGTTTTGACCTAAAGAATCCAAAAAATGGAAAGTTACAAACTTATTATGAATATGGAAATTTGCCGGAGAAAACCAATACACCTGTGTTTTTAAAAACTAAAAAAGATGTGAATCAAGCAGACATGCAATCTTTTTATGATGATTACCATAACAGTTGGAAGGGTTACTGGGACAGGGGAGCCGATACCATTTCTAAAGAATTGTCAAATACCTATCAATATAAATTTTATTACGATACTTGGTATTATTCAGATTCTTTATCTAACCTTCCCATTAATATAAATCCTACAGGATCGAAATTTAAATTAACAGTTACCCGTACACAACTGATAAAGCGTGATCAAAATGATCGGATGAAAGTACGGACTACACAAAAGATCTATACAGAAAACAATAAAGAGGAGTATGAAAAAGAAGTCCTCAACGAACTGAGAAATTATTATGATGATAGTGAAAGAGCAAGAAAAAAAATATTTCGTAAGTAAGAAACAAGAGGTTTCAATCTTGTTACTAGAGTCCATCTTTAGGAGGTGAAGAAGTTGGAAATTAAGAAGAAACATATCTACCTGGCTTTATTTGGTGTATTCATCGGTTATATTGCCCTACGTTATTATTTAAAACCTGAGTTATTTGAGCCAGGAGCGATTTATTATGATGTGTACAATTACAAAACCAGTAAAATTAAGCCACAGAAAAAGATTATCAAAGACATCAATTTCGAATTTATTCATGATGACATAGAAATGAAACCATCTAATGGACAATGGAAAGAATCTATCCGAACAGACATAGATGAATATGGTAGTCACAGAATATTACATGTGACCTTTACTGATAAAAGTAAAGCGGACATTCTTTTGATGTAGGATCAATTGGTCCTGCATTTAGCGAGAGAATTTTAGATAATGAACTTCTTACGAAACTATCTAACCGTTTTCCAAATCTAAAAAAGGTAGAACACAGGTATATTTATAGAACTGATTTAGTTTTAATGCTCTACCAAGGGGATACTTTGGTTCAAATACCAGAATATCCATATGAGATTAGATTTCAAGTTAGAAATCCAAAGAGTGGAAAACTACAAACTTACTACCAATATGGTACGGAACCAGAATTTACTTTTTTCCGCCCAGTATTCTTTCGGCAATCTGTTATGAATACAGCAGAAAGGAATCAAAGGTTTTTTGATGCTTATGATCAGTCAAAATCACACAATTATTGGGATACACGGTTTGATCATGGTGGAAATAGTTTAAATATTGGTCAAGAAAAATTTTCTGTTTATTTATTTTATTCTGATCGATTTACTAATCAACCGGTTGGAATTCGTATGACAGGAAATTCATTTAAAACTACTATAACAGATACATATATCATGAAAGACCGAAGCAAGAACATTAAAGGTTTTAGAGTTTTATCACAATCGAAAACATACACAGATAAAAATGAATACACAACTGAAATACTTAGTAAAAATGTTAACTAATTTCAGAAATTATGGATGTTGGAATGATTTTGTGAATACAAGTTGTTGACCCATATTGATTTCTAAATATAGAGATGACCATAAAAAATATCTGAGTGAAGATGAACACTCAGATATTTTTTATTTTTCAAACTTCACTTCCTCAAGCAAGTACTCGA
Organism: Streptococcus parasanguinis; assembly: GCF_015556095.1. Taxonomy (GTDB): domain Bacteria; phylum Bacillota; class Bacilli; order Lactobacillales; family Streptococcaceae; genus Streptococcus; species Streptococcus parasanguinis_Q. The sequence goes on from NZ_JADNLT010000001.1 coordinate 332,167, forward strand.
TGAATTTTTCTCCCATTTTTGAGAGGGCTGTTTTTTCATGTTTGATGTAGACCAGCTCGATCGGGTCTTCGATATCAAGGGGAATGGAGACGATGTTATTTCCGTTGAGATTGCTGTTGAGGATCCCGGTCGCAATGGTGTAGCCATCTAGACCAATCAAGAGATTAAAGAGGGTCGCACGGTCACTGACGACGATGGATTTCTTATGATGCTCTTGAGAGAGGATTTCTTCTGAGAAGTAGAAGGAGTTGTGGGTTCCTTGGTCATAGCTAAGGTATGGGAAATCTTCCAGATCTGAAAGGTGAACGATTTCCTTCTTGGCAAGAGGATTGGTCTTGCTGACAAAGATATGAGGTTGCGCAGTAAAGAGGTGGGTGGCAATCAGGTGATTATCATCCAGCATCTTAGAGAGGACATCTCGGTTGTAGCTATTCAAAAAGAGTACGCCAACTTCGCTTCGGAAATTCTTGACGTCATCGATGATCTCCCAAGTCCGCGTCTCCCGTAGGAAGAGCTCGTATTTTTCCATGTCGCTTTTCTTCAATAGTGAAACGAATGCCTCAACCACGAAGGCGTAGTGCTGTGAAGAGACGCTGAAAAGTTCACGAGAACCCACGGGATTTTTATAGCGCTCGAACAAGAGGTCAATCTGCTCCACCACCTGGCGGGCATAAGAGAGGAACTCCATCCCATCGCGGGTCAAAGTGATCCCTTTAGGATTCCGGATAAAGATTTCAATCCCCATCTCATTTTCCAAGTCCTTAACGGCATTGGAAAGGCTAGGTTGCGTGATGAAGAGTTGTTTTGCGGCCTCATTCATAGAGCCGGTTTCGACGATTTTGATAATGTATTGTAATTGTTGTATTCTCATGCTTTTATTTTAACATAAAAAAGCGCGATTTTCCCGTAAAATGTGGTCTTTCAAGGACTGTATCAGACTATAATGCAGGCTGAGGGAGGTAATAGGAAGTAGGCTAGATCAAATATTTAAAAAATAGAAGATTGGAAACAAAATCTCCATCTGGGGACTGATTTTGATGGAAAAATACAGTTTTGCCTTGCTTAAGATAAGATCTGATTGATAGAATGGTAAAAAATTGATTGAGGAGATCTTATGAAAAAACTAGTGTCCTGGTATAAGAAAAAGGATAAGGAATTGGAAACCCATTTCACATCCGGTCTGTTGCAGATCAATTTTGTGACCAATGCACTGATTCTATTAGCCTTTTACATCTATTTTGTTGTTAGTGAGTCGATCTATGCAATAAAGGATCCATTCGTCCAATTTAGTGTTTGGGAGATCATTGCCTTCACGATGGAGATCTTACCCTACGGTCTAACCATAGCCCTCTTTGTCCCCAATATTTTTGTTATCATTTATGGGATCGGTCGGTGGTCTAGCCTCCAGTACAAAGAAGCAGAGGAAGAAGCTCTCAAAGATCCAGATCTGTTTGAAGAGAGAGGGCCAAAGGAAGGAGAAGAGGCAAGAGAAGATGACGCATTCACAATTGAATCACCGAGTCCTAAGCCTATAAAAAAGAAAAAACAACAGCCTACCATTGTTCTTTGGTTTGGACTCTTTGGCTGCTTTCTAGAAGCGATTTTTATTTTCATTGTCAAGGATATGACCTTTTACGAATGGAATGAGCCCTTGATCAATTCTCAGAAACATGCCTTGATCTGGTCTAGAGCCTATCCGACCTTCTTCACACTGGCAGCTCTTACTTTACTAGCCTTGATTATCTATTCCTACCGGGATGCGAATTCACTATCGCCGTTAGCAAATATCTTCTGCATCAGTGGCATTCTAGGAGGAGTGGTTCTTCTCTTAGTTTTTGATAATCAACTGCAGGTAGCAAGTTTTCACACCTTTTTCTTATTGATCTATTCCTTCCATCTCTTGTGGGTTCGTATCAAGGAGTGGCAGCAAGATCGAACAGAGATAAGCTATGAGAATCGTCTACTTCAATGGCTCCATCGGCTCTTAAACCAGTCGCGTAACTGGCCTTGGCTAGCGGTCCTTGTCGCCCTTCCAACCCTTGCTCTTGTTGTCCTAGTACTCATGCTCTTTGGGCAGCAGCCTGATTCCATGATCAAGGCCTGGACCAATACAGCTGACTGGGCCTTCTCACAAAAGATCCCTCCTCAGAATCTCATCATTGATGAGCACTATCTCTGTACGGTTGCGGCTGGTGGGCATGAAAAAGTTGTCAAACCCCAACGGATGGGAGTCCGGCACGGTCATCCTGTTGTGGTGAATCGCCAGCTCTGTATTGCCAATGCCTTTGAGCAGGTGCTAGAAGAAAAGACGCCACGATTCCATCACTTCTTGCGTCGCAATTATGACCGCTATGGCTATCCCTTTGCCAAACATATCAAGAAGAAATGGGCTATGGACCTGATCTATTACCTGATGAAACCCTTGGAATGGCTCTTTTTACTGGTTCTTTATCTAGTTGATCGTAAGCCTGAAAATCGAATTGCCATGCAATACATCAAACCAATCCCAGAAGATTTTGATCCCCGTAAAGTTTCCTAAGTTACTGATTTTACTTGACAAGCGAGAAGGAGCGCGATATAATGAGACAAATTTAACCTTTAAGAGGTCCAGAGAGGCCTGCAAGGAAAGACGGAATAAAGATCAGCGGACGGAGTCTAGCTGATCGTTTGTGGGACCTTGCTTTTGCGAGGTCTTTTTTGCTGAAAGAAAGAAGAGGAAACCAATGGTCAGTGACAGTTGTAAAAAACGCTTTGGCAAAATCATGATGGAGGAGATGGAGCTCGTCGCTCAAGAAGAAATCGCTCCCCGCATCTATTCTATGATCTTGAAGGGGGAAATGGTGGCGCAGATGCTGCCAGGTCAATTCCTTCATATCCGCGTCCCTGATGGGGCCAAGCTCCTTCGCCGTCCGATTTCAATTTCTGAGATTGATCCTGAGACACAGACGTGTCGCTTGATCTACCGCATCGAAGGTGGGGGGACAGCAATCTTTTCCCAATTGCCAATCGGTAGCAAACTCAGCGTCATGGGGCCACAGGGAAATGGCTTTGATCTTACCAATCTCGGCCAAGGTCAGAAAGCCTTGATCATCGGTGGCGGTATCGGTGTTCCTCCTTTGGTCCAAGTGGCCAAACAACTCCATGAGCAAGGGGTAGAAGTTGAAGTGGTTGTCGGCTTTGCGACCAAAGAAGCCGTCATTTTGGAAGAAGAGCTTTCTCAGGTTGCTCATGTCACTGTAACGACAGACGATGGGACTTATGGCACTAAGGGCTATGTTTCTACGGTCATTGATCAGATGGACCAGAAGTTTGACGCTATCTATTCTTGTGGAGCACCTGGCATGCTCAAATATGTCAATACCAAATTCCATGACCATCCCCGCGCCTACATTTCCATGGAATCCCGTATGGCTTGTGGGATGGGGGCTTGCTATGCCTGTGTAGTGCATCTGGAAAATGAAAGCCAAGCAGCCAATAAGCGCGTGTGTGAAGACGGACCGGTTTTTGAAACCGGTACGATTGTGATGTAGGAGGACCTTATGACAGCAAATCGACTAGCCGTATCCTTACCCGGTTTAGACTTGAAAAACCCGATTATTCCGGCATCTGGCTGTTTTGGTTTCGGTCAGGAATATGCTAAATACTATGACTTAGACCTGCTTGGATCCATCATGATCAAGGCAACAACTGCTGAGGCTCGTTTTGGTAATCCAACGCCACGTGTCGCCGAGACGCCTGCAGGCATGCTCAATGCCATTGGGCTCCAAAATCCAGGCGTAGACGTGGTCCTAGCAGAGAAACTTCCTTGGTTGGCCCAACATTATCCAGACCTACCGATTATTGCCAATGTAGCTGGCTTCTCCAACGAAGAGTATGCGACGGTATCAGGCAAGATCTCTCAAGCGCCAAATGTCAAAGCGATTGAACTCAATATTTCTTGTCCAAATGTAGACCATGGGAACAATGGTCTCTTAATCGGGCAGGTTCCTGAGTTGGCCTATGCGGCTGTGAAAGCAGCGGTAGAAGCGTCCTCAGTCCCTGTTTATGTCAAGTTAACGCCTAGTGTGGCAGACATTTCGCAGGTCGCAAAAGCAGCAGAGGATGCAGGGGCGACCGGCTTAACCATGATCAATACCTTAGTTGGGATGCGCTTTGACCTCAAGACTGGTAAGCCCATCATTGCCAATGGAACCGGAGGCATGTCGGGTCCAGCCGTTTTCCCAGTTGCATTAAAACTCATCCGCCAGGTTGCCCAATCCACTAAACTTCCGATTATCGGAATGGGAGGTGTGGATTCAGCCGAAGCAGCCATTGAAATGATGATTGCAGGGGCTTCTGCGATTGGAGTTGGAACCGCTAATTTCACTGATCCTTATGCTTGTCCAAGCATCATCGAAGATCTGCCACAGGTCATGGATCGCTATGGTATTGACACCCTTGAGAACTTCCGAAAACATGTACGGGAAAATCTACTGTAAATCCTTGACTTTTCCTAAATATCGTACTACAATAAATAAAAACCTTTAAAGCAGTCCAGAGAGGCTCCTAAGGTCTAGACGGTGAATCATGGTAGTTGTTCCTACCTAATTTTCGTGTAACCTTGCCTCGGGCAAGGTTTTTTTGTAGACAAAATGATCAATCAAAAAAGGAGTAATCCATGCGTGAAGAACGTCCTATTATCGCCCTTGACTTCCCAGCTTTCGAGGATGTCAAAAATTTTTTAGAGCATTTTCCAGAAGACGAAAAATTATTTGTAAAAATCGGAATGGAATTTTTCTATGCAGTTGGTCCTGAAATTGTACATTACCTCAAAGGGCTTGGACACAGTATTTTCCTTGATTTAAAATTGCATGATATCCCAAATACAGTCAAATCAGCTATGTCCGTACTGGGGACTTTCGGAGTAGATATGGTGACGGTCCACGCAGCCGGTGGTGTGGAGATGATGCGCGAAGCTAAGGCAGCTCTTGGTGAAGGAGCTAAATTGGTAGCCGTGACCCAGTTGACTTCTACCAGTGAAGAAGACATGCGTGATTGCCAAAACATCCAAACAACAGTCCAAGAGTCTGTAGTTAATTATGCTTGCAAGGCCCAAGAAGCAGGCTTGGATGGTGTTGTCTGCTCAGCCCATGAAGTAGCCTTGATCAAAGATGCCACTTCGTCAGACTTTGTCTGTGTCACACCAGGGATTCGTCCTGCTGGAGCTGAAATCGGCGACCAAAAACGGGTCATGACCCCACAAGAGGCTCATAAAATTGGATCTGACTATATTGTCGTTGGACGCCCAATTATCCAAGCAGAAAACCCATGGGACGCTTACCATGAAATTAAGAGACAATGGAATAGTTAAGAACGTCTAAGAAGCTGTGCTTCAAGACGTTCTACGGGAAGCCCGATAGGGCCTTCCCTAAACTATTCACTAGATTATGAGAATAAAAAGTATCGTTTTATTCTCATAATCGTCGGAACACTAATTGCTACTAAAAGTGAAAATTTTGTAGCTCTACGGGAAGTCCTACTGGACCTTCCCTAACGCGTTCACTAACCTGTAAAGTTGTTGTTTAAATCAATGATTGATTTAATTCGTATATGATTAAAATCGTAAAAAGGAGTCGTCATGTCATTAGCTAAAGATATTGCTAGCCATCTTTTGAAAATCGAAGCGGTTTATTTGAAACCAGAAGAACCTTTTACTTGGGCATCTGGGATCAAGTCCCCAATTTATACCGATAACCGTGTAACCCTCGCTTATCCTGAAACTCGTACCTTGATCGAAAATGGATTTGTAGATAAAATCAAGGAAGCTTTCCCTGAAGTAGAAGTGATTGCAGGTACAGCAACTGCAGGAATTCCTCACGGAGCCATTATTGCGGACAAGATGAATTTGCCATTTGCCTACATCCGTAGCAAACCAAAAGACCATGGTGCTGGAAACCAAATTGAAGGCCGTGTACCACAAGGTCAAAAGATGGTCGTAGTGGAAGATTTGATTTCTACTGGTGGATCTGTCTTGGATGCTGTCGCAGCTGCCAAGCGTGAAGGGGCGGACGTTCTTGGTGTGGTTGCCATCTTCACCTACCAATTGGAGAAAGCCGATAAGAAATTTGCGGAAGCTGGCGTTCAACTTGAAACCTTGTCTAACTACACAGAATTGATTCATTTAGCAGAAGAACAAGGTTACATCACTTCTGAAGGTTTAGAGTTGTTACACCGTTTCAAGGAAAACCAAGAAACTTGGCAAGATAAATAATAGGACGGAAGCGTTTCTAACGCTTCTTTTTTATACTCTATTCACTAGTTGGTGATTAACTTGAATCTCAAAGTAAAATCCGGTATGATAGTAGTAATTGTTTTTATGGATGAAGGAAAAACTATTTTTAAGGGAGAATAAGATGACAAAAGAACATTATTTGCAAATGAAGAAGGAATTTAAAATTAGATTTACAATTATTATCGTCCTAGGTATAATTGCTAGTGTATTTTATATTCAGATATTGCTTAGCCACTCTCGTGAAGTGCCCTTTTTTATAACCTGTCTTGGAACTCTCACCTTCATCAATCGGTCATTGATTGCACCTTTCTTTTATGAGAAAAAAGCAGCTGAGAAGGAACATCCAGAATGGAAGAATTTATCAACAAAAGGAGTAGAAATTCCTCAGGAAGAAATTCAAAAACGAAATGGGATATCGATCCTATCTTTCATCATTGTAATTGTTGGATTCTTCATGTTATACCGACCAGCTCCAAAAACGGATGTAGGAACTGAGGTAATAAAAACTAATAGCGAGATCCAGTCTGTGCCAGAAAGTTCGACAGAAAAAGAATCTAGCACAGTCTCTAATTTAACCCCGAAAGATGTTCAAACTTTACAAGAATTGAAAGAAGAGATTGAATCCAATGCTCCATCAGATTCAAATTCACTAGATATAAACAAAGCAAAAGATTTTGCAGAAAAAGCGCAGCAACAGAATTGGTTGAAAAGGGGAGAATAAAAATTTTTCAAGGGATTTGAAACCAACTAGTTTATGTGAAAGGGTAAAAAAATCAATGACAGTAACAATATTCTGGCTTAGCTTGGGCATTCTGAGCCTTGTTTTCTTGATCATGCTGCTCATCTTTTACACCTTGTATCGTCGTGAAATAAAAGTGAAAACAGAATCAACCGCAAAAGTTCTGGGAGAAGTAGTTGCTTTTGATTCCAAAAATCAACTGCTTATTTCCCTGCCTGTGGTGGAGTATCAAGTTGGGGGCGAAAGATACCAAAAGACCTTTACCTACGCTTATTTCAGAGAGACTTCTTCTAAGTCAAGACAAACCAATGTTTTCGATAGAACCTATGTTCTTGGAGCCGGCAAAAATCTGGATTTGCGGATGATATTCCCAATCGGGTCTCCTATGACAGTCTTTTATAATCCAGTCGACCCACAGATCGGTTTTGTCGAACGATATGCTGGCTTAGTCGGTTTCTATAAAATCGGAATGATTCTAACGGTTGGAATTTATCTTGTATTATTATGTATTTTAATTCTAGTATTTTAGGTCTGTTAGTTAAGGTTAAGAGTTAAAAATTGCTTCGATAAAATGAGTATGTTTATAAATTACATTTTAGAACAACTTTTCTTTTCACTTTACAGTTGATAGTCAGTCCAAAACAGCAGAAATGCTGTTTTTTTGATATAATGGACCTATGTTATCGAAAAGTAAACGTATTCTATTTGGGATGCTTCATGTTGTCATGTTGCTAGTGATGGTCCACTGGTTCTTGATCAGTGTGACCTATCTGAGAGAGATTTCGTGGCTAGCCATTTCAGGTGCTGGATTGCTATTTCTGCTAGCCTGGCTGAAACGCGATGGGCTAAAGAGTGCCTTTGCTTGGTTGACTCGGCATAAAAAAGGCTTCTTACTTGGAGCGGTTGTCTTTCAGTTGATTGTTATGGTTTGTGCGGAGCTCTTTATCCGTCGGGATGCTGCGGTTGTTTTCAAAGGGGCTTTTGATCTTCTTAAGCAATCCTCTATCACCAACTACCTCAGTCGCAATCCCAATAACATTCCGCTCTTTCTTTACGAGAAGTTTTTCTATGTCTTATTTGGCTCTAGCGGTCTGTGGGTCATGCAGGCTCTCAATATCCTCTATGTCAATCTGGGTGCAGTCCTCTTGTACAAGCTGTCCCAGAAGCATTTCAATCAAAAAACGGCTGATCTGGTCTATCTCTTCTATGTGAGCTTGATCTGTTACTCGCCGTATTTCTATTCCATGTACACGGACATTCCGCCGCTTCCTTTGATCGCTCTTCAGTTATGGTGGGCCTTGGATCTCTTGAAGGAAGACCAAGCAAGCATCTCTTGGAAGAAGATAGTTGGCTTGGGCATCTTATCTGGCCTATCCATGTTGATCCGTCCAACGACTATTATTGTCATGATTGCCTTTTGGGCTGTACTCTTCTTCAGAGGAAATTGGAAGGCCTTTGGCAAGATTGCTACGGTGACCGTGATTATGACGGGATTTGTCTTTGCAGGATTGAATACGGCGGTCAATCATCAAACAGTTGTGCCGATCTTGAAACAAGAAGGGTTGGCTAAAGGACCGCTCTTGTTTATCAATCTGGGCTTGACAGATATGGGGCACAACCAAGAAGATATGAAAGAAGGCTTGCTAGCCTATATTGATGAGGATAAGCGCTCGGATTACAACAATGGCCTCTTTAAAAAAGAAAATGTGATCAAAGAAATCAAGCGCCGTCTTAAGGAGTACGGACCGTTCGGTTTGATCGGGCATATCTACTACAAGCAATCTTTGACGGTCGCAGAAGGGACCCTAGGTTGGCTTTACCGAGATTTAGAGTATGAGAAGACACCTTATATTAATCCTCTCTATGCGCCACTGACTAAAAACAATGGTCTGGCAAAATGGGTGCGGACCTATTTCCTTAGCATTGATCGCCCGCAGTACAAGTATTATGAATTTGTGAAGCAGGTGATCTGGATCATCCTATCGGCTGGTTTGGTTGGAGCTTATCTCAAACGTCGAGATACAGATGAATTTAACTTCCTTTCCTTAGCGGTCTTTGGTGGTTTGCTCTTCTTAACCATCTTTGAAGGTGGGAAAACCCGCTACCTCATCCAATTCTTACCGCAAATTTTACTAGTCGCTTCGATCGGTCTAGCAGGATTTACCAAGAAAGAAAATACCTAAAAGCTCTGGCTTGTTTGACAGACAGAAAAAGAGGCTAGGACTTTTGTCCCAGCCTCTTTTTTATCCAGTGGATCTGCGCCAAATGTGGTATAATGGAAGGTAAGAATTTATTGGATAGCGGAGAGTTTCCATGCAGCATTCACCCTGGCATGAAGCCATCAAATCCCATCTTCCAGAAGGGTATTTTCACCAGATCAATGACTTTATGAATGAAGTCTACAGCAAAGGAGTGGTTTATCCACCGCGTGACAAGGTCTTTAAGGCCTTGCAGACGACAGAGATGGATCAGGTCAAGGTTTTGATTTTAGGCCAAGATCCCTACCATGGACCGGATCAAGCGCAGGGCTTAAGTTTTTCTGTTCCGGATCATGTACCAGCGCCGCCGTCTTTGCAAAATATTCTCAAAGAATTGCGCTCAGATATCGGAGAGAAGCGTTCCCATGATCTGACCTCTTGGGCGGAGCAAGGAGTGCTCTTGCTCAATGCCTGTTTGACAGTGCCTGCTGGTCAGGCAAATGGTCATGCTGGTCAAATTTGGGAGCCTTTCACAGATGCTGTGATCAAGGTGGTCAATGATTTGGAGGAGCCAGTTGTCTTTATCCTCTGGGGATCTTATGCCCGTAAGAAAAAGCCGCTGATTACCAACGATCGACATTTGGTCCTTGAATCAGCTCACCCAAGTCCCTTATCGGCCTACCGAGGATTCTTTGGTTCCCAACCCTTTTCAAAAACCAATCAATTTTTGAAAGAGGCGGGACGTGAGCCGATTGATTGGTTAAGATAGGAGAAAAAATGCCACAATTAGCAACGATTTGTTACATTGACAATGGGAAAGAATTTCTCATGCTGCATCGCAATAAAAAGCCCAATGATGTCCATGAAGGCAAATGGATCGGAGTTGGTGGGAAATTAGAACGCGGGGAAACCCCACAGGAGTGTGCGGCGCGTGAGATTTTTGAGGAGACGGGCCTTAGAGCCAAGCCAGTCTTGAAAGGGATCATTACCTTTCCGGAGTTTACTCCAGATTTGGACTGGTACACCTATGTCTTCAAGGTAACAGATTTTGAAGGAGAACTAATCGAGTGTAACGAAGGGACCTTGGAGTGGGTGCCTTATGATCAAGTCCTCTCAAAACCAACCTGGGAAGGGGACCACACCTTTGTCGAGTGGCTCTTGGAGGATAAACCCTTCTTTTCAGCAATGTTTCGCTATGACGGCGACCGCTTGTTAGAGTCGCATGTTGATTTTTATGAATAAAGGAGAATGCAATGGTTGTCATTAAAAATGGTCGCGTAATGGATCCCAAGACTGGCTTGGATCAAGTCTGTGATCTTCGCATTGAAGGAAAGAAAATTGTAGAGATCGCTGAGAACCTCCCAACGGATGGACAAGAAGTCCTTGATGCTACTGGTCTGGTTGTGGCACCTGGTTTGATCGATGTTCACGTGCATTTCCGCGAACCCGGTCAAACTCATAAAGAAGACATCCATACGGGTGCCTTAGCCGCAGCTGCTGGTGGTTTTACTCGAGTGGTCATGATGGCCAATACCAATCCGACCATTTCAGATATTGCGACCTTAGAGGAAGTCTTAGCTTCTGCAGCCAAGGAAAATCTTCACATTCATACGGTTGCGACGGTGACTAAGAACTTTGACGGTCAACACCTGACAGATTTTGAAGGCCTGCTTAAGGCTGGTGCAGTAGGATTTTCAGATGATGGGATTCCCCTTCAAAGCACTAAGGTTGTCCGCCAAGCTTTGGAAGAAGCTAAGCGTCTAGGAACCTTTATTAGTCTGCATGAAGAAGACCCTGAGTTGAATGGCATTCTTGGTTTGAATGAAAACATTGCCAAGGAACACTTCCATGTCTGTGGGGCGACGGGTGTAGCTGAATATTCAATGGCTGCGCGTGATGCCATGATTGCCCATGCGACAGGTGCTCACCTCCATATCCAACACCTTTCCAAGGAAGAAAGTGTCAAGGTGGTGGAATTTGCCCAAGGATTAGGTGCTCATGTGACGGCAGAAGTGGCACCTCAACACTTTTCGAAAACAGAAAGTCTGCTCTTGACTAAGGGAAGCAATGCTAAGATGAATCCACCTCTTCGCTTGGAATCTGACCGTCTAGCAGTGATTGAAGGCTTGAAGTCAGGCGTCATCTCTGTGATTGCGACTGACCACGCGCCTCACCATGCAAATGAGAAGAATGTTCCTGATATTACCAAAGCACCATCTGGCATGACTGGGCTTGAAACTTCGCTCTCTCTTGGTTTGACCTACTTGGTGCATGCTGGCCATTTAAGCCTGATGCAATTGCTTGAAAAGATGTCCTATAATCCAGCACGTCTCTATGATTTTGATGCTGGCTATATCGCAGTGGATGGACCGGCTGATTTAACCATCTTTGATCCAGAAGCAGATCGTCTGGTATCGGATCATTTCGCTTCAAAAGCTGGCAATTCACCATTTGTGGGTGAAACATTAAAAGGGAAAGTTGCTTATACAATCTGTGATGGACAAGTGATTTTTCAAGGATAAGCGATCGTATTCATATGAATCTTAAAAAAATGATGCAAGGCTTGGTTTTCTTTTTAACCAGCCTTCTTGTCTTTGTCTTTCTATTTCGTGCTCTGCTACCAACTGCATCCCCTCGTATGACCAAGCCCAAAACGGCTGCGAAAGAAATCACCTATACTTATGTAGCTCTAGGGGATTCACTGACTGAAGGAGTAGGGGATAGCACCAAGCAAGGGGGCTTCGTGCCCATTCTTGCCCAAAGCCTATCCAATGAAAATGACGGTCAGTACCAGCCTGTCAACTATGGAGTAGCTGGGAATACAAGTGCTCAGATCTTAGATCGACTCAAGAAGCAAACAGATCTTCAGAAGGATCTCAAAAAGGCGCGTGTCATGACCTTAACGGTTGGGGGAAATGACCTGCGCAAAGTCGTTGTCGATCATCTGAGTGACTTTTCCCTATCGGATATCCAAAAGCCGCTCAAGAATTATACAGCGAACCTCAAAGAAATTATTACAAAGGCCAGAAAGGACAATCCCCATCTTCCCATTTATGTAGTGGGGATCTACAATCCTCTTTACCTGAATTTTCCTGAATTAACTAATATCCAGACGGCTGTCGATCGTTGGAATGAGAGGACGGAAGAAACCATCGCGCAATTTGATCTGGTCTATTTCGTCCCGATCAATGATCTGCTTTATAAAGGAATTGATGGCAAAATGGGCGTATCAGAAGTCAGTGACGGGAAGACTACCGTTATCAATGATGCCCTGTATGAAGAGGATAGCTTTCACCCTAACAATACGGGCTATGAAAAGATGAAACAAGCAATATTGGAGAAAATCAATGCCACGAAGAAAACTTGGAGTCAAAAATAATCCCATCAACGAGAAGGTCCCCTTCCTTCAAAAAATTAATATTTGGAAATGGTTGTTTTTAGGATTGGTGAGCCTTCTCTTAGCCTTTGCTATAGTCGTGCAAGGACGCTTAGCGACGCCAAGAGAAGATGTTAGCCAGCTTCATCAATCAGTTGGCACCAAAGATGTCAAAGTTGGAACCATGACAACGACTCGAGATCAACTCAATGACACCATCAAATCGCTTCTGAAAAAATATAAGCTGTCCGACTACAAGGTCTATGCAGACAATCAGCAAATCCTATTAGAAGGGCAGTTGAGTCTCTTAGGGAAGGAGTATCCCTTATATATTTACTTCCAACCATCCAAATTGGAAAATGGGAACATCCTCTTGACGGTGAAGGATTTTTCAGTTGGAACCTTTCAAATTCCTCAAAAAATGGTTTTGCGGCTTTTGAACAAAAATAAAAATATCCCAGATTTTATCCAGATTTCGCCAAAAGAGTCTACCATCACCATTGTATTACCTGAAATTGATAATGACTTTGGAATCTATGTCAAGGCCAATACCATTGATCTCTATAATGACAAGATCGTTTTTGATTTGTATCAGAAGAAGTAGAGTAACAGGGTCTATTCAGATTGATGGAAAATTGTATTTTACATAAAACAACTAGAATGATGCTGAAAATAAAAACGATACTTACTATTAGGCTTATTCAATAAATATTGAAACTTTCCGCCGTGAGAAAAGTGCTAGAAACACTTTTGTTTCTAGCACTCGGGAGTTTTGGAACCTTAGGTCCAAAACTAAGTCATGGAACTTCTTTGAAGTTCGCTGACGTCCGTCTTCACCTAAGGAAAGTTTCTAAGATGACTTTATCTTCAATCTAACTAGAACTGAACGCTTTATTTTGTTTCTATTCAAAAAATTCAGAATATTACAGAAAATTCTTGACATTGCTTTTTCCCTATGCTAAAATACTAAACAAGACATTGAACAAAGGAGAAAGTCAAACATGAAAACAGCTAAGTTTATTCAATTTGCTTTGTTGTTGAGGTATAAGGGCTAGTGCAGAAGCATTAGTCCTGTTTGGCTTACCAAGCGGGCAAAAACATCTCGCTTGGTTAACCGAGTGAGATGTTTTTCTTTATATCCACTACATAGAAATGAGGAGACCCTATGCGTAAAGTTGAATTTTTAGATACCAGCCTTCGGGATGGTGAACAGACTCCGGGAGTTAATTTCTCTATCAAAGAAAAGATTGCTATTGCCAAACAATTGGAAAAATGGGGTATTTCTGCTATTGAAGCAGGTTTTCCAGCGGCTAGTCCGGATTCCTTCACAGCTGTACAGGAAATTGCAAAGGTCTTGACCAAGACAGCCGTAACTGGCCTAGCTCGTTCTGTCAAATCAGATATTGATGCTTGTTATGAAGCCTTGAAGGATGCTAAGTATCCACAAATTCACGTCTTTATCGCAACCAGTCCCATTCACCGGGAGTTTAAACTCAACAAGACAAAGGAAGAAATCCTTGAAATGATCAAAGAACACGTTTCTTACGCTCGCTCAAAATTTGAAATTGTTGAATTCTCTCCCGAAGATGCAACTCGGACAGAATTGGATTTCCTCTTGCAAGTCGTACAGACTGCAGTTGATGCTGGTGCTAGCTACATCAACATTCCTGATACAGTCGGTTTCACGATACCAGCGGAGTACGGTGCCATTTTCAAATACTTGATTGACCATGTCAAGACAGATCGCGAGATTATCTATTCCCCTCATTGCCATGATGACCTAGGAATGGCAGTGGCCAATAGTCTCGCTGCTGTTAAAAATGGTGCCCGTCGTGTCGAAGGAACCATTAATGGAATCGGTGAACGGGCCGGCAATGCGGCGCTTGAAGAGGTAGCGGTTGCTCTCAATATCCGTGAAGATTATTACCAAGTTGAAAGTCCGATTGTCCTTAATGAAACCATCAACACTTCTGAGTTGGTCTCTCGTTACTCTGGTATTCCAATTCCTAAAAACAAGGCGGTTGTTGGTGGCAATGCCTTCTCACACGAGTCTGGGATCCACCAAGATGGAGTTCTTAAAAATCCTCTTACCTATGAAATCATCACGCCTGAGTTGGTGGGTGTTAAGAGCAATAGTCTCCCTCTTGGAAAATTGTCTGGTCGCCATGCCTTTGTCGAAAAACTGCATGAGTTGGGACTGGATTTCACAGAAGAAGATATCAAGCCATTGTTTGCTAAGTTCAAATCTCTGGCAGACAAGAAACACGAGATCACAGATGCCGATATCCGCGCCCTTGTTGCCGGTACAGCAGTGGAAAATCCAGAAGGATTCCAATTTAATGATCTACGCTTAACCACCAATGCAGACGAAACGATTACAGCAGCAGTTAGCCTCAGCAATGAAGAAGGGGAAGTGCTTGAGTTCCTTGCCAATGGTCAAGGGTCGGTTGAAGCCATCTTTAATGCGATTGATAAATTCTTCAACCAAACCGTTCGCTTGACCTCTTACAATATCGATGCAGTGACAGATGGGATCGACGCTCAAGCCCGTGTCTTGGTATCGGTGGAAAATGTCGATACAGATACGATCTTCAATGCCTCTGGTTTGGACTTTGACGTATTAAAAGCCTCTGCCATTGCTTATATCAATGCCAATACGCTGGTTCAAAAAGAGAATGCGGGTGAAATGGGACGAACTGTCTCTTACCGGGATCTTCCACAAGCCTAAGAGGAAATGAACATGACAAAGAAAATTGTAACACTTGCAGGAGATGGGATTGGCCCTGAGATCATGGCAGCTGGACTAGAGGTTCTCGCAGCCGTTGCTCCCAAAATTGGCTTTGATTATAGTCTAGAAGACAAACCTTTTGGGGGTGCTGGGATTGATGCCGCTGGCCACCCACTTCCCCAAGATACTCTCGAAGCAGCTAAAGGAGCGGATGCTATTCTTCTCGCAGCCATCGGGAGTCCTGAGTATGACCATGCTCCTGTTCGTCCAGAACAAGGCCTGCTCGCTATTCGCAAGGAATTAAATCTCTTTGCCAATATTCGTCCTGTACGGAT
Source organism: Streptococcus parasanguinis (assembly GCF_015556095.1). GTDB lineage: Bacteria > Bacillota > Bacilli > Lactobacillales > Streptococcaceae > Streptococcus > Streptococcus parasanguinis_Q. Next base: position 347,814 of record NZ_JADNLT010000001.1, read on the forward strand.
TTTTGACGCCTTAAAACATCTGTCTCCTTTGAAACCAGAGCGTATCGAGGGTGTCGACTTTGTAGTCGTGCGTGAATTGACAGGTGGGATTTACTTTGGAGAGCATATCTTGAAAGAAGATACAGCGCGCGATATCAATGATTACAGCGCAGAAGAAATCCGTCGGATTATGCGCCAAGCCTTCAAAATTGCGCAAGGACGTGGCAAGAAAGTGACCAGTATCGATAAGCAAAATGTCCTTGCAACATCTAAATTATGGCGCCAAGTAGCAGAAGAAGTTGCCAAAGAATTTCCAGATGTGACCTTAGAGCACCAGCTTGTCGATAGTGCAGCCATGATCATGATCACCAATCCAGCTCGCTTTGATGTCGTCGTAACAGAGAATTTATTTGGAGATATCTTATCTGACGAATCGAGCGTCCTTCCAGGAACACTAGGCGTGATGCCATCTGCTAGTCATTCTGACCAAGGGCCAAGTATGTACGAACCGATTCATGGTTCAGCACCTGATATTGCTGGTCAAGGCATTGCCAATCCGATCTCCATGATCCTGTCCGTTGCCATGATGCTCCGAGACAGTTTTGGAGAAACAGCAGGTGCAGAAATGATCGAAGAAGCTGTCAATCAAACCTTGAATCAAGGAATCTTAACGCGAGATCTAGGTGGTCAGGCTTCTACTGCTGAGATGACTGCAGCCATTATTGGGAATCTCTAAGATGACTTGGAGAGATCGCTGTTTAGTTCTTATTGCTATTTGGAATAGTATCGTATTTCTGACCTATGGTTTAGATAAACGAAAAGCTATCCAAAAGAGGTGGCGGATTCCTGAAAAGGTCCTGTTACTCGAGAGCTGGCTACTTGGTGGATTCGGAGCTCTACTAGGCGGATATCTCTTTCACCACAAGGTGCGGAAATGGTATTTTCAAGCTAGCTGGTGGGGCAGTAGCCTACTTTTAGCAGGTGCCCTCTTTCTAATCCTTCAATGGATTTCCTAACAAGAAGATAAAAGGAGAAAGACGATGAGTGGAAAATCAATCTTTGATAAACTTTGGGACCGCCATGTTATTACAGGAGTGGAAGGGCAACCCCAACTCATGTATGTGGACCAACACTACATCCACGAAGTGACGAGTCCGCAAGCCTTTCAAGGATTACGGGACGCAGGACGCAAGGTTCGACGACCCGATTTAACCTTTGGAACCTTTGATCACAATGTTCCAACGGTCAATATTTTTGATATTCGAGATGTGATTTCAAAAGCCCAGATTGATAAATTAGCTGAGAATGTGGTGGACTTTGGGATTGATCATGCTGCCCATGGTTCTGCTAAGCAAGGAATCGTTCATATGGTGGGCCCTGAAACCGGTCGGACCCAGCCTGGGAAATTTATTGTCTGTGGAGACAGCCATACCGCAACCCACGGAGCCTTTGGTGCCATTGCCTTTGGGATTGGAACCAGTGAAGTGGAGCATGTCTTTGCTACCCAAACCATCTGGCAAGTCAAACCCAAGAAAATGTTGGTTGAATTCACCGGAACCCCACAAAAAGGGATCTATTCAAAGGATTACATCCTAGCTTTGATAGCGCGCTACGGTGTTGCTTGTGGAGTTGGCTATGTCGTAGAGTATCGGGGAGAAGCAATTGATCGCTTGACCATGGAAGAACGCATGACCATCTGCAATATGTCGATCGAGTTCGGGTCCAAAATGGGGATCATGAATCCAGATGAGACGACCTTTGACTACCTCCGGGGACGCGAATGTGTGCCAGATGATTTTGAGGCCGCAGTAGCTGATTGGAAGACTCTGGTTAGTGATGACGATGCCGTTTATGATAAGGTCATCCGTATGGATGTATCCGATCTTGCTCCGATGGTGACTTGGGGGACCAATCCTTCTATGGGAGTGGACTTCGAGACTCCTTTTCCAGAGATTCGAGACATGAATGATGAACGGGCTTATCATTATATGGATCTAGAACCTGGCCAAAAACCAGCAGACATTGAATTGGGCTATATCTTTATCGGTTCTTGTACCAATGCGCGTCTCAGTGATTTGGAGGTGGCAGCCAAGTTTGTGAAAGGCAAAAAAATTGCACCAAACTTAACTGCTATTGTGGTCCCTGGCTCTCGTCCGGTTAAGCAAGCCGCCGAAAAGTTGGGTTTGGATAAAATCTTTATGGATGCAGGCTTTGAATGGCGTGATCCAGGATGCTCCATGTGTCTAGGAATGAATCCGGACAAGGTTCCAGATGGCGTCCACTGTGCCTCTACTAGCAACCGGAACTTTGAAGACCGCCAAGGATTTGGGGCTAAAACCCATCTCTGTAGCCCAGCAATGGCCGCTGCAGCAGCAATCGCTGGTCGCTTTGTCGATGTGCGCCAAATGCCAGAAGTCGAGTAAAAGGAGGAAGCATGGAGAAATTTACCAGTTATACGGGAACTACAGTTCCTTTGATGAACGATAATATTGATACTGACCAAATCCTCCCCAAGCAATTCTTAAAGTTAATTGATAAAAAAGGTTTTGGGAAATACCTCATGTATGCTTGGCGCTATTTGGATGACCAATATACTGAGGATCCAGATTTTATCTTTAACAAGCCAGAATACCGCAAGGCAACCATTTTGATCACTGGTGACAATTTTGGGGCTGGTTCCTCTCGGGAACACGCAGCCTGGGCTTTAGCTGATTATGGCTTTAAAGTCGTTATCGCCGGATCCTTCGGAGATATCCATTACAATAATGAGCTCAATAATGGCATGCTGCCGATTGTCCAACCGCTAGAGGTTCGTCAAAAATTGGCAAGTTTGAAGCCGGCAGATCCAGTGACGGTAGATTTGGAAGAGCAGAAGATCCTCTCGCCTGTTGGAGAGTTTCGCTTTGAGATCGATCAAGATTGGAAGCACAAATTGCTCAACGGGTTGGATGATATCGGGATTACACTTCAGTATGAAGACTTGATCGCAGCTTATGAGAAGAACAGGCCAGCTTACTGGCAATGATAAAATTGTATACTGAATTACGAATTTTCTGAAAATATATTGAATTTGAGACTGTTTTTTGATACAATACTAAAAAGAATAGAAAAGGAAAGAGACTTATGACAAAACACATTCAATGGGACGGACAACTTTCACAAGAAGGATTTGATATTCTAAATGGAGAGGGTGGCTGTATCGTCTGCCCTACCAAAGTTGGCTATATCATCATGACCAGTGACAAGGCTGGCTTGGAACGTAAATTCGAAGCCAAAGAACGCAACCGCAACAAACCAGGTGTGGTTCTCTGCGGAAGCATGGATGAACTTCGTGCCCTTGCGCAATTGAATCCTGAAATCGAAGCCTTCTACCAAAAACATTGGGATGAAGATATCTTGCTTGGTTGTATCCTTCCTTGGCGTGAAGATGCCTATGCAAAATTGCAGGCTTTCGGAGATGGACGTGAAGAACTCATGACAGACGTTCGTGGAACCAGCTGTTTTGTCATCAAATTTGGTAAAGCTGGTGAGCAAATTGCCAAAGAAATGTGGGAAAAAGAAGGCAAGATGGTTTACGCTTCTTCAGCCAACCCTTCCGGTAAAGGAAACCGCGGGAAGGTCGAAGGAATTGGTGAGCGCATCGAAGGTGCCGTGGACTTGGTCATCGAAGCAGATGCTTATGTAGCTTCTATCCAACCAGACAAGACCATTGAAACTCGCTATGAACAAGGTGTGATGGTCTCTATGGTTGATGCCGAAGGAAAACTGATTCCAGAACAAGGAGCAGGTAGCCGTTCTGTCAATACTTGTCCAGTTGTGATCCGTAAAGGATTGGATATCGATAAGATCATGATGCACTTATCTGATCATTTCAACTCTTGGAACTACCGCCAAGGGGAATACTATTAAGAAACAGAAAAAAGCATTCCATTTGGGATGCTTTTTTTGTGAAAGGATAAAAGATGGTATAATAAAGTCAAACGATGTTCCAATAGAAGAGGAGTTAGTATGGTCTCCAGAAAAGCATTTATCGATAAAGCCAATCAGGAATGTTTTTCCTTCAACATCCAAATCCCATGGTGGACGTACAATAACTTCAAGTCATTGGTTCGAAGAAAAAGGCTCTCTGAGGAGCAACTCTATCAGATCTTTCTTTTACTTTGTAGAGAGGTAGAAGACCGGCAAATGCAGGCAGTAGCCGATAAGAGAAAGTATCAGACCGGATTTTATATAGTCGCATGCAATGGTCGCGAATTTCGCTTTGAGTTTGCTTTTAAAAAGAACCAAGAACTAAGAGTTTATAATCTCTTTGAGACCGTAAATGGTCGCAAGAAACTCACCCTGATGGACCTGCTTGATTACATAATGGATTGACGATGTATAGAAACAATAAGGGTTCGCTAAAGATTGATAAAAGAAAGAGTAGTTCTATGATTTCAAGAGATGCATTTTTAGAAAGAATCAATCAGGAGGGATTTTCATTTAGTATTGACATCCCGCGCAGAAATTTTTCGGATTTTACATCATTAGTTCGGAGAAGAAGAATTTCAGAAGAAGACCTCTATCAGCTGTTTTATAACTATTGTCAAGAACTAGAAAATTGTTTGAAAGAAGCAGGGGAGAAACGACGCTTGCTCTTCAATAAGTTTCCAGTTAGCCCCGTTCATGATAAATATAAAACGAAATTTGATACAGTGGCACCCAACGGACGCGAATTCCGCTTTGAGTTTGTCTTTAGCAATGACAATCATTTAAAAGTTTATCACATGATCGAAACTGTTAATGGTCGTAGGAAAAAAACTCCTATGGAAATACTGATGGACCTAGTCGATGCATTATAATGAGGATCTGTTCAAAAGTATAAGGGAGATCCAACCAAAAAAACTAGAGCGCCTGCTCTAGTTTTTTGGTTGTTGATGGGTGATGTTCTTTCCCCAAGGGATGAGATTTTCTTTTTTCTCTTTGATCCGTTGGATATTGTCCTTGTGTCGTAGAATGATCAAGGTAGCTAAGGCCAAGACAATGACTGTAAAAAGCGGATCATAGCTGTGCAAGATCCATCCAGTCAAAGGAAGAAGGAGGACCGAAAGAATGGCGAGTAGCGCAACGGTAACACTCGAAAACGAAATCATACTGGTTAAGTACAGGCTGGCTACAAAATAAACAGCTAAAATGAGTAGCAGGATAGGCGAGAAACCAAGTAAGACACCAGCACTCGTCGCCACTGCTTTTCCACCCTTGAATCCAGCAAAAATTGGGAAAGTGTGCCCCAAAACGGCTAAGAGACCAAAGACCATCGGCGAGATCCCCTGAATTCCAAAGAAAGTCGGAAGGAGAACGGCCAAAGTTCCTTTCAAGAAATCAATCGCAAAGACAATGATTCCAGCTTTCTTCCCTAGAATCCGAAAGGTATTGGTCGTTCCAGTATTGCCCGAGCCATGTTCCCGTAAATTAATATGGAAAAAGATTTTCCCAATCCATAATCCCGAAGGAATGGAGCCTAACAGATAGGCTAAAATTAAAACACTTATTTCTTTTATCATACTTTCATTATATCAAAAAGGCATCAATAGAAAAAGCAATTTTTGGAGTTCAAGTGTGACATCTGAAGAAAGTGCCCAGCTAACATTTTTTACTAGGATATGGAAATCTCCATATAAAGAGAAAAAATTTTGCAAAATTTCCTAAAAAACTGTAATATAGAAAAGATGAACAAACAGGAGGTTCCTTGTGGCAAAAAAGGAAATCAATATTAATAATTATAATGACGATGCCATTCAGGTACTAGAAGGGTTGGATGCAGTCCGTAAACGTCCAGGGATGTATATCGGATCGACCGACGGAAATGGCTTGCATCACATGGTCTGGGAGATCGTGGATAATGCGGTCGATGAAGCCTTGTCTGGCTTTGGCTCACAAATCGATGTAACGATTAATAAAGATGGTTCGCTATCGGTAGAAGACCAGGGACGTGGAATGCCGACCGGGATGCATGCTATGGGTAAACCAACCGTTGAGGTGATCTTTACGGTTCTCCACGCCGGAGGGAAGTTTGGTCAAGGAGGCTATAAGACATCTGGAGGTCTTCACGGAGTGGGATCTTCTGTTGTCAATGCCCTTTCTAGCTGGCTAGAGGTAGAAATTACCCGTGATGGAGCTGTCTACAAGCAACGTTTTGAAGATGGGGGAAAACCAGTTACGACTCTTGAAAAGATCGGCTCTGCTCCTAAGTCTAAGACAGGGACTAAGGTTACTTTCATGCCAGATCCAACCATCTTTTCAACGACGGATTTCAAATTCAATACCATTGCTGAGCGAATCAAAGAATCAGCCTTCTTGCTTAAGGACGTGACGCTGACGCTGACTGATCTCCGTAAGGAAGAAGACAACCATGTGGCCTTTCACTATGAAAATGGTGTTCAAGATTTCGTAGAGTACTTGAACGAAGACAAGGAAACTTTGACACCGGTTCTCTACTTTAGTGGCGAATCAGATGGTTTTCAGGTAGAAGTGGCTATGCAATACAATGATGGCTACTCAGATAATATCTTGTCCTTCGTTAATAATGTCCGCACAAAAGATGGGGGAACCCACGAGACGGGTCTGAAGACAGCCATTACCAAGGCTATGAACGACTATGCAAGAAAGACAGGACTCCTCAAAGAAAAAGACAAGAACCTAGAGGGATCAGACTATCGTGAAGGTTTGTCAGCTGTTCTTTCGATCTTGGTTCCAGAAGCTCATTTGCAGTTTGAAGGACAAACCAAAGACAAATTAGGAAGTCCCTTGGCTCGTCCAGTAGTCGATAGCATTGTTTCTGATAAATTAACCTTCTTCCTCATGGAAAATGGAGAATTGGCTTCTAATCTCATTCGTAAGGCTATTAAAGCCCGGGATGCGCGTGAAGCCGCTCGAAAAGCGCGGGATGAAAGCCGAAATGGTAAGAAGAGCAAAAAAGACAAAGGACTTTTATCTGGTAAATTGACACCAGCCCAGTCTAAAAATCCTAAGAAAAACGAACTCTATCTGGTCGAAGGAGACTCAGCCGGCGGTTCTGCCAAACAAGGACGGGACCGGAAGTTCCAAGCGATTCTTCCACTTCGTGGGAAGGTGCTTAATACTGAGAAGGCCAATATGAGTGATATCCTCAAAAACGAGGAAATCAACACCATGATCTACACCATTGGTGCTGGAGTTGGTGCAGATTTCTCAGTGGAAGATGCTAACTACGATAAGATCATTATCATGACCGATGCGGATACGGATGGTGCCCACATTCAAACCTTGCTCCTAACTTTCTTCTATCGCTATATGCGCCCTTTGGTAGAAGCAGGGCATGTCTACATTGCCCTTCCTCCTCTTTATAAGATGTCGAAAGGTAAAGGCAAGAAAGAAGAAGTAGCCTATGCTTGGACAGATAGCGAATTAGAAGAGTTACGTCGGACCTTTGGCCGTGGAGCAACCCTTCAACGTTACAAAGGGTTGGGAGAAATGAATGCGGATCAGCTTTGGGAAACTACCATGAATCCAGAAACTCGTACCCTGATCCGTGTCACCATTGATGACTTGGCGCGTGCAGAACGCCGTGTCTCTGTCCTTATGGGAGATAAGGCTGCACCACGTCGTCAATGGATTGAAGATAACGTTAAGTTTACCCTGGAAGAAAATACGGTATTTTAATCACTTTCTACTTATAAATTAAATAAGCTGGGATGTAGAAATGGTAAGGAATCGACATGAGAACTGATACAGAAATGATGAATCTGATTTTGCAAATAGCTGATACTCTAGAAGTAGAGGCAATTGCCTTATCCGGATCACGAACGAATCCTCGGGCACCCAAAGACGAGTTTCAAGATTATGATGTGGTCTATATAGTTGAAAATCTGAACGACTTGTTATCTGATTTATCTTGGCTAGACCAGTTTGGAATGCGTCTGATTGAACAGCACAATGTCCTTGGACACCGTCGTCTGTATCTCATGCTCTTTGAAGACGGCAACCGTATCGATTTGACCCTCTGCCCCAAGGAGTCTATCCAAGAGTGGGTGGACAGCGAAGCAAATTTTGAAGTTATAAAAGACGACAAAGGCTTGTTTGAAGCCTATCAGCCTAATTCCAAGCGCTATTGGACAGCTCCACCTACTGAAGAGGAATTTGCAGCATCCTGCAATGAATTTTGGTGGGTATCGGCTTATGTTGTTAAGGCCATTCGAAGAAATCAGCTTATCTATGCGACCGACCACCTCTATGGCATTTGCCAGCAAGAACTCCTCAAGGTCTTAGCTTGGCTGGTGACAAGCGATAGGGGAGTAGTTGATATCGGAAAGAACTACAAGCACCTCTTCCAGTATCTACCAGCCGGGCAAGAGAAGGAGTTCTCAGCACTGCTTGATTTATCTAGTATCGATAAAATCACTCAGTCTTTATTTGCTACCATGGGGCTATTCAATCGAGAAGCTCAAATTCTGGCCCAAAAGATGGGATTTACTTACGATATGGAAGTTGCAGAGAAAATGACTTCTTATGCTAAAGAGAAACTTTCTAATCATTAATGAATCTATTTTAAACATCAGAAAGGAACGTTTGGTTACTTGGTGTAACCGAATTCCTTTTTCCTAAAAGACTACTCAACATTCTTTGAAAGGAGTTGAACACGCCCTGAGTGCTGTGTGAAAAAGATAAATTTCTAATTTTCACTTTGTATTTTAAGGGCTTTGTATCTTATGTCTAATATTCAAAATATGTCCCTGGAGGACATCATGGGGGAGCGCTTTGGTCGCTACTCCAAATACATTATTCAAGAACGGGCTCTTCCTGATATTCGGGATGGCTTGAAACCTGTTCAACGGCGGATTCTTTATTCTATGAATAAGGATGGCAATACCCATGACAAGGGCTACCGCAAGTCTGCCAAGTCTGTCGGGAACATCATGGGGAATTTTCACCCTCACGGGGACAGTTCTATCTATGATGCCATGGTCCGTATGTCTCAAGACTGGAAGAACCGCGAGATCCTTGTTGAAATGCACGGAAACAATGGTTCCATGGACGGGGATCCACCGGCAGCCATGCGTTATACGGAAGCTCGTTTGTCTGAAATTGCTGGCTATCTTTTGCAAGATATCGAAAAGAATACAGTGCCATTTGCCTGGAACTTTGATGATACAGAAAAAGAGCCAACTGTTTTGCCAGCAGCATTTCCAAACCTCTTGGTCAATGGAGCTACAGGGATTTCAGCTGGTTACGCGACTGATATTCCGCCACACAACCTTGCAGAAGTCATCGATGCTGTGGTCTACATGATCGACCATCCATCTGCCAAAGTAGACAAACTCATGGAGTTTTTACCTGGACCTGATTTCCCAACTGGTGCCATTATCCAGGGACGCGATGAGATCAAGAAAGCCTATGAAACTGGTAAGGGCAGGGTGGTTGTCCGCTCTAAAACAGAGATCGAGCAACTCAAAGGCGGTAAGCAACAAATCGTTGTCACCGAGATTCCTTATGAGATCAACAAGGCAGTCTTGGTCAAGAAGATCGACGATGTTCGTGTTAGCAACAAGGTTGCCGGTATCGCAGAAGTCCGGGATGAGTCTGACCGAGATGGTCTTCGTATTGCCATTGAGCTCAAAAAAGATGCCAATGCAGATTTGATCTTGAACTACTTGTTCAAGTATACAGACTTGCAGGTCAACTATAACTTCAATATGGTGGCAATTGATAACTACACACCACGTCAAGTGGGGATTGTACCGATTCTCTCTAGCTACATTGCTCACCGTCGGGATATCATTGTCGCTCGCTCGCGCTTTGATAAGGAAAAGGCAGAACGACGGCTCCACATCGTAGAGGGCTTAATCCGCGTGATTTCTATCCTCGATGAAGTCATTGCCTTGATCCGCGCTTCTGATAACAAGGCAGATGCCAAGGAAAACCTCAAGGTCAGCTACGATTTCACGGAAGAACAAGCAGAAGCCATTGTCACCTTGCAATTGTACCGTTTGACCAATACAGATATCGTCACCTTGGAAGAAGAGCATGCTAACCTCAAGGAGCAAATCGCTACCTTGGCTGCTATTATAGGGGATGAACGGACCATGTTCAATCTCATGAAGAAGGAATTGCGTGAAGTTAAGAAGCTCTTTGGCAATCCGCGACGCAGTGAGCTACAAGATACTGCTAAAACGATTGAGATTGATACAGCCAGTCTCATTGTCGAAGAAGAAACCTTCGTTAGCGTGACCCGTGCTGGCTATATCAAACGGACCTCTCCTCGTTCGTTCAATGCCTCAACACTGGAAGAAGTTGGAAAACGAGATGATGACGAGTTGATTTTCGTAGAGCCTGCTAAGACTACCCAGCATCTTTTACTCTTTACCAACTTGGGAAATGCCATTTATCGACCAATTCATGAATTGACAGATACCAAGTGGAAGGATATTGGGGAGCACTTGAGTCAAACTTTGACCAATTTCGAGCAGGAAGAAGAAATTCTCTTTGCGGAGATTGTGGATCAGTTTGAAGGTGTGACCTACTTTGCAGCTACCCAACAAGGACAAATCAAGCGCTTTGAACGCAAGGAATTGAGCCCATGGCGGACCTACCGCTCCAAATCAACGAAGTACGCTAAGCTGAAAGACCAAGAGGACCGTATCGTAGCGGTTGCACCAGTTGTCCTCGAGGACATCATGATCATTACCCAAAATGGCTATGGTCTGCGCTTCAATATTGAAGAGGTGCCGGTAGTTGGTGCTAAAGCAGCAGGGGTCAAAGCTATTAACCTGAAAGATGGAGATCAAGTGGTAGCCGTCTTTAAGTCAACGACTCCAAGCATGTACATTCTGACCCAGCGAGGCAGTCTGAAACGGATGTCCCAGGACGATATTCCTGTTACCAGCCGAGCTAAACGCGGACTTCAAGTCTTACGTGAACTGAAGTCTAAACCACACCGAGTCTTCAAGGCAGGTCCAGTTTTCACGGACCAAGGAGATTTTGATCTCTTTACGAGCCAGGAAGAAGTAGGAGAGCAAGATCAAATTCTTGCTATTACCTCTACCACTGGACAGGTGACCGAGGTTGATTTGACACAATTAAGCATTTCTGAAAGAACAAGCAATGGATCCTTTGTCAATGATACCATTTCGGATCAAGAAGTTTTTTCAGCCACTATCAAGTAAAAGAAGGGGTCGGTCCATTCTAGGACTGACTTTCTTTAAAAATAAATTTTCTGAAAATTGAAAATATCACTTGAAATTCTCATGAAATGGTGTACAATAGTGTACATAGATTGAGAAACTGAATCGACCTGCATCAGATCGACTAGGAATAGAAAGAATTAAAAGGAGCACTATCATGACAGTATCACTTGATTGGGAAAACCTTGGCTTTTCATATATGAATTTACCTTATCGCTATTTGGCACATTATCGCAATGGAGCTTGGGAAAAAGGGGAATTGACAGAAGATGCGACCTTGCATTTGTCCGAATCCTCTCCAAGTTTGCATTACGGTCAGCAAGCCTTTGAAGGGTTGAAAGCCTACCGTACAAAAGATGGAAGCGTCCAATTGTTCCGTCCAGATCAAAATGCCAAACGTTTGCAACGTACAGCAGATCGTTTGTTGATGCCTCAAGTTCCAACAGATATGTTTGTAGATGCTTGTAAGGCAGTGGTAAAAGCCAATGAAGAGTACGTTCCACCATATGGTACTGGTGCAACACTTTATCTTCGTCCACTTTTGATTGGGGTTGGTGATATTATTGGTGTGCATCCAGCAGATGAGTATATCTTTACCATCTTTGCCATGCCTGTCGGTAACTACTTTAAAGGTGGTTTGGTTCCAACGAACTTCTTGATTCAAGATGAGTATGACCGTGCTGCACCACATGGTACAGGGGCTGCAAAAGTTGGTGGGAACTACGCAGCGAGTATGTTGCCAGGTAAGATTGCGCATGATCGTAACTTCTCTGACGTGATTTACCTTGATCCAGCGACGCACACCAAGATTGAAGAAGTTGGTTCTGCAAACTTCTTTGGTATCACTGCTAATAACGAATTTGTGACCCCATTGAGTCCTTCTATCTTGCCATCGATCACCAAGTACTCTTTACTTTATTTGGCAGAACACCGTCTTGGTATGACACCAATTGAAGGGGATGTCTTTATCAATGATTTGGATCGCTTTGTAGAAGCAGGAGCTTGTGGTACCGCAGCTGTCATCTCTCCAATCGGAGGCGTTCAACACGGAGATGACTTCCATGTCTTCTATTCTGAAACAGAGGTAGGTCCTGTCACACGGAAACTCTATGACGAGTTGACCGGTATCCAATTTGGCGATGTCGAAGCGCCAGAAGGATGGATTGTCAAAGTCGATTAAAACGAAAGCATCTGAGACAAAAGTGTCCAAGCTTCAATGAGAACGAGTCTTAACGAAAGAACACAGCAGCTAATGTTTCTCTTCATTCGCTTATAGGCTCAAAAGAAGCTGAATGACCTTTTCGGGGGTGGGATGAAGAAGGAATTTCTATTTAAATTCTTTCTGTCTCACTCCCTTTTCTCTTGCGTCATCAAAAGAATTTTTGTAAAATAGAAAAAGTGAAAAGAGGGTTGAAATGAGTAAAAAAGATAAGAAAATTGAGATTCAAATCGTTGATAGTAAAGTAACCGTCGGAAAAGACACTTTTGATGGATTCACTTTGTCCATTGGCAAGAAAACGATTGGTGAAATTGCAGACATGGGTGGGCAATTTGCCATTATCAAAAATGGAAATGTGGATTCTCTTTACAAAAAACTTGAAAAAGCCGTTGAAATTTTGATAGAAAATTATAATTTGAATAAATAAGGGCTTGCAATCATAATAAATCAATGGTATAATAGATCCTGTTGATTTATATGGAGAGATAGCGAAGAGGCTAAACGCGGCGGACTGTAAATCCGCTCCTTCGGGTTCGGGGGTTCGAATCCCTCTCTCTCCATTTCATTCATGGGGTATAGCCAAGCGGTAAGGCAAGGGACTTTGACTCCCTCATGCGTTGGTTCGAATCCAGCTACCCCAGTTCTTAGGTAATATCAGATAAGTGATAAAATATCTATCCAGGTATTTTATTTCTTTATAGGATGAGTCGTTAAAGATTGTAGATGATCTCATTGCGAGTGCTTGCTTAGGAAAAATAATTATAAGTATGTCAAGTTTTAGAAAACTTGATTGTTGGAGGATTTTTTAGATGAATGAATTTGAAGATTTGCTAAACAGTGTTAGCCAAGTTGAACCAGGTGACGTTGTTACTGCTGAAGTATTGACAGTTGACGCGAACCAAGCTAACGTTGCAATCTCTGGAACTGGTGTCGAAGGTGTCTTGACTCTTCGCGAATTGACAAACGATCGTGATGCTGACATCAACGACTTGGTAAAACCAGGTGAAACACTTGAATTGCTTGTTCTTCGTCAAGTAGTTGGTAAAGATACTGATACAGTAACTTACCTTGTATCTAAAAAACGTTTGGAAGCTCGCAAAGCATGGGACAAATTGGTTGGACGTGAAGAAGAAGTTGTTACTGTTAAAGGAACTCGCGCTGTTAAGGGCGGACTTTCAGTAGAATTTGAAGGACTTCGTGGATTTATTCCAGCTTCAATGCTTGATACTCGTTTTGTACGTAACACTGAACGTTTCGTAGGTCAAGAATTTGATGCTAAAATCAAAGAAGTAGATCCAAAAGAAAACCGCTTTATCCTTTCACGTCGTGAAGTTGTTGAAGCTGAATCAGCTGCAGCACGCGCAGAAGTATTTGGTAAATTGAACGTTGGTGATGTCGTAACTGGTAAAGTTGCACGTATCACAAGCTTCGGTGCCTTCATTGACCTTGGTGGTGTTGATGGATTGGTTCACTTGACAGAATTATCACACGAACGCAACGTATCACCTAAATCAGTTGTAACTGTTGGTGAAGAAATCCAAGTGAAAGTTCTTGACTTGAACGAAGAAGAAGGTCGTGTATCACTTTCATTGAAAGCTACAACCCCTGGACCTTGGGATGGCGTTGAACAAAAATTGGCTGCTGGTGATGTTATCGAAGGAACTGTTAAACGTTTGACTGACTTCGGTGCATTCGTTGAGGTATTGCCAGGTATCGACGGACTTGTACACATCTCACAAATTTCACACAAACGTGTTGAAAATCCAAAAGATGTTCTTAAAGTTGGACAAGAAGTAACTGTTAAAGTTCTTGAAGTAAATGCTGCAGATGAACGTGTATCACTTTCTATCAAAGCTCTTGAAGAACGTCCAGCTCAAGAAGAAGGCGAAAAACAAGAAAAACGTCAATCTCGCCCACGTCGTCCAAAACAAGAAAAACGTGACTTTGATCTTCCAGAAACTCAAACTGGATTCTCAATGGCTGACTTGTTTGGCGATATCGAATTGTAATATTCAAAAAGCTTACCTCTCGGTAAGCTTTTTTTACTTGTAAAATTCTCGAGAATTTGATATACTATAACAGTTGCCACCCTTAGTGTAATGGATATCACGTAAGATTCCGGTTCTTGAGATGGGGGTTCGATTCCCTCAGGGTGGAAAGAAAAAAGGTTGAGAACTCTCAGCCTTTTTTGTTCGTTTCAAAGCTCAAAAAAGACTCTCAAAGTATGAGAGTCTTTTTTGTTGATGATGGTGTAAGCAGCATCACGAACACCTTCGAACAATTCGATCAATTCAGTTTCTTGAACGTTTTGAGTATCTTTAAGGAATTCTTCAAGGTTTACACCAGCGATGTTAGCGTGTGACCATACAGCGAATTCTGAGTCTCCATGTTCACCCATGATGTAGGCGTGCACTGAACGAGCATCAACGTCCAATTTTTCAGCAAGTGCTTGACGGAAACGAGCTGAGTCAAGAGAAGTACCAGAACCGATAACGCGTTCTTTAGGGAATCCTGAGAATTTCCATGTAGAGTATGTCAAAACGTCAACTGGGTTAGCAGCTACAAGGAAGATACCGTTAAATCCTGATTTCACAACTTGTGTTACGATTGATTTGTTAATGGCAAGGTTTTTACCAACAAGATCAAGGCGAGTTTCACCTGGTTTTTGAGGAGCACCTGCAGTAATTACAACAAGGTCAGCATCCGCACAGTCAGCGTACTCAGCCGCATAGATCTTCTTAGGTGAAGTGAAGGCAAGGGCGTGGCTAAGGTCAAGCGCATCTCCAACAGCTTTTTCGTGCAATTGAGGAATTTCGATAATTCCAAGCTCTTGTGCAATTCCTTGGTTGACAAGTGCAAATGCATAAGATGAACCTACGGCACCGTCACCGACAAGGATAACTTTTTTGTGTTGTTTAGTCATATCCATGAGTCTAAACGTCTCCTTCATATTTTTTTGAGATAGATTCTCATACGTCTTCATTCTACCACTTTTGAAAGTCTTTGTCATCTGAAACAGTATGAATCCTTGATGTAAACGTTTTTACGTTTGTGTTCCTAAGAAGAAAAATAGGCTAAAATGTGTTATAATAGTATGGTGAATTAAGTAAAGAGAGGCATTTTTTGAATGCAGGATAAGAATCTAATTGATGTGAATTTAACATCAGAAATGAAGACGAGTTTTATCGATTATGCCATGAGTGTTATCGTTGCTCGTGCCCTCCCTGATGTTCGTGATGGTTTGAAACCTGTTCACCGTCGTATTTTGTACGGAATGAATGAATTAGGTGTTACACCAGATAAACCACATAAGAAATCAGCCCGTATCACAGGGGATGTTATGGGTAAATACCACCCACACGGGGATTCCTCTATTTATGAAGCCATGGTTCGGATGGCGCAATGGTGGAGTTATCGCTACATGTTAGTAGATGGTCATGGAAACTTTGGTTCTATGGACGGTGATGGTGCCGCTGCACAACGGTATACCGAAGCTCGCATGAGTAAGATCGCTCTTGAAATGTTGCGGGATATCAATAAAAATACAGTTGATTTCGTAGATAACTATGATGCCAGTGAGCGCGAACCTTTGGTCTTACCTGCACGTTTCCCTAACCTTCTCGTCAATGGTGCTACTGGGATTGCCGTTGGGATGGCAACCAATATTCCTCCTCACAATTTGGGAGAAACCATTGATGCAGTGAAGCTGATGATGGATAATCCTGAGGTAACGACCCGTGAACTCATGGAAGTTCTTCCTGGTCCAGATTTTCCGACAGGTGCTTTGGTCATGGGGAAATCAGGTATCCACAAAGCCTATGAAACCGGAAAAGGATCAATCGTTCTTCGTTCTCGTACAGAGATTGAAGTAACCAAGAGTGGCCGTGAACGGATTGTTGTCACTGAGTTCCCTTATATGGTCAATAAAACCAAGGTGCACGAGCACATCGTTCGCTTGGTGCAAGAAAAACGGATCGAAGGGATTACAGCTGTACGGGATGAATCAAACCGTGAAGGGGTTCGTTTTGTGATTGAGGTCCGCCGAGATGCTTCGGCTAACGTTATTTTGAACAACCTCTTTAAGATGACACAAATGCAAACCAATTTTGGATTCAATATGTTAGCGATCCAAAATGGCGTTCCAAAGATTCTTTCTCTTCGCCAAATTTTAGGTGCTTATATCGAGCACCAGAAAGAAGTAGTGACTCGACGGACCATCTTTGATAAAGAAAAAGCGGAAGCACGTGCCCATATCTTGGAAGGTTTGCTCATTGCCTTGGATCACATCGATGAAGTGATCCGGATCATCCGCAATAGCCAGACAGATGCTGAAGCACAAGCTGAATTAATGGCTAAATTCAAGCTTTCTGAACGTCAAAGTCAAGCCATTTTGGACATGCGTCTTCGTCGTTTGACCGGTTTGGAACGAGACAAGATCCAAAGTGAATACGATGATTTGGTTGCCTTGATTGCTGATTTGGCTGACATTTTGGCGAAGCCAGAACGTGTGGCGACCATCATCAAGGAAGAACTGGAAGAAGTCAAACGTAAGTTTGGCGATGCTCGCCGAACTGAGTTGATGGTTGGTGAAGTCCTTTCTCTTGAGGATGAGGACTTGATTGAAGAAACAGATGTCTTGATCACCCTTTCTAACAAAGGCTACATCAAACGTTTGGATCAAGCGGAATTTACGGCTCAAAAACGTGGTGGACGTGGTGTTCAGGGAACTGGTGTCAAAGATGATGACTTTGTCCGTGAACTGGTCTCTACGAGCACCCATGATCATTTGCTCTTCTTTACCAATAAAGGGCGTGTCTATCGTCTGAAAGGTTATGAGATTCCAGAATATGGCCGGACAGCCAAAGGATTACCAATCGTCAACCTCTTAAAATTGGACGAAGGTGAATCGATTCAAACCATTATCAATGTGGAGCAAGATCGCAGTGACGAAGCATATCTCTTCTTTACGACGCGACAAGGTTTGGTCAAGCGGACCAATGTAGCTGAATTTTCAAATATTCGTCAGAACGGTCTCAAAGCTCTGAATCTGCGCGATGAGGATGAATTGATCAATGTCTTCCTTACAGATGGCAATGCTGACGTCATTATCGGTACCAAGTATGGTTATTCAGTCCGCTTTAATGAGGCTGTAGTCCGGAATATGGGACGTTCTGCCACAGGTGTACGTGGTGTGAATCTCCGTGAAGGAGACAAGGTTGTTGGGGCTAGCGTCGTTACGGATCAAGATGAAGTATTGATCATCACTGAAAAAGGGTATGGTAAGCGGACAATGGCTAGCGAATACCCAACCAAAGGCCGTGGCGGTAAAGGAATCAAGACAGTCAATATCACAGAGAAAAATGGTCCCTTAGCTGGTCTTTTAACCGTTAAAGGGGATGAAGATCTGATGATCATTACCGATACCGGAGTCATGATCCGCACAAGTGTTGGGAATATCTCTCAAACGGGTCGTTCAACTCAGGGTGTGAAAGTCATGAGACTGGATCAGGATGCGAAAATTGTGACCTTTACAACAGTCCAACCCGATGAAAAAGATGAAGAAGTAGTGGAAGAAAACGAATAGATAAGGGGACAGCATGTCACGCAAAAGAAAAAAGAAAAAGAGTTTACGCAATACTCTTATCAACATCGTTGCAACACTTTTGATTATTCTCTCGCTTCTCTTGATTTTCAATGCTCCGATCCGAAACATGATTATGGTGTGGCATACCAACCAATATCAGGTTAGCAAGGTCGATAAAAAAACCATTGATAAGAATAAAGAAGTGAAGACGAGCTTTGATTTCCAACATGTCCAGTCACTTTCGACGGAAGCCGTCATCAATGCCCAATGGCAAGCTCAAAAACTACCAGTAATTGGGGGAATTTCGATTCCTGAATTAAACATGAACCTTCCGATCTTTAAGGGGCTTGAAAATGTAGCCCTCTACTACGGAGCAGGGACCATGAAGGAAAACCAAGTCATGGGACAAGGCAATTATTCTCTTGCTAGTCACCACGTATTTGGCCTAACTGGAGCTAATGCCATGTTATTCTCACCATTAGAGAAAGCCAAGGCGGGTATGAAGATCTACATCACGGACAAAGAAAAAATCTATACTTATGTCATCTCATCTGTTGAGACAGTGACTCCAGACCGTGTAGATGTTATTCAAGATCGTGAAGGCGTCAATGAGATCACCTTGGTGACCTGTGAGGATGCTGCAGCGACTTACCGGACAATTGTAAAAGGAAATTTGGAAACCTCTGTTGACTATGACAAGGCTCCAAAAGACATCCTGGATTCATTCAGCAAGTCTTATAATCAAATGCAACTTTAAGAAAATAAAGCCCGAGGCAGAGATGCTAGGGCTTTTTCTATGTAGGAAGCTAGGAGAAATTCTTGTAAAATTGTAAGAGATTGGTAATATTATGTAAGGAATTTGTCATAATATTGAGGGAAAATCAGTATATAATAGAGGAGAAAGAGTATGATAAGGAGGTAGAATAGTGACAAAAGAGCGAATTTATCATCTCTTGCATCATTTCTATAATCTCTTAGTAAACGATTTTCCACGAAATGGTTTAATTACGAAAGGTATCTACGAAGTAGAGCAGGTCTACCAAGCTTTAGAGGCCATTCCTCAGAGCCAGGAGTACTTGATCCGCTGTGAAATTCAACAGTTTTTAAAGGAGCTTGAACAAGTTCAAACAGGTTACCAGATCCGCTTTAATAAAGATGAAGTCTTAGTGTTAGATGATTTGAAGGAAGAGATCGCCTGTAAATAATGCAAGGTCGTCGTTTTCTCTATTTATTACGAATTAATAAGTGAGGAGGAAATTATGTACGACATATCATTTATTGAACCATCTTTGCTTCCTAGAGAACGTTTGGTTTCTGAAGGGGTAGATAAGCTGAGTCATCAAGAATTGTTATCCATTCTCTTACGGACAGGCAATAAGAAAAAAAGCGTTTATGATATTGCACAAGGTCTTTTGAGCTCCGTTAATAGTTTAAAGGAGTTAAGTCAATTAACCCTAGAGGAGCTGCAGGAAATCTCTGGGATTGGCCGGGTGAAGGCCATCGAACTTCAGGCTGTGATTGAGTTTGGACGAAGGATTCATAAAGACGAATTGATGAGTTCTGAACAGATCATGAGCAGCCAGAAATTGGCCCATAAAATTCAACAGGAAATCGGCCATAAGAAACAGGAGCACCTGGTTGCCCTCTATTTAAATACGCAGAATGAAATTATTCATCAGCAGACCATTTTTATTGGAACCGTGAATCGAAGTATTGCGGAGCCACGTGAAATCCTGCATTATGCACTGAAGCACATGGCAACCTCTATCATCTTGGCTCACAATCATCCATCTGGTGCCGTATTTCCGAGTAAAAATGATGATGAAGTAACGCAACGAGTTTTAGAGGCCTGTGAAGTGATGGGCTTAACCCTATTAGATCACTTGATTGTATCTGAAGAAAACTATTATAGTTACCGTGAAGAAACCGATTATTTGGTATAAAATAGAGAGTGGGACAGAAATCGGTAATTCGTTAGAATTCGATTTCGTCGTCCCACCTCCGCACAGTTGAGTAGGGCTGTAAAAGCTGATGAAATCAGCATGGTAGAGCCCACTCAACCACTGCGTCTTGCTCGACAATCCAAAAATAATTGAGAGGCTAGGATTTTTATCCCAGCCTCTTTTCTTGTTAATGTATAAATCTTTATTCTTCGTTTTTTCGCATGAAATAAAGGAGTGTTTGCAATTCACTAGTGAGATCGACATATTGGACAACAACGTCTTTAGGAACTGTCAGATGGACCGGAGAAAAGCTTAGAATTCCTTTGACACCGGCATCTACTAAAAGACTAGCAACTTCCTGCGCTTTAATACTTGGGACAGTTAAAATTGCTGTTTGAATGCCTTCTTTTTTGAGATTCTCTTTGATCGTAGAAATCCCATAAATGGGGATCCCATCCTTACTTTTGGTATTAATCAGTTCATGATCATCTACATCAAAAGCCATGACAATTTTCATCTTATTGCGTTCATGGAAGCGATAGTTGAGAAGCGCACTTCCCATATTTCCGATCCCCACAATAGCGACATTGGTAATGGCATTGTCATTTAAAAGATCGGCAAAGAAGTTCATTAGTTTTTTTACGTCATAACCAAATCCCCGTCTTCCTAATTCACCAAAATAAGAAAAATCTCGGCGAACGGTAGCAGAGTCAATCCCAATTGCATCAGCAATTTGCTTGGAATTGGCGCGCTCTATTTTTTCAGAGTTAAAGCGTTTAAAAATGCGGTAGTAGAGCGATAAGCGTTTTGCTGTTGCGCGTGGAATTGGAGTATTTTTATCATGTTTCACAATATCACAACCTTTCCCTCTTATTGTATAGGAAGATTGTGAAAAAATCAACTATCTAGAGCGGTTTTTAAAAAATATTTTTGTCTAAAGAAAAAGCTGATGGCGATGGAGAGTTCCATCAGCATCAGCTTAGTTTTCAGCTTGTTCTACCTTTTTCAAAAAAGCATAAAGTCCATCGACACGTCCTGTATAGGGGAGCTTTTCCCCCTTGTATTCAATGGATACGATTGAGTAAGAGTCAGGCAAGGTTACACAGCCTGAAAAAGCTAGGATACAGGCTGCAAGGTCAGGATAAGTAGTCGTTCGTTCTACTTGGTAAGCATCGATATAAGTTAGGGTTACCATATTAGGCCTCTGTTTTGTTGAAAATTTCTCTTTCGACAAGACTATCCATTAAGAAATAGAATTTTTGTTGGATAATGTCATTTTCTGGATTTTTAAAGATATTAACCAGGCGAAGCCCAGACTTGTCTGTAATATTGATCTTAAAACCTGTCAAATCTTTATTGAAAATGATTTTAAGTAGGAAGCCTTCGCCGCTATTTGGAACTGCTTCGAGCAAACGATTTAACTCGTAATTTCCAACTTTTGTAACAGCGAATGTATTGTCACGTAAGGTATATTTTTTTACATTTGGGTGTAGACTATAGGTATATTTGCAGTCTTTCAATGAAACACTTGTTTCAAAAGCCATATTGTTCTCCTATGATAAAATTTCTTTAAGTTTTGAGAGGAAGTCTTGAACCTCCTCTACGGTATTGAGTTCTGAAAAACTAATTCGAAGGGATTCTTTTAGGCGTGAGCTATCTTTTCCATAGAGCGCCTCAAGGACATGGCTGGGTTGAACTGTACCAGCGGTACAAGCAGAACCTGTAGAGACAGAAATTCCAGCAAGATCGAGTCGCATTAATAATACATCATTTTGGACACCCGGAAAGCCAAGATTCCAAACAAATGGAAGATGATCTTCATTCGCATTAACGTAGTAGTCGTAGGCTGCTAAACCATTGACTAGTTCTTGGCCGAGTTTTTGAACCTGGTTGAAATTTTCTTCTTGATGAAGTGTAGCTTGCTTAAGCGCAGTTGCCATCCCGACAATAGAAATGAGATTTTCCGTGCTGGCTCTCATCTTACTTTCCTGATCCCCACCATGGATGAGATTATCAAAATCTGGGACGGCTGCATAAAGGAAGCCGACTCCCTTTGGTCCGTGGAATTTGTGGGCAGAAGCACTGAGAAAATCAATTCCCAACTCTTCGGGATAGACAGGGACCTTTCCGATTGCTTGGACCGCATCAACGTGAAAGGCAGCTGGATGATCTTTTAAGAATTCTCCGATTTCTTTAATCGGTAGAAGATCGCCTGTCTCGTTATTGGCAAACATGGTAGAGACAAGAATGGTATCCGGTCTAAGTGCAGCCTTGATATCACTAGCCTGAATGCGTCCATCTCTTGGTTGGACGATCGTAACTTCAAATCCGAAACGTTCTACAAGGTATTCGATGGGTTCGAGAACCGCATGGTGTTCCAAAGCGGTCGTAATGATGTGTTTGCCATCTGCTTGGTGTTTCAAGCAGTAGCCTTTTATAACGGTATTATTACTTTCTGATCCACCTGAAGTGAAGAAAATACGATTTGGAAGAGTATGGAGAGACTGAGCAATCTGCTCGCGAGATTCTCGGAGGAGTTTACTAGCCATCCGTCCATGAGCATGAAGGCTCGATGGATTTCCAAAAGTGGTCTTCATAGTTTCAGACATTTTATCAATGACTTCAGGTAGAAGGGGAGTTGTTGCGGCATTATCAAAATATATCACATTAAGACCTTATTTCTTGTGGTAGGCAAATAGAGGACTAACAGGTTTTCTTTCTTGAATGCGAACAATAGCTTCAGCGATCAGTTCGCTAGCTGTCAGATAGTTAATATTTTTTGGAGTTGGTCCATTTGGAGCAACAGAATCGGTCACCAAGATTTCTTTGATCGGAGCTTGGTCTAATAATTCAACAGCGCCTTTTACAAATAAACCGTGGCTTGAAACAGCATAAATTTCAGTAGCACCTTCGCGTTCGACGATTTTCGCAGCTTCTGAGAATGTCTTACCGGTATTGAGGATATCGTCAATCAAGATTGCTTTCTTATCTTTGACATCCCCGATAATATAGCCATAATCACGGTTTGCATCATCTTGTTCGTAATCAATGATCGCAATCGGTGCATCAAGATATTCCGCTAAACTGCGAGCTCGTTTGACACCAGAGTTTTTAGGGCTGACTACTACGACATCAGGCCCTGTTAGACCTTTGTTGATGTAGTGTTCTGCAAAAAGAGGAATGGTAAAGAGGTTATCCACGGCAATATCGAAGAAACCTTGGACTTGCACTGCATGGAGATCCAGAGTGACGACACGATCCACCCCAGCTTTGACCAACATATTTGCGACAAGCTTAGCAGTAATTGGTTCGCGAGGAGCAGCAGTCCGGTCTTGGCGGGCATAACCGAAGTAAGGCATGACCACATTGACAGTATTTGCGCTGGCCCGTTGGCAAGCATCCACCATAATTAAGAGTTCCATCAAGTGATTGTTGACAGGGAAACTGGTTGATTGAATGATATAAATATCATATCCACGAACACTTTCCTCAATATTGACTTGGATTTCACCATCTGAGAATTGACGGGATGAAATTTTCCCAAGTGGAACCCCAGCATGATCCGCGATTTTTTGCGCAATCTCTGGATTTGAATTGAGAGAGAAGAGCTTCATATTTTTTTTATCTGACATGTGATTCCAACCTCATTTAGATTTTTGATCTTAGCACTATTTTAGCAAAAATTTGCGATAATTTCAGCTATTTTACAATCTTTCAGCCAATCTGGCGATTTTATTTTTTGCTGCTTTGTAGACGATTCCATGCTCTTTGATGAACTGATGGAAATTTTCTTCCTGTTCAGCAGTTTCGACCTCGATTTCTAATTCATAATCTTCAGTGTCTAGATAGAGACTGTGGTCTAGTGCCACCAAGCCTGCAGCTGTTTCTTTTTCGAAGCGTTCTGTTGTAAGGCTTCCCCAGACAGCGAGATGCTCAACGGGGATTTCTTTAGAGATCAAGAGGTTTTTGATTTCTCCGTCAGGAAACTGTTGGTGTTGAAGGATCGCGTCAGTTTCTTCTGGGCTGAGGTTTTGATTGTACTCGAAATGGCCAACTGTTTCAGGAACTTTGAGGGTCAATTCCGCCTGATCTGTGAAGGTACGCACCCGCAAGGCCATTTTTTCCTTGCGGATGAGCTGGTCGGGTGTATCGATATAGTGGTTGGTTTGGACAACCAATTCTGTATCAGCAAAAAGTGGAAGGAGGGATTGGTATTCCTCCTTGTCTAGCAAGGTTTTGTATTCAATTTCTAAATGGTTCATTTTGTGGTCCTTTGCTTTTTTTCGAAAGCGATTCATGATATAATAAGAGATGTGTTTATTGTATACAAAAATGGTTCAGATTACAAGGTGGTAGGATGGCAATTGATTGGGAAAACTTCTTAGATCCTTATATCCAAGCAGTTGGGGAATTAAAAATCAAACTGCGTGGGATTCGTAAACAATATCGTAAGCAACAAAAGCATTCTCCAATTGAGTTTGTCACTGGCCGTGTCAAACCGATCGAGAGCATCCGAGAAAAGATGATCCGAAGAAATATCTCTGAAGAAAATCTGGCGCAGGATATGCAGGATATTGCCGGTCTTCGCATTATGGTCCAGTTCGTAGACGATGTTGAAGAGATCCTAGAAGTTTTGAGACAACGGCAGGACATGCGCGTGGTCCAAGAGAGAGATTACATCCGCCACAAGAAATCAAGTGGTTACCGGAGTTACCACGTTGTGGTAGAGTATCCGGTTGATACCATTGATGGTAATGAGACAATCTTAGCAGAGATTCAAATTCGGACCTTGTCCATGAATTTTTGGGCAACGATTGAACACTCGCTCAATTATAAATATAAAGGAGACTTTCCAGACGAGATCAAAAAACGCTTAGAGACGACTGCAAACCTGGCCTATCTCTTGGATGAAGAGATGGGAGCGATTCGGGATGCGATTCAGGAGGCTCAAGCCCTGTTTGATCCACTTCATCGTAAGTTAAATGATGGCGTTGGAAATAGTGATGACACAGATGAAGACTACAGGTAAAAAAGTATCCATTATTCGCAATCGCAAGCGTCAAAGTGAAGAGGTTTTTCAGCAGTTGCGCTACAAGCTTCGAAAAAATAATTTTATTTTGACGGAAAAGCATCCGGATATTGTGATTTCCATTGGTGGAGATGGGATGTTGCTATCGGCCTTTCACAAGTATGAACACCAGTTGGATCGAGTTCGCTTTGTTGGCGTCCATACCGGACACTTAGGATTTTATACAGATTACTTAGACAGTGAAATCGATAAGCTGGTTGAGAACTTAAAATATGATACTGGAGCTAAGGTTTCCTACCCTATTTTGAATGTCAAGATTACTTTTGACAATGGGGAAACCCGTACCATGAGAGCCTTGAACGAAGCGACAATTAAGAGAAGCGACCGGACCATGGTTGCCGATCTTACCATCAATGGGGTTGATTTTGAGCGCTTTAGAGGAGACGGCATTACTGTTTCGACTCCGACAGGAAGTACGGCTTACAACAAATCCTTGGGAGGAGCAGTCCTTCACCCAACAATTGAGGCGCTGCAGATTGCGGAAATTGCCAGTCTCAACAACCGTGTTTATCGTACCTTGGGTTCTTCTGTTATTGTCCCTAAAAAGGATAAGATTGAGATTACACCGACGAGACCTGGCTTCCACATTATCTCTGTTGACAATTCAACTTATTCCTATCGCAATATAGCAAAGGTGGAGTACCAGATTGACAACCATAAGATCAATTTTGTGGCTAGTTCTAGTCATACCAGCTTCTGGAATCGGGTCAAGGATGCCTTTATCGGAGATGATCGGGAATGAGATTTGAATTCATTGTCGATGAGCATGTCAAGGTCAAGACTTTCCTGAAAAAGCACGAGGTTTCTAAGGGTCTCTTAGCAAAGATTAAGTTTCGTGGTGGCCAGATCCTTGTCAATGGACGTCCGGAGAATGCAATTTATTTGTTGGATATTGGGGATCGCTTGGTCATTGATATTCCAGCGGAAGAAGGGTTCGAAACCCTAAAACCCCTGGATCGGCCTTTGGATATTTTGTTTGAAGATGATCATTTTTTGGTTTTAAACAAACCCTTTGGCATTGCCTCGATTCCAAGTGCGATTCATTCCAATACCTTAGCAAATTTTGTAAAAGGCTACTATGTGAAGCAGGGCTACGAGAACCAGCAGGTTCACATTGTCACTCGCCTGGATAAGGATACGAGTGGTGTCATGCTCTTTGCCAAACATGGTTATGCCCATGCTCGCTTGGACAAACAATTGCAATCTAAAACGATTCAGAAACGCTATTATGCCTTGGTTAAGGGAGAAGGTCAGTTAGATCGTGCTGGAGAGATCATTGCCCCGATTGCGCGTGATGAAGAGTCGATCATTACTCGAAAGGTAGCAAAGGGAGGCAAGTATGCTCATACTAGCTACCAGGTTGTTCAATCTTTTGGTGATATTCACCTAGTGGATATCCAGTTACACACTGGTCGAACCCATCAGATCCGCGTTCATTTTTCTCACATTGGTTTCCCGCTTTTGGGAGATGATCTCTATGGCGGAAGTCTAGAAGATGGCATTGAGCGCCAGGCCCTCCATTGCCATCGTCTATCCTATTATCATCCATTTCTAGAGGAAGAATTGGTCATAGAAAGCCTACTGCCTCCAGATTTCCAAGCTGTTCTAACACAGCTTCAAACCAGTTATTAATTATTAAAAGGAGTAAAACTCATGGAAGTTTTCGAAAATCTCAAAGCCAACCTCGTTGGTAAGAATGCACGTATTGTATTACCAGAAGGTGAAGAACCTCGTATTCTCCAAGCGACAAAACGCATTGTGAAGGAGACAGAAGTAACCCCTGTCTTGCTTGGTAATCCCGATAAAATTCGGATTTACCTTGAAATTGAAGGGGTTTTGGATGGATATGAAGTTATTGATCCTCATTCTTATCCAGGTTTTGAAGAGATGGTAGCTTCCTTGGTAGAACGTCGTAAGGGCAAAATGACAGAAGAAGAAGCGCGTCAAGTCTTGAAAGACGACGTTAACTATTTCGGTGTGATGTTGGTTCACATGGGAATTGTTGATGGGATGGTATCAGGTGCGATTCACTCAACAGCTGCAACCGTTCGTCCAGCTCTTCAAATTATCAAAACTCGTCCAAATGTCAAACGGACTTCTGGTGCCTTCCTTATGGTACGTGGATCCGAACGCTACTTGTTCGGGGATTGTGCCATCAACATTAATCCAGATGCTGAAGGCTTAGCTGAAATCGCCATCAACTCTGCTATCACAGCTAAGATGTTTGGCATTGATCCAAAAATTGCCATGTTGAGCTATTCAACCAAAGGCTCTGGTTTTGGGGAAAGTGTTGATAAGGTTGTTGAAGCGACTAAGCTTGCTCATGAACTTCGTCCAGACCTTGAAATTGATGGGGAATTGCAATTTGACGCAGCCTTTGTCCCAGCAACTGCAGCCTTGAAGGCTCCAGGAAGCAAGGTGGCAGGACAAGCTAATGTCTTTATCTTCCCTGGTATTGAGGCAGGTAACATTGGATACAAGATGGCAGAACGTCTTGGTGGCTTTGCAGCAGTAGGTCCTGTCTTGCAAGGGTTGAACAAACCAGTGAACGACCTCTCTCGTGGATGTAATTCAGATGACGTGTACAAATTGACCTTGATTACAGCGGCACAAGCAGTAGAACAATAAGAATGATTGAAAGGCTCAGGATGATCTTGAGCCTTTTTCTTTTTAAAATCAGAATTTGTAAACTCTAAGCCGTTCTATGGTATACTAGGAATATGTTAGATTTAAAAGATTACGGGATTATCATGTGGGAGGATGAAAAAATTGCTTCCTTCCGAGAAAAGTTATTAGCCTGGTATGATGCCAATAAACGGGATCTCCCCTGGAGAAGGACGCAGGATCCTTATAAAATCTGGATCTCAGAGATTATGCTACAGCAGACACGTGTCGATACGGTTATTCCCTATTATGAGCGCTTTCTGGACTGGTTTCCAACTGTCGCTGATTTGGCTCAAGCTCCTGAAGAAAGGCTCTTAAAAGCATGGGAAGGCTTGGGCTATTACTCAAGGGTTCGCAACATGCAGAAAGCTGCTCAGCAGATGATGGAAGACCACGGTGGTGTGTTTCCATCAAACTATGAGGCTATTTCAAAACTTAAGGGAATTGGGCCTTATACTGCTGGTGCCATTGCGAGTATTGCTTTTGGTTTGCCAGAGCCGGCTGTGGATGGCAATGTCATGCGTGTTCTAGCCCGCTTGTTTGAGGTGGACTACGATATTGGAGTCCCGACCAATCGCAAGATTTTCCAAGCCATGATGGAGATCTTGATTGATCCAGATCGTCCTGGTGATTTCAATCAGGCTTTGATGGATTTGGGATCAGATATTGAATCCCCAGTCAACCCACGGCCTGAAGAGAGTCCTGTAAAAGAGTTTAGCGCGGCCTATCAACATGGAACCATGGATCGTTATCCAATCAAGGCTCCTAAGAAAAAACCGGTGCCAGTATATTTAACGGCCTTTATCATCAAGGATAGTCAAGGGCGCTACTTGCTGGAGAAAAATGAGCGAGAAGGGCTTTTGTCTGGTTTTTGGCATTTTCCTTTGATCGAAGTGGATAGTCTATCAGAGAACCATGGCCAGTTGTCACTACTGGATGGGCAGGGGCAGGCAGTAGACACCCCAGAAATACTTTCCTTTGAACAGGACTATGACTTGGCCATTGATTGGCAGAACCGGTCTTATCCTATCATCCAGCATGTCTTTTCTCATCGTAAGTGGCAGGTTCAACTTCGTTACGGTTTAGTAAAAGAAGGAGAGCAAGAATCAAGTGAATCGACTGTTTGGTTAACACCAGAAGAATTTTCGAATTATCCTTTTGCCAAACCCCAGCAAAAGATCTGGGAAGCATTTAATAAATGAACGTTCATTTTAATTTAATATAGAGCATAAGTTTATGAAGATAGAATAGGATTATGTAAGTTATATGGATTATATACCAGATTATTCAGATAAAAATTTTATTGGATCTCGTAGTATATTTGCTAGTATTCTCTATTTTATATTAGCTTGTTTTAATTATATTATGGCTGGCGTATATTATTATATTATTTACAAATTATATTCTAATCATGTGAAAATCAGCTTTATCTTAATTTATTTATTTATTTTTTACAATTTATTTTGGTTAACACGTGAGTTAAATTTTAAAATACTTCACTGGCTTGGTTACCACGCCTCGCCAAAATATTATGGAAGTTTTAAAAGCAGGTTTCCTTTATTCAATAAAATAACGAAAACATATAAAATGCATTACAGAAGAAGATCAAAGAAACACCAATTTCTATTCTTATGCAGTTATTTGCTTTATTTAAATTTTGTGCCTATATGTTTCTTTCTTTATTTTTATTTTATAAGGTACTATACAGTTATGAACTATACAACTGACTTTAAAAATGTAAATAAAATATATCTTACTATCTTCTTAATCTTGATATTTGCTACCGTATTCATAAATGAATTACTTTTTGAAAAGTACAGAAAATGGTTTACAAAACACTTTAATCTTGATGGTAGGCTAGAGGAGCATGAATTTCCAATATTTTTCTTAAAATGAAAAATAGTCTACTAAAATAGTTTGATGAAAAAAATTCTAAAAGTTGGACAATTTTTACGGTAAACAAAAATTAGCTAGAGTATGATCTCTAGCTAATTTTTTATAGATGAGCGAATGCTTTAATTTCTTCTTCTGACATGGAAGAGTCGCAACGAACAGTGACTTCGCCGGATTCAACATGTAAAAATCCAGGGACAGTTGGAATACCGTAAGTTGAGCGGAAGGTTTGTAATGCGTCTAGCTGACTTGGTTCTTCACTATTGATGAAGTAGATATGAGCTTTTGTTTCAGCTACGACAGTTGCTAATTTAGCAGCGAACTTCCGGCAGTAAGGACAAGTCT
The DNA here is from genome assembly GCF_015556095.1 of Streptococcus parasanguinis. Lineage (GTDB taxonomy): Bacteria > Bacillota > Bacilli > Lactobacillales > Streptococcaceae > Streptococcus > Streptococcus parasanguinis_Q. The sequence goes on from NZ_JADNLT010000001.1 coordinate 377,728, forward strand.
TGCGTCCGATAAAGAAGGTTGCTGTTTCTTTTTTGTCAATCGCTTCTTGCACACGCGCAACAGTTGTGACTTCAAGATCTTTAATATCTTCTAAAAATTGTTCCATGAGATTACCTCGCTTTCTTATAAATCTAGTATGCCATAAAGGGCGAAAAAATGCTGTATTTTGATACGAAAGAAAGAGAGAGTGGGACAGAAATCGGTAATTCGTTAGAATTCGATTTCGTCGTCCCACCTCCGCACAGTTGAGTAGGGCTGTAAAAGCTGATGAAATCAGCGTAGTAGAGCCCACTCAACCACTGCGTTTTGCTTGACAATCCAAAAAAGATTAAGAGGCTAGGACTTTTGTCCCAGCTTCATGTTTTAGCCTACAAAAGCATTGATTTCTGCTTCGATATTCGCAATTTTTTCTTTAGCATCTGCTTCAGATTCACCAACTGTAGCGATGTAGAATTTGATTTTTGGTTCTGTACCTGAAGGACGAACGGCAAACCATGAATCATCAGCCAAGATGTATTTCAATACGTTACTTGGAGGAGTTGTTAATTTTTCAACGCCGTCAGCAGTAGTAGCTGTTTGTTCTAAGAAGTCTTCTGTCTTAGCAATGTCTGTGTTGTTGAATTGTTTAGGAGCGTTACCACGGAATTTATCCATGATTTTCTTGATTTCAGCAGCTCCATCCACACCTGAAAGGGTAACAGAGATAGTCTTTTCTGCGAAGTAACCATATTGTTTATAGATTTCTTCGATACCATCTGCCAAAGTCATACCACGTGAGCGGTAGTAAGCTGCGATTTCAGCAACGATAAGAACGGCTTGGATAGCATCTTTGTCACGTACGAATGGTTTGATGAGGTAACCGAAGCTTTCTTCAAAACCAAGCATGTAAGTGTGGTTGTGTTGTGTTTCAAATTCATGAATTTTTTCACCGATAAATTTGAAACCAGTTAAGACGTTAAACATCGTTGCGCCGTAGCTTTTTGCAATCTTGGTCACCAACTCAGTGGATACGATGGATTTACAAAGAGCAGCATTTGCAGGAAGCGTACCAGCTGTTTTGTGAGCTTCAAGAATATATTTAGCAATGATCGCTCCGATTTGGTTACCAGAAAGGTTGAGGTAAGAACCGTCTGGTTGGCGGATTTCAACACCAAGGCGGTCTGCATCTGGGTCAGTTGCAACCAATACATCAGCGTCTACTTTGCGACCAAGTTCTTCAGCAAGAGCAAAAGCAGCTTGGTTTTCAGGGTTTGGAGATTTAACAGTTGAGAAGTCTGCATCTGGAACAGCTTGAGCTTCAACAACTTGAACTGCTTCAAATCCAGCTTGTGCAAGAGCACGACGAGCCAACATTTCACCTGTACCATGAAGAGGAGTGTAGACAATCTTCATGTCGCGACCGTATTCATTGATCAAGTCTTGGTTGATGTTAACACCTTTCACTTCTTTCAAATATTCAGCGTCGACGTTTTCACCGATAACTTCAATCAAGCCGTTAGCTTTGCTTTCTTCAAGATCAGCCAATTGAACAGTGAATGGACTTTCGATCGCACGGATGTAATCTGTCAATGCATCCGCATCTGCAGGTGGCATTTGTCCACCGTCTTCACCGTATACCTTGTATCCATTAAATGGAGCAGGGTTGTGGCTAGCTGTTACCATGATCCCAGCAAATGTGTGGAGGTGACGAACAGCAAATGACAATTCAGGTGTTGGACGAAGGCTTTCAAATACATAAGATTTGATACCATGGGCAGCCAAAACTTGAGCAGATTCAAAAGCGAACTCAGGAGAGAAGTGACGGCTGTCATAAGCAATGGCAACTCCACGTTTTTTAGCTTCTTCCCCTTTTGATTCGATCAATTGGGCCAATCCTTCAGTTGCTTGGCGAACAACATAGATATTAATACGGTTGGTACCAGCACCGATTAATCCGCGCATACCAGCTGTTCCGAATTCAAGGTTAGTGTAGAAGGCATCTTCTTTTGTTTTTTCATCCATTGCGACCAACTCATCACGAAGGTAAGCTGGTAATTCAGCAAAGTCGAGCCATTTTTGGTAGTTTTCTTGATAGGTCATGCAAGCGTCTCCTTTTTGCGTTATATTTAATCGCTTTCATTATAGCAGATTTTTTCAGAAAATTCTAGCTATAATTGTAAATCTTTTCAAAAATAATAAGCATTTAACCATTAAAAAAGCCAAGACGAATCTGTCTTGACTTGGAAGATTATTTTAATTTTTCAAGAGATGGAACAACTGCGCTGGTAATGAGGACTGTCGCAACGACTTCAATAAGAGAGTTAGTAGACACAATCAAACCAAGGAAATTTTGAATTCCCCCTCCAAAGCTGTTCCCAAAGAAGAAGTAAATCCCACTTAGAACGAAAATAGTATTGGTCATAGAGCCGACAATTCCAGCGATCACAAGTCCTGTACGATTGCGAATCCAACGATAGACGAAGTAAGGGGTTACCCCAATGAGAATCCGAGGGACTATGGCAATGATAAGGGAGTAGAGATTCCCGTGAGGAACAAAGGGACTAAAGAGATAGCTGGCTGGTGTTATAATCAGGGTATTCATGGTGAGGCTAAAGAGTCCCATGAGGAGTCCTAAGATAGCTCCAATCCGTGGACCGTATATGATAGAGGCGATCACGACAGGAATATGAACCAAGGTTGGTTGAATTCCTGATGGAACAAATTGCAGAATGAAAGATGTCACAAAGTGAATGGTAATCATCACTGCAAAAAAGATGGCAATTCGTGAAATAGAAGATGACTTTCTCATAAACAATTCTCCTTAACAGCTTCAACAATAGATTCTACAGTCGCTAGAGCTCCAGCACCTTTGTCCCCACAAGCAAGAATAGCATCACGAGGTTGGATCATCTGGTAACCATAGTCTTGTAAGAGTTTTAGATTTCGTTGGGTAGCGGGATGTTCTAACATTTTTGTATTCATAGCAGGGGCCAGTAATTTTTTAGTCCTTTGAGGCAAGGCTAGAGCTGTGCTTGTGACCATATTATCTGCCAGTCCCATAGCCAATTTAGCAATGGTATTGGCACTGGCCGGCGCTACAAGAAAGAGGTCAGTTTCTTTCCCAATGTCGATGTGCTCGATCCGCTGTGGATCGTCTTCAATCATAACATCAAGCCCCACTTGATTTTTTGAAAGAACTTGCAAGGTTAAAGGGGTGATAAATTTTTGGGCTGAAGGAGTCATGAGGACCTTCACTTCAAATCCCAATTTGGTTAGTTGGCTAGTAATATCAGCAGCTTTATAGGCGGAAATACTACCGGTAACCGCTAAAGTAATGTGTGTCATATGTTCCTTTTTATTTGATATAACGTAGGATAGCCTCTGCGATTTCTGCTTTCGTAGAAGCTTCTAGGACCTGATCATCTGTCACTAGATAGGCTTGATGCTGACCGTTCTGAATCTTGGTCAGATCGTTGGCAACGATCATGCTGGCATGATTTTTAACGAGGCTTTCACGCGCTACTTGGATCAACTCTGCAGAAGAAACGTCGACTAATAGCTTAAAGCCGATCAGTTGAATGGCAGGGTTCCATTCTTTGACGAGCGAGATAATCTTCGGATTTTTTTTTAGAAAGAGTACTTGGTATTCTTCTTTGGAAGAAATTTTCGCTTCCTGATTTTCACGATGGATAAAGCTATGAAGGTCTTGAGCTTTCTCAACTTCATCAAGGCCGGTCATGTAAACAGGTGTGTAGTCTGAGACTGCCATAGCGTGAATCAAAACCTGATGTTGAGGGACTTCCGTTTTCATTTGTGTGAGAAGTTCTTCGACATTCTGGATCAATAGAAGTCGAAGCTGTGGGTGAGGATCGGGTTTAAGCGCGGTAGGCGTTGTGATCAAGGTCACCTGATGTCCCTTTGCAAGAGCCATTTCTGCAAGGATTTTCCCTAGGCTCCCGGTGGAATGATTGGTGATCGAACGAACACTATCAATGGCTTCGCTCGTCCCACCTGATGTAATTAAAATATGCATATGCTTATTTTACACAAAAAAGATACGTAAGTAAAGTTCTGAAGCTATTAGGATTAACTATGTATAGCCATAAAATTTAGATAAAAAACGAACGTTCGATTCAAAAGGTGGAAAAACCATGTTATTTTCGCGAATTTTAGGTATAATAGATCTATCAAATATAAAGGAGTCCCTTATGAAAACAGATATCGAAATTGCTCAAAGCATTGAACTCCAACCGATTGTGGACGTTGTTAAGAAAATTGGTTTGGTTGACGATGATCTTGAATTGTATGGAAAATACAAGGCAAAATTGAGCTTTGATAAGATTCGTGAAGTTGAGAAAAATCCAGTAGGAAAACTTATCTTAGTCACTGCGATCAACCCAACTCCAGCTGGAGAAGGGAAATCAACCATCACCATTGGTTTAGCAGATGCTTTGAATAAAATCGGTAAAAAAACCATGATTGCCATTCGCGAACCTTCTTTAGGTCCAGTTATGGGGATTAAAGGTGGTGCTGCTGGTGGTGGCTATGCCCAAGTTCTACCGATGGAAGACATCAACCTTCATTTCACAGGGGATATGCATGCGATCACAACGGCTAATAATGCCCTCTCAGCATTGATTGATAATCATTTGCACCAAGGAAATGAGCTTGGAATAGACCAACGTCGGATTATCTGGAAACGGGTAGTGGACTTGAATGACCGTGCTTTGCGACACGTATCGGTTGGTCTCGGTGGACCGCTCAATGGGATTCCTCGTGAAGACGGATTTGATATTACCGTTGCTTCTGAGATCATGGCCATCCTTTGCTTGGCGACAGATATTGAAGATTTGAAACGTCGTTTGGCCAACATTGTTATTGGTTACCGCTATGATCGTAGTCCAGTTTATGTCCGTGATTTAGAAGTAGAAGGGGCTCTTGCCTTGATCCTCAAAGATGCGATTAAGCCAAACTTGGTTCAAACCATCTATGGTACACCTGCCTTTGTTCACGGTGGTCCATTTGCCAATATCGCCCATGGATGTAACTCTGTGTTAGCAACGACGACAGCTCTTCATTTAGCCGACTATACGATTACAGAAGCTGGTTTTGGGGCTGACCTCGGTGCTGAAAAATTCCTCGATATTAAAACGCCAAACTTGCCAACTTCACCAGATGCGGTTGTGATCGTAGCGACTCTCCGTGCTCTTAAGATGAACGGTGGAGTGACCAAGGATGCTTTGACTGAAGAGAATGTAGAAGCTGTTCGTGCTGGTTTTGCCAACTTGAAACGTCACGTTGAAAATATCCGTAAGTTTGGCATTCCTGCAGTGGTTGCCATCAATGAATTTATCACTGATACAGAAGCAGAAATTGCTGCTTTGAAAGAATTGTGTGCTGAAATTGAGGTGCCAGTTGAGCTTGCGAGTGTATGGGCGAATGGTGCTGACGGTGGAGTTGAACTTGCTGAAACCTTGGTTAAAACCATCGAAACAAGTCCAGCTAACTACACACGCTTGTATGATAATAACCTTTCTGTTGAAGAAAAAATTGAAAAGATTGTTACAGAAATTTATCGCGGTACGAAGGTGAATTTTGAGAAGAAAGCTAAGACACAAATTGCCCAAATCGTGAAAAATGGTTGGGATAAGTTGCCAATCTGTATGGCCAAAACACAATATAGCTTCTCTGATAATCCAAATGCCTTGGGAGCTCCTGAAAACTTTGAAATCACTATCCGTGAAGTGGTTCCAAAATTGGGAGCAGGCTTTATTGTCGCTTTGACTGGGGATGTCATGACCATGCCTGGTTTACCAAAACGTCCAGCTGCTTTGAATATGGATGTGGCTGCTGATGGAACAGCCATCGGTTTGTTCTAATAGCTAGATATCTAAAAACAACTTCTGTTCAAATGAGCAGAAGTTGTTTTGGTCTTGTTAATCAATCATTATTCAGTAAGGAGTTGGTACCTGATTTTTCGATAGATTATGATGAGCTGTAGGGTCATGGGAATCCAGATAAGGGGTTCGCAGAGAATGACCCCCATGTAGCCGGTGTGAGGAATAATCCACAGAACGAAGAAAATTTTTCCAAACAATTCAATAAAACTGGATGTGAGTGGGGTTAATTTTTTACCCATTCCCTGTAGGGCATTTCTCAGGATGATGAGACTCGCCAAAATAGGATAAAAGCAAGAGCTGATCTGGAGATAAAGACTGGCATTTGCAATGAGATCAGGATTTGTCGAGCCGGAAATAAAGCTGGTTAAAGACGGACTTGTGAAGAATAGAAGAGCAGCAACCAAGACAGACCAAGCCCAAGAAAGAAGGTTGGCAATGGTAACGCCTTTTTTGATCCGCTGGAATTGCTCTGCGCCAAAATTCTGCGAGATAAAGGTTGTGATACTTGAGGCGATAGCTGTAATCGGTAAAACGGCAAAGGACATGATACGACGGGCTGCGACCTGTGCACTGATAATGGTTGTTCCAAGCTGATTAATAGCGGATTGGAGGATAACCGTTCCAATCGAAACGATGGAAGTCATGAGGCCCATGGCAAGGCCCTGACTTAGCAGATCCTGATAAAGCTCCTTGTCCCAAACAAAATCCTTGCGATGCGGGAGCAGAAAAGGAACCTTCTTACGAATATAGAGAAGACAAAGAAGGGCCGAAATACCCTGGGCGATTATGGTCGCAATCCCAGCAGATTGAACTCCGAGATGAAGTTGGGTAATAAAATAAAGATCGAGAAGAATATTGAGAATGGCAGCGATAATCAGGAAGTAGAGTGCCGCTAAGCTATCGCCAACCGCTCTAAGAAGTCCGGCACAAAGATTATAGGCAAAGGTCACAGCCACACCATTTACAATAGTGGAGATATAGAGATAAGACTGAGACACAATTGATGATGGGGTCCCTAAAAATTGGAGCAGGGGAAAAAGTCCGACAGCACCAATGAAGATCACAAAGAGACCGAGGATGCCACCAATAATAGCAGTTGCGGCGACTGATTTTCGTAATTGGTCTTCGTTTTTGGCTCCATAATTTCTCGCGATAATGATGCCCATCCCATTTCCAACACCGACAGCAAATCCAACGATCAAATCAAATATGGCAGAGGTTGCTCCAACGGCAGCCAATGATTTTTGACCTAAAAAACGCCCTACAATCATAACATCCGAGGTATTGTAGAGTTGTTGAAAGATATTGGACAAAAGAATAGGAAAGGCAAAACTCAATAGAGCGGGTAAAATAGGACCATCTATGAGGTCCACACGTTGAATTCTTTTCATAGTGTCATTATACCAACTTCAGGAACTAGCGACAAGCGTCGATAGTTGAAGGCCCTTACATTTTTTGGTATAATCAGGGCAGAAAAGGAGGCTTTTATGAGCTTAACCAGCCAATTAATCACTGAAACGTTCCCAGATCTGGACAAGGTCGAGAGGCTGAATATCGAGGCATTCCCAGAAGAAGAGCGAGTCCCTTTGTCGGAATACCTACGTTATACGGACAATGACGATGCTAATTTTTTTGCTTTTTATAACGAAGAAGAATTTGTAGGATTTGCTTTTTCTATCTATAACCAGAAAGTTTTTTATGTTAGCTTCTTTGCCATTATGCCCCACCTACGTAGCCACGGTTATGGTCAAGAAATCATTGAAAAATTGGTAGAATTTTACCAAAGGACCATGATTCTTGAAGTGGAACGTTTAGATGAAGAATGTGACAATCTAGAGCAACGTCAGTCTCGGATGGACTTCTATAAGCGAAATGGATTTAAAACTGCTAATGCTTTTTTAGAATACGAAGGACTGAGCTTTGAAATTCTCTATCGGGGTGATCACTTTGATGAAGAGGCTTATCGCGATATTTTCCGTATACTGCAGGAAGAAAATTATTTCGATTTCCGCATTAAATATAGACGCTTTAGTGACCACTAGACAAGAAAGAGGCTGGGACAAAAGTCCTAGCCTCTCAATTATTTTTTGGATTGTCGAGCAAGACGCAGTGGTTGAGTGGGCTCTACTACGCTGATTTCATCAGCTTTTACAGCCCTACTCAACAGTGCGGAGGTGGGACGATGAAATCGAATTCTAACGAATTACCGATTACTGTCCCACTCTCTTTTAGTTTAGATGTTGTATGATGAACTCAATTAGTTTCATGATTTGTGTAAAGAACCAAGGCAGAAACAGAAGAGCTAGGAAGGTAACATGCCACTTCCAATAGAGTGAAACCAAGCCAACGGTTTCTCGAATCCAAGCGGATGGGAGATAGTAAAAAGCTGTTCTTGAACCGATACTTCGACCGGGTATTTTCAATCGTCTCATAAAGACACCTGCACGGAGCGCGTGAAACGAATTGGTCACCACAAGGACTCTCTTGCCAAGCCCCTCTTCTTCAAGGATACGCTTGCTAAAGGTCAGGTTTTCAAAAGTAGTACGAGAGCGATTCTCGATGAGAATGGCGTCTTCTGGAACCCCGTGTTCCATCAAGTATCCGGCCATCGCTTCCGCCTCAGCGATCAGCTCATCTGACCCTTGACCACCAGAAACAATCAGCTTTGGTCGTCCCTCGAACTGCTCATAGATGGCCTTTCCCTTATCAAGACGCTGGGCCAAGAGTGGGGGAACCTTGGCTCCAATCAAACCTGAGCCAAGGATGATGATGGCGTCTGGCTCTTTGCGAACTGGAAAGAGATTGCAAAAAGTCCCATAGGATACATAAGAGAGGTAGAGAAAAGTCATGTAAAACAGGGCGAAGTCAGTCAGATAAATGAGGATGTCATTCCCTGGGAAATAGGGTAGAAAATGTAGTGACAAAGCTCCGATAATAAACAGTCCATAAAGCAGAGAGAGGAGGTTGGCTAGTCTTTTTCCTTCAAAAGCCATCATTTGACGGCCGTTAAAAAGGAGAAAGATAGATGAGAAAATAATGCTGAGAAAAACGAGGATGGAAATCACTACAAAGACAATCATTGCAATTTGTTGATTAAACCATAGCTCAGTTCGAACGACTAGTAGAAATGCAGAAATCAGTAGAAGAAGCCCCAGGTTTATCGAAAAGAGATAAGCATTGAAAAGCCTTCTGCGATCACTCATAAAGAACAATAAAAAGATAAGAGCTGGAAATAACCAGAATAGATATAGATACATGTTTTGCACCTCGTAAAATCTTACATCCATTGTACCATAATGACTGATAGAACTAGCGGATTGTTCATGAAAATAAGTTGCTTTCTTCAAATGAATTTGATAAAGTTAAGAATATCGTTTTTTTAAGGAGATCGTATGTTACGAAAAGGTTCCCTGACAGGTTTATTACTGTTTGGTATTTTTTTTGGTGCTGGAAACCTGATTTTCCCACCGGCTCTTGGTGCTTTATCGGGTAATCAATTTTGGCCAGCTATTGCTGGGTTTGTCCTTTCAGGTGTGGGAATTGCCATTGTGACCTTGATTATCGGGACGCTTAATCCCAAAGGATATATTCATGAGATTTCTCGTAAGATTTCACCTGTTTTCGCGATTGTATACTTAGTTGCGCTTTATCTTTCGATTGGTCCTTTCTTTGCCATTCCAAGAACGGCGACGGTATCTTTCGAAGTGGGGATAGCCCCCTTATTAGGTGGAATGAATGCCAGTTTAGCACTTTTCATTTTTACCCTGGTCTACTTTTTGCTTGCCTTTCTGATTGCTTTGAATCCATCTAAGATTCTAGATCGAATCGGTCGTATTTTGACCCCGATCTTTGCGATTCTCATTTTGATCTTGGTTGTTCTTGGAGCTCTAAAATACAGTGGACATGCTCCAATGGTGGCTACAAAAGCCTATCAGGCTTCTGCCTTTGGGCAAGGATTTTTAGAGGGCTACAACACCTTGGATGCCTTGGCATCTGTTGCCTTTAGTGTGATCGCAGTGACTACCTTGAATCAACTTGGATTTTCAAGTAAGAAAGAATATATCAAGACCATTTGGTTGGTTGGGATTGTCGTAGCCCTTGGTTTTAGTGTGCTGTATATCGGTTTAGGATATCTGGGGAATCATTTTCCAATTCCAGCTTCTGTTATGGCATCTGATACCAATAAAGGGGTGTATGTATTATCAGAAGCGACCAAAGCGATCTTTGGTCCGACTGCTCAGATTTTCCTAGCAGGAATGGTGACGGTAACTTGCTTTACCACAACCGCTGGTTTAATCGTCTCTACCAGTGAATTCTTCCATAGTACCTTCCCTAAGGTTTCTTACAAGGTCTATGCAAGTGCCTTCACTTTGATTGGTTTTGCGATTGCCAACCTTGGCTTGAATGCCATTATTGCTTTCTCATTGCCGGTCTTGATGATTCTTTACCCAATCACCATTACCATTGTATTGATTGTGATAGTGAATAAATTTGTGGCTCTTTCAAAACCAGGAATGCAACTGACTATTTTCTTGGTCAGCTTGGTTTCTCTTGCAAGTGTTCTGGCAAGTACCTTTAAAATTTCACTAGTAGAAAAGGGGATTGCCTTGCTTCCATTTGCAGCTCAATCTCTTCCATGGTTGGTTCCAGTAGTTATAGGGATTCTTTTATCGCTCGTATTACCAAATAAACAAACGGCAGAAGAATAAGTCATATTAGAAACTCTAAAGGTTTGTGCTTTAGGGTTTTTCTTTTGAAACTAGTATCTAAATCCAAACTTTAGTAAAAAAACGTAGCAGAAATTTTTATTTTTTGTCAGTCAATGTTATACTGAATGTAGCATATCAATATACGGAGTGAACTATGAATCCAATCGTTTTTTCATTGACAGTTTTTCTTGCGGGTATTCTGTCTTTCTTTTCTCCCTGTGTCTTTCCTTTGCTTCCGGTTTATATTGGAATCTTACTAGGAAGTGATCAGGAAAAGGCTATCCAATTGTTCGGGAAAAAAATTCGCTGGCATGGCTTGCTGAAAACCCTTTGTTTTATTGCAGGTATTTCTGTTATTTTCCTCCTCATTGGTTTTGGAGCGGGCTTGCTTGGAAAGATCATGTACACCAATTGGTTCCGTTATCTGATGGGAGCCCTCATCATTATCCTTGGTCTTCATCAAATGGAAGTCTTTCATTTTCATTTCCTTGAAAAGCAAAAATCAGTAGATTTTGGAGCCAACAAACAGAAGAATGAATTGTTTTCAGCTTTTCTCCTTGGTCTTGGCTTTAGTTTTGGTTGGACGCCTTGTATTGGTCCAGTATTAGGATCAGTTCTTGCTTTAGCAGCATCAGATGGGCAAGATGCTCTTATGGGAGCTATTTATCTCCTTGTTTATACCTTGGGAATGGCCCTTCCGTTTTTACTGTTGGCCTTAGCATCTAGTCTGGTCCTACCTTACTTTAATCGTCTCAAACCCCATTTGTTATTGCTGAAGAAAATCGGCGGAGCTATCATTATTCTGATGGGAATTCTCTTACTTTTGGGACAATTGAACAGTTTGTCATCTATCTTTTCATAAAATAATCCGGAGGTATAACACATGATGAAAGGTATTAAATACGCTTGTTTCTCAGTTCTCTCTTTAGCTTTGCTGTCAGCTTGTTCCATGAATCAATCCAGTGAGAGTAGTATGGGCAATCAGCCAACAATGAATACAACAACGAATAAGCATCCTTTGGTAGGAAAAAACGCCAGTGACTTTGAGTTAAAGGATATGAAGGGGAATACGGTCAAACTTTCAGACTACAAAGGGAAGAAGGTCTATTTGAAATTTTGGGCAACCTGGTGTGGCCCTTGCCGGCAAAGTATGCCTGAACTAGAGAAATTGGTCAAGGATACGGATAGAGACTTTGAAATTCTTACCATTATGGCACCAGGACTCCAAGGTGAAAAAACAGAAGAAGAATTCGTCAAATGGTTTGATCAACAAGATTACAAGTCCGTACCGGTCTTGTACAATCCAGATGGTTCTGCATTTGCAGATTATCAGGTTCGCTCTATTCCTACAGAAGTCTTTATAGACAGTCATGGGAAAATTGGACATGTCCAATTAGGGGCTATTTCAAACGACGATGCTAAGAAGATCATCAAAGACTTACAATAAAAAAATGAAGCACGAAGCTTCATTTTTTTCTAGTTTCTTAGTTGCTTGCGCCAGAAGTGGCATCGGCATCTCCGTGCCCTCCGTCACCATGTCCTCCAGCATCAGAAGCACCAGAAGTTGCATCTGCACTACCGTGTCCACCAGCAGGAGCAAATGGACCGCTTCCGCCAACTAGACGTTGTCCTGTTGTTTGTAGGTACCAGTCCAACCATGGTTTGAAGTTGAAGACAATCTCATTGATACCAGCGTATGAACCATCTTCATAGTACATAGCTTGGTAGTTGTGAGTGTTGATCACGCCTTCAGGAGATCCTGGAACAATGGTCCGAACATAGTCTTGGTTACCGTTACGAAGGGTACCAATCACCCATTCCACGTTTTTCATACGTGCTGGTGGTAGGGAGCCGTGAACGGTTGACATCCGGCTTCCTGATTGAGGTGGCACGCGTTTAGCAAACATGGTATCTGGATCTTGATGGGCATTGTTGTAGTAGAGGAATTGGTTGTTATCATCGGCATAAGTCAATTCAAATGGCATAGCCTTCAAGAACATATCAATTTGGTTAACGGTTAGGATACCGTGGTCGAGTTTGACATAGGTATCGCCAGAAACGGCACCAGTGATTTCAGCTACCTTTTCTACCCAATCTGGATCGTCAGGATCGACTTCAGTAACAGTTGTAGCGATTGGATGATTACAATCCAAGTCTTCTGGTTCAATTGGTTTTGGTTTTTTCAATTTCGATACAACCTCAACGTATTTCATAAAATTATCCAAGCAGGTTTCAAGGAATTTGACGGTTCCCTCGTTGATGATATTGCCGTTTTCGTCAAAAGCTTCTTTTGCTTTTCCAAGAAGGAATTCATTTCCTGGAAGAGTATAAGCATTGACACCTGGGGCATCGAGGATCTTACGGAGGTGAACTTGTGCACGTGAAGTCCCTTGATCATAGTAAGAAGCACCAACGATCATAACGGGTTTGTTTTCAAATGGATGCACCTCGAAAGAGAGCCATTCAAGAACAGACTTGAGAGCAGCAGAGATCGTATGGTTGTGCTCTGGAGTGGCAATGATGACACCATCTGCACGAGTGATTTTGTTATATAAAAGACGCAATTGGAAACTTTCGTCCCATTTTTCATCTTGGTTAAACATTGGAACTTCGTCGATTTCAAGAACTTCCAATTCAAATTTGATCTTAAATTGGCGGCGAATGAATTCCAAAAGTTTACGGTTATATGATTGATCGTAGTTCGATCCTACAAGTCCAACAAATTTCATTCTTTTCTGTCTCCTATCTTACAAGTTTTCCCAGTCAAATTCTTCAGCATCTTTGCGAAGTAATTCTTGGGCGTTGCGCAATTTGTCTGTAATTTTCACAAACACACGGAAATCATTGAAGACGGCATCTAATTTTTGAATAACATCTAAATCCACCAAGTCTCCATTTTGATCAAAGGCTTGCAATGAATGAGAGAGCAAGAATTCATCTGGCAAGACATTCGCTTTGATTTCTGGAGCATTTAAGATTTGGCGAAGTTGAAGTTGGGCGCGTGAAGATCCCAACGTACCGTATGATGCCCCAGTAATCATGACCGGTTTGTTCAACAATGGGAAGACTCCGTATGAGAGCCAAGCGAGTGCACTCATCAAGACTGCTGGAATAGAGTGGTCGTATTCTGGAGTTCCAATAATGACCCCATCAGCTTCTTCAATTTTTGCAACAATATCCAAGACAGCTTCAGGCACTTGTTTGTCGGCTGGTTTGTTAAAGACAGGGATATCTTTAATTTCGACCAATTCGATCACAGCCTTATCAGCAAAATGTTTTTGCATGTATTGAAGCAGTTGACGGTTTGTAGAACGTTTGGAGTTAGTCCCCACAATCGCAATAAGTTTTATCATGGAAAATTCCTTTCTGATAGGAGAATTATAAATAAGATTGAAGCCCACTTGTATAGGCGATCTTGCCTGATTGAGAAACCAATAAGGTATCTATACCAGGAAGTGATTCAACAGTGTTGAGGATAGAAGCAGGAGATTCCCCGAACAAGCGGGTAGTCCATATCTCCCCGTCTACGGATCGATCAGATATGATGGTGATACTGGCTAAGTCTGTCTCGACCGGATAGCCCGTCGCGCTATCAAAGATGTGGTGAAACGACTGGCCGTCAACTTCTAAATGACGCTCGTAGATACCAGAGGTGACAACAGATTTATCCTTGACGGAGAGGACCAGTAGGTGCTGGCCTCTTTTTTCGACTGGATTTTGAATACCAATCCGCCAAGGCTGTTGTTTGATGGGGTGTTGACCGACAGTGAGGATATTGCCTCCAAGATCAATCAAGGCATCTGTTACTCCCTGGCTCTTTAAAAAGGTCGCAATGCAGTCTGCACTATAGCCCTTAGCCAAGGCTCCTAAATCAATCTTCATTCCAGGACGCATCAGAAAGACTGTATGTTTTTCTGGGTCGAGCTGGATTTGGTGAGGATCGATCTTGGCCAGGGCTTGATCAATTTCCCCTTGCTGGGGACGTCTAGCATCTGAAAATCCAATTCGCCAGGTTTGTACAAGAGGACCAATGGCGATGTTTAAATGGCTGTCTTGAGCTTGACTATGCAAGGTACCTAATGCAATCAGTTCAAAAAGATCTGGATGAACTTGGACAGGAGCAATACCAGCTTGGTGATTGACCTCCATGAGTTCAGAACTTGCATCATTAGCACTGAAGCGATGTTCGTAGGAGCGAAGAAGCTCAAAGCAGCGGGCTAAGAGTTCATTCGCTTGTGGGTGACAGATCGAAACAGTGATGGTCGTTCCCATCAAACGTTCGGATCGACTACTTAGGTCCACTAAAAATCTATCCTTTCCTATTTTCACTCACTTACAGTATATCAAAAAGATATCGTTTTCACAATCCTTTCGAGCATATTGTTTGACATTTTTTGAAACATGTGAAGTGTGATTTTCTGGAAAATTGAAAAAAAGATCACAAATTCTGAGCAAAATAATTGTAACCGATATCATTTTTATGATATACTCAAGAAGTAAATTAAATTAAAGGTAGGATTTATTCTATGAGTAAAATCGTTGTTGTAGGGGCAAACCATGCCGGAACAGCTTGTATCAACACTATGTTAGATAATTTTGGAAATGAAAATGAAATTGTGGTTTTTGACCAAAACTCAAACATTTCATTCCTTGGATGTGGGATGGCGCTTTGGATCGGTGAACAAATCGATGGTCCTGAAGGTCTTTTCTACTCTGACAAAGAAAAATTGGAAGCAAAAGGTGCGAAAGTCTACATGAACTCTCCTGTTCTTTCAATTGACTATGATAACAAAGTGGTAACAGCGGAAGTTGATGGGAAAGAACACAAAGAATCTTACGAAAAATTGATCTTTGCGACTGGATCAACACCAATCATTCCTCCAATTAAAGGAGTTGAAATCGTACCTGGTAACCGCGAATTCAAAGCAACACTTGAAAATCTTCAATTCGTTAAATTGTACCAAAATGCTGAAGAAGTCATCGAAAAATTGAAAGACAACAGCAAACACTTGAACCGTATCGCCGTAGTTGGTGGTGGTTACATCGGTGTTGAACTTGCTGAAGCTTTCGAACGTCTTGGTAAAGACGTTGTCTTGGTGGATATCGTGGACACTGTCTTGAATGGCTACTACGACAAAGACTTCACTGACATCATGGCGAAAAACTTGGAAGACCACAACATCCGTTTGGCACTTGGACAAACGGTTCAAGCGGTTGAAGGAGATGGTAAGGTGGAACGCCTTGTAACCGATAAAGAAACCTTCGATGTAGATATGGTTATCTTGGCTGTTGGTTTCCGTCCTAATACAGCTCTTGCTGATGGTAAGATCGAACTCTTCCGCAACGGTGCCTTCCTTGTTGATAAGAAACAAGAAACGTCACTTCCAGGTGTATACGCAGTTGGTGACTGTGCGACTATCTTCGATAACGCTCGTAACGAAATGAGCTACATCGCTCTTGCGTCTAATGCGGTTCGTTCAGGTATTGTCGGTGCCTACAATGCGACTGGTCATGAATTAGAAGGAATCGGTGTTCAAGGTTCTAACGGTATCTCTATCTACGGCCTTCACATGGTTTCAACTGGTTTGACGCTTGAAAAAGCGAAAGCTGCAGGCTTCAATGCCACTGAAACTGGCTTTAACGACCTTCAAAAACCTGAATTTATCAAACACGATAACTATGAAGTTGGTATCAAGATCGTCTATGATAAAGATACTCGTCAAATCCTTGGAGCTCAAATGGTATCACGTGATAGCGCCATTTCAATGGCTATCCACATGTTCTCACTTGCGATTCAAGAACACGTGACGATTGATAAATTGGCCTTGACAGACTTGTTCTTCTTGCCACACTTCAACAAACCATACAACTACATCACAATGGCAGCTTTAACTGCTGAATAATAGCTAAAGTTCTATTAAAAACTTTCCTTAGGTGAGTACGGACGTCAGCGAACTTCGTAGAAGTTCCATGACTAATTATTGAGCCTAAGGTCTCAATAATTCCGAGTGCCTGAAACTCTATTGTTTCAGGCACTTTTCTCACAGCGGAAAGTTTTGACTTTTCTTTATTCGTTCCATAATAAATAGAACATATTTATATTTCTTTGTAGAATTTCTTAACTTATTTTACTTGATAAAATGGTTTGTCTACATTCTAAACAAAACTAACAAGGGTAGTTTTGTTTTTTTCTGTCTTTCCATGTATTCAGAGGCAGTGAAATAAGGTATAATGAATAGGATAAGAGTTTGAAGGAGTTAGGGAATGTCTGCTAAAGAAGAAGCCTTTAAAAATGAATTTCAATTTGCCTCTAGTTCAATTGTGGCCCATATTGTCAGAGGTGTTCTGGTTGGGATCGTAGTGGGCTGCATCGTCTCGAGTTTTCGTTTTTTGATCGAACATATTTTTCATTTTGTTCAAGGCGTTTACAAGGAGATGTCGACTCAACCATTTTATTTGTTTGCGATGCTGTTGGGGTATGGAGTGATCGTACTGATTGCTGGTTGCCTCATTCGCACCAATCGGGATATCAAGGGATCAGGAATTCCTCAAGTCGAAGCAGAGCTCAAGGGTCTTTTGGCGGTGAGCTGGTGGGATACCTTATGGAAGAAGTATATTCTAGGTGTCTTGGCCATCGGAAGTGGCTTGATGCTTGGTCGTGAAGGTCCTAGTATTCAATTAGGGGCTATGGGTGGAAAAGGAGTGGCCCATCATTTGAAGGTCAGCCCGGTTGAAGAGCGGTCTTTGATTGCAAGTGGAGCTGCTGCAGGCCTTGCAGCCGCCTTTAATGCACCTATAGCAGGACTTTTATTTGTCGTGGAAGAAGTCTACCATCATTTTTCTCGATTCTTTTGGATTTCGACCTTGGCTGCTAGTCTGACTGCTAATTTTATTTCACTCAATGTCTTTGGTCAAACACCCGTACTTCATATGCCGCAAAATATTCCGCCGCTCCATTTGTCTCAGTACTGGATTTACCTTTTTCTTGGAGTCTTTTTGGGGGCAGCAGGTTATGTCTATGAAGTAGTGGTGCTGAATATCGGTCGATTGTATCGTTTACTTGAAAAGATTTTTCATGTTCCCTCTCATTACTCTTCCTTATTTGCCTTTGTCTCGATTCTTCCAATCGGCTATTTCCTTCCACAAATTCTTGGTGGCGGGAACCAATTGGTTTTGGATTTAGCTCGAGTACCGTATCCAGTGCTGACCATCCTTCTTTATTTTGCGATCCGTTTCATCTGGAGTATGTTGAGCTATGGTAGTGGCTTGCCAGGAGGCATCTTCCTTCCAATTTTAGCATTAGGATCTCTTTTAGGGGCCATCGTTGGAACCTTCCTCCAAAACATTGGCTTTATCTCTCAAAATCAGCTGCCTCTTTTCATCATTTTAGGAATGAGTGGGTATTTTGGGGCTATTTCAAAAGCGCCATTAACAGCTATGATCTTGGTAACAGAGATGGTCGGTGATATTCGCAGTTTAATGCCCCTAGGTATGGTGACCTTGCTCGCTTATATGATCATGGATCTCTTCCATGGAGCGCCAGTCTATGAAGCCATGCTAGAGCAATTGTTGCCGGATAAGGCGCAAGAAGAAGGAGAGTTGACTTTAATTGAGATCCCTGTATCAGAAAAGATCGCAGGAAAGCAAGTTCATGAACTGCACCTCCCTCAAGATATCTTGATCACTACGCAAATTCGAAGCGGTAAGAGCTATACGGTCAATGGTGCGACCCGCTTGTATCTAGGTGATAGCATCTTTGTGGTGGTTAAAGAATCCGAAATCGGACGGGTCAAGGATATTCTTTTGTAAAAGACAAATTCTCAGAAAAGCCTTTCTATTATTAAATTTTCAGACAATTGTTGAAAAATGAGAAAATATCTGGTAAAATGAGGGCAAGAACAAATGAGGAGAAGTCTTTCATGAAAAAATATAGTCTACTCTTATTGAGTGTTGCTCTTTTAGCAGGATGTGCGAATTCTACTAGCAAACAGTCGAATCAAAAGACGCAAACCAGCTCAACGGTGCAGTTGTCAAAGGCTGACCAGAAGACCTTGGACAATGCGACAGCTGAATACAAAGACTTTGTTGAAATGCAAATTGACCAATTGCTCAAGGATACAGAAGGATTCCGAGATACCCTAAAAGCTGGAAATTTGGAAGAAGCTAAAAAGCAATACCCCTTGATCCGTATGGCCTATGAACGTTCTGAACCGATTGCTGAAACTTTCGGAGAATCAGATGTCAAGATCGACTACCGCTTGGTGGATTATGTGGATGAAAATAAATCAGAAGATGGCTGGTCAGGTTTCCACCGCATTGAGCGTATCCTTTGGGAAAACAATACCACAGATGGCACTGACAAATATGCAGACCAACTGGTGAACGATATCAAGGAGTTGAAAGCTAAGATCGCAACCGTTGATGTGACTCCTGATGTGATGCTAACTGGGGCTGTTGATCTGCTCAATGAAGTGGCAACGCAAAAGATCACGGGTGAAGAAGAAGTCTTCTCTCATACAGATCTGTACGACTTCCGTGCCAATATTGAAGGAGCTGAAAAGATTTTCTCACTCTTTAAACCTTTGATTGAGAAAAAAGATGCCAAGTTGGTTAAAACCTTGGAAGCAGAATTCAAAAATGTCAATGATTTATTGGACAAACACATGACTGATGAAACAAATTACAAGTCTTACACAGATTTGACCAAGGAAGATACCAAAGAATTGGCCGAAGCGGTGACCAAACTTGGTGAACCGTTGTCTCAAATGGGTGTGATTTTAGATGGGAAATAAGAAAAATGGCTGACGAAAAATTTTTAGATAAAAAAATGGACCGTCGTGAATTTCTTAAAAAAGCAGGTATTGGAGGGGCTGGTCTAGCACTGGGCCTCTCTGGTGCATCTGCTTTTTTCGCTAATCAAGACAGTTCTAGTAAAAAAGCTTATGATGGGGATGAAGACATCTCCTTTTATGGCAAGCATCAAGCCGGGATTACGACGGCCATGCAGAAGGCTTGCTACTTGGTGGTGCTGGATCTTCACACGACGGACAAAAAAGAAGTCATCCAGCTCTTTAAAGACTGGACCGACTATAGTAGTAAATTAGTCGAAGGAGAATTGGTCAAAAAAGATGGTTCCAATGCCCTCTTGCCACCAACGGATACAGGTGAAACAGTGGGACTCAACCCCTATCGCTTGAGCCTGACGTTTGGGGTTTCAGCTTCCTTTCTAAAGAAACTGGGCTTAGAGTCCAAACGTCCCAAGCTCTTTCGTGATTTGCCTCCATTTCCAAAGGAGCAGTTGCAGGACAAATACACTGGTGGAGATATCGTCATTCAGGCCTGTGCCGACGATGAGCAAGTAGCCTTTCATGCGGTCCGAAATCTCATCCGCAAAGGTCGCAATACCATCACCATGAAGTGGAGCAAGTCCGGTTTTGCGGCGATTGGTGACAGAAAAGAAACGCCGCGTAACCTCTTTGGCTTTAAAGATGGAACAGCAAATGTTACGACGGAGAAGGACTTTGATAAGGTCGTCTGGACTGACAGTAAGGACTGGATGAAGGGTGGTTCCTATATGGCTCTTCGCCTAGTCCAAATGCACTTGGAAACTTGGGACCGGACCAATTTGCAGGAGCAAGAAAACACCTTTGGTCGCTACAAGGAGTCCGGCGCTCCATTTGGGAAAACCAACGAATTTGATGAAGTAGATTTATCTAAACTACCAGTAGATTCACATGTCCGTTTGGCCAAAGAAGTGGATCGTCCGATTTTACGGCGGTCCTATTCCTATTCGGATGGCATCAATGAACAGACTGGGCAATTTGATGCTGGTTTGATTTTTATCGCCTTTCAAAAAGATCCAAACAGTTTTGTTAAAATCCAAACCAATCTAGGTGCAGTGGATAAAATGAACGAGTACATCACCCATATTGGAAGTGGACTCTTTGCTTGCTTTTCAGGCGTAGAGAAAGGAGGCTACCTTGGTCAAGCACTCTTTGAATAAACTCTTGATCTTGTTAGGCATTCTTGCCTTGTTCTGGACTTATCCAGTAGCTGCGGAATCTTATAGCGATCTCTTTATCAAGATCACAGATGCAACAACCGCTGTAGAAAATAAGAACCAGGATAAGGCCAAGGCATTAATCGCTGAGATTCAGGCTGATTTTAAATCCAAGGACCACCATGATTCCAAGGCAGGAAAAAAAGTTAGCCAAGCTTTAGCTATAAAAGGGGAGATAACCAAAGAGGATATCACCAAGATCTCATCAGCCTTGCTAGCTTTTGAAAAAGAGCAAAATCCAGTCGATTTAGAGGCGGAAAAAGACAAACTCGTGAGTCGCCTCGCTCCTTATTTTAAGAACCTACAAGATGCCATTACAGCTAAGGATCTGGATAAAACCCGTCAAACCTATGCAGATCTTAATAATACCTGGACGCGAAACGAAGCGGTGGTAAGAGATCACAGCACAGCTTACTATGGCAAAATCGAGACGGCCATTTCGCTCTTACGTAGTAGCATTGAAACAGAGCCTACTGACTTCACCAGCATCCAGTCCTCCTATGATGACCTCAAAAATGGGATTGATGCCTTTGTAAAAGGAGAAGCGATTAGCAGTGCTAGTACGGATTTGACACTGAAAGATGGGATCAAGCTTTTGGAGAAGGCGCAAAGCCAATTCCAATCCGGCGACGATAAATCTGCTGCAGCAACTATGAAGCAGTTCATCACCATCTGGCCAACCATTGAGGGGGATGTCAGCACGACCAATCCGAGCCTCTACACGCGCGTAGAGAGTGAATCCCCGGTCATTATGGTTAAGGGGAAAGAAAAGACCTATCAAGAGAAATTACAAGCCTTGATCAGGGACCTGTCTGCGATCGATACGACAGCTTCTTACAACGCTTTTGATGCCATGTTGATTCTTCTGCGTGAAGGAGTAGAAGCCCTTCTGATCGTCATGGCGCTTGTAACGACCCTTAAGGCTGCTAAGATGAGGAAAGGCCTCAAATGGGTCTACGGTGGAGCTGCTGCGGGGGTTCTTGCCAGCGCAGCGATCGCTCTTGTTTTGCAAGTAGCTTTTCCTGCTGTTATTTCGGGGTCTAACCGGGAAATCATTGAAGGGGGCGTTGGGATTTTCGCTGTGGTCATGATGATCCTCATTGGAATTTGGCTACACAGCAAGTCCTCTGTCAAACAGTGGAATGCCTTTATGGACCGTCAGATGAAGACGGTAACGGCTACAGGAAGTTTTGTTTCTATGTTTGCCCTCAGTTTCTTAGCAGTCTTTCGTGAAGGGGCTGAGACCATTCTCTTCTACGTTGGGATCATTCCACGGATTACAACCGCTCATTTCATACTAGGAATCGGGCTTGCCGTAGCCGTTCTCATTATCATTGCAGTGGCGATGACCAAGGCCAGTCAAGCTATCCAACCTCATCGGATCTTTTTCATTCTGACGTGGTTGATTTACGCCTTGGCCTTCAAGATGCTCGGTGTCAGCATCCACGCCCTTCAGTTGACCAATATCCTACCGAGTCATTTGGTCAATGGACTTCCAACCATCGATTGGGCGGGGATCTATCCAAGCTGGGAAGTTCTTCTTCCTCAACTACTCTTTGTGGCCCTGATCGCCCTTATCACGGTGAGACAACATGGCAAAGAGTAGAGCAGATAAAATGACCATTGTCGAGCACTTGGTCGAATTTCGAAAACGATTGATCGCTGTGGTCTTGTGTTATATTATCGTCTTCATCGTAGCCTTTGTATTTGGGGGAGAACTCTACCAGATCTTGACCGCTAGCCTGCATCAAAAATTGCTGGTATTAGGGCCTAATGATATCCTCTGGATCTATGTATCGCTGGCCAATCTCACAGCTTTTAGCCTGACACTGCCCTTTATTGTCTACCAGATTTGGCAATTTGTAAGGCCAGCTTTGAGGGAGAAGGAGGCGCGTGCAGTCTTTGCCTACATCCCAGCTAGCTTTATTTGCTTTGTGCTGGGGCTAGCGTTTGGTTATTTCTTTGTCAGCCCAGCTATTTTAGAGGTCTTGATGCGCTTGGGAGAAGGACTGTTTGATACCCAATTGACAGCGCAAAATTATTTAACCTTCTTATGGCACACCACCTTACCTTTAGGAGTCTTGTTCGAGTTACCAGTTTTAGTCGCTTTTCTGACCTCAATTGGGCTCTTGACACCACAGTTTTTAATCATTTATCGTCGTTACGCTTACTTTGTCCTGCTGGTCTTAGCTGTCGTGCTGACCCCAGCAGACTTTATCAGTGACTTGGCCATGACGCTCCCTTTGATCCTCTTATTTGAAGTGAGTGTCGCCATCAGTAAAGTCATCTATTCGAGAAAAAGGAGAAAAAATGGGAATTTTACGTGATATTGGAGCACCAGGTTTAATCATCATCATCCTGGGTGCCCTCTTGATTTTTGGACCAAAACGCCTGCCTGAGTTGGGCCAGTCCATCGGCAAAATGTTTGCTGAATTTAAGACAGCTGTCAATAAAGGCAGTGAAGAAGCTGATCAAGACGCAAAAGAAGATAAGAAAGAAAAAGAATAATCTGACAATTTTCAAAATTCTATTGAGTTCGATTGCATAAAAAGGTATAATAAGACAAGGACTTGTAATCGACGAAGGAGGAAACCATGATTATTACGATTTTGTCACTCATTTTCTATTTTAGCTATATCGGATTCTTATGCTGGTTGGTCGTAAAAATTGTCGAAAAATTGTTCAATTTCTTATTGAACCGTTAATAAAGAAACAATCCATTTCACCACAGGTGAGTGGATTTTTTTGTGTCCAATTCAGTTAGAAAGATTCAAACAAAGAGGTTTTAACGGTCTCAGATTGAAGATAAAGTCATATAAAAAACTTTCCTTAAGTGAGTACGGACGTCAGCGAACTTATTAGAAGTTCCATGACTAAATCAAAATACAAAGGGCGTCTGCGGATAAAGTCAAAAGAGGAAATTAGAAAGCAAGTGAAACAACACAACAAAACCATCGTTTTACTGACTGTTTTGTTTATTGCTATGCTTTCCATTTAAATGTTTTTATATCTTTCAACTTCTAGTATTTCTTGTTACTAGTGATGGACTATATCGTTTGTTTTTCTTATTTATTTTATAAGAATGTTAAGCTTAATAGAAATACAGTAATTACAAGATTGTAATATATTCTGTTATAGCTTTATGTGGCATGGGTATAAATTGATATGACTTTTATTATCTATGGTATAATGAGATAAATTTGGAGTTGTAGAGGCGAGCATTTGGAAGAACATAGACCTGATTTTAGAGATATAAAATCATTTGAAGAATTTAACAGATACTACTGGTATCGAGAAGAGCTTTCACAAATTTGTAAGTACCTTGGATTAGAATACAGATGTACAAAAAAAGAATTAAATCATATTATAGAACAATATTTTAGGGGAAATAGAGTAGAAAAAGTTTTGAGGAAAAGAAACAAAAATCAAACCGAAATAATAACCCTAAATACATCATTACTTGAATGTGGGTTTTCCTTTAATCAGAAATTTCGTGATTATTTTTCAGCTGTAACAGGTGTTAATCCGTTTAAGTTTAATGCTGATATGGCAACAGCTTGGCGAAAAGTAAAACGGGACAACAACATAAATTTTACAATCCAAGATATGATTAAAATATACTATGGAGAGTCAGACTACGCCAAGTATGATAATTCAGCTTGCCAATGGAATCAATTTCTAAAAGACTTTTGTGCAGATGAATTTAGCAATCATTACTCCAACAAGTTAAAAGTTGCGGCTATCCTTTGGAAAGAAGTTAGAGATTCAAAAAATAAAAAAATTTATTCGCGGGAACTTCTAAAAGAATATAGCTACAAAATAGAGGAGTACTGTAAATAAACAACTTCAAGTTTGTCGAACGGAATATAAAGTATTAAAGACGATAGCACTCTGTTTTTGCAGAGTGCTTTTTTGTTTTATAGAATATAAGAGAATGTGGGATACTTGCTTTCTCTGCTAGATGATCGAGCAGAGAAAGATTTATTAGATATGACATCAGTCAGCTAAACCCTTTTAGCTGGCTTTTTTGTTAGCGACTCGGTCATTAACTTGCTTGTCAAAATATAATTCGGTATCATAGATATATAATGTTTGGTAAGTAAGTCCTATTGTCAGTTCGGAACAAGTAGATAGGAGAAGGGGAGAAAAAACTAGTGAATAAAGACCAATTGATAGAGAAACCAGAAATAAATATTGTTGGGGTTATTGCAAATCATCAGTTTAACTGGTATATTTGTTCAAACGAAATGTGGACAATGGATATCGATAAATATATTCAGGCATACCAGGAAGCAGGTCTGGATGTTGATTTCTCCTATTTACCTGAAATTCAGCAGAATCTTCATGTGATTACAAAAAGCAATCTTGAGAGCTACTTAGAAATGTATAAAGATGATTGGCTGAAGGTGACGGTTGAAGAATTGATCTCAATGATCAAACGTTCAATGGAAGAGGAGAACTTGAATTCAGAGATTATTCTGGAAGGAAAAGCCTTGCTTCCGGATCTTTTCATCGATTTTGATAAAGAAGAATTTTATTCAAACAATCTGGGGATGAAAAACTACGAAAGATATGTGCCAAACGGATGGAAGTTTTTTTCAGGACGTTTTGATCATTTGATCCCCAAAGAGGAGCAATATTGGATTGAAGAGACCAAGAAAACTGAAGGAACTAGTCTTCTATTCATATAAAAATAATACAGTTTAAAAGTATTTCATGAGACTGTGAAATGCTTTAAAATTTCGCCACATTTCAAATCTTTATATTCCGTTTCGTTAGGAATAGCGATGGAAAGCCAACCAAATATGCTATACTGAAGTAGATAGAAGGAGGAGCGACTGATGAGCAGAAAGTGGGTAAAGATCATTGCTATTTTAATTTTCATCCTATCCGGTAGTTACTTTGTCTACAATAAACTAACGAAGCCGAATCTTGGACCGAAAACAACAAAGCTCTATAAGCATGGTTTTCTTTTGCTAGAAGAACAAATCGGAACCTACATCAAAGAACACTATACTGGGATTGAGAAGATTGAGTTCTCCCCAATCTACGTTACTGAAGAAGGGTCAACATTCTCAAATGCCTATGTGCGTCCGACGATCTATGACAAGTATGGAAATAAAGCTACTCTGGGAGATAAAATAAAGAAATTTATTCCATTAAGTTATGGATTGATTTCAGACATTGTTCTTGATTTTGATGGAGGTGGCAATGAAGTCATTGAGTTACTGGACTCAAATGGCAAACCTGTAGACGTTTCAAATGAGGAGCATTTGCCTAAGAGAGCTATACTCACAGAGGCAAGTAGTACAGATGAAAATATTGAATTATTAGTAGAAGATGGTCAGTTAATAGGAGTCGTAAAGGATGATAAAGGAAGCCCTGGTGCAGAAATTGTTTATAATACGGAACTCCATAAAGGAGACGCGAGAGAGTAGCGCTAACCAATGAAATAGAATGAAAAAGAAAGGACAAAACACATGCAGTATTATTTTATCGGTGGCCTAGGTGGTAATAGCTACCATCTGGCTCCACTAATGGATGAGCTAGGCTTTCCTGTGACCTTTCTAGATCCCTATAGGGAAATGATTCAGACAGAAAACGATCTTCGTGATTGGTTCCAAGGTCGGGTTGGCCAGGTGGGAGAAATCTGTTTATTGGGTCATTCCTTAGGTGGAGATTTGGCTCGTTATCTGGCTAGTGAGTTTCCTCAGATTCAGGCTTTGATTCTCCTGGATGGGGGGTATCTGGATATGGAAAAGATCCTGCCTCTTGAAGAAGAACTAGAAGGCACGTCGTCTTTCATGAAGCAACAAGTCTTTGCAACTTTAGAAGAAGCCGTGTTATCAGAACTTGGTGATGGAGAAGATCCTACTCCTATAGCGCGAAAAGCAGTAGAGGCTAGCTTTCGCTGGAATCCAGCAAGTGAACAATATGAATTAAATCTGGATCTCGAAAAGGTCATGGCCTTATTTCGTCTACGGCGTCAGATCAAGGCTTACCAAATTCCACTGGCAGACCTGCCTGTCCTCTTTATTGGACCTCGATACCAAGAAGAACCTGAATGGAGAAAAGAAGCTCTGAAGCAACTAGATCCCCAGATCAAGCAAGTTTTGCTAGATGCTTTGGGGCACGAACTGTATACAGAGGCGCCAGAAATTGTAGCTAGAGAAGTCAACAATTGGCTCCAAAATGTTCATAAATAAAACCTGTTTTCTTTTTTGAAACAGGTTTTTATCTTGTAATTTCCGAACGTTATTTCCTATAAAATCATTCCCATTGCATTAGGTCCGTATCTTTGGTATAATCTATCAAGGAAACGTCAAGAGACGTAGCGATGCGCTTGCGCATAGGTAGGTCAGTTTTTAGAAAAGAGATTTTTCAATCTATGTTAAATGAATTTCCTATTTTCGACTATGAAGATATTCAGTTGATTCCCAACAAATGTATCATCAATAGCCGGTCAGAAGCAGATACAACCGTCCAATTTGGAAAGCATACCTTCAAGCTTCCAGTCGTTCCGGCTAATATGCAGACGATCTTGGATGAGAGTGTAGCAGAGCAGTTGGCGCGTGGTGGGTATTTCTATATCATGCACCGGTTTGATGAAGCAGGTCGGATTCCTTTTGTCAAACGCATGCATGATCAAGGTTTGATCGCTTCCATTTCGGTTGGTGTTAAGGAATACGAATACGACTTTGTGAGTCAATTAAAGGCAGATGCGCCTGAGTACATCACTATTGATATCGCACACGGTCATGCGGATAGTGTCATTCGGATGATTCAACACATCAAGAAAGAATTGCCAGATACCTTTGTCATTGCTGGAAATGTTGGAACTCCTGAAGCTGTTCGTGAATTGGAAAATGCGGGAGCTGATGCGACTAAGGTCGGAATCGGCCCTGGTAAGGTTTGTATCACCAAAGTTAAGACTGGATTTGGTACAGGTGGTTGGCAATTGGCTGCTCTTCGCTGGTGCTCAAAAGCAGCTCGTAAGCCAATCATTGCGGACGGTGGTATTCGGACTCATGGTGATATTGCCAAATCGATTCGTTTCGGGGCGTCTATGGTCATGATCGGTTCTCTCTTTGCAGGACATATCGAAAGTCCTGGTAAAACAGTAGAGATTGATGGAGAGTCTTTCAAAGAGTACTATGGATCTGCTTCCGAGTACCAAAAAGGCGCTTATAAGAATGTCGAAGGTAAGAAGATTTTATTGCCTGCCAAGGGTCATTTGCAAGACACCTTAACGGAAATGGAACAAGATTTGCAAAGTTCGATCTCTTATGCAGGAGGCCGAAAATTAGCAGATTTGAAACACGTTGACTATGTGATCGTTAAGAATTCTATCTGGAATGGCGATGCACACTAATTGAATTACTTATTTATTTCACGAATGGGCGTGATGTTTCTACAAGGTGCCGGAACACCTAACAATAAGTAAGTCGGGATTATCTCTCTTTCTAGAGAGATTTCAAGGCTTGCTTAGCAGGCCTTTTTGTGTTTTGTGAATGAGTAGAGGATTTTTTAAAAAAGTAGGAGGAAGTATGAAATTACTTGAAGAGCGCATCTTAAAAGATGGCAATGTTTTAGGTGAGAGTATCCTCAAGGTGGACTCCTTTTTGACCCACCAAGTGGATTTCAAATTGATGAAAGAAATTGGTCAGACTTTTGCGGACCGGTTCAAAGATGCTGGTGTGACCAAAGTCGTGACCATTGAAGCATCTGGGATTGCACCTGCCCTTTATGTAGCTGAAGCACTGGATGTTCCCATGATCTTTGCTAAAAAGGCGAAAAACATCACGATGAATGAGGGCATCTTGACGGCTGAGGTTTATTCCTTTACCAAGCAAGTCACCAGCACAGTTTCGATTGCGGGTAAATTCTTGGATCCATCAGATAAGGTTTTGATCATTGACGATTTCCTTGCAAATGGCCAAGCAGCCAAAGGCTTGATTCAAATCATCGAACAAGCCGGGGCTCAAGTCGAAGCGATTGGGATTGTGATTGAAAAATCCTTCCAAGATGGACGGGGATTGTTAGAAGAGTTGGGATATCCAGTTGTATCCCTCGCACGTTTGGACCGTTTTGAAAATGGTCAGGTTGTATTCAAGGAGGCAGACATCTAATGCAAAAACAAGAAAGCCAATCACAGGCGGCCATTCTAGGCTTGCAACATCTTTTGGCCATGTATTCGGGATCTATTTTGGTGCCGATCATGATCGCAGGAGCTTTGGGCTATAACGCTCATCAACTAACCTACCTCATCTCTACAGATATCTTCATGTGTGGGGTCGCAACTTTCCTTCAAGTGCAGCTCAATAAATACTTTGGGATCGGTCTTCCGGTAGTCCTTGGGGTTGCCTTCCAGTCGGTAGCACCTCTTAGCATGATCGGAGCTAGCCATGGTAGTGGGGCTATGTTTGGTGCCTTGATTATTTCAGGGATTTATGTCATCCTTGTCTCTGGTTTCTTCTCTAAGATTGCCAACCTCTTTCCATCTATTGTAACGGGATCCGTTATTACAACCATTGGTTTGACCTTGATTCCAGTAGCGATCGGAAATATGGGAAATAATGCGCCAAAACCAACCGTTCAAAGCTTGATTTTAGCTGTGGTGACTATTCTCATCATTTTAGTTGTTAATATCTATACGACTGGTTTTATTAAATCCATTTCAATTTTGATTGGTTTGATCGCAGGTACTGCCATTGCGGCTTCTATGGGCTTGGTAGACTTCACACCTGTAGCTCAAGCACCAGTCGTTCACGTTCCAACACCTTTCTTCTTTGGAGCTCCTAAGTTTGAAATCACCTCCATCTTAATGATGTGTATTATCGCGACGGTTTCCATGGTTGAATCAACAGGTGTCTATCTTGCTCTTTCTGATATTACCAAAGATCCAATTAATAGCACGCGCCTTCGCAATGGGTACCGCGCTGAAGGGTTGGCCGTTCTCCTCGGTGGTATCTTCAACACCTTCCCTTACACTGGATTCTCACAAAACGTTGGCTTGGTGAAATTGTCTGGTATCAAGACTCGTCTCCCAATCTATTATGCGGCTGGTTTCCTTGTTCTTCTTGGTCTCCTTCCTAAGTTTGGAGCTTTGGCCCAAATCATTCCAAGTCCAGTTCTTGGGGGAGCGATGCTGGTCATGTTTGGTTTTGTATCGATTCAAGGGATGCAGATCCTTGCGCGTGTTGATTTTGAACACAATGAGCACAATTTCTTGATCGCTGCTGTATCGATTGCTGCAGGGGTTGGTTTGAACAACAGCACCCTCTTCAATGGCCTTCCAACAGGATTCCAAATGTTCTTTGCAAACGGAATTGTCGTTGCCAGTGTCTTAGCGATCGTTCTCAATGCTATTTTAAACCGCAATAAACACTAATCTCACATGAACCGGAGGTCCTTGGATCTTCGGTTTTTTTGACTTTTAAGGAAACATATAGTAGAGTGGAAGAGGAGAGAATCTTATTTGATGAGAAGAGAGTTAGAATCATGTATTTAACCTATCACTTTAAAGAGCGCTTGCGCTTGTTTTTGAGTTTATTTTTGCCGATTTTAATCTACCAATTGGCCAATTATTCAGCCAGCTTTGTCGATACAGCCATGACCGGTCAGTACCGGACCCTTGATTTGGCTGGTGTTTCTACAGCTACCAGTCTGTGGAATCCATTTTTTACTTTCCTGACAGGGATTGTCTCTGCGCTGACACCGATTGTTGGGCATCATTTAGGCAAGGGAAATAAAGAACGGATTGCTGGCGATTTTTACCAATTCCTCTATCTGTCATTTGGTATGGCCATTCTCTTAATAGGCTTTGTTTGGGGGATTGCACCCATGATTCTCAAGCAGATCGGCTTAGAAAATGTTGTTGCTCAAATAGCCATTCGCTACTTATATTTCCTTTCTCTAGGAATCTTACCTTTGTTGCTCTTTAGTATCGTGCGGACCTTCCTCGATACCTTGGGCATGACGCGTCTATCCATGTACTTGATGCTCTTGCTTTTGCCTCTCAATGCTTGTTTTAACTATATCCTGATCTATGGAGCATTTGGTTTTCCTGAAATGGGGGGAGCAGGAGCAGGTCTTGGAACCTCTCTGGCCTACTGGGTCTTGCTGGCTATTGCGGTTTTGATCTTGTGCAAGCACCCTAAGGTAGCACCTTTCCAATTGTGGAAGCCGCAGCCTTATGATTTTAAAGGGATGAAAGAAGTATTGCGCCTTGGGCTTCCAATCGGTGGAATTGTTTTTGCAGAAGTCATCATCTTCTCGCTGGTTGGTTTGTTAATGGCAAAATTCCCATCACTGACCATTGCGAGCCACCAATCAGCCATGAATTTTTCAACCCTGATGTATGCTTTCCCGGTTAGTATCTCCAGTACCATGGCGATTATCGTTTCTTATGAACTGGGAGCAGGAAGACCAGAAGTGGTCAAACAATATTGTCGTTTGGGCCGGCTGACAGCCTTTGGCTTTGCGATTGTCACTCTCGTCTTTCTCTATACATTCCGTTTACAACTAGCTGGGCTATATGGCAAGGATCCAGTCTTTGTGCAACAAACAGCGATTTTCATGACCTATAGCCTCTTTTTCCAAGTGGCTGATACTTTTGCAGCACCTCTACAAGGGATTTTGCGGGGCTATAAGGATACAACCGTTCCATTCTTATTAGGTGTCTTTAGTTATTGGTGCATCTCTATCCCGCTAGGGATTTTCCTTGACCATGTGACTAACTTGGGTCCCTATGCTTATTGGATCGGCCTTATTTCTAGCCTTGTCGTGAGTGGAATTTGTTACCAACTTCGGCTCTGGCAGATCGAAAAAAAACAAACAAACTAAAATAAAGTCTGGGAAACCAGGCTTTTTATGTACCGTGAATATTATAAATTTTCTGAAAGTTCTTGACAATTGATGTCAAAGTGGTAAGATTAGGAGGTAGAAATGAAGAACTAGAAGGAGAACAAGATGAGAAGTGATATGATCAAAATGGGGATCGACCGAGCACCAGCGCGTGGTCTCCTCTATGCAACAGGGCAAGTAAAATCAGCAAAGGATATGCAAAAGCCCTTTATTGCCATTTGTAACTCCTATATTGATATCGTTCCAGGCCATGTTCACTTGCGTGAATTAGCAGATGTTGCCAAGGAAGCTATTCGCGAGGCTGGTGGGATTCCTTTTGAATTTAACACAATCGGTGTCGATGATGGGATTGCGATGGGTCATATCGGGATGCGTTATAGTTTGCCGTCTCGTGAGTTGATCGCAGATGCTGCTGAAACGGTCATCAATGCCCACTGGTTTGATGGTGTTTTCTATATTCCTAACTGTGATAAGATTACACCAGGAATGATTTTAGCAGCCATGCGGACCAATGTGCCTGCTGTATTTTGTTCTGGTGGACCCATGAAGGGTGGCGTTGACATGACGGGGCATCAGGCGACTCTCTCAAGTTTGTTTGAAGCTGTAGGTACTTATCAAGCTGGTGATATGAGCATGGATGAGCTGGATTTCTTGGAAAAAAATGCCTGTCCAACTTGTGGTTCTTGCTCTGGTATGTTTACTGCCAATTCCATGAACTGTTTGATGGAAGTATTAGGCCTTGCTCTTCCTGGAAATGGTACCATCCTAGCTGTTTCAGATGAACGCCGCGAATTGGTTCGCCAAGCGGCCAAACAATTGGTAGAGAATATTAAAAAGGATATTCGTCCACGGGATATCGTGACCAAGGAGGCCATCGACGATGCATTTGCGCTCGATATGGCCATGGGTGGTTCTACCAATACTGTGCTTCATACACTGGCTATTGCGCGTGAAGCAGGGATTGACTATGATCTCAAAGATATCAACGAGATTGCCAAGAAGACACCTTATCTTTCTAAAATTGCCCCTTCAAGTATTTATACTATGCATGACGTGCATGAAGCTGGTGGTGTTCCAGCCATTATCAATCAGTTGATCAAAAAAGGAGCCATCAAGGGTGATCGTATCACAGTTACTGGTAAAACCTTGAAAGAAAACGTAGCTGGTGCTGAAATCAAAAATGAAGAAATTATCCATCCAATCGAGCATCCTATTTCACCTGTAGGCGGTTTGTCGATCCTTTACGGAAATATCGCTCAGGATGGGGCTGTTATCAAGGTCGGTGGGGTCGATCCATCTGTGACCACTTTCCGTGGTAAAGCTATTTGTTGCGATTCACAAGATCAAGCCCTTGAGTTGATTGACAATGGAACAGTCAAGAAGGGCCATGTCGTTGTCATTCGTTACGAGGGTCCTCAGGGTGGTCCTGGTATGCCAGAGATGTTGGCACCAACTTCTAAGATTGTCGGACGCGGTCTTGGTAAGGATGTGGCACTGATTACGGATGGTCGTTTCTCAGGAGCTACTCGTGGGATTGCTATTGGTCACGTTTCTCCAGAAGCAGCAGAAGGTGGAAATATCGCCTTGATTGAAGATGGGGATGAAATCGTGATCGATCTTCCAAATCGTACCATTGATTTGCTTGTTGATGATGCAACCCTTGCAGAACGTCGCAAATATTTGAAACCTTTCAAATCAAAAATTTCCAGCGGTTGGTTACGTCGCTATACAGCCTTTGCCAAATCAGCCAATGTCGGTGGAACCTTGATGAGTGACGAAGAATTCGAAGAACGGAAAGCAGAACGTCAAGCCCAAGAAAAATAAGAAAAAACCTTTCCTGCTATGTGATATCACAAGCAAGAAAGGCTTTTTTAGTGGAACCATTATTTGGTGCGCATTTCACCTTGAGGAAAGTAGGTTCCTTCAGGCATATCATTAATGATAACGTGAACAGCTGACTGAGGAGCGCCAGTATTGCGGACAACAGCTTCGGTTACTTCCTTGGCCAAGGCTTTCTTTTGTTCCAATGTGCGTCCTTCAAATAGGTCAATTCGTACAAATGGCATATGGCCACCTCCTAAATTTTTTATAGGACTATTTTATCACATTTTGGGATACAAAGCTTAGCAAAATTATGGTAAAATGATAATGAAACACATTTTAGAGAGAACAAAAGGAAAATGGCACAATTATATTATAAATATGGGACCATGAACTCGGGGAAAACCATTGAGATTTTGAAGGTGGCCCATAATTATGAAGAGCAAGGCAAGAGCGTCGTTATCATGACCTCAGCAATCGATACACGAGATGGAGTAGGAGTGGTTTCTAGCCGGATCGGTATGAAACAGGAAGCTATTGCAATTGAAGACGATACGGATATCTTTGGCTTTATTAAAAACCAAGCAATCAAACCCTACTGTGTCTTGATCGATGAAGCTCAGTTTTTGAAACGCCACCATGTCTATGACTTGGCAAGAGTCGTGGATGAACTGGATGTGCCGGTTATGGCTTTTGGCCTCAAAAATGATTTCCGAAATGAACTCTTTGAAGGTTCCAAACATCTCCTCTTGTTAGCCGACAAGATCGAGGAGATCAAAACCATCTGCCAATACTGTTCCCGCAAGGCAACCATGGTCTTGCGTACCCAAGCGGGTAAACCTGTCTATGATGGAGAGCAGATCCAGATCGGTGGACACGAGACCTATATCTCCGTTTGCCGCAAACATTATTTTAATCCAGATATACCAACTGAAAGAGTCTAGAACGTTTTAGAGAGGATAATAATGTCTATTTGTTTAAAAGATATTACAATAGAGAATTATTTTGACGTTTTAAATCTAGAAGTTCATCCAAACCAAAGGAATTTTATTGCATCCAATTCCATTAGTTTAGCTGAAGCCTATGTATATGATAAAAATGGTGATTTTATAGCTCCCTTAGCAGTTTATGATAAGGAAGTATTAGTTGGTTTTGTTATGATTGCCTATGACCAGAAAATTGGGATCAGCAAGGGGAATTACTTGTTATTTCGTTTTATGATCGATAAACGATTTCAAGGTTTAGGCTATTTTAAACCGACTATGGATGCAGTCATTGACTTTGTTCGAACAGAGCCAGCTGGAAAAGCAACAAGTCTTTGGTTATCTTATGAACCGGAAAATAATCAAGCGAGATCTTGCTATCTCCATTATGGATTTAAAGAAACTGGCGAAGTCATAGAAGACGAAATTGTAGCAATCTATGATCTAACAACCAAGAATTAAGGAGCAAACATGAATATCTATGATCAACTACAAGCTGTAGAAGACCGATACGAAGAGTTAGGAGAGTTATTGAGTGACCCAGATGTGGTCTCTGATACCAAACGCTTTATGGAGCTTTCAAAAGAAGAGGCTTCCACTCGTGATACGGTGACAGCATACCGTGAGTACAAGCAAGTCCTTCAAAACATTGTTGACGCTGAAGAAATGATTAAGGAAGCAGGCGACGATGCGGACTTGGAAGAAATGGCCAAGCAAGAGCTTAAGGATGCTAAGGCTGAAAAAGAAGAGTACGAAGAAAAACTGAAGATCTTACTTCTTCCAAAAGATCCAAACGATGACAAGAACATTATCTTGGAAATCCGTGGGGCAGCAGGAGGAGACGAAGCACAATTGTTTGCTGGCGACCTCTTACAAATGTACCAAAAATACGCGGAAAGCCAAGGCTGGCGCTTTGAAGTCATGGAAGCTTCCTACAATGGCGTTGGTGGGATCAAAGAAGTCGTAGCCATGGTTTCTGGTCAATCAGTTTATTCAAAACTCAAGTATGAATCTGGTGCCCACCGGGTGCAACGGGTTCCTGTGACAGAAAGCCAAGGTCGTGTCCATACCTCTACAGCAACCGTTCTGGTCATGCCAGAAATCGAAGAAGTCGAGTACGACATTGATCCAAAAGACCTTCGGATTGACATCTACCACGCATCTGGTGCGGGTGGACAGAACGTCAATAAGGTCGCTACAGCCGTTCGAATCGTCCACTTGCCAACCAATATCAAGGTAGAGATGCAGGAAGAACGGACGCAACAGAAGAACCGTGAAAAAGCCATGAAGATCATCCGTGCGCGTGTGGCTGACCACTTTGCTCAGATTGCCCAAGACGAGCAAGATGCTGAGCGGAAGTCTACTATCGGGACTGGTGATCGTTCAGAGCGGATCCGGACTTACAACTTCCCTCAAAACCGTGTGACTGATCACCGGATTGGCTTGACCCTTCAAAAATTGGACACCATCTTATCTGGTAAATTAGATGAAGTGGTCGATGCTTTGGTCTTGTATGATCAAACTCAAAAATTAGAAGAGTTGAATAAATAATGTTGTTGGGATCATTATTAGCCCAGTATGAAGAAGAATTAATAGCCGTCGGAGAGGAAGCAGAAAGCCTCTCCTTCGCATATCGTGCTTTAAAAAACTGGACCTTTACAGACTTTGTCCTTGCTTTGCAAAAAGAAGTGGAAGTAGAGGATCAGGCCTTGCTTGATTCCATTTTTGAACAGTTGAAACATCACGTCCCTGCCCAGTATATTATTGGTAGTGCAGAATTCTGTGGCCATGTTTTTACAGTGGATGAGCGCGTGCTGATTCCACGACCAGAGACAGAGGAGTTGGTGGCATTCATTCTCGAAGAAAACGATGAGAAAGCCTTACGAGTTCTGGATATTGGTACAGGAAGTGGGGCCATTGCGATTAGCTTAGCCCTTGCTAGACCTACCTGGCAGGTTCAAGCTAGTGATGTCTCAGAAGAGGCTTTAGCCCTAGCTCAAGAAAATGCCAAGCAATTAGAAGCTGTCCTTGAATTCAAGTCGTCAGATGTACTGGACGAACTAGAAGGTCCTTATGACCTGATAGTGTCCAACCCTCCCTATATCTCCCGGGATGATGTAGAAGAGGTTGGAGCCAATGTTTTAGCCTCTGAACCCCACTTAGCTCTCTTTGCAGACCGTGATGGATATGCCATCTACGAAAAGATTGCCCAGCAAGCACCAAGTGTTTTAACACCAGACGGAAAGATCTATCTAGAAATTGGCTATAAGCAAGGAGCCAAAGTAAAAGAGCTCTTTCGAGAAGCGTTTCCTGACAAACGAGTTCGAGTTCTGAAAGACCAATTTGGACAAGAAAGAATGGTAGTAGTAGACAATGGATAACATTGAGAAAGAATTAGAAGCAGGCCGTGCGGTTATTCTGCCAACTGAAACAGTCTATGGTATTTTCGCTAAAGCTTTGGACCAAGAGGCAGTTGATTATATTTACGAATTAAAACGTAGACCTAGAGACAAGGCTCTGAATTTAAATGTAGCCGATGAAAAAACGATTCGAATTTATTCGAAAAATCAACCCAGCTATTTAACAAAACTGATTCATTCATTTTTACCTGGGCCTCTAACTATTATTCTTCAAGCGAATGAAAAGGTACCTAACTGGATTCATTCAGGATTGGATACAGTTGGTTTCCGTATACCGGCTCACCCAAAGACATTGGATTTAATTCGTAAATTCGGCCCTTTGGTTGGTCCCTCGGCCAATCTTTCAGGTCATGCAAGTGGAACAAAATATAGGGCTATTGTAAGCGAATTTGATCAAGTGGTTCCTGGTATAGAGGATGATGACTTTCTGACAGGCCAAGATTCAACTATTTTGGATATCTCTAGTTCCAAATCCAGGATTTTGCGGCAAGGTTCTATTACAAAAGCTGATTTGCTTGCACAAGTGCCGGAGCTTTCTTTTGAGGAAGATGAACTTCCTCAGTGATAATGTACATAAATAATTTTTTATAAAGGAGTAGACCGATGATTTTTGATAAAGAAGATTACAAAGCTTATGATGCAGACCTATGGAATGCGATCGCTAAAGAGGAAGAGCGTCAACAAAACAATATTGAGTTGATTGCTTCTGAAAATGTTGTCTCTAAGGCAGTGATGGCTGCTCAAGGGTCTATTCTGACAAATAAATATGCCGAAGGCTATCCTGGTCGTCGTTACTATGGCGGGACAGATGTGGTCGATGTGGTCGAAAGTCTCGCGATCGAACGGGCCAAAGAAATCTTTGGCGCTAAATTTGCGAACGTTCAACCGCATTCAGGAAGTCAGGCAAACTGTGCTGCCTATATGGCCTTGATTGAGCCTGGTGATACCGTCATGGGGATGGATCTAGCTGCCGGTGGGCATTTGACGCACGGAGCTTCTGTGAGCTTCTCTGGTCAAACCTATAACTTTGTGTCCTATAGTGTAGATCCTGAAACAGAGCTCTTGGATTTTGATGCCATCCTAAAACAAGCCCAAGAAGTGAAGCCAAAACTCATCGTTGCTGGTGCCTCAGCCTACTCTCATATCATTGATTTCTCTAAATTCCGTGAGATTGCAGATGCAGTAGGAGCTAAGCTCATGGTTGACATGGCCCATATTGCTGGTCTCGTGGCAGCGGGTCTTCATCCAAGTCCAGTTCCTTATGCCCATATCACGACTACGACCACTCACAAGACCCTTCGTGGACCTCGTGGAGGTCTGATCTTGACCAATGACGAGGAATTAGCTAAGAAAATAAACTCTGCTATTTTCCCTGGTATTCAAGGAGGACCGTTGGAACATGTCATTGCAGCCAAAGCTGTCGCTTTCAAAGAAGCGCTGGATCCTGCCTTTAAAGAGTATGCAGCTAACGTGATTAAGAACAGTCAGGCCATGGCTGATGTCTTCTTGCAAGATCCAGATTTCCGCGTTATTTCAGGCGGAACAGAGAACCACCTTTTCCTTGTCGACGTCACTAAAGTCGTTGAAAACGGAAAAGTGGCGCAAAACTTGTTGGATGAAGTCAATATCACCCTCAACAAGAACTCTATTCCTTATGAAACCTTGTCTCCATTTAAGACCAGTGGGATTCGGATTGGTGCAGCAGCCATCACTGCTCGTGGTTTTGGTGAAAAAGAAAGTCGCACCGTTGCTGAACTGATGATCAAAGCGCTGAAGAATGCGGACAATCAAGAAGTATTAGACGAAGTGCGTAGCCAAGTCAAAGCCTTGACAGACGCCTTTCCACTTTACGAGGACTAAACCATCTTATGGATATTTACGTAAAAAAAGCCATCATTCATCAATTTAGCCCCGACGATACCGATCTCTATCTGGCAGATAAATTTCTCAATATCACGCCTAAAATTGAGGAATACTTGCGTAAAAAGATTGAACGGGTTTATTCTGATGAAGCCAGGACCGGTATTTTCGAAGAGGACAATCCTTTTCTTGAGATGATTTCAGATGATCTGATAGAAACATCGGTCGCAGTAGCGAATCGCTGGAAGGAAGAATTTGTCGTCTCTGAGAATCAAAAGACCAACGATTTGGTGTTCATTCAATTCTCAAAAGAAGGGGTGGACCATTTTGCCTTTCTTCGGATCGCCTTACGGGAAACCTTGACGCATCTTGGCGGTGAAGTGGACAATCCGATTAAGCTGACGCAAAATAATCTACCTGGTTTTGGGACTGGTGCAGATGAAGCTTTGGTCATCAATCTTCAAAACCGCAAATACCACTTGATTGAAAAACGGATCAAGTACAACGGGACGTTCTTAAATTATTTTTCTGAGAATCTGTTGCAGGCCCAACCCAAGATCTCTCCTAAAAAATCGATCAAGGCACTAGAAAAAACAGCTCAGAAAATTGCGGAAAGCTTTAACACAGATGATTTTCAATTTCAATCAAAGGTTAAATCAGCTATTTTTAACCATATTGAGGAAGAAAATAAACTCTCTCCTGAGAAATTAGCGGATGATCTCTTCGACGACAATCTAACAGCTCGCCTTAGTTTTATTGACCAAGTTAAAGAAGCTGTACCAGAGCCTGTCACCTTTGAAGAGATTGATGCAAGTCGCCAGTTGAAGAAGTTCGAAAATCAGAAATTGTCATTGTCAAATGGAATTGAACTGATCGTTCCGAATAATGTCTATGAAGATGCAGAATCTGTTGAATTTATTCTAAACGATAACGGGACCTATTCTATTTTGATCAAAAATATTGAGGATATACAGAGTAAATAATGATTAAACGTATAGTGAAGATCTTCTTATTCATCTTACTAATATTTGGAATCTACAAGGGAATTCAGATCCATCATGACGTCAAACAAGTCATGCAGTACCGCTCCCTGGTTAGAGAAGTCCTTGCTGAAGAGGACACCACGGCCAATGAAAATCTCATTCTTGCTATGATCTATACTGAGACCAAAGGCAGAGAAGACGATGTCATGCAGGCGAGTGAGAGTGCAAGTGGTGAGACCAATACTATTAGTGATAATAAGGCCAGTATTCGCCAAGGAATTCAAACTCTTTCAGATGAGTTAAAAGAAGCTAAGAAAAAAGGCGTTGATAGCTGGACAGCGGTTCAAGCCTATAATTTTGGGAAAGACTACATCGATTACGTCGCAAAACACGGTGGAACAAATTCCCTAGAGTTGGCCCGCGCTTATTCACGGGATGTAGTAGCACCAAGTCTTGGCAATGTAACCGGTGAAACTTATCTTTACCTCCACCCTATCTCTCTTTTAAACGGGATGGAACTCTACATTAATGGGGGTAACATTTATTATTCCCGTTTAGTAGAAACCAATATGACGATTATGAAGTTATTTTCATGGTTTTAATCATTTTCCAGAGAGCCGATTGGCTCTTTTTTTAGCTGATCAGTTCTGCCTCCGATTTTGAGGGATAATAAAAATGTCATGCATTCTTAAAAGAACTGTAAGCTAGTTTTAAGAAATCAACTGTATAATGAAAATCGAAGTGGGTAATCTCTTTATTTACTTCTTTTTTCATCTCTAGTGAGGTGAGAAAGGTAATATGAGATGCCCAGAGTTGATTTGAGTTAGAAAGAAGAAAAAGATGAAATTAAAGAAGATTGCATTGTTTGTAACGACGACTTTGGCCTTGTTTACCGCTATCCCGCGAGTTTCCGCAGATAGCAATGTGCAGAAAGTCATTGATGAAACCTATGTCAAGCCAGACTATGTTTTGGGCTATTCGCTGGACCAAAGTCAAATCGAACAAACCTTAAGTCTCTTGAACTACGATAGTTCGAAAGATAAAGAGGAGTGGAAGACCATGACACCAGAGGTTTATTCTTCGATTATGAACGTTGCCAACGATGATAGTTTGG
Source organism: Streptococcus parasanguinis (assembly GCF_015556095.1). Taxonomy (GTDB): domain Bacteria; phylum Bacillota; class Bacilli; order Lactobacillales; family Streptococcaceae; genus Streptococcus; species Streptococcus parasanguinis_Q. The sequence continues at coordinate 418,423 of NZ_JADNLT010000001.1, forward strand.
AACTTTATTCCTCTGTCAAAATTCAAAAATTAGGCAAAAATAAGCCACTAGAAGTCAATATCGTGACACCTCAAAATATCACCAAGGTCACTGCAGATATGTATCGTAATGCAGCCGTTACACTTGGATTGGAGCATGCTCAAATTACAGTAGCTTCCCCTATCCAAGTGACCGGAGAAAGTGCCTTGGCTGGGATCTATTACTCGCTTGAGAAAAATGGTGCCAAAGTTTCTCAAGAAAGCAAGGATCTAGCCCAAGAAGAGTTAAAGACTCTATCCGGAATCAATGAAGAAAACGCGGGTAAGAAAAACTTCGATGCGGATAAGTTAAACGTAGCATTGACCGACATTAAAACAGCAGTAGCCAATGCCAAACAGAACAATCAGGATTTAAGCAAGGATGATATTCGAAAGATCGTCGAAGAAATCCTGAAAAATTATAAGCTGGATACAACTGTGACAGGTGATCAGATTAATTTGATCGTGAATTTCGCAGTCAACCTCTCAAAGAGTAGTGTTATCAGTAGCAAAAGCTTTACTAAAACCTTGTCGGACTTGAAAGATAGTATCGTAGACAAGGCAGGCGATACCTTTAATAATATCAATCTCAATTTTGATACAAATGCTATTCTAAAAGACAGTGGAAACTTCTTCACAAATGCGTGGAATGCCATTGCTGGCTTCTTCGGAGCCATCTGGAATGCCATTGTCAAATTCTTTAGTGGTTTAGTTGGCTAAAAATAGCACGAAAGCACTGCAGACAATAAGTCAGAGTGCTTTTTGTGTGTTTAATGATTCTTATATTTTATAAGACATTTTTAGGGTTGCTAAATTCTAATTTTAAGCTAGTGAAAAAAAGGTCCCCTGGACCTTAAAACTCGCTTTGCTAATTTTTGGCTCGTGAAAAAAAGGTCCCCTGGACCTTTTTTTTATTCCCACTCTACAGTTGCAGGTGGTTTGCTTGTGATATCGTAGACGATGCGGTTGACGTGGTCAACTTCGTTTACGATACGGACTGAGATTTTTTGGAGGACTTCCCATGGAATCTTCGCAAAGTCAGCTGTCATTCCATCGATAGAAGTGATCGCACGGATGGCAATAGTGTAGTCGTAGGTACGGCCATCACCCATAACCCCAACAGAACGAACGCCTGTGTTGACAGTGAAGTATTGCCAGATATCGCGGTCAAGACCAGCTTTGGCGATTTCTTCACGGAGGATAGCGTCTGATTCACGAACGGTTTCGAGTTTTTCTTCAGTGATTTCTCCCATAACACGGATGGCAAGACCTGGGCCTGGGAATGGTTGGCGCCATACGATGTGGTCTGGCATACCAAGCTCAGTACCAAGCGCACGAACTTCATCTTTATAAAGAGTGTTGAGTGGCTCGATCAGTTCAAACTGCATATCTTCTGGAAGTCCACCAACGTTGTGGTGAGACTTGATGGTTTGAGCAGTATCCGTACCAGACTCGATCACGTCAGTGTAGAGAGTTCCTTGTGCCAAGAATTTCACATCTTTGAGCTTACTTGCTTCGTCATCAAAGACATAAACAAACTCGTTACCAATGATCTTCCGTTTTTTCTCAGGATCAGATACTCCAGCTAACTTATCAAGGAAACGTTTTGCAGCATCTGCTTTGACAATGTTCAAACCAAACTTGCCACCAAGCATCTCCATCACTTGATCGGCTTCTCCTTTACGAAGAAGACCGTGGTCTACAAAGATACAGATCAATTGATCGCCGATGGCTTTTTGAAGGAGAACCCCAACAACGGAAGAGTCAACACCACCTGAAAGACCAAGAAGGACACGTTTGTCTCCGACGGTTTCACGGATTTTTTTGATCTGCATGTCAATGAAGTTGTCCATGGTCCAGTCACCTTTAGCCCCACAGATGTTCAAGGCAAAGTTACGCAAGATGTCATAACCGTGAACAGAGTGACGAACCTCAGGGTGGAATTGGATTCCGTAGATTTTCTTGTCTGGATTTTCAATCGATGCAAATGGACAGTCAGCAGAAGTACCAGTGCGGATAAAGTCAGCCGGAATTTCTGTAACAGCATCTCCATGGCTCATCAAGACTAATTGTTTGTCTGGTGTACCGGCAAAAAGAGCAGAAGACTCTGTCAAAGTCAATTCAGATTGACCATATTCGCGGTTACCAGCATCACCTGCAGGAACGACCTTCCCGCCCAATTTATGGGTCAATAATTGCATCCCGTAACAGATTCCAAGGATTGGAATACCGAGTTCGAAAATTTCAGGATCGATATCAAAAGAGCCTTCCTCGTATACAGAGTTTGGTCCGCCTGAAAGAACGATCCCGACTGGATTGATTGCACGAACTTCATCAGCAGAAATCTTGTGGCTCTTCAACTCTGAGAAGACACCAATTTCACGAATACGCCGTGAAATAAGCTGATTGTATTGGCTACCGTAGTCAAGCACAATGATTTTTTCAACATCATGCAAATCAGTTGATAGGTTTGTCATCTTATCCCCTTCTTAAAGAAATTTACTTTCCTCTATTCTAACACAAAAGCCTTGTCTTTACCAATCTCTGATTGAAGAATTAGGAATTTTACGCTACAATAGAGATAACACAGAGAAAGAGCAAGGTTATGATTCCAGCTTATATTCAAATTCATGATCAGATTAAGTCTGAGATTGATCAAAAAATATGGAAAATCGGGGAGCGTCTTCCCAGCGAACGCGATCTAGCTGAGAAATTTCAAGTGAGTCGGATGACGCTTAGGCAGGCTATTACCCTTCTGGTTGAAGAAGGAGTGCTTGAAAGACGTGTAGGAAGTGGTACCTTTATCACCAGCACGCGCGTTCAAGAAAAAATGCGGGGCACAACCAGTTTTACAGAGATTATGAAATCGCAAGGCAAGGAACCTTCTAGCCAAGTGATTTCTTACCGGAAAACCATTCCTAGCCTCCAAGAAGTGGACAAATTGGGCATTGATAAGACAGAAACCATCATTCGGATGGAGCGGGTCCGGTATGCCGATGGGATCCCTGTTGTTTATGAAGTGGCCTCTATTCCAGAGAAATTTATTAAGAATTTCAATCGTGAAGAGGTTACCAGCCATTTCTTCCAAACCTTGGAGCGTCATGGCTATAAGATTGGAAAGTCGCACCAGACCATCTATGCGCGATTGGCCAAGGATAAGATTGCGGAGTACTTACAGATTTCAAAAGGGCAGGCTATTTTAGGTCTGACACAGGTTTCCTATTTTGAAGATGGGACGGCTTTTGAGTATGTAAAAAGTCAGTATGTCGGTGAGCGGTTCGAATTTTATTTGGAAAATAACTAAGCTCGCAATTCACAGTAATAAAAAAACTCTTCAAATGTTTGGGAGACTTTCTCTCTTTGGCATTTGGGAGCTTTTTTAGGTTGAAGACATTCTTTCTAAATAGTGATAGTAAAGGCAAAATGGAAATATTTTAAAAAAAATTAAAAAAATTTTTATTTTTTCTTCAATTTTTGATTTTTTTTACGAATTAATAGATAGAAGCAGGTTTAAAGCTTAATAAGAGATATAAGGCAGGAAAAAATGAAAAAAATTAAAATAGATGTGGTAGCTGTTCCCTTGAGCGGGCATCTGTACCCAACTTTAAATCTCGTTAAACCCTTGTTAGATGATCCTTCGATGGAGATCCGGGTTTTCACAGGACCTCAGAAAAAGGCCGTTGCAGAAAGTCTTGGCTTCACTGTCGTTCCAATTCTAGAGGACAAAGTAGAAGAATTTGAACGCGCGGCGAATAACGATAAGAAACTCAATCTTTTTTCAGCTTATCGGCAATTATCCAAGAGTCTGGATTTGATTAATCATGTATCGGATCAATTGTTAGAGGAGTGGCGCGTCAATCGTCCAGATATTGTGATTGCTGACTTTATCACTCTATCAGCAGGGTTTGTGGCAGAAGAGTTGGAAATTCCTTGGATTACCACCATGGCAACCCAATTTGCAATCGAAACTCCTTATGGTCCTCCTTGCTTCTTCGGAGGGATGGGAGTCGCGCGCACAAAGAAGGAAGAGAAGGTACAAGCACTATGCCGTAAACTCACGCGCATTGGAAAATACTGTGGGGCTTTCCTCTTACGCAAACGCTTAAAACGTTACAATTTCAAGTTGTACAATCAAAATGGAGTGGAGACCATCTACTCTCCTTATGCCATCTTTGGAATTGGGATGATGGAGCTAGAGTTGAAAACACACTTCCCTCATCAATATGCTTGGCTCGGGCCCTTGGGAACTTCTCTTGAAAAAGCTGAAGATTATCCTTTAGATCTCAGTCCTTACGAAGACAAGACGAAGGTACTCGTGACATGTGGAACCCAGTTGCCTTGGGCAAAAGAGAACTTGCTAGAACAAACCAAGCATTTGGCCAAAGATCATCCAGAATGTCACTTTTTCGTCACCTTAGGAGATGGGGCAAAGGAATTCTCTGAAGAAGAAGTAGCACCAAATGTGACGGTCGTCTCTTATCTGCCCTACAAAGAATATATTCCGCAGATGGACTATGTCATTCACCATGGAGGAGCTGGAATCTTTTATCAGTGTATCGAATTTAAAAAACCAGCCTTGATCTTGCCGCATGATTATGACCAATTTGACTATGCGATTCGAGGAGTAGAAGCAGGAATTGCTTTTCAAGCACATCGCAATCGCACCGAAGAGATTCAAGCAGGTTTCAATGCCCTATTAGAAAAAGAATCTTGGGAAAAGTTAGAAAGACTAAACAAACTTTCAAAAACCTACAAGCCGTTGGATACCTTGGAGTTTGAAATTCAACGATTATTAAGACGTGGAACGGATGGGAAACTATGAAAATTCTTGTAACAGGTGCGACTGGCTTCCTTGGAAAATATGTGATCGATGAGTTGTTGGCTCATGATTATTCCATTGTAGCCTTTGGCCGAAACGAAAAAATTGGGAAGGCTCTGGAAGGTGAGCGCGTCCAATTTATCAAAGGGGATTTGAGCGCTATTGAGGAATTAAGACAAGCCTTTCAGTCTGTTGATGCTGTGGTTCATGCAGGAGCTTTATCCACTGCCTGGGGACCTTGGAAGGCCTTCTATCAGGCGAATGTAGTTGGCACTCAAAATGTCCTTGACTTGTGCCGTGAATATGCGGTAAAACGCCTAGTTTATGTCTCTTCTCCTAGTATTTACGCAGCTGGAAAAGACCAATTAAACATCATGGAAAGTGATGCTCCCAAAGAAAATCACCTCAACAATTATATCCGAAGCAAATTGGCGTCTGAAAAACTTTTTTCTGACTATTCAGATGTGCCAAGTATCATCTTGCGTCCTAGAGGATTATTTGGTGTGGGGGATACCAGTATTTTGCCTCGTGTCTTACGTCTCAGTCGAAAAATTGGAATTCCTTTGATTCGAGGAGGAGAGCAGCTCATGGATATGACCTGTGTGGAAAATGTTGCCTTGGCCATTCGTTTGGCTTTGGAAGCAAAAGAAGCACACGGGCAGGTTTATAATATTACAAATGGGGAACCAAAGACCTTTAGGTATTTGATCGAAACAACATTAAAGGGATTGGGAGAACCGATTCGCTATCGGAAAATTCCAGCAGGTCTTGTAGCAGGTGCGGCCTATAGCCTTGAAGGAGTGTATCGATTATTCCATCTGAAAGCTGAACCTCCATTGACTCGCTATACCTATTATCTCCTTCGATATAGCCAAACCCTCGATATTCAAAAGGCCCAAACCGAACTTGGCTACTATCCAAAAATGACCATTGAAGAAGGGATTGACAACTATGTCCAACATGATCAAGCGTATTGATTATTTTCCAGCAGGCTATTGTAGCAGTCATTCTGGTCTCTTATTTAAAGGGATTCCGAATGAAAAAATGCAATTCCCAGCAGGTGTCTTTTTGATTCATCATCGTGAAAAAGGCTATATTTTGTACGATACCGGCTATCACTACGAGATTAAGAAAAGAGCTCGGTATTTCTGGTACCGTCTAGCCACACCAATGCAGATGAAAAGGGAAGACCAGATCGATTATTTATTGCAAGTGCGGGGGATTGATCCTGCAGAGATTACTTATGTCATTCTTTCGCATTTGCACCCTGACCATCTCGGCGGAGCATCCCTTTTTCCAAATGCTCATTTCTTTGTCACCCAGGAAGTCTATGAGGTGTACCAAAAACCGAAATTTAAAGATCTGATTTTTAAAGAGTTTTTGCCAGCTGATTTCAAAGATCGGGTGACTTGTCTCAAAGCAGATCAAAGGCATCCTGCTTTCCCCTATCGCCCGACCGCGGATCTTTTTGGAGGTGGGAGCATCCTTGTTTCGTCCATCGATGGACATGCGAGAGGGCAAGGTTGTCTTTATCTGGATGAGTTCAAACTCTTCATCGGAGCAGATCTTTCTTGGGGAGTAGACCTCTTGCCTTACACACGGCAAATGCGTCTCATTCCTTCCTTGGTTCAGGATGATAAGAAGGCTTATCTTAAAGGAACTGAGTTGCTGGAAACACTCTTGCAGGATGGCATTCAAGTTGTGGTCAGCCACGACCCGCAAGAACGGATTGAAAGGATTTTAAATGAAAAAAACAGTCTTTCTGAAAACCTTTATTGAAACCAGATGGTGTCACCGATTCCGTTCAAAAGAGGCCTTGAAGCGATACCAAGATAAGCAATTGGCACGCTACCATGCTTTTATCACTTCTCAGTCCCCCTATTTTCAAACCCATTCTCCCGAATCCTTTGGGACCATGGATAAGACCTTCATGATGGCACATTTCAATGAGCTCAATACCCTGGGAGTGGATCGCGATCAGGCTTTAGAGATGGCGATTCGCGGAGAACAGACGCGAGATTTTACTGAGATGAATGGAGAAGTAGCAGTAGGCTTGTCTTCTGGGACTTCCGGTCACCGAGGAGTTTTTGTCACCACAGAAAAAGAAAGAAGTATGTGGGCTGCAGCGATTCTAGCCAAGATGATGCCAAAAGGAAAACTGTTTGGTCATCGCATTGCCTTTTTCTTACGAGCGGACAATGAACTCTATCAAACCATTAATTCAGGCCTGATTCGCTTGGAATATTTTGATATTTTCAAGGATAGCAAGGAGCATTTAGAGCGTCTCAAAGACTATCAACCAACCATTGTGGTCGCACCAGCTTCGACCTTGATTGAGTTAGCCAACTATGTCAGCAATCAGCAACTTGCGATCCAACCTGTCAAGGTTGTTTCTGTCGCAGAGATTCTAGAAGATCGAGATGCACAGACTATCGCCAAAGCTTTTCAACTAGACAAGGTTGATCAGGTCTACCAAGCGACAGAGGGATTTTTAGCTTGTACCTGTTCAGAAGGCAATCTACATCTCAACGAAGATATTTTGTATGTCGAAAAAGAGTATCTTGATGATAGCCGCTTTTATCCGATTATTACGGATTTCAAACGGACCAGTCAACCGATCTATCGCTACCGACTCAATGATATTTTGGTGGAAGAAAAGTCTCCTTGCCCTTGTGGTTCGATCTTTACTCGAATCGCAAAGATCGAAGGACGATCAGATGATATCTTTTATTTCAAAAAAGAAGATGGCAGTAGCCAGATGATCTATCCGGATTTTATTCGACGGTGCATTCTCTTTGTCGAAAATATTCAGGACTATCAAGTAACTCAGTTGGCAGATGGATCCATTACCATTGCCTTGAGTCACTGGACAGAGTCTATGGAGCAAGCGATTTTTGCTCAATTTGAACTCTTAGCTCAGCAAAAACAATTCATTCTCCCAAGTATTCAATTTATCGATTACCAATGGGACCCAACACGTAAATTAAAACGTGTTCAACGACTTCAATAAAAGGAGAATCCTATGACTACTGTAAAAAGACATTTGAAAATTAAAGGCTATGGAACAACGCTTCCAGCTCATACCGTAACTTTCAAAGACCAGACTCGTTACCGCGTGAAAGAAGGAGAAGAAACACAGATTGATCTTGCAGCGCGTGCGATTGAAGCAGCTTTAAATCATGCGGGCCTTAAGATGACAGACATCGACTGCCTGGTTTCGGCTAGTGCGGTTGGCGTTCAGCCCATCCCTTGTACAGCAGCTCTGATCCATGAGCGCGTGGCCAAGGGACTGACGATTCCTGCTATGGATATCAACACCACCTGTACCAGTTTTGTATCAGCTTTAAGCACTGTTTCTTATCTGATTGAAGGTGGAGAATACCGTCGGGTTCTGATTGTATCTAGTGAAGTAGGAAGCCTAGGGCTTAATCCCAAACAAAAAGAAAGCTTTGAGTTGTTTAGTGATGGAGCTGCAGCCTTTATTTTTGAAGCAACAAAGGAAGATAAAGGAATCATTGCCAGTATGCAACGTACCTGGTCTGAGGGAGCCCATGATACTGAAATTCGTGGTGGTTTGACAGCGTATCATCCGAAATTGTACTCTGAAGCAACCAAGACTGATTTCATGTTTGATATGAAAGGGAAGAAGATTCTTTTGCTTTCTGCCCGTGTTATTCCAGAAATGTTCCAAGAATTCCAAGAGAAATCAGGCATTTCTAAAGATGCTGTAGACTATATTATTCCTCACCAAGCAAGCCGTGCCTTACCACTTGTCATGGACAAATTGGGCGTTGGCAAAGACAAGTACCTCAATATTGTCAGTGATTATGGAAATATGGTTTCGGTAGCCGTGCCTTTCGGCCTAGCCTATGCACTGGATCATGGCTATGTGAAGGAAGGAGATACCATCTTTTTGATGGGAACTGCAGCAGGGATGACGGTCAATATGTTGGCACTGAAACTCTAATGATAGATCCTCTTATTTCAAGCTCAAAAAGCATCAAGTCCCGCTAGTCTTTAGCGGGCTTTTTTGATATAATGAAAGGTATGGAAATTGAGAAAACCAACCGAATGAATGCGCTCTTTGAGTTTTATGCAGCGCTCTTGACGGACAAGCAAATGAACTACATCGAGCTTTATTACGCCGATGATTACAGCTTGGCTGAGATTGCGGAAGAGTTTGGAGTGAGCCGTCAAGCAGTTTATGATAATATCAAGCGGACGGAGAAAATCTTAGAAGATTATGAGATGAAGTTGCACATGTACTCGGACTACATTGTACGCAGCCAGATTTTCGACCAGATCTCTGACAAGTATCCTGATGACGCTTATCTACAAGAGCAAATCGCTGTTTTATCTAGCATTGATAACCGAGAATAAACAAGATTAAAATACCTGTAATAGGAGAAGTAGTATGGCATTTGAAAGTTTAACCGAACGTTTACAGAACGTCTTTAAAAATCTTCGTAAGAAAGGGAAAATATCTGAAGCGGATGTCCAAGAGGCAACCAAAGAAATTCGTCTAGCCCTCTTAGAGGCCGACGTTGCCCTTCCTGTTGTAAAAGACTTTATCAAACGTGTCCGCGAACGGGCCGTAGGGCATGAAGTCATTGAAACCCTGAACCCTGCCCAACAAATCGTGAAGATTGTCGATGAAGAATTGACAGCGATTTTGGGTTCTGAGACAGCAGACATTATCAAGTCGCCTAAGATCCCAACCATTATCATGATGGTCGGTCTTCAAGGGGCTGGTAAAACAACCTTTGCTGGGAAATTGGCTAACAAATTAGTCAAGGAAGAAAATGCACGTCCTTTGATGATTGCGGCCGATATCTATCGTCCAGCTGCCATCGACCAGTTGAAGACTCTTGGTCAACAGATCAATGTCCCTGTCTTCTCACTCGGTACAGAAGTCCCTGCAGTTGAGATCGTACGTCAAGGTTTGGAGCAGGCAAGAGCTAACCACAATGACTATGTCTTGATCGATACGGCTGGTCGTCTGCAAATCGATGAAAAACTCATGGGCGAATTACGCGACGTCAAAGCCCTTGCTGAGCCAAATGAAATCCTCTTGGTTGTCGATGCCATGATTGGTCAAGAAGCGGCCAATGTAGCGCGTGAGTTTAACGAGCAACTCGAAGTAACCGGGGTGATCTTGACCAAGATCGATGGGGATACCCGTGGTGGTGCGGCCCTTTCTGTCCGTCAGATTACTGGGAAGCCAATCAAGTTCACTGGTACTGGTGAAAAAATCACTGATATCGAAACCTTCCACCCAGACCGCATGTCTGGTCGGATCCTCGGTATGGGGGATATGCTGACGCTGATCGAGAAGGCGTCTCAAGAATACGATGAGAAACGGTCTCTTGAACTCGCTGAAAAGATGCGGGAAAATACCTTCGACTTCAACGACTTCATCGATCAATTAGACCAAGTTCAAAACATGGGACCAATGGAAGACCTGCTCAAGATGCTTCCAGGTATGGCCAATAACCCTGCCATGAAGAACCTCAAGGTCGATGAACGAGAAATTGCTCGCAAACGCGCGATTGTATCATCCATGACACCAGCTGAACGGGAAAATCCAGATTTGTTAAATCCAAGCCGTCGTCGTCGGATTGCGGCTGGATCAGGAAACAGCTTTGTCGAAGTCAATAAATTCATCAAGGACTTTAACCAAGCCAAACAGATGATGCAAGGCGTCCTCTCCGGCGATATGAACAAGATGATGAAACAAATGGGGCTCAATCCAAATAACATGCCGAAGAATATGCCTGGTGGAATGCCTGATATGTCTGCCCTCGAAGGCATGATGGGACAAGGTGGCATGCCTGACTTGTCAGCTCTTGGTGGAGGCGCTGGAATGCCTGATATGAGCCAAATGTTCGGTGGTGGTCTCAAAGGAAAAGCCGGTGAATTTATGATGAAACGGGCGATGAATAAGATGGCCAAACAAATGCGCAAAAATAAGAAAAAACGGAAATAATCGTTTCTAAGAGGGCCTGGAACACACTGTTCTGGGTTCTTTTAGAAACTACTACTAGAGGAAAGATGTTAAAAAAACTATTTCAACAAGTCATTCGTTTCTTTACAAGATTGTTTTCTTCGCACAGAAAGCCCTTTGAATTTCCTAAAGGCTCAAAGAAACCACCAATCAGACCGATTATCTTTGTACCTGGGAGTTCAGCCAGTATCCAGCGATTCAACGGAACCATCCGCATGCTCCATCGCTTTTCTAGAAAAAAACAGAGTCTTTTAAAAATAAAAGTCAATAAAGATGATTCTATAGAAATGGAGGGAAGACTGAATACGAAAGAGCCGAATCCGATGATTGTAATTGGCTTCGAGAACAATCGAGATGGCTACAGCAATATCAAGCAGCAAATCGAATCCCTTAAGATTGCTTTAACCTATCTTCTTGATCACTATTATTTTACAGAGTTCAAGGCAGTTGGGCACTCCAATGGTGGACTAGTTTTGACTGGTTTATTGGAAAGTGGCTTTTTAGAAAAGAAAAAGCTGACCGTAAGCAAGCTCGCTATTATTGGTAGTCCTTACCAATTCAATCAAGAAATGTTTGACGATTTTCAAAAATGGAAGCATCGCTTAGAAAAAGAAGTAGAGGTCCTTAACTTTGTCGGTAGCTTTGCTGGGAAATCAGATGGGATCGTTCCCCTCTCTAGTGCCCAAGCAGCACAATCTATTTTTGAGAAACAAGCCTATACAGAAGTAAATTTAAAAGGACGCAAGGCTCATCATTCAGCTTTACCCACTAATCCAGATCTAGTGAAACAATTAAGTCTATTTTTGAATCTATAAGTAAATTACATAATTTCGGTTATGTAATTTTTATTTGTCTCTTGCAATCCTTAAGTAAATATGGTACATTTTTGGTAGCGATTACACATACTTAAGGAGGATTTTATGAAAGATCCCAAATTATTAGAAACAATGAAAGATTACATGGGACGGGATGAGCTTCCCGCAGATTTTGATGCCTTTTGGGATCAAGCCCTAGCAAAGATGACTGAACTGCCTGAATATAAGCTCGAAGAACGAGATTTCAGCATTCCAAATGTGATTTGTTATGAATTAACCTTTAAAGGAACACGAGATGGACTAGTTTATGCGCGGGTTGTTTTTCCAAAAACGGATAAAAAGGTTCCCGTCATTTTCCATTTTCATGGCTATATGGGTCGTTGTTGGGATTGGGCTGATATGCTGGCTTATACAGTAGCCGGCTATGGTGTTGTGTCTATGGATGTAAGAGGTCAGTCGGGCTTTTCAACCGACGGAGATCGTTCACCACTTGGAAATACGGTAAAAGGACAGATTATCCGTGGCGCCGTGGAAGGTCCAGATGAGCTCTTTTATAAGGATATCTACTTAGATCTTTACCAGTTAATTGAAATTGTAGCCAGCCTTCCTCAAGTTGACGACAGCAAACTTGCCAGCTATGGAGCCTCACAAGGTGGTGCCTTGGCCCTGGTTGCTGCTGGATTGAATCCTCGTATACAACGAACGGTAGCCATTTATCCATTCTTATCAGATTTCAGACGAGTATTGGAGATTGGGAACACCAGCGAGGCCTATGACGAGCTTTTCCGTTATTTCAAGTTCCATGATCCATTCCATGAAACAGAAGATCGTTTGATGCAGACTTTGGCCTATATTGATGTGAAAAACTTTGCCCATCGTATCAAAGGACAGGTTCACATGATTACCGGGCTAGATGATGATGTCTGTTATCCTGTGACACAGTTTGCCATTTATAATCGATTAGAATGTCCAAAAGAGCATTTAATCATGCCAGAATATGCCCACGAAGCCATGAACGTTCAAGTCAATGATCGAGTCTATAATTGGCTCTGTGGTAGCAAGATTTCATTTCAATATGTAGAAAAATAAGTTAGAAAAGAAAATAATCAGTAGATCCATGTGATTTGCTGATTGTTTTGTGTTTAAAAGGGATCTGTATAGATATAAAAACTAAAAATTTATGTACAATTGACCAAACAAGACTTAAACCATTGATACAAATGAATTAGAAGCATAAAGTACATTCTTTAAATAGTGTACTTTATTTTTATTTTGTACATTATTCTGGAGTGTTATTTTGTATGTTTTCTAGTACATAATATCATCTAATCGAAGAAATTGATTTGTACATTTTCGACTCTAATAGGTGTAGAAGAAGTGGTGGTTCAATTGTACATTTTTTGAAGCTTATTTAAGTTTCAATTGAACACAAGATATAGATTTTTATTTTGTTGATGGTATAATAAATAATACATAGTGTTATGTTATGAGGTGATAATTTGGCAAATAATAGACAAATTGAAACGTTAGGCGTTTCATATCTGGCAACATTTATTAACAGAAATAAGTTGCTTCAGACTTATTTCGATAACAATGATAAAACTCCAGCGTGGGATGGGGAAATTCATGTTCTTAAAAATGCTAGTGAGAAAAAGAGCGAAATATTTGGGAGAGTACCTGTCCAAATTAAAGCAACTAAACGTAAGAACAATTCAATGAAATCTTTCCCAGTAGATATGCGTGATTTAGAATTGTATTCAAAAAACGGTGGGGTAGTTTTATTCGTAGTTTGGTTAGATGAGAATAGCAATTTAAAAGATATTTATTATAAATCACTGCCACCTTTTTCTATAAAGAAAATAATTAAAAGAAGTAAATTAAAAAATAAGTCTGCAAATTATAAAACACTTTCGGTACAGATTCATAAACTAGATGAACAAAAAATTTATTCGATGTTAGTTGATTTTGTTACTAATAGTCAGAAACAGCATAGTTTTATAAATATCGATGGGATGTCAATTGAAAATATACCCAATAATAAAGAGATCAAGCTTTACTTTTATGGTCAGGGGCATGAAGGAATATTTAATTACCAGAAGGAACACGACCTCTTTCTTTATCTTAGGGATCCTGAAACTGCCATCGAAATTCCACTTGAAAATTCAATAGAGATTGTTGAAACTTTCGAAGCAACAGATTTAATTATTGAGATAGGAGATTATATTTTTGAAGATATAGAGAGACATTATTTTCCTGACGGAGAGGTACAGCTTCATTTTGGGGAAGGTTTTAAAATATCCTTTAACAATGGGAAAGCTCAACCTAAATTTAATTATTCAAGACCTAATATGCTGTCAGATGCTATAAAGTGTACTCAGGCACTTAAAGAACTAGGAAAAGTAGGATTTTTCACACTCAATGGTATTAGTATAGAACTAGATGAACGGTCTTTATCGGATATTAATTCGCTTGATTTAGATAGCCATATAAAAGAATTGTCGAAAATATCAAATTTCATAAAGAAAATGGGGATAAAAAAAGAGCTTGATTTATCCCTCTTTAATGAACAATCTCAAAGAAATTTAAATATCCTTAATTCAGGTCTAGTATTAAAAAACAAGGTGGCGTTAAATTACGAGGAATCGAAATTGTTTAATCTTAAGATTGCTAACATACATATTAGTACTCTATATGCATTTCATGAAGGTAATAATGGAACTATGATAGATATTTTCACTGAAACTCCTTGGTGCAGGAGAGGCGAGGATGAGGATATTTCTTTATTTGAGGTTTTTAGGCCCGAAGATTGGTTAACAATTGATAACTGTAACTTTGATTCGGTTATTGCCTCATACCAAAGATTAGTTGACTGTAGTGTAGAAAACGTGTGTGCTGACGATACCATAATAAAAATAGTTGCTGCAGCCGATATGACAGAAGAAGTTTCAAAAAAAGAACAGTTGCTTAACTGGGCTCAACGTCTTTCTGACTGGAACATGAACCATATAAAAGAAAATAGCATAAGCATCATAAATGATCTTCAAATTAAATATAGAAATCGTGAATTAGATAATACTGAAATAGAGAAGCTTACTAATATTTTATTAAATAATAAAGATAATGATGAAATTTGTTTTGGTGCATCAGTGTTATTAAAATCAAAACCACAAGCTGATTTATTTTGGACTAAGTTAGATAAAGAAACTCAAGAAAGATATCAGGTTTACCCTATTTATAATTTATATAAGGTATTATAACTTAAATTTATTGCAACTCGAATTTTTCTTAATCTTAATATGATAAAAGAGTTTTTATCTGATATGTTAGTTGAAGAACAAGAAAATAAAGGAAAATCAAATTTAAAATCGAAATATTTAGGATGAAGATGTTAACAAATAATCCAATTAATCATAGTGTACTTAAATTGTCAAAGGATTTCGATAATGCTTTTAAACATAAAAATATAGTGGAAATCTATAGACTAATAGAATTTGGAAAAAATATGGAAAATACTATTGATGATATTTCCAAAATTCAATTATTTTATTCTATTGGGACAGCATATGGTGATATATTTGAACTAAGTAATAACCTAGTATTCAACATAGATACCGATTGTACAGTTCAACAAATTTATTACTTTAGAAAAGCTATCGAAATTTCAAATAATATTGATATAGATCCTGAGAACAATAGCTTTATTCACCCATTATTATGTTCACTATACACCAATTACGCAAATCTATTAGATGCTTGTGGTAGAAAACAGTTAGCTATTAAGATGTATTGTAAATGTATACAAATCAATCCAAGATTCACAATGGCTAGTGGTAACTTGGCTATTTGTCTACATCATTATCGTAATTTTTTGAATGATAACGAACATCTTCACTTTATTAAAAAAATTAAAAATTTAATAGAAACAAGTATAACTGTTTCAGATCCAAACAGAGTTGATTATGCAGAAAAGCGATTTATTGAACTTTACGAACAATATCTTAATTATAAAGACTTAGATGAATGCTCTTGTAAAACCATCGATTATAATCCTAATTCACAAAAGTATCGCGAATGGTGTTGGAACAACGGGCTGTATCTTAATCCACTTAATGACTTACAAGCTGACGATATAAATAGATATGATGATAATCTTTTACTACCAAGTTTATTATTTCAATCAGATAAAGATTTAAACAAATATTTTTCTATGTTTAATCAAATTAAGCAAGAATATGTTTATGCGCGTTATCTCTGTTTTAATAGCATTGAGATTGATTCGGTTCATTATGCTGACGAGTATGTTAATCTTATTGATTGTCTAGACTACGTACAATACTCTATCAGAATTGAAGGATTAAAAGCAGCTTTTAAAACACTATATTCATTATTAGATAAAGTAGCAATGCTTATAAATGAATATTATTGTCTAAAAATCATGCCTCGACAAGTAAATTTTCATTCAATCTGGAGAACAAATAGTAATTTAAATAAATTGTTGGATAAAAATATTGGTTTGTCTTCTATATTCTGGATATCGAAAGATTTTGATAATGGTGATAATTCTTTAACAGCAAATCCACACGCAAAGCTATTAAAAACTATTAGAAATTATTTAGAGCATAGATTTACTAATATTACATTGAATTTTATTGATGTAAATAAAGACAATGACGAAAGCAGATTATATCTAACTGAAATTGAATTGCAAGAGTGTACATTAGATTTATTAAATCTTGTAAGAGAAGTTATTTTTTCATTAAAAAATGCCATTCAAATAAGTGAAAATGAAAAACAATCTACTCTAAGCAGTGAAGTTGCTTTAATTCCGATAAATTATGAAGAAGTAGATTTGGAAGATAAATTATAGCATTAAGCATACAATTTATGGTCGTTATAAAAAGCAATAGTCTAAATTCATTTAACTAATCGACTTAACTAGAGCTAAACCATTGATAAAACTGAATTAGAAGGATAAAGTACACTCATTAAGCAGTGTACTTTATTTTTGTTTTGTACATTATTTGTTGATTGCTTAATCAATACTACATCTCTATCAGGCAATTCAGACTCCATTTAGTCCTCTAAAACTCACGTTGAGGCGGTATCACTGCTTGTACGAGCTGAAGCATCAGCGAGGTAGAAGAAGATGTTCTGCCCATGGGACAGCTGTCTTAGAGTAAGGAATTTACGACGAAACGATACGGTAACAGCGAACCGCTGAGAGTGTTTCTCTGCTCTTAAAAGTGAACGAAAGAAATAATGAAAAGCGTGAAGGTAGCTTCTCTAATCGAATAGAGGGTAAGAATCAGAGTAATAGTTCAAGTATGGCTTCTGGATACTATAGTCTGACATGCTATCAATCTATTTCAGAAGCTGGACAAATTGTAATAACTTTCCTTGAAGGAACTGAGGTAGATTTATAAGAGACTGTGACTGGGAAGTTGCAGTCTTTTTAGGGGTTTAATGGTATAATGTAATTATAAATGTGGATATTGTCTAAATACTCTGGAGGACGCATAATGTTGAATTTAGTAAAAGGTCACCGAGTTACCTTGGTAGAAAACCTGTTTGAATCATTTACAAAGTTAACTGAACATCATTTGATGGCGAATGTACACTCAGAAAAAATATTAGAGGTTTTTCAACACTTTATTGCGATTCATGACGAGCCCTTGTTTTTTATTTTGGAATTGCCTGTCAGTATTGATAGAGAAAAAGTAATAGCAAAGAATATTATCAAGGAATCCCATAAGGATGTTTATTATATTGATGGTTGTTCAAGAGAGGAATGCCTAGAACTGTTGATTAGATACGGTGATTTGCTTGTTAATGATGGACTAAGTAAGTTTGGATTTGGTGGGCATAAAAGTCATGATGAGATCATGCTTGATAGCTATAATGTTGTGACAATTTATAGTAAAGAACTATCGAAATTTAATGACTTTTTTGAACCTCATAATATTCAATTTGTAGAAGAACTAGTGACAGCTTGGAAAACTTTTTCTAAGACCTCACCAGGAATCTCTGAAATCTATGAATGTAATGGAAAAACTGTTTATGATTTGCCTGAAGAATTAGCTGAATGGAGAATATATTTAGCTGAAACTCGAACAGAATAGGCATATCTATAGGATTAAAAAGAGAATACTTCAATTCCTTAAAATTTGATTTAGAGTAAGGTGGAGATTGAAGTTGTAAGATAAATAATGGTTATTTATGGCAGAACTCTGGTTCTGCCTTTTTTATTTATGAAGTATATGAAATATGGCATAAAAGACTAAAGAAAAAAATGCAAAACATTTAATATATTAGAATTTTCTTGCTACTTTTTAAAAATATTTTTTCCTTACAGAATCCTTAAAATTATTTTTTATACTATTTACAAGATTAAAGGAGGAATAAAATATGAACAAATATATTTTAGAAACAAATGAGCTAACAAAAGTTTTTGGAAAACAAAAAGCTGTAAATAATGTGTCATTAAAAATTGAGGAAAATTCAGTATATGGATTACTAGGACCTAATGGTGCAGGTAAATCTACGACATTAAAGATGATTACAGGTATGTTACACAAGACGTCAGGTGAAATTATGTTTGAAGGACATGAATGGAGTAGAAATGATTTATCAGATATTGGTGCTTTAATCGAGATGCCACCCTTATACGAAAATTTAAGTGCAAGAGAAAATCTTAAAGTTAGAACATTATTACTTGGATTGCCTGAAGCAAGAATTGATGAAGTTTTAGAAATTGTAGATTTAAAAAATACCGGAAAAAAGAAAAGCGGTCAATTTTCTTTGGGGATGAAACAAAGATTAGGTATTGCAATTGCTTTATTAAATAATCCTAAACTATTGATACTAGATGAACCGACAAACGGATTAGATCCATTAGGAATTCAAGAATTACGTGATTTGATACGTAGTTTTCCTGAAAAAGGGATAACAGTGATTTTATCAAGCCATATTCTGGCAGAAGTAGAACATACTGCAGATCACATAGGAATTATTCATGATGGAGAATTAAAATATCAAAACATCATTGATCATAATGAAAATTTAGAAGAACTTTTTATGGATGTTGTAAAGAATGGAAAGAGAGTATAGATTAATGAAAAATTATATTTTTGCAGAAACTTTGAAACACAAACACAGTTTTTTGTTGAAGATATTATTTATTGCACCAATTATATCTTTACTTGTTGCGTTTGTATTAATGCCATTATATTTTAGTGTAAATGCATATAATTGGTGGTATGTGATGATTATGCCAGCAACTTTCGCTTTAATACCAGCAATGATGCATAGAAAAGAAGAGAGAAAATTAAACTACCGAGCAATTTTTCCACTCAATATTGATTTAAAAACGATATGGATTTCAAAAATATTAACAGCTTCAATTTATCTAAGTATAACTGCTATTTTGCATATGCTAGGAGTATTTGTTTTTCAATTTTTCATTGGAGAACAATTAACAGGAAACTATGCATTCACGACATTATTATTCGCAAGTGTATTATTGGTTATAACTAACATATGGCAAGTTCCATTTTGTTTTTTCCTGGCTAAAAAGTTTGGGTTTATAGCAAGCATTGTAGTAAACGCTGTATTAGGTCTTGTGTTAGGAATTTTGTTAGCTGACGGTTCTATGTGGATTTATTGCCCTTATTCTTGGGGGATTAGATTGATGGTACCCGTTATGCGTATTTTACCGAACGGTATCCCAACAGAAGTATCAGATCCAATGATTTTAAACACATCCTTACTTGTTCCTTGTATTTTATCAATATGTTTGTTTACATTATTGACTTTCATTACTGCAAAATGGTTTTCTAAGCAAGAGGTGAAGTAATGATGAAAATATTAAAATCAGAGTTTTATAAATTGAAGCATACATGGATTCCCTGGGCTCACTTTATCTTACCTGTTTTATATGCACTAATATTTTATGGAGCAGCAACATTTACAAGTCTAAAAAATTTTTCTGATATGGATATCATACTGAATTATTTTGTGCTTTTAGGTGCTATCTTACCAATAATATTTGGTGCTATCACATCTAAGGTTGTTGACATGGAAGCAAGTGCTGGACGATTTCAAGTGATTCTATCAACTACAAAATCCAGAAGCAAGGCTTATGGCGGAAAACTTATAATGCTCTTATTGAGTTTTCTATTTTCTATAAGTTTAGCAGTTTTTATATTTGCAATGCTATTTGGTAATCAAGCGACTATGGCTTGGTTAATTGAATTATTATTAGTTTTTATAGGATGTTTATCTACATATATGATTCATTTATGCGTATCACTTATGTTAGGTGGTGGTGCATCTATTGGATTGGGATTTGTGGAAACGTTGATTGCTTTACTTTCAATAACCAATTTAGGTGAAAATATCTGGTATTATTTACCTTGTACTTGGGCATCGAGATTATCTGCAACATATATTGTTGGAAGTGAATTGGCTGATAGCTCATATTTAATTAAAGAGTTTACCATGTGGGGCTATGTAGCAATACCTATTACAGTAGTCATTTTTACTGGCTCTTTATTATGGTTCAATAGGTGGGGTGGAAAGTCAATCAGTGAATAATAGCTCTAAATGTATTTGTAAATGGAATATGGTATAATAATAATAAAATATTTATAAATATGGAGGTGGTTTGGTATGGCAAGAATTCTTGCTATAGATGATGAATTAGATATGCTGACTCTAATCAAGAATATTTTAATAAAAGGAGATCATATTGTTGATATTTACCAAACCACGGTAGATATTGATGAAAATAGTTTGGGGAAATATGACTTAATATTACTTGATGTAATGATGCCAGAGGTTGATGGAATCAGCTATTGTAAAAATATACGTAGCAAAGTGGATTGTCCGATTATCTTTTTAACTGCAAAAGCAATGGAAACGGATATAGTAGATGGCTTATTAAGTGGAGGAGATGACTATATTACCAAACCATTTGGTGTTGGTGAATTGTTAGCAAGGGTAGAAGCTCATCTGAGAAGAGAACAAAGAGAAAAACATTCGAGTTTAAACCTAGGGAATATAAGATTTGATTTATCCTCCAATCAAGTATTTGTGAAGGAAGAAGAAATTCATCTGACAAAGTCTGAGTATCAAATTTCTAAACTTTTAGCAAAGAGAAAGGGACAAGTTTTTTCAAGAGAACAAATATATGAAATGATTTTTGGATTTGATGGGATTGGTGATTCTTCTGCCATATCAGAACATGTAAAAAATATTAGAGCAAAGTTCTTAAAATTTGGTGAAAATCCAATTTCTACAGTTTGGGGGATTGGTTATAAATGGAATTAATTAGAAAAGGACAGTCGCTCAAAATAGTATTTCTTAAATACTTAATGACTGTTGGAGTTGGTTTAGGATGTGCCATCGTACTAGCTTTATTAACTTTTACAGCGTTTTATAGTGTTGGTTTGATTGTTCCGGCTAACCATACAGAAAATTTATTACAAAAAGATAAATATAAAATTTTAAATAAAATTGACTTTGATGAAGCATTGATACCTAAAGGAGCTAGCTATATGTTTTTATCGCCAGATGGTGAAGTGATAAAAACTAATATGGATGAAGCTATTCAACTGAAAGCTAAGAATTTTCACAATCATGAGGGATTTTCAACTCCATCTTCTTCATTTATAGAATTTAAAAGGAATGATGGATATGTATTAATCCATTATTCACTAGAGCCACGCTACAATAATGATTGGATGGAAAAATATTTCCCTAGCATAGATTTACTATTAATATTTTTATTAATCATTTTCTTTTTAATGAGTGCATTTGTGGCTACTCTAATCTGGGCAAAACGAATAACAAGGCAATTATCTCCAATGCTAGATGCATCAGATAAAATCGCCAACCATGAATTAGACTTTGAAATAGGAAGTTCAAATATCAAAGAATTTAATGATGTCTTAAATAGCCTTGATATAATGAAAAAAGCCTTAAGTGATTCATTAAGAGAGAATTGGATTAAAGAAGAGAATAAGAGAAGTCAGATATCGGCATTAATGCATGACTTAAAAACTCCGGTTTCTATTGTCCAAGGTAATGCTGAATTGTTAAAGGTAACTGATCTAACTGATGAACAAAAAGATTATGTAGCGTACATTATAAAAAATTCAACACGTATATCAGATTATACAAAAGCTCTGATGGAGATGAATCAGTCAATTAAATTAAACTCGTTGAATTTACAAAAAGTAAAGGTGTCAGAAATAATCGAAAGAGTTAGTGAAATAGCGAGAGAGATTACACTAATACATGACCGTACTATATCTAAATCTATTAATTGTGAAGATTCAGATGTAATGATAGATATACAATTATTTGAAAGAGTCATTCAAAATATATTTAGTAATGCTATTCAATATTCACCAGACAAATCCAACATTGAATTACTAATAATGACTACAGATAAGATACTTTCAATATCTGTGATAGACGAAGGCCCAGGATTTTCTAATGAGGATTTAAAACGAGGAACGGAGCAATTTTACCGTGGAGATAAGAGTAGACATTCAGCTACAAACTATGGTTTAGGTTTATATAATTCTTGGAAAATAATGTTATTACATAATGGACGCATCATATTAGAAAACAACTCGGATAAACATGGTGCAAGTGTAAAGTTAGAATTACCATTACTATAATAGAACAGGAATTGTTTTCAAATGGAATTTATTAAAAATATATCCTTTTTGCTTTTGGTGTAGAATAGAAAATTTACTCCGCTATCAAGCAAGAATCTTACATAGTAGAAAGCTAAATGAACTTTGATAACTGAACAAATTCTAAATGTTAACTTATAAATTTCTAGTAGGAACGGAAGAAAATCT
Source organism: Streptococcus parasanguinis (assembly GCF_015556095.1). Classification (GTDB taxonomy): domain Bacteria; phylum Bacillota; class Bacilli; order Lactobacillales; family Streptococcaceae; genus Streptococcus; species Streptococcus parasanguinis_Q. Next base: position 440,949 of record NZ_JADNLT010000001.1, read on the forward strand.
GTGTTTAACTGCAACTAGTAAGTTGCAGTTTTTTATTTTGAATAATGATATAATAGGATAAGAAAATAATGAAAACGCTATATATTTGAAAGTTGATTAGGAAGTAGAAAGTATGAAAACAATTGATATGATTATTAAATCATCAACTGAATTTTATATCGATTTAGTTTATCAGCTTTCAGATACGGTGAGACACATTTTAACTTTATTATTAGGGAAAGCAACTAGATAGCGTATTATTAAGATATTTTTACATATTGGAAACTAAAGTGTAGACGAACTGGATGGGTTACTAGTGAAAACTGCAAGAAGTGTTGGAAAGTGAATCGGAGAGTGCTTGATGAATTTTATTAGTAAGATAGCCATAAATAAAGGCTGGTCAGATGATAAAAAATATTGTGTGACAGATCAAAATCAGCAAAAATATTTCTTGCGTGTTTCTGATAAGGAGAAGTTAGATTCTAAAAAATCTGAATATGATATGATGGAGAAAGTAGCTTCTCTTGGAATTCCGATGTGTAAACCGATTAGTATAGAACTCTGTGATGATGAAGTGCATTCTTTACACGAATGGATAGACGGGAAAGATGCAAGAGAAACCATTTTAACTGTTTCGAAAGAACAACAATACACTTACGGAGTAGAAGCAGGAAGTATACTTCGAAAAATTCATTCACTTCCTGTTACAGAAGTTCGTGAAGATTGGGAACCCTTTTTTAATCGTAAAATTGATGACAAAATCAAAAAATACAAAGAATGCCCCGTTCAATACGAGAATGGTCAGATTTTTATTGATTTTTTAAATGCAAATAGAGAATTATTAAAAGATAGACCTCAGGTTTTCCAACATGGAGATTATCATATCGGGAATTTCATGATTGGTGAAGATCGTAATATTTATGTCATTGACTTTGATCGATTTGACCTTGGAGATCCTTGGGAGGAATTCAATCGTATTGTATGGTCTGCTCAAGTTTCACCTTCTTTTGCCTCTGGTATGATAGATGGATATTTTGATCATAAGGTTCCAGATTTATTTTGGAAACTTCTTGCTATCTATATTCTAAATAACATAGTTGGTGCTCTTCCATGGTCTGTTCCTTACGGAGTTGAAGAAATATCAGTAATGCAAAATCAAGCTAAGGAAATTTTAGAATGGTATGATGATATGAAGCAAATCATTCCTAGTTGGTATTTGATTGAGAAAAAAGCTGAATAATAAAAGAGTTGATTAAAGAAGAATTTGGTAGTTGGGACGTTAAAAGTAAAGAGACTCAACAAGTTTACAAGTTAGCAAGTAAATTTTTTAAGTGACAATTATCAGCTATAAAGTTGAAAAATGGTAACTATAAAATAGTTTCATTCTACATTTTAATTTTAAACAACAACTCAGTTACTTTCGTTCTTTAATATAGGAGTATACTAGCACCACATGTTGAGGCGGTAAGTTTGCTAGTCAAGGAGTAAAACGACGAAGATTAGCATTTACTTCCGCCCATGCGATAGCTGTCCGTGATTGACAAGTGCTAGCACGCAGACAGAACGGAGATAGCGAACCGCTGAGTGTGTCGCTCTGCTCGTAAAAGCTTAGAAACCTTTGAACGAAAGGGATAATGAAAGCCTTGATTGCAAGGCTTTTTGCTTTATGGTGGGTAAGTATCAGAGTGAGAAAATTTTTGGAATGAGTAGAAGTGATAGCTAGAAATTATCAGTTTCTATTTCCATTTACCCTGTGGGTACGTGTTTGTTTCCATTGACAAGGAGTTTGTGGGAATAGAAATGTACCCACCTTGTTTGAATCAAGTGAAGTGTAGTTGAAGGAAATCTGTTGAAAGCAATACTTCATTTTACCGAATAAGTAATAATTTAGGCAACTTCAAATCGATTAAAAAAAACTATTTTAAAGGTTAAGAGTAGACAAAAATTGTCCACTCTTTTTTGCAAACTCAATTTATCAATAAATGAAATGAGGGAATGTAAAATGAAATATTTTGAGGTTGAGTTAGAAAATCCTGATGAATTTTTAAAACTACAAACAGAAGATTTTGTGAAAGCTAATCGCTTGCTACTAAGGAAGATAATCCAGAGCGTTACAGTCTATGAAGAAAACTTCGTCATATCCTTTAAATCTGGCATCGAATTGGAAGTATGAGTCTCATTCCATAACTTTTATATTGAACATATCATCTTGTTGTGTTATACTATAAATTGATATAAACAAAGATGTAGGAGGAACCGAAACTATGACAGCCTCAATGCGTTTAAGATAAGCTGGCAATAAAAAAAGCAGAATCTATACCCGATGATAGGCTTTTTTGTTGTGCTTATTTATACGATATTGAGCATTCATTAGTTACGGTGAGGATATTGGTTATTTAACTATACCTTTATTTAACTATGTCTTTAATATGAATGTTTCCAAATTGTATGTATGCAGACCAAAAGCCACATTGTGGGGTTTGGCCTGCATTTTTTATTGCCTAGAATGCTATTAAAAATAGAAATTCAAGCAAAATAATATGCAGGAGATAATATAAATGGAAAAATACAACAATTGGAAACGAAAATTTTATGCAATATGGGCAGGGCAAGCAGTATCATTAATCACTAGTGCCATCCTGCAAATGGCGATTATTTTTTACCTTACAGAAAAAACAGGATCTGCGATGGTCTTGTCTATGGCTTCATTAGTAGGTTTTTTACCCTATGCGATTTTGGGACCTGCCATTGGTGTGCTAGTGGATCGTCATGATAGGAAGAAGATAATGATTGGTGCCGATTTAATTATCGCAGCAGCTGGTGCAGTGCTTGCTATTGTTGCATTCTGTATGGAGCTACCTGTCTGGATGATTATGATAGTATTGTTTATCCGTAGCATTGGAACAGCTTTTCATACCCCAGCACTCAATGCGGTTACACCACTTTTAGTACCAGAAGAACAGCTAACGAAATGCGCAGGCTATAGTCAGTCTTTGCAGTCTATAAGCTATATTGTTAGTCCGGCAGTTGCAGCACTCTTATACTCCGTTTGGGATTTAAATGCTATTATTGCCATCGACGTATTGGGTGCTGTGATTGCATCTATTACGGTAGCAATTGTACGTATACCTAAGCTGGGTAATCAAGTGCAAAGTTTAGAACCAAATTTCATAAGGGAGATGAAAGAAGGAGTTGTGGTTCTGAGACAAAACAAAGGATTGTTTGCCTTATTACTCTTAGGAACACTATATACTTTTGTTTATATGCCAATCAATGCACTATTTCCTTTAATAAGCATGGAACACTTTAATGGAACGCCTGTGCATATTTCTATTACGGAAATTTCCTTTGCATTTGGGATGCTAGCAGGAGGCTTATTATTAGGAAGATTAGGGGGCTTCGAAAAGCATGTATTACTAATAACAAGTTCATTTTTTATAATGGGGACCAGTTTAGCCGTTTCGGGAATACTTCCTCCAAATGGATTTGTAATATTCGTAGTTTGCTGTGCAATAATGGGGCTTTCGGTGCCATTTTATAGCGGTGTGCAAACAGCTCTTTTTCAGGAGAAAATTAAGCCTGAATATTTAGGACGTGTATTTTCTTTGATCGGAAGTATCATGTCACTTGCTATGCCAATTGGGTTAATTCTTTCTGGATTCTTTGCTGATAAAATCGGTGTAAATCATTGGTTTTTACTATCAGGTATTTTAATTATTGGCATTGCTATAGTTTGCCAAATGATAACTGAGGTTAGAAAATTAGATTTAAAATAAACAATATTGGAGGAATATTTATGTATCTTATTTTCATGTAACTCTTCCTGCTAAAATCGCAGGGTTTTCCCTGCATACAAGCAAATGAAAGCATGCGATTATAGACAGGAGGAAATGTTATGGAATTAATATTAAAAGCAAAAGACATTCGTGTGGAATTCAAAGGACGCGATGTTTTAGATATAAATGAATTAGAAGTATATGATTATGACCGTATTGGTTTAGTAGGAGCAAATGGTGCTGGAAAAAGCACTTTACTCAGGGTACTTTTAGGAGAATTAACTCCCCCAGGATGTAAAATGAATCGTCTGGGTGAACTTGCCTATATTCCCCAGTTGGACGAAGTAACTCTGCAGGAGGAAAAAGATTTTGCACTTGTAGGCAAGCTAGGTGTTGAGCAATTAAATATACAGACTATGAGCGGTGGTGAAGAAACAAGGCTTAAAATAGCACAGGCCTTATCGGCACAGGTTCATGGTATTTTAGCGGATGAACCTACGAGCCATTTAGACCGTGAAGGAATTGATTTTCTAATAGGACAGCTAAAATATTTTACAGGTGCACTGTTAGTTATTAGCCATGACCGCTATTTTCTTGATGAAATAGTAGATAAAATATGGGAACTGAAAGATGGCAAAATCACTGAGTATTGGGGAAACTATTCTGATTATCTTCGTCAGAAAGAGGAAGAACGTAAGAGCCAAGCTGCAGAATACGAACAATTTATTGCGGAACGTGCCCGATTGGAAAGGGCTGCGGAGGAAAAGCGAAAACAGGCTCGTAAAATAGAACAGAAGGCAAAAGGTTCTTCAAAGAAAAAAAGTACTGAAGACGGAGGGCGTTTAGCTCATCAAAAATCAATAGGAAGTAAGGAAAAAAAGATGTATAATGCTGCTAAAACCCTAGAGCACAGGATTGCGGCCTTAGGAAAAGTAGAAGCTCCGGAAGGCATTCGCAGAATTCGTTTCAGGCAAAGTAAAGCATTGGAGCTCCATAATCCATACCCTATAGTCGGTGCAGAAATTAATAAAGTATTTGGGGATAAGGCTCTGTTTGAAAATGCATCTTTTCAAATTCCGTTAGGAGCAAAAGTGGCGTTAACTGGTGGTAATGGAATCGGAAAAACAACTTTAATCCAAATGATCTTAAACCATGAAGAAGGAATTTCTATTTCGCCTAAGGCAAAAATAGGTTACTTTGCACAGAATGGTTACAAGTACAACAGTAATCAGAATGTTATGGAGTTTATGCAGAAGGATTGTGACTACAATATATCAGAAATTCGTTCAGTGCTAGCATCTATGGGGTTCAAACAGAACGATATTGGAAAAAGTTTATCTGTTTTAAGCGGTGGAGAAATTATAAAATTGTTGCTTGCTAAAATGCTCATGGGTAGATATAACATCCTAATAATGGATGAACCCAGTAACTTCCTTGACATACCAAGTTTAGAGGCTTTGGAAATACTAATGAAGGAGTACACCGGAACTATCGTGTTTATCACCCACGATAAACGATTACTCGAAAATGTAGCAGATGTAGTTTATGAAATTAGAGATAAGAAAATAAATCTGAAACATTAAATTTAAGGTAGTCGCTGGTCAGTATAGTCTGTTCTGGTTGGCGACTCCATTGTTAAAGAGTATAAAGACTTTAGATTTTATGAATATTAAAAATAGGAACAGTCAATTGAACTGCTCCTATTTTTCTGCTAAATATATTGTAGTTTTCTTATATGTATAATGATAGATTAGCGGATTCTCATCTACGGTACTTACTTCAAATATGAAGAAGTGATCGCGGTTATCTCTGGACTTTTCCTTATTGAGGACAAAGTAATTCTTACGTGAAGTCGCCATTGTTTTTAGGATATCATCAGTTAGGAAGGTCAATGGAATATTCATGTTAGAGTAGCGGTAGAAGTCACGTTCAAAATCTTGGTAGCTCTCGCTATAATAGTCCATTTGTAGGTGATTACGCTGAAACTCAAGCTGATTCATAGAGCACCTCCTCGACAAGTTCAATACTAATAATGTCTTTTAATTTCAAATTGATGTGACCTGTTGTAGTTTTTATCAAAATGAAATCTTTGGTCAGACTTGGTATTGTTCCAGTGTAGGAAACACGCTTGTTTTTTTCAATCACTTGAATGCGTGTGCGTAGCTGCCCGGCGTATACTTGACTGAGGAGTAATAATTTCTTCTCTAGTGATAAGTCAGACATGTACGTTACTTTGTTTGTATCATCAGAGAGTGCTGATGCATGTTCAGATAGGAAAAAGCCCATCCATTTTTGCATCTTTGTATCCTGGTACTCTCTTGCTGATTGAAATGGTAAATATGAACGGTCAATCATATCAAATCCTTTCTATGCAGAGGCAAGGGTATTTTTATCAAATTGAATCGTAAAACCTTGAATTCCCCCACCTGTGTAACATTCTTTAAAGCGATTGATTACCTCAGTATAGATTATCACAGATGAGCTTGTTGGCTTAATGCTAAATGTAAATTCCAATGGTAATCGGTTTTCAGATTTAGCATGTACTAGTCGTATCGATATTTCAGTTGTTTTGAGTTTTCTCTGACGAAGTTTTGAAGTTGCTGTTTCAACGATTCCATGTAAAAATCTTTCAAGCATTTCAATATCATTACATCCTTTGCTACGGATTTCTGAAAATTGTACTGTATTTTTTTCTTGTTTCATTTTAATCCCTCCAATCCACCCGCGGAATGACCACCGATAAGTTTACTGCGTTCAATATTTCTGGAACCTTCAGTTAGGACGGTTCCTTTTTGTATGGCTAAAAAACCAAACTGTTCTCTGACAACATCAATAGCTGTCTGAAGTCTATTATCTTTTTCAATTTGTTCTACATCATCAAAGAGTGATAGTAGAGTATAGCTTTCATCTACGAAGCCACTATAAGATACACCAATTTGTCTCACTGCACCAGAGGTGTATTTTTTCGGAATAATACAAGTACATGACTCACCATTGTTTTGGGGAGATTTGCGGGTTCAATTTTATTCTGAGCATTTATAGATTTTTTCATCTCAGTCCTAGAATAGCCAATATGAATAGAAACGACAGTAGTCAATACTAGGGCTACTGTTCCGTTCCACAGTATCATTTAAAAATCATTTTCACACCCTTTCGTCTATTAGTATAGAAGAAAGCTCTCAGCACATGTTGAGTGTGTAAGTTTGTTAGTGAAACGTAGCTAAATCTCTCGCTTTTTTATTTCAAAGCTCCAGTGGAGCTTTGAACTCCCAAACCTTTTGAGTCCCACAGATGCATTATAACGGGGCTGTAGCATTGATGTCAAAACTTTCACCTCCTATATAAACAAATTCTATCCAACGTTTAAAAAGGATCAGTAGCTGATAATATATAGCGGTTTGCATCGTGACGACAAGTAGGTGGATTACGATTATTTGTAATTTATAAAATCTATGATGAGAGGTACGTGATTAGAGGTATCAAGTAATTTTTATTTTGCTAGAGCAAGCAACAAATCTTCTTCATAAGGACTATGCTAAGCAGATGTATCAGATACTAGATTTAGATAAATTTGAATGAGTTATGATGAATCAACTTCTAGACCACATCAGCATTTAAGAGGATAGGAAAATTAGAGTACCCTTCACAGAGGGAACTGAGGTACAGTTATAGAAAAAGAAAGGCTGTAATAACAGCTGGAAAACATTTTCGTTACAGCCTAATTTGCGTTTTTGTGGTATACTGAAATTGTTGAATGACTTTGAAAGTAAACAAGAAAAATAACTATTAAGGCTTTTATATTTGATAGTTATATTTTCGAAAATATAATATAATCAAAGATATTGCAGATGGATAATAAAATATGACTAGAGAAAAAGCGTTTAAAACTATTGAAGAGCAGATTTTGATTCAACGGGGCAGGAATTTGAAGATTACCGATGAGCCAGGGATGGTAAGTTTTATTCAGCAGAAAAATTATTTTAATTCTATAAATGGTTTTGAAACTATTTTTTTGGAGACCTCTAACCCTAAAAAATATATGAAAAGAGTCTCTTTTAAAGATTTTGAGAGAATATACACATTAGATAGAAATATAGCTAAGTACCTATTTCAAGAAATCGAAAAGATTGAGGTTGAACTGAAGTCGAGAATTGCATACGAATTTTCAAAAGTTCATTGCAATAATGGTATTGCTTCTAACTTAAAGTATTTAGATATCAATTGTTATGTGCTACCGATAGCACACAATCGAAATTCTTTTACAGAGTATTTTTATACTCATGGAGATAATAAAAAAACGCATTCTTTTTTTAGAGTGCATACTATTTCTGCCAAGATTAAAGATGTAATGTTTACAGGTAAAATTAGTACCTCTCATACTCGTAACGGAGATGTATATTACAACCTAGAAGGTGATTTTGATGGAATAGTTGATGACCTTAAAATAAATCAATATCGAGGGAGATTTTCAATAAAAGCTTCTAATACTCCTAGTAATATTTCTTCATTAAACGGTTCTATGAATGTGACGATTCAAATTAATAACATAGAGGGAAGATTTTTTGAATTATCTTATTCAGACTTCTGTAAAATTAAATATCCATATATTTCTAGCTATAAAAATCCTCCGCTTTGGGTTATTATTGATACACTAATGTTGAATGACTTGCTGGTTTTATTCCAAGGATTAGACATTGCTATACAAAATAAAATTATGAGTGAGATGGGATTTGATTCCTCTATTAGTGGGAGTCGAGAAAAATTCATTAACGCTTGTGAAATACTGCGTGAGTTGAGAAACCAATTGGCACACTTTGGTCTCATAACCAGATATAGGACGGGAAATAGTATTCTAATCAATAGACTTTTTATCTCTGATTTGTTACTTACTCCTAAAAGGAATAATAGAGTTTTAAAGTTTTATCAAGGTTTAAAAATTTTAAATTCTTTTAATAGATTCTCTCTTAAAAGGATTGATCGAGCTATTCAATCATATTATTTAAAAAATATGTTACTATTGAAGTTTGATATTAATAAAAATTTTTTTAATAGAATTGGCAAGTAAGTGTTGCAAAAAGTTGCTGGTTATGATAGAATAATATAGTTATATTTTAGTGCCACGACGGCGTGAAATCCTTGAAAGAGGTTTTCAAAAAGTCATAAGGGGGAAGGTTAATAAACTTTCCTCCTTATTTTATTTATTTAGATAAGTTGAAAATAGTGTTGAAGATGTTTGATTTCTGAAGTACCTTGAATTGTATAGAGTTTACATGCAGTTTAGAATTTCTGATTTATTATCCAGAGGATAGAACCGCTTATTGAAGATATTTTAGAAAGTTAGTCATTACCAAAGTTAATATTTATTTCTACAGTATAATTCTAAAATCACTTTTTTTCTCTTTCGTCTATTAGTATAGAAAAAAGCTAACACTACATGTGGAGTGTGTGAGTTTGTTAGTGAAACGAAATTAATCCTCAAAAGGTTTCCCAAAACTTTTGAGTCCCACAGACGCATCATGAGGAGAAATCATGAGGGATATTATCAGTTGAATAAGTAAGAGTATAATCTACATCTCCAAAGTAGGAGTGGCTAGTTCCAGCAGAAAGACCTTCATAGGTTTTATAACTGAATAGATCGACTTACTTTGTTGTCGAATTTTTCCTGTTCTTCAAGTAATTCTGAGGAATAGACGACAACTTTAAAATCAAATAAGCTAAAAACGCTCTAAAATCATTAAATTGATATTAAAGTGTTTTTTATTGTCAAAATATACAATTGAAAAAATTTCCAGCTTTTTTAAAATCACTATCTCAGATGACAATTTAATCAAAATATGATATAATACAGAAAAAGTAAAAATAACAAAAGTAACTTACCAAAGTAAAAGAAAAAAAGTATATAGATAGCCACGGCGGATATTCCTTTCATCGTTTAGAAGGAGTTGCTGTGGTTATCGTTGTTGCTGAGCTAGTTAATTGCTCTTATTACTTAGATGAAGTTACTTTTATTATTGAATTAATTTAAATAATAATAACGATCAATGAAAGTACTCATCGATATTTCCTTTTTGCAGTTTAGAGCTCAAAGGAGAACAGTACTGATTTGGTCGTTTTTTTGCGTATTGACATCCTAAAAGCCAGTCAGAACCTTCAGTCATGATAAACAAGGAGAATTAATGAAATTTGTAGTTTATAAACATTCGCTGGTTTTAGGTGATAACAACATCGTGACAAAGCAATTGATTGCACTCAAACATGATGATGGCACATTACAATTCACTGATTTTCATAGATATGTAAAATCTGCCACAAAGATTAAATCTATTTCAGACGATGGAAACAAACGATTTTCATACGTTGTTAAATTTTTGAATTTTATATACGGAACAGTTGGGGTTAACAATCTTGATCAACTAACTTTAGAAATGGTCAAGGAGTTTTTTATGCTTTATGGTTTAGGACAACTTCCAGAAGATAGAAAAAATAGAAAGAAAAGTACAGTCGAAAAATGTGTAAATGCAGTTCTTGATTTTTTAACTCTATACTTGAATGAACGAAAAGGAAAGGTTAAATTGAAGCCAAAAGACCTTTATTCTATCAATACGTTTACCAATAGACGAGGCAGAGTCATCAAAAGAAAAGAGCTGAATTTTGAGATATTTGTTGATGATAGCAACACACAGAAGTCAATTTTTAGAGATATGCCAAACAGCGCCTTTGAAATGCTCTTCGCTCACATTGCTCAATGTCACAAGGATTTACTTATGGCTGTTGCCTTGGGAGCATTTGTTGGTTTAAGACCATCAGAAGCTTGTAATGTAAGACGTGAAGATAGCCCTTTGGGGGCAGGTATCATATTTCACCAAAGTGATAATCAAGTATTTAAAATTGAGGTTGATCTGCGAAAAGAAATGCCCCTTAGAAGCGATTTAAAGTCAACTGGACGAATTAAAAAGGAAAGACTTCAAGCTGTACCTTATATCTTCTTAGAGGTCTTTTTAGACACCTACAATGACTATATGAGCTACCTAGAAGGTAAAAGGTATGAGAAAGATTATGGTCCATTAAGCCTTAACAAGCAAGGGAAAGCATTGTCATACGATGTGTACTATCAACGATTTCGTAAGATTATTCGCGAAGAAATGATTCCAATATTTCTTAAATCTGATGACCCAGAGGTTGTCTTTTTTGGTCAACTCTTGCAAGAAAATAATATTTCACCCCATATCTTTAGGCACTGGTACACCACACAATTGGTTTTGTCAGGTGTTAATGAAGTTAGTGAACTGATGTCTGCTAGAGGAGACAATTCACCAGAAAGTGCTTGGGTTTATTTACAAAATAAAGGAGAAATTGCAAAACAATATGGTCAGGTTAATAATGGTGTTTTTGAATATATGAACTGGCAAGCAGAAAAATTGTTTGGAGAAGATTAAAAGGAGTAGCTATTGGTAGTAGATTTAAAAAATTATCTTGAAAGAATATTAGTCGAGTTAGGTGCTGCTACAATAAAACACCGTGAGAAAGTCAGTGGATTCTTACTAGACAATGAATGGTTTGGTGTGTCTATAAATCTTGATGATTATACTATTTCTGAAAAAGATGCTGAAGTTCTTAAAAATCACATCAAAGACTATCTAACAACACCTCCTGGAATTAAGAGTATGGAAGGAATCTTTTCAAAAAAATTTCCTTCTACAAGTGAATTATTCGTACAATTTGCTGAAGAAGAAAAGCTGAGTGAAACAAATCGTTTCTATCTACTTGATTTTTTAGCATACTACTTAACAAAGGATTTGTTTCTATATAGTGATGCTGAAGTAGAGACCTTAGTAGAAGTAGCAACAGAAGTTCTTACGAAGTCACAAGGCAATATCCTCATTCAATTTATTAAATGGCTACTCAATAAAGGCGTTACTCGTTATCGAGTAAGTTTTGAAATGACAAAGCGTTACACGATTGAGAGTGCAAATGGAGCGTATGAATTAGATGAATACCTTGAATTAATGTACTACCTATTCAACGAAAACTACATCATAAAAAATGATATGTTGTGTAAAGCAGCAAATTCAAAAAACTATGCAGATACATGGTTGTATCTAGGGTTACATTTTATTTGCGCACTAAGATCAACAGACTTAGAAAGATTAGGACATCCTAAATTAACAAGAGAACCATTAGAAGTTTTAGAAGCAGTAGTAGATGGAACTTGGAGTAGTAGTGAAGCTAGAAGGACTTTACTAAGTATTACAACAAGATTGACTTATTTAAACTTAACACCTAATAAAACCAAAAACGCTTCTAATGTTGCTCAGTTAAAGTTTCATGTCCCAGAAAGTTGTCAGGTTCTTATTGGAACGTTATTGGCTATCTGTGAGGCACATTTCCAACTTCAAATACCATACAATGCAGAAAATCCATTGATCAGACAAATTAAAACTTATGAAAAGATTACTAGTTATATGGGAGAGGAAATCGGAAATTTATTTTTAGAGCGTAACTTTAGTAGTCGTTCTGCAAACAAGTCCTACTTACAATCTGTCGCAATGTTAGCAGATGATGTTCTTGAAGAAAAGTCAGAACTGAATATTAAAGGTTATTTTCTAGCAGCATTAGCTCGTAGCCATAAAGGGGATTTTAATGAATTTGCACAAACCACAACAACGTATCTAAAAGATGCCCAACTCGGACAACTAAAACCTGAAATGGTTGCAAAAGAGCTATTTGAACGAGGCGTATTATCCATGATTCCGTCTATGCTCTTGACCATTGTAACTAGAGGAAAGTATAAAAAATTAAGTCCAAGCCAACAAACTCAAATGATTAAAAGTTTAGATTTAACGCCAATTGAAATTGAAAAAACGTTGGAATTGAGTATTAGGGCTGATTCACGTTCGCAACAAGCATTAAAAACTCTAGTTGAAAATAATGTTGATCCTGAACAATTACTGACGATCTGTCATCGAATTGGTAACGGAGAAGCTTTTTCTAAGCAAGGAGAGAGTATGTGTCTTTTATCTGCACTAGGGAAACTATGTCCCTATGATGACCGTCAGCATTGCGTCGGCTGTCAGTATGAATTACAAACAAAATCTACCTTGCTTTTGTTAATTGGTGAGTTTAATCGACTCAATAAACAATATCAAAAATTAAAGAATGAACTTGAACGAGGAAAGGTTCGAGCCATTCTTGAGAAGCAGATTAAACCATGTCTTACAGAAATGTTGCAAGCTTTATCAGAACAGTATGGCGAAGCTGTATTGTCTGATTATGAGGATATTATTAAGGAGTTAGTCAGTTGAATAATCAATCAAAATTATTTCGTAAAGTAAATGAAATTATCCTGTTTGATGACAATATGATTGAGAGCGCAAAAGAATGTTTTCAAGACTATGTTGAAAAAGGGATTATTCTAACCACCAATTTTGAAGAAAATAAATGGGAAACGACTAATGAATATTCTAACGTTAGCTTCATTTTTAACTTGAATAAATTCCAATATAAAAGGTTTTATGAACAAGTATTTCAATTATCTTTTGATGATTTTGTTACCTACTTAAAGAGTTTTATAGTGCTATCTATGGAACATCATGTTTTAATCACTCTCCAAGCCTTTTTAAGAGATATAAAGAAATTAGTCAGAGAACTAAAAGTGAACGAAGCCTTCTCATTAGCAAATATGAAGATTTCCAACCCCTCAGTATGTATAGATTTTCTTTCTACACTACCATGTTTAGAGAGTAACGAATTAACCCAACTGATTGAGCAACTAGATGAACTTTTAAATGTTAGTTATCAACTGAACACTAAAAAACAGCGAAAGTTAGCCCAATTTCAATCCTATTTTTTATTTAATGATATTTTAAACGACTATTGGGTTAAATCATTATTAGATGAGGAAAGATTGTTTTACTACCCTCTTTACTTATGGTGGCAAATAACAGCAGTAGTACCACTTAGACCAAGGGAGTTTTTGCTCACTCAGAGAAATTGTCTCACAGAAAAAGACGGAAAATATTACTTAACTCTCAGACGAAATAACTTAAAAGGAAAAGACAAGGGAGTATCCCATAAAATTTCAGAGGATTATTATTTAACAACTTACGAAGTACCATTTAAGCTTGCGAGTGAGATTTTAAATTATTTAGAGCTAACCAAAGACTTATCATCTACACAGTTAGATACCCTATTTGTGACAGACTCTCATTATCGGAAATGGAAACGTATTGCTAGTACTAAAAACCGTTTCTTGACGTACAGTAACTTAAATACAATTTTAAAATATTTCTTTAATGAGATTGTATCTCAACAGTATGGGTATTTTGTCCATCATATCAATTCCCCAAATCAATTAGACGATCATGAGATTAATTTCATTCATATTGGAGATACTAGACACATTGCAATGATCAATTTGATAGCAGAAGGAGCTAGTCCAGTAACAGCAATGCTCTTAGCTGGACATGATAGTATCACAACATCTTCACATTATTTTTCAAATCTGAGTCAGTTTATTGAATGTAGGAGCTATCAGCTTTATCGTAAATTAACAAACTCTCAAACGTCTTACGCTATAAGTAAAACTCAACATAAATACACCATTAATAAAAACTATGTTCCTCTTGATAATAAGGGCAGATGTTATTCACCTCGATTTGCGGAAGGTGATTATTCAGACTGTCTTAAAGTCATTAGCTCACATGCAGAGCTTGGTGCTTGTACTAGTTGTCCATTTTACAGAAAAGCTGGAAAAGATTATTTCTCTATGGATAAATCCTTTAAGAAATCAATCGACGAGGAAGCTTTAATTGTAGATGAGGCTATAAAAAGAGTTCGACAAGGAAAGGGGAATATAGAAGATATTGGTGAGGCATTATTAAAACTTAAAACAGTTAGTCATTCTTATCAAGAATATCTAACTGAAAAACATTTATCCTTACAGGAGTTCTCAAATGGCTAGAAAGAAGTATATTGATAATCAAGAATTGCTATTATTATTTGAACATTATTTACTGGAACATTGTTCGAATAATCCTAGACTATTCAAAATTCCACAGTTTGGAAATTACCTTAGAAGCAACGGATTTCCGCAGGTTGCAGACACAACGATTAGAAGAAACAAAGAATTTAGACAAGCCCTTAATGATAGATTGGAACTATTTGAAGACGACACTTATCAAACAGTTATAACGTATAAAACTCTAGATGTAGAACGTTTCTTAATGACCAATAGAACCCCTAAAGCAATCAAATCAGCATTGATGGAACTTAACAATTATTATAAAAGAGTTGTTGATGCAGCAATAGAATATAAGGAAGAAGCCAGTAAGCTCAAAACAAGAGTTTCAGAGTTGAAAAATGAGGTAGCACAACTTAATGAAAAGAATGCTGAAATAAAGGAGCAGACAGCGTTAAACAAAGAATTATTAGAGGAAAACAAAAAGTTAAGGAATCTTCTTAAAACTAGTTTGTATCCTGATATTGCGAATGAATTGTTAAAAGAAGAGGGCTTGTTAAAATCTGATCAGCAACTAGTAACTAAGAAGTATCTTAGTGAGAATGTTATTACTTCAGACACAAAAATATCTTTTGAAAAACATACTCATACTGAAAAGCAAACAAGCAAAAGTAAGATTTTGGAAATAAAAGACTTACTGGATAACAAGACTAAGTATTAGGAGGAGAAAATGTCAGACTTAATCACTGATTTTCCAGCCTTATTGAACTATTGGGACTTTGACAAGAATATCAAAATAGATGTAGAAAAAATAACAATTACCAGTAAAAAACACATTAACTGGAAATGTCCTACCTGTTCTTATGAATGGAAAGCAAGTACATCAAAATCTTATAAGAATATTCAAAATCATTCAAAAATCTGTCCTGTATGTGAGCTTGGAAAAGTGTTCATAAAAGGGGAAAACTCTATATCTGCAAGGATTCCTAACTTTCTAAGGTACATAAACTTTCATTATGAAAATATAGAAACCATTCAGGAAGAGATTGATAATTTATCTTTTTCTTCAAAGAGGTTATTTCACTTCAAATGTCCTACCTGTCATGTTGGTTGGAAAGATGTAGCAAACACTTCTAAATTAATCAATAAACATAATCAAGAGCTTGTTCATGTCGGATGTAATGAAAGTACACATTTTGTACCTTACACTAAAGCATACCCTAATCTTCGGAAAATTTATCTTCCAGGGGAGCAAAACGATGTAGAGTTTAATGATCTGAAGTTAAGTGACAATGTTACAATCCCTAGAAATTGGAAATGCGACAAATGTGACCATATCTTTAAGTTGTCTATTGATCAGCTAATTTCAAGAATCAAAAGATATAGTTTCTATTGTACTAACTGTAAAGCTACATTCGATACCTCAATTAAAGTGAAAGCGAACCCCCTATTACATACAGATAGAAATCTTTTTAAGCAATTTATTCCAACTCATGTAAAAAGTAATATGATTGATAGTTTATCCAACATCTTAGTAAGATGGCAGTGTTTTAAATGTCATGGTCAATATGAATGTAGTGTTGTCAAAAGGCATCTTGAAGGCTGCCCTTATTGTGATAATAAATTGATGTTAAAAGGATATAATACTTTACAAGAAACTCATCCTTATTTAGAGAAATTTTGGGATAAAAGTAATGATAAACCTATTTCTGAATACTGGTATAAGTCTTCTAAATGCATAAATTGGAAATGCCCTTGCTGCAAAGTCAGTTTTTATTGTAGTCCAATTGAAATGATTTTAAGAACCGACTTAGAGAATAGTAATTTTCAAACTTGTCCTAATCGTTGTGATTGGGATACACTTGTTTTTAACAATGATATACTCTATAATTTCCCAAAATTACAGGAAGAATGGAGCGATAAAAATGGATTGCCTGTTCATTTAGCATTGAGCCACATTGAAACAAAAAAATATTGGTGGAAGTGTTCTGTTTGTCAAGGTGAATACCTTTGTTCAATTCCAATAAGAAAAGAAGTAATAGATAGCTGTCCATATTGTAATGATGAACAAGCATTAAAAGGTTATAATACAATTGCAGATACTTATCCTGAGTTGTGTGACCTTTGGAGTAGCAAGAATGTAGAAAAACCTGATGAGGTGACGAAATCGTCAGAAACCGAGAATAAAATATTTAATTGGATTTGTGATTGTTGTGATTTAGAATTTCAGGAGAGATTAGGGATTGTTCTAGGTGTGTTTACAAACAATAATTCTAATAGTCTCAATTCTATATGTCCTTACTGTAATAAAAAAATTCCTAAACCAAATGAAACACTAAGCTATGTTAAACCGTACTTAAACAATGAATGGGTAAAAGAACTGAATGGTGATATTGATACCTTCTTTTATGATTCAAATGCTTTAACCAATTGGATTTGTCGAAAATGTCACAGAAGTTTTAAAGCAAAAATTTCTGATCGCCACAAAAACGACCAATGTTGTCCATATTGTTCTTTTAAGAAGACTGCAAAAGGTTATAATGATCTTGAAACAACACATCCTTGGTTAATTAAAGAATGGTCATCATTAAATAAACAAGAAATGTCTTCAGTAAGGGCAAATTCAACATATAATGCATGGTGGAAATGCCCTGTATGTACTGGAGAATATCAGAAAGTTATTAAAGAAAAATTTTACAGAGAAAATTCTTGTCCATACTGTAGAAATCAAAAAGTATTAAAAGGATTTAACGATTTAGCAACAACGCAACAAAGTCTAATGAATGAGTGGGATTATCTAAATAACTCCTTGATAGTAAGTCCAACTGAAATTACAGAGTTGAGTATTCTGCCTGTATGGTGGATATGTCAAGAAAATCTTAATCACCGTTACAAAATTCAAGTAAAAGAAAGAATGGCATACAAAAAACGCAATAAAAGGTCGTGTTCCATTTGCAAAGGCCACAGAAGAAAGCAAGAACACTTTGTACAGTTTGAAAAAATATAGATAAATAAAAACACTCTAAATTTCATTAAATTGATATTAGAGTGTTTTTTTATTGTCAAAATGTACATTTGAAAATTTTTTAGTTTTCACTTAAATAAAGTACATAATTGAGTATAATTGGCTTAAAAAATTTTTTTGGTTATGCTAGTGAAACAAAACAGTCCTATATAAACCCTATAACATCTTTCCGAAAAACTATAATTTTCTTGAAAAATACATCTGGCTATGTTATACTACTAGTATAGAAAGATTTGGAGAAAAAGATGAAACGCGAGATCTTATTAGAACGGATTGATAAACTCAAACAAGTCATGCCCTGGTATGTATTGGAATATTATCAATCGAAACTGGCCGTTCCCTACAGTTTTACGACCTTGTACGAATACTTAAAGGAATACGATCGATTTTTCACCTGGGTTTTGGAATCTGGGATATCGGATGCTGACACCATAGCCGAGATCCCTTTAGACGTTCTGGAGCATATGACCAAGAAAGATATGGAATCCTTTATTCTTTACTTACGTGAACGTCCTCTGCTCAATGCCAATACAACGAAAAACGGGGTTTCCCAAACAACGATTAACCGTACCCTTTCTGCACTGTCTAGTCTTTATAAGTATTTGACTGAGGAGGTTGAAAATGAGCAAGGGGAACCTTATTTCTACCGTAATGTCATGAAGAAGGTTGCTACCAAGAAAAAGAAAGAAACCTTGGCTGCTCGAGCTGAGAATATCAAACAAAAGCTCTTTTTAGGCGATGAAACAGAAGGTTTTCTTAACTATATCGACCAGGAGTACCCTCAAACACTCTCCAATCGCGCCTTATCCTCCTTTAATAAGAATAAAGAGCGAGATTTAGCCATTATCGCACTCCTTCTTGCCTCTGGTGTCCGTCTCTCTGAAGCCGTTAACCTAGATCTTCGTGACCTCAATCTTAAGATGATGGTCATTGACGTCACCCGAAAAGGTGGAAAACGTGACTCGGTCAATGTTGCTGCCTTTGCGAAGCCTTATCTGGAGCAATATCTTGCTATAAGAGACAAACGTTACAAGACAGAAAAAACTGATACAGCCCTCTTTCTGACCTTGTATCGAGGTGTTCCAAATCGGATTGATGCTTCTAGCGTTGAAAAGATGGTGGCCAAGTATTCAGAAGACTTCAAAGTTCGCGTGACACCCCACAAGCTTCGCCATACATTAGCAACGCGTCTCTATGATGCAACCAAATCACAGGTTTTGGTTAGCCATCAGCTGGGACATGCTAGCACACAAGTTACCGACTTGTATACGCATATCGTTAATGATGAACAGAAAAATGCCTTGGATAGTTTGTGATATTACATAACGTAAATTATGTAAATGATTTTTGTGTTAGAAAAAGAGCGTAGATTTTTATATGGAATCTTACGATCTTTTATTCTTTCTATAAAAATTCAATCCAATAATTACGGTGTGGCTCAATAATGACTGGTTTTCCCCAAAATGATTTTAGATAAGCCAGATTTGCTGGGGTGACCGGTCTTTTTTCACCATTATACTTTTCTGCACTTTCTTCCGTTAAAAAGCATTTCACTGCTTCATATGGTGTTCCGTCACTTGCTATTCGATCAATACCCATATAAGCAATTTCATCACCTGCTTTTGGAAAATCTGTAAATAGTTTACCAATAAAATAAACCGTCTTATCTTTCATTAATTCATAAGCCTTACTATTTTCCAGTCTGTTATTCGCTGCAGCGTACATAATACAAAAACTATCCACGATATCTTTCAAAGGCATTAATTCTTCTTTGCTAACGATAATTTCGTCAGGAGCAAGACCTCCAATGATTAAGTTTTCATAATGAGGTTGCTGGATGACGTTATCTAAAGCCATTCCTAATGGTAGTTGGACAGCTTGATAGCCTAATGGTTCTAGCTCCTGCTTTTTCTGGTCAACATGTTCTTGTGTAATACTGACATACAAATCATAAGGACTTGAAGATTGTTGCTTTCTAAAAAAAGCCACTACTATACGATCTAACTGTTCAAATAGACCAAGATTTTCCACTGGAACTTTCATCATCGAATATGATCCCCTTTTTTGTTCAGATTTCCTCTATATTGTACACTCATGGTTTTCGAATATCAAGTTTAAGATAAAAGATATCCATGTTAAATGGATATCTTTTACTTTATTCCACCACTGCTTCAGCAATTTCTTCTGCAGTGATACCTGCGAAGTAACGACCTAGGTTAATGGTTTGAAGGGCTTTAAGAACGTCTTCGCGTTCGTATTTGACACCACGAAGGACATCTTCTACTGCTGCAACATCTTCGATACCGAAAAAGTCACCGTAAATCTTGATGTCTTGGATTTTGGATTCAATGACATTTGCGAAGATTTCAACCTTACCGCTTGGGAATTTGGTGCCACGACGGACATTGTATTCAGGGGACTTCCCATAGTTCCAATCCCAGCTACCGAACTTGGTTTCCTTAATACGATTGATTTCAGCCAATTCTTCATCCGAGAAGACATATTCTGTCATCTCAGGGTATTCTTTCTTCATGTAGTCCAAAAGTAGGTCACGGAACTCTTCAACCGTGATTTTTTCTGGCAACTCATCGATGATATTGGTCACACGAGCACGGACTGATTTAACCCCTTTTGATTCAAACTTATCTTTAGACACTTTAAGTGCGTTAGCTAGGACTGACAAATCCACGTCAAAGAGAAGACAACCATGGTGCATGATCCGGCCATTGATATAGGCTTGGGCATTCCCACAGAATTTCTTACCGTCGATCTCTAAGTCGTTACGGCCTGTAAATTCAGCTTTAACACCAAGTTCAGCTAAAGTATTGATAACTGGAGTAGAGAAGCTCTTGAAGTCAAAGGCCTTGTTTTCATCTTCTTTAGAGATGATTGTATAGTTAAGGTTGTTCAAATCATGGTAAACAGCTCCACCACCACTGATTCGACGGACTACTTCAATTCCATTTTCGCGTACATAGTCACGATTGATCTCTTCAATGGTATTTTGGTGACGACCTACAATGATCGATGGTTTGTTAATCCAGAGAAGGAAGATTTGATCCTCATCCAATAGATGCTTAAAAGCATACTCTTCTAAAGCAATATTAAAAGCAGTATCATTTGAATAATTAATAATGTATTTCATAGTAATTCCAAAAAATTCGTTTTATAAATCCTACTCTTAGCAGGATGAGCATTAGACAGAAATAGTTGAATTTCACTTAATTTTTTGAAGTAGTAAAAAGAAATGTAACGAGTTATCGTTACATTTCTCGGAAAAATTGAGACAAGTGGCTCAATTTTTAGGCATGGAACTCTATGAGAGGTCGCTGCCGTCCGTACTACTTAAAGAAAATTTAGTTGAAAGAATAATATTATTTCTTCTTAGGTGAGTGAACTGCCAAGCCAAGTACATCCGCAAAAGCTTCGTACATTACCTCTGAGAAGGTTGGGTGACCATGAATGGTCTTAAGCATTTCTTCTACAGTGATTTCCATCTCAATGATAGTTGAAGCTTCGTTGATCAATTCAGCTGCTGCTGGACCAATGATGTGAACCCCAAGAACTTCACCGTATTTTTTTTCTGCAATGACTTTAACAAATCCTTGAGCCGCATCTGATGCAATGGCACGTCCGTTTGCGGCAAAATTGAATTTACCAATTTGGACATCATATTTCTCACGAGCTTGTTCTTCTGTCAAACCAACAGCCGCAACTTCTGGAAGTGTGTAGATAGCTGCAGGAGTTAAGTTCAATTTGGCAACAGCGTGGTTTCCTTTAAGGGCATTTTCAGCCGCTACTTCACCCATACGGAAGGCGGCGTGGGCCAACATCTTCGTACCATTGATATCACCTGGCGCATAGATACCTGGAACAGATGTTTCCATGTATTCATTGACCTTGATACGACCACGGTCTAATTCAAATTCTACTTCTCCAATTCCTTCAAGATCTGGAACACGACCGATTGAAAGAAGAGCTTTGTTTGCGATGATATCGTCTTTGCCTTCAACCTTGATACGGAGTTTGCCATCTTCTTCAATGATTTCTTGCAGTTTCGTATCAGTCAAGATGGTCATTCCCTTACGTTCAAGGAT
Source organism: Streptococcus parasanguinis (assembly GCF_015556095.1). Taxonomy (GTDB): domain Bacteria; phylum Bacillota; class Bacilli; order Lactobacillales; family Streptococcaceae; genus Streptococcus; species Streptococcus parasanguinis_Q. Next base: position 462,783 of record NZ_JADNLT010000001.1, read on the forward strand.
CAAACGAAGGTTCTTAGAAACTTCCGCATCCATGGCTGGCACGATGCGATCCATCATTTCGATGACCGTAACCTTAGAACCAAAAGTCATGAAGGCTTGACCAAGTTCGATCCCGACAACCCCACCACCGATGATCACAAGGCTTTCTGGTACTTCGTTCATTTCAAGGATGTCGTCACTTGTCATGACAAGGGATGATTCCATTCCTGGAACGTTAATCTTGCTGACTTTTGAACCACCAGCAAGGATGATTTTCTTGGTTTCAAGCAATTCAGAACCATTTACCAAGACATTCTTATCTTTCGTAATGGTACCGATACCCTTGTGAACATCCACTCCGTAGCTGCGAAGAAGACCCGCAACACCACCAACCAAGGTATTTACGACCTTGGTCTTGGTTTCAAGAACCTTGTCCATGTCCACTGAGAAGTTTGGATTTTCAATGATAATACCACGGTTGGCTGCATGTCCGATATTTTCGATAATTTCAGCGTTGTGGAGGTAAGTCTTAGTTGGGATACATCCGCGGTTCAAGCACGTTCCACCAAGTTCAGATTTCTCAACAAGAGCAACCTTACCACCTAATTGAGCTGCCTTAATGGCAGATACGTAACCAGCAGGGCCCCCACCGATCACTACGATATCATAAGCATCATCACTCTTATTGTCATCGTTTGAAGCACTTGCTGCAGCTGGTGCTGGGCTCGCTTCTGGTGCTGCTGCTCCAGCTGTAGGGATATTTTCCCCTTCTTCACCAAGGTAACCGATTACTTCTGTTACAGGAACAGTTTCTCCGTCCCCTTTCAAGATAGCGATCAAGTAACCGTCTTCTTCTGCTTCCAATTCCATGCTGACTTTGTCTGTCATGATTTCAAGGAGCACTTCTCCTTCTTTTACAAATTCGCCGACTTTTTTATTCCACTGAACGATTTGTCCTTCGGTCATATCTACGCCGGCTTTTGGCATAATTACTTCTAAGGCCATTTTATTTCCCTCTTTTTCTTGTCTCTATTCTCTCTCGTTGATTAGACCAACATTGAAATCGGGTCTTCAATCAAGGCTTTCAAGTCTTTCATGAATTTGGCACCAGCCATACCATCGACAACGCGGTGGTCAATGGTCAAGCCCAAGCTCATGATTGGACGAATGACGATTTCACCATTCACAACCACTGGTTTTTCAACAGTTGCACTAACTCCAAGAATGGCAGAGTTTGGTTGGTTGATAATCGGTCCAAATGATTGAACGCCAAACATTCCTAAGTTACTGATGGTAAAGGTTGAGTTTTGCAATTCACTTGGAGCAAGTTTACCATCCAAGGTACGTCCGATAACGTCCTTGAAGGCTACCACCAACTCTGATAAAGTCATCTTTTCTGCGTTATAGACAACCGGTGTCATCAGCCCATTGTCCATCCCAACCGCCATAGCCAAGTTGACATAGTTGTGAGTGATGATGGTTTTGCCATCTTCTGTCAATGACGCATTGATGTATGGGTGTTTCATCAAGGTCTTAACCACTGCTAGAGAAAGCAAATCTGTTACAGTGACTTTCTTGCCAGTGGCTTCCATGATTGGATCCAATACCTTCTTACGAAGGGCCAACATTTGAGACATATCAACGTCATAGTTCAAAGTAAAGGTTGGTGCTGTCAAGTAAGATTCCACCATCCGTTGAGCGATCACCTTCCGCATTGGTGTCATCGGAATCCGCTCGATCTCACCATAAGGTGTCACATTATCTGGAGCTTCCTCCACCTTCTCGATTTCAGCAGGTGACTTAATGGTCTCATTCTCAATATTTTCAGGAAGGAAAGCAAGGACGTCCTTCTTCATGATCTTGCCACGATGACCAGTTCCTTGAATCTCTTGCCAAGCAATATTGTGTTCTAAAGCAATTCGTTTTGCAAGTGGTGAAATGCGAACCACATTTGTGTCTTTATAGGTTTCCACGTCTTCTTTGTGGACACGACCGTTTGCGCCTGAACCAGAAACATCATAGAGGTTGATCCCTAGATCATCCGCTAATTTTCTAGCCGCAGGAGTCGCTCTTAGCTTATCATCAGCCATGACCTCTCCTATTCTATTACAAGATATTAAGGACGTAGAGGACAAAGAAAAAATAGAAGATTGACGCTGTGTTCCATGAACACGAGGAAATCTATCTTTTTTTCACAGTCCTCCGTCCGGATTCAGTTACAAGATACTAAGGGCGTCAAAAGTCAAAGTGAAAATAGGAAACTTGACGAAGAAACTTTAGTTTCTAGGAAAGTTAATCTTTTTCACCCAGACTTTAGCCCGAGTTCAATTCTACAAGCAACTTGGATATAACACGTATATCAAGTTGCTACGGTTGCCGCTATCAGGCTGTCAACCTAGTAGACTTACTAATTCATTCGTCGAATAGAATCGATTCGACTCTCTCATGTCGCATTTTATCTATTTCAAAATGAAAGATAAAACCACGAATATATTACATAATTTATGTTATGTATTATTCTTTATTGTACGTTTTACGAATAGCATCTTTGATGCTTTCAACTGTTGGAATCATTGCATTTTCAAGGTTTTGTGCGTAAGGCATTGGCACATCTTCCCCCGCACAACGGCGGATTGGTGCATCCAAGTAATCAAATGCTTCTGATTCAGAAATAATAGCTGAAATTTCACCAATATAGCCACTTGTTTTGTGGGCATCATTGACAAGGACTACTTTTCCTGTCTTCTTGACAGAATTAATGATGATCTCTTTATCAAGTGGAACCAAGGTACGTGGGTCTACTACTTCTACTGAGATCCCTTCTTCTGCTAATTCTTCAGCAGCTTGCATCACGCGACGAAGCATTTTTCCGTAGGTTACGACAGTGATGTCAGTTCCTTCACGTTTGATTTCTCCGACACCAAGTGGAATCGTGTAGTCTGGATCAACTGGCACTTCCCCTTTTTGGTTGAATTCTGATTTATATTCAAGAATGATAACGGGGTTGTTGTCGCGAATAGAAGACTTAAGCAGTCCCTTCATATCCGCTGGCGTACCAGGAGCAACAACTTTCAAACCAGGAATATGAGTAAACCATGATTCTAACGATTGGGAGTGTTGGGCTGCAGAACCAACTCCATTCCCAGCAGCACAGCGAATAGTCATCGGCACTTGACCTTTACCACCAAACATGTAGCGAGTTTTAGCAGCTTGGTTGACAATAGCATCCATGGCAATCACTGAGAAATCCATGAAGGTCATATCAACGATTGGGCGAAGTCCGGTCATGGCTGCACCAGCTGCTGCTCCTGAAATCGCAGCCTCAGAAATCGGACAGTCACGAACACGTTCTGGACCGAATTCCTCCAGCATCCCTACAGAAGTACCGAAGTCTCCACCGAACACTCCGACATCTTCTCCCATCAACAATACATTTTCGTCGCGACGCATTTCCTCAGACATAGCAAGGATAATGGTATCGCGGAAAGACATTAATTTAGTTTCCATAATTCTCTACTCCCCCTTAGTCTGCGTAAATATCTTCGAAAGCTGATTCGAGTGGAGGGAATGGGCTTTCTTCCGCAAATTTCACTGAAGCTTCAACTGCTTCTTTTACTTCTTCTTGGATCTGATCCAATTCTTCTGCGCTCGCAATCTCATTTTCAAGGAGATACTTGCGAAGGTTTTCGATTGGATCTTTCTTCTTCCACTCTTCGACTTCTTCACGGGTCCGGTATTTACCAGGGTCTGAAGATGAGTGACCAAGCCAACGATAGGTGACACTCTCGATCAAGACAGGGCCTTTACCAGAGCGGACGTGATCGACTGCCTTCTTAAATCCTTCATAGACATCAATAACGTTGTTCCCATCAGGAATAAACATTCCAGGAATGCCATAAGCAGCACTACGCTCATGAATATGCTGGACATTGGTCATTTTCTTAATGTCAGCAGAGATTCCATAACCGTTATTGATACAGTAGAAAATAACTGGGAGGTTCCAGATGGAAGCCATATTGACCGCTTCGTGGAAGACACCTTCATTGGTTGCACCATCGCCAAAGAAGCAGACGACAATCTTACCAGTCTTTTTCATTTGTTGAGTAAGGGCAGCACCTACTGCAATTCCCATACCACCACCGACGATCCCGTTAGCACCAAGGTTACCGGCATCGAGGTCAGCGATATGCATGGAGCCGCCTTTCCCCTTACAAGTACCCGTATATTTCCCAAGTATCTCAGCCATCATGCCATTTAAATCGATTCCTTTAGCAATGGCTTGTCCGTGTCCACGGTGGTTAGATGTCAGCAAATCATCGTCGTTTAAAGCCAGCATAGCTCCAACGTTAGCCGCTTCTTCCCCAACAGAAAAGTGCGTCATTCCTGGCACTTTCCCTTTTTTTACTAACTGTGCAATTTTTAAGTCCATGCGACGGATTTCTTCCATTTTACGGAACATTTCCAATAAGAGACTTTTATCTAATGTTGCCATCATTTCGCCTTTCTTAGCATTTATTCATTCTCTTTCATTCTAGCCAAAAATGAAAGCACTGTCAAAAATAATGCTCATATGATTTCACAAACTTTATTCCTTGGAGGGAGGTTTTATACGCTTTTTAAAATCCAAATACAATTTTTCACAATCTTTTCTCTTCTTCCTTTGCTATACATATAAAAAAACCGATAGGATCCTATCCTACCGGTCATCATCTTATGATTGGCGTTGGCCAAAGTCATGAATCATTTGTTCCAATTCTTCACGACTAGGTGTTGTAAGCATATAGAGGTAATCTCCCTGAAGTTCCGCAAAGGCCACTGGCATGTCTTTCTTGACACGGAATTGATCATGGTATTTAGCCAAAACTTCTTCCTCTGACAGAGCATAAGCTGCATTGGCACGACGAGAAGTTGCCAAGCAATATAGGGGCTCAAACTCGGAAGCTGGGAAAGGTTCCCCTGCTACGATGGCAGCATAGCCACGGTACAAATCAATCGAGTGAGCATAGTTGTAGACGTCGATGGTAAAGCCACCTGCAGGGCGATTATTGTACTCGATCGCAATATAGTCATCCCCATCGCGGAAGAACTCAATGTGGAAGAAACGTTCCTTCATGCCAAAGGCTTTGACAATGGCTTCCCCGTATTGACGCAATTTTGGATCCATCTCTTTAAGAACATAATAAGAGTTATCCATCTTGTAGAGCATCAAATCGAGTGGCGTATAAGCATAGTCAAATGTAGTGGAGAAGACAATGTTGCCATCACGATCGACCAGACCATCAAAGGTACAAATCTCGCTAGAAGTGACGAATTTCTCAAAGAAGTACTCGGTATGGCCATCCCATTCTGCCTTGAAATGGTCCACATCTTCTGCTGTTTCGATCTTGAAAGTCGCTGCTGCTCCTACCCCATTGTCGGGCTTAGCAATCAATGGTAACCCAATCTTCTTCACGGCCTTATCAATGTCTTTTTCTGTTTTAACCACAGCACCCGGAACGACTGGGACTCCAGCCTTCTTGAAGAGTTTCTTCATTTCAGATTTGAACTTGGTTTTCTTCAGATCTTTTGGCTTAGCCCCGAAGACATTGAATTGCTCCCGAAGCGCTGCATCCAATTCCAACCAGTATTCATTATGAGACTCAATGCGATCGATTGGTCCATGCTTGTAAAAGAGAAAGGCTACTGCACGCTTCACTTCGTCCAGATTTTCCAAATTTTCAACTCGGAAATACTCTGTTAAACTGTTGCGCAAAGGCTCATCTAACTGTTCATATGGCTCTTGACCAATTCCCAAGACAGTGATCCCTTTATTAGCCAATTCAATTGTAAATTGTTGGAAGTTTTGTGGGTAATATGGTGAAATAACGATATAATTCATTGAGGTCTCCTCCCTTTTTACTTAAAGATGCATTTGGCCTAGGAAGTATGGCATTTGTTTGCGCCACCATTCCCAATCGTGGGCAACATCATGTCCCCATTCAGCGAACCATGCAGGAATATTTTTGTGATCAAAGGCTTCTTTCAGTTTGTAGAAAGATGGAAGTCCATCTTGTTCCCAAGCTCCTAAACCAGTACAAATAACGATTTCGGCCTGACGGTAACGATCGATAAACCAGCCATCATTTTGGTTCCAAATATAATCAGATGGCGAGTTTTGATAAATGGCTTCATCGCCTCCAAAGTCACCAACAAAGAAACGAGCATCATAGACACCACTCAAGGCAATCACTTTGTTGAAGACATCTGGATGTTGCAAGAAGAAATTGAGCGCGTGGTAGGCTCCCATTGAGCAACCAGTTGTCATCATCGGATCAAACCAGCCTGTTTTGTGTTTGATAAATGGAATGGCTTCTTCAATCACATAGCGTTCATAAGCTCGGTGCATTTCTGCTCGATCGTGAGGATTCTTCCAATTACAAAGCCAGCTATCACTATCCACACTAGAAAGGGTAAAGAATTGAACCCGTCCTTCTTCGATAAACTGAGCACAAGCATCAATCATACCAAAGTCATAGTACTCGTTATGGCTTCCACCTGATGAAGCGAAGACCACAACAGGAATACCAGCATGTCCATAGCGGTTCAGATACATTTCACGGTTGAGTTGGCCACTCCAGTGGCTTAAATGTTCAATATTCATAAGTTTCCTCTTTCCTTTATTTCTTTATTTACAGTCTATTAATCCCAATTTTCTGCCAAAAAACGAAGGCATTCTGGTAAATGTTCAGCCCAAGCTTCTTCATGGTGAATAGCACCGGATTGAATCCGAATGGCAATATTTTCTAAAGCAACTCCTTGTTGGATAACGTCGTGATAATAACGAAGGGATGAATCAATATAGGCTTGCTTGATATTTCCCGCCATCAGCGTTTTATCTGTATCATCCGCCTCTTCAGTACCTACATAGATGTAGATCCGTTGGTCTGCATATAATTTTTTGCGTTCGATATAATGATTGAAGGCATCTTGGTGTAGCCAGTTAGCAGATGAAAAGACACCTAAACAACCAATTTGATCTTGGTACTCTAAGCCCAAGAATTGGGTAATATTCCCACCCAAGGAAGATCCAATCATGGCCGTATGTTCTCGATCAGCAAGAGTCCGGTATTCTTGGTCGATAAAAGGTTTCACCACCTCCATGACAAATTCGCCGTACTCAACTCCCTTGCCACCAAATTGCATGCCAGGAATATTGGATTCCTTGTACTTCCAGGCAGAGTATTCATTCATGCGTTGGAAACCATCATTATCGATCGCAACAACAATCATGCGACTAATATCTGGATTCCGCTTAATGGCTGGAATGACTTTCCAGGAATGACCCGCATAAGCTTCCTTGCTGTACAAAACGTTTTGCCCATCGTGGAAATAAACCACAGGGTAACGTCTATCTGTATCCGTTTCATAATTCTTAGGTAATAAGACTCGCACACGACGGAGTTTTCCGGTATAAGGCACTTTCAACTCGTGTATCTTCATATCTAAATAAAAATAGGATTTGTTCATTGTCAGAAAACTCTCTATATTCTAAATTTTATTCATTATACCATTTTTAGAAGAAAAAGTCTGGATTTTCTCCAAACTTTTTTCTTTCTTGGGTTATTTTTCCATAAACTGAGCCAAATCTTGTAAAGAACGTTCGGCAATTTTCTCATACCGTTCCTTTTTATCCCGAATGCGTGGGCCTTCTAGCTCCTTGATAATCCCGAAGTTGACATTCATGGGTTGGAAATGCTTGCTGTCAGCATGGGTGATATAGTGAGCCAGGCTTCCGATGGCTGTTGTTTCAGGGAAAATCGCTGCTTCTTCTCCTTTGAAAAGGCGAGCTGCATTGATCCCAGCTACCAAACCTGAGGCCGCTGACTCAACATAGCCTTCTACCCCTGTCATTTGACCTGCAAAGAAGAGATTAGCTTGTTTCTTAGAACGGTAGGTTTGTTCCAGTAGATTTGGAGAATCCATGTAGGAATTGCGGTGCATGACGCCGTATCTGACAAACTCCGCATGTTCCAAACCTGGAATCATTTGGAAGACCCGTTTTTGTTCGCCCCATTTAAGGTGGGTTTGGAAGCCAACGATATTGTAAAGGCTGGCAGCCGCATTGTCTTGGCGTAACTGAACGACTGCGTAAGGTGTCTTAAACTCCCCATCACGAGGTCCCTTGTAGTCATCCGGATATTCTAGACCAACTGGTTTCATAGGACCATAGAGCATGGTTTTGATGCCTCGCTTGGCCATGACTTCAATTGGCATACAGCCTTCGAAATACTTTTCTTTTTCAAAAGAGTTGAGCGGAGCTTCTTCTGCATTGACCAAGGCCTCGTGGAAATCCATAAATTCTTGTTTGGTCATTGGGCAGTTGAGATACGCTGCTTCTCCCTTGTCATAGCGTGACTTGAGATAGACCTTGTTCATATCGACAGTATTGACATCGATGATTGGAGCTGCTGCATCATAGAAATAGAAACCATCGCCACCATTAAGGGCATGGATCTTTTCTGCCAAGGCATCGCTGGTTAGAGGCCCCGTTGCGACCACTGTGATGGCATCTGTCGGCAATTCCGTAATTTCATCACGAATGACTTCAATGAGAGGGTGTTGGGACACCTTCTCCGTCACCCGGCTAGCAAAACCTTCTCGGTCCACAGCAAGTGCTCCACCGGCTGGTACACGAGTCGCTTCCGCTGCTTCAAGGATGACAGAACCCAGACGGCGCATTTCTTCTTTGAGGAGCCCGACAGCATTGGTGAGAGAATCCCCACGAAGAGAGTTGGAACAAACTAGCTCAGCAAAGTTGTCTGTTTTATGTTGCGGAGTTGATTTGACGCCACGCATTTCGTAAAGCTTGACCGGAATTCCCTGTTGGGCAATCTGGTAAGCTGCTTCCGAGCCTGCAAGGCCCGCACCGATCACATTGATATAAGATTGAGACATGACACTAATACCTCTTTGGGTATCAAAACACCTCACTGAACTGTTAGACACCCACAAATCTTTCTAATTTTCTACTTGGTCCATTATACCAAAAAGCCAAGTAAAAAGACAGGGAAGCTTTTCCTTCCTGTCTTAGACTTTACTATTTATTTTCTTATAGACACAACCAAGCTGCTAAGAGGGCAGATAGGATACTGAACAAGGACCCGATCAAGTAATACTCCGCAAAGGCTGGATTCTCCGAAATTTTATTATAGCGGGCAATGGATTTGGCTGTAAATACTAGGCCGATAGAAGCAAATTGCCCATAGACCAGACAGGCACCAATCACCAAACGCTCTAAAAAGCCAATCATAGAACCAGCCCCAGTGATCGTATCCATTTTCTTCTTGCTGGTGGGTTGATACTTGGTAAACAGAATTTTAAAGGCAATATTGCTCGGTTTCCCAACTAGGAGGACATAAAAGATTAGATTTAAAGTGTCCAGAGGCAGATAGGTCGAACCATTCTTCGCTCCCATAAGGACCAGACAAGTCAAGATGCTAATATGCAAGATTTGATCCAAGGCAAAAGTCCAGGCGGTTGGTAATTTCAATTGCTTCTGCACGATCGGTTTTAAGAAATCTATTCCAGCATGAGTTAGTAAAATGACCAAGCAAATCCACCACAAGTCTAAATGAAAGAGCGAAACAATGAACAAAGGCAAAGCCACATACAGAATGTGAAGTCCGAGCACCTTCTTATCCTGATCCTTGCGATCCGCCATCTTCTGACTTTGAAAATAATAATCCGATAACAAATGACAAATCAACAAGAGGATCAAATATGGATTCGTTACGATACTAGACAATCCGCTCATGGGCCTCTCCTTTCTCTAAGCTTTGAATACTAGCTAGTGCTGCTGCTCGTCCCCGTAAATAAACCCGAATACTGCTACTCTTTAAACGTTTGGACAGGGCACTTGGGTTAATGGCCAACGATTGGGCCAAATCTTGCTGACTAAAGGTTTCACTATAGACAGATCTCTTTAGCAGATTGAGCAGGATCTCTTCTTGACTCTCTCTCCAGCCCGAACGTATGGCCTCTCCAGAAGCGATGAGCGCATTCACCACTAAGTCCTGGTTGTCATTACCTCTCAAAAAATAGATCTGGGTATTGCCATAATCATTTTTCTGATGGACCAGATTAATGGCTGCGCGTGCATTCCAATAGGCTGGTCCATCTGCACCGATACTTTGCAGAGGATCAATATCCGTTACAATCTCCCCGAGGCCAATGCCGAAACGAAGTTGAGTCGGTTTTAGTTCTGAACGCAAGGTATCGATAATTTGAAAAACGGGAGCCTCTACTTTCAAAAGCGCCTGAAACTCATCGCCCAAAGTTAAGGTAAAAGCCGATGCTAGGCAGTCTTTAAAAAGCTCATTGATCTTTTGAAGCGTTTTTTCTAACTGTTTTTGCAGGTCAAAACGTTCTTGTACGATTTTGGAATCAATCACATCTGCAATCAAGGCAAGATACATAAGCCCACCTCCTTATGTCTATTATAACGAAAAAAACACAAAATGTCTATTGTAACAGACATTTATAAAAATTGCCGTTATAATAGACATTGAATTATTTGAAAGCTTATTTCACTTTTTCTTCTTCGTAGTCGCCATTGCTACATACGACTTGTTTGCCGCCACCACGAACTTTTTTCTCAACTAAGTAGTGGCCACATTTTGGACAATCCCGACCGATCGGCTTATCCCAAGAGGTAAATTCACACTCTGGATAGCGATTGCATCCATAGAAGATACGGTTGCGCTTGGTTTTCCGTTCGATGATTTGTCCCTGATGACAGTCAGGACACTCCACGCCGATTTCTTTGACAATGGCCTGGGTATGACGACAATCTGGGAAATTACTACAAGCATAGAACTTACCAAAACGTCCTAATTTAATCACCATCGGGCTTCCACAAACTTCACAATCAAAACCAGCTGGTTCGTCTTTAATTTGGATTTTTTCCATCTCTTCTTCAGCCTTTGCGACTTCCTTAGAGAATGGTTTGTAGAAGGCATCGATGACTTTTTGCCACTCTTCTTTTCCGAGTTCGACATCATCGAGTTTCCCTTCCATTTCTGCTGTGAAGGTTACATTGACAATATCTGGGAAGAATTCAACGATCAGTTTATTAACGATTTCCCCTAACTCTGTTGGTTCAAAGCGTTTGGCTACCAGCTTCACATAATAGCGTTTTTGAATGGTCTCAATCGTCGGAGCATAGGTTGAAGGACGACCAACCCCATTTTCTTCTAAGGTCTTAATCAAGGTCGCTTCAGAATATCGAGCAGGTGGTTGGGTAAAGTGTTGCTCAGGCTTGCTATTGACTTGCTTAACGATATCGCCTTCTACCATATCCGGCAACATCTTGTTCTTATCTGAGTCGTTATAAATCGCCAAATAACCATCAAACTTCACTTGGCTTCCGTTTGCCGTATACTGAACCCCATTTTGACCTAAACGGACATTCATGGTATCAAAGACAGCTGCAGTCATTTGACTAGCTACAAAGCGGTTCCAAATCAAGGTGTAGAGCTTGAGTTGGTCTTTATCCAAGTATTTAGCAATGCTTTCAGGTGTATTGAAGACACTGGATGGACGAATCGCTTCGTGGGCATCTTGGGCACCAGAAGCATTCTTCACGCGGCTTCCATGCTTGGAATATTTCTCACCAAAGCGATCTACGATAAAGTTAGCTGCCTCATTTTGCGCAACTGGACTGATCCGTGTAGAATCGGTACGCATATAGGTAATCAAACCTTGAACACCAGAGCCAATATTGATTCCTTCATACAACTGCTGGGCGACCATCATGGTCTTACGTGTACGGAAGTTGATCTTATTGGCAGCATCCATCTGCATGGAAGAGGTGGTGTATGGAAGTGGCGCATTCCGTCGACGTTCTTTCTTTTCCACCTTTTCAACGGTAAAATCTTTGCCATCTAAGCGTTCAAGAACAGCTTTCACCTCTTCATTGGTGTTGAGCTTCATCTTCTTGCCATCAATCCCATAGAAGCTGGCTTGGAATTGCTTGGTCCCTTTTTTAAAGACGCCATCAATGGTCCAATATTCTTCCGGTTTGAAATCATTAATTTCGTTTTCGCGATCAATGATTAATTTGAGAGCAACAGATTGCACGCGCCCTGCAGAAAGTCCTTTTTTAACCTTTTTCCAAAGAATAGGCGAAATTGAATACCCTACAATCCGGTCCAAGACCCGACGTGCTTGTTGGGCATCGACCAAGTCCATATCGATTTGGCGCGGTTCTTTAAAGGCGTTTTTAACTGCATCCTTGGTGATTTCGTTAAAGACCACACGGTTTTTTTCTTTGGCATCCAAGTTCAAAATATGCGCTAAATGCCAAGAAATAGCTTCTCCTTCTCGGTCCGGGTCACTTGCGAGAAAGACTTGTTTGGCTTTTTTAGCTTCTTTTTTCAAATCATTGATCAAGGGACCTTTTCCGCGAATATTGATATACTCCGGTTCATAGTTATTGTCGAAGTCGATCGACATCGTAGATTTTTTCAGGTCCCGAATATGGCCAACACTGGCCATGACTTTGTAGTTACGACCAAGGTATTTCTCGATTGTTTTGGCCTTAGCAGGAGACTCCACAATCACCAAATTTTTCTTGGTTGTACTGCTTTTCTTTTTTGTTACCACGTTTTATCCCTCTGTATTGTATAAATCTCATTGAGTTTAATACATTTTAAGAAAGATGTCAACTAGGAACTTCTCCTATAGGAAAATCACAATTCGTATTTCAATTCATCAAGAATGTCCTGGCCTGATGTGATAAGCTTTGCTCCTTCTTGAATTAGGTGATGGCAGCCTGCAGATTTTCCATCTAAAATATTTCCTGGAATAGCGAAAACGTCTCGGCCTTCTTCCATAGCACGCTCACAAGTAATCAAACTGCCTGAACGGAGTCGCGCCTCTGCCACAATCACTGCCTGACAGAGACCAGCAATGATGCGATTTCTCTCAGGAAAATGAAACTTAAGTGGTGCCTGCCCTGGACCATACTCGCTCAAGATCAGATGGTGTTCCCCCATATGGGACTGTAATCTCTGATTGCTTTTAGGATAAAAGACATCCAGTCCCGTTCCAATCACTCCGATGGTCTTACCACCATTTCGTATACTGGCATAATGAGCTGTCGCATCAATTCCCTTAGCAAGTCCACTAACAATGACCAGTTCATTTCCAAGTTCCTTAATTATCTTCTCTACAGAACGAACCCCTTCTCGCGTGGTCTCTCGAGCTCCAACAACTGCAATCTTCGGTTTGCTTAACAGTTGCAAATCCCCTTGGTAAAAAAGGAGTACAGGAGGATTGTAGATCTGTAGCAATTCCTCAGGGTATTCTGGATCAAAAATGGATAGAGATGGGAACCGTTCAAACTCCTTGTGTAAATGGTCTTCATCTAGTTGCCGGTATTTGTCTACAAAATGAAGGATACTGCGACAGCGAGCGATCCTCGCTATCTCTTCTAAGCTTGGTAAGACTTGCTCTTTCCTACAGTAGTCCAAGACTCTCAAGACTTGCTCATTTGATAAACCGGCTTCTTTTAATTTAAAGATTTCAAATTTCTCCATGGTCACCTTCTACTTCCTCTCACTTATTTATTCGAAAAAGAAAAGAAAAAAGCTCTATTTCTAGAACTTTTTTTGATATGTCGAAGAATAAAAGTAAGATGCGGCACCAATCAAGTTGCTTTCATTATGGAAGCGAGCCGCTTGGATCGGCAAGGCCTCAAATTGTTTATGCCCTTTTTGAGAGAGCAGCTCATGGTATTGTCGACTGATCTCATCGATCAATAGTGGTTGACTACTAATGCCCCCGCCAATCGTCACTTTTTCAATCAGGAGCAATGATTGAAGATTAAAAATCAAAATTGCAATATCATGACAATATTCCTGAAACAAGGATATCAGCTCCTCATAGCCCCCTAGATCAAGAGCTTTGAAAACAGCTATACCATCTGCCTTTTCTAGGTTCAAGATGTGACTAGCTTTCTCAACAAATTGAACAGCAGAACCGGTGTTTTCCAAAAGATTGGAAATGCCTTGCAAAAAGAGTTCGCGATGAAAGCGGCGATTTTCTGGTGTTCTTTCTGCCTTATCAATAGACCGAATGTATTCTGTCAGTTGCCATCCTCTCAATAGGTCACCATTCGAAAGAAGAGCGAGGCCGACTCCTGTCCCTAAGACCAAGGTCGCACCGCAAGGATAATCTTTTAGATTGCCAAGCCTTGCTTCCGCTAAACCTGCGGCTTCTCCATCATTGAGAACAGTGACGGGTACTTGAAATGTTTGTTCGAGTCTACTTGCTAGAGGAATGCCTCGTAAATATGGAATGAGACCACCTCGAAAGACAAAGCCAAGGCTCTTTTGGATCTCACCAGGGCATGAAATGGCGATTCCCTCGATTTCTTCCCTTACGGGTGTAACGATTTCTTCTAATCCTTGCCAAAACTCCTCAATCGTAGGTGGTGTTGGGATCTTGTCTGTATGAACCAATTGATAGTCTGCGTCCATCAGACCGTACTTTATAAAGGTCCCTCCGATATCGATAGTAAATAGCATAACCTAATCCTCACACATTGATTTGACGGGTTCAAACGAACGCCGATGGATAGGGGTCACTCCCAGTTGGTCGAGGCCAGCCAGATGGTTCGACGTCCCATAGCCAGCGTTCTGAGCAAAATCATAACCCGGATATTCTCGATCAAACTCTTCCATCATCTGATCCCGAGTCACCTTGGCTACGATGGATGCTGCAGCAATGGATAAGGAGTTGGCATCCCCTTTGATGATACTAGTTTGGGAAATAGGAAGATCTAACCTCATGGCATCAATCAAAAGATGTTGGGGTTGAGGCTCTAGCTGACCAATGGCCTCCATCATGGCTAGCTTCGTAGCTTCATAGATATTAACCTGGTCTATCACTTGATTATCCTTGATGCCGATTCCGATCGCAACGGCGTTTTGGAGCACAGCTTCATAGATTTCCTTGTGTTTGGATTTTGGAATCTTTTTACTATCGTTGAGTCCCAGAATTTTACAAGCTTTCGGCAAGATCACGGCAGCTGCAACAACTGGACCCGCTAATGGGCCGCGTCCCACTTCATCCACACCTGCAATAAGATCAATCCCTTGAGCATAAAGTTCTTTCTCATAGGCTAGCATTTTTTCCAAACGCAAGTCTTCATCCACTTGTTTTTGGAGTTCGCGTTTTCGTTTGCTGATAGCCGCTTGAACCCCCGCTCGACCATCAAGGATCAATTCTTCAAATAAGGGATGATCTAGATCGTCAATCGTTGCCAAACGCTCTTTGATTTCTTTAATCGTTGGCATCTATTTCACCTACACGATCAAGGGAATAGCGTCCCAAACGACCATCACGTACATCCTTGACAAACAAACTGTAAAAACGGTCGTAATCCTCTCGAAATCCTAATTTCTGGGTCATTTCCATAATGATTTCAGGAGCTTCTTGTTCCAGATCCATTTGTTTAAAACGTTCCTGCAAAACAGCTGGATAGTGCTTTTTGAAATAGTTAAGACCAAAGATGGTCACTTCATCCATTGGAAGCAACTGGTCTTTGATGGCACCTGTTAAAGCGAGCTTTAAGGCCACTTCTTCATCTTCAAACTTGGGCCAGAGAATCCCAGGAGTATCCAAGATTTCAAGGTCTTTGTTGGTTTTCAACCACTGTTGCCCCTTGGTCACCCCTGGTTTATTCCCAACAACAGCAATCTTTTTCCCTGCTAAGCGGTTCATCAAAGTTGATTTCCCGGCATTAGGAATTCCGATGATCATGGTCCGAAGGGTTTCAATCTGAATTCCCCGTTCCTTTTGACGGGCAATTTTATCGGCCATCAAGCTCTTAGCAGCATCTGTGACCTTCTTAACCGTAGATTGCTCTTTGGAGTTGATAGCCAAGGTTTTGATGCCTTGAGACTCAAAATAGTCCTGCCATTCTTTTGTTGCAACAGGATCTGCCAAGTCTACCTTGTTTAAAATCATTAATTTGGGCTTATCACCAACAATTTTTGTTAACATAGGATTTTGGCTTGATAGGGGCAAACGAGCATCTACCAAAACCGTCACAAAATCCACGAATTTTAAATTTTCTTGTACTTGTCTTCTAGCTTTGGACATGTGTCCAGGAAACCATTGTATAGTTGCCATGTTCTCCATTCCTTTCCAGTTCAATCTCTTCTATTATACCATGTTTTCTTGAATTCTCAGTGATTAATAAAAATACTAAAAAGAAGCTACCGAAGTAACTTCAATTTTATATTTTAGCGAATTTGCTCAAAATGCAAATGCACAGCGATGTGGTCTCCATAACCACTTCGTTCCAAATCACGTTGCAAGCGATAAGAAATATAGTGTTCAGCAATGGTAATATAACCAGCACCAAGTAAACGGTGCTCAACCATTGACTGGATCATGCTGATCGTCGCACGTTCCACTTTAGCTTCTTCCAAATCCATCACAACTTTCTTGGTCACTTGCGCCAAGTTTTGGCGAAGATCATCCGTCAAGACATAAACTGTTTGTGCTGCCTTCAAAACAGCTTGATAGATTTTATCTGGGTCAAATTCTACAACTTCACCACTACGTTTAATGACTTCCATCTTATTCTCCTTGATCATCAATATACTTCTATTATCTTAATAAATAGGGGATTTGTCAAGAATCTAAGACATCAATAATCCGGACGAAGAACTCCCGTAATGATTTCTTTGGTCGCGTGGTAATCCCCATCCACTACAACCTTGATAATGCGCTTCGCTTCCTCAGCAGGAGCTGGCACTAATGGTAAACGAGTTGGCCCTGCTTCAAAGCCCATATAGTTCAAGACTGCTTTGACAGGAGCTGGGCTTGGATAAGAGAAGAGAGCATTGACTTTAGGGATAAATTGACGTTGGATAGCCGCAGCCTTTTTAATATCGTTGTGTTCAATCGCTTGGAACATCTCATGCATTTCATCTCCATTTGTATGAGAAGCCACTGAGATCACTCCATCAGCTCCAAGGTTCATCGCATGGAAAGCATCTCCATCTTCCCCTGTATAGATGAGAAATTCTTCTGGCTTGTGTTCAATCAAATAGGCCATATTAGCAAGGGTTGTACACTCTTTGACCCCGATGATATTTGGGTGCTCTGCCAAACGAAGCATGGTTTCAGGTGTCATTTCTACTACCACGCGCCCTGGAATATTGTAGATAATAATCGGAAGATTAGATGCATCCGCAATCGCTTTAAAGTGTTGATACATTCCTTCTTGAGATGGTTTGTTGTAGTAAGGGACGATAGCCAATCCTGCCGCAAAGCCACCAAAAGCATCCACTTCTTTCACGAACTCAATTGAGTCGCGGGTTTCATTGGTTCCGACACCAGCGATCAAAGGAACTCGGCCATTGACAATCTTTTGAACGGCCGCAAAGAGTTGCAATTCCTCATCGTGGGTCAGAGTTGGACTTTCTGCAGTCGTTCCAGCTAAGAGAATCCCATCTGTATGATGTGCCAAGAGGTGCTCGATCAAGTCAGGAAGAGCGTCAAAATTAATGCTCCCATCTTCATGGAAGGGGGTGATAAATGCAGTGATGATTTTACAATCTTTTAAATCATTATAAGACATAGAAAAACCTTTCTCTATATAAGAAAGAGGCTGGGGCTTCCTTGCCTTTGCCTCATGATCTGTTCATAAAACAAGTTGATTCGTTAGAAAGCTGAGGAAGAAATCAAACTCTTCGAGTTGCAGATTTCTGAATCGTGACGCAGTGGTTGATTGGAACTACTCATGTTTGCAACATTCGTACTTCCTAATCAACTGTGCGGGGGAAAAACTACGAAATCAAACTCTTCGAGTTACTGATTTCTGTTTTTCTCCCTATTTCAATTCAAACTTCAATTCAGCTGTTGGACGTACGAGTCCACGTTCGTGAAGGGTTTCTGCGATTTGGACTGAGTTCCAAGCGGCACCTTTAAGAAGGTTATCTGAAACAACCCACATGTGGATCCCTTTTTCAGCATCCAAGTCTTTACGAATCCGTCCAACGAAAGTATCGCGTGAACCTACCGCATTAACCGCTTGTGGGTAAATTTGGTGAGCGACATCGTCTTCAAGGACTGCACCTGGGAATTCTGCAATAGCAGCTTTCACTTCGTCAATTGGTGCTACTTCTTTTGTTTCAATGTAGACTGACTCTGAGTGAGCTGACAAGACTGGAATCCGCACACAAGTTGCTGAAACGGCAATGCTATCATCTTCCATGATTTTCTTGGTTTCGTTTGTCATCTTCATTTCTTCGTAAGTATAGTCGTTTTCTGTGAAGACGTCGATTTGTGGAAGAGCGTTGAAAGCAATTGGGTAATGTTTTTTATCACCACCACATGGCAAAATTTCCGCTTTGACATCGCGTGGGTTGACCCCATCATTCAAGACTTCCTTCAACTCACGTTGGGTTTCAAGAATCGCTCCCATACCAGCACCTGATACAGCTTGGTAAGTAGACACGATGATACGGTCCAAGCCCCATTTTTGACGAACGGGTTCAAGAGCCACCATCATTTGAATGGTTGAACAGTTTGGACAAGAGATGATTCCGTTGTGAGCATCAAGCGCATGTGCATTCACTTCAGGAACAACCAATGGGACATCCGGATTTTGACGGAAATAAGAAGTGTTATCAACCACTACTGCGCCTGCTTTCACCGCATAAGGTGCATATTTGGCAGATGTTGAACCACCAGCTGAGAAAAGAGCAATATCAACGCCTTCAAAAGCATCTTCAGTCGTTTCCTCAATGGTCACGTCTTGCCCTTTAAATTGCAAGACTTTTCCTGCAGAACGTGCTGACGCAAGGTAGCGAATTTTATCGATTGGAAGAGTAGATTCTTCCAACATTTTGATCATTTGAGCACCAACGGCACCTGTAGCACCGACAACAGCAACTGTGTATCCCATAGTAAATCCTCTTTCAAAATTTTCTAAAAATTGAGTATTTGTACTATTATACAATTTTTTGGCATAAATGAAAAGTACCAACAGTAGGAAAAAATCCTGATTCTAAGACCAGGATTTTTAATGGTTATTTATCATAAAAGCTCTTTAATTCAGGTCATAGTTCAAATCACTTAAATCTTTCTTACCTTGTGTTTCTTCAGCAAGAAATGGAACTTGATGGATCCCCTTTACACCTGCTACGATAGACGCTGGAAAGGAAACAATTTCTTGATTGATGTGGCTGACATTACTGTTAACAATTCGCTTCGCTGCAGCAAGATCTTCATTTTCGTCAGAAATTTCCTTTTGTAGGGCCAAGAATTGGTTAGAAGACAAGAGCTCTGGATAGTTTTCACCCACTGCACGAATTTGTGCCAAGACATCATTTTGATTGGTAATGACTTGGTTAGATTCTTGGATAGATGCTCCTTGACGTAAAGCAACTAAATCAGTGAAAATCTGTTGTTCATGTTTGGCATAGGCTTTGGCTACTTTTAGCATTTCCGAAATGGTATCATAGCGTTTTACGAGAACGATATCGACCGTTCTCTTTGATTCTTCAATGGTCACTAGATAGCGATTGAGACGATTTCCTACACTAATAAACCAAATAGCCAATAGGGCAACAAATATGATTAAGCCGATAATGAGATTCATGATGCTTCTCCTTCAAAAATTGCTGTTATTTCTTTAATTAAAGCTAGTTCTCTGCATAATTTATGATATTCAGCTACCAAAGATAGTTGATCAATATCTTCTGGTTTTTGGGGCGTCGGAAAGATATAGCGATCGGTATACAAAGAAATAAATAGTTTCTTGTCTTTCAAAAAAACACACATGGCATTTTGAGAAATTTGTCGATCAAACCATTCCAACATCTTAGGGGTGAGAAATTTACGGGCAGACAATTCATCCGTGCAGTAGATATTGTAATTTTCGTTATTGCGAATATCCTCGGTTTCAATCTGCACTTCATCCCCTCTGGCTCCAGGATAAACCCCATTCACCTCCCTCTTAAAAAGAAAGGATTTCTTGGTCGGAACCACCCGAAGATGACCCGAGAAATTGATCGGTAGACATAAAGAGAACACTTGTCCAAGGAAATCTGTAACTTCCACATGTTCCGTCCTCGTATGACCATTAGATGTCCGGTAACGAGTCTCTGTATGATGGGCATAGAGATTTGACACCGTTAGCTCTTTGTCATCATGAAACGATAGTTCTTTGAAACATAGAAAATCAGTCGACCGAGGACATAAATGCGAGAGAGCTTCAGAAGGGATGGAACCGTCCTCTTTGATCGAAGCTCGAGGAAAAACTTCCTTTAATACAGGCGAAAGGATATCATCAAGATAGATCTCATCGTTCGAACGAATTCGATCCCCAAACAAGGCTTTTCGTTTTTTATATTGTGGCCAATAATACAAACCAACAACTAAAAGGATCAAAGGAATAGCTGCAAAACGCAATAAAATGAGAGACAGTATGGCGCAAATAATACCAAAGGATCGCAAAACATTCCACTTAAGATTGTTCTTCATCTGTTCTCGGATCAATCCGATGGCATCCTGAAATTGTTTAGAGTTTTCAAGCTCCTCAATTTTATGCGAATAGTCTGTAGATGCTGAATCATTAGAATGATAGAAATCTCCCAATCAACTCCACTCCTTTCTGACCTAGGCACTTTACTATATTATAACACCAACATAACTTTGTAGCAACTGTATTATAATAGTTTTCGGTTCTTTGAGGA
The DNA here is from genome assembly GCF_015556095.1 of Streptococcus parasanguinis. Classification (GTDB taxonomy): domain Bacteria; phylum Bacillota; class Bacilli; order Lactobacillales; family Streptococcaceae; genus Streptococcus; species Streptococcus parasanguinis_Q. Next base: position 483,518 of record NZ_JADNLT010000001.1, read on the forward strand.
AACAAAAAAATCCTGATCCGAAGACCAGGATTCGAGGCACCTTTCGGTGAGAACAGTAGGTTCACACAACTGTTCAAGGTCCGCTCCTGCGTTACAATTGAATGTAGACCTCCTCAGCGCAAAAGGCTCCTAAGAGCCAATCGACTCATCGCATGAAACTATTATAGCATACTAATCGCTAGAGTCAAGGAGTAGATTTCATCAAGTACCTACTTGCTAGCTATTAGTTTAAAATATTATAGCATACAAATAAGAAGAAACTCCATCTACATCAAAGGTCCAATCAGAGAAAAGAGATAACCACCTAGACGATGAGCCATAGGCATTTTAGATAAACTTTCTAGAGTGACTTCCTCTGAGAGCTCCTGGGTTTTTTTAAAATCTTGTTCAATGTTAAGCACTTCCGGATTCTTATAAAGATATACGCCATCTTCAAAATTTTGATAAAGACTTCGGTAGTCTGTATTAATGGTTCCTACCACAGCTTGTTGGCTATCAGAAACATAAACTTTAGCATGGACAAAGCCTGGGGTATAGCGGAAAATACGGACGCCAGCATCCAAGAGCACTTTAAAATAGGTCGTCGCAATATCAAAAGCATATTGTTTATCTGGAATCCCTGGCATAATGATCCGAACATCTACTCCTCGTTTGGCCGCGAAAGTCATAGCTCTAACCAATTCGTCATCCAAGATCAGATACGGCGTCATGATGTGAACATAATCGGTCGATGTATTCAGTAAATGAAGATAAACATCCTCAGCCACCTTATGATAAGTCAATGGTGAATTGCCATAAGGAAGAACCAAGCCCTGGCTCTTTCTTTGTTGAGGTTTTTCTTGTAGATAGCGCTCCATATCCGCTTTGTCTTCTATTCCGGTCACTGTCCACATGGTCAAAAAGAGAGCTTTTAGCGTTTGAACTGCTGAACCATCTAATCGAAGGGCCGTATCCTTCCAATGACCAAAGCGTTCTAGTTTATTGACATACTCATCAGCGATATTAACGCCACCAGTGTAAGCAACTTGACCATCAATCACTGTAATCTTTCGATGGTCTCGGTAATTGTAATAGGTTGATAGAATAGGCTTGACTGGTGAGAAGGCCTGAGCTTTAATGCCAACCTTGTGCAATCGCTCGATATAATCGTAGGACAAGGTAGTCATCTCATTCATCCCATCAAACATGACACGAACATCCAGACCTGCCTTGGCCTTCTCCTCCAAAATGGCTAAAATCTCGCCCCACATGATCCCTTCGTCAATAATGAAATATTCCATAAAGATATAACGTTCCGCCTTTTTCAAATCCTCCAACAAGGCTGGTAGCATGTCATCTCCAAGTGGAAAATAGGTGACCTCTGTGTCTCTGTAGATAGGAAACTGGGCTGGACTATGCTCCAGAAAATAAGCTAATTTCTGTAATTGGTGATCACTTTGGGATAAATAATCAGCAACTTCTGGATCTGTGCTTAGATAGTCAGATGCCTGCACTGTAGCATTCTCAAGCCGCTTCTTCAAGCGTCTCACACCCAAATCAGCTAACGAAAAGTAAAGCAGAGCCGTCCCAAAAATTGGAAAGAGGGCAATGATAATCACCCAGGACAGTTTGGAACGAGAATCCATGGAACGATTGAGCAAGTATAAGAAGGTAAAGACACTCAACAAGTGTTCCCATAAGATAATGGATGGGAAATGCTCTTGTAGGCTGAGATATGAAAAGACAAGAAAGGCCAATTCCAGTAAGAAGAACAGGAGGATGGGAACCTTTCGGTTAAGTAGAATTTGGGCCCACCTAGAGGGCTTTTGGGGTAACAGTCTAGCACTTTGTTCTTGAGTCATAAAAACCTCTTTTGTAAAAAAACATTTTCTATGCTGAATAATTTATGGATTGTTTCAAGTGATTTGGAGATTTCATTTCATTTAGCTACTACTCCTTAACAGCTCTTACTTGATTTTTCTCACCGGCCCTTCGATCGTCTTTTGCATCCAGACGATATCATGCCATTTGTTGAACTTATAGCCAATCTTTGGGAAATGAGCCACTTGAACATAGCCTCGCTTTTCATGCATGGAAATGCTCGCTTCGTTCGGAACTGCGATACAAGCCAGAAAGCGTAAGTAGCCTCGTGCTTGCAACTCCTCTTCTAAGGCCGTATAAAGAGCCGATCCGATCCCTTGTCCACGCGCTTCTTTTGCGACATAAATAGATAATTCAGTGGTCCAATCATAGGCAGCGCGTGCATAATAGGTCGAGGCATAGGCATACCCCATAACTTTCCCATCCACTTCTGCGACCAAATAAGGAAATTGGGTCAGCGTTTTTGCGATGCGTCTTTCAAATTCCTGGACAGTCGGCACATCGAGCTCAAAGGTAATGGCTGTCTCTGTCACATAAGGTTGGTAAATCGCTCGGATAGCTGCTGCATCGCTGAGCTGAACGGGTCGAATCATCATGGTGGCCTCCTAATTAGATTATACCTAGTATACCGATCTGCCTTCTCACTGTCAATGAAGGACTAGCAGCAAGCAAAAAATCCTGGAATTGTATCCAGGATTTCCATCCTTCTTAAACCGTTTGACTTAACCCCATCATCCGGTAAAGGAACAAAGCACTCGGAGCTTTCAAAAAGCTCTTTTGCTTGGAATATGTTGCTTTTAAGACATAGTTAGGTTTGACTGTTTTAGTGACTGTCTTTGCTTGTTTAAGATTCAGACCGGTTTGTTTCTTAGACAGTTGAACTTTCGAAGGTTGATGGGGGACTTTCACTGCACTTACTTGAAGGGTTTTTTCTTTCACTCTCAAGGCTTGTCCAACTGGTTTTGAAACGGAGGCAGACACTCCTCCTTGAGCTGGATGAGAGAGTTGACCCATGGTTTGATTGTTTCTGACTTCGACATGATTTAGGATACCTCCATTTGGATTGAGGTGATCGGTCACACCTGTATCAAATGGCGCTAAAAATACATTGTCCTCAATGGTGACATTTTTAATATCTCCATAGCGCGTTTCAACATCAATCGATCCACGATGCTTGTTGTAGATATCGCTCTTCGTCCCTGTACGCTCCAAGAGATTGTGGTGAACCCGAATTCCTTCTTCATTCAGATCAAAGTTATGACCCTTAAAGACAGTCGTCAAGCGAATTCCGGCATCCCCGATATTGTCTTTAATCCGATTGTAGGCAATCTCATGGCCTTTTCCACCAAAGATCCCAACACCACCAGCACGCCAACCAAGTTCAATCGTATTGTGCAAGAATTTATTGTTTTCTGCTACTGCTGATTCTGTTCCATCCGCAATACTTGACCAGCTGGCTAGTCCGTCATCTCCATTTCCACGAATACTCGAATTGCGGACAATCGAATTCTTAGTCCCTTGGGCAAAGTTGACTCCGTCAGCCAGGTTGTTTCGCAAACGGACATTTTCTACTACTAGACCATCTGTGTACTTCATATCATTTTTGCTAGCATAATCGCCAATCCACATGCCGACTTCAAAATGTTCAGCCCAAATATCGTGAATATGAGAATTCTTCCCTGGCGTTCCAGAAATGGCCTTGTACTGAGCGTTTTCACCATAGCGTGAACGAAGGTTGGAGGACAGATAGACATCGCTAAATTCAACATGGTTGTCTTGGTGAAGGAAGTCAAATCCACCGCCACCAGCTTGGTCACTAGTAAAATGCAGTTGGGTATGCCAGATACCAGCCCCTGAAATCTTCATATCGGAAGCATCGATACCGACTTTTCGATTGAGATTAAATCGCCCAGCTGGGATATAGACATTCTTTCCTGTTTGTTTAGCTTCATAAATCGCATCATAGAGGGCCTGGCTGTCATCAGTATCGTCGTTTGGCGTAGCTCCTTTAGAAACAATATTGATAGCGTTATCCCCTTGAGCAATCAGGTCTGGAGCTTGCTCAAATTCCACAAAGTCAAGGCCATAATGGACGTCGTCTGACCTGTTTTTCACCAGTGAAACCACATCTCCTTTTTGAAGCTGAAGTCCTGGAAGGAGGCTGTGTACTTCATCAAATTGGAACCGAGCGCGTGTATCCGCCTGAGCACTATCATAAACACCTTTGTCATTCAAATACTGCCAGTTAGACGTAGATGAAAGATCCAATTGTTGAACACTGTGACCATTCACCTGAACATCGAGTTGTCCACTGGCTCCATCTGGTACCGTGTAGCGTACGGTTAAAGCATTAGCTGGTTCATTGACCTTAAAGGAGACACCATCTCCCATTTCTTTTAAAGCGACATAAGTCTGATCAGAAGCTTCAATAGCTGTTGATTGACTGTCTTGAGACTGCTCTACCTCTGCTTTTCCAAGGAGGTTCCCTTTGTCTGCCTCATAACGGGTGTAAGGCATGGATGCTCCATATTGGCTGGTATCTACTTGAGAGCTTGCGGGATCCGAAGTTGTCGCTTCTTGCCCTTGTGTTTGGACTTGTGCTTGCTCTCCAACTTGATCAGCTGCCACAGATTGTCCAGTCAAAAAACAAGCCCCCATGATCGCAATTACGACAGAAAAGACTCCAAGCTTAGACTTGCGAATGCCAAAAATGATATCTTTGTTTAAATGATACATCACATATTTCTCCTTTTATTTTTTACAACGATTCTATCCTAATAAAAATTATCATGACAAACAAGGTGAATTGTGTGAATATTCTGTATCAATTTGTTGCAGAAATGTTAACCTTTTTATGTAGTAATAAAAGTGAGTAAGAAAAAAGAGGCTGAGAATGCTTTCTCAAACCTCTTTTGATGGCACGCGCTTATTCCGCTTTTTTATTTGAAAATTGGCTATTGTAGAGCTCATAGTAGAACCCTTTATCTGCTAACAAGGATTGGTGATTTCCTTGCTCGATGATTTGGCCATCTTTGAGGACAAGGATTTTATCTGCTTCTTGAATGGTAGACAAGCGGTGAGCAATAACAAAGCTAGTCCGCCCTTTCATCAAATTCTTCATCGCTTTTTGAATCAAGAGCTCTAAACGCGTATCGACAGAAGACGTCGCTTCATCCAAAATCAAGATTTTAGGATCCGCTAGGAGCGCACGCGCAATGGTTAGGAGTTGCTTTTGCCCTAGAGAAATATTGCTAGACTCCTGGTTCATTTCCATATTATAACCACCAGGAAGTGTCCTGATAAAGTGATCGACATTGGCTGCCTTTGCAGCTTCCACAATTTCTTCATCCGTTGCCTCGAGATTACCAAAGCGAAGGTTTTCTTTAATGGTTCCTTCATATAACCAAGCATCCTGAAGCACCATTCCGAATTGTTTGCGGTAATCTTGGCGAGATAGATGACGAATATCATGACCATCCACCGTAATCGATCCTGCAGTCACATCGTAAAAGCGCATGAGCAAATTAATCAAGGTTGTTTTTCCTGCTCCGGTCGGTCCGACAATGGCCACCATTTCACCTGGTTTGACTTCAAGGTTGAAATCACGAATCAAGGGTTTGTCCGCTACATATTGGAAATCAACGTTTTTAAAGCTGACTTGCCCTGTCAAGTCTCCAGAGAGGGTTTCTGTCACATCTGCTACTTCATCTGGCTCATCCATGACTTGGAAAATCCGATCTAGAGACGACTTAGCACTTTGTAGCTGCCCTACCAATTGGGTTAAGTTTTGAATCGGTTGGTTGATCTGCCAAACATATTGAACGAAGGCCTGCATATTCCCGACAGTCAAACGACCTGCTATCACTTGCAAGCCACCAAACAAAGCGATAATGAGATAAGTCAAATCTGAAATCCCATTTAAAATCGGCATCATTAAGCCAGAAATGAAATTAGCCTTGAATCCTACTTTTTGAAGGCGATGGGTAATATCATGAAACTCTTCCTGGGAAGATTTTTCCCGAACGTAGAGCTTAAGGACATTAAAGCCTGTTAAATTTTCTTGCACAAAGCCGTTCATTGCTCCCAAAACATCTGCCTGCTCTTTAAAGTAAGGTTGAGATTTTTTCATGATAAATCGAGCACTGAAATAAGTGATCGGAATGGACAAAATGACCACTAGCCCCAGCTGGATGTTTAAGTACAAGACCATGCTGATGACAAAGAGCAAGGTAAAGATAGCATTAACGATTTGTAAGAAGGACTGTTGCAAGGCATTCGAGACGGTTTCGACATCGCTAGTAAAACGTCCTAGCAAATCTCCGAACTGATGCCGGTCAAAATAAGAAACGGGAATGTGATTGATTTTATGAGACAAATCATTTCTCATGTCCTGAACAGTCTTTTGAACAGCATTGGTCATGAAATAGTTAGAATAATAAGATCCCAACTCATAGAGGACCCCACGGAATAGATAGAGCGTCATAATGATCGCGATATAGGAGGTGTTAAGACCAGCTCCCGCAAGGCCTTTTGCCATATCCATGAGATTTTTTGTCAACTCAGTAATCGCAAGCCCCAAAACAAAGGGTTCGACAACACTCATGACGACACTCAGAATTTTTAAGAAAATGGACAAGCAAACTTCCAATCGATAGGCTCTCAAATAAGTCCATAGTCTACTAAAACTGTTTTGTTCTTGTTTCATCTGCTTCTCCTTTCTATTCTTCTGTTAATGACGGACTATCGAGCTGCGAATTGGCAATTTCACGATAGATCTCATTGCTTTCCATCAATTCATCGTGGGTTCCTCGACCGACGATTTCCCCTTGGTCCAAGACAATAATTTGATCCGCATCCATAATGGTTCCCACGCGTTGCGCTACGATTAAGACGGTCGCATCTCCTGTGACTTCTTTGAGACGCTTCCGCAAAGTGGCATCCGTCTTGTAGTCTAGGGCTGAGAAGGAATCATCAAAGATAAAAATATCAGGATCTTTGACAACGGCACGAGCGATGGACAAGCGTTGTTTTTGGCCACCTGAAAGGTTGCTACCACCTTCTGCCAAATGCGTGTCAAAGCGTTCCTCGCGACTGTCAATAAATTCTTTGGCTTGGGAAATTTCAGCCGCTTGTTCTAGCTCTTGTACAGAGGCATCTTCTTTTCCATAACGAAGGTTTTCAGCAATGGTTCCTGTAAAGAGCAAGGCCTTTTGCGGAATAAAACCAATCTTTTGGCGAAGGGCTTTCAGATTGTAGTCACGGACATCCACGCCATCCACCAAAATCTTTCCTAAGGTGACATCATAGAATCGAGGAATCAACTGCACAAGCGAAGATTTCCCAGAACCAGTCGAGCCGATAAAGGCAATCGTTTCACCAGGTTTGGCTTGAAAGGAAATGTTGTGAAGAACCGGACTTTCTGTCTCACCTGGATAAGCAAAGGTGACATTGTCAAATTCCAAATAGCCACGAGACGCTGTTTCTGTTACACCATTCTCATTTGGATCAATCGAAATGGGCATGTCCATGATTTCCTTGAGACGACGGCTAGAAACCGCAGTCCGAGGATACATAGTAAAGAGATTGGCTAAAAAGAGGAAAGATAAGAGCGCGTGGAAGCTATACTCAATAAAGGCAACCAGATCCCCAATTTTCAAACTACCGTCATGAAGAGGATCCAAAGCAAACCAGACAATCGCCACAATCATAGCTATGATGATCTGCACAAATAGGGGTTCTGTCAAACCAGTTAGTTTGAACAATTTATTCGAGTTTTCTGCGTAGACTTCATTTTCAGCCGCAAATTTATCCTCTTGGAATTCTTCACGGGCAAAGGCACGAATCACACGAAGTCCAGTCAAATTTTCACGCGCAAATTGATTGAGATGGTCGAGGGTCTTTTGTTGTTTCTCAGAAAGAGGACGTGTCTTAACTGCCACATACCAGACGACGACCGCAAGAAATGGTACAGAAACCGCTACAATCCACGCTAAAGAAGGACTGGTTGTCAAAATCAAGAGAACACTGGAAACCATCATCAAGGGTGTGATGACCCCCATCTTCAACATAGAATCCGCAAACTGCATCAAAACAAAGGCATCCGAAGTCAAGCGAGTGACCAATGACGATACCCCAATTTGCTCATACTCGCGATGCGAGTACTCCTGTAACTTAGCATAGAGGTCATTGCGCATATCGCGGACCATGGTGGTCGTTAGCTGACCAACCGCGTAAGACAAGATAATCCGCCCCACAATCCCAAGCAAAATAATCGCAAACATGACCCAGCCCCAGAAATACAGCCGGTCCACATCACGCGGGTTAATCCCTTCATCAATCATGCGAGCTAGAACCGTTGGCAAGCCCAAATTGACAATAACAAACAGGACCGCCGAAAATAGATTCAGGGCTAGCCACTTGGGATACTTTTTCAAGTAAGACCAAATATAAAGCATAGATGATTCTCCTTTTCCATAAATAATAACCTTGATCACACAGAAAAGAGGGAGCGAGACGAAATCATTTTCAAAGAAAATCATTCCTGCCCCAGTCCCATCTGTAGTCTCATTCATTATACCAAACTAGGCATAAAAGTAAAGCAAAAGAGCAGGTTTCCCCCGCTCTTCACTTGCATTATTTCGTGCGTTTGAGTTTAGCATTTTTAAGAATCATAAGATCCCCTTGGTTGCTATTACTTAACTTAGAAAGATCAAATGTCAAATAGTCACCATCGACCTTGTATGTAATCTTTTCTCCACTACCATCATTTGACGAGATTGTTTTCTCTTTTTGATTGATTTTGACATCATAAGATCGCTCATTCTTTTGACCAGCGACTTCACCCGCGATGCTGAGGGTTCCTTTAGAATCTTTGATCTTAATAGAAACTTCAAAATTAATAACGTCTCCAATAGACTCTAATTGACTACCTGATAAGCCTTGCTCCTCAAGAATTTTCTTGAGTTCAGTTTTTGATGGTTTGTAGACATAAGTCCCATTATCACTATTGGCACCACATGCCACCAATAGGACGGCTGCAAAAACTGCAACGAAAGCTAAAAGAATACGTTTAATATTTTTCATAATCAATCTCCTAATGTATTTTATAATCAGATTTTACCACTATTTTAATACCGATTCAAGATGTTTTAAAGAAGAAAAAGAGCAGATACTCTCTGCCCTTCTTTTGTATTATTTTGTACGTTTGAATTTAGCGTTTTTGAACATTTCCAAAGCGGCTTCATGACCTGAACTCTTCTCACCAGATAAATCAAAAGTGAACACATCGCCTGAAACTTTGTATTTAACCTTCTCACCTTCACCTGTTTTAGATTGAAGAGTTTTCTTTTGTTGGTCAACTTTCATATCAAATGATTGGTCAGTCTTTTGTCCCATCATTTCACCTTTAATTTTAAGGCTACCTGTTTTATCTTTAATGGTCACTGAAACTTCCAATTTAACATTGTCGATCAATGCATCTACACTTGAACTTGGAGCACCTTGTTCTTCAAGGATTTCCTTCACTTCAGTTTTTGTTGGTTTGTAGACATAAGTCCCGTTATCACTTTTGGCACCGCATGCCACCAAGAGGACTGCTGCAAAAACAGCTACTACAGCCAAAAGAATACGTTTAAAGTTTTTCATAACTTCTCCTTTTTAGTTAGATTAACACTATTATATCAACAATTCAGGTACACGGCAATGAAAGTTTATAAATGTCATATTCTTGTAATATTTCTTGTATCAACAAAGAAATAGAATAAGGCGGAATTTAAATCCCGCCATGATTGCTTATTTAACTTTTTTGAACTTAGCAATTTTCATGTAGTTATTAAACATGTCTGTGTCACCCATCAAAGAATTCTTCACATCCTTAATCGTTAACACATTTCCTGAAACTTGATAAGTAATTTCCGCTTTCCCATACTCATTTTTTGAGACAAGAGTTTTAGCTTTTTGGTCTACTTCCAAATCAATCACTTGATTTACATTTTGACCACCTGCATTGGTGTCTACTTTCATCTCACCTTTCTTATCATTGATTGTAATCGAAATAGTGAATGAGTAATTATCACCTATCAAAGATTGAAATTCACTTGGCATAATATCTTTGATCTCATCCTTAGTAGGCTCAAACACGTAAGTCCCATTATCGCTTTTAGCGCCACAAGCTACCAAAAGGACGGCTGCAAAGACAGCTACAACAGCTAACAAAAGACGTTTAAAATTTTTCATCATCTTCTCCTTTATGATATGATTTATAGCCATTATAGCAACAAATTAGCAACATCTCAAGGGAATATAGCAAATGTAAAATCATTGTAACATCATTAAAACTGCACTATTTAGTAGGTTTAGAGAAAATAAAGAGAGCTACACATGTTAGCTTTATAAAAGCCCTCTATTCACATTCTATCATCATTATTTTCAACGACAAAAAAACCGAGGTCTAAACCTCGGTTTTCATTTTGATTGGAAACTCTATTATTTAAGAGTAACTGAAGCTCCAGCTTCTTCCAATTTAGCTTTAAGTTCTTCAGCTTCAGCTGCAGCAACACCTTCTTTGATGACACCAGGTGCACCATCAACAAGTTCTTTAGCTTCTTTAAGACCAAGACCAGTGATTTCACGTACAACTTTGATAACGCCGACTTTCTTGTCGCCTGCAGATGTCAATTCGATATCGAATGAATCTTTAGCAGCACCTGCGTCAGCAGCACCAGCTGCAGCAACAGCTACAGGAGCAGCTGCAGTTACACCAAATTCTTCTTCGATAGCTTTTACAAGGTCGTTCAATTCAAGGATTGAAGCTTCTTTAATTTCAGCAATAATGTTTTCAATGTTCAATGCCATTGTTATTTCCTCCAAATAAGTTTTAATTTTATGTTTTATTTTTTTGTAGCTAGGCTACGCTGCGTAGCTTAAGATTAAGCTGCGTCTTCTTTGTTGTCTGCAACCGCTTTGACTGCAAGAGCAACGTTGCGCACTGGCGCTTGAAGTACAGAAAGGAGCATAGAAAGAAGTCCTTCGCGGTTTGGAAGAGTTGCAAGTGCAAGAATCTCTTCTTTAGATGCGACAGCGCCTTCGATTGCACCACCTTTGATTTCAAGTGCTTCAGCGTCTTTTGCAAAATCGTTCAAGATTTTCGCAGGTGCGATAACATCTTCGTTAGAAAATGCTACTGCAGAAGGTCCAACGAATACAGATGCAAGATCTTCAAGACCAGCTTTTTCAGCTGCACGACGCAAGATTGAGTTTTTGATAACTTTAAACTCAACTTCGCTTCCGCGAAGGTTGCGACGAAGAACTGTATCTTGCTCAACTGTCAAACCGCGAGAATCTACAACGACGATTGATGCAGCAGCTTTCATTTTTTCAGCTACTACGTCAACTAGTTCCGCTTTTTTAGCAATAATTGCTTCACTCATTAGTGTGTTCACCTCCGTAATTATTTTGCTTGGGGAATTTTTCCAAAAGAAAAACGCGCCCAAACCTAGACACGAAAGTACAATACGCTTCTTTTAATTGATACGTTTTGTCCTCGGTAGGATTTTTATGAGTCGAGCTCCCCTACTGTCTTAGGCAGTTTTTTCAAACCATAGACTAGTTTATCACATATAAAAAAAGAATGCAAGTACTTTTGCAAACTTTTTTTATATTTTTTAGTCGTTGTAAAGGCTCTTGATATTATTCAACCAGGCATAGGCTAGTCCCATTAGGACTCCTCCTCCTACCCAGTTGGCAAAGAAGGTAACACCATAGTGACGTAAAATATTTAAAAATTCAAAATGTGGCAATTGGCTAGATACTGAATTAAAGCTTAATAATGAAAAAGAAGCAAAATTAGCCGCCAAGTGTTCATTGGTCATAAAGACAAACATATAAATAGCAGATAGGGCTAAGAGCACCTTCGCTGTTTCATCTTTGAAATATAGATAAGAGAGAATAGCAATATTTACAAAGATATTGGCAATGACTCCTTCAAAGAAAACCACTTGATTGCTCCGTTGGAGTTTATTTTCTGCCACCGTAGCTAGGAATCCTTTTGGATCGATATGTGCAAAGGCAGTGGTTTGATTGAACAGAAAAGCTACGATTAAAGCACCAATTAAATTAAAGAAGGTACAATAAAGAAGAATCTCCAAAGCTTTCTTCCAGTGAATTTTCTTTAGATAGGTTCCCGCCGTCAAATACATCATATTTGAGGTGGTTAATTCCGCATTTAAGAATAAGAGGTAAACGAGCCCCCAGGCAAAGATGAATGGAAATAGAAAACGACCCGATCCAGGTACAAAGGTATTTAATAAGTCAGCTGCAACTGCTCCGACCGCAGTACTTAAAGTAAGAAATCCTCCAGCAAAAATAGAACGGACTGCATAGCGAGTTTTAGATTTCTGATAGAGATCTTCCTTCTTATTACACGCCGCTCCAACTTTTTGAATAAAATTAGATTCAGACATAATATTCTCCTTATATAATGTTTGTGAACAAAATCATTATATCATAGAGAGAAAAGTTTGAAAAGGTTTTCAGGGAGAATTATTATTTTTTAACACATACGTTTTATATCGAATATTAATGTGTGCTAAAAACAAATAAAAAAACAGGCAGATGCCTGTTTTAGTTTTAATAATTCAAACGGTTCGCCCAAGCGATATCCAAATTCAAGATTTCTTGTGAAGTGAACTGTTGACGATATGGATTGTATACCGAACCTGTAATACCACCTTGAACATTTGGTGAATCGTATTGAGTCAAATTATAAGTTTCAATGATGTTATTAAGTTTTGCATAGTAGCTTGTGTCTGTCGCATAAACACCTGTCAAAGCTGCTGTTGCATCTTGATAACTAGAGGTGTTGCTCTTCCATGCACCTGCAAAATGTCCTTGTTTCAAAACAGCTACATAGTCTTGCAATGATTCATAGTAAGATGGGTAAGAACGAAAAGCGTCATTAATCGTATAGGCATTTCCAGCACCATCATCTTCCCAAGTTTGCATCACTGCAGATTGACCAGCATAACTTCCTTTAATACCGAAAAGGTTGTAATGCGGATAAGAAGACAAGCCAGACTGACCTGAACCACTTTCAAGGATGGCTTGTGCAATCATAACGGAAGCATAAAGATCATTCTCTTGACCAAGCTGACGAGCTGACTCACCAATTTGTGAGATGAAAGCTTCAGTTGGGTCTGAGTATGCTTGGTAAGTTCCATCATTAGCACCAACTGATGTGACGTGCTCGCTCATAGCAGCAGCAAATGTCCCCACTGCTAATACAGAAACGAACAAACCAAATAATTTCGTTTTATTCCGTATTTTCTTTTTCATAATACAATTTATCTCCAATTAATTTTTTATCATCTTTTATCTTTATAGAGATTATACCATATAAATAGAAGAAAACAAAGCCACTTATATTACACTTCTATTACAATTGCGAGATAAATCCAAAACAAAAATGACATTTTCATGTCATTTCAATTTATTTCGTAAAACGCATTTTCCAAAATAGCATCCCATGACTTCTCTAGTCCTTCCTTGGTTACCGAAGAAAAGACAATGAAAGTGTCTGATGGATCAAAATCTAGTTTTTTCTTAATGATGGATTCATGTTTATTCCATTTTCCACGTGGAATCTTATCTGCCTTGGTCGCTACTAAGATCACAGGGATCTCATAATATTTTAAGAATTCATACATCTGAACATCATCAGCAGAAGGTTCATGACGAAAATCGACTAGGCTAACGACTGCTTTTAAGTTCTCACGACTGGTGAGGTATTCTTCAATCATCCGTCCCCACTTCTCGCGCTCTTTTTTAGAGACACGTGCATAGCCATAACCAGGTACATCTACCAAACGGAGTTTATCATCGATATTGAAGAAATTTAGCAATTGGGTTTTTCCTGGTTTACCAGATGTTCTGGCCAGGTTCTTTCGATTTAAGAGAGTATTAATAAAAGAAGACTTGCCGACATTTGATCGACCGGCAAGTGCAACTTCTGGAATCTCATCTTGAGGATAATGACTCTTATTTGCAGCGCTTAAGAGGATATCCGCATTATGTGTGTTAATTTCCATATTTTATCTTTCTAGGCTGTTTCAAGAACTGGTTTTTCTGTTCCGTCAACTGCTTCTTTTGTGATTCGGACAAGTTTGACATCTTCTTGACTAGGAATTTCAAACATGACATCCATCATGGTTTCTTCGATAATCGAGCGAAGTCCACGAGCTCCTGTTTTTCTTTCGATGGCTTTATTAGCAATCTCTTGAAGGGCTTCATCATCGAATTCCAATTCAACATTGTCATAAGAGAGCAAGGTTTGGTATTGTTTTACCAAGGCATTGCGTGGCTCTTTTAGAATACGGACAAGATCCTCAACTGTCAATTGTTCAAGAGCTGCAAAGACTGGAAGACGGCCAATCAATTCTGGGATAATACCGAATTTTTGAATATCTTCTGCAACAATTTCTTGCATGTAAGAGCTGGATTCATCGATGGCTTTATTGTTCTTACCGAAACCGATGACTTTTTCACCGAGACGCTGCTTAACAATTTCTTCGATTCCGTCAAAGGCTCCTCCTACGATGAAGAGAATATTCTTGGTATCCACTTGAATCATCTCTTGTTGTGGGTGTTTGCGTCCACCTTGAGGTGGTACACTAGCGACAGTTCCTTCGATGATCTTCAAGAGAGCTTGTTGCACTCCTTCACCAGAGACGTCACGTGTGATAGAGACATTTTCACTTTTCTTAGCGATCTTATCAATTTCATCGACGTAGATGATGCCTCGTTCTGCACGCTCGATGTTGAAATCAGCTGCTTGAAGAAGTTTTAAGAGAATATTTTCAACGTCTTCACCCACATAACCGGCTTCTGTCAAGGCTGTTGCATCAGCAATAGCAAATGGGACATTCAAGCTACGTGCTAAGGTTTGGGCCAAGAAAGTCTTACCTGAACCAGTAGGTCCAATCATGAGGATGTTTGATTTTTGCAATTCAACATCTGTCTCGTCTTCGCGCGTATCGTGGAAGTTAATGCGTTTGTAGTGGTTGTATACCGCTACAGCAAGGGCACGTTTAGCCCGATCTTGACCGATGACATAGTGGTTTAAGATATTGAGCAATTCGATTGGTTTTGGAACTTCGCTAAGGTCAGCAAGGACTTCTTCAGCAAGCTCCTCCCGGATGATTTCTTGAGCTAACTCTACACATTCATTACAGATAAACGCATTGTTCCCTGCAATGATTTTTTGGACTTCATCTTGGCTCTTTCCGCAAAATGAACAATAAACCATCATATCATTATTTTGATTCGTTGGCATGTATTTCCTCTTTCTGTCATTTTCTGTTTCTATTTAGTTTAAAATAAGGTCATGTAAAAGGCGTGAATGGAATTCACAAGATTGGTAAAAGCATTTAGTAAGAATAAAATAGCGAGGCCAAACCGTTTTTTACGAAAGGTTTGTAAGGCACAAATCAAACAGATGACACACAAGACAGCTGTAAAAAAACCAAAGACACTTCGCTCCATTAATCTAAATCCTTTCTCTTGTAATAGTTGACCGTGAAATCGTATGGATTTTTCTCATCTTTTAAATGGGAAACTTGACGGACTCTTTCATAGTGACTCTCTTCAAATTTTGGTGCCAATGTATCTCCATCAATCGTTGCATGAATCATGGTCTGGATCAATTCTTCTAACTGGTCAGAGAAGAGCTTTAAAATCTGACTGCCTCCAATAATGTAAAGATTCTTCTCTTGGTTCTGGTACCACTCCAAGACTTCTTCTTTGCTGTGCATGACGAGTACAGCATCGTTTTCAGGATCATAGGCTTGATCTTGCGTTAAGATAATACTAGTCCGACCTGGTAGAACCCGTTTTTTCATACCATCAAAGGTCACTCTTCCCATGAGAATGGCTTGTCCCATGGTTGTTTCTTTGAAATGTTGAAGCTCAGCTGGCAGATGCCAAGGCATGACTTGGTCCTTTCCAATAATGCCATTTTCAGTTTGAGCCCAGATACCAATTATCTTTTTCATTCTCTCATCCTTTACACTGATACTTCTATTTTATCAAATTTTCTTATAAAAGACTGATTTCAACTATCTAGTTTGGAGGATATTTTTTAAATACAAACAGAAAAAAACCGCGAGATTTTCGCGGTTTTTCTTAGCCACAAGTTAGCTTAGTCTTCTTTTTTGCGTTTTGCAAATCCGAATAATGACAGACCTGCTAAAGCACTAAAGATTGCAAGACCAGCAGTAGAAGATTCTTTTGTTCCTGTGTTTGGAAGTTGTGCAGTAGGATTTTGTGGATCGATATACTTCACTTCTTCTTTCGTTTCTGGAACGACAGGAATCGTTGGTTCTTCTGGTTTTGGTTGTGGAGTAGGTTGTGGTTCTGGTGTTGGTTGCGGTTGTGGAGTAGGTTGTGGTTCTGGTGTTGGTTGCGGTTGTGGAGTAGGCTGTGGAGTAGGCTGTGGCTGTGGCTCTGGTGTCGGAGTTGGATCCGGCATTGGAGTTGGTGTCACAGTCTTCTTGTAGATATGTTGAGTGTTTCCATCTTTATCTACAACAGTCTTCACGAAGTCATAACCTGGGATATCCTTCTTCGGTTGTTCCCCATCTTCTGTTGGGTTACCTGGGATTGGGTCCCCATTTTCGTCTACATATGAAGTCGTAACTTTTTCATAGACGTGTTCTGTATCACCATTAGGCAATTTCTTCGTTTCCACAAAGCGGTAACCTGGAATTTCAGCTTTTGGTTCTTCTCCATCAACTGTAGGATATCCTGGGATTTCCTTACCTTCTTTATCAACAAACTTAGTGATTGGAAAGACAGTTGGTGTGTAAGTTGCAGAAGCTTTTGTTCCGTTCACATCTTCACGAACCACTGTCACTGCTGGTGCAGTTCCTGTGAATTCAGGTTCTGGAGTGAATGTTACTGTTCCGTCTGCTGCTACTGTGTAAGTACCAACACCTGGAATTGTCTTCGTAGTTGAACCATCTTCAAAGGTTGCTGGAACCTTGTCATTCATTGGTACACGGCTATCACCTTCTGTGAAGGTTGGTTTGCCTGTTTGGGTTTGACCCTTCTTACCAATTGAAGTAACTGATTCTGCAGTTGGTGTAACTGGTGTTACTGTTGGTGTGTAAGTAGCGGTAATTGATGTACCGTTCTTATCAACACGTTTCACTGTTACGCCTGTACCTGTTCCTGTGAATGATTTTTCTGGTACGAAGGTTACAGTTCCATCTGGAGCAACTGTGTAAGTTCCTTCTCCTGGAATGGTCTTCGTAGTTGAACCATCTTCAAAGGTTGCTGGCACATCATCATCCATTGGTACACTTGGGTTACCAGGCGTGAAGCTTGGTTTACCAGTTTGTGTTTGACCTTGGATATCTGTAGATGTTGCAGGATCAGCTGTTGGAGTCACAGGAGTTACTGTTGGTGTATAAGTTGCGGAAGCTTTGGTTCCGTTCTTATCTTCACGAACCACTGTCACTGCTGGTGCAGTTCCAACAAATGATTTCTCTGGTACAAATGTCACTGTTCCGTCTGGGGCTACAGTATAAGTACCAACGCCATCTACTGTCTTCGTAGTTGAACCATCGTCAAATGTTGCTGGAACATCGTCGTTCATTGGTACACGGCTGTCGCCTTCAGTAAATACAGGTTTACCTGTTTGAGTTGCACCTTGCACATCAGTAGATACTGCTGAAGTTGCAGTTGGTGTAACAGGTGTTACAGTTGGTGTGTAAGTTGCAGTAACTGGAGTACCGTTCTTATCAACACGTTTCACTGTTACGCCTGTACCTGTTCCTGTGAATGTTTTTTCTGGTACGAAGGTTACAGTTCCATCTGGAGCAACTGTGTAAGTTCCTTCTCCTGGAATGGTCTTCGTAGTTGAACCATCTTCAAAGGTTGCTGGCACATCATCATCCATTGGG
>NZ_JADNLT010000001.1:501432-503020 GCF_015556095.1 Streptococcus parasanguinis
GTGTAAGTTCCTTCTCCTGGAATGGTCTTCGTAGTTGAACCATCTTCAAAGGTTGCTGGCACATCATCATCCATTGGGATTGCAGGGTTACCAGGTGTGAAGCTTGGTGTACCTGTTTGTGTTTTACCTTGGATATCTGTAGATGTTGCAGGTTCAGCAGTTGGGACAACTGGAGTGATCTTCGGTGTGTAAGTTGTTTCAGC
Source organism: Streptococcus parasanguinis (assembly GCF_015556095.1). GTDB lineage: Bacteria > Bacillota > Bacilli > Lactobacillales > Streptococcaceae > Streptococcus > Streptococcus parasanguinis_Q. The sequence goes on from NZ_JADNLT010000001.1 coordinate 501,636, forward strand.
AACTGTTCCGTTTGTATCTTTACCTTGAACCTTAACTGGAACCACATCACCTGAGTAAGATTTATCCGTTGGTGTGAAGGTTACAAGGCCTGTTTCTTTATCAACTGTGAAAGTACCAATTTCTTTACCTTCTGGTGATTTAGCAACTACAGATTCTGCTGGCTGACCATTTTCATCAAGAAGAGTAATGGTATCTTTGTCAATTGGTGCAACTGGGTCACCTTCAGTGAAGGTTACTGTTCCAGTTTGAACCACACCTTGAGGTGCTTCTGATGTAGCTGGAGTTGCTGTTGGTGTTACCGGTGTCACAGTTGGTGTGTACTTAGCAGTAACTGGAGTACCGTTCTTATCGACACGTTTAACTGTTACGCCTGTACCTTCTCCTGTGAATGATTTTTCTGGAACAAAGGTTACGGTTCCGTCTGGAGCAACAGTGTAAGTTCCTTCACCATCGACAGTCTTCGTAGTTGAGCCATCTTCGAAGGTGGCTGGAGTATCTTCATCGATTGGAACATTTGGATTTCCTTCGGTGAAGGTTGGTTTACCTGTTTGTGTTTGACCTTGAATATCTGTCGATGTAGCATCTTCAGAAGTTGGAACAACCGGAGTAATCTTCGGTGTATAAGTTGTTTCAACTGTAGTTCCATTTGCATCAGCTGCTTGAACCTTAACTGGGACAACATCCCCTGAATAAGATTTATCTGTTGGTGTGAAAGTAACTACACCTGTATCTTTATCAACTGTGTATGTACCGATCACATTACCTGCTGGTGATTTCGCTTCTACTGATGCTGCTGGTTGACCATTTTCATCAAGAAGAGTAATCGAATCCTTGTTAATTGGAGCTACTTCATCACCTTCAGTGAAGGTTACAGTGCCAGTTTGAACAAGACCTTGAGGGCCAGTAGATTCAGCTGGTGTTGCAGTTGGAGTTACTGGAGTTACAGTTGGTGTGTAAGTTGCAGAAGCTTTAGTTCCGTTCTTATCTTCACGAACAACTGTTACGGCTGGTGCTTTACCTGTGAATGATTTTTCAGGAACAAAGGTTACAGTTCCGTCTGCTGCTACTGTGTAAGTACCAACGCCATCAACTGTCTTAGTTGTTGAACCATCATCGAAGGTTGCTGGAACATCATCGTTCATTGGCACACGGCTGTTGCCTTCAGTAAATTCAGGCTTACCTGTTTGGGTTTGACCTTGTTTACCTGTTGTTTCAACTGGTGTAGCTGTCGGTGTGACTGGTGTCACAGTTGGTGTATAAGTTGCAGAAGCTTTGGTTCCGTTCTTATCTTCACGAACAACTGTTACGGCTGGTGCTTTACCTGTGAATGATTTTTCAGGAACAAAGGTTACAGTTCCGTCTGCTGCTACTGTGTAAGTACCAA
>NZ_JADNLT010000001.1:503500-640740 GCF_015556095.1 Streptococcus parasanguinis
CTGGTAATACTGTTGGTGTGTAAGTCGCAGATGCTTTGGTTCCGTTCTTATCTTCGCGGACAACGGTCACGGCTGGTGCAGTTCCGACAAATGATTTTTCTGGTACAAATGTAACAGTACCGTCTGCTGCTACTGTGTAAGTACCAACACCTTCAACGGTCTTAGTTGTTGAGCCGTCGTCGAATTTTGCTGGAACGTCTTCATTGATTTCAACAGTCTTTTCAACGCCATCAACCGTTACAGTTCCACCTTTGAATTCAGGTTTACCTGTTTGAGTGGCACCTTGGATATCTTCTGTTTCAGCTGGTGTTGCTGTTGGTGTTACTGGAACGATTTCAGGCGTGTAAGTTGTGTCCACCTTGATACCGTTTGAGCTTTCAGCTTGAACCTTGGCTGGTGTGACTGCACCAGTGTATGATTTATCAGTCGGTGTGAAAGTTACTTGACCATTTGCTGGATCAATAGAGAAAGTACCAATTTCAGTTGAACCATCTTCAGCAAAGGCTGGTGTGCTTGAAACTTCGTTACCATCTTTATCTAGCAATGTGTAGCTATTGTCTTTAATGGTAATAGCTTTATCTTCACCATTTACTTGAACAGTTGTTCCTGCAAAGGTTGGTGTACCGGTTTGAGTTGCACCTTGGATATCTTTTGAAGTTGCAGGGTTTGCAGTTGGAACTGCTGGCACAACCGTTGGTGTGTAGGTTGCATCTGAAGTAATGGTTGCAGTCTTACCATTAGCATTTGTAATAGTAGCAGTTGCCTGAACAGTTACTCCTTTTGCAGTACCAACAAAGTCTTTTTCAGGTGTGAAGGTCACCGCTCCTGTAGTAGGATCGATAGTATAGCTACCTTCACCTGCTACTGTCACTGTTGTTTCATCAGTTGGTTGACCAGTTGCTGGATCCACCAATTTCTTGCTAGTGATTTCAGCAGTCTTTTCGTTACTCAAATCAAAGGTTGGTGTTTGGGTTTGAGGAACATTTTGAACATCCGCAGAAACCTTGTCTGTTGGAGTGATGGTAATTGGAGTTACAGTTGGAGTGTACTTAGCCGTAGCTGTCTTAATGTACTCCTCTTGAACCTTACCATTTTTATTGCGTCCAACTGGCGCTGACAATGTAACATCCACACCTTTGGCTGTACCAGTAAAGCTTGGTTCTGGAGTGAAGGTTACTTCACCTGTTGTAGGATTAATTGTGTATGTTCCTTCCCCTTCAACTGTTACAGATGGCGCATCAGTAGTAAGACCTGTAGCTGGGTCTACCAACTTAGCAGGATAGTCTGCGCTTGGAGTGATCGCAATTTTATCACCATTTAAGTTAGTAGCAGTTGTATTAAAGGTAGGTGTTTCTTTTTGAGTTGCCCCTTGAACATCAGTCGAAGTTTTGTCAACCCCTTCGATTTCAATCGGAGTGACTGTTGGAACGTATTGACCATCCATAGTATTCAACTGACCATCAATGTTTGGTTCTTGGTCTGGGAATTTGGTTGACCAACCAGTATCGTAACCGTTGTTATCTGAACGACGGATAGAAATACCATCAGCTGTTCCTAGGAAGTTATCTTCTGGGATAAACTCAACGTCTACATCTTTACCGTTGGCAGTAATCTTATACTTCCCTTGACCTGGGACAACATAGTAACCATCTGCATCAAGAGTTGCGCGGTTGCCATCTTTATCAACGATGTATGGTTCTACTGTCTCGTCGATGACTGCATGAGAGTTAGGTTCATACTTGTGCTCTCCACGTGCTGTAAAGGTTACAGTTGCTGTTTGTTTAGTAGCTTGAGGACCAGAAGTTTCCTTGAATTCCCCTTTTGGTGGGTGGGTGATTTGAGTCTTGAAGTCTTCTACTTCCCCTGAGAAGGCCATACCCGTTGGGCTTTCAATCTCAGTAGCTTTCTTAGCAATACGGACACGAGCACCTAGTTCGTTAACGCTTGGATCGACGTAAGTCTTGCTGTTTGCAAAGGTCAACTCAACAGTGCCATCTTGTGTGATTGTAGCGAGATTTGAGCGTTCATCCTCATCGAATTTACCATTTTGGTTAAAGTCTACCCAACCATAGATATGTGCTTCTGAAGCTCCATCCAAATGGGCTTGAACTGACATTTTGTAGTTACCTGGGCGTGTACGATCCATCTTGATCATCTCATTGGTTGTCCCTTTGAGTTCATCTGGAAGCAGTTGGTTAATTCCTTCATCGGCCGTAGTTGCCTTATCATCACCGAACCAGTCGAGAGTCGTGTTTTCATCCATATCAGGACTCACGTTACCAAGATACGGTTGATTTACTTTAGCTCCAGTAACACCGTCAACAGTTGCAATGGTATGGACTGCCTTACCATATGACTCAGGAGCATCCCCTTCATCAAGTGGGAAGAATCCTAGCATTGCTGACTGTTTACCAGCTGAAGCGATATAAAGTCCCACTTCAGATGCTCCACGCGTCATCACGAGTGGAACAGTATAATTACCTTCAGAAATGTTTGGTCCAAAGACACCAGTCCCAAGACCACCAGTTACTTGGTCAGGATTTCCGAAATATTTCCAAGCTACTGGTTTCTTTTCTGGTCCAACTTGAGTAGAATCACGAAGTTGTCTTAGGTTAATGTTATTATATTTAGGTTTAGGCCCCAAAAGGTTATCTGTATCTTGTGGTTGATAAGGTACAGAGGTGGCTGGTCTAGTATTTTTCTTCCATTCCCCAAGGTGTTGCCAACCTCCTCCATTGGTAGTGAACATAACAAATTCACCAGGGTTAGCAGATTCCCCATCAGCCATAACAATAGCTGGCTTAACTGTCTTGCCACGGAAGGTTGCAGAGATTTCAAACTGAACTCCAATATTTCCACCATTCATAGCTGAACCCATGGTAGTCTTCTTGGCTTTCGTATCAACGTTTTCATGTCTAACTTCAGTCCAACTATTTTGAGCATCAGCGACAACGTCGGCTTCCATGCCATCGTTAAAAGCTTTTTTAGCCCCTGTTGAAGTAACACCCTTTACATATCCATTTTTTGCATTTGGATCATAGGTTGCTTTTTCAGCTTCTGTAGCCCCTTGCTCTTCCATACGCTTTTTATAGATTTCAGTCGCTTGGAAAGGTTTCAAGGATTTGACTTTTACAGTGACTACATAGCCAGGCATGATTTCCTTGGTATAGGTAGCGCCAACTTGAAGAGCTAATTTTTCTTCTAAATCTTTATTAGGAAAAGCGTCATTTTTAGGAACGATGACTGTTTTTGCACCTGTCCAGTTGGCTACATCTCCAAAGTCCAACCATGTAATCTGGCTAGTCATAGATTTGGCATCAAGATCTGTTGTAAAGCCAGGCTTTTCAACTTTTGGAGTTGAAGTTGCGTCTTCAACGTCATCCCCGATTAAGCTTGGATCATTGGCATCACCCAATGCACGGCGATTACGTTTTTTACCAGAAGTTTGGGCTGTCTCTTCCGTTGTTACAGTATTATTTGCTGTTACACCTTGTCCAGCTGAAAGAGTTGGTGCTTCTTTTTTATCTGGAGATGTTGAAGCAGCTGCCACATTATTTTCTGGCGTAGTTGCTTCTAATTTTGGTGTTGCAGCTGTTGATGTAGCTGTAGCAGTTGATGTTGCTGAAGCTGCTGTACTTGTGCTACTTGCTTCACTAGTTGAAGCAGGGGCTGTTGAAGTTGCTGCTGCAGTAACAGCCGGGCTTGCTTCATATGTTGTCGCTGCTGTGCTAGTTGTTTCAGCTGTTGATGCTGCTGAAGTTGCTGTGGCTGTTGATAAAGCTGGCGCTTCTGACGCTGTTGCAACTGCTGCTACACTTTCACTGGTAGTATCTGTATTTTCTTCTGCGGCTGCACTTGCGGCTGTACCAACCATGACAAGTGTTCCCAATAGTACTGAGCAAACACCCACATTCAATTTACGAATTGAGAATCTGCTAATACGATCATTAAATAAGTCTTTCCCCATCTAATGGACCTCCATATTTATCTATAAATTAACATTCTTTTTAAAATTGTTTAGTTTTTACAAACCTTATCTGTTTTAACAAAATCCGAACGATTTTCAAAACATTTTGACTCAAAAATGAGTAAAAATTTTTAGCTATAATTGTTTTAATTCTAAAAGGATTTTACCAATAGAACCGGGCATCAAAAACCCTTGATTTATCACTAAATCGCAAGATCAAACTTCAATTGTGGCTTCACTGGATCGTAATCGACTAGTTCAAAATCTTCTGGTTTGATGTCAAAGAAATTGGTTCCATCTGGTACATTCAAAACCAAGTGTGGCTGACAATCTGAAGGCTCCCGGCGGAGTAACTCTTCAGCCTGTTCAAATTGATTATCATAGATATGAAGGTTATTAATGAAGTAAAAGAACTTTCCGACCTTCCAGCCAAAGTGCTTGGCAATCATCATCTGAAGAGCTACATATTGCATGGCATTGATATGGTGGGCTACCAACATATCATTTGAACGCTGGGTCAGGGTCGCATCTAGATAGATCTCTCCATCAACCCGACGCACGTCAAACATGGTCTGAAAAGCACATGGCAAGAGTCCGTCGGTCTCCTCAAAGGCATCATAATCCCAGAGCGAGATGATGTTGCGGCGATTCCAAGGATTGGCTTCTAATTGTTTGAGGATTTTATTGGTAATGTCATGCCTTTTGACCACAGCACCATAGCGCTGACCGATAGTACGACTATCCCCTACTTCCCAGTCATTCCAGTAGTGGACATTGTACTTGTCTTCTAACAGGTCTAAGCTATTCGACTGATCCTGGTAGATCCAGAGCATCTCTTTGATGGCTGATTTAATCGCGATGGGACGAAGGGTCGTGATAGGAAACTCGCCTTTTGAGAGGTCAAACTCCATAAAGGCTCCTGTGATGTACTTGGAGTTGGCCGTTCTGCCATCCTTGTACTTAGGACGCGCCTGCTCTGACCAGACCCCTTCTTCCATGATTTTTCGAATATTTTCTTTAAAAATTGTATCTGCTTTTGTCATATACTCTCCTTGAATCCAGTTTTGTCTTCATTATATCACAGGACACAGAAAAAAAGGAGATCCTAGCACGAGCCAGATCTCCTTTTCATCTTATTGTAATACAAGGGATGCAGCACCGATAACACCGGCGTCATTTCCCAAAGTAGCAAGCGCCAATTGAGTAGATTCACGTACTTGTGGGAATGAGTTTTCTTCAAAGACCTTGCGCACGCCGTCCAAGAGGAAGTCTCCAGCAGCGGAAACCCCACCACCGATAACAATCTTAGATGGGTTCAAGGTTGAACCGATGTTGGCAGCAGCAAGTCCAAGGTAACGTGAGAAGTTCTTGTAGACGATCAAAGCAAGAGCATCGCCTTCTTTTGCCAGGTCAAAGACCGTTTTAGCCGTTACTTCTTCTCCGTTGTCAATCAAGACTTTCAATTGAGAGTCCCCTTCGTACTCATCGGAATAACGACGAGTGAGGTTAACGATCCCAGTTGCTGAGGCAACCGTTTCAAGACAGCCTTTTTTACCACAGGTACATTGGATTGGATCATCAAAGTCAACCGTGATGTGACCAAGTTCCCCAGCAGCTCCACGTACACCGTGCAAGAGACGACCTTCAGCGACGATCCCACCGCCGACACCTGTACCAAGGGTCATGAAGACAACATCTGGTTGGTTTTCACCAGCCCCTTTCCAACGTTCACCCAAAGCAGCAACGTTGGCATCATTATCGATAAAGAATGGAATATGAAGGGCACTTTCGATCTTTTCTTTGACTGGTTGAAGGGTCTTCCAGTTCAAGTTGTAGGCCCCGATAACTGTACCTTTTTCACGGTCAACGACACCAGGTGAACCCATTCCAATTCCTTGGAACTCAGAAGCATCAAGCCCAAGCATCTTCAAACGATGCGCGATGGATTCGATCATATCATCTACGATATGGCTACCTTCATCCAAGATATTTGTTTTAATGGACCATTTTTCTTGAACTTCTCCATCCAAAGTGAGGATGGCAAACTTAATTGAAGTTCCCCCAAGGTCAATACCGATAATTTTTTTAGACATCTGTAACTCCTTTCAAACTTGTAAACACTTACAGATCTATTATATCAGACTTTTTATCAAACGCAAAGGTTTGCACGTAACTTTTCTTAACTTTTTAACAAGAGACTAAAGGATTGAAATCCTAAAATGAGGAAAATCAAACCAATAATATTTAATAGAAAGACACTTATCGAGAGTGGACTAACGATTAAGAATAAGCCGATGAAGAGCTGTAGCAAGGCAAAGAAAATATAACGCTTGGACAGTTCTTCAACCTTCCTAGAGTAGAAATTGGCTTTTCGGAAGTTTAAAATCGAACGATAGATCAGCCAAATTCCTAAGGTAACTGGAAAGACAATCGGCAAGGTCTTGTAGCCATAAAGTAGTAAGTAGACCGCAAAAACCAAGGCGACCATACTGTGAAAGAGCTGTTGCTGCTGAATGATACCAGCTTGGCGCAATCGGTAATAGCGTGAAAAACGCGAAAGGGAGATTAAAAAGAAACCACAGGAAATCAACCAGCTAAATGAGCCAATATGCTCAATTGGATTGATAAACAAGACGATACCGATAATGGTAAAAATAGTGGCTGAAATCCCAAGGGATATCCGGTTCAATTGATTCATAGGGCCTCCTTATTCATCTAATTCACTCAGGTATTCATAACGATCGTACTTCTCAAGCAATCGCTCATTTTCCTGATCCAATTCCTTTTGAAGGGCTGACAATTTGCCAAAGTCAGAGCCGTTTTCATTCATCTCCACTTCAATCTCTGCGATCCGATTTTCAATGGCTTCGATATCTGCTTCAATGCTTGCCCACTCTTGCTTTTCCATATAGCTCATACGCTTCTTCTCTTCTTTTGGCTTGATAGGTTTCTCTTTTTCAACCTTGTGACTGGCCGTTACTTGAGCTGCTTCAAAGGCTTTTTCATCCAGGTAATCCGTATAATTGCCAAAGAACTCCCGAATGCCCCCATTTTCGAAAGCCAGGATCTTGCTTGCGACCTTGTCCAAGAAATAGCGGTCGTGGCTGACGGTAATGACTGGCCCACCAAAGTTTTGAAGGAAGTTTTCCAAAACTGTCAGGGTAGCGATATCCAAGTCATTGGTCGGCTCATCGAGGAGAAGCACATTGGGTTTTTCAATCAAGAGTTTTAAAAGAAAGAGGCGCTTCTTCTCACCACCGGAGAGTTTTTCAATCAAGGTTCCGTGCATGGAACGTGGGAAGAGAAATTGCTCTAAGAGATCTGCAATTGATGTCGTTCCAACGGTCGTCTTCACTTCCTCGGCAACTTCCTGGAGGAAATTAATCACGCGCTTGCTCTCATCCAACCCATCAATCTGTTGTGAGAAATAAGCCACCCGCACGGTTTCTCCGATAATGACTTGCCCAGACTGAGGCTGGAGTCGCTCAGCGATCAGATTAAGTAGGGTGGACTTGCCGACGCCATTATCCCCGACGATCCCAATGCGGTCTTTGTTTTGCACCAAGAGGTTAAAGTTCTTTAAAATCGGCTTGTTTTCAAAAGCAAAACTCACATCTTTAAACTCGATGACTTTCTTTCCGATTCGGCTAGTCTCAAAGTTCATCTCCAAATCCGTCTGGTTGCTTTGACCAGACAAGTCTTGCTTGAGATCATGGAATCGATTGATCCGTGCTTGTTGCTTGGTCGCACGCGCCTGAGGTTGACGCCGCATCCAGGTCAACTCCTGCTTATAGAGTTGCTGCTTCTTATGAAGAAGGGCCGCATCACGCTCATCCTGCTCAGCCTTTAAGCGGACATAATCCTGGTAATTGCCCTGATACTCGATTAAGCCAGCTCGATCCAACTCAAAGATCCGCGTCGAGATATTATCCAAGAAATAGCGATCGTGAGTAATAAAGAGCACGGTTTTCTTAGAGTTCTTCAAGAAATTGGTCAACCATTCGATGGTATCAATGTCTAGGTGGTTGGTCGGCTCATCTAGTAAGAGCAGGTCATGGTGAGACAGCAAAACTTGGGCCAGTTGCACCCGACGACGCAAGCCCCCAGATAGGTCCCCAACTTTGGCGTTCAAGTCTTCAATTCCAAGTTTGGAAAGGACTGTCTTGACCTGACTCTCGATTTCCCAAGCATTAAGCGAATCCATCTCCGCCATGATCTTTTCAAGACGGGCTTGGTTCTCTTCTCGGTAATCCGCCATCAAGTATTCATAATCGCGAATCAGCTGCATTTCACGCAAATCACTAGATAGCACCGTATCCAGAACCGTCTTTTGATCATCAAAATCAGGTTCCTGCGTCAAGTAGCCAATTGTATAATCACTCTTGGCAGAAAAAGGACTCACATCTCCATCAAAGCCAGAGCGACCTGACAACACATCTAACAGCGTGGTTTTTCCAGTCCCATTTACCCCGATCAATCCGATCCGATCCAAGTCGTGAATGATAAAGGAAATCTCACGAAAGACGGTCTTATCTCCGACAGATTTGGTTAATTTATCGACAATAAAATCGCTCATTTTTCCTCCTCTTTTGCTTGTTGGATATAGGCGATGATGGCTTCTTTCTCATTGGCCAGTTCCCCATCGACAATGGCATATTCAATTTTTGTCAAAATCTCTCCCAAGGCTGGACCTGGTTGAAAACCATAGTCTTTGATCAACATACCGCCATTGACCACTACTTCATGCTTATCATGAATGGTCAAGCTATCATAAACGCGCTCAATGGCCAAATAATCCACACTCAAGGCATACGCTTCCCGGAGCTCTTCAGCTAGTAGCAACAAACGCTTCTCATACTTGTAGCAGGCACGCTTGTCTAGACTTCCATTTTCTCGGAGCTTCAGAATCTCCACGATCTGCTCCACCGTCTTGGCAAAGTCTCTAGAGGTCTTCCATTTCTTAAAGAATTTTGGAATATCTTGAATCTCTAGTGCTAAGACCAGAGCAGCCCAGGCTTGCTCAGAAGTTGAAAAGGTATATTCCAACTCTATGTCAAACAAACGCTCGATCGCTGCTTTACGATCCTTCATCTCTGGCAGATAGTGATAGGCTCCACTGGCTAGCATAGCCTCCAAGCCCTGTCTCCAGTATGGAGAAAGCAAGAGTTTATCAAACTCGATGAAGGTACGCTCTACGGAAATCTTCTCTAGTAAGGGAGCACACTCCTTCATGGCATCAAAGGTCGCCTCTTCTAATTCAAAGCCGAGACTGGCTTGAAAACGAAATCCTCGCATGATCCGGAGTGCATCTTCGTTAAACCGTTCATGAGGAAGCCCAACGGCCCGAAGAACCTTGTTTTCTAAATCTTCTAGTCCATGAAAGAGGTCAACAATTTCTCCTTTTTCATTTAAGGCAAAGGCATTGACCGTAAAATCACGACGCTTGAGGTCTTCTTCAAGCGAGCGTACAAAAGACACGGAGCTCGGACGGCGATAATCGACATAGACATCCTCCGTCCGGAAGGTCGTAATTTCATATTCTTGACCATTTTCAAGAACTAAGACAGTCCCATGTTCGATACCGACGTCCACTGTGCGATCAAAAATCGCCTTGGTCTCTTCTGGGTAAGAGGAGGACGCGATATCGACATCGTGAATTGGACGATCCAAGAGGGCATCTCGGACAGATCCCCCAACAAAATAGGCCTCAAAACCAGCTGCTTTAATCTTCTCTAATATTGGTAAAGCCTCCTGAAACTCAGAAGGCATCTTTTCTAATCTCATAGTAAGTGTTCCAAACCATAGACAAGCTCATGACGCTTGACAACTTCTTTAATCCCTAGATTTACTCCTGTCATGAAGGAAACACGATCATAGGAATCATGACGGAGAGTCAACCCTTCGCCTTGGCTACCAAAAATCACCTCTTGATGAGCCACTAGGCCAGGCAATCGAACCGAATGGATGCGCATCCCTTCAAACTCTGCCCCTCTTGCTCCAGGCATCAACTCTTCTTCATCTGCTGCACCTTGCTGGATCTTATCGCGCTTCTCAGAGATCAACTCAGCGGTCTTAATCGCTGTTCCACTCGGTGCATCTTTTTTCTTATCGTGGTGCAATTCGATAATTTCTACATTCGGGAAATACTTGGCTGCTTGCGCTGCAAATTGCATCAAGAGCACGGCTCCAATGGCAAAGTTCGGAGCGATCAAGCCACCCAAGCCCTTTTCACGTGAAAGGTCTGTCAATTCTTGGATCTGATCAGGAGTGAAACCAGTCGTTCCCACAACAGGCGCAAAGCCATTTTCAATTGCAAAGCGAGTATTTTCGTAAGCAACCTTGGGCATGGTAAAGTCCACCCAAACATCTGCCTCTAGACCCGCGACATCTTCTTTGCGGTTAAAGACAGGGACTCCTACAACCTCTGTCTCATCAGTAAATGGATCGATCAAGCCAGCTAATTCTAACTCAGGATCTTCAGAAACCATCTTGTAGGCTGCTTGTCCCATTCTTCCCTTGAAACCTGCGATAATGACTTTAATGGACATAGAATTCTCCTTAAACGATAGGGATATACCCAACTGCTAAGCTATGGTCACCTAAGTGCGTCCCAATAACCCCTCCAAAAGTCGCAAAAGGAATGTCACCTTCCACTCCTTCTTCAATGAGCAGTTGGCGAAGTGCTTCTGCTTTTTCAGGGACATTGGCATGGATGACAAAGACTTGGTAATGACCATCTGCGATATCTGATACAACAATCTCTACCAAGCGTTTCATGGCTTTCTTTTCCGTCCGGACTTTCTCAAAGACCTCAATCACGCCTTCATCATTAAAATGAAGAATAGGCTTGATGCTCAAGAGGTTCCCAAGAATGGCAGCCCCATTTGACAGACGACCACCTTTAACCAAGTGGTTCAAATCATCCACCATGATATAGGCAGAGGTTCCATCAATCTGGTGTTGGACATTGGCAACAATCTCGTCGAAGGAACGGCCTTCACCAGCCCATTTCAAGCAGTCTTCTACCATCATCCCTAGAGGAGCACTGGTGATTTTTGAGTCCGGAAATTCGACGGTCAAGCCTTCAAATTCGTCCTTCAAATATTGGATATTTTGGTAGAAACCAGAAATACCAGATGACAAGAAAAGACCGATAGCATGTGTATAGCCCTTAGCTGTCAAACCAGATAAGACTTCTTCTAACTCTGCCACACTCGGTTGGCTAGTCTTTGGCAATTCCTTAGATGCAGCCATCTTTTGGTAGAACTCATCGTGTGTCAGGTTCTTCCCTTCAACATAAGACTCCCCATCGATATAGATCGGGATCTCTAAAATAAATAAGTCGTCGTGATGGAGTACGTCTTGCGTTAAATAGGCAGACGAATCCGTGATCACTGCTAATTTCATTGATTAAAACTCCAAATTAATACCCGGTAAATCGAGGGCAATTTCTGTGACTTCATAAGTCAAACGGTTGAGCATATTCAAGCAAGGGCGAGCCAATTCTTCCACTTCGTCTTTGCTGAATTCGCTTGGTTCATTGACATAACGACCAAACAAGTGGTTGATTTGAGTGATGGTTCCACTGATCACAAAACCGTCAAAAACGATCATGTAGCTCAAGATGACAATCAAGGAAGTCGTGTTTTGTTCTTGATCACGATTGATCAATTGAAAGTTTACATCTACTTTTGTTTCAGGGATGCCGTTTTCTTTTTCCCACTCAAAATTACGAGCGTCATAGTGGTATTGGCTGACAAATTCTTTTTCACGTTGAATATCCATTTTTATTCTCCTAAAAATATGCGATAGGCTTATTATATCATAATTCAGCTCAAGATACCAACGCCGAATGAGGTGATTTTTTCACTTGTACAAGAAGAAAAGCCCAGGGAAGTTTGGCCAGTCTTTAACTTGTTTTGCTCAATTCTTCGCTAACTCTTTTGTAAGGATCGAAAAAACAAGATAAAGACTTTTGAATGACGATTAGTCATAATAATACCAACCGCCATCCCTATAAATTCTTATGGGTTGCATCTCATAAATTCCAAATTCCTTTGGTGTGCTGGTAGCATTATCTAAAGAAAAGCCAACCATGAATTTCGTTTGTTCATTCTGATTCACCTTTCCTCGCAGTGTTAACATATAGCCACCTCCTTGTGGCGTACCATTTCCTATCTCATCCCATTGCGTTTCATCCCAAGCAATCTGGACAGATTCAACTTTAGGACTTAACGATTTTACAAAATCTTCAATTTCTTTCGCATGCTTCTTTACATCTTCTAACTGTTGTTCCTTAGGACTGACTTGATTCGCTTGATGACTACTAATTGAAAACAAGTTTGGATGTTGAGAACCGATAATTACCACTCCTGATAACGCAATTGCTGTAAATCCCAATATGAGAATTTTCTTCTTTTTTCTCATTGATCCTCCAAGAAAAATGCTTTCTACTATCATATCGAAATCTATAGAGATATGCAACTTCATCACTAGTTGGTGTTTTTGCGCAATAAAAAAGGTTGGGCATTCCCAACCTTTTAATCATATTTAGTTTTTAGGTTTGCGAAGCAATCCGAACAAGATACCACTTACGACTGCACCGATCAATACGAACAAGATGTAAAGAAGTGGATTTGAAGTAAGGGCGATAACGAAGATACCTCCGTGAGGAGCCATGAGTTTCAAGCCTGCAAGACCAACAAGGGCACCTGTCAAAGCTGAACCTACGATGAAGCTTGGAATCGCACGCGCTGGGTCAGCTGCACCGAATGGAATGGCACCTTCTGTGATGAAGGAAAGACCCATAACAATGTTAGTCAAACCAGAATCGCGTTCTTCTTTAGTAAATTTGTCTTTGAACAAAACTGTAGCCACAAAGACTGCCAATGGAGGAACCATACCAGCTGCCATAACAGCTGCCATAACAATAGAACCACCTGAAGCAACAGATTCAGCAAGTGTACCTGTAGCGAAGACATAAGCGGCTTTGTTAACTGGTCCACCCATATCGACAGCCATCATACCGCCGACGAGAAGTCCAAGAAGGACAGCTGAGCTACCTGACAAGCTTGAAAGGAAGTTGTTAAGACCAGTATTAATAGCAGCCATTGGAATATTGATGAGGAACATCAAGAATCCTGTCAAACCAACACCAAGCAATGGCAAGAGAAGGATTGAACGGATACCATCGAGTGAACGTGGAAGACCTGCAAGGGCTTTGCGAAGTAAGAGAACAACTCCACCTGCAAGGAAACCACCTACCAAAGCTCCAAGGAAACCTGATGATACGGCTGCTGGTAATTCACCTTTAGCAGCACCGTAGGCGATATTTCCAAATGCTGACCCTGAGCTAGCAATAGATCCAGCGATAAACCCTGCTACAAAACCAGGTTTTTCAGCGATTGAGAATCCAATGTAACCTGCAAGTACAGGAAGCATGAAGCCAAAGGCTACTCCACCAATTGTTTTAAATTGTGCTGCTAATACATGATAAGAACCAAGACTAGACAATTGATCTTGAGGTACACCCATAACTTGGTCAATCAAGAAGGCAAGGGCGATCAAGATACCACCACCGATAACGAATGGAAGCATTTGAGAAACCCCACTCATCAAGTGTTTGTAGAAGGCTCCACCCAAGCTCAATTTTTCTTGGCTAGCGCTAGTTTGGGCAGCATTTTCAGCGTGGAAGACATCTGCTTTGCCATCCAAGATGGTTTGGATCAATTCTTCTGTCTGACGGATACCAGCTGCGACTGGTTTAGAGATCAATTTTTTGCCATCGAAACGAGCGGTTTCAACTGCTTTGTCCGCTGCGATGATAACCCCTTCAGCTTTGGCGATTTCTTCAGCTGTCAAGTGGTTGCCGACACCAGATGCCCCGTTTGTTTCAACGCGGACCGTAACACCCATTTCTTCCCCTTTTTTGATGAGGGCTTCTTCTGCCATGTAAGTGTGGGCGATCCCTGTTGTACATGCTGTAACGGCAACGATCAATGGTTTGTCAGATGAGGCTGCTTCTTTGACTGCTTCTGCTTTTTTCGCTTCTTCAGCTGCAGCTTCTTGTTCTTCTGCATCAAAGGCTGCGATCACTTGATCAGGAGTGCTTGCTTGGCGAAGTTTGTCCGCAAATCCTGGTTTCATCAAGTACTTAGACAAATTCAGCAAGGGCTGCCAAGTGAGTGTCGTTTGCTCCTTCTGGAGCTGCGATCATGAAGAACAAGTCTGTTGGTTGACCATCAAGCGATGCATAGTCCACACCCTTGTTTGATTTTGCAAACAAGACTGTAGCTTCTTTAACTGCTTCATTTTTGCTGTGGGGCATAGCAATTCCGTCACCCAAACCAGTTGAAGTTTGTGCTTCACGGTTCATGATTCCAGCCTTGAAGGTGTCAAAATCTGTCACCACACCTTTGTCAACGAGCGATTGGACCATCTCATTGATCACGCCCTCTTTATCTGTTGCTTGAAGGTCAAACAACATCACGTTTTTATTTAAAACGTCTTGAATTTTCATAGTTTTTCTACCTCTACTTTTTCATAAGTTTCTTTTATATAATCAGCTGTTGCCAAATCATCTGAGAAGGTGGTTGCTGTTCCGCAAGCCACACCCCATTTGAAGGCTTCGATAACATCTCCCGTCGTTGCGAGCTTCCCAGTGAAGCCTGCCACCATGGAATCTCCAGCCCCGACAGAATTCTTCACTTGACCTTTAATTGGTTTTGCGAAGTAAGTGCCACTAGGACTGACCAGAAGAGCACCATCACCCGCCATGGAAATAATGACGTTTTGTGCTCCTTTGGCCAAGATTTCTTTGGCATAGCGTTCAATTTCTGGCAATTCCGTCAAGGTAACGCCAAAAATATCTCCCAATTCATGGTTGTTTGGTTTGACCAATTGGGGATTGAACTCCAAGGAATCAATCAAGGTTTGCCCTTCAAAGTCGCAAACCACTTGCGCACCTGTCGCACGAGTTGCTGCGATCAATTCTTTGTAAATGGCATTGCCGAGTGAAGATGGAGCAGATCCTGCAAAGACTACAACATCATCTTCTGTTAAGCTCGATAAGATGTTGAGCAATTCTTGCAACTGAGCTTCCGTCACTTCTGGGCCATTCCCATTGATCTCTGTTTCCTCATCAGCTTTGATCTTGACATTGATCCGTGTATCTTGGTCTACTGTCACAAAGTTGGTTGAAATGGCTTCGCTAGTCAGTACGTCTTCGATGAAGCGTCCAGTGAAACCACCGATAAATCCCGTCGCTGTGTTCTCGATATCGAGACGTTTCAAGACACGACTGACATTGATTCCCTTACCACCGGCGAATTTATCTTCCGAAGCCATCCGATTGACCGCTCCGGTCTCTACATGATCGAGACGGACAATATAGTCAATTGCTGGATTCAGTGTAACTGTATAAATCAAACCTCTATAACCTCCGTTTTTTCTTTTAAAACCTTTAATCGTTGCGGTTCACTTTGATTGGTGATAATCATTGCTCGCTTGATAGGAGCCACTTTGACAAAGGATGTCACCCCAATTTTCGAATCATCCGCTAGGATATAGGTTTTTTTCGCATTTTCGATAATCGCACGCTTGACAGATCCTTCTTCCAGGTCTGGAGTGCTGTAAAATTCATCATCGATTCCATTCATACCAAGAAAGGCTTTGTCAAAATTCAACTGACCGATCTGATTGAGCGCGATCCCTCCGATACTAGCATCTGTTGAAGATTTTACCTTCCCACCGATGATGACCGTTGGAACATTTCGCTCGACCAACTTGGTCGCATGGTGAATCGAGTTGGTCACCACGGTTACCGTTGGATTGACAATTTCTTGTACCAAAAGTTCATTGGTCGTCCCGGCATCGATAAAGATCACATCATGATCTTTGATCAATTCCGCTGCTTTTACAGCGATCTTTGACTTAACTTGAATGTTTTTGATAGATTTTTCTTTATTGCTTTCTTCCTCTTGAAGAAAATGCAGGCTTTCCGCACCGCCGTGAACCCGGCGAAGTTTACTTTCAGCTTCTAATTCATCCAAGTCACGTCGAACCGTTGATTCAGACGTCCCCAGCTCTTGTACAAGGGTTTCTAAGGAAACAAATTTTTCCTTCAGTACCTTCTCGAGGATGAATTGTTTTCGTTCAGACTTAAGCATTTCTCCTCCTTTTGCAATCGATTACAAGGATTATTATACTCCATCTCCAAAAAATGTCAACACTTTTTATCATTTTCTATCATTTTCTTTCAAACATTCTAAAAGTGTACAAAAAAAGAGTAGGAAAGAACTCATTTTGTTAAGCGAGTTCTTTTCCCACCCTCATCAATCTTCTTTGAAGAGTTTAAGCAATAAAGTGTCTAAGCATTCACTCTATCTTCGGTATGTCTTAATCATTTTTTGAAGATTGTTTCTTTTTCTTGAAACCAAACAATCCAGCAAGTAGCCCGACGGCAACACCTGTTGTTGCTGCTGCATATTTGGAGGAATCAGTTCCAGCCACAGCTTGGCTGTTTTCTTTTTTCGGTTTAATTTCTTCTACTTTAGCTTCTTGTTTTGGCGCCGGAGTAGCTGTTGGTGCTTGCACTTGCGGACTATTGGTAGTTGTTGGAAGAACGGTTGGTCTATCCGAGAAAGTTGTTGGATTGCTTGAGCGGATATCCATTGGCATATCTGCTGCTTCTAAAATAGCTGGATCCATCCGTGAGGCTAGATCTTCATATTGGGAATTCAACAGCTCCACAACACTTTGATAAGATTGAAGGGTTGTAAATTCTGCTTCCAATTTTTCTTTTTTATTCTCTAAATTAGCCACCGCAGCTGATAAAACGGATTGGGCTTTGACCAATAATTCTGGTGCATTTTTAAAGTCAGAAAGACGTTTTTCAGCTGCAACCAGGCGCTCTTGCGCCGCCTTCAAGCCCTCATGCGCTTCTTGAACGACTTGGGCTTTTTCTGCCTCTTCTGCTTTTAAAAGATCTAATTTCTCACGCGCAGCCGCTAACAAATCCTTCGCTTTTTGAAGGGCTGCTTCTTTTGGCTGGATAGCTGCTTCAATCCGACCTCGAGATACATCAAGAGTCGCCTTCGCCTTTTCAACCGCATGGTCCTTGCTAACGAGAAGAATTTTGTAATTTTGGATGGTCTTTTGGACATTGGCCATCTCTACTGCCACATTTGAATTAGCATGGCGGGCATCTTCTAACTTGCCTTGCAAGATAATGATTTGTGACTCTTGATTGGCCTTGTCCAGCTTGAGATTAGCGACTTCATCAGATTTTGCTTTGACATCTGATCTTGTCGTCGTAGCCCCAGCTCCCTGACGCAATTGGTAAGCGAGTGCACTGGTTGACACTGCTGAATTGACTGGGCTGTGTAAGAAAGCTGCTTCTGACATGGCATTGCTAGGGTCATAAGCGACTGATAAAGCTGTCGCTTTGTTGTCTACCATTTGGAGGTAATGACCAACCTTAGCAAAGGCCTCAGCCCCAATCTTCATATAGATATCGTTGGCATCAATTTGAGTTTCGTCTGTTGGTAGACCATATTGAGCCGCTACTTCTTGATAAGCCGCTTTTTCATTGTACCAAAAGTCAACCGCACCAGCAGGTGAGAAGCCATATGCAATGTTCTCGTTTGGCAAATACTTAAACATATGCCAGTTGGCTTTTTTGAAGTATTCCAACTGTACTTGACTGGCAGGAAGGGAATAAGGATCCAGCTCCAATTCAGGCAAGCCGGCATTGCGACGATAGCTATTGATGGCATCCGCAATTTCAAGAGCTCGAAGGTTGGCTTGCAAAGATCCAGACTCTCCAACTGTCAAGCCATCTTCTTCCCGACCACGCTTGTAGAGGGCTAAAGCACTCGCTGCAGCTTCATTGCCATTCTCGGCTAAGTGTTGCAAATAACCTTCATAAGTCGCTTGACTCAACTGAACTGGGCTATTGGCCGCTGCTTGTTCTAAGGCTGCCAATTCTGCTTCCTTGGTAGCGATGACCGCTTTCAAATCTGTCAGACGCGTTTGAGCCAGTTGAATATCGTTCTCAATTTGAGCCACTGCATCTGAACCGGTTTGCTGACTCGCTTGCAAGGTCGCCAGATAATTCTGAGATTCTCGAATACTTTGCTCGACTTGGCTTTGCTCCAACAAGGCCTGGTTTAGCACATTCTCATCATTTGAAATCGGTGCTTTTGCTTGGTTCAATTCATTTTGTGCTACATCGACCAAAGATTCCTGAGCAGTAACCTGATTTTCCTGTTGACGAACAGCCTCTACGACTTGGTCATGGGCAGCTTCTGCTTCTCGAACCTTATTTTCTTCGATAGTCACATAGGCTTGAGCCACCTTGACGTCATTTTCTGCATTCTGAACTTGGGCATCCGATGTCGTTGCGATGAGGTTTTCCGCATCCGTCACTTCTGCTTTCTTTTCTTCCAGTTCTTGTCCAGCCGCCTTGACATCCGTTTGAGCATCGATCACTTTTTGCTCTTGGTAGTGGATATCTTTTACCACTTGGCCTTTTTGAGCTGTGATTTGCTTCAACTCATCAACCGTAATTGGTTTCTCGACTACTTCCGTGCTGTTGGTTTCTGGATTTTCATTTTGTTTGACCTCTTCGGCATTTGCCTTGTGATGAAACATGCCAGATAGGACCGTTGTCGCAGCAATCCCTGTCGTGAAAACCGATTTTCCTAATTTCTTTCCCATTAAACTCACCCCCAAAACTGAATTATTTTCTTGAAGTTTCTCTACCCCTTAGCATACCACATTTTGTTACCAATAACTAGTAGGTTTAAAAAGTTTTTTTCATAAATTTTTGAGGCAAAAGAAAAACAGCTGACGCTGTTAGTCTTCTTGTTTAATTTGTTCCAACATCTTCTCTTCTTCTGCTGTCAACTCATAGTTTTCTAGCAAGTCTGGACGACGTTCTAAGGTCTTTTTCAAACTCTGATAGAGGCGCCACTGACGAATATTTTCATGGTGACCACTCATAAGAACATCTGGAACTGTCATTCCTCTGTATTCATAAGGCCGGGTGTATTGAGGATACTCTAAGAGACCAGAGGAGAAACTGTCATCCTGGTGGCTGGACTCTTTTCCGATCACTTCTGGAATCAAGCGTACCGTCGCATCAATCATAGTCATGGCCGCTAGCTCGCCACCCGTCAGGACATAATCGCCAAGAGAAATCTCATCCGTCACCAAGGTCTTGATCCGCTCGTCGTAGCCCTCATAGTGACCACAGATAAAAATCAATTCTTCTTCCTGAGCCAACTCTTCTGCGTAGGCTTGGTCGAAGGTCCGACCAGCAGGATCCAGCAGGATCACGCGCGGATTCTTTTTCTCAATGGCATCAAAGGCATCAAAAATCGGCTGAGCACGTAAGAGCATACCTTGCCCGCCACCATAAGGTTCATCGTCCACATGCCGCGCCTTCTCTGCATTTTCGCGGAAATTATGGTAGTTGATCTCGAGAAGTCCTTTTTCACGCGCCTTTCCGACAATCGAGTGCTCCAAAGGCGAAAACATCTCTGGAAAGAGGGTTAAAATATCAATCTTCATCGTCTAACCCTTCTAAGATGTCTACATCCACCCGGTTCGCTGGGATATCAATATTGAGGACCACTGGTGGGATATAAGGCAAGAGAAGGTCTCGTTTGCCTTTGCGTTTCACCACCCAGACATCATTGGCACCTGGTTGAAGAATCTCCTTGATCTGACCGATCAGTTGGTCATTTTCGTAAACATCAAGGCCGATGATCTCATGGTAATAAAACTCGCCATCCTCCAAATCCGTCAAGTCTTCTTCCGCAACCTTGAGGATAAAGCCTTTGAATTTCTCGATGGCATTGATATGGTACATATCCTTAAACTTGATGATGTCGAAATTCTTGTGCTTGCGATGGCTAGCAATGGTCACCGTTTGGACAAAACGATCCTTCTCATCAAAGAGAGCCAACTCAGCTCCTTTTTTAAAACGCTCTTCCGCAAAGTCTGTCACGGACAAGACCCGCATCTCACCTTGCAAGCCTTGGGTATTGACAATTTTCCCAACGTTAAAATAATTCATTTTATTCTTTACATCCCTCTTTTAATTAATTTATCTCTACAGTTCTCTAATAAGAGCTGCAATTTTTTCCGATTCTGACCACTGTAGATAGTGGTGGTTTCCACCTAGAATGAGTTTTGTATTAGAATTCCAATATTCTGAATCTCTGTACTCTTTTTCTCTGTACGCCTGACAAAATACGAAAACAGGAATATTATCTGCTAAGGACAAACTATCAAAATCTTCAGCGGTAATAGTTACAGATATCTGAAATCCAGGAACTTGCTTTTCCAATTCTAAGCCCTTTTCTTCCATCAATTCCCAAATCAGTCTATCAGTTTCAGGTTCAAATGTTGCTTGAGTTAGTCCCTTAAAATAATTTTTCCGGACCACATTCTTCAATCATTCTCATTTGCTCTTCCATTTCTGGATAAGGATTTTTTGAAAAATCAGCAAACATTATATTTTTTGTTGTTGGTTCAATTGCTATCAAAGCTTGACACTTAATTGGTTTACTCATTAACTTTAAAGCCAAAACACCACTTAAACTATGAACACAAAGTATATAATTGGAAATTTCCAATCCCTTCAGGATTTCAAATACCGCTTCAACAAGATTATCCAAATTAAGTCCTGTTTGACTATGAATCGGACTCCTACCTGTATTCGGAAAATCAATCGTTAAGTAACCTATTGAGGAAGGAAGTTTCTCAAGTATTGGTAGGAAATTTTCATAACTTGGTATCAAACCAGTACCATTTAAACAAACTAGTACTTTATTTCTCTTTTTATAAGTAATAGAGAGACAACCAATCTTTGTAGTTACTTCAAATCGGTTCATATCAAAATAACTCTTTCTAAACAACAATTCACTTAACATTCTTAGGTTTTATTTTATCACGTTCAAGGGATTTTCTCAAATGCTCTTTTTTGCTAAAAAACCTTCCAAATCTTGTTCATGCTGATACTTGATGGCTGCCTTCTTGTCTTTTTCAAAAATGGTCTTCGTTAGGTCGATGTGGTTAATAGCTGCAATTGCTACTGTGTAGTGAATGATATCTGCCAACTCCTTTGCCAATTCCTCGTTTGAATCTTGGACACCCTCTTTTCTACCTGAACGTCCATTTAAAACCTCAGCGACTTCTCCAACTTCTTCCACTAGTTTGATAAAAAGTCCTTCTTCTGTTCTAGATTGTTGGTAATGATCAAGTAAGTATTCCTCTAGTTGTCTAACTGTTAAATCTCTCATTCCTTCTCCTTGCAAAAAAAGCGAGACCCTGTCCCGCTTTTCTTATTTTTCGTCAATAACGATTCTTACTTTTTTATCTTCAGTTGGGACAGAGTAGACAATCGTTCTTATCGCAGAAATGGTGCGACCTTTTCGACCGATTACACGACCAACATCGCTAGGATCAAGGTCAAGATGGTACTCCAAAAATTCAGGAGTATCTTCGATCTTGATGGTTAAAGCATCCGGTTGTGAAATCAAGGGTTTCACAATTGCAATAATGAGATTTTCAATCGTATCCATACATCAACCTACTTAAAAAATTATTTTGAGAATTTAGAATCGTGGAATTTCTTCATCACACCAGCTTTTGAAAGGATGTTGCGAACTGTATCTGAAGGTTGAGCTCCGTCAGCCAACCATGCAAGAACGCGGTCTTCTTTCAAAGTTACTTGGTTTTCTTCAACAAGTGGATTGTAAGTTCCAACTGTTTCGATGAAACGTCCATCACGTGGTGAACGTGAATCTGCTACGTTGATACGGTAGTAAGGTTTTTTCTTAGAACCCATACGAGTCAAACGAATTTTAACTGCCATTTTTATAAGTCTCTTTTCTATATTTTAATTTTCGGTGAAATAGACAAGCTATTTAGCACATGATCTATTATAACACATTTCATCAACCTGTCAAGAAAAAAACTTGACAGTGTTTAAAATTTTTTAATTAAGCAGTAAATCGGCGATTTCTTGATAGGTGCTAACTTCATAAGTTGGCACTACTTGGCTGGTATTTTCCTTGTGATCTGGATTATACCAAACGGTAGCAATCCCCACAGCATTCCCTCCTGCGATATCCGCTGTCAAAGAATCACCGATCATGAGAGTCTCTTCCTTGCTAAACCCCGGAATCAGTTGGCCAACTTTGTCAAAAAATGCAGGTTCTGGTTTCTGAGTATGAAGCTGTTCAGAGATAAAGACCTCTTTAAAATAAGGTGCGATGGTAGAATGAGCTAAGCGTCCTTCTTGAATGGCCGTCACTCCGTTCGTTGCACCATAGAGCTGGTAACCTGCTTTTTTAAGTCGGGCCAGTAAGTCCTCCGCCCCTGGAAAAGATTGCCCTTGAAGACTGATGTAATCTTGGTAGCGAAGAGCCATCTCAGCCCCGTCAACCGTGATCCCAAAGTGGGCAAACCCAATCGCAAACCGACTATCCACGAGTTCTTGTTTGGTGAGCTTCTTTTGTTCCAAGTCCTTCCAGAGCCCTTGGTTCATAGGTTTGTAGTAATCTTTAAAGGCCTCTACATCTGGAAAATTCATGTCTTCTAACATCTGAGTCAAGGCTGTTTCTTCAGCAGATTCAAAATCCAACAAGGTATGGTCCAAATCAAAAAGTAAAAATTTATATGCCATTACAAACGATCCTTCAATTTTTCGACAAATAAATAAGCAGCTGGGCAAGTGAGCGTATTTTTGATGGTCAGATGGTTGATCTGGTAGATCTTCTTGCGATCGGTATGAGGAAACTCTCGACAAGCTTTCGGACGAACATCATAAATCGAACAGAGGTTATCTCCACCTAAGAAAGGGCAAGGCATGGATTTAAAAACCTTGTCCCCATCCTCGTCAACTTGAAGAAACTCCGCCTCAAAAGCAGGAAGTTTCATCTTGAAATACTTGGCGATCCGCGTGATATCTGCTTCCTTAAAATCAGGACCTAAGGTCTTACAGCAATTGGCGCAGACGGTACAATCAATTTCTTGAAAGACTTCATCGTGAATTTCTTGGGCTATTTTATCTAGATTTTTAGGAGGCTTCTTTTTCAGATTCGCCAATACCTTTCGGTGCTCCTTTTGCTTTTGGAGAGCTAACTGATGGTATTTTTCAATATCAATTTCCTGTGTCATCCTCTATTTCCTCTTCTAAACAATAGAAAGATTATACCACAAAGACTCTAAAAAAAGATAGATCCTGAGATCTATCTCACTTGATTAATCCGTTACGGCACCTGTTCCATCCAGGCTCCAGGTATCTTCGATATACGGGATAAAGGTTTTCAGGGTTTCTGCATCTCCTTCAAATGAAATGGTATAAACTTTTTCACCCTTCTGGAAGATCCAAGTAATCAGGTATTGACCAGATTTCATGACAATTTGGAGCTGGTAGGCGTCCAGTCCTGCGACTTTAGTCCGCGCTCCTGTCATCTTCCCAACATCCTGATTGTCTTGCCACATAACGGCTAGTTTCTTGGCCAGAAATTCTGCATTAAATTCCATATCAGCAGGAACTTTGGCTTTTTCTTTGGTAAAACTGTTCAGGGTAACAATATTATAACCACTCCCATCAGTATATTGGACAGCCTCAACACCACTAAGGTCCGTAAACTTGATCCATTTACTTGGAATATTGATGTATCCATAATCTGCATTTCCAATCCGCTTGGTTTCTTGATTGGTAGTGCTTTTCTTTGTAGAAGTAGTATCCTTTGACGAAGAACTACTTGTTTTCTTTTCGACTTTGCTGCTACTTTCTTTTGTAGAAGAAGCTGTTGTATCCTTTTTAGCGGTGTGACTACAAGCCATTAGTGTGCAGGCAGAAAGAATCGTAAGGGATGTGACTAGTAATTTGTGTTTCATACTCAACCTCCTTGAGAACGTTTTCCTTCCCCTAGTCTACCATAAATACAGGTATTTTAAAATAGGATACGTGTCACATCTGATCGAACCTTTCAAATTCAGTTCATTTCTTTTAAACCTAAAACAAAAGGCTGGGACAAAAGTCCTAGCCTTTTAATTGTTTTTGGATTGTCGAGCAAGACGCAGTGGTTGAGTGGGCTCTACTACGCTGATTTCATCAGCTTTTACAGCCCTACTCAACTGTGCGGAGGTGGGACGACGAAATCGAATTCTAACGAATTACCTATTTCTGTCCCACTCTCTAATTGTTATTCTTCATCCATTGACAATACGGATAAGAAGGCTTCCTGTGGCACTTCTACCGAACCGATGGCTTTCATCCGTTTCTTACCGGCTTTTTGTTTTTCAAGAAGCTTTCGTTTCCGTGAGACATCCCCACCATAACACTTGGCCAAGACGTTCTTCCGAAGGGCCTTGATATCTGTACGGGCCACGATCTTATGACCGATGGCTGCTTGGATGGGCACCTCAAACTGTTGACGAGGGATAATCTTCTTAAGCTTCTCAACGATCAACTTACCACGTTCATAGGCAAAGTCCTTGTGAACGATAAAGCTGAGAGCATCGACGGTATCGCCATTAAGAAGGATATCCATTTTAACCAATTTAGATGGACGGTATTCAGACAACTCATAGTCAAAGCTTGCATAGCCACGAGTAGAGGATTTCAATTTATCAAAGAAATCAAAGACAATTTCCGCCAGTGGGATTTGATAGATGACATTGACCCGATTTTCGTCGATGTAGTCCATGGTCACAAAATCCCCACGTTTGCGTTGGGCCAATTCCATGACAGCTCCGACAAACTCTTGTGGCACCATGATCTGCGCCTTTACATAAGGTTCTTCAATCGAAGCGATCTTGGTTGGATCTGGGAACTCAGATGGGTTAGACACATCTAGTGCTTCGCCATCTGTCAAATTAACCTTGTAGATAACAGACGGTGCTGTCATGATCAAGTCAATATTAAACTCACGCTCTAAGCGCTCTTGGATAACGTCCATATGAAGGAGTCCCAAGAAACCACAACGGAAACCAAAACCAAGGGCTTGAGAAGTTTCCGGTTCAAATTGAAGACTAGCGTCATTCAATTGCAATTTTTCCAAGGCTTCACGAAGATCATTATATTTATTGGATTCGATTGGGTAAAGACCAGCAAAGACCATTGGGTTCATCTGCTTGTACCCATGTAGTGGCTCACTTGCTGGATTGGTCGCTAAGGTCACAGTGTCCCCGACACGGGTATCTGCAACGGTCTTGATAGAGGCCGCAATATAACCAACATCTCCTGTAGCAAGGAAATCACGTCCAACTGCTTTAGGAGTAAAGATCCCAACCTCAGTCACATCAAAGGTTTTTCCATTACTCATGAGCTGGATCTTATCGCCTGGTTTGACCATTCCATTGACAACCCGTACCTGAAGGATCACCCCACGATAGGCGTCATAGACGGAATCAAAGATCAAGGCTTGAAGTGGCGCTTCAACATCACCTGTCGGAGCAGGAACTTTCTCAACGATCTGCTCCAAAATCTCTTCAATCCCAATACCAGCCTTGGCAGAAGCTAGCACTGCCTCGCTAGCATCCAAGCCAATCACATCTTCTACTTCTGTGCGCACACGTTCTGGATCTGCAGCTGGTAGGTCAATTTTGTTAATAACTGGCAGAATCTCCAAATCGTTGTCCAAAGCAAGGTAAACATTGGCTAGTGTCTGGGCTTCAATCCCTTGAGCGGCATCCACTACGAGAATGGCTCCCTCACAGGCAGCAAGTGAACGCGAAACCTCATAAGTAAAGTCCACGTGCCCCGGTGTGTCAATCAAGTGGAAGATATAGGTCTCCCCGTCTTTAGCCGTGTAGTTCAACTCGATGGCATTGAGCTTGATGGTAATCCCACGTTCCCGTTCCAGGTCCATGCTATCTAGGAGTTGGGCTTGCATCTCCCGACTAGACACGGTTTCGGTTTTTTCTAAAATTCGATCGGCCAAGGTTGACTTTCCATGGTCAATATGGGCGATGATCGAGAAGTTCCGAATCTTCTCTTGTCGTTTTTTTAATTCTTCAAAATTTGGCATAATCATCTTCCTAGTAAATTTAATCGTACTCTTCATTATAACAAAAAAGATAGGCCTTTGCCTATCTTAATTCATTATTTTCAAAAATCGCTTCTGCGTTTTATTTCCCTCATAGCCTATGTGTTCGTAAAAGATATGGGCTTCTTTTCGATGAGATCCAGAATTTAAACGGATAAAAGCAGAATGTCTGCTTTTGGCAAGTTCTTCAACTCGCTCCATCAATTGGCGACCGATCCCATGTCCTTGCGCAGAAGGGAAAACCGCTAGACCTAAAATATTTAGACCAGCATCACTATAAAGACTTTCATAAACCTCTGCTTCGACATAACCAAGAATTTTGCCTGTTTGGTCCTCTTCGTGTACAAAACAAAAGTGACCCGAGTCTGGCAGATTGAATTTTTCGATCTGAGCTGCCACTTTCTCAAGGGTCGAATCATACCCCAATGCTTGGTGACACAAATCTCGAATTTGACCTGCATCTTTGACTTGAACGCTACGAATCATACCACAACCTCCATGAATTCTTTGATTTTATCTTAGACCTTTTCCCTCAAAAAGTAAAGGAAAATTAAATGAAATTTCAATGGAAAATCCGATTTATATCAAATCAATCTTTTTTCACATTTATCAGGGATTTCTATTTACTTTTTCGATTTAATTCATTATAATAGAAAAGGTAAATACAAGGAGGTGAGTACGTTGGCCAGAGGTCGTGGAAAAGCAAGTCCTCAAGACAAAGAGGCATTACGGATTATATCGGAAAAGATCCGAGAATTACTGAAAGAACAAGGGAAAAAGCAGATCGAATTATCTCGTATTACTGGAATTCCTGCTAGCACTTTAACTGGTTATGTAAAAGGAACTTCTCTTCCCGTTCCTGAAAATTTGGAGAAGATTGCTGCCTTTTTTCAGGTAGCAGTTGCTGAAATTGACCCTCGATTACGAAATGATTTTGTGGTCATTGATTCAGAGATTGAGAGATTGTACAAACAGCTCGATGAGGGAAATCAAGAAAATCTTCTTTCTTATGGTAAAAGTCTCTTGACCCATCAGAAAGAAAAACAGAAGATTGAAAAGCAATACCACTCTTATTTTGTCTATGATTCTTTTGCATCTTATCAAAATCAGAAACAGGCTGATATCGTCTGGTTTGATCAAAAGATCCCTTACGACTTGGCTTTTTGGATTCATACGGATTCCCTAGAGCCCAAATATGAAAAGGGAGCCGTTGTGTTAATCAAGCAAACCTACTACGATCAGGCAGGGGCTATTTATGCCATTGATTTTGATGGGCAAACTTTGATCAAACGTGTCTTTCGTGAGGCCAACGGGGTACGACTTGTTTCCCTCAATAAGAAATATAGTGATCAGATCATTCCACTAGATGAGGAACCTGGGGTGATTGGAAAAGTGATTGATGGCTTTGTTCCTCTCGATCTGGAGGAGATTAAATGATTCAATTAATCGCGATTGACTTGGACGGAACTCTCTTGCATGAAGATAAGTCGCTGTCTAAAGGCAATATTGAGGCTCTTCATAAGGCCCATGAAGCTGGCTATGACATTGTGATCTGTACGGGACGTCCCTTAGCGGGTGTCCGTCCCATCTTTGAAGAGATTGGTCTTCCGGATGGCAACTACTATATGATTATCAATAACGGCTGTACAACTTTGTCTACTAAGAATTGGGAAATCATTGGCAAGGAAGAATTAAGCCTTGAGGACATGCACCGGTTGCATGTTTTGACGAAAGATTCAGACGTCCAGCTGACCTTATTTGACATAGATCACTACCTAGTAGTCGCACCTGAAGCCAGTGAACTGGTTACGATGGATGCGGGCATTGTTAATAGTAAACCGACACCTGTCTCAGAAGAGGATCTGCCCAACCTTGTTCCTATTTTTCAAGCCATGTATGTAGGAGAGCCTTCTGCTATTTATGCCTTCCAAGCTCAGCACGAGGCTGCGTTGGAAGCCGATTTTAACACTGTTCGTTCACAGAATATCCTATTTGAAATCCTTCCTAAAGGTGCGAGCAAGGCATCTGCTCTTCAAGCATTAAGCCAAACATTAGGCTACAGCAGAGACCAGGTTATGGCTCTTGGAGATGCCAATAATGACCTTGAAATGCTTCGTTTTGCTGGCTATAGCGTCGCTATGGGAAATGGCAATGCTGCTGTCAAGGAAATAGCTGACTTCATCACCTTGACTAATGATGAGGATGGTGTGGCCCATGCTATTCACAAATTAATTGAAACTGAAAAAGGAGAATGATTATGAAATACGCAAATCTGTTGGACCGTTTTATTACCTATGTAAAGGTCAACACACGTTCAGACGAAAACTCTACAACCACTCCAAGTACCCAATCACAAGTTGATTTTGCAACCAAGGTCTTGATCCCTGAGATGAAACGCGTGGGTCTTCAAAACGTCTACTATTTGCCAAACGGCTATGCCATTGGGACACTACCAGCTAATGATCCAAGCTTTACACGCAAGATTGGATTTATCTCTCACATGGACACCGCTGACTTCAATGCGGAAAATGTCAATCCACAAATTGTTGAGAATTATGATGGGGGTGTCATTGCTCTAGGGGATTCTGGTTTCACACTGGATCCAGCTGATTTTGCTCATTTGAACAACTACAAGGGACAAACCTTGATCACGACGGACGGTACTACTCTTCTGGGAGCAGATGATAAATCTGGTATAGCTGAAATTATGACGGCTATCGAATATCTGACAGCGCATCCTGAAATCAAACATGGGGAGATCCGTGTCGGCTTTGGTCCAGATGAAGAAATCGGCGTCGGAGCCGATCAATTTGATGCAGAAGATTTTGATGTAGACTTCGCCTATACGGTTGATGGCGGTCCTCTTGGTGAGCTTCAATACGAAACCTTCTCAGCAGCTGGAGCTGAAATCACCTTCAAAGGACGCAATGTCCACCCAGGTACAGCCAAAGGTCAAATGATCAATGCCCTTCAATTGGCCATTGATTTCCATAACAAACTACCTGAAGGAGCACGTCCTGAATTAACCGAAGGCTATGAAGGCTTCTACCACTTGATGAACATTGAAGGAACTGTTGAGGAAGCAAGTGCCAGTTACATCATTCGGGACTTTGAAACTGAAAGCTTTGAGAAACGCAAAGACCTCATGACATCTATTGTGGATCAGATGAATGCTGAGCTCGGTAGCGAACGCGTTCTCCTCACCCTCAAAGATCAGTACTACAACATGAAGCAAGTGATTGAAAAAGATATGACGCCGATTACCCTTGCTAAGGAAGTCATGGAAGATCTTGGCATCACTCCAATCATTGAACCGATCCGAGGTGGTACAGATGGGTCTAAAATTTCCTTTATGGGAATTCCTACACCAAACATCTTTGCCGGTGGCGAAAATATGCACGGTCGCTTTGAATACGTTAGCCTCCAAACCATGGAACGCGCTGTTGATACCATTATCGGTATTGTAACCAAAAAATAAGTAAAAAAAGGATTCGGATAGATTGTCCGGATCCTTTATTGTAGGTTAGAAAGCTTGATAATATCTTTGACCTGATCAATGGTCTGAATTAGGTTAAGACTTGTCTCATTGATAGGCAGATAATAGACTTTATCTGCCAAAGATTCTGTAAAAGGACGATTGGTGAGTAAGATTACCTGTTGTCCTTTTTCTTTTAACTCTTGCTCCTTCTTTCGTACCTTTTGGTAAAAACTCGGGTCCCGAATTTCTAGATCATCCACTAAGACACAGGGAGCATCCAAACCGAATGATTCATTGGTCCCATTTTGGGTCAGATAATAGGCTGCTCCTGCTTTGACCTCATATAAGCCAGCTGATGGCTCAACCGGAAGAAAGGCTGGACTTGTTGCAACTTCTGCTGCTTTTTCCATTGCTACAAGGTTGGCTAGGACCTGCAAATAGACAGGTGCTAATTTACTCAAATCCAAGAGTTCCTCAAACTCAAAACCACGTTTCAGAGCCTCTAAGATATAGAAGAGCCGATGGGGCATATGACGAGCTATTTTTTGGATTAACTCATCATCGCTCATTTCTTCAGGAAAGACAGTCAGCAGTTTTTTATCTTTAATGGTTTCTAAGGCCTGTTGGTAAGCTTCATCGATCCTCTTTCCAAATCCATAAACTGCCCCATAGGAGTGAATTTGGGTATTGAGACGAGCATTCTGTGCAGCATCTGAAAAGATCGGGATCTTAAAGAAAATATAGTCTAGACTGGGTTCATAGACAGCCTTTAGATCCTGTAATAAGGGGTGAGGCAAATGCTCGAGAGAGCGCCCCAATTGCAGCTGCACGCCTTGCTCAAACAAGGAATAGCCCAAGCCCATAGAGGCCATCGAGATGCTATCTGAAGCAAATGGATTAACCTCTAAGATATAAAAAGCATAGCTCGTCGGATCCAAGGCAAACTTAATGGAGATGGCTCCTGTCAGCTTCAGATAGCGACTGATATGGATCGCCGCTTCACGAAGATTTTGAAACTCCCGGTCAGTCAGAGTGACCGCTGGCATGAATTGGTAAGAGTCACTGGAGTGGATCCCAACAGGATCAATGCTTTCAATAGAGGCAGCAAGGTAGTGATTGTCTTCGCGATCCCGTATGACTACAAAATCCAGTTCCTTAAAGCCATAGGTCGAAAACTCCAGCAAACACTGCTGACTTGGAGAGACCGAAAGTCCCATTTCTACAGCTTCGCACAAGTCATCCAGGTTATGAGCGATCTTTCGCCCTTGCCCTTGCTTACTCGCTACTGGCCAGATCATAATAGGAAATTGAATGCCTTCAGAAAACTCGATAGCTTCTCGAACCGAACCAACCAGTGCTGAAGCAGGTACCTGATAGCCCAGCTCTTGAAAGAGACGTCGTTGATCTGCCTGCTGGTAAAAAGTCCGGTAGCGTTGGAGACTCGGCCCGACAATCATGATCGATGCATCTTTGAAAAATCCAGTTTCTTCCAAACGAAACAAGAGATTCAAAATCTGTTTATCCGCAAAAGCTAGGAGCAAGCGAGATCCAGTATAAGAAAGAAGAGTCGTCCTAAGAGCATCCAGCTTGAGTTTACTAACTACAACTATATCTGCAGCTTCTTGGGTGATAGCATTTTCTTCACCCAAGTAAAGGA
This sequence comes from Streptococcus parasanguinis, assembly GCF_015556095.1. Classification (GTDB taxonomy): domain Bacteria; phylum Bacillota; class Bacilli; order Lactobacillales; family Streptococcaceae; genus Streptococcus; species Streptococcus parasanguinis_Q. Next base: position 534,676 of record NZ_JADNLT010000001.1, read on the forward strand.
CAAGAGCATTCCCATCCTTGGCATTGAGTTTTTGTGCTTCATTTACCGCAGCCAAAAGGCTAATATCCTGATAAGAATCTCCACACAGGAGAAGCAATTTCTGGTTTTGTTTCATCATTCCTTCTCCCTTCTACTTTCGTGAATTTTGGCATCAATCAACTCTAAAAATTCATCGTAAAAATAGAGATTTTCCCTTGGACCTGGACTCGCATCCACTTGGAATTGAACCCCTAAAATCGGTTGGTAACGATGACGAAAAGCTTCAATACTATGGTCATTGACATTTTCATGTGTGACCAATAAATCATGAGGCAGACTGTCCCTCGCTATACTATACAAGTGATTTTGACTGGTTATCTCGATTTTTCCTGTCGCAATTTCACGCACAGGTATGTTCAAGCCGAAATGACCGACTTCCATAGGGGCCAGCTCAGCGCCGTAAGCTTGTGCCAACAACTGAGCTCCCAAGCCCATGCCCCAGATCGGAATCTGACCATTGAGCTTTTTGATCAAGCGGCAAAGTTTTTTTACCTGATGGGGATCGCCTGGCCCACTGGATAAAATAACCCCATCTGGCTGCTGCTCCATCAGTTCATCATAAGAGATATCATAGGGATAGACTGTCACATTACAGTCCCTTTGACTCAGCTGGCGTAAGATAGAGTGCTTGACCCCTAGATCAATCAAGGCAATACTCTTTCCAAAACCAGGTACAGCATAGGCTGTTTTGGTCGAGACTTGACGCACTTGGTCTTTTGGAAGGACTGTCGCTCGCAACTGATCCAAGATATGCTCGATCGAATCCCCCTTATTAATAACAGTTGCCTTCATCCGTCCATACTTGCGGACAATTTTTGCAACCTGGCGGGTATCAATCCCTACAATACCAGGGATTTTTTTTCGATTCAAGAATTCATCCAAGGTCATCTGTTGCCGCCAATTGCTCGGCATCTCCACCAGATGCTGAACCACTACTGCCAGACAAGTGGGTGTAATGGATTCAGAATCATCCCGATTGATCCCTGCTGCGCCAATAACCGGAAAGGTAAAGGAGAGGATCTGGCCACTAAAAGCCTGATCCGTGATCAATTCTTGATAGCCTGTCATGGCTGTCGTAAAGACCAATTCACCAGTCACATATAAGTCTGCACCAAAGGCTTCCCCTTCAAATACAGTCCCATCCTCTAGGACCAATAATCGTTTCATCGAACCCCTCCCTTCTTTTTCACTAGTCCAATTTTATCATAGTTCCTCAAAAAAAGGAAAGTCAGATTCCATGTAGCTCTCTACTCTGTCCTCTTTCTTTCCTTTCAATGAATTGTCAGTTATCTTATTTTGCACCGCGACCTTTAAGGACGGCTTCAATGATGGCCATACGGACAAAGACACCGTTGGTCATTTGTTCTACGATGCGTGATTTAGGAGCTTCTACCAAGTGGTCCGCAATTTCAACGTCACGGTTGACTGGTGCTGGGTGCATCAAGATCGCTGTATCTTTCATACGGTCATAACGTTCTTGAGTCAAACCATGAAGACGGTGGTAGTTTTCTTTAGAGAAGAGTGATTCGTAATCATGACGTTCGTGTTGCACACGCAAGAACATCATCACATCTACATCTTCAATGACTTCATCGATAGTGACGAAGGTTCCATAGTCTTCAAATTCCGCACTTCTCCATTCGTCTGGACCTGCAAAGTAGAGGGTTGCTCCCAAACGTTTCAAGATTTGCATATTTGATTTTGCCACACGTGAGTGATCCAAGTCCCCAGCGATACAAACTTTCAAGCCATCAAAGTGACCGAATTCTTGGTAGATGGTCATCAAATCAAGCAAACTTTGGCTTGGGTGTTGACCTGAACCATCCCCACCATTGACGATAGAGGCTGTGATCGTTGGGCTTTCAACCAATTCTTTGTAGTAGTCCACTTCAGGGTGACGGATGACGCAGACATCTACTCCAAGAGCTGACATGGTCAAGATGGTGTCGTAAAGTGTTTCACCTTTGTTCACAGAGCTTGTCTTAACATCAAAGTCAAGGAGATCACATCCCAATTTCAACTCTGCCACTTCAAAGGCTTTGTGGGTACGAGTTGAAGGTTCAAAGAAAAGGTTTGAGATGATGTGTTGGTCTTCGTAGGATGCTTTAGCTCCGTTTTTGAACTCAATCCCACGTTTGATCAATGCCATTACTTCTTCATTGGTAAGAGTTTCCATTGAGACAAGGTTTTTAAGAGCGATTTGATTTTCAGACATGTTGATTCTCCTTTTATAATGTGAATACAAAAAATTTACAATTTGTTTAAGCTTCTTTGATGAGGACGCGGTCTTGACCGTCTAGCTCCACCATCTCGACAATGATTTCCTCTGACTTACTGGTCGGGATATTTTTCCCAACAAAGTCCGGACGAATCGGCAACTCCCGATGCCCACGGTCGACTAGAACCGCAAGACTTACTCGAGCAGGACGACCGTGACTGACCAGATTGTCAATGGCAGCGCGAATCGTACGACCTGTATAGAGGACGTCATCGATCAAGATGACCTCTCTATGAGCGATATCAACTGGTAAGACCGTTGTATCTTCTGTCGCCTTCATATCATCTCGGAAAGGCTTGGTATCGAGTTCTGCAACAGGGACATCAATTTGTTCCAGCTGGGAGAGGCGTTCTTGGATCCGGCGAGCAATGTAAACACCGCGCGTCTTGATCCCCACCAGCACAATCTGGCTTAAATCTTTGTTTCGTTCAATGATTTCGTAGGTGATACGGGTAATGGCCCGTTTCATCGTCAAATCATCAACGACTTCTTTGGTTTTCATTCAGTCCTCCTTAGTTGTAAAAGAAAAACCTCCTTTTTCAAGGAGGTTCAGCAAATGAATGGTCTAAGAGGATAGAGTCTCGCCCTATGGTCCTAGCCATTGTTTTTCACAGTCTCCTTGCCTGCCTCACGGGACAGGATTAAAGGATTTATTTAATTGAGATAACTATATCACAGTTTCAAACGACATGCAAGAAAAAACTCAACATTTTTCAAAAAAATTTAAAGATATGACTTTTCGTCTGAATAATGTTCGGTTTTTACTGAAAAACAGCCTATTTTCGCTTGATATTTTTGATCCCATAGAGCACATAGCCAGCCAAGAGATAGGCGATAAAGATGATCACCACCCATTTGCCCACAAAGGCCCAGCCGTATTTATTGACATTGATAAAGAAATAAGCAAAAGGACTATCTTTTGCACCTGGAATCGGCCACTTGAGGACCAAACCATTGAGAAGGGCAAAGAGCATATAAGCAAGGGGAATCAAGGTCCAAAGGAAAGGATCGAGCTTACGGTATTGCTTCGCTTTATCAACCACTAGGGTATCAAAGAAGAACATCAAAGGAACGATGTAATGACAAAGGAAGTTTTCCAAACGATAAAACTTCTCAGGTGTCGCAAGAGGCGCCAACATAAAGTGGTAGATGACAAAGGTAATCATAATAGCCATGGTCACTGCCCCCTTCATGCGAAGGTAGCCCTGGCTCTGGGTCGAACGATCACGAAGCATGCGCCAGACCATGTCTCCCATGAAGAACATGACCAACATGTTGGATAAAATGGTGTAATAAAGCATCATACCAAAGCCACCATGCTTGGTCAGTTGCAGATAAACGCCGAGCACACTTAAGATAAACAATAGAAAACGATAGCTAAACAACAGTTTGAATTTCATAGTATTCTCCTGAAAGAAAAGGGGCTAGGCCCTTCTTCTTATCTTTAGATCTTCTTCACAAATTCTGATTTGAGTTTCATTGCGCCAAAGCCATCAATCTTACAATCGATGTTATGATCGCCTTCTACAATACGGATGTTTTTCACGCGCGTTCCTTGTTTCAAATCCTTCGGTGCACCCTTGACTTTCAAATCTTTGATCAAGGTGACCGTATCGCCATCAGCCAATTTGTTTCCGTTGGCGTCAATCGCTACGACACCCTCTTCTTCTTCGACCTCAGCTGGGTTCCATTCATAAGAACACTCTGGACACACCAAGAGTGCTCCATCTTCATAGACATATTCAGAGTTACATTTTGGACAGTTTGGTAAGTTATTCATGTTTATCTCCTTATTCAAATTAACTTTCATAGTATACCATGAAAGCAAAAATTTGACAAATCCTGTTCGACTGTAGGATTTTCAAAAAAAGGAGGCAACTTGGCCTCCTTACATGGATGATATCTTTCAATCTTCTTGCAATTCTTGAATATCCCGAATCACGCGCACGCCTGCTTGATTCTTCTCGCCCAGTTCAGCATCAGAGTATGGGAAGGTATTGATCAAGATACTCTCCATGCCGATACTTTGGGCCACGGCAACATCTGTTGTAAAGTCATTCCCCACCATGACCGTTTTCTCAGGGTTCAACTGGTGTTCTTTCAGCACTTTCAAGAGGAACTCTGGCTGAGGTTTGCGAATACCTGCATCTGATGACAAGTAAATGGCATGGAAAAGTTCTCTCAAGCCTACTAAATCAATCTCAGGATTGGTAAAATCTGCTTGGGCATTGGATAAGAGATAGATCCGGCAACCTGCAGCTTTCATATCCTCTAATACTTCTTTCGTGTGAGGATAAAGCTCCAATCGTTTGCGAGAAAGGACACGGAAAGTCCGTGCAATCAAACGTCCCCACTCTTTGAGGTGGGCAACACTGTTTCCACTTGGATGACTTTCTAAATACAATTGCACAAAAATGACCGTCAGATCAATCTCAGGATGGGCAACTCGTTTTTCCTTGGCCAAGTCTTCTTCAGCTTGTTGCACCAACTCTCTATAACGCAGGCGCAGACCTTCTCCTGTGTAACTTGCCCCGTAGGATTGGTAGATCTGAGCCATGGTATTCCATAAGACTGGACTCGACTCATCCGTTTCGATGTCGACCAAGGTTCCATAAAAATCAAAAATATAGTTTTTAAATGCGTACTTGTGCGGATTCATCTCTCACTCCCGTAACAAACATGGTAAAGGTTGCCTTGCAGACATTGACACCGTCTTGATTGGTAATATCTACATCCACAACTCGAGTCGTCCGTCCACTGTGGACACATTCGCCATGGATCGTGAGGACATCCCCCAGACGCCCTGCTTTCAAGTAATTGATGGAGGATTGCAAGGTCACACCATCGACCCCCTGAGAAACTACGACCAAACCACTGACTTGATCACACAGGGTAAAGAGATAGCCTCCGTGCGCATTTCCATAATAATTGAGCGATGATTCCACGACCTTGGTTGTCACCACTACATGGCCATCTCTCATCTTTTCGATTTCGTAATTTTCAAATGCAGCAATTGCATCAAAGTGAAAATCTTTCATATACTTGCCACCTTTTCTAGCATCTTTTCAACTCCTCTATCATACTACAATTAAGGTATAGATACAAGCGAAGGAGCAATTCCTTAGAAACAGAAAAGGAGACTCCAACTAAGTAAGAAGACGATACTAGGAACAATGTATTTTCGTGGATGCTTCCAACATTCCCTCTTTAAATTCCATTTTCTTAAAGGGAAAAAGATTTCAATAAGTAAGTGCAAAAAAGCTTCCACTACTGCTAGAATCATGACTCCTAGTAAAAATAGAATCCCCAAGTCAGGCATGACCACCATTTTTAATAATAGAGCAACAAATAGATTCACAGCTAAGAAATAAGTCAGCAATACTCGGTAATACATCAAGTAAAAGAATCGACTCTTAGGAAGGGACTTAACATGAACAATCAAATCTTTATCCGCGGAAATGAGGGTGGTTAATGGCGTATTGACAGAAGCCATCGTTAAAAGAATGATGATTTTTAAAGGAGCATCATAATCCTGTATCAGAATGAGAAGGAGGAAGATGAGAGTAAAGACAAAATTGATGGAAAAATAGCGCTCTTGAAACAAGGAAAGCAAAAAATAATTGCCACTTCTTCTCTTTGCGACGAGCAACTGATCATTTTTTGAAATCGCGACCAGGTCCTCATTTTTAAAAATTAAGACAGCAAGGAGGGCTGAAAGTAAGATCATATAGGACACTTGTTGAATCCATAAAGAAGATGCTGTAAGAACAGTCGTTACAAAAATGAGCACTCCTCCTAGAAGACTTGGCCTGGTATTGAACTGGATAAAGATATAAAACACACTCAATACCACCAGTAAAGAAAGGAGGACCAGCTTAAAGGATTGTAGCAGGTCTAACCTGACTCCTAAAAAGAGGATCAATAACAGCACGCGCTCTAGTAAATTGAGAAGAAAGGTTACCGTCAGAAAAGACCCTTTAAAACGATTGAGAGACAAAGGAAGCTGGTAGTAGGCCTGGACCCTGTCCATCGAAAAGTAGGAATACAGCAATTGAAAGGTTGATAGAGCAGTAACAATAGCCGTACTGATCAACAAGACTTGAAAGCTCGTAGAAAATTTTGCCCCAACAAGATAGTAATAAAGAGCAAAGGCTAAGGAAGTCAAGAACAAGAAGAGCCGATTTTTGGATACCACATCTCTAAAAATTGCTAGTAGCATGTTCTACCCCCTCTGACGATTGACGTCATGAAACCAATCTTCTAAATTCGATTCGATCGCGTCTAGGTGACCATCTTCAATAGTATAAGCTGTATCACAGACCCGAACGATACTCTCTGCGATATGCGAACTCATCAGAATAGAGCCTTCTTCTTTATACTGCAATAGCAAACCATATAGAAATTCTGTCGCATCAAAATCAAGGCCATCAAATGGTTCGTCCAAAATAAGGAGGGTAGGTTTGAGATAAAAAGCTGTGATCAAGAAGACTTTCTTCTTATTTCCCGTTGACAAACTACCAATGTCTGTGTTGAGAAACTCTTCAAAATGAAAGCCTGAGATCAGGTCCTGCAATAACGTTTCATCTCTCTTTCGATGATACAAACGACAGACAAAATTAAAATAATGAACAAAATCCCAGTTTAAAAAACTATTGTTTTCAGTAAAAACTGTATAGGTACGGCTCTTATAGAAATTCGTATGAAAAGAGGTCGCCTTGTCTTCTATGGTAACAGTCTCAACTGCATACTGCCGATGATCAAAGACACTACTTAAAGCTTTTAGCAAGGTTGTCTTCCCAGCTCCATTTCGACCAATCAACCCCACTACAGAATGATTGGGTACAAGCAAATTCGTGTCTTTTATAACGGGCTTGTCTTTTTTATACCAAACGTTTAGCCCCCTGATGTTTAAACACTCACTCTTCATCGACGCACTCCTTTATAAAGGTAAGAAGCCCCAACTAAAAGCAACAGCAAAGCGTATAACCATTCCTTTTGAAAGGCAAAGACTAAGGCACCGATCAAGAAGCAAATTCCTATTAGAATTCTAAATTGTAATTTCATATCTTGCCTTCTTTCTATTCACAGTATGAAAGATTACAATTGTATTTTATGCTTATACTATAGTACTTTTTCTGAGCAGATTCAAGCACGAATGAAATATTCTTTCTTCTTTTACCTTTCAAGCAAAAAAAGCTAGATCCCTCTAGCCCTTTGCTTAAAATCTTAATTTTTCCCAATCATCGTCTGTTCGTTTACGATAATAGTACTCGGACAAATCTGGGTCTTCCATCACTTCCAGCAGAGGAAGCATATCGTAGGATAAATCCAACTTTTCTAATTGATCCTTCTCAACCCAATAAACTTCTCCTTCTTCAGACGATCTTAGCTGGCCTGTAAATTCTGTCGCTTTGTAGCAAAAGACGATGTAGCGGCCGCCCTCATCTTGTGGCCAGTCTTTGACTGCGACCAGTTTTGGATTTGTAATTGTAAGTCCTGTCTCTTCGTAGATTTCACGAATGACGGATTCTACAAGGCTTTCTCCTTCTTCGATATGGCCACCTGGAAAAGCATAGCCAGCCCAGTGAGTCTTTTCAGGTGAGCGGTATTGGAGGACTACTTTCCCATTTTCAAGATCTTCGACCATGCAAAGATTGCACAGTATAGTAGGCGTTGTACGTGACATATATTTCCTTTCTATCATGTAATTCATTCATCAAAATAAACTTTTTTCTTTATCTCCTTATTCATCACAAAGGGATTCACCAACTCATGGTATTCATCAAAAATATCCAAAAGAAAGCCTCTCTCAAAGACAATGGTCTTCTTTTTTATCGAATTTTCCGACCTTATTTCTCTTATTTTTCCTCAATTTTATTATGAATAAGATCAAGGCCGCTAGAATGAAGAAGATCGCATAGGTCACGATAGGAAACCAGATGTATTTCAGATTCAAGGTGTAAAGTGCTGGAATATAATCTCCCATACGTCGTCCTTTGATCCCAAACCCAATATGCACAACAGACGTAATTGCATTCACGTACAAAAAGACGGTTGCGAAAAATTCAATGGAAGCTCGGTCTTCTTTCTGCACTCGAAAGACATTAAAATATAATCCATTCAGCAATAAATATAGATTCATAAATAAGGGAAATAGATAATTAAAATCACGGTAAGTCCTTGGGATTAGATGATTGTCAAAAAGAAAGACACCTAGGGTAGCTCCCATTGACAAAAACATGATAAAATCCAAAAGCATACCAATACCTGAATGCTTTTCAAGCCACAGGTTTAAGCGAACTAACCAGCTTCTTTTACTCTTTATTTTATTTTGATGGTTGACCTTCTTTACAGTATTTTTCTTCTGCTTCATTAACCTCATTTCCTAACGTTAAGGATTTACTCAGAGTTTTTTCATTTCTGCTGCTACCTTTTGGAGATGGTGTTCCCGCATGCTAGCGGTGTTCACATCCCGGCCGACTTCTCCCAAGATACAGACGCGCTTGGTTTTGATCCCACAGTGGTTCAAGACGGCATTCTTCAAAACAGAGATACCATAACTATCCGGAATGTTGAGAGGACCTGAAAAGATCTTGTACCACCAAGTAGGCGCCATGGAGGTCGCATATATACTAGCTGTTTTCCCTTTGAGCAACTTCTTGAATTGCTTGCCTCTGAGGTAATTCCAGATAAAGCTGCCCTGATCATTAGCCGAGTAAGCAATCCCAGGTGTGAAGACCCGATCAATCCAACCTTTCATGAGGCTCGGCATACTGCTCCACCAGATGGGATAGACAAAGATCAGGTGGTCCGCCCACTGGATCCATTCTTGAGAACGAAGGATAAAGGAATCTTCCTCCATCCGCTTTCGGTAACCATAGCGAAGGACCGGATCAAAGTCCTCTTCATTGAGACTGATCACTTGGAGCTCGTGGCGATTTGAGTCAATAGTTTCGACAATGGTTTGAAAAATAGCCTGACAGTAACTTTCCTTATCCGGGTGTCCATTGATGACTAAAATTTTCATACTTTCCCTCCGCTTAATCCAAAGCCTTGACTTCCAACATCCTATCGCGGATTTGCGCTGCCAGCTCGAAATCAAGCACTTCGACTGCTTCTTGCATTTGACCTTGCAGTTTCTTGACTAGTTCCTTGCGCTCTTGGCGGTTGAGACTGGTAATATCCACTTCCTTGTCCTCTTCCTTGTCCACCGCCTTGGTAACAGAGATCAGGTCACGGATTTCCTTCTTGATGGTTTGTGGAACAATGCCATGTTCTTCATTATAAGCCATCTGGATTTTCCGACGGCGAGCTGTTTCATCAATGGCTTTTTGCATAGACTGGGTCATGGTGTCCGCATACATGATGACGTGACCCTCACTATTACGGGCAGCACGACCGATGGTCTGGATAAGCCCACGTTCATTACGGAGGAAGCCTTCCTTATCCGCATCGAGAATAGCAACCAGACTGACTTCAGGTACGTCAATCCCTTCACGAAGGAGGTTGATACCGACCAAGACATCAAAAACGCCCAAACGCAAATCACGGATGATTTCTGTCCGCTCCAAGGTCTTAATGTCCGAGTGCATGTATTTGACCTTGACCCCCATTTCCTTGAAGTAATCGGTCAAGTCTTCCGCCATCTTCTTGGTCAGGGTGGTAACAAACGTCCGCTCTCCCCGTTCTACACGCACATTGATTTCACCCAAGAGATCGTCCATTTGACCCATGGTCGGACGCACTTCCACCTCAGGATCGAGTAGACCTGTCGGACGAATGATCTGCTCGATGACAGTATCCGTTTGTTCCATCTCATAATCACCCGGTGTCGCAGATACATAAACAATCTGGTGGACATGGCTTTCAAACTCCTCACGACGCAGTGGCCGGTTATCTAAGGCTGACGGCAAACGGAAACCATAGTTGACTAGCATTTCCTTGCGCGAGCGGTCTCCATTGTACATGCCCTTGATCTGTCCCATGGTCATGTGACTTTCATCGATCATAATGAGGAAATCTTCTGGGAAGAAGTCAAGAAGGGTGTAAGGAGGCTCTCCTTCACTCCGGCCATCCATGTGACGAGAGTAGTTTTCAACCCCATTGGTGTAGCCCATCTCCCGCAGCATTTCAATATCATACTCGGTCCGTTGTTTTAGACGCTGAGCTTCCAAGAGCTTGCCTTCTTTTTCAAAAACCTTTAACTGCTCTTCAAGTTCCGCTTGAATCTTGGCAATAGCTACTTCCATATGGTCGTCATTGGTCACGAAGTGAGTGGCTGGGAAAATAGCCAAGTGGTCCACATCTCCCAGAACTTGGCCCGTCAGAGCTTCAATCTCACGAATCCGCTCAATCTCGTCCCCGAAAAACTCCACCCGGAAGGCATGTTCATCACGCGAAGCTGGGAAAATCTCCACCACGTCCCCACGAACACGGAATTTCCCCCGTTGAAAGTCAATGTCATTGCGCTCAAACTGGATGTCCACCAGGTCATTGAGCAGTTTATCACGAGAAATCTCCAGACCCGGGCGTAAGCTGACCACGCTATCGGCATATTCCTTAGGCGAACCCAAACCATAGATACAAGAGACAGAGGCCACAACAATCACATCGTTACGCTCCAACAAAGCTGATGTTGCGGAGTGACGAAGCTTGTCAATCTCATCATTGACAGAGCTATCTTTTTCGATATAAGTATCGCTCGATGGCACATAGGCTTCTGGCTGGTAGTAATCATAGTATGAGACGAAGTACTCAACCGCATTCTCTGGAAAGAATTCCTTGAACTCTCCATAGAGCTGGCCCGCTAGCGTTTTATTGTGGGCGATAACCAGGGTCGGTTTATTGACTTGGGCAATAACCTGGCTCATAGTATAGGTCTTCCCCGTACCAGTCGCTCCCATCAGGATTTGCGCCTTCTCGCCACCCTCGATGTTATCCACCAACTGTTCAATGGCCTGCGGTTGATCCCCAGACGGTTGGTATTTGGATACTAGTTTAAATTTGTTATCAGTTACTCGATTAATCATCTCTTTGTCCTCACATATATAGACCTTATTTTACCATAAATCACTAGAATTCTCTGAGATGAGGAATGAAAGGGAAAACAACATATTACAAAATAATTAATTGGACACGCATTAGAGTGAAAACTAAACAAGACTCTCGCAATTACTTCGAAAGTCTTGTCTTTTATTCTAAAACAATGCAATACGTAATAAACTTCAGTGTCCATGATATACAAAATTAGCAAGGTTTGCTCATCGGTATCATTTTTACGAAATCAATTTACTACTTAACTTCTTGATTCCTTATCAAAAGGTAAAGAGTGGCTCCAAGTGAAAACACCAATTCCATAGCATAAACACATAGTTGCAAATAGGAAGCTCTCCCTAGTATTGTATCCGCAATAATATTGTAAAATAGATAACTAGTCATTGGTTCCACTACTCTTTCTATGAAAGGTTGTACCAAAATAGGAAATAGCAGCAAAATAGCTAAACTCCCCATTGGACTTTTGAAAAAATAACTTAAGAAGTAAGAAATCAAAAAATATTGGATGGAGCCAATCAAATAGAAACTGAAAAGTTCTAAACTGACACCATTTTCGCTACTAAAAAAATGAAACCATATAAGCAATACAATGAAATACAAGGTTGATTGTAGTACTACATCACATAACTCTACGAACAGGATCCTAATTGAACTTAAGATCCTTTTTCCACTTACCAAATAAACTAGTTTTGTTTCGTGTGATTGTAACTCAACAAATGCATTAACACACCCTATACTAACAGAGAGCATTGAGGCAAAAACAAGAGCTTGCTTTATAGATAATTGTACAACAGTATCATTGATTGTAACTGGTAAAACACTTAAAAGACACACAAAACCTATCAAAAATGACTGTATAGTTATCTGGTACTTCACGGGTTTTAAACTATATTTTTTGATGATAAGACTTCTAAATAAACTTGCCATTCTTCCTCCCCATTCGAATCTTTTCTACAACAATTATCAATACTAAGAATACGACTCCTTCAACAACTAGAAGAGTAAATCCATACAATTGACTCATTTGAGTCCCTTCAATTCGACCAAAAGCAAATGATTTAGCCCCAATCAAAGGTAACAGATTCTCTATGTTAGAAGAAATTCCTCTTAGAATACCTGATAAGGTGATTACCAATAATAAAACGTCTGCAATTAATGCAGTCATTGATTTTTTCGTTACGATTACGAAAAGTAAAGCTAATAAAGTAAGAACGATTGCAAATATCATAACTCTTACCGTGACGTCTAAAAACAATGTCAATTCTAAAAAATTCTTTAGAGTTGAATCTAGAAAAACGAATAAAATAACAGCGTTTACTATAGAAAATATTAAAGTAGAGAGTAACGATAGGACAATCGAACTTGCAATAAACCCAGTAAGACGAACTTTCCAGTTAGGAATCAATAACTGGCTAAAAAAATCATCACCAAATTGATAATGGGTTGAATAAACAAGTGAAACAAGAATTGGCAAGAAAATAACACTTGCTTGGTAGGGTGAAGATAAGAGAGCATCCCTGACTGTATACACTGGATTCGATGATAACATAGATGGATCAAGGTTAACCGCTTGGCCATTTCCTTCTGCTAAGGCATTTATCACCTGGATATTTTGAATTGTAAAAAATATGCTGACTCCCAAAATAAGAAAAAAAGTAACTTTAAAAGTAGGTAAACTACAATATTTATAGAGGTCACTAAAAAAGGAACGCTTCAACATATTATGCACCTTCTTTCCCTTCGAGCGCCTTAAAATATGCTTCCTCAAAAGATCCAAACTCTTTCAAAATGTCTTTTGTAGGAGCATCAATAACGATTTTCCCATTAGAAATACCAACCAAATGATCTACAGTTAATTCTAACTCACTCATATAATGACTTGTCATTAAGACAGTTTTACCTTCATTGACAAAAGATTGTAAAAAATTACGTACCCAGCGAATTCCTTCTGGATCTAGTCCATTGATTGGTTCATCTAAAATTAAGATGTCAGGATTTGCTAATAAGGCTGTTGCTAAACCAAGACGTTGCTTCATTCCTAATGAATAGTCTTTTACTTTTTTATTTTTAGCTTCACTTAACCCCACCAACTCTAAACATTCCTTGCACCTATTTCTATCAACCCCACAGGCCAAGCCAATCCACCGAAGATGCTGAAATCCAGTTCTGGTTGGGTAAGGTTGGCAACTGTCAAGGAACGATCCAACAATACAAAAAGGATTATCTCCCAATTGAGAGTATTTTTTTCCATCGATCAACGCCATTCCCATTTGACTATTTTCTAAACCAAGTAAAATTCTGATTAAAGTTGATTTTCCAGACCCATTCGGTCCAATCAATCCAGTAATCTCACCTTTCTTAGCTTTGAAAGACACGTTTTGAAGGACAATTTTATTATTATATTCCTTATGTAGCTTTTGAATTGTTATCATTCATTCTTTTTCCCTTCTGACTTTTAGTGAAATTCCACCTTCACTTGGAGCAAGTATAACAGGAGAAAATCAGGAAATTCTCAGAATAATTATTTTTTTTATTTTCAACAAATTACATTCTATATTTGCTATAATATGCTCATATAATTGGAGGAACTATGAAGTATAAAATTTTAGCCATTGACGATGATGAAAAAATCTTACGATTAATAGGGAATGCATTAGAAGCAAACAACTTTCACGTGGAAACTCGTAAAAATATAGAGGAGATCAATATCTGTGACTTTACTGGATTTGATCTAATTTTACTTGACGTCATGATGCCTATTTCTGGTTTAGAAATTTGTCGTTCCATTCGTCCACAAATTGCTACTCCAATCTTATTTCTAACCGCTAAAGATTTTGAAGAAGATTTACTAAAAGGAATACAAGCCGGAGCCGATGATTACATCACAAAACCATTCAGCATTAAAGAATTGATTGCAAGAATTCAAATGCATCTTCGTAGAGAAGAAAGATCTCATCCTGCCTCTAAAGAAGAAATGAATTCAGATATTACTTTTTATCGAGATCGTCAAGAAGTTTATTATCAATCAAAGAGAATATCACTAACTAAGCGAGAGTTTGATTTACTTTATCTTTTAGCCAAAAATGAAAACCGAATATTTAGCATAGAAGAACTTTACAATTATCTTTATCCTGTAAGCTCTGATGCTCAACTACGGTCAATCACCGAATACATCTATCAAATTAGACAAAAATTTAAAACTCATCAAATTGATCCAATCAAAACAGTATGGGGAGGAGGATACAAATGGAAAAAGAATTGACGATCAAGCGACTCATTAAGCGTACCTACCTTACAATTATTTGGCAATTTCTTCTATGTCTTATACTTTTTTACATAGTTCCAGCTCTTCTATCTTCTGTGTCTGGAATCAATGAGAAAAATGCCAATCGCTTTGCTTTATTTTTTAGCGTCAGTTCTTGGATTTATCTTTGCATCATTTTAATTGTTATCATTGTAATAAATATTAGACAGTTATTAACCAAGATTCAAAAAGAAATGAACATGGTTTATCATAGTGGTCTATATTTCACCAAAAATGAACATCACCATTTGCAGATTAAAGAATTCATTGAAACAAACGATCTGATCGAAAAAATGCAATCTGATATAAAAAATAGGATTGAACATGAAAAAGAACAAAAAAAAGAACTCATGTTTCAAGTATCTAGCGCTGCACATGATCTTCGAACTCCTCTAACTGTCATCAGAGGAAATGCTGAATTCTTACAATCCACCGAGCAAACACCTCAAGTAATAGAATGTCTAAAAGATCTTGAGCAAGCAAGTATTCAATTAAACGATTATTTTAACGACTTCATCCAATACTCCAAAACCTTTTACGACCATGATATTCAACTTGAAAAGATATCAATTAAACAAGTAACTTATCAATTGAAAGAACACATCACTCCCTTACTCCCTAGATATACACAATTTGTTTTTTCAAATACAGTAACTCCATCGACACATATTGCAATTCATTCCAATCTATTTTTCCGAGCAATCACAAATATTATTAATAATGCAATACAACATCAAAAAGAAAATGATGCACAAATCAACCTAACAATTTCACAAGAAAATAGTCAATTAGTTCTAACTATATGGAATAACCAATCTAGTTTTTCAAAAAATATATTACAACATGCTGGAAATCTTTTCTATAAAGATGACCAAGCAAGAACACCCTCTCAAGAAAGTCACTATGGACTTGGTTTATCTTTCGTAAAACGCGTCATGAAACTTCATAATGGAACGATGCATTTAGAAAATATTAATCATGGTGCCCAAGTCAAGCTAATTATTCCTATTATTATATAGAAAAAGCCGAACCCATCTATATGTGTTCGACTCAGAATGCAGACAAACGTCATTTTTGGTGTTTGTCTTTTTCTTATATGACTATCAGCCATTTCACACTTTTTCATGATCAACTTTTTCTCTTCTTTCCCCTAAGCGGTAAACCATCACGACGGATAATAGAAGAACCAGAGTTGTGATGATCGATCCTTCTGCTCCAAATTCCCCTCCGGTCAACCAGTCAGGTCCATCTCCCATGGTAAAACTAAAGATAGACGCATCTGCGCCTGTGCCACTGACTTGAAAACCAAGGAGATTTCCTTGTACATAGTTCCAAGTGCCGTGTTGGGCGACCACTAGCCAGATACTATCCGTATAGATAAAAAGCAGACCAGCCAGCACTCCATCGAGGATGATATTCAGAACGGATAAGAAGGTCACTCCTGCATTTCCCATATGCAGAATGCCAAAGAGACTACTAGAAATCGCGATCGCTAAAGGCAGATTAGTTCTTGCAGCAATCCGAGTCAGGAGCCAACCCCGCGTCGCTACTTCTTCAGTCCCTCCTTGAAGGAGCCAAAATGGGAATAAACCTAGAATAAAGAGAATAGGTTCTAAACTTAATTCATTCAGCTCAAAAGTCCCGATTCCGCCCACTTGATAGACAAGGGCAATCACACCCATTTGAAGAAGGGAAATCAAGATTCCCCAACCTAGATACTTGAGCCAGTTCTTTTTTACAAAACCTAAAGTTGATAAGGAATTCTTCTCTATTACTTTCACCCAAAAAATAAAGAGTAAGAGAATAAATACAAAACTGAAGAGCTCATAATAGAGAATATAATGGTAGAAAAACTCTTGAATACTTGCAACCCCATTTCCTGGTGAGAAGAACTCGGTTAAATAACCTATTGCAATGGAAAATGGTCCCACCAATTCACTACTGAGCCATAGTCCCCCTTCTATAAAGAAGGAAGCTAAAAACACGTAGAATAGTGTAGAAACGAAAACTGACACTGAAGTTTTCGTTTTGATACCCTGAATGATCAACCCTTTCTTCATCTAGTAACCTCCATTTATCTGATAGGTCCATTGTAGCAAAGAAAATCCAGACCTGCAACACCACCTCATGTTAGAAAACCTGACATCAAAGGTTGATTTTTCTTGCTAAACTGATACTTTTCTGATATAATAGCTTTTATAGAAAAACATAAGATCATTCATACTCTATTTGGTATGAATGTTTTGTTTTTTCAGGCCATCCTTTGGTCAATGCACTCATGGGTCAAACACCCAAAGAGAAATGAAGAAAAAGGAGACAGAAATGAAGAAAAAATTACTAGCATGTTTGCTGTTCTTATTTCCATTCGTTGCATTCGCTGGTCATGCTCATGCTGAAACGATCAAGGTCGTTTTCGACACAGCATATGCACCGTTTGAATTTAAGGATTCAGATCAAACCTATAAAGGAATTGACGTAGAGATCTTGGACAAGGTCGCTGAAATCAATGGCTGGGATTTGGACAAATCCTTCCCAGGATTTGATGCAGCGGTCAATGCAGTTCAAGCTGGTCAAGCGGATGCCATCATGGCCGGAATGACCAAAACAACAGAACGTGAAAAAGTCTTCACCATGTCTGATACTTACTACGATACAAAAGTTGTCATCGCGACTACGAAAGCCGTTAAAATCACGAAGTACAGCCAATTAAAAGGGAAGACAGTCGGTGTTAAAAACGGAACTGCAGCCCAACGCTTCCTCGATAAAAACAAGGACAAGTACGGCTACAAGATCAAGACTTTTGATACCGGTGATCTCATGTACAACAGTTTATCAGCTGGTGCGGTCAATGCGGTGATGGATGACCAACCTGTTATTCAATACGCCATCCAAAAGGGTCAGGACCTAGCTATCAATATGGACGGGGAAGCAGTCGGTGGCTTTGCCTTTGGTGTTAAAAAAGGTGGAAATCATGAAAAGTTAATCACTGAATTTAACAAGGCTCTCGCTCAAATGAAAGCTGATGGAACACTTGATGAGATCATCAAGAAATGGACAGGTGAAAGCCAATCATCAAGTAACAGTGCCGTTCCAGAAACCACTACTCCTGCTGGTCAAAAAGCAACTCCTAAAAAATCAAAATATAGCATTTCAAGTGACTCATCTTTTGCACCATTTGTCTTCCAAAATGGAAAAAACAAATACACAGGGATCGATATGGACTTGATCAAGGCTATTGCCAAAGACCAAGGATTTACCATCGAGATTAATAATCCTGGATTTGACGCAGCGGTAAGTGATGTCCAATCCGGCCATGCGCAAGGAATGATCGCTGGGATGACCGTAACAGATGCTCGGAAAGAAACATTTGATTTTTCTGAACCATACTACACAGCCAATTCTATTCTAGCCGTTCAAGAAAGTAGCAAGATTGATTCTTATGATGACCTAAAAGGAAAGACAGTCGGTGTTAAAAACGGTACTTCCTCACAAAATTTCCTTGAAGAAAACCAAAAGAAATATGGCTACAAGATCAAAACGTTCTCTGACGGAGCTTCTATGTATGATAGTTTGAATTCTGGTTCTGTTGCGGCGATCATGGATGACGAACCTGTTATCAAATACGCTATTAAACAAGGACGTAAATTCAAAACACCTATCGAAGGAACTCCAAGTGGTCAACTAGCATTTGCCGTTAAAAAAGGTGAAAATCCTGAATTGATCGAGATGTTCAATAACGGTCTTGCAAACTTGAAGAAAAATGGCCAATACCAAAAGATTCTCGATAAATACCTTAAATCAGATAGCAAATCAAGTACTTCAAGTACAACAGCAGATGAAACAACGATCTGGGGCTTGCTTCAAAACAACTACAAACAATTGTTAAGTGGTTTGGGTGTGACTCTTGCCCTTGCGCTTCTCTCTTTCGCCATTGCTATGGTGATCGGTGTTATCTTTGGGATGTTTAGTGTTAGCCCTTATAAGTGGCTCCGCTGGACAGCAGAAATCTTTGTCGATGTTATTCGTGGGATCCCACTCATGATCCTCGCCGCCTTCATCTTCTGGGGAATTCCAAACTTGATTGAATCAGTCACAGGTCATCAATCTCCAATCAACGACTTTGTCGCAGGTACCATTGCCCTCTCTCTCAATGCTGCTGCCTATATCGCAGAAATTGTTCGTGGGGGGATCCAAGCTGTACCGATTGGACAGATGGAAGCCAGCCGAAGCCTGGGAATCTCCTATGGCAAGACCATGCGTAAGATCATCTTGCCACAAGCAACCAAACTCATGCTTCCAAACTTTGTTAACCAATTCGTCATTGCCCTGAAAGATACGACGATCGTTTCTGCGATCGGATTGGTAGAACTCTTCCAAACTGGTAAGATCATCATCGCTCGAAACTACCAAAGTTTCAAGATGTATGCGATCCTTGCCGTCTTCTACCTCGTGATTATCACCTTGCTAACACGATTTGCAAAAAAATTAGAAAAGAAGGTTAACTAATGGCTAAATTAAAAATTGATGTCCATGACCTCCACAAATACTATGGTGAAAATGAGGTCCTAAAAGGAATTTCAACAAAATTCTATGAAGGAGATGTGGTTTGTATTATCGGACCATCCGGTTCAGGTAAATCGACCTTCCTTCGTAGTCTCAATCTCCTCGAAGAAGTTACAAAAGGTCAAATTACAGTTAATGGATATGATCTAACCGATCCAAAAACTAATGTTGATCTAGTCCGTGAAAATATCGGGATGGTTTTCCAACACTTCAACCTCTTCCCTCACATGAGCGTCCTTGAAAATATTATGTTTGCGCCAGTAGAGCACAAACTGATGACCCGTGAAGAAGCTCAAAAAGTCGGGATGGAATTGTTGGAAAAAGTTGGACTCGCAGATAAAGCCGATGCCAATCCGAACAGCCTTTCCGGTGGTCAAAAACAACGTGTGGCTATCGCACGTGGACTTGCCATGAATCCAGATATTATGCTCTTTGACGAACCTACTTCTGCCCTTGACCCTGAGATGGTTGGAGATGTATTGAACGTTATGAAAGAGTTGGCAGAGCAAGGCATGACCATGATCATCGTTACCCACGAGATGGGATTTGCCCGCCAAGTAGCCAACCGCGTCATCTTCACCGCAGACGGTGAATTCCTCGAAGACGGTAAACCAGACCAAATCTTCGACAACCCCCAACACCCACGCTTGAAAGAATTCTTGGATAAGGTTCTAAACGTTTAAAAAATAGTGGTTTTTGAAGCATCTAGCAATTTTGCTAGATGTTTTTTAGACCCAAAAAAGCATTTTCAAATCTGAAAATGCTTAGATTGAAGATAAAGACATATTAAAACCTTTCCTTAGGTGAGTACGGACGTCAGCGAACTTCTGCGAAGTTCCAAGACTAATTATTGAGCCTAAAGTCTCAATAATTCCGAGTGCCTGAAACTAAATTGTTTCAGGCACTTTTCTCACAGCGGAAAGTTTTAATGTTCTCTTAATTCGTTATACAAATTGGGTAGATATTTATTTCTTTGCAGAATCACTATACTTAGTTTACATTAAAAATGGTTTGTTTACATTCTAACTAATCTGTTGCTGAGCAGTCTGCATCTTGTAGTAAACACCCTGCACCTGCATTAGCTCTTCATGAGTGCCATGTTCAACAATATCGCCATCGACCATGACAAGGATCATATCGGCATTTTGAATGGTCGATAAGCGGTGAGCAATGATAAAGCTGGTCCGTCCCTTCATAAGCTGATTAAAGGCATCTTGAATCAAGACCTCAGTACGAGTATCGATGGAGGATGTAGCCTCATCCAAGATCAAAATCTTAGGAACTGAAAGGAAAACCCGCGCAATCGTTAAGAGTTGGCGTTGACCTTGGGACAAAGACTCTCCAGCATCTGAAAGATAGGTATCGTAGCCTTGTGGTAACTGCCGAATGAAGAAATCTGCATTGGCCGCTTTGGCTGCTTCTATGACTTCTTCTCTAGTTGCATCTGGACGAGAAAAGGCGATATTTTCATGAATCGTCCCGACCTTGAGCCAGGTTTCTTGTAGAACCATACCAAACTGTTGGCGGTAAGAAGCACGGGTGTAGTCCGTAATTGGCACCCCATCAATCGTGATCTCTCCAGAATTAACAGGGTAGAAACGCATGAGCAAATTAATCAAGGTCGATTTTCCTGCTCCAGTAGGCCCTACAATCGCTACCTTACTAGCGGCTGGAACCTGAATGGTTAAATCTTTGATCAAGGTCCTCCCTAAATCATAGCCAAATGCGACGTGCTCAAAACCTATCGCTCCTTTGACATCCTGAGTTTCTATAACACGATGTCCCGTCTCTTCGACCTCAGCTTGATCCAAGACGCTGTACAAGCGCTCTGCGCAGGCAAGGGCACTTTGGAGTTCTGACAAGACAGAGGAGATATCATTAAAGGGCTTGGTGTATTGATTGACATAATTGAGGAAGGTCACCAATTGACCGACAGTAAAGTGAGATCCCGAAATAATGCGTACCGCACCAAATCCAGCCACTACTGCATAAATCAAGGCATTCACAAAGCGAGTGGCAGGGTTGACAGTTGAGGAATAAAAGACAGCGGATTGGGAATAATTGGCATAGCTTTCATTCGTCCCTTTAAAAGCCTTACGGAATTGATCCTGAGCATTAAAGGACTGGATCAAACTTTCCTGGGTCAAAGACTCTTCGATCAACTGGGTTTGAAGACCACGCGCCTTGGTCTGCTTTTGGAAAAGCGTATAGGAGCGCTTGGCAATAAAACGAGCAATCAAAAGAGACAAAGGAGTCAAGACCAGAACCGCTACCATCATAAAGAAATCCAGCTCTGCCATGGTTACAATGGTCACAAGAATAGTTAAGAGCCCAACAAAGAACTGGTTGAAGACCATGAGAAGCCCGCTATTGAGTTGCTCCACATCGGTCGTGAGACGACTGACGAAGTCTCCACTCCCTTGCTTATCCAGATAAGATAAGGGCAAGCGATGCACTTTTTCCATCACTTTTTCTCTTAGGGTTTGGCTAAACCGATAGACCAATTGATTATAGAGAAGGGGATTGATCCATTGAATTAAGGTATTTGCCACAATGACCAGGACCATTTGGATCAAGACAGGCCATAAGACTGTCATCCCTTGAGGATTGATGACTAAATCAACCGCATGTCCGATCAGGATCGGTAACCAGACCGTTAAGGCCACTTGAGCGATGGTTCCGATACTAGCTAGAATCAGGAGTCCGGGATGGTGAGCAAAATCTCTAAACAGACGTTTTACATAACTAGATCGTTTTTGACTCATGCTTCCTCCCTCCCGTGTTGTGAATAATGAATTTCTTGATAAATCTCATTGGTAGACAAAAGGAAATCATGATTTCCCAGTCCTACTTGATGTCCCTTGTTCAAGACCAAAATCTGATCAGCAGACTTGAGACTATTGGTTCGTTGAGATACTAAGATCAAACTTGTATCACTCAATTCTTCTTTAATCGATTTTAAGAGACGAGCTTCCGTCAAATAATCCAAGGCGGAGGTTGAATCATCCAAAATCAAGAAAGGGGCCTTCTTCAAAAGGGCACGTGCAATGGTCAACCGCTGGCGTTGACCACCTGAGAAATTTCGACCGAAGGCTTCCACTGGCTCATCGAGTTGTCCTTCTCTTTCACGGACAAAATCAGCCGCCTGAGCTGTTTCTAGGGCCCACCACAAATCATCATCCGATAGATTTTCTTCCATCCCTAGTAAGAGATTCGAGCGGATAGTCCCTCTAAAGAGCTCTGCCTTCTGTGGGACAAGAGCTACCCACTCCCGCCACTCCTTAAGAGTTTTAGGAGAGTGACCTTGATGAAAGAGGGCTAATTTTCCCTGACTCACGGCATACAAATGACTCAATAACTGAACCAGGGTAGACTTCCCAGATCCTGTACCACCGATAATTCCCAACATCTGTCCATGATCCAGATCAAAGGAAATATTTTCTAGAGCTGGGTTTGAAGCCGTTGGATAAGTGAAAGAAACTTTCTGGGCGCTGATCGCTTCTTGCACTCTTGCAGTTTCTACTGGCAAAGCTTCTAAGAGGTCTTCTTCCTTCAAATCAAAAATCTCTTGGACACGCTTGGCTGAAATATAGCTGACATTTAAAGACGTGACCAGCATCGCCAGCTTGATCAATTCTGTTAAAATTTGTAATAAATAATTGACCAAAGCGACCAACATCCCTTGGGTTAAAAGACCAGCAGAGATATTCAATTGTCCTTGCCAAATGACACAAACCAAGGTCGTATTGACCACAAGGAAGGTCAAGGGACTCACCAAACTAGACCAGATACCAGCGCGAATTTGCCAGATCTTGTAGTCCTGATTGACCTCTCTAAAATCCTCTAATTCACTAGCATCTTGTCCAAAGGCTCGAATCACCCGCATCCCTTGAAATTGCTGACGCGTCACCGTAACCATTCGGTCTGTGATTTTCCGAATCTTAGCAAATAGCGGATTGACAATCCGTGACATGATGACAATAATCAGGGTTAAAATCGCCACCATCCCCAAGAGCCAAAGGGTTAGTTTAGGACTGATGGTGAAAGCCATGATGATCGATCCAAAGACAATAATGGGTGCTCTCAAAAAGAGGCGCAAGAATTGGTTGATCCCAACCTGGATTTGATAGGTATCAGACGTAAGGCGGGTTACCAAACTAGAAGTCCCGATCCTATCTCGCTTGTCCTTTGGAAGCGATAAGATTTTCTCATACAAATCCTTGGTCATCTCGCGGGTAAAGCCGACTGCTGCCTTAGAAGAAAAATACTGGGCTGTAATAGCTACGACGACCCCAAAGCTCGCAAATAAAAACAAAACACCGACCGTCATCACCACTGCGCTCGTTTCCTTTTTCGGAATGACCTGATCGACTAAGTGGGCGATGATTAAGGGGACACACAATTCAAAAATAGCTTCTAAAAGCTTAAACACGGGCCCTAGAAAAGTTTCCCATAGATAGCCCTTAAAATACTTCAATAATGATTTCATACGACTCGATTCTTTTTTTAATGGATATACATATTTTACCACAAATTCTTAAGATGAAAAAACTCTCCCTGCAGAGCAGAGAGAGTTGAATACTGACCAGATGAAGGTCAGAAATCTTATTCCTTCTTTGTTACCTTGCTTAAGGTCTTGCCCATTTTCCCCAACCCAAACATCAAGAGAGGGAAAGAGAAAAGCGTTATAAGGCCTAATACAAGAAAGACTGCTACAAAGCCAAAGCTATCAATGAACCAACCGGTCAGTGGGAAAATGACAATCATAGATAGACTAAACATCATCGAATTGATACTCAGCATGGTTGCTCGCACACTGGAAGGCAGATAAGCTTGTAAATCATTGTAGTAGATGGGTTGATAAACGGCATAAAGAGCATTGGTTAAGAGATAGACACTCAAATAGGCGAATGGAGTCTTCGCACCTACCAAAAACAAGGCCAACCCTGTCAGTGCAACCAGAATCGGAAAGACTTGATTACTATTCCATTTTTTCCCGATTTGACTGGCCAAATAAACCGCCAGGAGATTGAATCCACTACCAATTAACATGATGAGCGAAACTTGCCAACTGGCTAAGTCACTGATTTTCTGTTGGTAGTAAAAATAAAACATACACATGATGGTCCCTACCAACTGATAGGTGAGCATCCAGTAAAACAAGACTGGTTTTTCCTGCCATTCTTGTTTCACTACCTCCAATATCCGCTTTAAGGTCAAGTGACTTCTTTCATCACTCTTGCTC
Organism: Streptococcus parasanguinis; assembly: GCF_015556095.1. Lineage (GTDB taxonomy): Bacteria > Bacillota > Bacilli > Lactobacillales > Streptococcaceae > Streptococcus > Streptococcus parasanguinis_Q. The sequence continues at coordinate 559,159 of NZ_JADNLT010000001.1, forward strand.
TCTGGCTCTTTCATTAGAAAGATCAAAAGAATGGAAATCAAGGATAGCCCGATAGCAATATAATAGGTCCAAGCCAATGCTCCGTGAATCAAGAAGCCTGCCACCACTGTACCTAACGTTCGGGTGACTTCGGCCACCCCAGACAAAAAGCTAGAAATCTGAAGATAACGGTCCTTTTGGCCCGCTTCTACTGCTGAATCAAATAAGAAAGCTGTACTGGTCCCCGAGTCAAAATTATAAGACCAAGCATTGACCATCATGGCAATGGCATAGATCCAAAAATTCCCCTGACCAAATAAAATCAAGATCGAAGATCCAATACTGGACAAGCGAGCCAAGTAGAGATTGGTCTTGTAGCTAAATCGATCGGCTAGCATTCCCGATGGGATCTCACACAAGAGACTCGTCCCATGAAAGATACTCTCTAATAAACCAATCTGAAGCAAAGAAAGACCATTTTGAATAAAAAAGAGAATCCAAAAACTGGTGATTCCAAAATAAGATGTCAATTCCAGACCTGCTAGGAGTGAAATATTGCGTTTGTAAGTTCTTTTAAACATTGTTTTTCCTCTTTCAATAGATTATTTGAGTGTTTCTAAAAGACTTACTTAGAGTTGCCTACATTTTCTCCACCTCTTTCATTCTTTCTTGATTCAGTTCTTGACGCAATTGGCTCACTTGATTAGACAAGGATACCAACAATTCGGTTTGCAACTTTTGAATTTCCAGCAAATCCGTCTGGTCTTGCTGCACCATATGGTCAATTTTCGTATGCAACAAACGAATTTCCCGTTCAGACTCCATATTGACGTTAAAGTCATTTCGCGCTTGCAGGCGATCATAATCTGCTGCCCTGTTTTGGCTCATCATGATCAAAGGAGCTTGAATCGCCGCAATCGTAGAAAGTGCTAGATTCAGCAAGATGAAAGGATAAGGGTCAAAATTCCAGCCAAAGGGATGCAAAACATTGATCAACATCCAGATAGCCATCATCAGGATGAAGCTAATAATAAAGGTCCAAGAACCACCGAAGCGCGCAACCGAATCCGCCACACGCTGACCGAAGGTATAGCTGGCTGTCAAGCGGTCTTCAACGTTAAAGGGACGCTCGCTTTCGGGCATGACAGCAGTTACCTGCTGTTTAATCGCATCATTTTTATCATTGGCACGATCAATAATCTGACCTAGATAATCCATACAATATTGGCTCAAATTTTTATACGTGATAAAATCATCCATTTGACTTTCCGGGTAGGATGTCTTGAGCATCTGTTGAATGCTATGGTCTAGATCTGCGATCAAAGACCCCTGACCATCCTCGTATTCTTTCCCATCGATGATGTCTATTTTCAGCATTGAGTTTCCTTTCATAGTTTTTTGAAGCAGATAAAAGTGAAAAACGCCTAATGGCGTTTTTACGTCTATTAAGGTTTGATACGGTGCAACATACGTGGGAATGGAATGGCTTCACGAATGTGTTTTGTACCAGCCGCGAAGGTTACCATACGCTCGATACCGATACCAAAGCCACCGTGTGGGACTGTACCGTATTTACGAAGATCAAGGTAGAATTCATACTCTGTACGATCCATGCCAAGTTCATCCATTTTTGCAACAAGGGCATCGTAGTCTTCCTCACGCATAGAGCCACCGATGATTTCTCCATAGCCTTCTGGAGCAAGCAAGTCTGCACAAAGCACGCGCTCTGGATTTCCAGGAACTGGTTTCATGTAGAAGGCCTTGATAGCTGCTGGGTAGTTCATGACAAATGTTGGCACACCAAAGTGGTTTGAAATCCAAGTTTCATGTGGTGAGCCGAAGTCATCACCATGTTCCAAATGCTCGTAATCCGCATCTTCATCGTTTTCATGCTCTTGCAAGAGATCAATCGCTTCATCATAAGTGATCCGTTTGAATGGCTCTGCAATGTAGCGTTTCAAGAGCTCTGTATCACGCTCCAATGTTTCCAAGGCTTGAGGTGCACGGTCCAAAACACCTTGTAGAAGAGCTTTCACATAAGCTTCTTGCAAGTCAAGTGACTCATCGTGTGTCAAGTATGAGTACTCAGCATCCATCATCCAGAACTCAGTCAAGTGACGACGAGTTTTTGATTTTTCAGCACGGAATACTGGACCAAAGTCAAAGACGCGACCAAGGGCCATAGCACCAGCTTCAAGGTAAAGCTGACCTGATTGGCTCAAGTAAGCTGGTGTACCGAAGTAATCTGTTTCAAACAATTCAGTTGAATCTTCCGCCGCATTTCCTGAAAGAATTGGGCTATCAAACTTCATGAAGCCATTCTTATCAAAGAACTCATAAGTTGCATAGATAATGGCATTACGGATTTGCATAACGGCAACTTGTTTGCGTGAACGCAACCACAAGTGGCGGTTGTCCATCAAGAAGTCTGTCCCGTGTTCTTTAGGAGTGATTGGGTAATCTTGAGATTCACCGATCACTTCGATGTCTGTAATATCCAATTCGTAACCAAATTTAGAACGCTCGTCTTCTTTGACAATCCCAGTCACAAACACTGATGTTTCTTGGCTCAAGCGTTTGATGGTGTCAAATTTTTCAAGCCCCACTTCTTCGCCGAATTTTTCGATAAAGTTTGGTTTAAAAGCTACACCTTGGAAAAAGGCAGTCCCGTCACGCAATTGCAAGAAAGCAATTTTTCCTTTACCTGATTTGTTGGCCACCCAAGCACCGATGGTCACTTCTTGACCAACATAGTCTTTTACTTCGATGATAGTAATCCGTTTTGTCATCATTCATCTTCCTTTTCTCGTTAAACTTGTCCGAAGACATTATCTTCTTAATTGTATCATAAAAAGGCTTTCAGTGCTAGGCTCTACCTGTGAAAACCAGATTTTTTTAAAGAAAAAGATCCTCAGCTCATTACTAAGGATCTTGCGATTTTATTTTTCCATAAAGGCCTTGAGTCGGCGAACAGCCTCTTTCAGGGTGTCCAAATCTGTCGCATAAGACAAGCGAATATTTTCAGGGGCACCAAAGCCAGCTCCCGTTACTAAAGCAACCTCTGCTTCTTCTAAAATTGCAGTGGTAAATTCCGTCACATCCGTATAGCCCTTCATCTCCATGGCCTTCTTGACATTTGGGAAGAGATAGAAGGCTCCTTGTGGTTTGATGGCTTCAAACCCAGGTACTTCATTCAACAAAGGATAAATGGTATTCAAACGCTCCTCAAAAGCTTGACGCATGATCTCAATAGAAGATTGGTCTCCTGTGAGGGCTTCGATTGCGGCATATTGGGAAACGGTTGTTAAGTTGGAAGTTGTTTGGCTGATCACCTTGGCCATAGCTCCGATAATCTCAGGATCTCCCACTGCAAAACCAACCCGCCAACCAGTCATAGCATAGGTTTTAGAAACTCCATTAATCACGATCGTTTGCTTGCGAATTGCTTCTGATAAGCTAGAAATGGGCGTAAAGGTATTGCCATTGTAGACTAATCGCCCATAGATATCGTCTGCCAAAATCAAGATATCATGCTCGACAGCCCAGTTTCCGATTGCTTCGAGTTCTTCTTTACTGTAGATCATTCCTGTTGGATTGGATGGCGAATTCAGCAAGACAACCTTGGTCTTGTCTGTCCGTGCTGCTTCCAATTGCTCTACCGTTGCCTTGAAGTGATTTTCTTCTGTTGTTTGGAAAGTAACAGGTGTGCCTTCTACCATCTTCACCTGGTCTACATAAGAAACCCAGCAAGGGGTTGGAATGATGACTTCATCACCTGGATTGATGACAGAAGTAAAGAAGGCATAGATGATAAACTTAGCACCAGTACCGACCACAACCTCATTTCGATTCACTGCATAGCCATAAAACTCTTTCATGTAGTCGCTAATGGCATCCTTCAATTCTGGAAGTCCAGATGCTACCGTATAAAAGCTAGCGCGACCATCCTCGATCGATGCGACTGCTGCTTCTTGAATATTTTTTGGAGTCGCAAAGTCAGGTTGACCCAGGGTCAAACTTAAGATATCACGACCTTCTGCTGCCAAAGCTTTGGCACGCGCATTTGCAGCCAAGGTCACACTTTCTTCCATTTCCAATACACGATTTGATAATTTCATATTTCCTCCTCAAATCCTAAAAAACACCGGTGACTTTTCCAGTCTTAAAATCCACCACATAATAGGAGCTCCCGGCCTTGACTTCCCAGATCGGTTTGCCTTTAAAGCGTCCAAAAGTTACCCGATCAATCGCGTCCTGACTCTTCTCTTTGACGACAGAAGCTGCCTCTTTGGAGCTAACTCCTTCTTTCAAAGGGTAGGTATAGACTGCATCATCCGCCTGCGCCACCAAAACCGCTAGTCCTTGCCCCTCTTGGTCCTTTCCAATAAAGGAAAGATACGCTTCTTTGCCATGAAAGAAACTCTCCGTCTCAATGGTAGCAATCGAAGAGTGAGACAGAGCTATTTTTCTTGCTTGCGCCATTTGATCCTGCATGTGATCAGAAGTTTTTTCAGCAAGAAATAGCCAAGAAAAAAGGATCGTCAATACTAAGATACAGATTCCTATTATATGTTGCCATATTATAAAAAGATTATTTTTCTGTTTCACTCCCCCATTATACACCAAAGCCACCTAGAATTCTATAGATTTTCAAGAAAGAATTGTTACTAATATTTCATACCTATTACAATGTTTTAGTATAAAATTGTTTGATAAACAAACTAAAATTAACACCTTGTATATTTTATGTTCATAGTTCAATAAATTTGTCACAATTTTGTAACTAATTTGAAAATAAAATTAAACGACAGAAACACTATTTATTGATAAAATATAGATATGGAAAATTTAAAGAGATTATTCAAAGAAGCAAACGTAGATTTAAAAACCATGATCGTCTTCCACAAGGCAGAACGATTGATCCGTGCGTCTGAGGCTCATATCTTTAAAAAGCACCAGTTGACACCAACTCAATTCTCTGTTCTTGAGACCTTGTACAGCAAGGGCGATCTCCGCATTCAAGATCTGATTGATAGCATTCTTGCGACCTCTGGAAATATGACTGTGGTTATTCGCAATATGGTCCGCGATGGTTGGATTACACGCGAAACCGATCCAGAAGACCGCCGTGCTTATCTTGTATCTATTACAGATGCCGGTCGTAAAAAGATCGAAGAAGCTCTTCCAGATCATATCAAAAATATTCAACGCTTGATGCAAGTCTTTAATAGTGGCGAGCAAGCTGAGTTGACAGAACTCTTGAAGAAATTCAAACATATCGCCTAAGCCTACTGCTCAAGACGATTCTGACTCCAAAATCCTCTATTTTGGAGTTTTCATCGTGCATTCTCTTTATCTAACAGATCAAAAAAATATTCCTGACGCTTCTCAGGAATATTTTTATTTATTCTTTCACAAAGATCCATTCTTTCTCTTGCGATAAATCCTCACGATAAGAAAAACCTGCTACTTCTAGTGATTTCAGATCTTCTAGATGGGTGATTTCTTCCTTCATCATAGCTGTCACCATGGCCCCACGTGCTTTCTTTGAAATCGTTGAGTGAATCTTTAGTGTCCCACCACGATTCTCCATAAATTTGATCCGAATCATTCGCTCACGAATGGCTTTTGAAAAGACCTGTTCAAACTCAGAAGACAAAAGGGATAAGATCTGCTCCTCACCTTCTACTGCCTGATCATAGTCCTCTTTCCAGAATGCCTTTAGAGATTTTCCAGCTGGTTTTAGCTTCATCATAAAATCCAAGCGATGGGGCGCAATCCCTTCATAGGCAGGTAGCACACCGTATAAAGCAGTCGTGATCAACAAATGTTCCTGAAGATAAGCCTGCTCTTTTTCAGATAAGTCTTGACGCTCGATACTACGGTACATAAGGCCATCAAACAGTTCCAAAGCAGGATAGGTTTTAGCACTCCCATCTATCAGAGCCTCAATTCTTTCTTTTTCTACTAGGGCTCTTTCTTCTGAGATCCCGTAAAAGGTCGCTAATTCTTCTAGCGAGAATTGCTTCAAAGCTTGGAGAATGGTTTTTGTGTTCTCTGACAAGGGTTGGGGCTCGACGATACGAGCCTGTTCGTTCAGTTCTTTAGCGGATGGAATTAATAGTTTCATAGGTCTATTGTACCATATTTTTAAAATTTTCTTGACAGGAGTTTTTATTAATGTTATTATCTAGTTATGAAAACTAGATAAAAGAAAGGTGAAGATTTCGTGTCCACTTTTTCCTATCCAACGTGGGAGCAACTACCTGAACTAGACCTCTATCTTGATCAGGTCCTACTTTATGTCAATAAAACCTGTGCACCTGTTCTCTCTTCTTCAGACAAGGGCTTGACGGCTGCCATGATCAACAATTACGTAAAACATGGCTATGTCGAAAAACCAGATAAGAAGAAATACCAGCGTAGACAGGTGGCTCGCTTAATCGCTATTACAACCTTAAAAACGGTCTTTTCTATTCAGGAGATCGCTTCTACCTTAAATTTCTTGCAGGACCAGGCGAGTTCAGATCTTCTCTATAATAGCTTTGTCGCTTATCTCAATGAGCAAAAAGAGCCGATCGCTCCTATCATTCGCTCTGCCTGTCAGACCGTTCAACTTTATCTAGAAACCCTATCTTATATTCAACCAGTAAAAACGGAGGAAGAAACTGATGAATTACACCATGAAACTAAGTAAAAAATTATCCTTTGGAGAAGAGATCGCAAATAGCGTAACCCATGCTGTTGGCGCCCTCCTCATGTTGATCTTACTTCCGATCTCAGCAGTCTATAGCTTTGAACAACACGGTCTGCTCAGTGCTTTTGGGACTTCTATCTTTGTGATCAGTCTCTTTTTGATGTTTCTGTCTTCGACCGTCTACCATGCTATGTCTTACGATTCGCCTCAAAAGTATGTGCTTCGTATTATCGACCATTCCATGATCTACATTGCGATCGCAGGTAGTTACACACCGGTTGTCCTTACCTTGATGAACAACTGGATGGGCTACAGCATTATCTTGATCCAATGGGGGACCACCATCTTTGGTATTCTCTACAAGATCTTTGCCAAAAAAGTCAATGAAAAGTTCAGTCTCGCTCTTTACTTGATCATGGGCTGGTTGGTCATCTTTATTATTCCCCAAATCATTAGCCAAACCAATCCGATCTTCTGGGGTCTCATGCTCATGGGCGGTCTGTGCTACACGGTTGGAGCTGGCTTTTATGCCAAGAAAAAACCATACTTCCACATGATTTGGCACCTCTTCATCCTGGCAGCTTCTGCGCTTCAGTATTTAGCCATCGTTTACTTTATGTGATACGCTCACCACTCTTATGAGTGGTTTTTTTGTGATTTTTTCTGTACAATAGTAAAAAACTGTATGGGGACAGGCAGGATGAAGACAAGCAAATACCAACAAATCATTCATGTACTAAAAAAAGCTATTCAAGATGGAGAACTAGAAACTGGACAGAAAATTCCCTCCGTTCGCCAGCTAGCTAGTCAATTTTCTTGTAGTAAGGACACAGTGCAACGGGCCTTGCTGGACTTGACTTACCAGCACTTCCTCTATGCTAAGCCTCAAAGTGGCTACTATGTTTTGGAGCAAGAACCTGATCGACATGAGGATATTCCACTAAAATTAGAGAAAGACCGCAACCAGGCTTTCGAGGACTTCCGGACCTGTATCAATGAAACCTTGATTGGTCGGGAGAATTATCTCTTTAATAACTTTTCGGACCAAGCAGGCTTACTCGAAGTACGCCAATCGATTCAAGGCTTATTAAAGGAAGAAAGTATTTATACGACTTCAGATCAGATTGTTTTGACTGCTGGTACTCAGCAGGCACTTAATATCCTCAGCCAGATTGACTTTCCCAATAAAAAGTCTCAGATCTTGATCGAGCAACCGACTTATCATCGGATGAACCAACTCCTAGATTCGCAGCAACTTGCCTACCGTACCATTCAACGTAATTTAACGGGGATTGATCTCGAGGAACTTGAAGAGATTTTCAAAAGTGGCCATATCAAATTCTTCTACACGATCCCTCGTTTTCACTATCCGCTTGGTCATAGCTATTTGACCAAGCAGAAAGAAGCGATCTTGCAACTAGCTGACCAATATGATGTCTACCTTGTTGAGGACGACTATTTGGGAGATCTTGATGGCAGCAATGCTCCATCTTTTCATTATTTGGATCAAAAGGACCGGGTCATCTATATCAAGTCTTTTTCGACCAATCTCTTTTCTGCTCTTCGCATCACTTCCATGATCCTTCCCCAAGCCCTTCTTAAGCCGTTCTTGACCTATAAGACGATCCTGGACTATGATAGCAATCTGATCATGCAAAAGGCCTTGAGTCTCTACATTGATAACGGTATGTATCTGACCAATAAAAAGCGACTCCTAGCCAGAAAAAAAGAGGAAGAAGCCAGTCTAAAGACCTTAATGGCCCAGTCTCCTCTTCTCCCTCATCTGACCCTGACCCACGATGGGATCCTTCTAGAACTCGACCAAGTTCAATCTCTTGCTGCCTTAAAACACAGTGGACTCCCGCTTGATTTCTTTGAAGCAGCCTACATCACTTCTTGTCCTTATCAACTCGCCAAGATCAAATCGGCAGATGTGGGCAATGTTTTACCAAAGCTTACGCCTTTTTTTAAAAGAGAAACCCTCGTATAGACTATACGAGGGTCTTTCTTATTTCTTCAATTGCTCATAAACAAGTTTGGCATTTTGAAGGCCGATCCGATAATCGAGGCGAATCAGGCGAATCGCTTCCATCTCTGGTTCTTTGAGGTACTTCTCTCTTTGTTCCTTTGAAATACTACCTGGTTTTAGAAGATAGTAGGTAAATTGATTTCTGACTTTATTGAGCTCAACTTGAAGGGTGAAATAGAGTCCAAATAAGACAATGACAACTCCCATCATGATCAGATCGTTTGACATGGTTTATGCTCCCTTTTTCTGTTCTTTTCTTTATTTTACAGCTTTCAAGAAAGAAAAACAAGGTTAAATTTGCATTTAGACCTTGTTTATCCTTATTTCATCATACCAGCCTGGAGGTCATACATTTTCTTATACGTTCCTCCTAGAGCAATGAGTTGGTCGTGGTTGCCTGATTCGATGATTTTTCCTTTATCGAGAACATAGATGCAATCGGCATCTTGGATGGTAGAAAGGCGATGGGCAATGGCAATGGTTGTCCGCCCTTGGCGCATCTTCTTCAGAGAATTTTGGATCATCTCTTCCGTCTCTTGGTCGATATTGGCAGTGGCCTCATCCAAAATGAGGATCTTAGGCTGGGCAGCAATCGTTCGGGCAAAAGCCAGAAGCTGACGCTGACCGGTCGATAAGGTAGAACCCCGCTCTGTTACCGGATGATCATAGCCACCAGGTAGACTCTCAATAAAGTCTGCTACATCCACAAATGCAGCTGCTTGTCGGATTTCCTCATCTGTCAGTTCTTCATGATACATTCGGATATTAGAAGCAATGGTTCCATGATAGAGGAAGGGTTCCTGCAACACTAGACCAATGGACTTGCGCAAGGCTTCCTGGCTGTAGTCCTTGATATCCTGTCCATCAATCAAGATCTGGCCACGATCAAATTCATAAAAGCGCATGAAGAGATTGATAATAGAGGATTTACCAGAACCAGTATGGCCAACAAAAGCGATGGTTTGTCCGTTTTTGACCTCAAAGGAGATCTCTTTTAGGACATCCCGTTTGCCATCATAAGAAAAAGATACATGCTCAAAACGAATATCTCCCCGCTCAATTTCTTTCAGGCTACCAGCTTGCTTGGGATCATAGTCGTCTCGATCCATCATTTCAAAGACACGACCTGCAGAAATGGTTGAGGTCTGCAAGGTAGCAAAGTTCTGCGTAACATCAATCAAGGGTTGGAAAAGCTGGCTAACATACTGGATAAAGGCATAGATAAGACCGGCTGTAAAGCCAGAGTTACGCCAATTTAAGCCGAAAAAGGTTAGAATAACCGCATAAGCCAGGACCTGTAACAGGGTCATAGCTGGCCTCAAAAAGAGGGAATTGACATCTACAGATCGGTTGGCATAGTCCAAATGTTCCCCATTAATCTGTTCGAATTCATCCGTCAAGCGCTTTTCTTGACGAAAGGCCTGCACGATCCGCATTCCTTCAATGGATTCCGATAATTTCACATTGATATCTGATAATTTTTGTCGGGTCATCTTGACCAAGCGATTGGATAACTTGCGATAGAGACGGATGGAAAACCAAATGATGGGAAGAAAAGGCAGGATCCAAATGGTCAAATGCCAGTCCAAGCTAAACATGGTTACCAGGGTGACTAGAAAGAGTAAAAAGGATGAAACCAGGCTTGAAAAGACCGTAGAAAACATATCTGCGACTGCCTGGGTATCATTGGTCACTCGAGAAACAATCGAACCTGCTGCTGTCTGGTCATAAAAGGACATACCCAGCCTTTGAAGATTTTGGAAAATATCTAGACGAATGTCTCTTACGATAGAATTGGATACACGCGCAAAGGTTAACTGACTCAGATAAGTTGCCAGCACGCGCCCAATGAATAAGCCATAGTAGAGAATGAGAAACTGAAAAGCTGTCAGTACTGGAGAGCCGGCTTCCGTTGGATCGACTAGGTGGTCAATATACCAGCGTGCCGCTAGAGGGATCGCTGTCAATAAAAGGCTGGTCAAAAGGGTAAAGACTAAGGCCAAAGCCGTGAGCCATTTATAGCGCCACATATAAGCCAAGAGCCGCGTCATCACACGAGCTTCAGATGTTTTCATTGAGCTTTCCCTCCATTTCTTCTGATAATTGTTGGGCTTGGTAGGTTTCATAGTACCAACCTTTTTGAGCCATTAATTCCTCGTGATTTCCGCGCTCCTTGATTTGACCATTCTCCATTACCAGAATCAAATCCGCATGAACGATAGCGGATAAGCGATGGGCTGTGATCATGGTTGTTTTCCCCTTGCGTTCCTGCTTCATATTTTCGATGATCTGGTGCTCCGTATTCGCATCTACTGCAGAGAGGGAATCATCCAGAAGCAAGATCTCAGGATTCATGACCAAAGCGCGACTCATGGCAATCCGTTGCTTTTGCCCGCCAGAAAGAGAGACCCCTCTCTCTCCAAGCACAGTCTCCATCTGGTCTGGCATAGCCAAGACATCCTCATAGACCCCACAGGTTCTTAGCGCTTTTATCAACTCTTCTTCCTTGATCTGCGGATCCGAAAAAGCAACATTCTCGCGAATAGTCATAGCAAAGAGAATCTGATCTTGAGGAACATAGCCGATCAAACTACGCAGATCTTCCAAACGATAATCTTTGATGGAGATTCCATTTAGAAAGATATCTCCCTGATCCAAGTCATGCTCTCTGAGTAAGAGACGCAACAAGGTGGTCTTTCCAGATCCAGTTGGACCCACAATTCCAAGGGTTTGTCCTTTTTCTAAATGAAATGTAACCTTTTCAAGAACAGGCTCTTTCTCGTAGGCGAATTCTTTAATGTCATATTCCAAATCTCCATTTTGAATGTCTCTGACTGGATGGTTTGGATCTTGGATTTCAGGTGTTTCTGCTAAAAGTGTCTCAATTCGGTCATACGAGACGCTAGCCCTCTGACTAATATTAAATAAGAAGCCCATGGCTTGAAGGGGCCACACGAGCATATTGAGATAGGTGATAAAGGTTACGATTTGTCCAACTGTCAAGCTTCCTTCCTGCACAAAAAGGCCCCCGAAATATAGGGTCAAGACATAAGAGAGACCAACAAAAAGAAGAGTGGTCGGATCAAACAAGGCATTGTAACTGGCGGAAGTCATATTCTTTGAAAAGACCATTTGATTGGTCTTTTCAAAAGCCTGAATCTCATCTGACTGAAAACCAAAGGATTTGGTTACCTTGACTCCTGATACTGATTCCTGCACAAAGTTGTTGAGCGCCGAGAAGCCTTCTTGAGCTTCTTTGAAGGCTTGGTGATTTTTGCGTCCAATGGCTGAAGTCACTACTACCATAACTGGTAGGGGCAAAATAGCTAAGAGGGTTAAGCGCCAATCAATCATGAAAAACATGCTGACCAGGGTCACCAAGGCTGTGACAGAAGCATCCACTGCAGACATAACCCCACCACCGGCAAACATGGTTACCGCATTGATATCATTGGTAGCATGGGCCATGAGATCCCCTGTCCGATAACGCTGATAAAAAGACGGTGACATGAGCGTAAAGTGCTTGAACAAACGGTAACGCAAAATCCGAGCTAACTTATTAGCCGTCCCAAAAATATAGCGTCTCCAGACAAAACGAAGTCCATACATGGCAAGGGCTGCTAGGACTAGAAATCCAATATTCACGACCAACTGACTCAGTGTCAACCTTCTTTTATCGATCAAATCGATCACAAGTCCCATGATTCTTGGAGGAATGAGATTTAAAAAACTAACCAAGATCAAGGCCCCTATCCCGATGAAGTAACGCTTCTTCTCTAATTTAAAAAACCAAGATAATTTCCTCAACAGATGCATCTTATTTCCCCTTTTTGGTGAGCCGCCAGCTACTATCCACTAGAGCAAACAACTCCTCATCAGCAATTGTTCCATCGAGCGGGATACTCACCCAATATTTTTTATTCATATGAAAAGCTGGATAAATCCCCTTCTGCTGGATGAAATGGGCTACTTGATCAGACTTGACATTCAAAACTTCTATTTTCCCAGACTTGCTAGCATCCAGTTTTTTCCAATCAATGGTCATAAAGACACCATACCACTTGAGAGTGTCTCGGTGGCGAATGGCACCCGATTCCGGAGATCTCTCCCACAAATACTCAATCGTCCCCTGATAGTGCAGGGAGATATAGGCCATGAGACGCTTGGCTTGAGGATAGAGAAATTCTTCTACCTCAAAACAAGCTTGCCGGATTCTTGCGAGACATTCCTGACAGGCTTCCCTGACTTGGCCAACGAAATTTCCTTGTAGCTGTTCCTGATGGATCTGGATGTACTCGTCTCCTGTATCCTGATCATAGACCTGAAAAGAAATCTTCTGGTCGCAGACTCTGACTTTTAAGAGAAAAGTGTCCGATAAGACGGGACACTGGTACTCATAACCTGCTTCTCTCTTTTCAAATCCATAAGCCAATCCCTTTTCTGGCTGAAAGGTGTACCGGTCAAAATAATGCTCTAAAAACATTTTCTCTCCCTTATTCATTTTTGCACTAGAAGAGGCTGGAAACAACGTCCCCAACCTTGATAACAGATCCTCAAAACTACCTAAAGCAGCAATCGATTCTTCTTTAAAACACGATGCGCGTGCCATGCAGTTGACAAACGCCCAATTGCTCCAAAAAGAGCTGACGATTGTCAAGGGTCACACCTCCACCTGGCAGGATCTGAATCTTTCCCTTAGCCGCATCTAATAAACGATGATAGTGTACAAAACGTTGCTCTAGTGGGTCACCTGGACTTCCGGCTCGTGTTAAAATGCGGGCCACACCCTGATCAGAAAGCCACTCAATCGCTTCTAGCTGATCTGTATGAGCTAACTCATCAAAGGCCATATGAAAGACTACCTCTGCCTCTCCACAGGCTGCTAGTAAAAGCTGCATGACCCTCTGGTCCAACTTTCGATCGCTCGTCAACGCTCCCAGCACAAAACAAGTAACCCCTATTTCTTTCGCAGCACGAATATCCGTCAGCATAGTTTCGACTTCCAGATCAGTGTAGACAAAATCGCCACCACGGGGCCGGATAATGACACATAGATCCACGGACTTCGCTCTTGTCAGTTTGATTGCTTCATTGATCACACCTATACTCGGTGTGGTCCCTCCTACTGCCAAGTTGTCGCACAGTTCAATGCGACCTGCCCCAGCAGCAATCGCCTTGTCAATATAAGTTAAATTCTCTGCACAAAATTCAAAGACAAGCATGACAACTCCATTTACAAAGACTTAAAACAAGGATATACTAACGGTTACCTTAGCATTGCCATTTTCCACTCTCGCTTTTGAGATACTATAGCCTGCTTGAGGAATTTCAAGGGTGATTTGATCACCATTCACTGTGAAGCCGCCTCCATTTTGATTGGATTGATCCTTCAAATAGTTGAGAACCAAGAATTTTGGAATGGGCATTTTCCCTAATTTAGCACCGGTAACGGTCAAACTCATGACATTGTTTTCAACTTGGCCGGTCATAGTTAAATCTAAATAGCTATCAACTGGTCCTAAGGAAACAGGAACTTTGACGTGAAGGTCATTGCCATCCATTCCTAGTGCCATCTTTTGATAGTCAGAATTGTCAAGGGCAGAACCAGCACTTGTTTTTACGACCTGACTCAATTGCACAGAATTGAGATTCAGCTCAGTTGAGAGTCCTTCAGTGCTTACAGAGGCGTTTGAAACAGCATTTTGAGCCAGCTCAATCAAAGAACTCCCTGCCTGCACATTTCTCAGCTGCTCCCCTTCAGGAATAGATCCAGGGACCAACAAGATCACTAATAACATAAATAAAACGATCACCATGCCAATCAGGCGTCTCATCCACTTAAACATCTGCTCCTCCAATACGTGTAAAGTTGTATTCTTATTGTACCCTAAATCTAAAGAAATTGCGACTATGAGGGGCCTTTAGAAAGCAAAAGAGAGCGTGGGACAGAAATCGGTAATTCGTTAGAATTCGATTTCGTCGTCCCACCTCCGCACAGTTGAGTAGGGCTGTAAAAGCTGATAAAATCAGCGTAGTAGAGCCCACTCAACCACTGCGTCTTACTCGACAATCCAAAAACAATTGAGAGGCTAGGACTTTTGTCCCAACCTCTCTCTGTGCATTATTTCGATTTAATGTAGTTAACACCATCTGCTTTTGGCGCAACTGCTTGTCCGAAGAAGGCTGCCAAGACAACCATGGTCAAGACGTAAGGCGCAATTTGCAAGTAGATGGATGGGATACCTTTAAGCAAAGGCAATTGATTCCCGATAACAGCCAAACTTTGTGAAGCTCCAAAGAAGAGACTAGCAAGCATGGCCCCGATTGGGTTCCATTTCCCGAAAATCATAGCCGCAAGGGCGATAAATCCAGGACCTACAATAGTAGTCACCGCGAAGTTAACAGAAACTGACTGAGCGTAAATGGCTCCTCCGATTCCTGCAAGGGCACCTGAGATCATCACTCCTAAGTAGCGCATTCTATATACATTGATTCCCAATGTATCTGCTGCTTGAGGGTGTTCACCAACTGAACGAAGACGCAATCCAAATTTCGTCTTGAACATGATAAACCAAGCAAAGAATGAAAAGAGAATCGCAACCCAACCGATGATGCTGGCATTGTTGAAGAAAATATCCCCAATCACCGGAATTTTAGATAAGACTGGAATCGATGTTTTCCCGAAGGCAACTTTGATATTATCAGTTTGTCCCTTGTTATACATCGCTTTAACAAGGAAGACGGCCAATGGAGGTGCCATCAAGTTCAATACCGTACCTGAGACGATATGGTCAGCACGGAAATGAATGGTTGCCACCGCGTGAATCAAGGAGAAGAGTACTCCAATCCCTGCAGCAACGATCAAGGACAACCATGGTGTCAAACTTCCTAACTCAGGCTCAAAAGTCAAGTTAAAGATAATACCTGAGAAGGCTCCCATAACCATGATTCCTTCTAGACCAACGTTAACAACCCCAGCGTGTTCTGAGTATGCTCCTCCGATACTTGTGAAGATCAGCGGCGCCGCATACACAATCATAGAGGAAACAAGAATACTTAAAATCGTTACAATACTCATTAGTTTGCTCCTCCTTTTTTAGCTGAACGCATCGAGATCATCTTTTCGATAATGTAGTGGGCACATACGAAGAAGATAATGGATGCTGTCACAATTTGAACGACTTCTTCAGGGATGGCAGCTGGCTTCATACCAACTCCCCCAATTTGAAGTGCTCCAAACAAGAAGGCAGCAAATGGAATACCAATTGGTGAATTCATCGCAAGAAGGGCAACGGCCATTCCGTTAAATCCAACACTCATCGAGCTGGTTTGAACGTAGACATTCGAGTAAATACCCAGACCTTCTGCTACCCCACCGATACCAGCAAGAGCACCAGAAATGATCATAGAAAGGATAATGGTCCGTTTTGCAGACATCCCAGCATATTCCGCCGCATTCGCATTGAGACCAACGGCACGGATTTCAAACCCAAGTGTTGTTTTCTTCATCAAGAACCAGATGACCACCACTGCGATGATGGCAAAGAAGATCCCGATGTTCATTTGTGATTTGTCCGTCAAATTACGCAGCCACTCTGTCTGGTAGACAGCGTTAGCTCCCACATCAATGGTTGAGTCCTTGTTTTTCATCAAGGAAGCTGGGAAGCTATGTATCAAGGCATTCCCACCATAGAGAACAATGTAGTTCATCATAATGGTGATGATGACCTCACTGGTTCCGAGATAGGCACGAAGGAAACCAGGAATCGCTCCAATAAATCCACCTGCGATAGCCGCAATCAAAACAGTCATCGGAATCATCAGTAAGCGAGGCATATTTGGGAAGGACAGGGCAAACCAAGTCGCCATGATCCATCCTGCAAAAGCCTGACCAGGAAGTCCAACGTTAAAGAAGCCGGCCCGGCTAGCTACTGAAAATCCAAGAGCAACTAAAATCAGTGGCCCCATGGCACGGGAAATATTTCCCCAACTCTTAATCGAACCAAAGGCTTTTTTAAACAGCAATTCATATCCCCAAAGGGCATCATAGCTGAAGGCCCACATAATAATGGCACCCAAGACCAATCCTAAAAGGACAGACACCAATGGAACGGCAATTTGTTTTAAATTCTTATTCATTTGATGCTCCCTCCTTTACTTGTCCTCCTGCCATGAGGATTCCAAGTTCTTGCTTATTCGTTGTTTCAGGGGTTACGATCCCTTGGATCTTCCCATCATGAATAACCGCAATACGGTCAGAAACATTCAAAATTTCATCTAATTCAAAGCTGACAACCAGAACGGCTTTTCCATTATCCCGTTCTTGAATCAAACGTTTGTGGATATATTCAATCGCTCCAACGTCCAATCCACGAGTCGGCTGACTAACGATCAAGAGATCTGGATCACGATCAATTTCCCGAGCGATAATGGCTTTTTGCTGGTTCCCTCCAGAGAGAGCCTTAGCAGGTACCACTTCACTGGCTGCACGAACGTCAAACTCTTCCATCAACTTCTTGGCATAAGAGGTAATATTTGGATAATTCAAGATACCATTCTTGCTAAGAGGTTCTTTATAATAGGTTTGAAGAGCAATGTTTTCAGAGATCATCATATCAAGGACTAATCCATCCCGGTGACGGTCTTCAGGGACGTGCCCTACCTTCATTTCTGTGATTTGACGTGGACGAAGTCCTACAACATCCTTGCCTTTAATCTTGATTGAACCAGATTTTACCTTCCGTAGACCTGTAATCGCTTGGATCAATTCAGACTGACCATTTCCATCAATCCCTGCGATCCCCACGACTTCACCAGCACGAAGTTCCAGTGAAAGATTCTTAACAGCTGGGACACCCCGGTTTTCGTTTACAACCAAGTTTTCGATCGACAAGACGACTTCTTTTGGTTGAGAAGGACCTTTCTCCGTTTTAAAGGAAACAGAACGACCGACCATCATTTCGGCCAAGTCTTGGTTGGTAGCTCCACCAATCTCGACTGTCTCAATCGATTTACCACGGCGAATAACCGTTACGCGGTCTGAAACAGCACGGATTTCATCCAACTTGTGCGTAATCAAGATAATAGATTTTCCTTCATTCGCCAAGTTCTTCATGATTGTCATCAATTCTTCGATTTCAGCTGGTGTCAACACCGCAGTTGGTTCATCGAAGATTAGGATGTCGGCTCCACGATAAAGCGTCTTTAAGATTTCCACACGTTGCTGCGCACCAACGGAAATATCCTCAACTTTAGCATTTGGATCCACTGCTAAGCCATATTTTTTAGACAAATCAAGGATATCTTGACTGGCTTTCTTAAGATCCAAAATACCATGTTTAGTGGTTTCAGACCCAAGGATGATATTTTCAGCAACAGTGAAGGCTTCAACCAACATAAAGTGTTGGTGCACCATTCCAATTCCTAAAGAAGCTGCTTTTGAAGGTGAGTCTAGGTTAACAGTTTTTCCATTTACCACGATGTCTCCGCTAGTTGGTTCCAACAAACCAGCCAACATATTCATCAGGGTAGATTTCCCTGCACCATTTTCTCCAAGAAGTGCATGGATTTCACCTTTGCGCAACTGAAGATTAATCTTGTCATTTGCTACAAAGTCACCAAATTTTTTGGTAATCTCACGCATTTCGATGACATATTCATGTGTCATGGGGTGTTTCCTTTCAAAATTTTTTATTTCAATAAAATCTGCTAGGCGACTAACAGATTTTATTGAGACAAAAATGTCTCACTTTAAAAGAAACGGCCCTTAAAGGGAGGGCCGCTCCAATCAAATATTATTTTTCAGGAACTTTAAGAGACCCATCAAGGATTTTAGCTTTAGCATCTTCTACAGCTTTTTTAGCATCTGCAGAAAGGTTGTCAGTTGTCAAATCAACTCCACCATCTTTCAAGCTATAAGTAATCACTTTACCGCCAGGGAATTTACCATCAGCAGTTTTCTTAGCCAAGTCTTTTACAGATTCTCCGACTTTCTTCAAGCTTGAAGCCAATACAAAGTTAGATTTTTTACCATCTTTAGAAGTGTATTCACCTTCAGCTTTTTGGTCACGGTCAACACCAAGAACCCAAACTTTTTCGTCTTCATTTTTCTTCTCGTTCAAGTCTTTAGCTTCAGAGAAGACACCTGCACCAGTACCACCAGCTACTTGGTAGATAACGTCTGCACCTGCAGCATATTGTGCGGCAGCAATTGTTTTACCTTTAGCAGAGTCACCGAATGAACCAGCGTAGTCTACTTGAACTTTGATAGATGGGTCAACAGATTTAACACCAGCTTCAAATCCAGCGCGGAAACGAGTGATAACTTCACTTTCCATACCACCTACAAAACCAACTTGTTTAGTTTTTGTAGTTTTCGCAGCAGCGATACCAGCAAGGTAACCAGCTTCGTTATCGGCATAAACAGCAGATGCTACGTTCTTTTGTCCTTCAATACGGTCATCGATGATGACATAGTTCACATCTTGGTTGTCTTTTGCAGCTTTTTTAACAGAGTCGCTCAAGGCAAAACCAACACCAAAGATCAATTTGTAGTCGTTAGAAACAGCTTCATCAAGGTTTGTCGCATATTGAGATTCATCTGTTGATTGGAAGTAGTCAAATCCGTTCCCTTTAGAAAGACCGTTTTCTTTACCCCAAGCTTGCAAACCTTCCCAAGCAGATTGGTTGAATGATTTGTCATCCACACCACCAGTATCGGTAATGATAGCAGCTTTCAAATCTGTTTTAGATTCTGAGTTTGCGCTATCTTTTTTAGACGCACGATTTCCACATGCTGCAAGTCCGATAGCAGCGACAGTTACTAGACCAAGGCCTAGCCATTGTTTCTTGTTCATTACTGAACCTCCTAAATTATTGTGCAACATTGTTGCGAAGTATTGAAAGGGTCAAAAGACCGCCTCACAGACCTATTAAGTCAGGTCTGTAAAGGAATATGGAAGTAATTCCTTGACCGTCATCACGACCGTCGATTTATCTTTAGATACTAAGGTTACAGGAAGGTCTGGCTCAAAAAATTCAGCCATGACCTGGCGACAAGCACCACATGGAGAGATGGGCTTTTCTGTTTGCCCGTAGATAATGAGCTCTTTGAAATCGCGAGCTCCTTCAGAAACAGCTTTAAAAATGGCTGTCCGTTCTCCACAGTTGGTTAAACCAAAACTGGCATTTTCGATATTGACCCCTGTATAGATTTCTCCATCCTTCGTTAGCAGTACAGCTCCAATTGGGAAATGAGAGTAAGGCACATAGGCTTGTTTACTCACTTCAACTGCTAAGTCAATCAACTCAGTAGTCGCCATGAGCCACCTTTCCTTCCATGATGGCTACACCAGAAGAAGTCCCAATACGGGTCGCACCAGCTTCGATAAAAGCAAGAGCATCTTCATAAGAGCGAGCACCACCAGAAGCCTTAACACCCATGTCGGGTCCAACAGTTTGACGCATTAAGGCAACATCTTCTACCGTTGCTCCTCCAGTTGAGAAACCAGTTGAAGTCTTCACAAAGTCAGCTCCAGCTGACTTAGCAATCTGACAAGCAACGATCTTTTCATCATCGGTTAAGAGACAAGTCTCAATGATGACTTTGACGAGCTTATCACCGCTCGCTTCGACTACAGCTTGGATATCTTCCTCAACTAGTGCTAAATTCTTAGACTTAAGAGCCCCGATATTAATGACCATGTCAATCTCATCGGCACCATTTTGAATCGCATTTTTTGTTTCACACGCTTTGACAAATGGTGTATTTGCTCCTAAAGGAAAACCAATGACGGTACAAACTTTAACGTCTGAATCGCGCAAGCCCTCAGCCGCAAAATTCACCCATGTCGGGTTCACACAGACACTCGCAAAATCATAAACCTTGGCTTCTTCGATCAGCTTTTCGATCTGTTCTTGTTGTGCATCTGGTTTTAAAAGAGTGTGATCGATATATTTATTTAACTTCATACAATCTCCTGAGCTGCTTAAGATATTATTTCAATAATTTCTTTAACGCTTTCAGCCCTTTCTAGTATTTTAACATTTTTTTTGAATTCTGTAACGCCTTCTTGTGAATTTTTTTCATTCATGAAAATACGGGCAATACGTTCCCCTTTTTTGACGCGCTCTCCCACTTTTTTGTCAAACACAATTCCTGTTTCATAATCGAGGGGATCCGATTTGACAGCACGGCCAGCACCCAATCGCATTGCAAACAAGCCAAACTCCATGGCAGGTAAAGCAGCAATGACGCCATCTTGGTCCGCTGTTACTTCAAGGACCTGATCCACTTTAACGGGACGATGCAAATCTTCTAAGTCTCCACCTTGAGCCACCACCATTTCTTCAAACTTCGCTAAAGCTTGACCATTGGTCAAGTGTTCAAGGATGGCTTCAATCGATTGATCTACATTGGCCAATTTCAACATGATTTGCGCTAATTCACAAATAAACTCAGTGACTTCAGCGCGCCCCTGTCCTTTCAGAATATCCAGGGCTTCCAAAATCTCTAAACGATTGCCAATACTGGTTCCCAATGGTTGGCTCATATCTGTAATGACAGCGATGGTTTTCCGACCCACTGCATTTCCAAGATCCACCATGGTACGTGCTAAGCGACGAGCATCCTCAATATTCTTCATGAAGGCACCCTCGCCTACCGTCACGTCCAAAAGAATAGCATCCGCTCCAGCAGCGATTTTCTTACTCATAACGGAGCTAGCAATCAAAGGAATGGTATCCACTGTCGCTGTCACATCACGCAGAGCATACAAAAGTTTGTCTGCTTTTACAAGTTGGTCGGATTGACCAATGACCGATAAGCCGATCTCCTGCACCTGCTGGATAAATTCCTCTTGGGTCCGTTCAATCTGGAAGCCTTTAATGGATTCCAACTTATCGATGGTTCCACCCGTGTGGCCTAAACCACGACCGCTCATTTTGGCAACCGGCACTCCGAAACTTGCAACCAAAGGCACCAAGACCAAGGTCACCTTGTCTCCCACACCACCAGTCGAGTGTTTGTCCACCTTGATCCCTGGAATAGCTGACAAATCAAACTGTTGCCCTGTTTGGACCATCTTCATGGTCATATGAGAGATTTCTTCTGTCGTCATCCCTTTAAAATAAACAGCCATAGCAAAAGCGGACATTTGGTAATCTGGTACTGTTCCAGCCACATAGCCCTCAATCAGCCATTCAATTTCTTCCTTGTTTAAGGCAAGACCATCTCTTTTTTTCTGAATGATATCTACTGCTCTCATGATTCTTTCTCACTTCTTAAAATATAATAGCCTTTGTCTTTTTTTACGGTCTCACAATTGCCAAACGTCTCTTCCATCTTGGCCTTAGCGCTCGGAGCCCCTTGTTTTTTCTGAATGACAATGGTCAAGTCTCCACCTGGTTTCAAATGTTCAAAACTACCGGTGATCACTTGGTGGACCACTTTCTTACCAGCTCGGATCGGCGGATTACTGATCACATGGTCAAAGACCCCTTCTACTGCTTCATAGACATCCGAAGAAAAGATCTGAGCTTCAACACCGTTTCGGCTGGCATTTTTCTTAGCCAAGTCCAGCGCCCGCTCATTAACATCGACCATGGTCACAGCGACTCCCTGGGCTTTAGCTAGAGAGAGGCCGATCGGTCCATAGCCACAGCCAACATCTAGGACACTTTCTCCTTCTTGAAAAACCAGGGTTGATAAGAGCACCTGGCTTCCATAATCAATCATTTTTTTACTAAAGACGCCGGCGTCCGTATAAAAATTCATCTTTTGCCCCAATAAAACAACAGCCAGATCATGAATATCATGGGCTGCATCTGGGTTTACATCGAAATACATTTTACTCATAAGGTTATTTTATCATAATTCATTCCTTTTTTAAATCGTTTACACGACCTCTAAAAATTGGTATACTAAAGACTACAATAGGAGTGACATATGGACAAAGAATTTCTACATTTTGAAAAAATTAATCGTGAAACTTGGCAAAATTTGCACCGCAAAACCACCCCACCTCTCTCTCAAACAGAGCTCAATTCTATTAAAAGTTTTAACGACCGCATCAACCTCCAGGATGTACGTGACGTCTACCTGCCTTTGACAAACCTAATTGGAATCTACAAGCGTTCCAAAGAAGATTTGGCCTTCTCAAAAGGTATTTTTCTTCAAAAAACGAGTGAACGCCAACCCTTTATCATTGGGGTTTCAGGGAGCGTTGCGGTTGGAAAATCTACCACTAGCCGTTTACTTCAAATCCTGCTGTCGCGAACCTTCGAAGGCTCGACAGTAGAATTGGTGACAACAGATGGTTTCCTCTATCCAAATGCTATCTTAAAAGAACAAGAGATCCTCAATCGAAAAGGATTTCCAGAAAGCTATGATATGGAATTGCTTCTTGATTTTCTTAATCAAATCAAAAACAACAAGAGCGTAGAAATCCCTGTCTATTCTCACGAAATATACGATATTGTCCCAGATGAGAAGCAAACCATTTTACCGGCTGATTTTGTCATTGTCGAAGGGATTAATGTCTTTCAAAATCCGCAAAATGACAGTCTCTATATGACCGATTTCTTTGATTTTTCAATCTATGTGGATGCCGCAGTTGATGATATCGAATCTTGGTATATCGATCGTTTCCAAAAACTACTTGCATTAGCTCAAAATGATCCTAATAACTACTACTATCGATTTACAGAGCAACCCCTAGAAGAAGTTTTAAGCATGGCCCATCAGGTCTGGGAATCCATTAATTTAGTCAACTTGCAACATTACATCCAACCAACCAGAAACCGGGCTGATCTGATTCTCCATAAAGCAACCAACCATGAAATCGACGAAATTTATCTCAAACGTTAGATAAAATGGCCTGTTAACGGTACTTTTTTTAGGAAAAGCTATTTTAGGCTTGTCAAATCTTAACTTTTCATATATAATGAGATAGTTAGATTATCAATGGAGGTGAATAACTTGGCAAACATTAAATCAGCTATCAAACGCGCTGAATTGAACGTTAAACAAAACGAAAAAAACTCAGCTCAAAAATCAGCTATGCGTACTGCAATCAAAGCTTTTGAAGCAAACCCATCTGAAGAACTTTACCGCGCTGCTAGCTCAGCTATCGATAAAGCAGAAACTAAAGGTTTGATCCACAAGAACAAAGCTAGCCGTGATAAAGCACGTCTTGCAGCGAAACTTGGTTAATCAAGAACAGCATAAAAATCAAGCTCTCCGGAGCTTTTTTTGTGCCTAATTTTTTGAGAGGTGCTTATGAAAATCGTTATTATCGGCTATTCTGGCTCAGGTAAATCCACCTTGGCTGAAAACTTAGCTCGCTACTACTCCATTCCCAAGCTCCACATGGATACCCTTCAATTTCAACCGGGCTGGATAGACAGTGACCGAGATACGATGGAAGGTGAGATGAGACAGTTTCTTAGTGACCATAAAGACTGGGTCATTGATGGCAATTACTCTTGGTGCTGCTATGAGGAGAGAATGGAGCAAGCCGACCAGATTATCTTTCTCAACTTCTCTCGTTGGAACTGCCTCTTTAGAGCCTGGAAACGATACTGCCGTTATAAAGGACGCGTCCGTGAGAGTATGGCAGCAGGCTGCCCTGAACGCTTTGACTGGGAATTCATCCGTTGGATTCTTTGGGATGGACGCCAAGCCAGACAGGTCACACGCTATCGGACTATCGGCCAAACCTATCCAGACAAATTTATCTCTCTTAAAAATCAAAAAGAACTGGATACGTTTCTAAAAAACATATAATAAAAAGGTTGGGATATCAACCCCAACCTTTTCTTATTTATCAACGTAATCGCCACCGGTGAAGCCATAGTATTCTTCCAGACTCAAACCTGAGTCAGCGATATCTTGTGCTTCTTTTCCGATATAGCGGAGATGCCAGCTTTCAGGCATGTAGCCTGTCACTTTTTCTTTACCTTCTTGGTAACGAACCACAAATCCATATTTAGCTGCGTTCTTGAGCAACCACTTACTTGGTCCAGGTTCTGTCACCAGATTCCCACTGGTATCAATCAAATCAAAGGTCAAACCTGTCTGGTGTTCACTATAACCTGGTCTAGCAGAATAACGATCTGCGGCCTCCTGACCATCTTGATTGACATAGTTTTGGTAGAGGCCAACTTGGGTGTCGTAGCTACGAAAACCACTATATTGGTCACTAATCGGATAACCTTCTGCCTGCATGGCTGCGATCAATTCATGAAGGGCTGAAACAGCTTCAGGATCTTCCCCTGGGTTAAAGTCAGGCGACAAGGGATAATGTTTGTTGGCGATCATGACCTCACCATATTTCCCTTTGACACTATAGTAGGAACCATTATAGCTCACACCAGAATCCACTTTCACATCTGACTTACCAGCTTTTGACGATTCTTCTTTTCCTGTCTCTTTTGACGTATCCTTTACAGAAGACGTTTCTTTGGAAGACTTGGTTTGCGTTTGTTTGGTTTCTTCTTTTGCAGAAGATTTAGAACTAGTGGATTGAGATTGGGAGCAAGCTGTCAGGGTTAACAAGGCAACTGTCACCAACGTTAATTTGGAAAATCTTGCTTTCATGGGAATCTCCTATGATTCTTTTGTTACGACAATATCTGTAATCACATAACTTGCACCTACTTTTTTCAAGGTGTAGGTCTTGTACTTGCGGTTTTGTGAATCTGGATGGCTATCTGTATAATGCACGGTAAAGTCTTCATAAGTCTTGATCGTTACCACACCATTTTCTTCCGTGACACTTTGAATGTCCAAAGCTCCTGGAGTATAGTAGTCAATCTTAGCCTTTCGAACACCATCACCAGTTGTGAACTCAACCATGTCTTTGTAGGCTTGACTTTGTGTGTCATAGTATTTAGAGTAGGTGTTATTTCGATTTGAAACGGAGCTAAAGACAGCGTCGCGGTACTCTTTCAAGAATTCTTCCGCCAAGGTCCGATTTTGTTCTTCTTTGGCAGCTTGCGCTTTCTTAGCATCTTGTGCACTCTTGATGCGTTTTAGGGTATCTTTGGCTAGTTTAAGTTCGATCGGATCGTTCTCACCCTCTTCAATCGTCACCTTAGCCTTTTCAGTTGTATAGGTTTCCCCATTCATGTTGAAGACGGCATGTACTTCAATTTCTTGATAAGGAATGCTGTCTACTTCAAAGGTCGTGCTGGTTCCGACTTCTTTGCCGTTGACCACAACCTTCACATCCGTTGGGTTTTCAACTTCATCTGGGAACTCAACTTCTAAATTGCGTTTTTCAGAATTCAACTGCAATTCTAAATTATTCTTTGTTGCTTTTTTAGGATTGAGATGGATCTTAGAAGTAACATTTCCGACCTCTGTTTTAGCAGTCAATTCCATTTCTTTTGTATTGTAATGGAAAGAACCAAGGTCTGTCACTGCATCTTTCTTCAAGGTCACTGTTTTATTGGCAGCAACTTTGAGTTTGGCTTGATCCAAATTGGTCTTGACCTTCACTTGCACTGGATAGCTGGCCACACGGTATTCTTGGAAGATTCCAAATTTCTTGTCCGCTTTTTCCAAACCAAAGATCTTGTTTCCAGATTTATCCGTATAGCTGCCTTCTCCACCATTATCAATGATCTTGTTCAACTCTGTGCCGATATCGACCCCTTGATCTTCCATGCTGGTAATAAAGCTTTCGGCTTCATCCTTTGTCCATTTATCGTTATCGGTTGAAAGCAGATCTGCTGCTTCGCGATAATCCTTGGTGTCCACTGCCTTAATAAATTTATCTGCAGTCACTTCGACACGCGTTGTTGACTGGAAGTAAAAGAAGGCTGCTACCAAAGCTATCACAAGGACTGCAATAGCAGAAATAATCCCAATTTTCTTCTTGGAAAGTTTCTTTTCACCCTTCGTTTTAGGGGCCTTTTGTTTTTTCTGAGCTGGGCCTGCTTCTGTAACATTTGGACCAGCAAAGACCTGCGTTTGCTCAGCAGCAAGTGGAGCCGTATACTCTTGAGTTTGCTGTTGAGAGACATATTCCTGTGTTTCTTCTGTTGAATCTGGGGTCGCAAATTCTGCTTCAGGCACAGGTCCTACAAAAAACTCGAAGTTTTGACTTTTAGCCGCGGTAAATTCTTCTGCACTTGGCTTGCGGCCATAGGTTTCTTCAAAATGTTGCAACCAAGCCTGTCGAGGTGCTAGAAGTGGATCGACATTCTTCACTTCTTCAACTGGTTCAACCACTGGTTCCTTGACAGGAGCTACTTCCTCTGCTGGGGCATTTCCAGCGATAGACTGAATTTGTTTCAAATCAAATCCACAAGCTTTCCCAGCCATAAACTCTTCTGGTGACGGTTTGCGACCGATCACTTTTTCAAATAATTCAACCCATTTCTTTTGCATGGATCTCTTCTCCCTCATTATAAAATAGGGAAAGTGGGTATTCCCACCTTCCTTTTTGTGATGTGTTTAGTATCCAAAATTACCCAAGTCTCCAAAATTTGGAGTATTTGTAATAGATCCCATAATAGCTTGTTCCAAAATTTGACGATCCAAGTAAACAACAAGTCCTGCAAAGACAATTAAAATCGCAATGGATGCTACAAGCAATATGAATTTATCGGCTTTAAATTTTGTGTTGTTCAAGGCTTGGTATACTACATACAAGGTTCCAACTGTATACAAGAAGAAGATCAAGAAGTTAAGGAATCCATAGAATTCATAAGCTTTTACAAGTCCAACTAAGAAAGCAAATAGAGAAATAGGCAAGGTGTAAACAGACAAACGTCCAAACTCTTCAAATGAACGGCCGTATGAATATTCTTTATCTTGAAGAACGACACGACGGACAAAGAAACCTGCTACCTGGAAGGTATAGATATTGAAAAAAGCCATGATCAAGATGATCAGAAAGGCACGGAAATCTGCACCATAACCACCTGTAGCTCCACTAGCTGTGAAGAAGGTCCCCAAGGTCAAGACAAAGGCAGTCAAGATATACTGTAAAATTCCGTTAAGAGCTTTTGGATTTTCTACAGCTGTTGGACGTTTCAAAGCTGAAAGAAACCAATTCCAATAACCACCAACGGCAACACCAAATTGACTTGGTTGGGCAGGATAAGCTTGTCCTGTTTGTCCTTGGAAAGGAGCTTGTTGATAAGCTGCTTGAGTCGGTTGTTGGTAGGCTTGCTGTGGAGCTTGTTGGAAAGCAGGTCCATTCGCTGAAGCAGCTTGAGGAGCCGGTTCTTGAACTGGAGCTGCAACTGGTTCTTCTGCAGGTGCAGTTGGCGCTGCAACAAACTCTGGGGCTGCTGGCGCTGTTGGTGCTGCGACAAATTCTGGAGCTTGAGGAGCTGCTACTGGTTCTTCAACAGGGGCAGTTGGCGCTGCAACAAACTCTGGGGCTTGTGGAGCTGCTACTGGTTCTTCAACAGGGGCAGTTGGCGCTGCAACAAATTCTGTGGTTTGTGGGGTTTCTGGAACCACTACTTCTTCTTGAAATTCTCCTGCAGCCAGCGCTTGAGCGATTTCTTCTGCACTAGCAGAACGACCATTTACGGCTTCGAAATAATCCAGCCAATCTTGTTTTGACATAATGAATCTCCTTAACAATTGTTTATACTAGGGTATTATACAAAATTTCTGAACCATTTTCAATGAAAGACTGGAAAATCCCTGTAATATCTTTTGAAAAACATACAAATTCTACTCATTTCTAGAAATTAGTAAAGAAAAAGGCTGGGCAAAAACTGTCCAGCCTTTGATGTTTGATAGGAATAAGTGCAAGACGCAGTGGTTGATTGGCATCTTTGTTCGCCTTTTAATCTCCAAAGATGACCTAATGAGGGAAACAAAGTTTCCTTTATCCACAACCTTCAACAGTCTCCCAGACTGTTGAAGCTATGCGGAGGTGGGAAGATTGAAAAGGTTTGGGGAACCTTTTCAACTTTTTTTATTTTACGGAGTTCTTTCCCACTCCCGTTTCTTAGGATTCAAATGCATCCATGCCACCTTGGACGTTGGTCACATCATAGCCTTGCTCTTCCAAAAATTGGCAAGCACGTGCTGAGCGTCGACCTGACTTGCAGATGACATAATAGGGATGATCCTTCTCTAATTCCTGGTAGCGATCTGCTAATTCGGATAAGGGAAGAAGACGAACCCCATCTAAGTGAAGGGCATCATATTCCTCCTGCTCGCGTACATCAAGAACGTGTATGTTCCCTTTTTGATAAGCTTGGTAAAAGCTTGAAAATGGAATTTCTTTCATGATTTCTCCTTTGTTATGGAAGGGTTAGGATTTCATAGTTAAAGCCAATAGACTCTAAAAATCGGAACAAGTCTTGGGTTTTAATAAAGATCGTTTTTTCGTTGGTATTGGGATGGAAGGTCATGATCTCCTCTGACACAATGTCTTTATCGAAATAGACTCGAATATCTTTTTCTTCATTGTTCAATAAACCAAATGGAGAAACCGTCCCTGGCGGTAATTTCATTTTTTCAGCTAAAGAATCTGCTGAAGCCATGCGGATCCGATTGGCTTCCACTTGCTCTTTGAAATCATCCATATCCAATGGTTTCTGGTCATCCATGATGAGCAGATAGTATTGGGTTTTCTTCTTGTTGGTCAAAAACATGGTCTTGGTCCGGACACCTTCTAAGCCTTCAATATAAGAATCCGCCTGCTCCGTCGTAAATGCAGGTGGGTGTTCCACCACATCAAATGAAATTCCCAACTCATCTAATTTTTCTTTAACTTGTTGATAAGGATCCATCTTCGCTCTCCTTTATTTTTGAATAATCTGTTGTACTAAGGTTTGCAATTCTGGCACCACCTCTGCCTCAAACCAAGGATTTTTAGCCATCCAGATTTGATTGCGAGGGGAAGGGTGAACAAGTGGAAAATAGGTTGGCAAATAGTCTTTAAAATGGTGAACCCGTTCGGTTACCTTGCCACTAACCTTTTCATGAAGGTAGTATGCTTGGGCATATTGTCCAATTAAGAGGGTTAACTCAATATCCGGACACTCCTTGAGGAGTTGAGGGTGCCACTTTTCCGCAAAGCCTTTGCGAGGTGGAAGGTCACCGGATTTTCCATGACCTGGGAAATAAAAGTCCATAGGAATGACCGCAAACAAACCAGAATTATAAAAGGTGTCTTCGTCAACTCCTAACCATTCGCGCAGGCGGTCACCACTCTTATCCTTCCAGTAAATACCGGCTTCTTCCGTCTTCATCCCTGGAGCTTGTCCGATAATATTGATACGAGCTGTCTTTGGGGCTGCAAAGAGTGGCTCGATTCCTTTATCCGTATATTCTTTATTTTGAGGATCTGCCATAATGGCTTGTTTAATGCTTTCAATCCTTGACATAAGTCCTCCTTTTATGGAAAAACTCAGCCAGAAAAACTGGCCGAGTAGTGGATTATTTGATTAGTTCATAGATAGCTTCTGCGTAAATTGCAGCTGCACGATAGAGATCTTCGACATCTGCGAACTCATTAGCTTGGTGCATGGTATTGACATAGTCTGGGAACATAGCACCAAAGGCAACTCCACGTTTCAAGAGACGACCAAAGGTACCACCACCGATCACTTGTTCGTGTCCTTTGAGGCCAGTTTGTTTTTCGTAAACACGCAAGAGGGTGGATACCAATTCATCATCCATCGGAACATAGTGAGGTGTGTGACCGTGGGCTGACAAGCTTACTGTAGCCACTCCTTCGATCTTTTCAAGGGTGGATTTGATGGTTTCAGGATCTGTACCTTGAGGGTAACGGATATTGAGGGCAATAGTGTTGTCTGCTTGGCTTTCATCAAAATGGAAGACACCTGCATTCATGCTCAATGGTCCCATTTTGGCATCTGTATGGGCAATACCTAATTTTTCACCAGCAAAATCTTCGTGAAGAAGTGAAGCTGTCACATGAAGGTAAGCCTTAGCAGCACCACCAAAATCAAATTGGTTCAACAAGAGAGCCAAGTAGGTCGCACCATTAATTCCATCTTCAGGAGTTGATCCATGAGCAGATTTCCCAACAATCGTAACGGTATAGGTTTCTTCATCAACAGTTGAGATTTCATACTTGAGCTGGTGTTCCTTGGCAAAGGCATCTAAGAGGCCAGCAAGATCTGGTAGTTGTCCAGAAACGACTGCAGTCGCTGACTCTGGTACCATGTTTTCACGAAGGCCACCTGTAAAGCTATGAAGATGGGCACTTCCTGTGTTGTCATTTCCAAAATGAAGGTACTCTGTGATGTTTCCTTTTTCCCCATTGATGATTGGGAATTCCGCATCTGGTGAGAAGCCAAAATCTGGCTCAGGAAGTCCGACGTGTTTGAAATAGTAATCCATGTCGCCCCAGCCTGATTCTTCATCTGTACCGATAACAAAGCGCACGCGCTTGGAAACAGGGAGTCCTAGGTCTTTAATGATCTTCAAACCATAGTAGCAGGCCATTGTAGGCCCTTTATCATCAGACGAACCACGCGCATAGAGCTTGCCATCGATAATTTCTGGTTTATATGGGTCCGTTTTCCAGCCACTACCTGCAGGCACGACGTCCATATGGGCAAAGATCCCAAGCTCTTCTTCTCCTTCACCAAAAGTAAAGTGACCGGCATAATTGTCGACATTCTTGGTTTCATAGCCATCACGTTTGGCAATTTCCAAGAATTTTTCAAGAGCTTTTACAGGACCAGGTCCAAAAGGATGCTCTGCATCTGCCTTGCTGTCATCGCGTTCAGAATTGATTTCCAAGAGGCTGTATAGGTCAGCCATCATCTCATCGCGACGTTTTTCTACTTCTGCTTTAAAGTCAACTGTTGTCATGAATTCCTCCTCGATCTTCTATTTGCTAATTGGCTTAGCATTTGTCAATGATTTCGTCCACTGGTAAGCGGTAGCTTGGCTCTACTTTTTCAGCCGCATAGCCAACCGTAATCAAGACTTCCGGACGGAAACGCTCTTCGATGTCCAATACTTCATTGATTTTTGATTTATCAAATCTCAAGATAATATTGGTTCCAATGCCTTGGTCCGTCAAAGCAAGTACCAAGTTCATAGCCACAAGACCGGCATTCAAAGCCAAGTAATCACTTGTTTGTTGGGCATCATAGCGCGCAAATTCAGCAGGAAGATTTTGCATAAAGTATTGCAACTGCTCGTCTGTGAAGTTTTTCACCCCACCAACACGCGCAATCTTGCGAGCCCGTTTTTGCAAATCAGTATCTGTAAAGAGGGCGATGGTCACAGGTGCTTCCATGACTTGATCATAGTTTGAACCATAGGCTAATTTTGCCAATTCCGCATTTTTTTGACGAACGACCACAAATTTCCAAGGCTGGCTATTGTGGGCACTAGGGGCCAAGGTTGCGATCTCAATGGCAGTCCGTACATCTTTTGGATCGACCGGTTGGTCAGTGAAATGCTTGATCGCATGGCGTTTTTTATTGAGCTCTAGAAATTTCATAAGCTTCTTCCTTTTCTATTTCTGTTACCTCTATTTTAACACAAAATGAAAGAGCTTGCAGGGTTTTACAGCCTAAGATTGTGAAAAAAGAAGCGGACATTTTAAAGATCCGCCTCTTTTGGGATAGGTTGAATACACAAGAGATCTACCTATGATTCATTGAAAAAATTGAAATAGGCAGCTACTTCTTTGGCATAACCGTATTTCTCAATTAAGCCAGTTAGGAGCTCGATGTTATGACCCCGATAGTTATCCTCGCGTCTCAATTCTTCGTACATCTCAATAAAGGGAAGGCCCTTGTCCTTGGCATCTTGGAGCTCTGCTTCATAGTCATAGGCCACCTTACGAAATTGCAGGTTGGTCACCCCATCTTCTTCGACATCGATCAGAGCATATTGAGCTCTGTGGTTTTGAATTGGTTCCCAGTCAAAATAAGGCATACCAATAGTTCCTGGATTGAGGATCTGTTGGCCCTGACTGCCATAGCGAAGCAACTGTTTGTGGACATGACCGTAGATCGCCATATCCGTCTGATCATCCAGCAATTGGTCAAAGTTCTCCGTCGCATTAGCTGGACGCAAATCCCCACCATAATTCTTTTCTGGCAAGTTATGGCTCAGTGAAAAGCGAATGCCATTGACCTCCTTCTTCTCTACTAATGGAAGCGAACGAAGCCAATCGATCCTCTTAGGATCTAGTCCTTCCATAAGATACTGAGTAAGACGTAGAAGCTGGATCTCCTGCGGATCCTCAAGTCCGTACTCGCCATCCAAGGCCTCTAGGACACAATCGTCCCAATTTCCTCTAACAGCCGCTGTAATCGGAATCGCATCCAGCAACTCAAAAAGGTCCTCTCTTCCAGGCCCCGGAAGCAAAATGTCCCCTAAAAGCCAGTATTCCGTCGCGCCTAGAGCACGTGCATCCGCAATCACTGCCTTAAGGGCTGTCGTATCTCCGTGTATATCAGATAAAATGGCGATTCGATGGTTCATAACTACTCCTTTATGGATTGAAAAATCTGTGTGCCTTAAGTATAACAAAAACAAAAAAAAAGTGAAAACCATCCATTTGAATTGGATGGTTTAGACTATATTTTTATTAGGCTTCTAGAATGAACTAGATATTCCCTGCGTCATCCTCTTCTTCATCAACAACCTCGACATTCAAGCGACCATCATCCAGGTATTCTTCTTGAGTGATTTCACCATTTAGATATCTAATTTTCTTTGAAACTTGTATATGAATCTCTCTCAAATCAGCAAAATAATTCTCAAAATTCAGCAATGAAGTGTAAATATCAAACATCCCGTTTAAGTATAATTGATTGTTGGTATCTTTCAATGTATCTATGTCTAATTTTTCCATTAAATGAATCCCTCTGGCAAGGTTCTCAATATCTTCCTGGAAATCTTCGTTAATGTCGTCATTAACATCTGATATCTTTTCTGAATCAACTAATTGTTCACTGTAATAAGAATTTAGTTTAGAATAAACGGCTGTTAATTGTTGTAATAATTCTTTCATAACAATTAAATACTCCTTCCTACTCCTGCATCTGATTTAATTATATTTTTAGATCCATCCAAATTAATTACTTTTCTAAATCTACCTCTCTTATCAAATACTTCAATATGGTCTTTATGCAAACCATCTAAGTATAACTGATCACCTTTTTTAAGGCCAGGAATTCTCTTATCTACCACTTCATATATGGTTTGTCCATCATACTGTCTCTTGGTCTTTCTCACCGAACTTTTTAACTGTTCACCAAAATCCGTCTCAAAAAATTCTTGCATATTATTAACTGGTGTAGGGATCGATCTTCCCCCACCTCTGCCTTCAAATGCCGCAATTTTCTGTTTGTGATCGACTGAGATTTGTTGGATGCGATCGGCGAAATCATCTATCTTCGTTGAAACGTTAGACTTTGGTAGATTAACATTTCCATCCCCTGCAAGAGCAAAGGCAGGTTGACGTTGATTTCCAATGGAATCCATTATATTTTGAACATTTTGTCGACCTGTTTCCATCGCATCATTGAAGTTCCGTACTTTATTGGAAAGCGCTTCTGCTCCTGCCGCAACGGTTTTATTCTTCACATTTGAAACACGGTTCTTGAAGTTATCAAAAGCTTCTCCAGCTTGAACCTTGACATCACCCACCTTGGTCTTGACATCTGTCCAAGTTGATTTGACGCGATCTTTAATGCTAGCCTTAAAGCTAGTTGCTTCCCCACTGTGGATGTTGACATTGGCTGCTTGACTTGCTCGGTAGGATTTGTATTTATTCCCAAGGTGACCAATGGTACGACCAATCATTTGACTGGTTGCTAGGTTCGTCAAGGCCATCTGAGGGTCTTCCACAAAGTCATGCCCAAACTGGGCAGTGTCATAGACATTTGCTCCCATATGAGCAAACCTTTCAGCTGCAAGAAGGGACTCTGAAGCTGTTTTCCCAGCTACCTTTGTGCCAGTTGTTAACCCACCAGACAAGAGTGTTGTTACAGCTTCTGCTCCAGCCCACCAACGTTGCTCTGTCGAGAGAACTTCTCCGGAGATCGTCTCTCCTTTAGCTGTACGATAAAGAGCTTCTCCTCCAACGAGTACAGTCCCAGCT
Source organism: Streptococcus parasanguinis (assembly GCF_015556095.1). GTDB lineage: Bacteria > Bacillota > Bacilli > Lactobacillales > Streptococcaceae > Streptococcus > Streptococcus parasanguinis_Q. The sequence goes on from NZ_JADNLT010000001.1 coordinate 593,942, forward strand.
CCATATGCTAACGGAGCAAGAGTTCCCCCAGAGGCAAAGGTCCCCACAACTAGCAAACCAACTCCAAGGACCTTGACTCCCGTTTCCACCCAACCAAGCCACTTTTCATTGTCTTTAGCAAAGGTGGATTTCATCCGTTTGTATTCACCCATTTCGGTTGGATAGAAAGCATCCATTAACTCCCGAGCACTTAAGTCCTTAAGTTTATTATACGTATCTCTATCAGATTTTTCAAGTTCTTTAAGGTGCTCCTTAGCAACTTTGAGCTTATTTTTATATTTAGCAGCAGCTGCTGGTATCGGACTTTTAGGACTATTCAAAATATCAGATAATGTGAAATATTTGGTTTGGGTTGTAGTTTGCTCAATTTGTCCAACCATCCCATTATTGATATAAGACTTTTCAGTTTTTTGATAGGTAAGATGGTCAGTTTTATATTGATTTTTTCCCTCATTGACCTTGTTAAGGGCCTCCATGGCATCTTCTAAACCACCGATATACTTGTTCTCAATATTTTGCACGATCTCAGTGTGAACTTCCTTTAAGGCTCTCATAATTTTTAGAACCTTATGTTCAGCATCTAGAAAGTCACTTTCCGGCATGTCTTTTCCTAAGATCCCTTCACCTTGAGCGACATAAAGATCCTCAACTTGATTCGTTTTAACAATCTCAGTGGCATTTTTTATATCTCTCAACAAGTCAACAACCTGTTGAACATTATTTTCAATAAGACCTAGGTTATCGCCTTTTTCAAAGTCACTTTTATTTGTATAATACTCTGTCATCAAGCACCTCCTTTATCGGTCCGTCCACTGTAGAGGATAGCATCTTCTGATTTTGGACCTTTATAGTCCTGTTTAGTCTGATTTTCTTTAATATTTTCTTTAGTAAGTTCAAAAGCCTGTTGGGGATCCTGTTCCAGTGCTTTTTTTGTTTCCGGATCAATAGTTGGATCTACTAAGGCTGCATTAACAATGTCTGCTGCTAAGAGTTTGTCTGTGTCAATCATGGCTCGATAGGTTGTTTGGATATGATTGTACATCAACTCTGTTAAGGATTGGAAGGTTTGAGCCTTAGCTGTAAAATGACTTAATTGCAATTCACTTAATCGTGATTTTAGAGAACCTTCTTTACAAACTGCTGGCACTTTTTCTACCAACTCTTGTAACTGGGTCGTTAGATCCATCGTGCTCATGACCAATTCACGCGCAGCTAATAAAAGTTCTTCTTGTTCTGTCAAGGAAATACTAATCTTTGGCATGGTTCAATCCTCACTTTCAATTGCTTGATCACTTCTTTTTCCATTACTTCAGTACTGACAGACCGGATCCGTTGTTCCAGCATATCGTACTGATAGAGGCCTGAAGGAGCATCCAAATAAAGATAAGCTGTCGAGCGTTTCTTATAAGAATAAGTCATCACAGTTAATGCAGGTCTTTGACCGTAATAAATCAGTAATCGCTCATCAGAATACGGTCTCCAAGAAGAAGCATTGCCATTTTCTTCTCTTCTGGGATTTTGAGCACTCAAAAAATCATGAAGCTGTATCGTCATCCCAAGGAACTGAAAACTATGAATCCGATTAAGGGTGTATGCATTTTCCCCAACCCGTTCAATAACGATATGGTACCAACGATTTGAATCGACCAACTGTGCACAATAAAATTGCTGATCCACTTCACAGTGGGAAAAAGCCTTTTGGTACTGATCCAGGTAGATTCCTCTAGCCATACAGGCTTCAGTCGGCTCATCGTTCTCATCAATCAAGTCCATGGAGCGCAAATTTTCAAAACCTTTCTCTAGGATTTCTTTTAACTGTTCTAATTTCTCTTTCCCTTCAACTTCAGGAAGAGGAAGGAGAAAGAGATCTTCACTATAACCGTCGTTTGTAATCATATGCAATGCATATAATGCTTCAATTGAAAAAATCATACGCTATCTATTTCCTTGATTCTCTTTGCGTCTTTTATGTGATAAAAGAGTGTTTCTAAACCATCTGCTGCTTCGTGTAACTTACCAACTGCATCCGCAAAGTCTGCTTGATATTGTTGGATAAAATCTTTAAGTCCAAGATATTTTTCCTTAGTCTCCCCAGACCAAAGTGATTCCTTTTGAGATAAAGCACTGACTTGTGATGGGATGGTGGAATTGATTAGATTATGAACACTATTCAGTTGTTCAATCAATGCCCTTAGCTCACTATCCTCATAAAGAACGGTATCATGAGTAAAACGTGATTCAATATCATTAATATTTGTATTCATATGCTAAAACCATCCTTTCCCTAATTCCAACCAATTTTCTTCTATTCCTAGTCTTTCCCCTCCTTTTTTGCCTTTGTTATACTCTGCTTTCACAGATTCCATCTGAGAATTTAGTGTGGCAATTTGGGCAACCAACTCATTATATAGGTCTACAAAAGAAGCATTCGAATCATTTACAAAATCAACGTAATCTTGCAATTTATCACGATTTGTTTTCAACTTACTGGAAGCAGTATCCAAATAAGCATAACCAGCGTGACCATCAATCTTATCTATAATCCCATTTGTATACTCGATATACTCGTCCATTTCTGAGGTCGAGCGTTTATGGTCAAGATTACAATTTTTTATACCATCACGCACTTTTATATATTTATTTCGTTTCGCTTTTAAACTATCGTACTGACTTTTTAAGACTGCGTCACTCGCCATAATATCTCCTACCTTTCATGTATATTGTATTAGTTTATCATATTTGAAGCATCATTTATAGAATCAACCCTTATTTTTTACCAATATAAACATATGGCAACTATCTGTTGATTTTAAACTAAAAAGGATAAGTAATTTCATTACTTATCCTTTTTATCTATTCTTGTTTAACTTCGAAAACTTCTTTTCTATTCAGCTTTTCTTGCACCGCTTCAGCCACTGCTCGTGGGATGCCAACTGTGACGATCTCATCCACAGTAGCTTCTTTGATCTTGGTCAGTGACTTGAAGTACTTCATCAGCAACTGCTTGCGTTTTGGTCCCAAACCTTCTATGCCGTCCAGCTGTGAGGAGAAGGAATTCTTGGATCGGAGCTGGCGGTGGAAGGTGATGGCGAAACGGTGGACCTCATCCTGGATCCGTTGGAGGAGGAAAAATTCCTGCGAGGTCCGAGAAAGTTCGATGACTTGGAGAGGATCACCGAAGAGCAATTCATGGGTTTGGTGCTTGTCATTCTTTTGCAGGCCTGCGATGGGAATGTCCAGCCCCAACTCATCTTGGATGACTTGCTTAGCGATATTAACCTGGCCCTGACCCCCATCTATGACGATCAGATCTGGTGGCGTCAGGCCATCCCGCATAACCCGGCTGTAGCGTCTGCGAATGACTTCTCGCATGCTGGCATAGTCATCTGGTCCGACAACGGTCTTGATCTTGTACTTGCGATAGTCCTTTTTGCTTGGCTTCCCATTAACAAAGACCACCATGGCTGAGACCGGACTGGTCCCCATGATGTTGGAGTTGTCAAAGGACTCAATGCGCACAGGAGTTGGGATTTGCAGGAGTTTTCCAAGATTTTCAATAGCACCTTGGGTCTTTTCCATGGATTTTTCAAGGAGATTAAACTTCTGCTCCAGACTAACACGCGCATTCTTGATGGCCAGATTGACCAACTGCTTCTTCTCCCCGCGCTGGGGCTTGAGAACCTTGGTATCTACAAGGGCCTTGACCGCTTCCTCATCGATATCTTGAGGGATCAGGATTTCATTAGGGATCAGGTGGGATTTCTCCTGGTAAAACTGCCCCACATAGGTCAAGAAATCCTCGTCTGGATCATTATAGTAAGGAAAGAGATTGACGTCGCGCTCGATCAGTTTGCCCTGACGGACAAAGAAGACCTGCACACACATCCAGCCCTTGTCCACGTAGTAGCCAAAGACATCCCGGTTCTGCAAATCCTTAGCCATGACCCGCTGTTTGGTCCGCAGGGTCCCGATGGCCTGGATCAGATCGCGGTACTCGGCTGCCCGCTCGAATTCCATGTTTTGCGCAGCAGTATTCATCTTGAGCTTGAGCTCATCGATAATCTTATCATCCTGCCCCTTGAGGAAATCAGAAACCTCCTGCGCCATGCCCTTGAAATAGGCCTCGTCTTTGTGGCAGACTGTATGGGCCATACATTGCCCTAGATGGTAGTAAAAGCAGATCTTGGAAGGCGGATTGGTACACTTGCGGAATGGGAAAATCCGATCCAAAAGCCGCTTGATCTCATTGGCCGCTCCCACATCTGGATAGGGACCAAAATAGAGTCCACCGTCCTTTTTGACCTGGCGCGTGATGATGAGGCGTGGATAGCGCTCATTGGTAATCTTGATGAAGGGATAGGACTTGTCATCCTTGAGCATGATATTGTACTTAGGCTTGTTCTCCTTGATGAGGTTGATCTCAAGAAGCAAGGCCTCAATATTGGACTCGGTAACGATAAACTCAAAATCCACAATCTCAGATACCAGGGCTTCCGTCTTGGTATCGTGGCTCCCTCTGAAATAGGACCTCACCCGATTGCGAAGATTCTTGGCCTTCCCCACATAGATGATGGTACCGTTCTTATCTTTGTGAATGTAACAGCCCGGACTCGTCGGCAAGAGCTCGAGCTTGGATTTAATCAAGTTATTCATACTCTCTATTATAGCAAAAAAGGGAGGGGTTAGCCTCTCTCTAGTATGTTTGTATTATTGTTATCCACCTTCACCAAGTTAAAAATAATTTTTAAATGATATATCAGACCCTCATCCTCAATCCTTTATCTTCACTTGCCCTTTTTCGTATGCTGAATACCAACTGCTATCTGGACTGACATATTCAGGTAATTCCTTTTGTGGCTGATCTCCTGAAAGAGTTAAAAGTCCATCATATATCATACAAGAATACTTCTCTGAATCTCTTGTAAATTCTTCATTTTCAGGGTCATATGAGTAAGTATGCTCTGAACTACCTTCCTTTATGGTGATCTGCTCTCCGTCTATTTTTATCCATGATGTTTTATCTAGGGAGGCCGTTTTAGTAGATTCATTTTTTACTGTCAGATAGTATATTCCATCTTTTGATTTCATCTCATCAAGGTTAATCCTGATAATCCCTAAAATCATCAGTGCAGGGATTATCAATAGAAACCATTTCCATTTTTTAGATTTATTTTTCATCAGTAGTCATTACTCCATTTTTAATCTTTTAAGTTGTGTTATTTTCATGTTCAAATTTTGCATTTCTACTTTCTCTATTATAGCAAAAAAGAGAGATCTAAAAGGATCCCCCTTTACTAGCAATCGATAATCTTTATCCTTTGAGATTAGCCATCTGGAAGAGCGGAATCACATAAGGAACAATAGACATCAGGATAGTGAATAGCACGAAGAACCAGAACCAGAAGGAAGCGAGGGCACGCTGGAAAACTCCCGGCTGTGGTTTATTGGCCTGAATATAAGCCTTGATAGCTGGCCATTTAGTCGCAAGAACCACTATCATGACAATGGAACCAATGGCTAAAACGCCGATTTGGAGCCAATTCGCTAATCCTTCATCCACATGATAGGCCACATAATGCAAACCTTGGGAAATGACAAAGTTGTTGAATATGTGATAGAAAATCGCCCACCAGATATTGTATTCAAAAGCAATGTAGCCAAATCCTAGACCAATGATACTTGCAAAAAAGAGCTGGTCAAAATTGGCATGGAAGAGGCCGAATAAAATAGCCGTCATGACAATGGCAAAGATTTTGCCATACCGTTCCAAGCCTCGCAAGCCAGCCCCACGGAAGAAGAATTCCTCTGTGATAGGACCAAAAAAGCCAGCATACAAGAGCATAGTCCAAGATCGCTCAATCGTATCTCCTAGATCTGGTGTTGGAGAATGAAGGCCAATGGTCTCAAACATGCGCTCAATCACTTGTGTCATCACAGATGAAAAGACTTGAGAAAAGCCAAGAAAGGCGAGAAGAATAAAGAAGACTGAAAGTGTCATCTTACGTCCCTTATGCTTAAGATCATATTTATAAAGGGCCTTCTTGCGATAGGCATTAAAAAGAAAGAGTCCAATGGAAATAGAGATGAGGTAGGGAATACCAGCCCAAACATTCAGGGCGTTTAGTTTCTCCGTTACTTGACTTGGATCTTTTCTGAGAGAGCCTGCTAGGGTTAAGCCTAAGAGGACTTCCCACAGGACGGTTACTAAGGTCATTACCAAGAGATAAATGGCAAGTGTCCCAGAATACCTTCCTATATCTTTTTTAGGGTCTAATAATCTGTTATATTGGTTCATTTCTTCCTCCTAGAAAATAGATAAAAACTCGCACAGACTCCTTCGTATAAGACAAAGAAAATCAAAAAGGCATGCATAAAGTAGTCTTCTGGTAATGCAAGAATAATCGAATCCACGCGCGGATCAAAGAGCCAAGTATTGTCCCCAGCAAATAAGACCTGATGAAAGAGCGTAAAGAATTGATCAAAGCCAATTATAACAGTCATCACTGCAAGCACTACTGGTAAAACCATCATCCAAAAGAAGAGACTTCGGTACAAGGCCAGGTAACCTTTTTTAACGACTGTCCGCATAAACTGGATAAAACCAGGTAGAGTCACCAAGAAAACGACCGTCACCAAATGAAACAGGTACTTGACGGCCTCAAAATGGTGCAAGCCATTTTTTGAAGAGGGGAATTGAGGCATCTTCAACACCCATTGAAAAGGATTGGTCAAGTAGTTCATCAAGACATTAAAATTCTTCATGATGACTGAAGCCGAAAAACCAGTTCGGCTTTGAATCCCCAACCAATGAATCTCCATAGGATAGAGGACCCAAGCCAGAGCAATGGTGAGAAGGATCGTAGCTGACAAGATAAAGAAAAATTGGTTGATTGATTTCAGACTTTTAAGCATCAAAATCCCACTCCGCTAGACTGGAAACAACATGTGTCGGTGCAATTGGTAAGGTCGGCACTTCTTCTGGTTTGGTAAAACCTGTCGTCACCAAAAGGGTTGGAATCCCATTGTCAATACCTGCACGAATATCTGTTAGATAATTGTCCCCGACCATTACGACTTCTTCTCTTTCAAGACCCAAGTGTTCAATAGCCTTATCCATGATGATGGCCTTTGGTTTTCCAATAATCACAGGCTCCACCCGTGTTGCTGCTTCGACAAGAGCAATCAAGGATCCTGCACCTGGCAGCAAGCCACGCTCCGTCGGGATATTCAGGTCCGGATTGGTCCCGATAAAGTGTGCTCCCTTTTGAATCGCCAAGGTTGCTTTAGCAAACTTCTCATAATCCACTTGCCAATCGAGGCCAATCACGACATAATTAGGTGCTTCTTCATCGATGATATAGCCAGCTTCTTCAATAGCATCTTTGAGCCCCGCTTCTCCGATCACATAGACCTTTTTGCCCAAATTTTGGTCATTCATGTAGTCAATGGTCGCAAGGGTAGCTGTATAGATAGTCGAAACTGGGGTTTCAATATTGAAATGAGTGGCCAGCATATCCCGAACAGTCTCTGGTGTGCGGGTTGTATTGTTGGTCACAAAGAGATAGGGAATCTCACGCGCCTGCAGTTCATGAACAAAAGCTTCTCCTGCAGGAATTCGTGATTTTCCTTTGTAAATAGTGCCATCCAAATCAATCAAATAGCCCTTATAGTGCATTTATTCTTCCCTTTCTGTGTCAGCTTCTTCATGTAACTTCTCTGCATCGACTCGTCCACCAGAACCATATAAGAGCAAGGCTCCAGCATAGAGGACAAATTGTAACACCAAACCTGTAAAATTAATCCCTTGACTTCCCGATTGGGTGAACAAGAAGGATGCTACCATGAGGATGACAATGGTCAATAACAAGCCTATCACGGTTGCCTGATCCACACTGATTTGATAAACCGTGCGTTTAGTGCTCCGATTTTTCCCGTCAGACTTAGTTTCTGGTTGCAAATTCTCGACAAAATCCGTCACTAAGGTCGCAGCGAGGCTGACTGTTGTGCTAAAGAGCACGCCTTGAGACAAGCGGTGATAGAAATTGGACCAGAAGGATCCTGATTGGCTAGTAATCCCAATCGAGAAGATCATGACCGGTAAAAGAAAGGCCAAGGTGAAATGGATCCAGACCCGATACCAGCGTATATCTTCTCTTAAAAAGCGATTAAAACTCTCTAAATTCAAGCGATAGCGGAAAAATTTATAAATTTCCTCTACCAGGATGATGCCCAAAGCACAAAGAGTCAAGAGCCAATCTCCCAACATGTACAAAGGGTTCTTTTGACGCTTGGCATAGGCCACAACCCGTTTTTGATAGCTTTCAAGTTCCTGTTTTTTATTTTTTAATCTTCTACTTTCCATAATTCCAACCCTTTTCTTCTACTTCTTCCCACTCAATTTCAGCTTGGGCATTGATCTGACTATCTGAAGTAATTTGGTGCTGAGTTTTCAAGCCCTCTTGTTCATATTGAGAGGTGATGAGACCTCCTGCTAGCACTTCTTTGACATATTTTAGATGAACTTTTTTAGGGATATGATGGGTCAAGAAGTCTGCTCCCATCACCTCAAAAACCCAGTCCAAGTACTTGCTATTGTTGACATGTCCGTTCATATCCAAGTCGTAAAACCGAACCCGGTATTCTTGTTCGACGCCGCCTTCTAATTCTTTGAAACGGGGACCACGGAGCATGGTTTTTGAAAATTCAGAGTCAAAGGCATCCGTGATTTCACTCATAACAGGATGAACCTTGCGTGTATCACGATCCATCAAGACAAAGGTCGCGACCATCTCAATGATAGTATTTCCTGCTTCATCCTTGATATTAAAGGCCCGGTAGCAGAAAAGTCGATTGTGACTCTTGGCATAGGTTTCGATAGTGATTTTCTCATCAAAAACAGGGAGACGCTCGATCTTCATATTGTAATCCGTGATAATCCAGACTAGATTGTAGTTCTCTAAAATGTACATATCACTCATACCCAGCTCAATCGATTGCATGCCCGATACCTGTAAAGACAGCAAGATCAATTGGGGAATCTTAATATAACCATTGACATCGCTCATATCAAACGGAATTTTCATGCTGTATTCAAATGTTTTTGCCATTTTCTACTCCAAAATAAACTTCTCTGCTACAGTGTCTCCTAAAAAGAGACCTTTCTTGGTCATTCGTACAATGTCCTTGTCAGGTACTAAAAGGCCCTGCTGGGTCAATTCCTCAACCACTGGTCCATATTGTTGGTCAAAATTCACACCAAACTTCTCTTCAAAACGCTTCTTGGAAACGCCTGTTTTCTTACGTAGTCCTAGAAACATCTCTTCTTCCATCATTTCTGTCTGAGTCAGATACTCTTCTTGGACACGCGCATTTCCCTCTTCGACAGCCTGCATATAGTGACGAATGGGGCCATGATTCTTGTAGCGAATCCCATCGACATAGCCGGATGCTCCAGCTCCCAGACCATAATACTCAGCATTGTCCCAATACATGAGATTATGTCGACTTTCAAAACCAGGCTTGGAGAAATTAGAAATTTCATAATGCTCAAAGCCCGCACGCTCCAACTCCTGAATGATGTATTCAAACATCTCCGCTTCTAACTCCTCTTTTGGTAGAGGAAGCTTGCCCCGTCTCATGCGATTCATAAAGACCGTGTGATTCTCCAGAATCAAGCTATAAAGACTCATGTGGGGAATGTCAAGGGCACGAGCCTTAGCAACATTCTCTTTGACCTGGTCCATGGTTTGTGTCGGAAGCGCATAGATGAGGTCGATCGAAATATTGTCAAAACCAGCCAGCTTCAGACGGTCGATATTGTCATAAATGTCCTGCTCTTGGTGACTTCGACCAATCTTCTTGAGCAAGCGATTATCAAAGGTCTGCACGCCCAATGAAACCCGATTAACTGGCGAATCCTTCAAGACCGCAATCTTATCCGGATCCAAATCACCAGGATTGGCCTCGATCGTCAGCTCTTCCATCTGAGACAGATCAAGCGACTTGGTCAGTTCCTTGAGCAGATAGGCTAGCTGATCTGCAGATAAGGCTGTCGGTGTCCCACCCCCAATATAGAGAGTCCGTAAGTGTGTGATTTCTTCCCGACGAAATTCTTGGATCAAATGATCCAAATAAGCATCGACTGGTTGGTTCTTAATAAAGACCTTCGAAAAATCACAATAAAAACAAATCTGGGTACAAAATGGGATGTGGACGTAAGCGGACGTTGGTTTTGTATGCATATCTTTAATTATACCATAAAATCCCCCCGAGTCCGAAAAGAAAAGGGAATAAGAAGCAAGGAATTCCTTGACATTAACGAATAAAAGGAATAGAATAAATCTAATCATATTCGGAGGTAAGGAGATATGAACAACTAAGTTTCGTTAAATAAAATACTTTATTTAGTGGACTGCTTGTTCTATCTCTTTTTGTGTACCCTCTCGCCTATTCTCCAACCATTTGTTGGCTAAATAAGGTTTTTTTCTGCTTGGGTTCCACATGAATACAGCTCTACTAAATAGGTAGAGCTGTTTTTTGTCCCAGTAGAAAGGAATCTTATGCTAAAACTATCCCACCTCACTATCCGACATACAAAAGATTTACGCGATCTGGTTCGTGATCTGTCCCTAACCATTCATGAAGGAGAAAAAGTTGCCATTATTGGCGAAGAAGGGAATGGAAAATCTTCCTTACTTCAGGTCCTCATGTCCCCAAAATCTCTACCAGATTATCTGACCATAGAAGGAGAAATCACCACTTCCTTTCACTCCTATGCCTATATTCCCCAAACTTTACCGGAAGCTTTGAAGGGAAAAACCTTGGAAGATTATTTTTTTGGAGAGGACGAGCTAGACTATGCCAGCCTCTACAGATTGGCTGATCAATTGCATTTTAATAGCGAGCGCTTTGCAAGCGATCAAGCTATCGGAAGTCTATCTGGAGGAGAAGCCCTCAAAGTCCAACTGCTTCACGAACTTTGTTGTCCTCATGAATTGCTATTTTTAGATGAACCTTCAAATGATCTGGATTTGGAGACCTTGGATTGGCTCCAGCAGATGATCCAAACGAGTCCCCAAACCATCATATTTATTTCCCATCATGAGGATTTTTTGACTCAGACGGCTGATACGATCATTCACCTCAGACAGATCAAACACCGCAAAGAAGCTGAAACCATCGTAGAGCACCTAGGCTATCAAGACTACAGTAGCCAGAGGGAACAACAATTTAAGCAACAGTCTCAGCAAGCGGCCAACGATCAACGAACCTACCGAAAAACAATGGAGAAGCATCGTCGCGTCCGTCAGCGAGTCGAAACTTCCTTACGAAACACCAAGGATAGCACTGCCGGACGTCTCCTGGCAAAGAAAATGAAGTCCCTCCTCTCACAAGAAAAGCGCTACGAGCGAGAATTCCAAGCCATGACTTCCCAACCCTATGATGAGGAAATCATCAATCTGCATTTCCCTCCCCTCACTCCCTTGTCTCCTCAAAAACGTGTCATTCTCTTAGATCAAGAAGAGCTTGCAATTGGGGATCGTGTCCTGGTCAAGAACCTCTCCCTCACACTTCAAGGGCAGGATAAGATAGGGATTATCGGTTCCAACGGTGTTGGGAAATCCACTTTCCTAAAAAAGATCTGGGAGATCTTACGGAAGAATGAGAGCATCCGTACTGCCTATATGCCTCAAGATTACACTGAAGGCCTCCCTCTGACTCAGACACCGGTTCAATTTCTACAGCATTCAGGTGATCGCGAAGAAATCAACACCATTCAATTGCATTTAGCCTCCCTCAACTTTACTTATTCTGAAATGCATCATCCTATCTTTGAACTTTCTGGTGGCCAGCAAGGAAAACTCTTCCTCCTTCAATTAGTACTCACAAGTCCCCAGTTTCTGCTCTTGGACGAGCCTACTCGTAATTTTTCCCCCACTTCCCAACCAGAAATTCGTCACCTATTCGCAGACTACCCAGGCGGACTGGTTACAGTCTCCCACGATCGGACCTTCCTCAAAGAAGTCTGCCAAAAAATCTATCGTCTGACGGAAAATGGCTTCGTAGAGATAGAGTCGCTCTAACGTAAAAAAAGATCGGCCAAAAAACCAATCTTTTACATTTAAAATAAAGTCCTCTTAGAAACTTTCCTTAGGCGAGAACGGACGTCAGCGAACTTCATAGAAGTTCCATGACTAAATCAAGATACAGAGGGCGTCTGCGGATAAAGTCAAAATAGGAAGTTTGACGCAGAATCTTTAGATTCTAGGAGAACTTATCTTTTTGACACAATCCGCAGCCCGTGTTCAATTCGTTTTGAACCCCTTCGCTTTTCAATTTTTAGGCTCAGGCTAAAACAGTTCCCCGAACTGTTTTACTCTCAAAACTCCCGAGTGCTTGAAACCATTAAGTTTCAGGCACTTTTCTCACGGCGAAAAGTTTCAATAGAGGATTGGATAACTCTGAATTTGTTAGATTTGTATAAAAGAACAGTTCGTCAACGTTCTACAAGCTTGGTTTTGACCAATTATTTTATCTAATTTCACCCTGCCTCTTGTCCCATTTCTTGGGTGCGTTTGTAGGCCGCTTCCACACCTGCAATAATGTCGCCCCGCAGGCCAACTTTTTCTAAGCGATTGACTCCTGCGATGGTAGAGCCACCTGGGCTACAAACTGCATCCTTCAAGCTTCCAGGATGTTGCCCCGTCTCCAAGACCATACTGGCGGCCCCTTTGAAAGTCTGAGCCGCCATCTGAAGAGACTGACTACGTGGCAATCCCATGGCAACCCCTGCATCTGCCATGGCCTCGATCATCTGATAGACAAAGGCTGGACCACAGCCTGCAACAGCAGTTGCAGGATCCATCAAATTTTCTTCGATTTCGTAGAGGGCCCCTGCTCCTGCTAAGAGCTGGTTGACCTGGGCTACTTGCTGATCTATCACTGCTTGGGCGCGGGTCAGACTGATGACACCTTGACCAATGGCTACGGGCGTATTAGGCATGATGCGGATGAGCCCCACCCGCTCATTTTTAACTACACTTGCCATTTGCTCCAGTTCCAGACCTGCTGCCATAGACACCAAGAGGAGATTGGAACGTTGGCCCAAAATGTCCTGGTACTCTTCAAGTAAAGGGCAAATCTGATAGGGTTTGACACCTAAAAAGATCACTTCAGCCTCTTTAAAAGCCTCTTCAAGCCCAGACGCCGTTCCCCCATACTGGCTGATAAACTCTTCCACCTTTTGAGGGGAACGGTTGACCAAGAGCAGGTCTGTGCTAGCCACTTCTTTTGCGACTGCTTTGGCTAGACTAGTCCCCATGTTTCCTAGTCCAATAAATGCTACTTTCATGACTTACCTCACTTGACCATTTCCACTGACGATATACTTGTAACTAGTCATCTCCCGCAGTCCCATTGGTCCCCGCGCATGGAGTTTTTGGGTCGAGATCCCCATTTCACAACCTAGGCCAAATTGACCTCCGTCTGTAAAGCGGGTAGAAGCATTGACATAAACGGCTGCTGAATCTACTTGCTTGGTAAAATAAGCTGCTGTCTCAGGATTTTCAGTCACAATGGCATCCGAATGATGGGTACTATGAGCTTCTATGTGGCCTACCGCTTCATCGACTCCATCAACAACCTTTACTGCTAATATATAATCTAAAAATTCGGTATCAAAATCCTGCTCCTGCGCTGCTGTCCCCGAAATGATAGCCTGTGCGTCCTCATCTAGACGCAACTCAACCGATCTTTCCTGCTCATCCACTAAGCGCTCTTTGACCAAGGTCAAGAAATCAGACGCGATCGCTTGATCGACCAGCAAGACCTCCATGGCATTGCAGACAGAGGGGCGACTGGTCTTGGCATTTTCAATAATGGCTAGGGCTTTCTGGAAATCAGCATCCTTGTCCACATAGACATGAACAATTCCAGTTCCTGTCTCGATCACGGGGACAATGGCATTTTCAACCACTGCTTGGATCAAGCCAGCACCACCTCGTGGAATAAGCAAGTCCAGGTAGCCCTTAGCCTTCATCATAGCAAGGCTAGAAGCTCGACTCGTATCTTGGATCAATTGGAGAAGGTCTGGATTGAGTCCAGCTTCTCCCAATCCAGCCTTAAGAGCGGTCACGATCGCTTGGGCAGAATGAAAGGCATCCCTTCCAGTACGAAGAATCACTGCATTTCCACTCTTGATGGCAAGCGCTGCAGCGTCTGACGTTACATTTGGACGGATTTCATAAATGATCCCAATGACGCCCATAGCGACTCGAACTTTCTGGATTTCAAGGCCATTATCTAAAACTTCAGTATCCAGCACTTCCCCAATCGGATCTAGCAGATCGATTAAAGCACGGATACCTTGTGCCATCCCTTCAATCCGCTCTTGATCAAGAAATAGACGATCGAGCATGACTTCAGAGATCTTCCCGCGTGCTGCTTCCATATCGATTTGATTGGCTGCTAAAATGGCTTCCGTCGCTTTCAGAAGTTGGCTGGCCATAGCTTCTAAGGCCTGATTTTTAAGAGCTGTACTGGCCGTATTGATACTTTTCTTAGCCAATCTCGCTAAGGCTAATTGTTCTTGTGTTGTTTCCATACATTTTCCTTTAGAATTCTGTAAAGAGTATGTCAATCTCAGGAGTTACCGAGATCCAATCATCACGGTGGATGAGGATTCCCTTGGCTTTTTTAGATTGGAGCATATCGCGCACAGCCGACTGGCCGAGACGAACTTTCCCTTTCCCTAGTAATTGTCCTGACTCTTGATGATAGACGCTGACGATGTCTTGATAAGAAAAATCCCCTTCTGCCTTGGTCACACCAGATATTAATAAGCTCTTTCCGTATTGCAACAAGGCCTCAGCAGCTCCAGCATCCACCCAAAGAGCTCCTTTACTTTCTGCATAAAAGGCTAGCCATTGCTTCTGGTTTTTTAACCCCTTGTCCTCTGCAAGGAAGTAACTGCCATCTGCTTGCTTTTGCGCCGCTTCGATCAAGGCATCAGGCTTGAGAGATGAGCAAATATAGACAGGAACCCCAGACTCTGTCGCCAGGGTCGCTGCCTTGAGTTTGGTCAGCATTCCGCCAGTTCCATTGCTACTACCCGCACCTCCAGCCATCTCGATCATCTCGCGAGAAATGTGATCAATCCGCTCCAAACGCTTGGCTGTTGGATCCTGAGAAGGATTGGCTGTATAGAGGCCATCGACATCCGTCAACAGCACCAAAAGATCCGCTTGGGCCATGGCCGCAACCTGCGCACTCAAGGTATCATTGTCACCAACTTTTAGCTCAGCGATAGAGACCGTATCATTTTCATTGATAATCGGAATGGCCCCACGGTTGAGTAGGACAGAAAGGGCCTGGTGGGCATTCTTATAGCGACGTTGATCCGCAAAGTCATCCTGGGTTAATAAAATTTGTGCAGAAACAATGTTGCGTAAAAGAAGATTAGAGGTATATTCTTCCATCAATAAACCTTGACCAACTGCCGCAGAGGCTTGCTTGTCTGCCACCTTAGTCGGCCGTTTCTTAAAACCAAGGGCACCAAACCCAGCAGCAACCGCCCCTGATGAGACCAAGATCAACTCATGGCCCGATTCGTGTAAGAGAGCCAACTGCTGGGTAATGACCTTGACCTTCTGTCTGGAGAGACTCCCATTGGGATTGGTCAAAGACGAGGTCCCTACTTTAAAGACGATTCGTTTTGCTTTCATCTCTATGATACTTTCTAATACTATTTATTTCGTATGTAATGAAAGTGACTGAATCTCCATTCAGCCATTCTTCATTATCCTTTTCGAAGGTCTTCCAGCGTTTTCTCAAAGATCGCTGGCACTTCTGCTGTAAATTCCAAAGTCTCTCCTGTGCGAGGGTGGGTAAAACCAAGTGTCCGCGCATGAAGAAACTGTCCTTGTCCTTTGAGTGTTTTCTTAGGTCCATAAGCAGGATCTCCGGCTACTGGATGGCCAATATAGGCCATGTGCACCCGAATTTGGTGGGTGCGACCAGTCTCCAGTTGCAACTCTACCAAGGTGTAATTTCCAAAGCGTTCCAAGACTTGAAAACGGGTCACTGCAGGTTTTCCTTTAGCCGTCACCGCTTGTTTTTTCCGGTCCTTTTCACTGCGACCAATTGGTGCTTCGATCATGCCCCGATCGTTAGGAAGATTGCCATGGACAATGGCCCAATACTTCCGGAGAGATTTTTTGTCTTTTAGTTCCTCTGCTAAGGCGACGTGGGCTTGGTCATTTTTTGCGACCATCAAGAGGCCTGACGTGTCTTTGTCAATCCGGTGAACGATCCCTGGACGCAATTCCCCATTGATCCCTGAAAGGTCCTTGACATGGTATAAAAGGGCATTGACCAAGGTCCCGCTGGTATGACCCGCACTTGGGTGAACGACCATGCCTTGAGGCTTATTGACCACCACAACATCCTGGTCCTCATAAACGATGTCTAAGGGCAGATCTTCTGCGTCATAGCTGACCTCTTCCACTTCTGGGACTTCATACTGGATGATGTCTCCTTCTTTGACCGTATACTTAGCTTTTTTCACAGTTCCATTGACCAGAACTTTTCCTTCTTTGATCTGCTCATTGGCTACAGCTCGTGACAAGGGAGTCAAATCCGCCAAAACCTTATCCAGTCGCGCACCGGCTACTTCGATTTTAATTTCCATGCGTTTCCTCTTTCAACATCAGGATCAGGAGCAAGAAAACTCCAACTGTCAAATAACTATCTGCTACATTAAAAATGGCAAAATTCATAAAATCCAGGTGGAACATATCGACCACAAAGCCTTGACGCAGGCGATCGATAAAATTCCCCAAGCCACCTGCAATCACCAAGGTCAAGCCCGTCACCATCCAAAGCGACCCCTTGAGGTGCTTATAAAGATAGTAAAAGGCCCCCACCATCACGACTAGAGTGATGAGGGTAAAGAACCATTGCTGATTTTCAAGAAGCGAAAAAGCTGCACCTGTGTTTTGAAGATAGGTCAGGCTGACCACATGGGGAATAAACGACTTAACGACACCCAGTGGAATGTTCTTGACTACATACCATTTGACCAACTGATCCAGTAGGACCAATAGCACGATTGCTACCGGAACCATTGTTTTTCTCTTCATTTCTTACCTCTTTTGATCAAAATACTCTACCATGACCTCGACAAACTTCTCTGCTACAGGAGAGAGATCCATCTCTTCGCGTTTGACATAGACCATTTTATTGTCCAAGTTGTCTTCTAAAGGAATCACGGTTATGCCATTCACTGACTGGCTATCTAAAAAGCCTGATCCTGTCGCATAAGCATCTGTCCGCTCCAAGATCCCATTCAAGGTAGCCCGGTCGGTTACATTAAACATTTGGGAGCTCGAACTGGTATCGACAAAGTTCTCTGAATAATAGAGGTACTCATCTTTTTCTTGGGTAAAGCGAACAGTTGGCAATTGAGCTAGATCTTCCATGACCAGTTTTTTCTTCTTAGCCAGAGGGTGTCCCTTGCGAAGGTAAATATGAGTCTGAAAAGGAATCAAATCCACCACTTCAAGCCCTAATTTATCGACCCGTTGCATAATCCCCTTGGTATTTTGACGGTTGAGATAAATAATCCCCAACTCACTATGCCCTTGAGCCACTTCATCCAAAATTTGAACTGTCGTTGACTCAAAAATGCGGAAGTTTTTATTTTCCGGATAGCGGATCGAAAATTCCGTCATCAAAGGCGGCAAGAAGTCATAGTGTTGACTAGAAATAGAGAATTCTTTCTTCTCTTCTTCAGGACTGGCATATTGATTTTGAAAAATATCAAACCCTTTGACCACATCCTGCGCTTTTTCATAAAATTCCATTCCCCGACGGGTCAAAAAAGTCCCAGAACTGGTCCGACGAAAAATCTTAAAGCCCAATTCTTTTTCCAGATCTCTGACGGAGATGGACAAGCTCGGCTGACTCACATACATTTTTTCAGCAGCCTCACGAAAAGTACCACTATTGGCAATCGCCACTACATATCGTAATTGTTGTATATTCATTCTATTTTCCTTACTACAGTATCGATCTATTATACCATAAATTAGGGGCTGAAAGAAGAGATGCGTTTAAGAGACCTTCATCAAGTGAAAATAAAAAACTGGAACTAAAACAGTTCCAGTTGATACTTATTCAATCACTTGAGTTTCAGCTAATTTCTTGTACCAATGAGCCGATTTCTTAGGATAACGTTCTTGTGTATCGAAATCAACATAGAAGAGACCATAGCGTTTTTCATAACCATTTGACCATGAGAAGACATCCATTAATGACCAGATGAAGTAGCCCTTGACGTTTGCACCATCGGCAATCGCATCAGACAAGACTTCCAAGTGTTGTTTCACATAATCAATCCGGCCATCGTCATAAACAGTGTTGTCCACAAACTCATCTTTGTATCCCAGTCCGTTTTCAGTGATGTAGATCTTCTTGTAGTTTGGATAATCTTTCTTGACGCGCATGATTTGGTCATACAAGCCTTGCGGATAGATGATCCAGTCCCAGTCCGTACGAGGTACATAGTCAGGAGCCACACGACGTCCAACACCTTTGATTTGGTATTTAGAGCTTCCTTTCTCCCCTTTACCATTATGAATGATTTCAGTTTCACCATCAAAGGCTTCCATCCAGTCACTCATGTAGTAGTTGATTCCAAGGAAGTCGTTCAAATCTTTAGCTGCTTCAAGTGCCACAAAGTCTTCGTCTCGAAGATCCAACTCGCCACCATTAACGGATAAGATGTGATTTACCCCTTCCATGGTTGCATCTGAATAGTGACCAAGGTAAGTAGCATCCAAGATAAATTTGTTGTGGATGATATCTTCCAACTCAGCAGCCCGAACGTCTGCAGGATTTTTAGGATCCAATGGATATTTAGTTGGAAGGGCGTGAACAACTCCAATTTCACCTTCATACCCTTTGTCTTTATACAATTTCACAGCACGCGCATGAGAAACCATCATATTGTGGTGTGATTGGAACACTTTGGCAAGATCATACTGAATGCCTGGTGGGAATTTACCGACTAAGTATTGACCATCACCGATTGGGCCAATTTCATTGAAGGTTGTCCAGTAGTTGACTTCTGGGAACTCTTCAAAACAGAAGGCAGCATAATCTACGAAGTGTTCGATATTTTCACGATTCAAGAAGTCTCCGTTTGAGTGAAGAGCTTCCGGACTATCAAAGTGGTGAAGAGTTACGAATGGTTCTACATGACGTTTATGACATTCTGCAAATAACTTATGATAGAATTCTACCCCTTTTGGATTTACTTCACCATAGCCAGTTGGGAAAATACGTGACCAAGCAATAGAAATACGAATTCCGTTTACGCCATATTCTTCCGCCAACTGTAAATCTACTGGATATTTATGGTAGAAATCACTTGCTGGTTCAGCAGTATACCAATAGTTGTCTGCTAAGTATTTGTCCCAGGCAACAGGACCTTTACCATCTGTATGCGTAGCTCCTTCTGCTTGATAGGCAGCCGTTGCCCCACCAAAAATAAAATCTTTAGGAAGTGTTTTTGTCATTTTTTCACCTATTTCTTGATTGGATAAAATGAAAAGTGAGGGGAGAGGAGTTAGTGAGCCATCCATCTCCATCTCACTTTTTAGTTCTTATTCTTCAAATTGCGCCTGAACGAATGCGAGAGCGCCTTTACCATCACGAGTCAACTTGATGTATTGAGCTCCTTCAGTCTTAGCCAATTTGATGCCCAGTTTATCTGTTTCAGCCTTCATATCTTCGAAGTTGGAAGCAACCTGAGGCGCCAAGATAACAAGGTCAAATTCTGGCAACATTTCACGGTGGGCTCCATAGCCACCTGCTGCAGCTTTAACTGGAACTTTATACTCTTCTGCGGCTTTATTCAAAGCATTGGCAAGAAGACCACTTGTTCCTCCACCAGCACAAAGAACGAGGACGTTTGTTTCTTCAGTAATTGTATTTTGTGCTGAATCTACTCCAGCTTTTTCAAGAATAGCATCTGCTTTTGCAGTGTTAAAGTTTGCAGCTACCTTTTCTTTTAATTCATCATTAGTTTTACCTGAACGTTCTTCTTCAAGAATTTGTTCATCATAAACCTTGAGGAATGGATAGTAGATAACAATATCTACTACAATTAACAATGCTGCAAGAGCGAATGATAAGAACTGGAAGTTTGTACCAAGAACAATACCAAGAGGTCCTGGTGTAGTCCATGGAAGGTTGGCAGTAAATGAGTTCATGCCAAGTGTTTCAATAAAGAACTTAAAGATCCATACGTTTGCAATTGGTGCAAAGATGAATGGGATAAAGAAGATTGGGTTCAAAACAAGCGGTGCACCAAACAAGATTGGTTCGTTTACACCAAAGAATGTAGGAACTACTGAAGCGCGTCCAATAGCACGATTTCGTTTCGATTTACACAACCACATAAACATGAATGGAACCACAAGAGTTGCTCCTGTACCACCCATAGTGACGATGAACATTTGTGTACCAGATGTAAGGATCTTATCAGCGTGCATACCTTGTTGGAGAAGGTTCAAGTTGACTTCAGCATTGGCATAAGTAATCGCTGCAATCGCAGGCTCAACGATAGATGGGCCATGGATACCAATAAACCAGAAGAATGCAAAGGCACCGAAAATAATCGTAATACCAACATAACCGTCTGCTGCTGAGAATAGAGGAGCAAGAAGGGTACCGATTGATTCAGCAACCGTTACATGAAGGCTTGCTTTAACAACTAATTCAAGTGCGTACAAGAGTACAACTGATAATGTAAATGGAATCAAGTCTTTAAATACTTGTGAAATATTTGGTGGAACCTCGTCCGGCATGCGGATGGTCACATTGTTTTTCACACAGACTTTGTAAACATTAACAGTAATGAATGCAGCAATAAAGGCTGTTAACAACCCTTTAGTCCCCATGAATGCTGTTAAGAATCCGCCTTCTTTAACAGGTTCAGCAGCCATGAGCAAGAAGCCAACCATAGAAGCCAACATTGTTGAAATGAAGTTTATTTGGTTGGTTGCTGGGAGGTCACGGTTCATTGAATCTGTCAAAGCCTTAGCCGTTGTCCCACCAACGAAGAAGGCCAAGATGCCCATAGAATAGCTATATGGAGTCATCAATAAAGTTTCAATATCTTTAGACCAATGGAACCCCCAAGCGTTTGGTACATACGCAATTAGGATGAAGATAGATGAGAAGAGGATCACAGGCATCCCTGCAATGAAACCATCCCGAATCGCTCGCAAATATTTATTACGAGAAATCTTTTCAAAGAAAGGTTTCCCTTTTTCAATTAGTTCAATCAGTTTATTCATTATTTTGCTCCTCTTTTATATAGTTCAATCAGATGGTGAATCACGTCTTTTAATAAGATCGTTGTCATGAGATGGTCTTGACCATGCATCATGGTGATGCTATAGGGGATTTCTTCTCCTGCAGCTTCTTGCGCTAGCATGGTCGTTTGAGATTTGTGAGCCTCAGCGATACAGGACCCTGCTTCTTCTACTAAGGATTCTGCTTTCGCAAAATCACCATTTTCAGCAGCTTTTAATGCTTCTATTAATTTTGATCGAGCGTCACCGGCATAAGCGACAATTTCAAACCCAAGTAATTGGACTTCTTCTTTATTCATGTTGGTTCCTCCTTATGATACCTTTTGAAAATTTTTATAATAGACGTTGAATATGAAGGGCTAAATAGACTTTTTCATTAGGAGATATTTTAGCTCCGGTCTGTTCAGCGATGGTTTGGTAGATCTGATGACTAATCTCATAAGCCTTTGGATAACTTAGCTGGATCAGTTGTTCCATCTCGCTCAAGCCTTCAGGATCCTCTCTTCCCTTATCTAGGGAGTCAAGGAAATAATTGAGATGGATCATAAAGCGATCGTAGAAATGACTGTTCTCTTCTTTCCGTTTCAAGCCATTTTGAGCTAGTTTTTCTTCTACAGCTTTCAAAATAACTTGTCGGTCCTGGACATCTGGATCTTGCTCATGAATCATTTCCCCTTGTGCATTAATGAAATGATAAGCAATGCGATTTACTTCATCGTCAGGAAATTGATCCAAGAGCCGCTTTCGAAAGATCTCAATCGCTTCTTTTGCGATTTTATAGGGAATCGGATGCATAGCAGACGCATCAGGAAGGTCACTGTGTTTATATCTTCCCTGATGAACTGCCTGGTAAGAACAAAAGATGTGATCTGTTAATGTCACATAGATATATTCTTGAACAGGATAGGCATATTTCTTAGACAAGGTATCAATCACTTCATAAGTGGTTGTAATGAAATCAAGAGGAACATCCTTTAGAAGGGCCATAAAGTTTTCTCTTGACTCATCCGTATTTAAACGAAATACTTTTTCTACCTTATCATCAGCTACTAGATCATTTTTCTTTTTCCCAAAAGCAATCCCACTCCCAATAACAATCAACTCTTGTTGTAGTTCATTTTGAACCAAAGCAACATTATTGTTCATTGGATGGATAATACGATACATGAGGCTCTCCTTTGTAAAATTTGTTAAAAGCAAATAAAAATGACCACGAAGCAACTGAAAAAACTAGCATACACTAATTGTTCATCTACTTGTGGTCACGCCTAATCTAACTTAGTAACGCTCACTGCTATTTAACTTATGGACTTATTCTATCATAAGTTTTTTATTTTGTAAACCCTTACAGCGAAAATTTTTAAACATTTTTTTATAAAAAATAAACAAAGCCTAAATATAATGAAGAACATTGGAAGGAATTTCTTCCTTCCAATGTTCTAAATGTTGCTTTAGGAGGCAATAACGATTTGTTTCTTACACGCGTTCTGTCCAAGGTGTTGCCACTTTAGCCAAGACCGCATTCAATTCTTCAATATTTTGACGACCTTCTGTACGAAGCCATTCACGAGCAGCTGCTTCTCCATCTTTGATGTAAGCTTCTACTGAACCTGCCCATGTCGCACGTCCACAAAGAACACCGTTGAAGTTAGCACCTGATTCATGAGCAAATTCCAAAGTTTCTTGGAAGAGTTTTGCTGATACACCAGCACTGAGGTAGATGTATGGAAGGTTAGTTGCTTCTTCTTGTTCTTTAAAGAAGGCAGCCGCTTCTTCACGACTATAGACAACTTCACCTTCTCCAAATCCTTCCACGTAGTTGACATTGACAGGAACTTCTACTTTCAATACATCGATATTGAAACGAGGATCTGAGAAGACTTTCATAGCTTCAATGACTTTACGAGGTTTCACTTTTGCATATTCAGCAGAGGTTGCATCTGCAATTCCTTCGTCATAAGCCAAGATTTCAAGGAAGAACGGAATGTCTTCTGCCACACATTCTGAACCGATGCGTTCGATATAAGCTTGTTTTTCTTGGTTGAGTTCTTCTGCACTATCTACATCATAGTAGAGCAAGAATTTCACAGCATCTGCACCTTGTTCTTTGATGCGTTTTGCTGACCAAAGGTTCAAGCAGTCGGGCAAGCGTTTGGTGCTAGATGTATCGTAACCTGTTTTTTCGTATGCAAGCAAGAGCCCAGCATCTTTATCCAAGGCTTTCGTAGCAGGCAAACCATATTCTGGGTCCAACAACATAGATGAAGCATATTTTGTCAATTCATCTGCCACAAGAACTTTCAATTCTTCCATTTGTGCTACAGTTGGCTCAGTGTCTTGGTATTTGGCCATCAAGCGTTTCAAAGCCCCACGTTGGTCGAAGGCCAAAGCTGAAATAACACCGTCTTTTGTACTAAGACGTTCCAAATAGTTGCGTTTTTGTTCTGTTAATACCATTTTATACCTCTTTTACGATTAATTGTTGATACAAGGCATCATAGTGCCCCATGTTGACATGTCCTGTTTGTGCTTCTTGCGCATTTAACATTCCAAGAACATTTGCTTTCTTGAGCAAGTCTGCGTCACTCTCATGATGATAGAGACCAGATGCAATCCCTGCAACAGTCGAATCACCAGATCCGACTGGATTGACGACATCAATCTTAGGAATATCTACCTTATAGAAGACATCCCCGTGCTTCGCAAAAGCGCCATTTGCTCCAAGAGAGACTATCACCCATTCGATGCCATCAAAGAGAGCATCCTGAAGAACTTCTTTTAAGTCTTCCACATTCTTACTCACTTCTTTTCCTAACAACTGTGATAATTCTTCATTGTTTGGTTTAATGACCGTAGGCTTAACAGCTGCTTGAATGGCAGCTTCTAAAGAAGCTCCCGAGCAATCGAGTACGACTGGTTTCCCAGCTTCCCTTGCAACCTTGACAAGGCTAGCATAGTAGTCCGCTGGTAAACCAGCAGGAAGACTTCCAGAGATGGCTACAACCTCTACTTGTTCAACCAAGTGACGATAATGGTCGACAAAGTCTTGCCCTTCTTTCTCAGAAATGGTTGGACCTTTTTCTAAGATTTCTGTTTGCTTGCCTTCGTGAAGGATGGCGATACAATTACGTGTATCTCCAGCAATTTCAAAGAAACGTTCCTCTATTCCTTCTCCTAAATGATCGAGAATGAATTGCCCCGTTCGACCACCAAGTAGGCCAGTCGCTGCCACTGGATCCTTAATCTCAGAAAGTACACGGGTAACATTGAGACCTTTCCCACCAGCTGTCTTACTCACCTCAGCCACACGATTGACTGTATCCAACTGGAGTACATCCAAAGGATAAGAAATATCAATCGAAGGGTTCAGCGTGACCGTTAATATCATACGTCACCTCTTAGTCGTGGTATTCACCACGGTCCCATTTTTCAAGGAATTCTGTAAAGAAATCAGCATCCGCTTGATGAGCATTATGGGTTTCCACATGTTGGATCTTAGCGATCAATTTTTTATTTTCTTCAGTTGGTTTGTATTCAGCGTGGATGAATGCTTCAATGATATCGCACATGAGCAATTCACCAGTAATTTTACCACCAAACCCGATGACATTTGCGTTCAATTCTTCTTTTGCATAGAGAGCAGTTGTCATATCGCGTACCAAGGCAGAACGGATACCAGGTACTTTGTTAACAGCATTGTTAATCCCAACACCAGTACCACAGATACAAACACCAAGATCTGCTTGGCCACTTGCTACGGCTTCACCGACTTTCTTACCAAAGATTGGATAGTGGGTACGTGTATGGTCATAAGTCCCAAAGTCGAGCACTTCGTATCCTTTTGATTTCAAAAAATCAGAAACAGCCATTTTTTCATTTGTCACAATGTGATCACAACCAATTGCAATTCTCATTTGAATTCTCCTCTCATTAGCACATCTTATTCAACATATCAACACGGATTTGGTGACGGCCACCGTCGTATTTACCATTGACGAAACCTTTGGCAATGTTTTTCGCCAATTCATCCCCAACAATTTCAGCTCCCATGGTAATCATTCGAGAATTGTTGTGTCCACGTGTCATATAAGCAGAACGTTCATCTGAAACTTCTGCTGCCACCATTCCTTTGATTTTAGTCGCAACCATAAATGGACCAGCTCCATAAGCATCAATCACGATTCCAAGATTTTGATCGTTTTTGTTCACTTCGCTCGCAACTGCAAGTGTCACATCTACAAAATCTTGACCTTCAGCGGTTACATCTACAACATCAAAGTTTTCTTTTACAAGAAACTCTTTCACGAGATCTTTTAATCTTAATCCTGCAGCATCTGCACCAATTACAATAGACATTTCCTGTCCTCCTTTTGTTTGTTTCAGCAAATATTCCTGTTGTTAATTTTTCACAAAGAAACATTTTCTTACTTTTGATATTATATTACACCTATTTCGAACGAAAGTCAACATTAAATTGTTTATTTTCGAACATTTTTTAAAAATAAAAACACCATATCTAGAAAAGATATGGTGTCAGTTTTCAAACTACATGGAACGATTATTTTGCATTTGCAGCATATTCTTCGTTACGTTTGATCATTTGTTTTCTGTACCAAGCGAAGATTCCGATATAGAATGCCAAGAAGACAACTACACCAAGGATCGCTTTGATATCACCAGTTGTTGCGTTACCGATTGTCCAACCGAGCAATTTTTCAACTGGTCCTTCAAGAGTTGAGTGAGTGATCAATTGAGTAGAAGCTACCCCTTTAGGGAAGGCATCAACACTCTTAGCCAATTGAGTTGCAAATGGTGCAATCAATGTACCTGAAAGAAGGAAGAGTGGCAAGAGAAGGCTTCCGAAGATGATCATACGGATCAATTTACCGCGTGTTACAACCAACAAGGCTGGAGTTACACCCATAGCGATGATCCCTGCAAGTGGCAAGATACCATTTCCGACTTTAGAAAGAAGCACTGCTTCGATCAACATGATTGGTGCAAGTACGTTGGCACAAGCCCAGATTTCAGCACGACCAGCGATAAATGGCCAGTCCAAACCGATGTTGAATTTACGTCCTTGAAGACGTTTAGTAGCAACGTTTGTAATACCTTGTGACAATGGTTCTACTGCTGCGATGAACCAAGAACCGATCAATGAGAACAATTCCAAGCAGACACCGGCAGTCAAACCAAGGCTCAACCAACCTTTAATAACCAATTCCCATTTGTCAGCATCTTGCACACCAGCAACTGGATGTGGAGTACCCATGATACCGATGACGATACCAAGAAGGAAACCGATAAAGAATTTAGATCCCCAGAAACCGATCTTCTTGTTCAATTTAGCAGCGTCGAAGTCGTATTTATCAAGACCTGGGAAGAATTTGTCAAAGATTTTATCCAAGACCATGATGATTGGGTTCATCATGTAGTTCATGTGAGTAGATGTCATAGGTGATGAACTTGGTGCATTCAACAAATCATCAAATGTTGGTTTCATCAAGTCTGAGTTAATGATTTTCATAACCCCTACAAGGACAACGGCAAGAGTTGCAACGAAAAGTGAAACTCCTTGGCTGACACCGTTGTTGTCAGCATACCATTTGATCAAAAGACCAGTGATAGACAAGTGCCAGATATCGAAGATATCGACGTCAAGTGTATCAGTTTTCTTGATAGCAAGCATGATAACGTTGACGATCAACATAATCAACAAGAAGTAAAGTGTCCAGGCAGACCCCCAAGTAATGGTCGCAAGAGGCGCCCAACCAACGTCTGTGATATTCAATTGAATACCAGTATTCTCAACGAATTTTGCAAGAGATGCTGAGAAAGCTCCATTCAACATACCGATGATAGCACCGATACCAGTAAGGGCGATGGCAAGTTTAATACCACCTTCAAGGGCTTTAGAGAATTTCACTCCAAACAAGAGGGCCAAAACCGTCAAGACGATCAACATGATGATCGGAGCACCCATGTCTAGGATGGGTTTGAAAAATTTATTGGCAAAATCAATAATGCCATTCATAATAAATCCTCCCGATTTATGAATTTTTTTTGTAATTTACAGCAGAAAGTGTTCCCAATTTTATAATTGGATAACGCTTACAATCACGTTTAAAAAAATATTAACTTAATCCATGTTCTTTAATGGCAGCTTCGATGTTATCAAAGACTGGCGCACTCATCGCTGGAATACGGAACAAGATTGGTCCTGCTTCTACCACTGGAATACCAGGATCGAATCCCAAATCAGTTGCAGCAATTGGAGTAAAGATGTCATAACCTGAAATCAAGTCTTCATTGACGTCTTTGACCATGACAGCGTCACAACGCACATCATAACCACGGTTTGACAACTCTTCTTCCAACGCATTCTTAATTTGGTGGCTAGAGTTAACGCCTGCACCACAGGCAGCTAAAATTTTAATCATTTGGATGTCCTCCATTATAAATATTTACGAATGTTTTAGGAAATAGTTTCCGTAATGTATTGATAAAGCTTATCTTCACTATCTAATTTTGATAGAGCTTCGAGATTTCCATTGGATGTAAAGAAATCCATCAGTTGGGCCAAAATATTGGTTTGGCTTGAGCTCGTATTATTGATAATAAAGAATAAGAGTGAAACTTGAACTTCCTTATCTGGAGCAATCATATTATGGAAAGTTACGGGTTGATCCAAACGAACCACAACCACATTCTCAGTGAGATTATGGACAATGTCTGTGTGCGGGATCGCCACATTTGGTAAGTCCTTACCAAGAAATTCCATGTCTAATCCAGTCGGGAAAGACTTTTCACGCTCAATCAAAGCGGAACGATAGGTTGGTGTCACAATCTGTCGCTCTTCCAATAAGCTTGCTACCTGCTCAAAGAGATCTGTTTGATCCTTGGCATGTAGGCAAAATACAAGATCTTTGTTAAAGAGTTGATTTAATCCCATTGTTGCCACCTCCTTATCTAACTATTTATTTTATGGTTAGAGTATATCACTATATTGATTGAATGTCAATCATTTTTTGTCGCATTTTGTTTATTTTTGTTTATATTCCTCTTTAAAGCGCTTCCTAACCGTCATTTTCTAACATTATTAAAAAAGTAAAAAGTGAGAGTGGGACAGAAATCGGTAATTCGTTAGAATTCGATTTCGTCGTCCCACCTCCGCACAGTTGAGTAGGGCTGTAAAAGCTGATGAAATCAGCGTAGTAGAGCCCACTCAACCACTGCGTCTTGCTCGACAATCCAAATACAATTGAGAGGCTAGGACTTTTGTCCCAGCCTCTTGATCTTAAATGATTTTCGTATACAAGGCGTATTTGTCTTTGATTTTCTTTGGAATACTATCATCGGTAATAATGGCATTTAGATCTTCCACGCGATAGAAACTGTAGAAAGAATAGCTATCAAACTTGCTGTTATCAGCTACCACATATTTCTCTATCGCATTGTTCAGAATAATGGCATTGCCATTTCCTTCTTCTTCATTAGCTGTAGAGACACTATGGCCATCGATTCCATTCACCCCGATAAAGGCTTTAGAAACCTTGATTTCTTTCAAGAGTTTATTGGCAAATTGACCGACAAAAGTTTGTGTCTTCACCCGGTAGCGACCACCAACTAAGATCAAGTCATAATTTGGGAAATCCTTGAGTTTCTCAAAAATAGGCAGGGAATTAGTGACAATACTGATTTCCTTTCCTTCTAAATAGTCGCCGATAAAATCTGTTGTCGTACCAGACCCAATAAAGACGGTATCCCCATTTTCGATCAACTCTGCACATTTTTTTGCAATGGTTCGTTTCTCATCAATATTGATGAGATTTTTCTCACTGTGAGAAGCCTCTAACAAGCTATCTTTTACCTTTTTGTGGGCTCCACCATGTACACGAACTAAAAGACCTTGTTTTTCAAGATCGATCAGATCGCGACGAATGGTCATGTCTGTCACCCCAAAGAGTTCCTTGAGTTCTTTGACTGATACCACACTTTTTCGATCCAGTTCCTGAAGAATTTCAACATGTCTGCTATCTTTCATGGTACTACTTCCATTCCTACTATATTTGTCTCTATTATACTACATTTTTCAAAAAACACAAATTCAAACATTATATTAACAGGAGTAAACATGATATTTTTAAATAAATAAAAGAAAAAAGCCTTCTGATAAATCAGAAAGCTTTAATTTTGCTATTTCTAGCTTCCTCACCTTCGGATCAAGGCTCGTGACAAAAAGGTTTAGAAAACCTTTTTATTTTGCGATTGGGTAAACAGAAACTTGTTTTTTATCGCGACCTTTACGTTCGAAGCGTACTACGCCTTCAACTTTTGCGAACAAAGTATCGTCTCCACCACGTCCAACGTTCACACCTGGGTAGATGTGTGTTCCGCGTTGACGGTAAAGGATAGATCCACCTGTTACAGTTTGTCCATCAGCTGCTTTAGCTCCAAGACGTTTTGCTTGTGAATCACGTCCGTTTGATGTAGAACCTCCACCTTTTTTGTGGGCGAAAAGTTGCAAGTTAGCAAGATTCAATTTCAACATAATTGTTTTCCTCCATGTTAGTTTTCTGTGATAACTCTTGTTTGGACGAACTCTGAAGAGTTCTCCGATAAGTTTGCCATCCCTAAGAAAAATGATTCAAAGAATAGTTGGGTCATTTCTCTTTGATGTGGTGGAATATCTGTCGGGATTGTGACCCGAAGGAAGCCACCTTCTTCTTCGTTTAATTCTAGATCCGGTTCGTAGCCTGCAAATTTCTCAACAGAGTTGACAAAGTTAATGGCTAGAGTCGAAACCGATGCACACACGACATCAAAGCCATATTCACCGCTTCCAGCGTGCCCAGTGATTTCTGCACTCCTCAGCTCGCCATCTTCGGCTCGTTCAAAGACTGCTTGTATCATGTGTTCTCCTAAAAATTAAGCGTTGATTGCGTTGATGACAACTTTAGTGTAAGGTTGACGGTGACCTTGTTTACGGTGGCTACCTTTTTTAGGTTTGTACTTGTAAGTAACAACTTTCTTTTGTTTTCCTTGTTTTTCAACAGTTCCAACAACAGTAGCTCCTGAAACAAGTGGAGTTCCGACAACAGTGTTTTCACCACCAACAAGAACAACTTCGTTAAATGTAACTTCTTGGCCAGCTTCAACGTTCAATTTTTCAACGTAGACTGCTTGACCAACTTCAACTTTAACTTGTTTTCCGCCAGTTTTAATGATTGCGTATGTGCTCATTATGCACCTCCTATGTATTTTTGGGTTTCCCCGTATTTTTGTGAAGACTCGCCTAGCATCGTGGGACGAACCACTTACTCTCATGGAAATGAGCGACGATGTTCGAGCGGTTGCACAGGCATGTGCATAGTCAACTCTCTAAGTATATCACTTCTATCAGACAAAGACAAGTATTTTTGCGCTTTGAAAGCGAATTTTCTTTGAAAAATCTATTTTTTGTATCTTGTAGTTTAAGATCGCATTCAAAACCTGCCTTCATCTACTTATCCTTAAATTTAAAGTCATTGAAGCTCATTTTGGCTTTAGACGAATCGTTCATCCCCTTCATTTTTTTTTCTTGTTCCTTAGTAATTTTTATCGGAATCGCTGCAGCAGTATTGGGTTTTAACACACCCGATTCGCTCACTTCATAGTCAACTGTGACATCTTTAAAAAGTGGCTCTCCATCATATTCCAAATTCAGGACAAAGGATCCATCACGATCGATGGTTGTGGTGGTACGATTCACAATAAAGAACAAGGCGAAGCGGTTTTCCTCATTTCCAAAGGTATATCCTGGGAAAAAGACAAATAATTTTCCAGCTTCTCCAAGCGTTGGATGTTCCTTGATAAATTTTTCGGACGCTTCCAAGACTTCGTTGTCCTGGTCTTTATACTGCTCGGCCCTGACAAATGTGAGGGGTTCTTTTTTTCTACTGCTTGATTGGCTAGTCTTCTCTTCTTTTTTCGGGCCAGTAAACGATACTTTGACACAGCCTGTCAACAGAAGCAAACTTGTCATTAATACGATAATTTTTTTCATTTTGTCTCCTTTAGATTTGTGTAGAAAAAGAGGCTGGATACTCCCAGTCTCTCCTATAGCAAATCCTCAATCAGGTCATCGACCTCATCTTTTTCTGCTTTTGGTGTGATTTCCGTTACGACGATGCCTGACACAGCACGCTCGACCAAAGCTTCCACATCCATACGTTGCTCATACTGCTCCGCATTTTTGAGTTTCGGATTAGTCTTTGGACGATCTGGTGCAAAGATGGTACAACAGTCTTCAAACGGTTGGATGGAGATTTCAAAGGTATCAATCTCTTGGGCAATATCGATGATTTCCAACTTGTCCATGGTTACCACTGGACGGATAACTGGTGTATTGGTTACCGCATTGATGGCCTGCATACTCTCTAAGGTTTGACTAGCCACTTGTCCTAAGCTTTCACCATTGATAATCACCAAACCACCGCGAACCTCGCGAATGCGGTCTGTAATGCGCATCATAAAGCGGCGGGTCAGGGTCATGAGGTAAGCTTCTGGCGCTTTTGCCTTGATTTCCTCTTGGATCTCTGTGAAGGGCACCTCGATAAATTGGATATTGCCCCCAAACTTGGTCAACTTCCGTGTTAAGTCATGGGCTTTTTTCAAGGCACCTGGGCTGGTATAAGGTGGGCTCGCAAAGTGGACCGCTTCGATATCCACCCCACGCTTTAAGGCCAGGTAACCAGCTACTGGAGAGTCAATCCCACCAGAAAGCATGAGCATGCCTTTGCCAGAAGTCCCAACAGGAAGGCCACCGGCTCCCTTAATGGTTTCATAAGAGATGTAGGCTGCTTCTTCTCGGATTTCGACTTGCAGATTGATATCTGGCTTTTTCATCTGTGCCTGGATCGTTGGGATCGCTTCAAAGACCGCACCTCCCAAGGTTTGGTTGAGCTCGCGACTATCGAGTTCAAAGGTATGGTCACTGCGTTTACTTGAGATTTTAAAGGTCAAGCCGTCCTTGTAAATCTCCTTCATGATCTCTTGCACAGCCGCTTTTAAAGCCGGAACAGATTTTTCAATCTTGTAAACAGGTGAAAAATTTTGGATCCCAAAAACTTGCTTGAGGGATTCTGCTACTGGCTCATAATCCGTCCCATGCAGATAAGCATGCGCCCGATCGCGGTCGGCTGTCACTTTGACAGCTGGATAGATAGATAAAACATCTTGGATATTATTGCGAAGTTTATTGATAAAACGCATACGGTTCTTTCCTTTAGTAGAAAGCTCTCCATAGCGAATCATAATTTCTGAATAGGTTAAGGTCATGTTGATTTCCTTCTAAAATTAACGTACTTTTCGTGTTTGCTCGTAAATCAGTTTGAACTTGGTCAAGAATTGCTCGACTTGGCTCATGTCATTTTCAATATCGAGACTGAGGCGAACTGCTGTCTGTGCGATACTCTTGTCCACTCCCATGGCAATCAAGGTTCCAGCTGGCTTACCTGCTTTGGACGAACAGGCACTAGTGGTCGAGATGTAAATATCAAACTCTTCAAAGGCATGGACCACTACTTCTCCACGAACTCCCTTGATCCCGAAAGTCAAGATGTGAGGCGCAAAGTGATCCTCACCAGAAAAGATAGTGACATCTGGATAGTTGGACAATTCTTTGCGGATGACTTCTTTCATCTGCTGGGTCTTGCTGGCAAAAGCTTCTTGGTTTTCCATGGCTAAGCGTAGGGCTTTTGCTGTTGCTGCAATGCCTGCCACATTCTCAGTTGTCGAGCGCATTTCTTTTTCTTGACCACCTCCGGTTAAGAGAGGGGTGATCTTTTTGCCTTCTTTGATGTAGACAAAGCCAACTCCGCGAAGTCCATGGAATTTGTGACTAGAGAAGGTCGCAAAGTCCACGCGCTCTGGTAGATAAACTTCTGTTGCTACCTTTGCCAAAGCTTGAACCGCATCGACATGAAAACTAATAGTTGGACGATCTTCTAGGAGAGCCGCGATGTCATGGATGGGCTGGATGGAGCCAATCTCATTGTTGACGGCCATGACAGAAACCAAAGTCGTATCTGGACGGAGAAGACTAGCCAAGGCATCCACCTTGACAAAGCCACGCGCATCCACTGGAGCGTAATCCACTTCGAATCCCTGCGTCTTTAACCAAGCAGCCGATTCCTTGATAGCGGGATGCTCGATGTCAGAGACAATGATATGCTTGCCATAAGGAGCTTTCTCAAAGGCGACACCCTTTAGGATCCAGTTGTCCCCTTCTGTTCCACCAGACGTGAAGTAAATTTCCTCAGCTTTCTTGCCAATTAGCTCCGCAATTTGTTTCCGAGAAGCTTCCAAAATACGAGTAGCTTGACTACCTAGATTGTGCAAACTAGAAGGGTTGCCCCAGATCCGAGTCGCTACCTCTGTATAAGTCGCAAGGGCTTCTGGATAAGGTTTGGTCGTTGCTGAATTGTCAAAATAAATCATGTCCTACGCATCCATCACTTTCTTTTTACGTAACTTATATTTTATCATTTCTGACCGCTTGGGACAAGGATTTGATAAAGAGAGACACGGCAAAATCACTCTATAAAATTCAGTTCTTTTTAGACATTTTTCAGAAAATGACTTATAATAGGAAAGTGTTAAAAAACAATTTTTGATAGAAAGAGAATGAACATGTCACAATATTCAAGAAGTAACAAAAACCAAAAACCTGAGGAAAAAGTAGACTCAAGACCATCTCGCGGTGAGAAAGTCAAACAAGGTTTGTCCGTATTTCAAACGGTTGTAGCCACGATTGCCAGTCTCCTAGGGATTATCGTCACTTCCTTTACCATCATGAGCCTGCTCAATAAAGATAATCAAAAAACAGAAGACAAACCATCTAGTAGCACCAGCGTCGTCGTGGTTCATGATAAGGGATCTGACTCAAGCGCTACCAATACAGATACTAACACCAATACGCAAACCGATTCAAGCAATACAGAAACAAGTTCACAAAAAGAAACCGATAGCTCATCTGCTACTGAATCTAGCTCGTCTGCCGCACAAGACCAAGGTTCCACCGCAACAGACAGTGGCGCAGATACAGCATCATCTAGAACCAACTAAAAAATCAGTAAGGACAACCTTACTGATTTTTTTTTGGCTTTAGATGCCAGCTTTTTCTGATTTATATAGAAAGCATCTATCTCATTGTCGTACTCCCACTTGAGCTTTGAACGCTCTTCCTAGATTTGATCCAATTACTCAAGTAATCTCCCCCCTATATCAATGTCGGATCCTATATACATCTCATCTAGATTCAATGTATTGTCCTCATTAATTGGGATATCTACTCCCCAACCCGATTCTTCAATATGATTTATACGTCCATAAACATTCATATAATATTCGGGAGTTGTAAGCCCACCATCACTCCATTGTGTCTGATCCCAATCAATCTGAACGGATTCAACTTTTGAATTTTGTGCTTTGACTAAATCAATAACCTTCTGTTCGTGTTCTTTTAGGTAGTCCAGTTGTTCTTTTTTTATGTCTCCTTCTGGTTTTTGTACGACTTTCTTTGAAGATGGGGTCGTTATCTTCTGTTCAGGTCTTTTGGTCAGGGTCATGATTTTTCCTCCAAGAAAAACCAGTCCTAGGATCGGTAACAAAATGATCAAAAATAGTTCCATTTGTCTCTTCATAAATCCTCCTTACAGACTTTGAATCTTCCAGTTCTTACTCAATATAATCACCCTTAATACTAATATTATAGCCCATACTGAAAGTCATCTTTTGA
The DNA here is from genome assembly GCF_015556095.1 of Streptococcus parasanguinis. Lineage (GTDB taxonomy): Bacteria > Bacillota > Bacilli > Lactobacillales > Streptococcaceae > Streptococcus > Streptococcus parasanguinis_Q. The sequence goes on from NZ_JADNLT010000001.1 coordinate 629,102, forward strand.
TCAGAATCAAATACAACATCCACCCTCCATCCTGAATCTTCTAGCTGATTGACTGTACCAAAAATTTCTATGACCTCATCTCCACCTTGTGGTGTCCCATTTCCACCCTCAATCCATTGCGTTTCGTCCCAATAAATTTGAACAGATTCAATCTTTGAACTCTTCGATTTCACAAAATTGACTATTTCTTGCTCGTGCTCTTTGAGATAAGCGAGCCGTTTTTGTTTGATCACTTCTATATCTTCTTTGGAGGAGGAAGTGGTGACAGTTTGTGCTTGTTTCTTATGCGCTTTTTGCTTTACAGTACAACCTCCAATACTTGTGAAAATAAGCATTAAAGCTAATAACTTAAGTGTACATTTCATTTTATTTTTCATTTTCCTCCTAACACTAATACTTCTATTTACTTAGGAAAAAATTTTCCAGCCACCATTTTCCTCGATATAGATATCATTAAGCATGCCCATTTTTTTGATAGTTGGTATGCTATTTTGATCTTCTAAGTAAAAATCAACGGAGAATTTTGTGTTTTTTAATTGATTAATTTTACCAGAAATAGATAAATTGTATCCACCACCCTGAGGCGTTCCATTCCCAGACTCTTCAATTACCATACTATTCCAATCAATCTGGACGGATTCGATTTTCGGACTTTGAGCTTTCACAAAATCAACAATTTCTTTTTCATGTTCTTTCAAATAGGCTAGCTGCTTTTGTTTAATGGCTTCTTTATCTTCTTTTGTGGTTGAAGAGGTGACAGTCTGCGCTTGTCTGCTCTTTTCACGTTCTTTCTTCACACATCCTACTAGACATCCAAGTGTTGAAATGAAAGCAAGTGCGATTATCAAATTGTTTATTTGTTTTCTCATAATTTTATTTCGTTTAAAAGTGATTCCTCTATTGCATCTCTCATTGTCTAACGGACGGATCATTTCTTTTCTACCCGATACAAATTGTCTGAACCAATTGAATCTATTTTAGGCATTTTATTTTCGTCTAACGTAAAATTCAGGCTAAAATTTGTTAGATCACTTCCATTGGCATAACCATAAACTAATAGTATTTCGTCACCTCCCTGAGGCGTTCCATTACCTCCTACAACTGTTTTAATACTGTCCCAGTCATAAGACACCTGCGTAATGTTAGCATTATGAGCTTTAACATAGGCTGTCATCTCTTGCTCGTGTTCTTTCAGATATGTGAGCTGTTTTTGTTTAATGGTTTTTTTGTCTTCCTTGGTTGTCGAAGGGGTTGCAATGGGTGCTTGTTTTGTTTGCTCTTTTGATTTTATGGTACATCCTCCTATACTTGCAAGGAGAGCTAATGTAGTGATTAATTTAAATATCGTTCGTTTTTCCATGGGGTAACTTTCTCTAACACAGTTCATTTTCAAAACGTATTGTACTTGATTAGGAAATTGGCTTTCCGCCAATCGTAGGTTCATGGAGCATAAACATTTCTCGCATGTTAATTGACTGATCATCATTAATTGGAATATCCACTCCCCATCCTGAGTTCTCGATATTATTAATTCGCCCAAAAACATTCATATAATATTCGGGAGTTGTAAGTCCACCATCACTCTTCTGAGTTTCATCCCAATTAATCTGAACTGACTCAATTTTTGGATTTTGAGACTTTACAAAATCGACGATTTCTTGCTCATGCTCTTTGAGATATGCTTCTTGTTCTTTTTTTATTTCTTCTTCTGATTTTTGTACGACTTTCTTTGAAGAAGTGGTTGTTATCTTCTGTTCTGGTCTTTTGGTCAGATTCATGATTTTTCCTCCAAGAAAAACCAGTCCTAGTATCGGTAACAAAATGATCAAAAATAGTTCCAGTCGTCTCTTCATCTCTTCTTCTCCAATCCTTCCTTTCATGACTGAATGGGACAGTCACTTTCCTTACTATTATAGCATCTTTCATTTGAATCTCAATCTAACTCACTAGTTAGAGACTATATGCAGCAATCATAAAAGAACTTTCGGGGTTCTTCTAGAATATAGGTAATCCTTTTTTACAAATAACAACCTAAGTGATGCTAAGAATTCAAATGTTGCATTTTTGTAGAGTATCTAAATATATAATGAAACTTTCCGCTGTGAGAAAAGTGCTAGAAACACCATTGTTTCTAGCACTCGGGAGTTTTGAAACTTTAGGTTCAAAACTAAGTCATGGAACTTCGTAGAAGTTCGCTGACGTCCGTATTCACTTAAGGAAAGTTTCTAAGAGGAGTTTATCTTCAATCAAAAAGGAACCCGAAGGTTCCTTTTGTGTTATTTCCGATACATCTTGACCTGAAGGTAAAGATCGTTATAGACTCCAAGCAATTTCTTGCCTAATTGTTGATAGACTTCCAAATGGTCCAGTGTTTCATCGCTTGGATAGAAGGATTGGTCATCTTGGATTTCTTTTGGTAACATGGCTTTGGCTTTTTTATTTGGCGTTGAGTAGCCGACATAAAGAGCATTTTTCAAAGCATTTTTAGGACGAAGCATGAAGTTAATAAAGGCATATGCTGCTTCTTTATTTTTCACGGTTTTTGGAATGACAATGTTATCAAACCAAAGGTTGCTGGCTTCAGTTGGTACGACATAGCGAAGATCCTTATTGGCATCCAGCATTTGGCTGGCTTCTCCTGAGAAAGTAACCCCAATAGCTGCATTGTTTTGGATCATATAGCCTTTCATCTCATCGGCCACCAAAGCTTTGATGTTGGGTGTCAAGGTGTAGAGTTTATCTACTGCCTCTTGCAATTTCTTTGGATCCTTTTCATTGAGGCTATAGCCCAAGGTATTGAGACCAATTCCCATGACCTCACGCGCACCATCGTACATCATGATGTCATTTCTGTACTCTTCACGCCAGAGATCTGACCAATGTTCCGGAGCATTTTTGACCATCTTGGTATTGTAGATAATCCCCAAGGTACCCCAGAAATAAGGTACTGAATATTGGTTACCCGGATCAAACGATTGGTTCAAGAGTTTTGGATCGATATTTTCCATCCCTTTGATCTTGGATTGGTCCAACTTTTCAACCAGATGTTCATCCATCATCTTGGCAATCATGTATTCACTAGGTATCGCAATATCGTAGGTAGTTCCACCTTGCTTGATCTTAGTGTACATGGCTTCGTTGGAATCAAAGGTATCATATTGCACCTGAATCCCTGTTTCTTTGGTGAATTCCTTGAGCAAGTCTGGATCGATATAATCTCCCCAGTTGTAGATGACCAGCTTGTCACTATTTTTGGTATTCATGCTCGCTTCGATCTGGTGGCTAATTCCCCAGAGGACCAGAATGACAAGGACAATCCCAGTTAGGAATGAATAAAGTTTTTTCATGCTGCTTCCTCCTTTTCACGAGTAATAAAGTAATAACCGATGACCAAGAGCACACTAAAGAGAAAGACAAGGGCGGACAAGGCATTGATACTGAGGGAAATTCCTTGACGCGCACGGGAGTAGATCTCTACAGACAAGGTTGTAAAGCCATTTCCGGTTACAAAGAAGGTCACGGCAAAGTCATCAAGCGAATAGGTAAAAGCCATAAAGTAGCCCGCGATAATGGCTGGTGTCAGATAGGGCAACATGATCTCTTTGAGCATTTGCACTTGAGTAGCTCCCAAATCATAGGCAGCATTGACCATATCCCGGTTCATTTCCTTGAGACGTGGCAAGACCATCAAGACCACAATGGGAATCGAGAAGGCCACGTGGCTAGCCAGAACAGATAGGAAACCTAGCTGGTACTTCACCGTCGTAAAGAGAATCAAGAAGCTGGCCCCAATCATAACGTCTGGTGCTACCATGAGAATGTTATTGATGGAGAGCAAAGGTCCTTCCAACTTCTTCTTCGATTGGTAAATATAAATGGCTCCAAAGGTTCCAATCACTGTCGCAATCAAGGCTGACAAAAAGGCCAAGAGGAAGGTCTCTGACAAGATCAGCATCAGGCGACTATCTGCGAACAATTCATTGAAATGCTCAAGCGTGAAGCCCGTGAAGGCATTCATATCTCCCCCTTTATTGAAAGCATAAAAGATCAAATAGAAGATAGGAAGATAGAGAATTAGAAAGACGAAACCTAGATAGAAATGGGATACTTTTTTCATCGTTCTCTCCTTTCTCTTGTTGCCCACATGGTAAAGAGCATAGCAAGGATCAGAACAACTCCGATGGTAGAACCCATTCCCCAGTTTTGTGTTGTCAGGAAGTGCTGTTCAATCGCAGTCCCTAAGGTAATGACGCGATTTCCACCGATCATTCGTGTCAACATGAAGAGACTCAGACTAGGAATAAAGACAGATTGTACACCTGAGCGGACTCCATTCATGGACAAGGGGAAGACCACATGACGGAAGGTATCCCAACGATTGGCCCCCAAATCATAGCTGGCATTAATCAAGTTTGGATCCAAGTCATCTAAAACATTAAAGATCGGCAAAATCATAAATGGCAACTCGATGTAGCTGGCTACAAAGATAAAGGAGAAATCGGTAAAGAGGATTTGCTGGGGAGCGACTCCGAGAAAGCTTAAAAAGCTATTGATGGAGCCGTTTTGCCCAAAGATTCCGATAAAGGCATAGGCCTTGAGCAAGAGATTGACCCAGGTTGGCAAGACGATCAACATCAACCACAACTGCCGGTGTTTGAGCAGCGTCAAAAAGTAAGCAGTCGGGTAGGAGATCAAGAGCGTCACCAGGGTGACGATTCCAGCATAAAGAACCGAATTAAAGCTCATCTTTAAATAGGTCAGATTTTGCGAAGTAAAGAACTCTTTGTAGTTTTCAAGTGAAAACTGCCCTTCAACGTTAAAAAACGATTGAAAGATGATCATGACTACAGGAGCTAGGACAAAGAGAAAAATCCACAAGAAATAGGGGAGGATAAATAGATTAGAGGTTGTTTTCTTCATCTCTCTCCTCCTCAATGGCATTAATCAAACCAGCTTCTTGCTCTTCCACTTCAACGTACTCTTCGATCCGCGCATCGAATTCTTCTTCGGTTTCATTGAGACGCATAACGTGGATATCTTCTGGTTCAAAGTCTAGCCCGATGACTTCTCCCACAATGGCCTTCCGAGTGGAGTGAATCATCCACTCATTACCCAAATCATCATAGGCGATGATCTCGTAATGCACACCACGGAAGAGCTGGGTGTCCACCTTCACTTGGAGCTTGCCTTCTTCAGGAAGGGTGATTTGCAAGTCTTCAGGACGAATGACGACTTCAACTGGTTCGTTTGGACGCATTCCCCCATCGACGGCTTCAAAGCGTTTGCCATTGAACTCAACCAAGTAGTCTTCGATCATGCGCCCATCTAGAATGTTGGACTCACCGATAAAGGTGGCTACAAAGTGGTTGATCGGTTCATCATAGATATCTACTGGTGTACCAGATTGGACGATCTCTCCTTCATTCATGACAAAGATCCAGTCACTCATGGCAAGGGCTTCTTCTTGGTCATGGGTAACAAAGACAAAGGTAATCCCCAAGCGTTGTTGCAATTCCCGCAACTCATACTGCATGTCTGTCCGCAGTTTCAAGTCAAGTGCAGACAAGGGCTCATCTAAAAGAACCACGCGCGGTTCATTGATAATAGCCCGGGCAATAGCTACCCGCTGGCGTTGACCACCAGATAATTTTTGGATCGAACGTTTTTCAAATCCTGCTAACTGGACCATTTTCAAGACTTCTGAAACCCGACGTTCGATCTCAGCCTTGTCCACCTTTTTCAAACGAAGGGGAAAAGCCACATTTTCAAAGACCGTCATATGTGGAAATAGGGCATAGGACTGAAAGACGGTGTGGACATCCCGTTTGTTGGTAGGGACATCATTGATCCGTTCCCCATCGAGGTAGACATCTCCAGTCGTCGCATCCAAAAGACCGGCAATGATATTAAGGATGGTCGATTTTCCTGATCCAGATGCACCGAGAAGGGTATAAAACTTCCCTTCTTCCAATTCAAAATTGATATCCTTTAGGACAACGGTACCGCTATCTTCAAAGACCTTTGAAACATTTTTAAACTCAATAATTGGTTTTTTCAATTCACATAAATTCCTTCTTTACTGCGATTAGCAAACTGCTTTTCATACGAAAACGCAGCGGCTGACAGGAAGACCTGTCAGACCACCAATACCTCTCGGGGACTTACTAGACTGCCCCACCTATTTACGGTATCGATAGGCACTCACCCCCTCTCCGACTGATGCTATCGATGGTTCACAATCAATTGTTTTTCAATACTTAAACTTAAGCTCTTAGGCTTGACCGATAATGCGAACTTCTGGTTCTAAACGGACACCTGAATGAGCCTCTACTGCTTCAATGACATGGGCGATCAAATCTTCGTAATCCTTAGCAGTTCCATTGTCGACATTGACCATAAAGCCGGCATGCTTTTCAGAAACTTCCACACCACCGATTCGATAGCCTTTTAGACCTGCTTCACTGATCAATTGACCTGCAAAATGACCGACAGGACGCTTAAAGACAGATCCACAAGAAGGGTATTCAAGGGGTTGTTTCAACTGACGTAGATGGGTCAAACGCTCCATCTCCTGTTTGATTTGCTCGTGATTGCCTGGAGACAAAGCAAATTTGGCAGAGATGACGACAGCCCCTGTCTCTTGAATCTTAGAATGACGGTAGCCAAAAGCCAACTCTTTCGCCGACAAGGTTTCAATTTCCCCTTCCTTGGTCAAGACCTTACAAGATACAAGGACATGAGCAATCTCTCCCCCATAAGCTCCAGCATTCATAAAGACAGCACCACCGACACTGCCTGGAATGCCACTAGCAAACTCGAAGCCTTTCAAACTATGGTGCAAGGCCACATGAGTGGTGTCGATGAGTTTAGCTCCTGCCTCTGCTTCAATCACATAACCATCCACACTGATGTCACGCAAGCGATCAAACATAATGACAAATCCCGGAATGCCCCCATCGCGGACAATGATATTGGACGCATTGCCAAGGACCATCCATGGGATTTGCTCTTGGTTGGCAAATTGAACGATGCGTTTTAATTCGTATTGGTTGCGAGGAAAAGCTAAAAATTCTGCATTCCCACCTACCTTTGTAAAGGTATAATGTTTTAAAGGTTCTTGAAAACGGATATCAATCCCTTCAAGAATTTGATTTATTTTTTCATTCATCTTTCTGTCTGTTCTCTCTCTATAAAATACAAACTATTATACCAAATTTTTAACTATTTTTCGACCCTAAAAAACAAAAGAAGGCCTATAATATTCAGGCCTTCCTTTTATCATTTACTATGCAATTTTACGAGCAATGGCACGATTCTTTTGTCCATCCAGAGCTGATTTGACCGAAATCCAAGCACCACCAAGAGTGAAGACAGCTAACATTCCTAGATTCAAGTAAAATTTGTCTGGGACATCCCCTTGAAATGTCGCTTCATTGACAATCGTCCAGGACAAATCAAATGGAAGATCGAGCTTACTCATGAGCGCCAAAGTATAATCTAATTGGTTGACCAAAAAGACCGTCAAGACCATCAAAATAGCTGAAACTACCACACCTTTTTTAGTCAATTTCTTACCAAGGATCTCATAACCTTTGATAGTACAATAACCGAGGGCAGCCCCTGCTAAAACAGATACATAGCCGAGACGCGCTACCAAGAGGGCAACTGCTCCACCGATGATTACACCGATCACAGCCCCTACAATCCCTAAAAGGAAGTTTTCTTCCCGCGCTTCATAAGCCTCAACTGTATCTTGCACTTCGGCTTGGTAGGCTCTAAAGGTTGCATCGTCGATTAAAAAGATCGCATCTCCAATTTGATACAGACCGATTGGTCCTTCCTCACCCGTTTCCGCATTCACTTGCACAAATTGGTGGTTGAGCAAGAAATCCACAATATCTTGGATAGCTGTCCATAAGGTTTCGACGGCCTTGCCTTTGGTCATTCCACCTTTGACAACGATCGAGGTCAAGTAACCATCAGAAGAGATAGCATTAATGGCTTTTGATTGTTCTTTTAATTCATTCCAAAGAATTTCACTATCTTCGATCAAGTCTCCTTCGGAACCTTGTTTCACACTGAGTGAAATGGTAAATACATTCTTGGTTTGAGCGCCTTCAATGACTAACAAGAAGCCTTCACGCTCTCCATACATCACACGGGCTTCGCCATCAAATTGCAGCCCAAGATCGGTAGCAATACTATATAAATATTCTGGTTTCATGTTTCCCCCTAAACATTCGGGAAAGCTTGAGCTTTTCCCCATACAATTCCCATTCTACCATAGGAGAAGCAAAAAGGACATATACATTCGTATACATCCTTCTTTCATTTGTGTTACATTGAGGTTTATTTCTCAACACGAACGCCAAATGTGTCGATTTTAAGTTGGAAAATCTGACCATCTAGCCCGAGTTCTTCGAGAGCTGCGACAAAGGCTGCTGCATGCTCTGGCGCTAAGAGGTTCATGATCGTTGGGCCTGCTCCCGACAGATAGGTGGCGTAAGCCCCATGCGCATGGGCGACTTCTTTGACCTGAGGAAACTCTTTGACAAGAGATTGACGGTAGCGTTCGTGGAAATGATCAGACTCGATGGAGCGACCAGCCGTCAGCAAATCTCCCTTGAGGAGAGCTGCGATAGCGACATTGGCTACGCTACTGGCTGCAACAGCTTCCTTATAAGACCATTCTTTCGGTAGGACATTCCGACTATCACTGGTCTTCAATTGGTAGCTCGGTACAAAGGCCACAAGGTCACAGCTTGGGAAGTCAGCCGTGACATATTGGACATCTTCACCGATGTAGCTCGCAATGACCATATTCCCAAAGATAGCTGGAGCTACATTATCCGGATGACCTTCGATCTCGGTCGCGATGCGTAATTTCTCAGCGTCTGATAGCTGGAGGTTGGCTAATTGGTTGGCCAATTCAATCCCTGCGACAATGACCGAGCTAGAAGATCCAAGACCACGCGCCAAAGGCACTTCACTAGTCATCTTGATCCGATGGGGTTGCATATCAGTTGAGATAGAAAGAGCTGTTGAGAGCAAAAGGTTTTTCTCATCTGTCGGAATCCCTGCTCCAAGATCATGCTCAATAAACCAAGCATCTGCTGGTTCAAGGACTTCAATGGTCAAATAGCGAGTCACGGCAATCCCAACAGAATCAAATCCTGGTCCTACATTGGCACTGGTTGCTGGAACAATAATTTTCATGCTTATTCTCCCAAGACTTTAAAGGTATTCAAGAGTTCGAAATTCGCCTCTGAATCCAATTTTTCAACCAAGTTCTTGAATTGAGTTTGGTTAACTTGGTGAGTAATGATGACAACACTTGCATAGTGACCATCTGAGTCTTCTTGAAGGATTTGCTTGAAGGAAGCTCCTTCTGCATTAAAGATTTCCGCAAGACGCAAGATTTGACCAGTCGCATCTGGTGCCTTGATTGAGAAGTAATAATTGTTCTTCACGTCTTCTGGCTTAGCCAATTGAAGAGGGCGACTGTATTCATTGAAGGCTTTACCGATCGTTCCTTCTTTTAGACGACGGACAATGCGGACGAGGTCGGCTACGACACTTGTCGCAGTTGGTTTTTGACCAGCACCTGGTCCGTAGTACATAGACTCACCAATACCGATGGATTCCACATAGACCGCATTCATGACATCATTCACTCCTGCGAGTGGATGTTGTTTTGGAAGGAAGGTTGGTGTCACTTCTGCTGCGATCCCTGACTCTGTTTCAACGATAGATCCGACCAGCTTAATGACATATCCAAGGCTTTGAGCAACCGATACATCTTGAGGAGTGATCTGGCTAATTCCTTTGTGACCTACTTGGTCAAATTGGATATTCATCCCAAAAGCGAACTGGCTCAAGATCACCATCTTGTATGCAGCATCGATTCCTTCAACGTCGTTGGTTGGATCACTTTCAGCGTAACCAAGACGTTGCGCTTCTGCTAAAGCATCCTCATAAGTCCAGCCTTCTTCGACCATTTTGGTCATCATGAAGTTAGATGTTCCATTGACCACCCCGAGCACTTTGGTCACCTTGTCGGAAGCAAGGGAATTCACCAAGGTCCGAAGGATTGGGATCCCACCAGCTACGGCAGCTTCATAATAAAGAGCCACTTGGTGTTTTTTAGCAATCTCTAGCAACTCGCTTCCATGAACGGCAAGAAGGTCTTTGTTAGCAGAAACCACGTGCTTCCCTGCTTCAAGAGCACGGGTGATAAAGGTCTTAGCTGGCTCGATACGACCCATCAATTCAACCACGATGGCAATGTCCTTGTCTTCAATGATCTCATCGACATTGGTCACAAAGTTGTAGTCATGACCAGCAGCTTGTAATTTTTCCTTCTCAGCATCATCTCGAACCAAGACCTTGGCGATCTCGATTTCATCTTGAGCTGCCTGGGTGATTTTTTCATGGTTTTCTTTTAATAAAAATGGTACGCCACTTGCAACAGTACCAAATCCTAGTAAGGCAATCTTAACAGACATCCTATTGACTCCTTGAATTTTCTATAGTAGCTCCATTATAACAAAAACTTGAGCGTTTGACAGCCAATTGCCTTAAAAATTCTGAATTTTCATGACAGGATCTGCCTGTAGCAAGTTCTGGAAAAGAACCTAGAATTTGTGGTACAATAAAGAAAATAATGAAAACGGTGACACTATGAGTAAACGAAGAGTACCTAAAAAAATCAAAGCCCTACTTGGAATCAATGCCCTCCTACTGGTCTGTATCTTTATTTGTAGCTTTCTTCTGATCAAGCGGATCACTCAGCCGAATGAGGGGAATACCAGTGGCACTGCCATGACGCGTTCTCTCGAAGAAGGTAGCTCCTCTATCGAGTGGACTCGGGTGAAAAAGCCGGTCAAACTGCCCATCCTCATGTACCACTCCGTGCACAATATGGCCGAGTCTGAAGCTGCCAATGCTAATTTGATCGTTGATCCAGAAACCTTTGAAAGCCAACTAAAGGCCCTAAAAAAAGCGGGTTACTACACCCTGACACCTGGGGAAGCCTATCGCATCCTCGTCAAGAACGAAGTACCCAAAGGAAAGAAATTTGTCTGGCTGACCTTTGATGATGGCGTCGAAGATTTCTATACTATCGTCTATCCGCTTCTTAAGAAGTACAAGATGACCGCCACCAATAATATCATCACGGACTTTACCCAAAAGGAAAAAGAAAATGTCCTGACCTTTGACCAAATCAAAGAGATGAAAAGTGCTGGCTTGACCTTTGAAAGCCATACGGTCAATCATCCAGACCTAGCCAATTCCAGTCTTGAGACCCAAAAGAATGAGCTAGTTGCTTCTAAACGCCTGCTAGATAAGGTGCTGGATCAAAATACCAGCGTTATCGTCTACCCATCCGGTCGCTACAGCCAGGTCACGATCGACCAAGCCAAGAAAGCTGACTACAAACTAGGCCTCACCACTAAAAATGGACTAGCCAGCTCCGCTGATGGACTCTATTCCCTCAAACGAGTCCGGATCCTTCCAACCACTACAGGAGAGGATCTCCTAGCCATGATCCAAGAATAAAGAAAGAGAGTGGGACAGAAATCGGTAATTCGTTAGAATTCGATTTCGTCGTCCCACCTCCGCACAGTTGAGTAGGGCTG
>NZ_JADNLT010000020.1:0-13845 GCF_015556095.1 Streptococcus parasanguinis
AAAGAAGTCGCAGAAGACGCAAAAGATGCTGTTGAAGGAGCAATCGAAGGCGTTAAAAATATGATTAAAGGTGACGACAAATAGTTGTCAAGATAAAAGATGGTAAATGGTCATAAGCCAACTAATAGGTTAAATGACGATCAGATTTAATTCGAGTAAAAATTATTCATAGAATAAATAAATTATAACGGAGGTAAGACTATGTCAACTGAAGAAAAATTAAACCAAGCAAAAGGTGCTGTAAAAGAAAAAGTTGGTGAACTAACTGGCGATGAAAAAACAGAAAAAGAAGGAACTGCTGAAAAAGTAATTTCTAAAGTTAAAGAAGTTGCCGAAGACGCAAAGGATGCTGTTGAAGGAGCAATCGAAGGCGTTAAAAATATGATTAAAGGTGACGACAAATAATAGTTATTTGTTATCATTCAATCACAACTAGTCTATCCTAAAAAAGCACCCTAAATTCTATAGTTTTACATCTACTATAGAAGATGGGGTGCTTTTTGATCAAGATTTTTAAGAGGCTGTTACTATACAGATATGTTGAGAATCTAAAAAAATCTCTTAATGATATAAGCAATTAGCTACATTTCTGCTTTGCTTTAAAAATTAACGAAACACACACTTTGTATTTATTTTATACATTAAACAAATGTAAATAACTATAAAAAATAAAGTGAGATAAGACATAATTTAAAAGCAGAAAAATATATATAAATCAATATACAATAGAATGATTCAACATATATTTTCTATTTGTTTATCACAAACAATAATACTATTTAGGTATTTTGTTTTATAATTTAATATATTTCAACAATTTTAAAAAAGTCAAGTATTTTAGTTGACTCCATATAAAAAATAGTCTATAATTATATTATCTCTAGAAAAGTAAGCGCTTTAATTTTTATTCAATGAGAGACTTTTAACTAAAAAATCAAAATACAAAAATGTTATATTCATCATACTTGCTTATTGAATGTGATTTAAATAGCGTTTCTTTGAGATAGAAAGGAGTCCTATTATGCTATGGTCTATTATTGTAGGAGGCCTTATTGGTCTCATTGCAGGAGGAATTACTAAAAAAGGTGGTTCAATGGGTATCATTGCTAATGTTTTAGCAGGTTTAATTGGTTCATCAGTTGGACAATCCCTTTTGGGCACTTGGGGACCATCTTTGGCAGGTATGGCATTGCTTCCTTCAATTGCGGGAGCTGTCATTGTTGTTTGTGTCGTTTCATTCTTCTTAGGGAAGAAGGAATAAATTTCTTTTTTCAAAAATAGATCATAATCTTTAAGACAGGGCAAGGTTGTGATTTGATTGTATTCGTGAAAGGATTCAATATGTCAAAATCTAAGAAAATACTTTCTCTTATATTTTGTATTTTAATCTTGACAATTTTGATTCCTATTTTGCTAGATTATCATAAAGTTAGCGGTTTAGAGCTCCATTTGATTAATTGGAAGAGGATTTCTTTTTTAGGATATTATCTTTCTAGATACATTTTTTGGGGTACTTTAGTTCTTTCAATTTTAATTCTATTCTCTATGTTAGTGATAATTTTTTATCCTAAACAACATTTAGAGATAGAGTTAGAAAATGCTGGTGGTGAACTAAAACTAAAAAGTTCTGCTATTGAAGGATTTGTTCGTAGTGTAGTTAATGAAAACAACTTCATTAAGAACCCTAAAGTTCGTGTAAATAGTCGGAAAAAGAAATGTTTAGTTTACGTGGAAGGAGAAATTCTTCCTTCAGATAATATTATTCAAAGAACTCAGTCTATAAAAGATGAAATCGGTAATGGATTAACACAGTTTTTTGGACTAAATCATGGTGTTAAGCTTGATGTTTCTGTAAAGGATTATAAGCCTAAAAAACCAACTAAAAAAACTGTGAGTCGTGTAAAGTAAGGAAATAAAAAATGGAATGGTTTAAAAAATACCAGTATCCACTCCTGTCTGGGTTAGCAGGTATTATTTTAGCTTGCTTCATCCTCTCCTATGGTTTCTTTAAAACATTATTTGTTTTAATCTTCGCCGTCTTAGGAGCTGGAGTTGGATATTATTTACAACAAAAAGGACTATTTAAATAATAAAGGAGTTTCAATATGTCAAATGAAAAAAATGTCAAAGAAACTAATGCGAAAGCAGAAGATGTGAAGGGTGAATTGACTTACGAAGACAAAGTCATTCAAAAAATTATCGGACTTTCTTTAGAAAAAGTAAATGGCTTGTTGGCTGTTGACGGAGGATTTTTCTCTAATCTAACTGATAAGATTATCAACACTGACAATGTTGCTAACGGAGTAAACGTTGAAGTTGGTAAAGAACAAGTTGCTGTCGACTTGAATGTCGTGGTTGAATATCAAAAGAATGTTCCTGAAATATACAAACACATTAAAGATGTAGTTGTATCACAAGTTTCTAAGATGACTGACTTGGAAGTTGTTGAAGTGAATGTGAATGTTGTTGATATTAAAACAAAAGAACAACATGAAGCTGACTCAGTAAGCTTGCAAGATCGTGTGACTGGAGTTGTTGAATCAACAGGTGAATTCGCATCTGAACAGTTTGAAAATGTTAAAACAGGTTTAGGAAATGGATTCTCAGCAGTTAAAGAAAAAGTTGGTGAAGGCGTAGAAGCTGTAACTGACTCTTCATCAAATGAAAAACCACGTGTTCATTAATTTGAATTTGGATATATAAAAACATATACAAACGGAGGTAAGACCATGTCTACAGAAGAAAAAATCAATCAAGCAAAAGGTACAGTCAAAGAAGGATTCGGTAAATTGACTGGCGACAAGAAAACAGAAAAAGAAGGGGCTGCTGAAAAAGTAGTTTCTAAAGTTAAAGAAGTCGCAGAAGACGCAAAAGATGCTGTTGAAGGAGCAATCGAAGGCGTTAAAAATATGATTAAAGGTGACGACAAATAATTGTTAATAGTCATCTTTTAGTCCCTAATGACGCATTCTAATTAGCTCCACTATGGAGAATAGAGTGCGTTTTTGATTTTGTGAGATTAATTTGCTATTGTAACAGACATCTTTAAAAATTGCTGTTATCATAGATATTTTCGTAGTATTCCTGTAATGGTATTTTGTTATAACATAAACAATTAAGGAGGTATTACATTGGATAAACTATTGATTCTACTATTTTTAACGATTTTGAGTATGCCTTTAATTTCATGCTCTAATCAAAGAAATCAGACTTTGGATGGGGAATATTATTGGGTTAGTGAATCTAGAAATGAACGAGCATTTACTATCTCAGGAAATAAAGGGATACTTGATAGTAGTGTTGCTGACAACTTTGTAATTGATCGAAAGAATGAAACAATTGAGTTAATGGGCTCGCAAATGTTAAACCGTACAACAAGTTATATATACGAAGATGGTGTCTTTACTGTAGATATTTCTGGTGTAGAGCGTGATTATTATAAGAAAGATAGTGAGGCTTATAAGAAGGCACTGAAGGATTTAGATGAAAATTGACCACAATAATTAATCTTTTCTTTTGCTCTTGTCATTTAACGCTTATCCTATACAAAGGGATTGAGCGTTTTTATATTATAGTCTTTCTTGGTTATGAATTGATTCTCAGTTTTCCTAGTGTACCAAATCCTACGAATTTGACAAAACTATATAAATTTGCTATAATAAATTTATATAAGGAATTGAATTAAATTACTACAACTAAGAAATATCCTTTAAATAATAAGCTAGCCTTGTTGCTTACTGTTACTTATAAAATAGAACAAGTTGTATAAATAGAAAGTGAGATTACTAGATGAGAATAACAAGTTTTAGAGATATGGACACCACTGAAGATTTTGAATTTGTAGAAGAAAAAATGGGAGATTATTTCCGTTGGGGAATTGCTGATTTCTATTCACTTCAACAAGCTACATATTGGATTGGTGATCTTTTAAGAAAAGAGCCTAGCGCTAATTTTGAAGTAAGAGCACGCCTTTCAGGAAGTGAAGATGTAGATGACTATGAAAGAATTGTGTTGTACGAAGGAGACCAGTGTTTTGATTCTTGGTTTTTAGAAGAGAAAGCAAGCTTCATGGCACCATATTCTATGATACTATTTCTCAATAAGGATACAAATGTGGCGTATGCTATTGAGAAAAATGAATTTGATGAGCCTGGACATGTGAAATATTTATGTGAGATAAGAAAATAAGAGAGTTGAAAAACTCTCTTTAAATTTAGTTATTAGTATATTGACAATTTTATTTTTCAAAACCTTTTGATAAGAAGAAGGCGACCGACCATAAAATAGTTATGGAAATCAAACATAATAAAATACTTGCATTACTAATTATTAATCTCTTCTTGATTGTGCTGGTTTTATTACATACCCAAGAATGTAATAAAGCAGTATGAGCAGATAATGTTTTACTAGAAGCATTTACTTTTTCTGCGGATTAATTTTCATCAAAAGGGTCTCAGGCTATAGAAGAAGAGCAGTATATGGTCATACACTACAAGAGAAACTAAATGAAGAATTTGATAACGTTAGAAAACTTTTATAATTATTTGGTACAAAAAACAAAATGACAAGCAAAAAAGCCTTGGTTACCAAGGCTTTTCCTGTTGATTTAGATGCCCCCTACATGGATTTGGAAAGGACTTTCATATTGAGAGTAATTAAAAATGTTGAAATTTAATTGAATTTCGGAAGGCGCTTTTGGTATTTTCAATATCATGATTTAAAAGTAAGGCAAAAACATACTGAATTGAACTGTTTAGTAGCTTAAATATATCACGCTGTTATCTAAAAAGTTAATTTTATAGAGTTTACTAAGATAGTTGCTGAGCTTTTATTTATCACTCCAACTTTATTATTATACCATAAAAATAATTAGAAAAACAGACTTGTATTATTTTGAAATTTGTATATGATGAAGGTGTAAGAACTATAAAATAGCCTGTTAGAAAGAGGAGGAAAAGAATGAATCAGGCTATATAAAATTGGTGATTGGTATTTAATGTTGTAAAACAAGAAAGGGTAGGGTAAAAAATGCAAATACATAAAAAATTTTTTATAGTGGCGTTGGTTTTATCTATTTGTATCTCACTTTTTTTCTTATCAATCCGTCTAATATTCTCACCTTTCCGATTTTTGTGAGTGAATTTGATGACACCACATTTAAATATTACATGTTTGTGAAGATTGGAATTGTATTATTATTTATCAAATTCCTACTAGATATATGCTTAGAATTTATCAAGAATTGGTTTAAAAATTTTTGATATTTCTTCATACAAAAGAGTCTGAGACAGCGTTTTGTCCCAGACTCTTTTGTGAGTTGTGAGTTCTGTTTTATAGATTCCACTGTTTGAGGGAGATTTCTCCGCTATTGAGCCAGATTTCTTCTTGATTGTCTAATTGGACCAAGAGTTGGCCGGTATCAGAGATGTCTTTGGCGAGGCCTTGATAGGTCTGCTGATTTTGCTCAAAAGTGACAGTTCGTCCTAGGACCAGGGAGCGCTCTTTGTAGAGGTAGACCAGTTCATCGATATCCGTTTGGAAGAATTCTTTCCAGATCTCACTGATGAGGTCATTGCGGGTGATGGGACAAGGGCCTTCAAATAAGGAACCAGCCTTGGTTTGTAGCTCATCTGGAAAAGTAGGGATGGCTAAATTGAGACCGACTCCGATAATAACATCCGTGACGAGACCAGTCTCGATGGACGTGATAGCTTCGGTGAGGATTCCCCCAATTTTTTTATGGCGGTAGTAAATATCGTTGACCCACTTGATATCGATATCGATCAGGGTCAGGTTTTTAATAGCCTTGAAGATGGCTCCAGCGACCATGAGGGTATAAGGGGGGAGCTCCGCAGGGGGCAGTTGAGGCTTGAGATGAAGGGACATGTAGATGCCCCCTTGATCGGGACAGTAGTAGTCACGACCAAAGCGACCTTTTCCAGCAGCCTGCGAATTAGCTAGGTAGAGGGCCTTGCCTTCTTGATGGGTTTCTATGCCTAATTTGGCATCCAATTGGGTGGAGCTACATTGTTCGTTTAAGGAAACGGTCAATTGGGTATTTTTTGCGATCACTTCAGGAAGCAGAATATCGCCTGAGACCAGCTTGTAGCCCTTCTTTTTGAGGGATTCGATGACGACCCCATCTTTTTCTAGACGTTGGATGGCCTTCCAGATAGAGGTGCGGGAAACACCTAATTCTTTTGCCAGCTGCTCTCCGTTGACATAATCATCTGCCTGAGAAAGGGTTTGAAAGAGGATTTCGTGTGTTTTCATAAGACCTCCTAACGACTGCTGTCTCGAATCGTCAGTTTGGTAGCTAATTTGACCATATAGGGAACACTTGGTTGAGTCCCTTGAAAGGTCTGCCGCAACATCTGAATGGCTTGCTTGCCCATTTCTTCCGTGTAGACGGTCACTGTAGAAAGGGCAGGAAAGACATACTTGGCGATGGAAGTATCATTGAAGGAAATGAGACTGACGCGATCAGGAACTGCGATTTGGTGCTCCTGAAGAGAGCGAAGGGCTCCGACAGCTAAGGCATCACTAGCCATGAAAAAGGCAGTTGGCAGGTTGTCGCCCAATGCTTGAATCAGCTGCTCCATCATCTGATAACCCGACTCGGTCGAGAATTGCCCAACAGAGACAAAGCGCTCCTCATAAAGTCCTTTTTCCGTGAGAAACTGTTGAAAGGTCCGTTGACGGGGATCCATCTGTAGCGGTGTCGCATCTGCCGTCTCTTCCTGCCCGACCAAGAGCCCGATCTCCTTGTGGCCATGATCAAGGAAATACTCGAGAGCGGTGATGACAGAATCTTCTAGATCGGTCGTCACACAGGAATGCCCTAGATAGAGGGTGTTGCTATCGACAAAGATCAGGGGTTTGCCGTAGCTTTCTAGATCTCGAATGGTCTTGGAACTGAATTTCCCAAGAGCGATGATGCCGTCTGCCTCTTGAATCAAGGACCAATCGTCATTATTAAAGATACGAAAGATCTCATATCCTAATTCCTGGGCTTGTTTTTCTAACCCCATCCGAATGGCATAGTAGTAGAGGTCATCTAATTCTTCTTCGCGCGTGTACCATTCAAAGATGACGATTTTATGAAAATCTTGAACGGGTTGAGGCGCTGTTTTGCGGCTCTTCTTTTGGTAATGCAGGTCCTCGGCGATGCGAAGAATCCGACTGCGCGTGTCTTCACTGACCGATAAGGTCGCATCCTGGTTGAGGACGCGAGAGACCGTTGCCTGAGAAACGCCAGCTTTTTCCGCAATGTCTTTAATCGTTGCCATAGTTCATCCTTTATTGATTTCTACTTCCAGTATACTCTAAAAACTAGTAAAAAGAAATAAAATTTTACTAAATTTTATGTTTGCTGCGATATTGGCTAGGAGTCAGCTGGCTATAGGCCTTAAAAGCCTTTGAAAAATAGAGGGGATCTGAAAAGCCAACCGAGTAAGCTACAATCTTAATGCTTTCGTCCGTATTGGTCAGTAACTGTTGGGCACGCTGCATGCGGACCGAGTGCAAGAATTCCTTGGGAGAGATCTGATGAAACTCCTTAAAAACAGTTGTCAGATAGGAGCGATGGACATTGAGGTCATCGGCGATCTCTTGAATACTCAAGTGTTCTTTATTGTAATGTGTCTCAATCACATGCTTGCAGGTCAGGTAGAGTTGATAGGTCGGAGAGAGGTAGCTCTTTTGTACGTTGGGAGCTATTTCCCCAATGAGATAAAGCAGTTCATAGATCTGCGAGAGAAGGTGGAGTTGGTAGTGAGAAGTCATTTTCGAAGCCTCTGCCTTGTGGACGAGTTGCTCCATAAACTGGCCGATCCTATCGGTGTCCACCTCTGTTTTCTTTAGAAAACCTTTTTCATGCAGGGTTGAAAAACGCATGAAATCACTAACCTTGGTGCCACTGATGCCAATCCAGTAGTAGGACCAAGGTTCTTCGGCATCGGCCTTATAGTAAGTCACCTTATTTTTGGGGAGAAGGAAGAGATCCCCGGCTTCTAGGTGGATTTCTTTCTTATTGAAGTGGAAGATTCCCTTTCCCTTGGTAATAAAATGCAGGACAAAATTGTCCCGAACGCTAGGGCCAAATTCATAGTTCTTCGGACAATCTTCGTAGCCATAAAAATCAAGGGCTAGGTCAATGGTATCGGTTTGGTATTCAGAAAAGACTAACATCGGTAAACCTCCTACCTAACATTTTACCATATATGTCCAACAAAATTCTATTTTCGAAAGCGTTTACAATGAGTAAAATAAAGACATGTGAAAAAAGAAAGTTATTGGAACTGAAATTAAAAATACATAGTGATATTTTTCGGGTCCAATGGAGGAAGATATGGCAATTCGTATTGAACAGAATTTGTTCTATGTAGAAAGTAAGGGACTGAGCCTGATCCTTGAAAATCGAGATGGCTACCTGATGCTTAAGCATCTGGGGCGTCCGATCCCGTCTTATCATTTTTCCAATACCGTGCATGAGAAGGATCATGCTTTCTCTGGAAATCCAACACCTGACCATCGAACCTTCAGCTTGGATACCCAGCGTCAGATCTTAGGACAGCACGGGCTTGGAGATTTCCGAAAGCCGTCTATTCAAATCCAGCACGGCGCCACAGAGGTGACGGATTTCCTCTATGTCGGAGCCAATATCTACTCTGTCAGTGTCGAGGCAACTGGTCTTCCCAATCCACATACAGTAGATAGTGCTGAAACCTTGGCCTTGGTCTTTGAAGATGATCAAGCGGCCCTGCGTTTGACAATCTACTACACAGCCTACGAGGACCGGGCAACCATCACCAGCTTTTCAAAGATTGAAAACTGCAGTGATGAAACCGTCGTGATCCATAAGGCCCTCAGTGTGATGGCCGATGTCCCAGCAGGTGACTATGATGTCATCACCCTTCAAGGGGCTTATGCGAGAGAAAAAACAGTCTGCCGTCAGCAAGTGGAGCAAGGAATCTTCTCCATCAGCTCCAACCGTGGTGCTTCTGGACACGCCCAGACTCCAGCCCTTATTCTAGCAGATCATGAAGTGACCGAAGATGCCGGTTCTGCCCTTGCCTTCCAACTGCTCTACAGTGGGAATTTTGAAGGATTTGTTCAAAAAAATCAACTTAATGAAGTTCGGGTTGGATTGGGAATCAATCCAGAAAACTTTGCCTGGGAGTTGGCACCGAATCAGAGCTTTGATACGCCGGTAGCCATGATTAGCTACTCACATAAGGGATTGACCGGCCTCAGTCAAGAAAGTCAAGCATTTGTCCAAAACCATATCATTCCTAACCCCTTTGCCTATAAAGAACGTCCAATTCTGATCAACAACTGGGAAGCAACCTACTTTGATTTCAAGAAAGAAAAATTATTGGAGCTGGCAGACGAGGCTCAAAAAGTGGGAATCGAACTCTTTGTTCTTGATGATGGCTGGTTTGGCAATCGCTATGATGACAATCGGGCCCTCGGTGACTGGACTGTCAATGAAGAAAAATTAGGAGGAAGCCTAGCAGAACTGATCCAAGGCATCCACGACAAGGGACTTCAATTTGGCCTTTGGGTGGAGCCAGAAATGATTTCTGTTGATAGCGACCTCTATCGGGCTCATCCGGACTGGGCTATTCAAGTCCCAGGTTACGAACACACCTATTCACGGAATCAACTGGTGCTCGATTTCGCAAATAAAGAAGTGGTTTCTTATATCAAGCAGGTCTTGGATGACTTACTTGGAAACCATGAGATCGACTATATCAAATGGGATATGAACCGCAATATCACTAAGCTTGGGAATGGGAAAACCTACCTTGAAACCAAGATGCAATCCCATGCTTATATCTTGGGTCTCTATGAAGTGGTTTCATACTTAACAGAGAAGTACGAGAACATCCTCTTTGAGTCCTGCTCCGGAGGTGGTGGCCGCAATGACCTCGGTATGATGCGGTACTTCCCTCAGGTATGGGCAAGTGACAATACGGATGCCATTGCCAGACTTCCGATCCAGTATGGTTCTAGCTACCTCTATCCTACCATTTCTATGGGGGCTCACGTATCAGCGGTGCCAAATCACCAGATGGGACGGATGACACCGCTTGAAACGCGAGGTCATGTAGCCATGATGGGAAATCTGGGCTATGAATTGGATCTAACCAGTCTTCCGCAAGAAGAGTTGGATCGGATCGCAGCTCAAGTCGCTCATTACAAAACGATTCGACCACTTGTTCAATTCGGAAAACACTACCGCTTGATCAATCCAAGCCATGGTAGCAATCAGGCAGCCGTCCAGTTCACTTATCAAGACCGCACGGTTGTAACTTATGTACGGGTCTTATCAACGGTTGAAGAGATCGAGCCGACCCTGAAACTCAAAGGGTTGGAAGAAGATGCGCTCTATAGCCTAGAAGGGACAGATAAAGTCTATTCAGGAGCCGAGCTCATGTATGCCGGGTTAACCGTCGTTCTTCCCCAGGGAGATTTCCTCAGCAAACAATATGTTTTTGTCAAAAAATAAAAGGAGACAGCCAAATGAAATGGTATAAAAAAATCGGACTTCTTGCGACTACAGGCCTAGCCTTGTTTGGGCTCGGTGCTTGCTCCAACGATGGAAAATCTGCGGATGGCACAGTGACCATCGAGTATTTCAACCAGAAAAAAGAAATGACCAAAACCTTGGAAGAAATCGCGCGTGATTTTGAAAAGGAAAATCCAAAGGTCAAGGTCAAAGTTGTCAATGTACCAAATGGTGGTGAAGTATTGAAAACACGTGTTCTCGCAGGGGATGTGCCAGATGTAGTCAATATTTACCCACAGTCCATTGAATTGCAAGAATGGGCGAAAGCGGGTGTCTTCGAAGATTTAAGCAATAAAGATTATCTCAAACGCGTGAAAAACGGCTACGCTGAAAAATATGCTGTAAATGGAAAAGTCTACAACGTTCCTTTCACAGCCAATGCTTACGGAATCTACTACAACAAAGACAAATTCGAAGAGTTGGGCTTGAAGGTTCCTGAAACTTGGGACGAGTTCGAACAGTTGGTGAAAGACATCGTTGCTAAAGGACAAACACCATTTGGAATTGCAGGTGCAGATGCTTGGACCCTCAATGGGTATAATCAATTGGCCTTTGCGACAGCAGCCGGTGGAGGAAAAGAAGCCAACCAATACCTTCGTTATTCACAGCCAAATTCCATTAAATTGTCTGATCCGATTATGAAAGATGACATCAAGGTCATGGATATCCTTCGCATTAAAGGTTCGAAGCAAAAGAACTGGGAAGGTGCAGGGTACACAGACGTTATCGGTGCCTTCGCGCGTGGAGATGTCCTCATGACACCAAATGGATCTTGGGCTATCACCGCGATCAATGAACAAAAACCGAAATTTAAGATTGGGACTTTCATGATTCCAGGGAAAGAAAAAGGACAAAGCTTAACCGTTGGTGCGGGAGACTTAGCATGGTCTATCTCAGCTACTACCAAACATCCAAAAGAAGCCAATGCCTTTGTGGAATACATGACCCGTCCAGAAGTCATGCAAAAGTACTATGATGTGGACGGATCTCCAACAGCGATCGAAGGGGTCAAACAAGCAGGAGAGGATTCACCGCTTGCTGGGATGACCAAATATGCCTTTACAGATCGTCACTTGGTCTGGTTGCAACAATACTGGACCAGTGAAGCAGACTTCCATACCTTGACGATGAACTATGTCTTGACAGGTGATAAACAAGGAATGGTCAATGATTTGAATGCCTTCTTTAACCCGATGAAAGCGGATGTGGATTAGGAGTAGAGAGACAATGAAAAAAGTATTACAAAAATATTGGGCATGGGCTTTTGTGGTCATTCCCCTCTTATTACAAGCAATTTTCTTCTATGTGCCAATGTTTCAAGGAGCCTTTTACAGTTTTACCAACTGGACAGGTTTGACCTATAACTACAAGTTTGTTGGCTTGAACAACTTTAAGCTCCTCTTTATGGATCCAAAATTCATGAATGCGATTGGCTTTACTGCGATCATCACGATTGCTATGGTAGTTGGTGAGATTGCCCTTGGGATCTTCATTGCGCGTGTCTTAAACTCTAAAATCAAAGGGCAAACCTTCTTCCGTGCTTGGTTTTTCTTCCCAGCAGTTTTGTCTGGTTTGACAGTGGCGTTGATCTTCAAACAAGTCTTCAACTACGGTCTACCAGCGATAGGGAATGCCCTTCATATCGAGTTTCTCCAAACCAGTCTTTTAGGGACCAAGTGGGGAGCAATCTTCGCAGCTATCTTTGTTCTTCTTTGGCAAGGGGTGGCCATGCCTATCATTATCTTCCTAGCTGGTCTACAATCCATTCCAACCGAGATTACAGAAGCAGCAAGAATCGATGGAGCGACTAGCAAGCAAGTCTTCTGGAATGTTGAATTGCCTTACTTGCTACCAAGTGTCTCTATGGTCTTTATCCTAGCCCTAAAAGGTGGGCTTACCGCCTTTGACCAAGTCTTTGCCATGACTGGTGGTGGTCCAAACAATGCTACAACCTCACTTGGGCTCTTGGTTTATAATTATGCTTTTAAAAACAACCAATTCGGTTATGCCAATGCCATTGCCGTAATCTTGTTCTTCTTGATTGTAGTGATTTCGATCATCCAATTGAGAGTATCTAAGAAATTTGAAATTTAAGAGGAGAAGCACGATGAAACAAGATGAAAGAAAAGCCTTGATTGGCAAATATATTCTATTGATTCTAGGATCGGTTCTGATTTTAGTGCCACTCCTTGCCACCCTCTTTAGTTCCTTCAAACCCACCAAAGATATTGTAGATAATTTCTTTGGATTCCCGACGAATTTCACATGGGACAACTTTAGCCGTCTCTTGGCTGATGGAATTGGAGGATATTATTGGAACTCTGTCGTCATCACTGTCTTGTCTTTACTTGCAGTAATGATCTTTATCCCCATGGCAGCCTACTCCATTGCACGTAATATGAGTAAGAGAAAAGCCTTTACTATCATGTACACCCTCTTGATCCTTGGGATCTTCGTACCTTTCCAAGTCATCATGATTCCAATTACGGTTATGATGAGTAAACTCGGTTTGGCTAACACCTTTGGTTTGATCTTGCTCTACTTGACCTATGCGATTCCACAGACCCTCTTTCTCTATGTCGGGTATATCAAAATCTCGATTCCAGAAAGTTTGGATGAAGCAGCAGAGATCGATGGGGCTAATAAATTCACAACCTATTTCCGTATCATCTTCCCAATGATGAAACCCATGCATGCGACAACCATGATCATCAATGCCCTTTGGTTCTGGAATGACTTCATGTTGCCACTCCTTGTCTTGAACCGCGATTCAAAAATGTGGACCCTGCCTTTGTTCCAATACAACTACGCAGGCCAATATTTCAACGACTACGGACCAAGCTTTGCCTCTTACGTGGTCGGCATTATCAGTATCACCATTGTCTATCTCTTCTTCCAACGCCATATCATCGCAGGAATGAGCAACGGCGCAGTGAAATAAGAAATAAGATACAAAGGGACGATTCAGCTTGCTGAAAATTTCTGTAGTACCCTAGGGCATCCACATCCGTAGACTACTGAAGTAGTAACGGCTGTGGAAATATAGGAAATCGACGTAGTGTGCTTGCACACAAGGAGATTTATCTTTTTTCCTAAGAAATTAGTCCCGTGTTCAATTCCGTATACAAAGTAACGATTCAGCTTGCTGATTTCAATCGTATCCTAGGAAGCAATTCTAAAATAGAAAAACTCAAGAAGAGAGTGGGACAGAAATCGGTAATTCGTTAGAATTCGATTTCGTCGTCCCACCTCCGCACAGTTGAGTAGGGCTG
>NZ_JADNLT010000021.1:0-8566 GCF_015556095.1 Streptococcus parasanguinis
GAGGCTGGGACAAAAGTCCTAGCCTCTTAATTGTTTTTGGATTGTCGAGCAAGACGCAGTGGTTGAGTGGGCTCTACTACACTGATTTCATCAGCTTTTACAGCCCTACTCAACTGTGCGGAGGTGGGACGACGAAATCGAATTCTAACGAATGACCGATTTCTGTCCCACTCTCTCTTTACTTCTCAAAAACTACCTCTTGATGGGCAAAACGTGCCACTTACTGAAAAGCCCTTGTTTTGTTTTCAACAGCTGTTATAATGGTACTATCAAAACGTTGGGAAAGGAGTTTTATGAAAGTTAGAATCGAATTGGATCCATCAACGGATGAGCCTGAGATCTTGATTCGAGCTCCGCGCTTGACCCCGGAATTGACCCAGCTGCAAGAGAGAATCCTAGAACAAAAGGTCGCTCCTTTGGCCTTCTACAAGGATCGAAGTGAGTATTTTCTGGATTTGGCATCTATCCTCTTTTTTGAGACGGACGGGGAGAAGATTTTTGGACACACCAAGGACGAGGCCTATGAGGTCAAACAGAAGCTCTATGAGTTGGAGGAGCTACTTCCCATCGCCTTTTGTCGAATTTCCAAATCCACCATTGTCAACGCAAAGCAGATCTATTCTCTAGAAAAGTCTTTTTCAGGGACCAGCACGGTCAATTTCTACCAGACCCATAAGCAGGTTCACGTATCTAGACGCTACTATCAACTCTTAAAAGAACGACTAAATGAAATGAGGTAATATCATGAGAAAAAAATTAATTGGAGTATTCTTAATCCTTTTAGCAGCCTTAATCCTTTTACAGGGCTATTTTGTAAAATGGGACATCAGCATCTGGACCTTAGCTTGGGTTACCTTGCTTGCCGTTCTGTCCCTCTCTAGTTTCTTAAAACGCCATTTTGGTTGGGGCTTCATCTATGGACTTTTAGCCCTCTTTTGTCTCAATGGGCAATACCATTTCCTCCCAGTTTCAAATTCAGTTGTCATCCTTTCCTCAATTCTCGCTGTGATTGGGCTCAACATTTTGTTTAAACCCTCTAAGAAAACAAAAGCCCGCCTAGCTTCCTATTCTGCTGGGTCCATGAGTAAGTCGGATGGCAATGACATTGATGTCACTTTTTCAACAGTGACAAAATATCTCAATGACCAACACTTTACCCGCGGAAGTGCAGATGTGAGTATGGGAGAAGCATCGGTTTATTTTGACAATTGCCGCATCGAGGGTCCATCTGCTCAGTTTGTTGTCGATGTTTCCCTTGGAAGTTTGAGTCTCTATGTACCAAGTGATTGGCGTGTCCATGTAAATGTGGATAATTCCCTCTCAGCGATCCAACATCAGGAAAATCCAAGTGCTCTGACAAGCAAGGATTTCTACATTACGGGCGATGTTTCCTTAGGAAATCTGGAAATTATCTATGTCGGAGCGAATTCGTTTTCTTAAGTCTGAAATGAAAAACTTTGGCCAAAAGCTTGCCAAGAGAGATTTTTTTTGGTAATATAGTACGGTATGTGGTGCTAGCACATCCGTTATATTAGATCTAATAGGAGGAAACACAGAAATGGCTAAAGTATGTTATTTCACAGGTCGTAAGACTGTATCAGGTAACAACCGTTCACACGCTATGAACCAAACAAAACGTGCCGTAAAACCAAACCTTCAAAAAGTAACTGTCCTTATCGATGGTAAACCTAAAAAAGTTTGGGCTTCAGCTCGTGCATTGAAATCTGGTAAAGTAGAACGCGTTTAATAAAGAATATAGAACCTCATAGAGGTTCTTTTCTTTTTCTCTAGAGACAGCTGTCACAGCGGGAGAAGAATAGTCCCTACCCTTTTACAGTTGACCTCTTTTATGGTAAAATAGAATATAAAATACTTTTGAGGTAGAAATTATGACAGTAAAAATCAATACAAAGGACGGTCAAATTGAATTGACTGATGAGGTTATCGCAACTGTTGTAGGCGGTGCCGCTACTGAGATCTTCGGTGTGGTTGGAATGGCCAGCAAAAATGCGATCAAAGATAATTTCCAAGCCCTCCTAGGGAAAGAAAACTTCTCTAAAGGTGTTGTTGTCAAAACAACGGAAGCAGGAACTATCGCAGTTGATGTTTACACTGTTTTGAGCTATGGAACAAAGATTAGCGAAGTCTCAAAAAATATTCAAGAACGTGTGAAATTTAGTTTGGAAAATCAACTTGGAATCACTACGGATACTGTGAATGTCTATATTCAAAATATCAAGATTGTGGGAGAATAATCGTGGCTAATATTACTACAAGTTTATTTCAAGAAATGGTTCAAGCGGGGGCTACGCGCTTAAATAAACAAGCGGAATATGTAAACTCTTTGAACGTCTTTCCTGTACCAGATGGAGATACAGGGACTAATATGGGAATGACCATCGAAAATGGGGCCAAAGAAGTATCTGACCGTTCTGCATCAACTGTTGGAGAAGCGGCAGGGATCTTCGCTAAAGGTCTCTTGATGGGTGCGCGTGGGAACTCAGGAGTCATCACTTCTCAATTGTTCCGCGGATTTTCTCAAAGTGTCAAAGACAAAGAAGAATTGGATGGAGCAGCACTTGCAGCAGCCTTCCAGTCTGGTGTAGAAGTTGCTTATAAAGCCGTTATGAAGCCGGTTGAAGGAACCATTTTGACGGTTTCTCGTGGGGCAGCTATCGGGGCCAAGAAAAAAGCAGAATCTACCAACGATGCAGTAGAAGTCATGCGTGCAGCTCTTGAAGGAGCTAAAACAGCTCTTGCGAAGACTCCAGATATGTTGCCAGTCTTGAAAGAAGTTGGCGTGGTAGACTCTGGTGGTCAAGGGTTGGTCTTCATCTATGAAGGATTCTTGTCAGCCTTGACAGGTGAATTCATTGCTTCTGAAGAGTTCCAAGCAACACCTGCAACCATGTCAGAAATGATCAATGCAGAGCACCACAAGTCAGTTGCTGGTCATGTGGCTACTGAAGACATCAAGTTTGGTTACTGTACAGAAATCATGGTCGCTTTGAAACAAGGTCCAACCTATGTCAAAGACTTCGATTACGATGAATTCCGTAACTATTTGAACAACCTTGGGGATTCCCTATTGGTGGTGAATGACGATGAGATTGTCAAAGTTCACGTCCATACAGAAGATCCAGGTCTTGTCATGCAAGAAGGTCTTAAGTACGGAAGCTTGGTCAAGGTCAAAGTCGACAACATGCGCAACCAACACGAAGCGCAAGTTGAAAAAGAAGAGCGCCAAGCGAAGCCAGTTGAAGAAAAAGAATATGCCATCATCGCAGTCGTTGCGGGTGACGGATTGGCTGATATCTTTAAAGCGCAAGGAGTGGATTACATCATCTCTGGTGGTCAAACCATGAACCCATCAACAGAAGACTTTGTCAAAGCGGTTGAAGAGTTGAATGCACGCAACATTATTATCTTGCCAAACAACAAAAATATCTTGATGGCTGCTCAATCTGCAGCAGAAGTGATTGATCAACCTGCAGCAGTTGTTGAGACCAAGACCATCCCTCAAGGATTGACTAGTCTTCTTGCCTTTGATGAAAGCAAGTCGATCGAAGAAAACTACGAACGCATGAGCGCTTCATTGGGCGATGTTGTGTCTGGTAGTGTGACAACAGCGGTTCGCGATACCACTATTGATGGGCTTGAAATCCATGAAAATGATAATCTTGGAATGGTCGATGGCAAAATCGTTGTTTCAAATCCAGATATGCTGGAAACCTTGGAAGAAACATTCGCTCATATGTTGGATGAAGATAGTGAAATTGTGACCATCTATGTCGGTGAAGACGGCAGTGAGGAGTTGGCAAACGAATTAGCCCAAGCCCTTGCTGAGAAGTATGAGGATGTAGAAGTGGAAATCCACCAAGGAGGCCAACCAGTCTACCCATACTTGTTTAGTGTAGAATAATTGAACAGAAGGTTCCTTTCGGAACCTTTTTTGTATATAGAAAAATGAGGAGATTCCCTATGAAATCAGCGTGATTCAGAGGGATTGAGACTGAAGTGAACCCTCCACTGAGGCTTTATTCGTGAGAAAAAGGAGTTTCTGCAAAAAGTCTCACATTCATCAGATTTTTATTCAAATGGAAAAGCTTGAAATGAGGGGGAAATGGTTTGAGCAGTGGAGTTTTTAGACAAGAAAGACGCGATATGTTATACTGGTATCAGTATGTGAAAGGAGAGTTATAAAAATGAAGAAATTTTTTGTAACCCTTGGGCTAGCCATTTTGGTATTGACTGGTTGTTCGCAATCCCAAACGAAGAAAACTACAACCGCTAGCTCATCTAGCAGTTCCTCTGTTAAAAAAGAAGTAAAAAATGAAGAAAAAACCACAACCTTAGTAGGAGATATCAATGGAACAAAACACCGGGATATCATCAAGTCTAAGGGAGATAAGGTTGAAAACCTTCGCATCGAAGTGACGGCCGATCTGCCCCAACAACTTGGGACCATCGCAGCAGAGAAGTCACCTGAAGAGCTCACAGCAGCCATTCAAGCTTTGTTGGAGCAAAATGAAGACTACAAGAAGTTAAAAACCGTTCCTGGTTTTAGCTTGGAATACACAGTCACCCCAGAGAAAAAATTGCTCTCAACCAGTGTGATTGACCTCAACCAAATTGATGCCAAGTCTCTAGAAGAAATTTCTTACTTCAAAGATGCTGGTCTCAATGATTTGAAAAACATGAAGGCAGATGCCTTGGTCAAGGCCTTGAAATTGCATGGCATGAAAGAAGAAGGCCAGTAAGAAGAATAGAAAAAGTCGAGTGAAGTCACTTGGCTTTTTTTTAGTGACTTTTGTCATGTGAGCGAGTGACAAAATTATCTAGTGGCTGTTATTTTCTTTCGCTATAATATAGTCAGAAAGTAAGAGGTAAGGAAAAATGAAACAATGGTTCTATAAAGTGTTTACGTTAACAGTGGTGGGGATGGTCGTCTATTTGATCTTTTCAAAGGATGATAGTCTCTATTACCATTTCCCTTGGGAATTATTTGCTGGGATTGGCATCATGAGCTGGGCGGTTCAAGAAGGATTGAAAATGATCAAGGATGTTAAAAAGGAAATGGAGCAGTGAAAAAAACGGGAGTGACCTTGGTTGTTTTTGTCATCATTCCAGCTAGCCAAGCCTGCTTGAAAGGAGAGTATCATGAGCGTCATTAGAGTAGAGAACTTGAACAAAAGCATCAAAGGAAAAGTCATTTTAGAAGATCTTTCTTTTGCGGTTGAACGGGGGGATTGTCTGGCCTTAATCGGGCCAAACGGAGCTGGGAAAACAACCTTGATGAACTGTCTTCTGGGAGATATGAAAGTGACTTCTGGAATCATTGAAGTAGAAGGGAAGGCTCCTGGTCATCCTCGATTAAAGGCTAGTGTGTCCTATCTCCCTCAAGAGAATGCAATCGTTCAAAAGTTAACCGTGCAAGAACTGATCAACTTCTTTCGCTCTATTTATCCCAACCCCTTAACAGGGGAAGAAATTGATGATCTATTGCGTTTTACTCCAGAACAAAAGAAGCAATTAGCCAGTAAGCTGTCTGGTGGGCAAAAGCGTCTCTTATCCTTTGTGTTGACCTTGATTGGTTGTCCGAGTCTTTTGTTTTTGGACGAGCCAACTGCTGGAATGGATACGTCCACCCGCCAACGCTTTTGGGAGATCGTCGGGCATTTAAAGGAAGAAGGGGTGACCATTGTCTATTCTTCGCATTACATCGAGGAAGTAGAACATACAGCTGATCGGATCCTGGTCTTGCATCAGGGCCATTTGCTTCGGGATACGACACCTCTCGCTATGAGAAGCGAAGAGGTAGAAAAACATTTCACCCTACCTCTACGCTACCAAGCTCTAGTGGCAGAGATGGAAGGTATTGGTGAAGTGGTCATTAAACCCGATGCCCTTCAGGTTGTGACACGCGATGCCAATCGCTTGTGGAGGCAATTGCAAGAAGAAGGCTGTTCGATCCAAGAGATCGAAGTGACCAATCGAAGTTTATTGGATTCTATTTTTGAAAATACAAAGGAAGTAGGTAGAGAAGATGAAACGCATGAAAGCTCTTGGCGTGGTTGAGTGGCATTTGACCAGACGTCAAGCCATTTATTACTTGTTATCAATTGGGATGCCCACGGCCTTTTATCTTTTCTTTTCAGGGATGTACCAGGACACGCCAGGGGCACCCGCTCACTTTATGAGGGATTATCTTTTGTCCATGACGGCTTTTTCCATGATGTCTACGGCTATCTTTTCTTTTCCAACCGTTCTTGAAACCGATCGACTCAATAATTGGCAAAAAGTCTTGCGCCATACCCCCGTATCTATGGTAGAATATTATCTAATAAAGGTTGTGGGTCTCTTTGTCGATTTTCTCCTATCGATTGGAGTTGTCTTTACCGTAGGCCATGTGGTGCGGCATGTGAATATGCCCCTGCAGGATTGGATCTTAGGAGCCTTCCTTCTCATCCTAGGAAGCCTAGCGTTTGTGGCTCTCGGTCTGGTCTTGACCCTGCTTCCTTCTAGTCAATTGATGTCTGTTGTAGGTAATCTCCTTTACATGGGACTGGCTGTCATGGGAGGGCTATGGATGCCGATTAGTCTCTTTCCAGAATGGATGCAAGCCATCGGCAAATGCTTACCAACCTATCAATTGATGGAACTGATTAAGACCTTTTTAAACAAGGGACAGGTTAATGTCTTTACGAGTGTCTATTTAACCTTGTTTACCCTGGTCTTGTTTGCCCTTGTTATCATCTATCGTCGTCATTCTGAGGTTCGTTCATGATTGAAAAACTCAAACATATTCACCATATGTTTTACGTAGGCTTAATCTTTATGGCCTTTCCCTTTGCTTCTATTTTCTTAGGGCAGATTCCCTGGTGGCATTTCTTTTTAGCCATCTTCTTTATGATAAGCTATCTAGGAATCCTCATTACTGAAAATAAGAAACTGACCTGGCTTTTTTGGATTTATCTTCTACTTTATATTGCAGGAAATACCTTTTTTGTTGGAACTAGCTTTTGTTGGTTTTACTATTATCTGAGCAATATTTTGCTCTATCGTTTAGGGATTCGCGATTTTCGCTCGCCCTTTCTTTGGACGGCTGTTGGATCACTACTGATCCTTTTTGGAGCCCTGTTATTTAATAGGGAGATGAGAGAAAATGATTGGCTTTTTGTACTGATCATCTGCTTGTTCATCGCGATTATGACCTATAGTATGGCCCGGGCTGAGATGATGGAAGAGTTGAAAGCTGACCATGCCAAGCAAAACGCCCAGATCAATCTCTTGCTGGCAGAAAACGAGCGCCATCGGATTGGCCGTGATCTGCATGACAGTCTAGGACACACCTTTGCCATGCTGAGTGTCAAGGCGGACCTAGCTGATCAATTCTTGGCATTGGGCCAGGTTGAGAAGGCTAAGGAGCAGGTGCAAGAGATTCAAGCCATCAGTCAAGAGTCCATGCACCAAGTCCGAGAGATTGTCGAGAACTTGAAGCAGCGAACCCTGGCAAGAGAGCTAGAAACCGTCAAGCAAATGCTGGAAGTGGCGCAAGTAAAAGTGGAGATTCAAAATGAGCTTGATACAGCCAGCATCTCTCCGATTCTAGAATCTGCTCTGGCCATGGTATCTCTGGAATTAGCTACCAATATGATCAAACACGCCAAAGCGACGCAGGCTCTTCTCTCTTATCGCTCCACCGAGACAGGAGTGGAAATGGTCGCAGAAGACAATGGCATCGGCTTTGACAAAGTTTCCGACAAGGACCTGCACTCGATTCGCGAACGGATTGCCTTGTTGGGAGGAGAGCTGGAGATCAGTCATCAACACAAGCCGACCCGGATAGAAATACGGATCCCCTATCAAGAAAGGAAATAAGATGCGCTTATTAGTTGCTGAAGACCAAAGTATGTTGCGCGATGCTCTCTGTCAGCTCTTGCTCCTGCAAGAGGATGTGGAAGATGTCTTGCAGGCTGGCGATGGACAAGAAGCTATTCGCTTACTCGAAACCCATCCAGTTGATATTGCTATCCTAGATATTGAGATGCCCATCAAAACAGGGCTAGAAGTGTTGGAATGGGCCAAAAGCCAACAACCCCAGCTCAAGGTTGTCATCGTTACCACCTTTAAGCGGCCGGGCTATTTCGAGCGGGCCCTCAAGGCTGGAGTTGATGCCTATGTCTTGAAAGAACGTCGCATCACAGATTTAATGGCGACTCTTCATGCAGTATTAGCAGGGCAAAAAGAATATTCGCCTGAATTAATGGAAGGGATTTTGACCCATCCCAATCCTCTAAGCCCTCAAGAAAAGGCAGTTTTAAAAGAAGTCGCAAAAGGGGCTTCTAACCAAGAAATTGCTGATCGCTTATTCCTCTCAAACGGGACCATCCGCAATTATATGTCAACCATTCTGACCAAATTGGATGCGGAAAACCGGACTGAGGCAGCAAAAATTGCCCAAGAAAAGGGTTGGTTATAAGGAAGAAAAGAGAGTGGGACAGAAATCGGTAATTCGTTAGAATTCGATTTCGTCGTCCCACCTCCGCACAGTTGAGTAGGGCTG
>NZ_JADNLT010000022.1:0-6166 GCF_015556095.1 Streptococcus parasanguinis
GAAATATCCTGATTAGTTTTACTTGACTGTCCACTAGAAAGCAGAAGCACAAATATTGCAACTAAACAGATCACTGCTATAGTAACCCCAAATACAAACTTTTTTATAAACTTGTTATTTACCATAAAATTCACCTATTTTTTTACTGAAATTTCCTGATTTTGAGTTAGAGTTCCCTCTTTGATGATATATCCTGATGGATCTATACTATCTCCTCCTGCAACGGTTGTAGAATTTGACACTTCAAAATGACAATGGAAGATGGTTGTTTGTCCTGAATGACCTAATAAAGCAATTTGCTGACCAGCTTTAATCTCTTGACCAGAGCTAAAATTAGGAACTTCTTTCAAATGTCCATAGTAAGCCATTTGATTTGTATCTTTAATCTTAATCATGATATAGTTACCACCGATTCCTGATGAACCTACAGCATAAACTGTACCGTCTGTAACGCTATAGATTGGATAATCATGAGGTAATACGGTTGTTCCATACTGTACCCCTACAGGCGATAAATCGACCCCTGTATGACCTAGATTTTGCCCTGTAATGGTATATAATGATGCTCCTGCCCCTTGTGACCAAGGAGTTCTTCCAAATGGTTGCATAACCCAAAAATCAGTATCAAAGATAGGAGCATATTTTCCATTTCTATTAATAGATCCTTTATATTTTCCACCTGATGGATTTTTAAGGTAATCTAAAACTTGTTTAGCATAGGCTTGCCGTTGTGTTGCTTTATCTCCTGAATTTCCCTCCCAATAGGTAGCAAATTCATTAGCTACACTTGCAACATCTTGACTATCATCTGCACCTGCAATTTTCTTAGCGTACCCTTGATGGTAACCATCATCACCATTAAAGATAAAATCTATTTGAAGTTCTAAATCATACCATTTTTTATTCTTACTTTTTGCGTATTCAAGTAATAATGTATGTCTTCGACCTCCATCTGAGGTGTCTGTAAATTGTCCCAAACCTAAACCACGGTGGATAATATTAGCATATCTTCCACCATAAATAGATGGACCACCTATTTCTAACCATTGAGGATCGTCCCATGATGAATCCGTTGCCCCTACTGGTGGACTTAAATAGTCACCTTCTGCTCTTTTTGGATTAATGCTACTTTCTACCCAGAAGTTACCTAGAAAGGCTGCTGCTCCCGTTTTAGTTGTTTTTGGATAGTATTTCTTCATAAGGTTATAGACTTGATCAATTCTTTTTGAAATATCTGCGTCCATATCTACTGAGGTTGTCACAGTAGTTTTTTGCCGATATTCGACAAATTGAAAATAGAAACCTGGATTGACTAAAACCCAAACTCTATTATCTTTAGCTTTGTATCCATAGTTGGATTTATTATCCCTGATATCTTTAAGCCATGCAGAATCACTATCGTCAACTTTACCGTACTCTTTAGCATAAGCTATTTTTTGTTCAACAGAATCCTTTTTCACAGTAGCAATTTCCTTACCTGATTCTACCGTTTCACCATCTTTTACTTTGATATTTTCAACATCATAAAAAATGAATTTTGAATCTTTAGTAGTGATGATAATATTTTCTGTCTTAGTATCTTCGTTTAAAAGGTCTTTCTTTGTAATCGAGATTTTACCATCTAAAGGAGCATATAATTTACTATTAGGTTGAGTTTGGATAGTTGTTGTTGGATCAATTGTATCTTTATCTTTATATCCATATCTACTAGTGATATAAACGACCCCTGATGGTTCTGAAGCAGATAACGGATTATCAAGCTCTATATAGCCAGAATATTTACCCGTTTCTTTCTGAGCTTCTAAAATATCGTTATAGTCGTTATAATCATCTTTGTCCAAAATCATCCATTTCTTACCTGATCCACCAGGTTTATATAGATCTTTCATCTCTTTTAGATTATCTTTATCATCATTCAATGAAAGCCAGATATCATTCAGAGCATCAGAATAGTGATTGAATCCAAAGAATCCACTAATAGCACCACCTGTACCATCACCCCAACTTGCATCTGGTTCCCATTCACCACCATATCTGTAGTTCATAAAGCCTAAAATATCATCAATGTTTGTATAGTATTCAACATCTGAATTTGACTTTTCTCTATCAGTTTTTGAAATTTGTAGCCATGATTGATTTAAAGTAAATTCTGTTTGTTGTACAACATTGCTAGAGAATATAGAGCTAATTGCAACTAACAGCACCATGATGAATCCTAATCCACCTGTTACCATTAATGAAACTGGATTTGCAAGCATAGCTACAACTGCTTTTGCCATCAACACAGCCGATTGTCTAGCAATCTGCATTGATCTATGTAAGGCTAATTGCATTGATCTAGTTGCTGTCGCAGTTGCTTTTGATTGTCTTAAAACAGTTACGCTTTTTTTGGTAAATCTAGCACCTTTACTTATTGTTTTTGCTGTACTCTTACCAACATATTTACCACCTCTACCTGTTTTCTTAAGCAGTTTGAGAGTGTATTTTGAAGCACGCTTATTATTTTTGAATTTGTAATACATTTCTACAGCATCTTGCGTGACATCATTTTGTCTTAAAGCTGTTCTACTAACTTGTCCAAGAGCATTTTTAACAGCATCAGATGAAGCACTAGAAACCTTAGAAATTGTGTTTGCATTTGCCTTTTTTAAATCCTTTTTTGACTTCACAACTGATTTTCGTTGAGAAGTGTCTTTTTTATCAACTGTATGTGTCCTAATGGATTTTACATTTGATGATTTACGACTTGTGTTTTTTTGTTCTTTTTCACTCATTTCTCATTCCTCTTAGAAAAAAATCCCTCAAGGAATGAGGGATTTTTTAGATCTTCTTATAAGCATCAGTACCAACAATTTCAAAAAGTTTAGTATTTTTTGGAATTGGATTTTCAAAAGGTACAGCTATATTATGGTTCGCAATAATTAAGCCCGTTCCTTTTGCTTTTGGTTTTTCAATAAAACGGATAAGGGCAGGTGTCAAATTGACTACTTCTGTTAGTTCTCTAATATCAGTTTTCTTTTGTTTCAACAAAACAATAAAGTCACTATTAGACAATAACTTTCTTCCCTGAGAGCGTTCTAACAAGGTCTCAACGTTTTGTGTGATCCCTGTTGGAATAGCACCATATTTACGAACACGGGCATACAGATCAGTAAAGAATTGTGCCTGATTTTCCGTTTGAAATTGATTCTGCATTTCATCAAAATAAATACGGGTTGTCAGCTTACCTTGATTATTTACGACCTGATTCCAGATATAGTCTTGCACCACCATCAGAGCGAACGATTTTAATTTACCTGTCAGCTTCTTTAAGTTGAAAATAACTACTTTATCTGTAATATCAACGTTTGTTTCAAAAGAAAATACATTTTGAGAACCTTTAGTATATGATTCGGATTTAAGGGCTAACTGTTTTGCAACTGGTTCAGGTTGTTTTAAAAGAATGTCATGCCAATCTGACAAGGTAGGTGTTCGATCTGTAATTTTCTCATAACAAAGACGAGTAACACGGTCAATCATTGAGAAATCTTCATCAGTTACTTCTGATAAAATATTTTCAAAGAATCCCATGATAAGAGATGCTTTTTGTCCAATAGGATCTAGTCCATCTTCATTAGAGAGAGCATCTTCATCAGGTAGATCCATCAGATTTAGATGTGTATTTGAACCTGGGAAGATATCAATTAGTTGTGCCCCAAATGCACGACCAATATCTGAGTATTCATCTTCTGGGTCAACGATTATCACACGATCCTCAGGATATTTTAGAATTGTTGGAATAACTTCATTAGCTTTTACAAATACCGATTTACCTGATCCTGATGAACCTAAAACAACTCCTGATGCAGTATTTAGATCCCGTTGGCGATCAAGTGTTATAACGTTATTTGAGAGTTGGTTTTGACCGTAGTAAATAGCTGTAGGGCTATCCGACTGTAAGTCTGTATTAGTAAATGGAATTTGAGTAGCAATATTAGCAGTCGTCATATCCCGTAGATAGTTACGTTTAATATCTAGATATGCTTTACCAATCGGTAGGATTGTATTTAACGCTTCTTCTTGATGATAATTCACTACATCAAAATCTAAAACGTGTTTCCGTCCAACTTGTTTTACACGGTTGATATAATCTGCCAATTGTTCTTCTGTATCAGCTTTAAGCATCACGCAGATTACCCCAGAGAAAATCTTTTGGTCATTATCTTCAATTTCAGTTTTCCATTTAAGAGCTTCTTCTGTCGTTTGTTTAGCAACACCAGAAGATGCTAATTCTCCTGAAACTCCACCTTTAAAGGCTTGTTTTTGAGATTTAACCATATCCATTTTCGCTTTTGCTTCAATGGTATTAATTTCTCGCAATGTTTCGCCAATATTATGTGGAATGACCTGAATATTAATAACCATTTCAATCCCAATATCCGTCAGGCTTTTAATCAAGCGATCATTAAGAAATGATGGATAATGACGAATATATAGAACTGATGCAAACTTATCATCTAACATGAATTGATCTTGTTTAAACCAAATTCTATTAGGCGCAATGAATGATTTTGTAGTTAATCCTGAAATGCGAACATCATTATAATCAACATCTAAATAAGGATTCCCACGTAAGATATCACCAAAGATATTTAATCGTTCTGATCCATTTAAAGGCTTGATATTAATATCAACCGTTTTAAATTGTTCAGTCAAATTGTTCTCGATATCTTTTAATTTTGAGTATGCTGTTTTAATATCGTGTGAATCAGTTGAAACCGTGATGAATTTTTTAACTTGAAAATTCTTCTGATCGGTTGCAAACCGTGAAGCAATCATTTTATTGTACTCGCTTCTCAAATCGTCATTTTTATCACCTGTCAACTCATAAGTGATCTTATCCAACATATTTGACGGAATCGGACGGTTTAGGATTGTTAATTGATATACATTATCTGAATCAAACCCATTCAGGCACTCAGCGTAATTATCAATAATATCAATCTTATCATCTTCTGTAACTGTTAAGTAGTTAGCATCTCCTAATTCCCATGTCTTAGAATAATACTCTCCTGTTATGTGCATCATTCCATCTTCAAACAATGAAGTATATTTAATTGTATTCTGTGAGCTAGGTTTCATTGCATTTTGCAATTGTTTAGCCCTTGCTTTTTCTGCCTTACTCAAAGGTGTCTTGTTCGTTCCATTCGTGGACACCTTTTTCTTGCGTAAATTTAAGATCATTTAAGTCCTCACTTTCAAATTCTGTCATGTATGATCTTTCTTGTATGGTAAACTTAAATTTCAAAATATCTTTTACAATTGTTTCTTTCTCCAATCCATATAGGACAAAGGGAGGGCAAATAATAATTAATGATAGATACATTAGAATATCTGGTAAACCAAGTAAGGAAATCACAACTGATAATCCTACTCCTAAAGATAATCCAATAATCATTAAAAACATTCTAAAATTCATTCCACCACTTTTAAAAGAACTCAATGGTTTTAGAAATTCAGATCCTAGTTTATTCATGTATATTCCTTTCTAGCTTAGTTTACTTGTAGTAATGATTTTGCCATTCTTTGTGAACCAAATAGCATAACCAAGAATACAATACATTTACCTAAATAAGTAAATCCAGCTACAAAGTCACCTAGCCATGATCCTTTATCAATAGTGATAAGAGAATCTGCATTAATTCCTGACCAAACCACAAATAGTAGAACGATCACAACTCCTTGTAAAGCAATAGCTCCACAGCGTTTAAAGAAACCAATCGCAATATCTCGTGTTCCATCATTCATAAAGAACGCTACAATAATAGGAGCGATTCCTTTGAGAAGATACATCTCAATAAACCTTAATAGTGTAATAAGGTTAGTAGAAAGTACAGTTATACCTCCTACAAGAGTACACAAGATATTTACAAAGATCTTAATGAAGAAGTTTCCCTTTTTCCCGTTTTCCCACTTGAAAACATCTGCAACTGAGGTAGACCCCACAAGGTGAGCCATAGCGTTACAGACCCAGATAATAGCATCAAATATTTTTGCTGAATTATAACATAAGAACAAAGCTATAACGTATTTGATGCCAATTTCAAGAAACAATCTCCATGTCACATCTCCTCCTTGATTCCTGATAAACTTATACCAAGAAGCCATTTCCAAAAAGAAGAGTATC
>NZ_JADNLT010000023.1:0-5115 GCF_015556095.1 Streptococcus parasanguinis
TCAGCATTCTTTAAGTCAACATTTGCATCGGAAACTTTTGATGCAGCGGTTGCTTCCGAAGCCTTAGCGTTTTCTAATGCACTTTCTTGATTTGAAACCGATTGATCCGTTTCTTCCTTGATCGTTCTTGCTTCTTCTACAACTTCAGAAGTTGGCGTTTTCGTTACAGTTGCAATTCCATTATGGACAAATACCCCGTCTACTTGTTTTATATTTGTAGACGAAGGAGACGTCGATTCAACACTTAATGTTGACTCATTTGGCTGAGTTGCAGTTACTTCATCCGCTTGTACAACAGAAAATCCCGCAGCTATTGATACAGCGGATACAGTTGCTTTGATCGTTTTCTTTTTCATAATTCCCACCTTTATGATTAAGTATTGAGCAATTTATCACTATCTAATTATAAACACCCGAATTATACTACATTTTATCAACTTTGTAAAGTTGTATCCAACCTTTTAAGAACTAGAATCTAACCTTCTAAGACTGTAAAATAGTCTTACGAGGTTACAAATGTCAAAATTACAAAAGTATATAAGCAAAAGAATACGGATTCTGCGGACCCAGTCAGGAATGACTCAGGAACAATTAGAAGAAAAAGCAGATCTTGGCACCAATTACGCGTATAAGTTAGAAAATTTAGAGCCCAATATAAAAATTAGTACGCTTGAGAAAATTATAGAAGCGTTAAATGTTGATCTACAAACCTTTTTTGATTTAACACTTAAAGAAGAAAGTACTGATTTAGCACAGCTTATTGACACTATCAAATCTTTACCAGAGTACAAACAAAATAAAGTCATTTCAGCTATTAATACAATTATTAACGAGACAAAATAAAAAAGTGGAAAAGGATAAGTAAAAAAACGATTCCTTTCCCACTTTTTTTGTGCCTAAAAATATAGCTATTAGCTATTAGAATATGCGATTCTTGGGTAACCAAACGTCATATCGAGGTTATCTACCTCGTAATTCTTGATCAATTCCCAGAAATCTGCAACTGATAACGCTGCAACTGATTCATGCCAATTGAATTTAAAAAACAAATCTAAGAGAAATTTAATTACTTGATGGGTTTTCGCTGTTTGTTCTACAGTATCAAATGTAATCAAAATTTTCTCACACAACGGATCAATTAATTCAATTTCAATACTATCATTTACAAAATTGAATGATACTTCTTGATCTTGATCATTCAAGATTGAAATATACTGATCCTCATCAAATGTTGAATAAAACATTCTAATATTAATTTCTTCATTGTGATTAATTAACTCTGTAAGATATTGTTGAGTTAAATTAATCACATGGTTTTTATACGTTTTCATTTTGTTTTCCTCCGATTATTATTAAAAAAAGATTTTTCATTCGTGAATTTTCACGGTGGCCTTACTCTCTTTAATATTATTAAACGATTGTTCTTGAGCATCTGCTACCCCCTTTTTTAAGGAACAAAAAAAAGACAGTTCACCACTGCCTTTTTTTCTTCACTATTATTATGCCATTTTTTTGTAAAAATAAAAACAACATTTCCGTTCCTAAAATAACGATGTTTTTCTTCTATCTTTTTTTTTATCAAAATATGGCATACTATTATTGTAAATTAAATTGAGCAAGTAGAGCCATTAGTCATATGATGAGAAAGTTTGTTACTGGGCACGGTAAACGTACTTATCTCTCATATGCTAGTCATTGCAAAGGAAAAAACTAAGAAAAAAAGAAAGAAAATCTAAATGGTTATTCTCTACTGAATAACATGAAGTAAAGAATAACCATTTAGTAGATAAAAAAGTAAAGAAAAACGTGTTTAAGGTAAAATAAAAAAGGTAAAAATAAAAGTAAATACTAAAAAAATAACTAGTTTAGTAAGCAAAAGAATAATGTAAAAAAAAGTAAAATAGAAAAGTTTTATAAGCTCGAACAAGCAATGACATCTTTATGATCCTTCCAAACATAGATCACGGTGAGTACTGAAAATCTATCGCAAACATTAAACTTCAAGAGTTAGCCTCGATGGGAAGTATCAAAAGCATACCCAGCTTTTAAAAAAAGGGTGG
Organism: Streptococcus parasanguinis; assembly: GCF_015556095.1. Classification (GTDB taxonomy): domain Bacteria; phylum Bacillota; class Bacilli; order Lactobacillales; family Streptococcaceae; genus Streptococcus; species Streptococcus parasanguinis_Q. Next base: position 2,061 of record NZ_JADNLT010000023.1, read on the forward strand.
GAGGCAGTTTAACAATAATATGTAATTATTTTAGAAAGGAATGTATAATGCCAAGAAAAAGGAATTCTCTCAAGCACGATTTATTTATTGCAGCTTCAAAAAATATCACAAACAATCGAACGAGGACAAGCTATAAAAGAGCAATTACTCGATTCACAAAGTGGGCTAAAGAACACAATATTAAGAAAATTTCAGATATTACAGAAGAAGTGATTCAATTATATCAACTAGATCTAAACGATGATCCAAAACAATACTCTGTTGCTACCATCCATACTTATTTAGCACCTATTTGCAAAGCAGTTGATATCAACATGAATAGAATTAGAAAAGACAAGCGTTCCAGTGACAAAATTATCCGAGGTCGTGTAAAATCAAAAAACTCACAAGGTAAGCATCAAGAAACAGACTCTCGCTTCTCTCGGCTGGTTAATTTTCAGCGGGCAGTTGGGATTCGTAGATCCGAATTAAAAAAATTAAAAGGAAAAGATATTCGAAAAGATAATAATGGAAATTACTATGTTTTAGTTCAGCGTGGAAAGGGAGGAAAATTTCAACCTCAACTTATTCTTCCTCAAGATGTTCCAGTCGTCCTCGACACCTTTAAAAATAAACAAGAGGATGATTATATCTTTACAGATGTAGAAATGAATAATCTAATCAATCTACATGGGATGAGAGCCCAACATGCAAGAGAGTGTTATTACTTCTACTTGAAGAAACTCCAAGATAATCCTAATTTCAAGGTGAATTTAAAAAATTTTTTAATAGAACGTTGGGAGGTTGGCCACCAAAATTTAAGGGATAATTCATTAAAGAAATTTGAGAAACAAAAGAAAAACTTCATTAATGAACTAAGAGATGAACCTTATAAAATTCGTGGATCAAACTATAAAAAAGCCTTAAATTCAGCACTGCCTACAAAATATAATCGTTTAGCCTTGATGGCTGTCTCGGTCTTCCATCTTTCCCACTGGCGTCTATCCGTCACAGTGACTAACTATATTCTTTAAAGTATCTCATTTTCGACTAAAAAATGAAAAATGAAGAAAAAAAAACGGAAAAAAACAATTTTGGAACGTTTTTGCGGCATACTATTATTATCCAATATTATCCAAATTTATTAGTGATATTTTATGAAAAAAAGAAAGGAAATTTAAAAATATGATTCACAATAAAAGTTCATCCATACAAAAACTAGAAAAAGAAGCAAAAATGTTGGAAAATGAGAAAGAAATTAAAAAGTGTTTTTCAAAAAAATCTAACTTTTGGGGAATCGACAAATGTGAATTATCTCTCATTGATTTCAACATTGACATTCTCAACTTTACTACTATTAATAGTAAAAAAGATACAAAAGTATTCTACAACTCTAACCACAAACTTCTTCAAATAGAAATTAAATCTGAAAAATTTGGTAAACTTACTATTTCTTTTGATGAATCGGGATATAAGAAAGAATATGCTAGGATAGAATTAATTAATCCGACATTAAATTTCGGAACAGTCGGTATTCACGGAATAAAGCAAAGGTTAGCAAATGCAATCCTATTGATTAAAAATGAATATGGAATTAGTATTACGTACAAAGATGCTATCTTCAAATTAATCGAACTAGCATTTACTGTTTCATTTGAGAAGAAGCCACATTTACAGGTAAGACGATTTTTAATAGAATGTCTATCTTTAGGAAGGAGCCCGAATTTTATTCAGCATAAGAATAAAAAAAATAATAGTGAGTACTCAATTCTCACTTGCAAAAGTAGAAAAGACGCATCATATGTACTTTACAACAAAATTGAAAAAGCTAAGGTTAATCGTCAGATCAGAAGAAAAAATTCTAGTTTAGAGAACGTCGATGTTCAAAGATTTGAATTAACACTAAAAAATCAAAAGATCAAACAGGAATTGGGTCTAAATACAATCAATGATCTAACAGATCAAAAAATAATAGAATATTTAGAGAATCACTTAATGTTGGCTTCTTTGCAATATATCAAAGCTATTAAAAGTTCAATAAAAGAATGTGAAAAAAAACTGCACGACACTTTTTCAAACTATAGTTCTCAAAGATATATTCCTCAATTTATTCTCGAGTTAGAAAATTATAGTAGTGAGGAATTAAAACCACTGATGATCGATGAAGAAATTATAACTTTCATGAATCCAACTTTTATTAAAAATAAAGCTAGAACAAAAAGAACGTTATTAAAAACATTTCAAAAAGAAAACTGTCAATCACCCCCAATGGTTTCGTGGCAAGTTCTAGATATTATTAATTTAATGTTTATAAGCTTAGAAGACGCTCGTAATACTGGTCTAGGTTTTCATACCAATTCTACGTCAGTTATTTTCCATAAAATAAGATTTAAGAACTTTTCTAAGAAAGAAAAACTTAAAACTTTTGAAAAAACAATTAAAAAAATGAAAAGAAATATTGAATATCAAGTTGATTGTAAACTTAAAGAGAGATTTTCAAAGAAAAAATTTATCGCTATTTTAGATAATTAAAATAGAGTAGATAATCCCAAAAACGCCTGCATTTCAGCAAGCATTTAAAAATATGTACACAAAGGTGGTGTACATAAGGAGGAAAAAAATGAATCAGCGGAAAATAAAAAGGTTATCAATTCTAGCGTCCAAACCAACATTGATAACCCCAAAAATCAACAAAAATAGCACAACTATTTCTGTTGTTGCTATTATCTCACAATATTAAAGATTACTCAAGAAAGGTGAGCAATATGCAAGTTATCCTACCCGATGAACAAATTCATCAAATTAAACGGTTGATAGGCAATCTAATTGAACAAGAAATTAAAAACAAATTGCACAATAGTCATTTTGACAGCCCTTTTTTAAATAAGAAACAAACCTGTGACTATCTAGGAATTTCAAACAATACACTGGATTCTTGGATAAAAAAGGGATTACCCGTTATTCGAGTTGGAAAAACCGTTCGATTTGATAAAACAGAAATCAATCGCTGGTTACAAAATCAGTAGCATTATAACCGTGGTTTGATATAATTAAGCCACGGTATTTTTCTAGCTCA
>NZ_JADNLT010000024.1:0-4964 GCF_015556095.1 Streptococcus parasanguinis
GCTAAGCGACTACCTTATCTCACAGGGGGCAACCCCCAACTACTTCCGGCGTTCTAGGGCTTAACTGCTGTGTTCGGCATGGGTACAGGTGTATCTCCTAGGCTATCGTCACTTAACTCTGAATGATTAAACATTCAAAATTGAACATCTATATTCTAACAAGTTAACCTTTCGTTGTCAATATCTTCTGACTCTTTGGATAAGTCCTCGAGCTATTAGTATTAGTCCGCTCCATTGCTCACACAACTTCCACTCCTAACCTATCTACCTGATCTTCTCTCAGGGCTCTTACTGATATAAAATCATGGGAAATCTCATCTTGAGGTGGGTTTCACACTTAGATGCTTTCAGCGTTTATCCCTTCCCTACATAGCTACCCAGCGATGCCTCTGGCGAGACAACTGGTACACCAGCGGTAAGTCCACTCTGGTCCTCTCGTACTAGGAGCAGATCCTCTCAAATTTCCTACGCCCGCGACGGATAGGGACCGAACTGTCTCACGACGTTCTGAACCCAGCTCGCGTGCCGCTTTAATGGGCGAACAGCCCAACCCTTGGGACCGACTACAGCCCCAGGATGCGACGAGCCGACATCGAGGTGCCAAACCTCCCCGTCGATGTGAACTCTTGGGGGAGATAAGCCTGTTATCCCCAGGGTAGCTTTTATCCGTTGAGCGATGGCCCTTCCATACGGAACCACCGGATCACTAAGCCCGACTTTCGTCCCTGCTCGAGTTGTAGCTCTCGCAGTCAAGCTCCCTTATACCTTTACACTCTGCGAATGATTTCCAACCATTCTGAGGGAACCTTTGGGCGCCTCCGTTACCTTTTAGGAGGCGACCGCCCCAGTCAAACTGCCCGTCAGACACTGTCTCCGTAGATGATGAACCTACCGGGTTAGAGTGGCCATAACACAAGGGTAGTATCCCAACAACGCCTCCATCGAAACTGGCGTCCCGATCTCTATGGCTCCTACCTATCCTGTACATGTGGCACAGACACTCAATATCAAACTGCAGTAAAGCTCCATGGGGTCTTTCCGTCCTGTCGCGGGTAACCTGCATCTTCACAGGTACTAAAATTTCACCGAGTCTCTCGTTGAGACAGTGCCCAAATCATTACGCCTTTCGTGCGGGTCGGAACTTACCCGACAAGGAATTTCGCTACCTTAGGACCGTTATAGTTACGGCCGCCGTTTACTGGGGCTTCAATTCATACCTTCGCTTACGCTAAGCACTCCTCTTAACCTTCCAGCACCGGGCAGGCGTCACCCCCTATACATCATCTTACGATTTAGCAGAGAGCTGTGTTTTTGATAAACAGTTGCTTGGGCCTATTCACTGCGGCTGACTGAAAGCCAGCACCCCTTCTCCCGAAGTTACGGGGTCATTTTGCCGAGTTCCTTAACGAGAGTTCTCTCGCTCACCTGAGGCTACTCGCCTCGACTACCTGTGTCGGTTTGCGGTACGGGTAGAGTATGATTAACGCTAGAAGCTTTTCTTGGCAGTGTGACGTCACTAACTTCGCTACTAAACTTCGCTCCCCATCACAGCTCAATGTTATAGAATTAAGCATTTAACTCAATTCACACCTCACTGCTTAGACGTGCACTTCCAGTCGCACGCTTTAGTTAGCCTACTGCGTCCCTCCTTCACTACATACTCTAGTACAGGAATATCAACCTGTTGTCCATCGGATACACCTTTCGGTCTCTCCTTAGGTCCCGACTAACCCAGGGCGGACGAGCCTTCCCCTGGAAACCTTAGTCTTACGGTGGACAGGATTCTCACCTGTCTTTCGCTACTCATACCGGCATTCTCACTTCTATGCGTTCCAGCGCTCCTCACGGTACACCTTCTCCACACATAGAACGCTCTCCTACCATACCTATAAAGGTATCCACAGCTTCGGTAAATTGTTTTAGCCCCGGTACATTTTCGGCGCAGGGTCACTCGACTAGTGAGCTATTACGCACTCTTTGAATGAATAGCTGCTTCTAAGCTAACATCCTAGTTGTCTGTGCAACCCCACATCCTTTTCCACTTAACAATTATTTTGGGACCTTAGCTGGTGGTCTGGGCTGTTTCCCTTTCGACTACGGATCTTAGCACTCGCAGTCTGACTGCCGACCATAATTCATTGGCATTCGGAGTTTATCTGAGATTGGTAATCCGGGATGGACCCCTCACCCAAACAGTGCTCTACCTCCAAGAATCTCAATGTCGACGCTAGCCCTAAAGCTATTTCGGAGAGAACCAGCTATCTCCAAGTTCGTTTGGAATTTCTCCGCTACCCACAAGTCATCCAAGCACTTTTCAACGTGCCCTGGTTCGGTCCTCCAGTGAGTTTTACCTCACCTTCAACCTGCTCATGGGTAGGTCACATGGTTTCGGGTCTACGACATAATACTATTCCGCCCTATTCAGACTCGGTTTCCCTACGGCTCCGTCTCTTCAACTTAACCTCGCATCATATCGTAACTCGCCGGTTCATTCTACAAAAGGCACGCTCTCACCCATTAACGGGCTCGAACTTGTTGTAGGCACACGGTTTCAGGTTCTATTTCACTCCCCTCCCGGGGTGCTTTTCACCTTTCCCTCACGGTACTGGTTCACTATCGGTCACTAGAGAGTATTTAGGGTTGGGAGATGGTCCTCCCAGATTCCGACGGGATTTCTCGTGTCCCGCCGTACTCAGGATACTGCTAGGTATAAAGACTATTTCGATTACGAGGCTCTTACTCTCTTTGGCTGACCTTCCCATGTCATTCTTCTATAATCTTTAAGTCCACATTGCAGTCCTACAACCCCGAAGAGTAAACTCTTCGGTTTGCCCTCCTGCCGTTTCGCTCGCCGCTACTCAGGCAATCGCTTTTGCTTTCTCTTCCTACAGCTACTTAGATGTTTCAGTTCACTGCGTCTTCCTCTACCTATCCTTAACAGATAGGAGTACTAGCCATTAGCTAGTGGGTTCCCCCATTCGGACATCTCTGGATCGTCGCTTACTTACAGCTCCCCAAAGCATTTCGTCGTTTGTCACGTCCTTCTTCGGCTTCTAGTGCCAAGGCATCCACCGTGCGCCCTTATTAACTTAACCTTATTTTTGGTCTTACGACCTAAACTCTTTAAATATTTACAGCGTTTCGGTTTATTTTCTTGTTACTATTTGATATAGATATTCAATTTTCAATGTTCAAACTTAACACTACTAAAGTGTTAATGGAGCCTAGCGGGATCGAACCGCTGACCTCCTGCGTGCAAAGCAGGCGCTCTCCCAGCTGAGCTAAGGCCCCACAAGACCTCTCAAAACTAAACAAGACCAACGTACAGGTTTCCATTTCCTTAGAAAGGAGGTGATCCAGCCGCACCTTCCGATACGGCTACCTTGTTACGACTTCACCCCAATCATCTATCCCACCTTAGGCGGCTGGCTCCTAAAAGGTTACCTCACCGACTTCGGGTGTTACAAACTCTCGTGGTGTGACGGGCGGTGTGTACAAGGCCCGGGAACGTATTCACCGCGGCGTGCTGATCCGCGATTACTAGCGATTCCGACTTCATGTAGGCGAGTTGCAGCCTACAATCCGAACTGAGACTGGCTTTAAGAGATTAGCTTGTCGTCACCGACTTGCGACTCGTTGTACCAGCCATTGTAGCACGTGTGTAGCCCAGGTCATAAGGGGCATGATGATTTGACGTCATCCCCACCTTCCTCCGGTTTATTACCGGCAGTCTCGCTAGAGTGCCCAACTGAATGATGGCAACTAACAATAGGGGTTGCGCTCGTTGCGGGACTTAACCCAACATCTCACGACACGAGCTGACGACAACCATGCACCACCTGTCACCTCTGTCCCGAAGGAAAGCTCTATCTCTAGAGCGGTCAGAGGGATGTCAAGACCTGGTAAGGTTCTTCGCGTTGCTTCGAATTAAACCACATGCTCCACCGCTTGTGCGGGCCCCCGTCAATTCCTTTGAGTTTCAACCTTGCGGTCGTACTCCCCAGGCGGAGTGCTTAATGCGTTAGCTGCGGCACTGAGTCCCGGAAAGGACCCAACACCTAGCACTCATCGTTTACGGCGTGGACTACCAGGGTATCTAATCCTGTTTGCTCCCCACGCTTTCGAGCCTCAGCGTCAGTTACAGACCAGAGAGCCGCTTTCGCCACCGGTGTTCCTCCATATATCTACGCATTTCACCGCTACACATGGAATTCCACTCTCCCCTTCTGCACTCAAGTTAAACAGTTTCCAAAGCGTACTATGGTTAAGCCACAGCCTTTAACTTCAGACTTATCTAACCGCCTGCGCTCGCTTTACGCCCAATAAATCCGGATAACGCTCGGGACCTACGTATTACCGCGGCTGCTGGCACGTAGTTAGCCGTCCCTTTCTGGTAAGTTACCGTCACAGTGTGAACTTTCCACTCTCACACTCGTTCTTCTCTTACAACAGAGCTTTACGATCCGAAAACCTTCTTCACTCACGCGGCGTTGCTCGGTCAGACTTCCGTCCATTGCCGAAGATTCCCTACTGCTGCCTCCCGTAGGAGTCTGGGCCGTGTCTCAGTCCCAGTGTGGCCGATCACCCTCTCAGGTCGGCTATGTATCGTCGCCTTGGTGAGCCGTTACCTCACCAACTAGCTAATACAACGCAGGTCCATCTCTTAGTGATGCAATTGCACCTTTCAAATCAATATCATGCGATATCGACTTTTATGCGGTATTAGCTATCGTTTCCAATAGTTATCCCCCGCTAAGAGGCAGGTTACCTACGCGTTACTCACCCGTTCGCAACTCATCCGCTCGGTGCAAGCACCAAGCTTCAGCGTTCTACTTGCATGTATTAGGCACGCCGCCAGCGTTCATCCTGAGCCAGGATCAAACTCTCATTAAAATAATTGTTTGTCTTAAACTCATTCTGTCACTGACAGATTTATTGTTTTTTTATTGTTCAGTTACTATAAC
>NZ_JADNLT010000025.1:0-4720 GCF_015556095.1 Streptococcus parasanguinis
GGTAAATATGACGCTTGGTGTGAGGATATAAAACATGAGGTATATTCAGAATGTCCAATCGAATTCCCGTTACCAGAAGATTTTGAATTTGAGGTTTATTTTTCAGAGCTTGAAATGACTTGGTTTCTTAAAGAGAATAAACGTTTTTTCAGAGATGTAAAAGATTGTGATTTATCATTCGATGAAAGAATTGATATTTTGACTAAACTTGTAAAATCAAAAATCGAAGGTAGATTTGAAAGACTTATTTTACATCTAACGCTTACAAAATGTGAGAATCCGAATTCCGTTTGGAATATTCGCCCATATAATAATTTGTTTGATGAATTTGAAAAGAGATATCAAGAAGAGGGTTGGTAACATGGAGCGTAAACACATTGCCGAAGAAATTCATTTTGATTTAAAAGAGTTGTTTAAAATCTGCGCTGATGTTATTTCTGAATCTAACGAGGGCGAAGACAATCGAGGGGTCTTAAAAGTTGCAAAAGCCCTAATCATGAATACCTCTTACTCGGACGGAAATCATTTTTCTGAAGAAGAGAAATTGTATGAGTTGGCAGATGAATTTCTGGGGGGATTTTACGAAGAAAACGGCATTGAGCAATTATATGATATTGATGATGCTGAGTATTAGGGGAGAGCGCAAGCTCTCTTTTTTGTCTGCAATGCGAAGCGCAGACAATCGGACGTATTCGTCCGACAGGAGCGAAAGAGAAACCTGGCCAGAGGGTTTTGATGAGCGGATAAATGTTTATACGTGAATTTTTTTGAGCGATAAGCGAGAAAAATCAACGTATAAACATTTATCTATCAAAAAAGTGAATTATCTATTTTTTACTTTCATCAAAAAATGGCATACTATTAGTATCGGAAAATTGATTAGATAGAGAGGAATGAGATGAGGAAAAAGAATTTGATTGCAAAAACTGATAAGGAAAAAAAAGAAAGAGAAAGAGGAAATACATTTTTGAGGTGGAAAAGTAAGTTTAATTTTGAGGAGGAAAAGAAGAAAGATTATGAGTTAGAAACTGAGTTATATAAGCATATTAGGATCCAAGACCCAACTTTAGAAATGGGAATCACGGCAGAGATTTAAAAAGTTTGCCATTACATACATTGCATAGTATTTAAAGTTGCACGTGTCCGACACGAGGGGCGGACGGCATAGCCTGAACAATCCTAAAACAGGTATATAACACCCTTTTAGAGAAATGAAATGAAAGGAGTCAATGTGACTGGTGATCTTAAAAAAGAGGGACGCTGGGCTGAAAAGCGTCGCTTACGAAAAGAACGAAAACAGAAAGTTCAACCAAAAGAGAAAAATGAAGTTGTAGAAAGTTATCGTAAGACTGCACGTTTACGATTGCAAGAGATGTATAAAGCAGGTTTTAGATCTAAGCGTTCGAGCGATAAAATGAACGCTGATACACGTAATAAGATTTACTCTAAGAATACCTTTGAGACCTACAAACGCCAATTTAGATACTTTGCGGAGTGGCTCTCAGAAGCCCACAGCGACGCTCTGACGCTTGCTGATGCGAGAGGGTATGTAGATGAGTACCTTCTTCATTTGGTTAAATTAGAGCGTTCTGCGTACAGTATAACGACTGCAAAAGCTGCTTTAGCGAAAGTCTTTCAGACTGAAGCAACTCAATTTATTGATACCCCTCCAAGGGAGCGTGCCAACATTAAACGCTCCAAGGGTCTTGCGGTTCGTGATAAGAACATCTCAAGCAAGACAGAAAAGCAATTATCTATATTTTCTTCTGCAACTGGATTGAGAAGAAATGAGATGATGAATATTGAGAGCAAAGACTTATTTTTCAACGGAGAAAGAGCCTTTCTCAACGTAACAAAAGGTGCAAAAGGTGGAAAGTCCCGAATTGTAGAAATTTGTGGCTCATCTGCAGGTGAAACAAGAGAGATTGTAAAATGGATCCAATCCCGACAAGGGAAATTGTTTCCAAAGCTAAATTCGAACTATGACAACCATTATTATAGAGCCGTCTATGCACAAAGGCTCTATGACGAGTACAAACGTAAAGAAAAAGATATACCGCCAAAAGAAAGGTATATCATGCGAAAAGAAAGGGCTGGCGAGGTTTATGACAAGCAAGCCATGGAAATTGTGTCCAAAAACTTGGGGCATAATCGAATTTCAGTTATTGCACAATCCTATTTGTACAACTAGAAAAAGAATAAAACAGAAAAGGTCTGCTAAACGCAGGCCTTTTTTGTTGCCTATAGGAAGTACAAAAATCTAGTGATAAGTTATAGGTCTGAAAAGTGAGCGTTTATGCCGTGAAAGCTATTTGACAATAAGCAATGACAAAGTACGCTAGGACGGGCCAGCCGAAAGGCTTTAGCGTTTCGGAGGGACACGGACAAAGTACGTCAGTCATTGGTTACTTGTTGTCAAATAGACCATGGAATAAATTAAGCGAACGAGATTTGTTTATTAAACAAATAATTGCAAAACTTTTTTATTTGGAGTATAATGTATTAAAAATAACTACAAGGAGAATTACTTTATGAATAACATTGTTACTACACCAGTTTCTGTGCGATTTAGTCAAGAACTTAACTCTATGTTGAGTACTGTTGTTGAAGAAAATAATACCACTAAAACTGACTTTATCAGACAAGCCGTGGTTGAAAAAATTGAGGATATGTATGATATAAGAATGGCAGATCAAGCTCATAAAGAATGGGTTGATGGAGGGAGAAAAACCATTTCTCATGAAGAAATGATGAAACGTTATGGCTAAATATAAAGTTGAATATGCGGATACTTTTGATAAGGCAATGAAAAAGTTGGATCGTAGAGATCAACGTTTTATCATTCATTGGATCGATCAGCATTTAAATAACGTTGATTTTCCTACCTCTCCAGGGAAGAGTTTGAAGGGAAATTTTTCAGGATATGTTCGATTTCGAGTGGGAAATTATAGAATCATTGCTGAAGTCGATAACGATAAGTTTGTGATTACGAATATGACAGTAGGTCACAGATCAGAAGTTTATAAGATAAGAAAATTTTAAATAGAAAGGTCAACAAAAAAAGAAAAGACCAGTCGGCAAACTGATCTTTTCGTAACGTTTTTTATTTCAATTGTTGAATGTATTATAGCATGAATGAGTTATTAAGTCAAGATTCTCTAACCTCGAAGAGAAATTTTAAGGTGGGGAAAGATGTCTTGAATTTGCACGAAAATTTAACCGCCTCTTCTAACAGGCGGTTAACCCACCAAAGTTTGAGTTTTTTTAATCTGAATTGGTCAATCGATAGAATTACAATCGTAGGATTTTTAAAGAAATTTGATTTCGACCATACTTTTATTACCGAAGATGGGGAAATCATTTACACGAAAGGCGAAGATTTTACACTAGCCCAGGCAATGCCTATTTTAGCTAGGGAAGAGGGCGCTCAAAAAGCTGGCGCTGGTTGGGTTTTATTAGACAAATACGGTGAAAATATCGCTTATGTTGAAGTCTTGCCGTTTTTAGACAAAGCGACAGGACGGGAAAAAGGACGGATAGATTTCAATCCTAATAAAATCGGGCAATTTCTGAAGATAGATTTAAAAGATTTTATTAAGTTGATGTTTGAAGATCCGCACTTTTCACGGGCTGACGTGGCTTGCGACATTATTAATTTAGATGATGAATATGTAAATCAGTACAGATTAGTTGATGCAGTCTCTTTCCGTCCGTACTACGGACAGTCAGGACAATTAGAAACGGCGTATTGGGGTGCTAGGTCGTCAGAAAGGCAAGTCCGACTTTATAATAAACGAGTTGAGCGACTAAAGAAAAAAGAAGTTTTACCAGAAAATGTGAAATGCTGGTGGCGGTTGGAGTTGCAGCTTAGACGAAGTAGAGCGGACGAGTGGGTCAAAGTGGTACATGAAACGCTAGATTCATTCTATTCGCCGTGGTTTATTCCAGAAAGTTTTAAAGCTACCGATCAGATAATGTTAGACGGTTTGCATTCGAATCACGAAAACTGGAACAAACTATCAGATAATTCAAAGAGAAAGTATCGCAAGTTAGCAAGAGAAGTTGCTAAAGAAGATGAATTGACGCAACACTTGAAAGCTAGCTTTTCAGAAAGTGTAGAGCAGTTAGACAAAGAATTGAACAACTGGCTTTACGGTATGACAGTAAACAGAAACGAGGATTAAAAAATGGAAATTAAAGTCAATGTTGAAACCAATGCAGAAGAAAGAGAAGATGTTGAACTATTTGAGCAAGAAAGACGAAAAGAGGAAGAGTTTAAAAATAAACTAGAAGAACAAATCGATTCTTTAATTTCTCAAAACGAAAAAGAGAAATCAAGGATTGAAGATGAAATTCGCAAGTTAGAAATTGAATTAAAAAACAAGATTTGCGAACTGGATGAAGAAAACAAAAAACTTGAGGAAATGAAAGAATCTCCTTACTTCTACACAGATCGTTTTTCTGAATATGACGAAACGCTTAAACAAAATCATGATGAGTACATGACTGCTATGACGAAAAAGAATGATTACCTCAGTCAACACTTTAGCAAAAAAGACTATAGTGATTTTGAATCTGAATTTTATTTTAAGATTTTTAAAGCAATTCGTCCTTACGTTTACACACTTTCAAGACGTGATATGGGTAAATATGACGCTTGGTGTGAGGATATAAAACATGAGGTATATTCAGAATGTCCAATCGAATTCCCGTTACCAGA
>NZ_JADNLT010000026.1:0-3354 GCF_015556095.1 Streptococcus parasanguinis
AGGATATTTCAAAAACCGATAAAGTTAGTAAAGAGTATGTTGTTGATTTTTTGAAAGTTTATTTTACAAAAAAGAAACCTGGATCTAATCGATCAGAATATAAAAAATACATGACAACCTCGGCATATAATCATGAAGTTATGCTAGAGGAAGAACCAATGCTGAAATATAGAATACAGAACATGAGAAATTTCAAGTATAAATCATCTAAAACCTATTTAGGACAAGATGATAATGTAGTTTATGTGACAGCAAAATATAGTTATGATGCTTATGAAAAAGATCCAGATGTTACAGAATCTAATAAGATTTCTATGACGAATGAATACAGTTTAAAACTATCTTATAAACGGGATAAAGAGTCTGGTAAATGGCTTATAAATGACTGTGAAGTGGTTTCTTTAGACCCAGTAGAAAACCATTAGAATAGGAGAAAAAATGGTAGATCAATTTAAAGTTAAAATGTTTAAAATAACCTTGTATGTAGTTGGGGTTATTGTGATATTTCTTGTTGGTTTTGGATTTGGTCAAATTGGTCACGGTTCAAAACAAAAAGATAATGCTCCTAAACAAGTAAAAGTAACGAATAAGGAACTTACTCAAAAAGAAGTAGAGAAGTTTCTTATTTCCTACTTTACAAAGAAAGAGTTAGGGGAGAATGATGAACGCTATAAATCATATGTAACAACAGGACTTTATGATAAATTGACAGAACTTGAAAAGAAGTCTAGTCAACAAGCGTATAAAGGGTATTATGTAAATTATACTTATGAATCATCTGATATTTATATCAATAATAAAAAAAATACAGCTCTAGTAGTTGTAAATTATCTATATGATTCTAAAAAAACTCTAGATTCTAAAGAGCTTGCTCAGAAAGGAATAACTGCTAAAGCAACTTATAAATTAACTTATAGCAACTCAGATGGGAAATTTCTTGTATCTGATATCGTATCTCAAAATATTGTAGATGGAGATAATTTAATGTTAGATACAGGATTCATACAAGATGAACAAACTGAAAAACCTGATCAAACAGGACAAACGGAGGAGCAACATGAATAATTGTATTAATCTTACAGGAAGATTAGTAGAAGATCCTGAAATAAAAAAAATTAGTGAAAGAGCTAGGGTATGTAATTTTACCCTAGCATCTCAGAGAGATCGAAAAGGTGAAGATGGCAAATATACAGCAGATTTTATTGAGTGTGTGCTACTTAATACATTTGCTGATAAGTTTGTAACCTATGCTAGAAAAGGTGATCTTATACAGGTTATAGGACGACTAGAAACCACTATTAGTAAAAAAAGCGAATATTCAAGAAAATACTATAAAGTACATTGTGACAAATGGTATTTGTTGAATAGTGCTAGTGGTTCAGAACCACAACTAACAGAAGAAGAAGCAGAAAAATAAAATATTTATAATTATATTGACAAATATAATTATAAATGATATTATATATAAAGGAGGTGGATGAAATGACAGAAAATGAAATGATAGAAAAATTTACAATTAACTTGCCAAAAGCAACAGAAAAAAAGTTGTTAGCTCGATATGAGGATATGATTCAAAAGGCAATAGAAAAATCATTTCAAGATAAAGAGCTTTATAAACCTTTTGTACGTATGGCTGGTTTAACTCGTTGGTTAGATGTCTCTACAACTACAGTTATCAAATGGCAACGTGAAGGAATGCCTCATATTGTTATTGATGGGGTCACTTTATATGATAAACATAAAGTGACTGAATGGCTACAAAAATACGAGAGATAATCTCTTTATCGGACAAATGTCCAGACAAAAGTCGGACAAATGTCCAGACGAAGATCGGACAAAAGTCCAGACAAAGATCGGACAAAAGTCCAGACAAAGATCGGACAAAAGTCCAGACAGAAGTCGGACAAATGTCCATGCTAAGTAATAAATATAACGGAGAATATAACAATGACAGAAACACAAGTTACTAAGAAATTAAACGCTAAAAAAGAGGCTTTACGAAAAGAGGAGGAGAAACAGAAAAAAGTTAATGCGAAAATTGCAACCTTGAAAAAAGAAATAGCTGATTTAGAAATTAAAAGGCAATCAGAAATATTCAAAGAATATGGCTTTGAATCTATAGAAGATTTAGAGAACTTTCTAAAACAAAATAAAGGGAACTAAAAACCTTATGAACAAAACTCAGGAGGGTTAAAATGGTATTTAAAGTAACAAATTCTCTAACAAACTCTACTAAAACAGAACAAAATCAAGACAGTTTAATACGATATCTTGAAGAAGAGCATAATAGAGCATCTAATTTAAACTATACTGCGAATATTCATATTAGCAATATTGACAAGAAAAATCAGATTATTTCAGAAATAAGTTGTGAGCTGCCTTTTCCATCAAAACAAGAAATCTCATTATTTGTATCTGATTTTGTAAGTAGTAGTGGTGACAATCAGAAAAGCAAGAAAATTAATTTGCCTTTCTTTAAGGGATCAACACCAACTGTAGATCCAGTAGTACCTGCTGAAACACCAAAGCCTACAGAACTAACACCAACTGTAGATCCAGTAACCCCTACTGAAACACCAAAACCTACAGAACCAACACCAACTGTAGATCCAGTAGTACCTACTGAAACACCAAAACCTGCAGATGCAACACCCAAAAAAACCGGCACTTACAAAGCACCGGCAACACAACCCAAAAATACTAACCGTTCAAAACTTTATAAAGGAATTTCAGCAGTTGTTTTAGGTTTTACAGTATGTCTACTATCTATCAATTCTGTTGCTTTGCTATCAACTCAAAAGAAGTTAGCAAACACAATAGATAAAGTAGAAAAACAATCAGAAGCCCTTGAAAAAAGTGGCGATAATTCAACTGATGTCTTTAGTAGATATTTTATTTCAAATTATCTGCGTGATGCAAAGACAGCAAATGATTTTTCAGATAATGAAAATTTAGAAAAAAATGGTTTATCTACTCCGTCCTCGGCAAGTAGCATTATGCTATTTTCTAAGGAAAAAAAAGGCGATAAGTATTTAATGACTTATGTTGTTACTTATACAGTAGATACCAATACATTTACTAATAAAATGAGTTTTGAAATCAAAAAATCAGATAAAGCTAAATTTGGATATTTAGTAACCTCTGATAAGATCACTCTTTCAGACTATACCAAATAGGAATAGGAGAGAAAAATGATTGATCAAAAAGAAATAGCAATGCAAGCTAATAGCATATCATTTAGGACGATTGAAGATACAGCAAAAGCGATTTTAGCTATTCTTAATCAACTTACAGATAAATATGAATCGCATAAATCCAAACAGGGAGGAGTATATACCAAAAAAGAATTTATTA
>NZ_JADNLT010000027.1:0-3353 GCF_015556095.1 Streptococcus parasanguinis
GAAATCATCTTGTGATCTACTTTATCGTTAAAGACTTCGCTTTGTCTTGTACGAGTATTTAAATAGGCTTCCCTAACTGCTTCATATTGTGCAGTTGCATCTAATTGATCTTGTAGAAATATTTTAAGTTTAGCTTCCTCTCTTGCTACATTCTCAAGTGCTAAACGATGCTCTTCAACTGCATTCTCATATGCTTCTTTTGCTTTCTTCAAATATGCATCAGCATTTTCAAGATGATCCAAAAGTGTTTCTAAAGCAACTAAATTAGTCTTTAATTTAGAAATTTCATTCTTTATTTGACTTTCTTTATCTTTTAACTCTTCAACCTTATTCTGACGGTTTCTGAGTTCTGCTTCATCTGTAGCTTTTACAGCTTTCATATCTGAAAGAACTTTAAGTTCTTTATCCAATTCTGCACGCGCATCTGCTAAAACTTTTTGTTTTGTTTGAATATCTGCATTTAGATTTTCAACCGCTGTTTGGGCTTTTGCATAACGAGTCTTGGCAGCAATCAATTGTCGAGAAGCCTCATCTAAATTCTTTTTCGCAAGAGGTGTCTTATCTGAGATTGAGTTTAATCTTGCAATCGTTTGACGTGTAGCATTTAAGGCTGCCAAATGTTTTTCATGAATTTTTGTTGCTTCATCTAAATTGTTTCTTGCAGTCTTATCTGTTGCTGTTGCTTTTTCAAGCTGCTCTTTTGCAGTTTCTAATGCTTTTTGCTTAACTTGAAGGTCTGCATTTAAGTTATCCAGAGCTGTTTGAGCTTTGATATATCTTGTTTCAGCATCTTCTTTTAGTTGTTTCGCATTGTCGTATTTCTTTTGTGCACTTGGAGTTTGATCAGGAACTGACATTAATTCTGCTACAAGTTTTTGAGTTTGTTTCAGATTTTGATTCGCATTTTGATTTTCTAGTTTTGCTTTTTCAAGATCAGATTTAGCTTTTACTTCTGCTGTTGTAGCCTGGTCTAAATTGTCTTTTGCATTTGCTAAAGCTTGACGCTTGCTTTGAATATCAGCATTTAATTGATCAAGTGCATCTTGAGCCTTATTAAATTGGGTTTGGGCTTCATTATAATTTTGTGTAGCGATTTCCAATTTAGTAGTAGCTGCAGGTGTTTGATCAGGAGTAGCTTTCAGAGCATCTAATTTTGCTGTCGTTTCTTTGAGAGCTTTTGTACTTTTATCGTTTTCTGATTTAGCTTTTTTCAAACGATTCTGTGCAGAATCATTTGCCGTATTTGCTGTAGTCTGCTTAGCTTTAGCAGCTGTTAATTCATCTTCCATTTTTGAAGTATCAAATGGAGTAGCTAGAGGTTTAGCAATCCCTTTATCATAATAATCGTCAACAGTTACAAAATGGTATTCACCAGTTTGTTCATCTTTAACATATTCAAGATGTGCATCTTGACCTTTGAATTCAATAAAGTGCATGCGTCCAACACCACTTGGTGTGAAACTATTTGCAGCTCCAATTGCCCGAATATTTGTAGGAGCTTTCTGCCCAATCATAAGTTTCATATGTCCAAAATAAGCATGAACATCATTTGTCATAAAACTAATTACAGCATCATATACCTCACGATACAATTGAGACATTGTTGCTTTACGAGTTTCTTTAGCTTCTGAATAATACGCACCATAACCAAGCAAAGTATTATCATAGCTCATGTTTTCTCCAGTCCATACGATGGAATCTAATCCATCTTTCGCTAAAGCAGTATCGCTGTGACTTGTGCTATATGGTTTATTTTCTTCAGCATAGGCTTTTGCAATGTTTTTGACACCCTGAACAGATTCTTCAGTGACAATATAATGATGACTACCCCAAACTTGGTCTTGCAGATTGTTGGCGAGAAGTGCATAATATTGGCTCAAAGCTTCAATTTGCTTGTCAGTTAAATTGTCTAAATCTACGACTGAATCATCGATCGGCAAAACAATATCCTTGTTTGACCATTCCTTTATGAATATATTTTGGTGTTCAGGGGAATATTCTGTTAATGCAGTTCCAAAATCATATTTACTATCTTTGAACCATTTTTGAATAACGTCGTTTAAGGCATTTTTATTTGCGTCTGAGTCATCAGCAAGGTAAGCCTTATAGGCATCAATGACATCTTGAGGCAATTGAGGAATAGTGAGATTTTTAATTGCTGCAATTTGTTGATTCAGCATTTCAACTGCTTGATCAGCCTTCTCTTTATTCTCTTTTGCTTCCTGAGCTACTGATGTTGCACTCGCTAGCTCATTTGAAGTTTCATTTACTTTAGCCTCTTCTTGGTTTTTCTTAGTAGTTAAAGCTGAAATTTCTGAAGCTTTTTTAGCATCATTTTGTTTAGCTGTTTTGAGCTCTTCTTCTGCACGAATCTTACTATTTTGTTTATTTGCTAAATCATTTGCTTTACTATCACGATTTGCAATTGTTTGGGCAAGTTGTGATTCAGAAGCATCAAGATTACTTTGCGCTGATACCTTATTTTCTTGAGCTTTCTTTAGATTCTCTTGTGCTTGTTTTTGTTTTTCCTCAGCAGATGACAAGTTTTTCGCCGTTTCTTGGCTTTTCTTTATTTGATCTGTTTCGACAGACTTTGCATTTTTTAGTGCAGTAGCTTTTTTATCATCCGCTTCTTTGGCACGATCGAGTTCCTGTTTTGCTGTATTTTCAGTTGCTGTTTTAGCATCTAAATTTATTTTAGCAGCATCACGTTCTGCTACAATTTCTTCAACGCCAGTACCGTCTAAAACTTTCTGAGCAGTTTCTTTCTCTTTTTGAGCCTTCACTAATGCACTCGCTGCTTCTTCTGCAACCTTTTTAGCATCTGCTAATTGTTTAGCAGAAACCTGACTAGCACTAAGTTGCGTTTTTTCATCAGCTGAAGCTTTACTGAGTTCTTCAGCTTTATTTTTGTCTTCGCTAATAGCATTTTCCAAAGCCTTTTTCGCTGATTCTTCTGCTGATTCTTTTTCAGCTACATCACTTTTTGCTTTGTCTCTTTCAGCAATGATTTCCGATGCTCCAGTACCATCAAGATTTTTTTGTGCAGTTTCTACTGCTTCCTCAGCTGTCGAAACTTTCTTTTCTTGCTCTGAAATTTTATCTTGATCTTTTTTAATAACCTCTGATTGCTGATTACGTTTCTTCTCAGCTTCTAGAACTTTATCAGTTGCATCTTTTTGTGAAGTTTCCTTTTTCTCAATATCAGCTTTTACTTCTGATATTTCATTCTTGGTTTTTTCAATTTTTTCAGGCGTAGCTGATTCTTTATTTGCTTCAGCATTCTTTAAGTCAACATTTGCATCGGAAACTTTTGATGCAGCGGTTGCTTCCGAAGCCTTAGCGTTTTCTAA
>NZ_JADNLT010000028.1:0-3353 GCF_015556095.1 Streptococcus parasanguinis
GAAATCATCTTGTGATCTACTTTATCGTTAAAGACTTCGCTTTGTCTTGTACGAGTATTTAAATAGGCTTCCCTAACAGCTTCATATTGGGCAGTTGCATCCAATTGATCTTGTAGAAGTGTTTTAAGTTTAGCTTCCTCTCTTGCTACATTCTCAAGTGCTAAACGGTGCTCTTCAACTGCATTGTCATATGCTCCTTTTGCTTTCATCAAATATGCATCTGCATTTTCAAGATGATCCAAAAGTGTTTCTAAAGCAACTAAGTTAGTCTTTAATTTAGAAATTTCATTCTTAATTTGACTTTCTTTAGCTTTTAACTCTTCAACTTTATTCTGACGGTTTCTGAGTTCTGCTTCATCCGTAGCTTTTTTAGCTTTAAGATCTGAAAGAACTTTAAGTTCTTTATCCAATTCTGCACGCGCATCTGCTAAAACTTTTTGTTTTGTTTGAATATCTGCATTAAGATTATCAACTGCTGTTTGTGCTTTGACATAACGAGTTTTGGCAGCAATCAATTTTTGAGAAGCTTCATCTAAATTCTTTTGTGCAAGAGGTGTCTTATCTGAGATTGAATTTAATCTTGCAATCGTTTGACGTGTAGTTGTTAAGGCTGCCAAATGTTTTTCATGAATTTTAGTTACTTCATCTAAATTTTTTCTTGCAGTCTTATCTGCTATTTTTGCTTTTTCAAGCTCCTCTTTTGCAGTTTCTAATGCTTTTTGCTTAACTTTAAGGTCTGCATTTAAGTTATCCAAAGCAGTTTGAGCTTTGGTATATCTTGTTTCAGCTTCTTCTTTTAGTTGTTTCGCAGTGTCGTATTTCTTTTGTGCACTTGGAGTTTGATCAGGAACTGACATTAATTCTTCTACAAGTTTTTGAGTTTGTTTCAGATTTTGATTCGCATTTTGATTTTCTAGTTTTGTTTTTTCAAGATCAGATTTAGCTTTTACTTCTGCTTTTGTAGCTTGGTCTAAATTATCTTTTGCACTTGCTAAAGATTGACGCTTGCTTTGAATATCAGCATTTAATTGATCAAGTGCACTTTGAGCCTTATTAAATTGGGTTTGTGCTTCATTATAGTTTTGTGTAGCGTTCTCCAATTTAATAGTAGCGGCAGGTGTTTGGTCAGGAGTAGCTTCCAGAGCATCTAATTTTGCTGTCGTTTCTTTGAGAGCTTTTGTACTTGAATCATTTTCTGATTTAGCTTTTTCCAAACGTTTCTGTGCAGAATCATTTGCTGTATTTGCTGCAGTCTGCTTAGCTTTAGCAGCTGTTAATTCATCTTCCATTTTTGAAGTATCAAATGGAGTAGCTAGAGGTTTGGCAATTCCTTTATCATAGTAATCATCAACATTTACAAAATGATATTCTCCAGTTTGTTCATCTTTAACGTATTCAAGATGAGCATCTTGACCTTTAAATTTAATAAAGTGCATGCGCCCAACGCCATTGGCGGTAAAGCTATTTGCGGCCCCGACAGCACAAGTTTTTGTAGGGGCTTTTTCACCAATCATGAGTTTCATGTGACCGAAGTAAGCATGAACATCGTTTGTAATAAAGCTAATCACTGCATCATACACTTCACGATATAATTGAGACATTGTAGCTTTACGAGTTTCTTTAGCTTCTGAATAGTACCCTCCATATCCGAGCAAAGTGTTGTTGAAGCTCATATTTTCTCCAGCCCATGCAATTGACTCAAGGCCGTCTTTCGCCAGAGCTGAATCACTGTGTCCTGAGCCATATGGTTTATTTTCATCAGCGTAAGCTTTTGCAATATTTTTAATCCCTTGAACAGATTCTTTAGTAACTATAAAATCATGGTTTCCCCAGACTTGGTCTTGCAGATTGTTTGCGAGAAGCACATAATATTGACTCAAAGCTTCAATCTGTTTATCTGTAAGATTATCCAAATCGACTTCAGAGTCATCGATAGGCAAAACAATATCCTTATTTGGCCAACCTTTGATAACAATATTTTGGTGTTCAGGAGAATATTCCGTTTCTGGAGTACCAAAATCATACTTACTACCTGTGAACCATTTTTGAATAAGATCGTTTAAGGCATTTTTATTTGCATCTGAGTCATCGGCAAGATAAGCCTTGTAGGCATCAATGACATCCTGAGGCAATTGAGGAATAGTAAGATTTTTAATTGCTGCAATTTGTTTATTGAGCGTTTCAACCGCTTGACCAGCCTTCTCTTTATTCTCTTTTGCTTCCTGAGCTGCTGATGTAGCACTCGCTAGCTCATTTGAAGTTTCATTTACTTTTGCCTCTTCTTGGTTTTTCTTGGTAGTTAAAGCAGAAATTTCCGAAGCTTTCTTAGCATCATTTTCTTTAGCTGTTTTGAGCTCTTCTTCTGCACTAATCTTACTATTTTGTTTATTTGCTAAATCATTTGCTTTGCTATCACGATTTGCGATTGTTTGGGCAAGTTGTGATTCAGAAGCATCAAGATTACTTTGCGCTGAAACCTTATTTTCTTGAGCTTTCTTTAGATTCTCTTGTGCTTGTTTTTGTTTTTCCTCAGCAGATGACAAATTTGCTGCCGTTTCTTGGCTTTTCTTTATTTGATCTGCTTCAACTGATTTTGCATTTTTTAATGCAGTAGCTTTTTTATCATCCGCTTCTTTGGCACGATCGAGTTCTTGTTTAGCTGTATTTTCAGTTGCTGTTGTAGCATCTAAATTTTTCTTAGCAGCATCACGTTCTGCTAAAATTTCTTCAACGCCAGTACCGTCTAAAACTTTCTGAGCAGTTTCTTTCTCTTTTTGAGCCTTCACTAATGCATTTGCTGCTTCTTCTGCAACCTTTTTAGCATCTGCTAATTGTTTTGCAGAAACTTGACTGGCACTAAGTTGCGTTTTTTCATCAGCAGAAGCTTTACTGAGTTCTTCAGCTTTATTTTTGTCTTCGCTAATAGCATTTTCCAAAGCCTTTTTCGCTGCTTCTTCTGCTGATTCTTTTTCCGATACATCACTTTTTGCTTTGTCTCTTTCGGCAATGATTTCTGATGCTCCAGTACCATCAAGATTTTTTTGTGCAGTTGCTACTGCTTCCTCAGCTGTCGAAACTTTCTTTTCTTGCTCTGAAATTTTATCTTGATCTTTTTTAATAACTTCTGATTGCTGATTACGTTCTTTCTCAGCTTCTAGAACTTTATCAGATGCATCTTTTAGTGATGTTTCCTTTTTCTCAATATCAGCTTTTACTTCTGATATTTCATTCTTCGTTTTTTCAATTTTTTCAGGCGTAGCTAATTCTTTATTCGCCTCAGCATTCTTTAAGTCAACATTTGCATCGGAAACTTTTGATGCAGCGGTTGCTTCCGAAGCCTTAGCGTTTTCTAA
>NZ_JADNLT010000029.1:0-3300 GCF_015556095.1 Streptococcus parasanguinis
AGTCTGCACATTTTGTACCCTATAAAAGCTGAAAACCCTTGTGGCTCTAAGGCTCGTGAGTGCCCTAAATATATATAAAATATATATAAAATATATATAAAGGGGCCTCACTTCGTTTCGACCCTCTTTTTTTACCGTTAGAAAAAGACCCTTTCGGGTCTGTTCAATCGCTCAAATGTTGATGATTTTCTCAATGACTTTGGTCACGACTTTTACGATTGGTGTGATTTTTTTCAACTCGTCCATGAATAGCTTAAATGCTTTATCGGGCATCAACTCTTTTAGCTTGTCAGCCATTTTAGCATTCTTCTGCTTCAAAACTGAATTCTCGTCTTTAAGGGCCTTTAATTCGTCTTTTAAGGCTTTTACGTTGTCGCCCTTCATTTTGTCCTTGGCTTTCTGTAATTGAGCCTCAAATCCGTTTTTAGAGCCTCTGAGCGGTACTTGGCTTTTAGCTTGTTGTAATTCTAGCTCTTTTTGGTGAATTACGTTCTTGCTTCGGTAAATCAAGCCCTTAAATTCTTCAAATTGCTCTTTGGTCAGCTCCACCCGTTCACTCCCTAGAAGTCCCTTTTTCGGCTTAATTTGTCCTAATTCGCCCTCGTCCATGATTTTTAGATCCGTTAATCGGGCATTTTGTTTGGCTAGTTTTAAGTTCTCGCTCTCAAAAGCCGTTATTTTGGCTTCTAAGGCCTTTGAACGAGTTTCTAGGGTATTTATATACTCCTCGGCCTCAGAGAGCTCAGAGAGGCCCTCAGACACCTTAAAATCGATTTTAGATAGCTCTTCGTGTTTCTCGTTGAGCAAAGACTCCAGGCCTTGGACTTCTTCTTCCAACGGTTTTTTTAATTCGTCTAGCCTTTTTAACTCTAGATTTTGCTTGTTTTTAACCCAGTCCAGCTTCTCTTCAAAGCTAGTCTCTCGCATATTCAGCTCAAACTTATCTCCGAACAGCTCGCCAATACTTTGAGCTTCTTCGACTTCTTTTGGGGTCATAAATTCGCCCGTGTTCGTGTTCATGAATTGAGGTGCACCATAATCTACTACAAGCTCGCTCTCAATCTCTTTGTAGGCCATCTCTTGTTTGAATTCTGCGACTGTTAAATGTTTAGCCTCGCTATTTCTTGCCCCTCGCTCGATTTCAAAGCCTTGCTCTCTCATGTACTTTGGTAAATCGTCTTGAATTTTAAGCAACTCTTCACGGTCAAACATAGCCTTAGAGGACAGTTTCCCGTCTCGCATTGGCACAACACCCATGTGCATGTGAGGTGTACTCTCGTCAAGATGTACGCTAGCATAAGCAATATTTTGCTCGCCATAGTTTTGAGCAAAATAGTCTTTGGCAGTCTCAAAAAATTCCCTTGTTTCTTCCGGACTAAGGTTTTCAAAAAAAGCTTTATCTGACGTGATAATCCATTCATCACAGAGGACGGCATCTTTTCGGATTGCCCTTTGAGAAATCTTATTTTCGTTCACGTAGTCCTTAATTTGGGCCTCGTAAGACAGTTCTCGGTCTCTCTCGGTCAGCTCATAGTTGAGATGCGACTTCTCGGGATCAATATCCTTGTTTGAATGGTTTTCAAAAACTCGCTCATTATGACGATAAGCACCACCCAAATTCCCAGCTTTCATTTTCTGCATTCTCGCTACAATATGGCTCATATCTTTCCCTTTCTTTCGGTGTCATTCGAATAGCGAATGACAGACGAGCCGGCAAGCCTATTGCTCGTCATTATGAAACATCTTAGCTAATATTTTAGCACAATTTTCGGTGCAACTTCCATGTAAAGTATAACGCACTATACTTTACTTCGTAAAAGTGCGTTCTCCGAAGGCTCTTGGCAGAGGGCTAGCTCACCCACCCACTCCAGGGCGAGCTACAAAAAAAGTCCTCGAACCGCAAGGACATTTTTTGAAAGTTGGGCGACTTCGATAAGTCACCCAAAGTCATTTTGAAAAAATGACTAGTCGGACGGCTTCGCTATTGTCCGACTGGTTAGATACGGCTCTCGTACAAGCCGTCCATAACCATTGAACGAATGACGTTCAAATCTGACCCGTCCTCATCAAGATAGCTCAAGATTTTTTTCAAAGCATCATGCATATAGTCAGCCTCAATCACTAACTGCTTTCGGTTGCATTGGCTAAATTCGCTTGTTTCTTCTAGGTTGTTCTCGTCATAATACTTCTCGAATAAGTCCATTTGTATTCTCTCTTTCTCAGTCTAAATAATCATAGATATCTGTTTGAACTTCTGAATTGTCCAGTCTAGATAACATTTCTTGCTTTTTACTCTCTAATTCGGCTTTTGTCTCTTCGCTTGTCGTGTTTACGTAATCAGCATTAGACCAAGTAGGCACGTTTGACTTGCTTTTCTGCTTTTGTTTTGGCTTATTGAATTTATTTGGAACATACGATTCAGATTTTTCTGGTTCCCAAGTGAATTCATACCCCAAAACTGGATTGCCTCGCTTGTTCGACTTAATTTTTTTAACTTTGAGATTGTCAAAATAAGGGGATAGTTGACTCAGAATAGGCTTTAATACAAGCCTATCAATCTCACTAGGTCTATATGTTTTCGGGGTGTCTAGTATCCGTTTCAAATCCTCAACAGAGAATTCTTTTTGTCCTAACGTTCTCCATTGCTTGAGAAGTCGATACATGGTTTTAGCGTAAGTCGAACGAATGGAGGTAAACTCTTCTAGCTCGTACCGTGTAAATTGAGTTTCTAGCTTGTTCAAAATATAGTCAAAATTGGCAGATACCTTAACTTCGATTGTCCGTTTCTCTAAGTCCACCTCAAAGATTTCAAACAAAGTCATCACTCTAAATTTTCTCTCAGATTGCTCAAAGTATGTTAGCTGTCCAATTTTTTTAACTGCTGTAGTTATTGTTTCTTCCCAACGATACTTTCTAGATGAACTAGCAAGCAATTTTAACTCATCAGTATCAAACACAAGTTTTTTCAAACCTTGTTCTTTTGCTTTTGTCAGTATTGCGAAAAAGAAATTCATCTCTTCTGCGGTCCATGTCCGCATAATAACTGTATTTAAATCATTGTGATATTTCACTACCTCACTAGTCATAAAGACACCTCCGTTTATTGTCTTTATAATAACACATTTTTTATTAAAAGACAATATATATATTGTCTTTATTTTTGCACATTTTGTACCCTAAGTCTGCACATTTTGTACCCTAAGTCTGCACATTTTGTACCCTAAGTCTGCACATTTTGTACCCTATAAAAGCTGAAAACCCTTGTGGCTCTAAGGCTCGTGAGTGCCCTAAATATATATA
>NZ_JADNLT010000002.1:0-198553 GCF_015556095.1 Streptococcus parasanguinis
TCTTGAGTCGTAGTAGTTGTGGTAGTCGGCTCTTGAGTCGTAGTAGTTGTGGTAGTCGGCTCTTGAGTCGTAGTAGTTGTAGTAGTCGGCTCTTGAGTCGTAGTGGTTGTAGTAGTCGGCTCTTGAGTCGTAGTTGTAGTAGTGGTTGTTGTAGTGGTTGATGTCATATCGCCATCCACTCCACCGTTTGCATTAATATTTGCAACAGATGCATTTACTTCCTTGGCAACAACGGCTTGCTCACCTTTAACGTGATACCATACCTTAGTATTGTTTAAGAAATTCTTTTGATTTTCATTCTCTACTTTAGTCTGGTAAAAGATCAGGACACCAGTCTTATTAATTTCACTTTGAGGAATCGTAACTGTAATTTTTCCTGCAGCATCAACTGTGAATGTTGATCCAGGAAAGGCTGCTAAGAAATCGTCGATAGCAGTTGAGCCACCGTAATATCCTGGTTTGTTACCTGTAGTAGTAATACTAAAACTATCTTTTACAAGTGAATGACCACCTTGGATGTCATCTTCAACACGAACATCACCATCTACATCTAAGTTCATTGCATTAATGGTTAGTGTCCAAAGAATATGTTCAGGATCATTCGCGTGCATATCACCCGCTTTGAGATAGAATGGAGCGCTGTTAACACCAGTAGCCATTTTCTTAACGTTTAATTCTACTTTTCTAGCTCCACTAATAATAGTGAATTTTCCAACATGCTCCTTATCGGTTGCTGTATCGTTATGACCCTCAATCTCAAACTCACCCCAACCGCGAATGTTTTGAAGGTTTTTGATAGCTTCATTGAAAGTAACTGTCGCAGATCCATCTGTAATGACCATGTCTCCAACGTAAGTTCCGTCAATACTTAGTGGAATAGTCTTTTTAAATCCTACCCCAAAGACTGTTCCAGAACTAGTCCAATTAACTTTTAATGTATCCCCCGGTTGAATCTTTTGTGCATGCTCATCAAATGTAAACTTAACAGTTGTTTGTCCACCATCTGTGATTTCTTCTGATGAAACAGTAAGTGAGCTAATATTGTTGCTGACATCGCCAGCTTTTACCATATCAGATTGCGACAATACGATGAATAATAATGGTAAAAATACAATAAAGAAGACTTTGGCAAGTCTACTTAGATTCATTTTTTTCATTTTCTTCTCCCATTTTTCTCCAATATTTACATCAATTTGTATGTTGTTGCCAAAAACTTACAAAATTGAGAAATTTTTATAGGTGTCTTTTAAGACGACATTAATAAAAGTGCACCCCCCACTCGTCTATTTTCAAAAAAGACATCTACAAAGTGAATTATATCACAAATTAGTAAGATTTTAACAATAAAAATATTTTATCTATGAAATTTTAAGGATTTTATAAAAATCAGATAAATGAAAAAGGACTATTGTTTGTTAAAATAGTCCTTTTAGCTTAAAGTGGAACAACTTCAAGCTTATGTTTTATCTCATTGTCACAAATTCTTCGGATCCGGTTGGGTGAATGGCGACGGTTGCGTCGAAATCAGCTTTTGTCGCTCCCATCTTGATAGCAACTGCAAATCCTTGGATCATTTCATCGACTCCGTAGCCAAGACCATGAAGGCCAACGACCCTTTCTTCGGGACCAGCAGTGATGAGTTTGAATTTTGCTTGCTGGCGGTGTTGGGTAACAGCGGTGTACATGGAAGCAAATTGAGAAGTATAGACTTTGATATTCTCTTTACCATAAGTTTGCTGGGCTTCTTCCTCCGTTAAGCCAACGGTTCCAATAGCAGGGTGAGAAAAGACAACGGTTGGGATGTTTGTATAATCCATTTTGGCATTGACTTTTCCATTGAATAGTCGTTCAGAAAGAGTGCGTCCAGCTTTAATAGCGACAGGAGTTAATTCTTTTTCTCCTGTAACATCCCCAAGAGCATAGATTCCTGGAATAACTGTATTCTGGTATTCATCTACTTCAATGAATCCTTTTTCATTTAAGGTGACGCCTGCAGCTTCTAGATTGAGATCCTGGACGTTTGGTTTTCGTCCTGTTGCCCAGATAACATGATCTGCCACGTGGCTGGTCATATTCTCAAAATAAATCTTCACCCGACCGTCTTCTAATTTTTCAAGCTTCATGGGAACCTTATGTTTGTGAAGTGGAAGGTTTTGTTTTTCCATTTCTTCCATTAAGCCATCGACAATGTAGGAATCAAACTTTCTTAATGGACGATCACCGCGAACGAAGAGATCGGTCTGAACACCAAGGGCATGGAGCACACCGGCTAGTTCCACTGCGATGTAGCCAGCTCCAATAATGGCAACAGATGTAGGAAGTTCTTGCCAAGCAAAGACATCATCAGAAGTTTCGCCAAATTCAGCTCCAGGAACAGAAGGAATAAAGGGATGGGCACCGGTCGCAATTACGATATGTTTGGCCTTAATGGTTTCTCCATTTACCTCAACCGTATGAGCATCCACAAAACGGGCACGTCCTTCAATTCGTTCAACCCCATTGCGTTTGAAACTGCCATCATAGGAGTTACGGGAACGGTCAATATAGGCTTCGCGATTTTTTCTTAAAGTTGCAAAATCAAATCTTGTTTGTTCAGAAGTAAATCCATAGTCTGGTCCATAATCGCGAATAGCTTCTGCAATTTGTGCACCATACCACATAATTTTTTTAGGCACACATCCTCTGTTGACACAGGTGCCCCCCAATTGTTTTTCTTCAATGACGGCAGCGCGAGCTCCGTGCTCCCCAGCCCGGTTCATCGTAGCGATTCCTCCACTACCTCCACCGATTGAAATAATATCAAATTCTTTCATGCTTTCCTCCTTGGTAAGACTTCAGTTTGATTGTAATACCAACTGTTACTAAAGTCAAGAGGTTAGCCTTTTACCGAGAATTTTTATTTCATTTGACCGTGTTATTTTTAGATAGAAAAGAAAGGAAGTATGGTATACTATGGTATAGAATAAAACGCTTTCGTTGATGGAGAAAAACGATGAAGAAATTAAAAAAATGGCAACTATTTACAGCTGCTGGAGCAGCAATTGCGGTGATCGGAACAGGAAGTGTGATGATGTTTTCACGTCCGAGCTCTCCTGATCAAGCAGTGACGAATGAAACTCCAATGGTGCAAACGGTCAAGGATGGATCGATCGCCTCTTCAGTCTTGTTAACAGGAAAGGTTACCGCTAACCAAGAACAGTATGTCTATTTTGATGGAACAAAAGGAGACTTGCAATCGATTTTGGTCAATGTAGGTGATCAAGTAACGGCTGGTCAGCCGATCGTCCAGTACAGCAGTACAGAGGCTCAGACCGCTTACGATGCTGCCGTTCGTGCTGTCAATAAGGCGGATCGTCAGTTAAATGATTTGCTAACAAATGGTGTGACCATTGATACGACAGGTGATGAAGAAGCAGATGCCAAGTCAGCTTCCCAAACACAACGAACCGTGGATTCGCAAGCTAGCGATCTACGGGATGCCAGGGCGGACGCTGTTGATAATATGAACAAGGCCAAGGCTCTTCTAGATGCAACAACAGTTAAGAGCAACACAGATGGTACCGTCGTTGAAGTCAATAAAGATGTTTCAAAATCGACTACAGGGACCAATCAAACTCTGGTTCATATTGTGAGCAATGGGAATTTACAAGTAAAAGGGGAATTGTCCGAATACAATTTGGCCAATATTTCTGAAGGTCAGGAAGTAGTCCTCACTTCCAAAGTTTATCCTGATAAAACTTGGACAGGAAAGATTTCGTATGTAGCCAACTATCCGACTGACGCTGGTCAAGCAGGTGCTAATGCAGCAGGAGGAACACAAGGAAACGGTGGTGCTAAATACCCATTCACTGTAGATATAACTAGTGACATTGGAGAACTCAAACAAGGTTTTTCTGTGAATATTGAGGTCAAAAGTTCCACTCAACATCCACTTGTTCCAGTAACAAGTGTTATGGCTGATGGAGAGACAAGCTACGTATGGACAGTTGAAAATGGCAAGGCTAAGAAAGTAACAGTGACTCTTGGAAATGCCGATGCTGAAAACCAAGAAATCTTGTCAGGCCTCAAGAAAGACGCCCAAGTCATCGTAAATCCTAGTGAGAAACTGGAAGATGGAAAAGAGATCGGTAAATATGACAAAATTGATTGAACTAAAAGGAATCAATAAAACCTATAAAAATGGGGATCAAGAGCTTTGTGTTTTAAAAGATATCGACCTGGAAGTCGAAGAGGGTGAATTTGTTGCCATTATGGGTCCATCGGGTTCCGGGAAATCGACCTTGATGAACGTCATCGGTTTGTTGGACCGTCCAACCAGTGGGGACTATTTCCTTGAAGGTCAAGAAGTTGGAAACCTCAGTGAGAAAAAATTGGCGCGTGTTCGAAATGAACAGATTGGTTTTGTCTTTCAACAGTTCTTTCTCCTATCCAAGCTCAATGCCTTTCAAAATGTCGAACTCCCTCTCATTTATGCAGGTGTCCATCCTGCTAAACGGAAGGAATTAGCTGAGCAGTACCTTGAAAAGGTGGAGCTCCATTCGCGTATGCACCATTTGCCTTCGGAACTTTCGGGTGGGCAAAAGCAGCGGGTTGCGATAGCTCGAGCTCTCGTCAATCAACCGGCCATTGTCTTGGCAGATGAACCGACTGGTGCCTTGGATACCAAGACGGGGGAACAAATTATGGATTTGTTAACCACATTGAACCAAGAAGGAAAAACCATTATTATGGTAACCCACGAACCAGAAATTGCAGCCTTTGCCAAGCGTCGCATCGTTATTCGTGATGGGGAAATCTCCTCAGATAGCAAGCTGGAAAGGAGGCCCTAATGCAAAATTGGAAATTTGCGATTAGCTCTATTATGAGCCATAAATTACGATCTTTCTTAACCATGGTGGGGATCATTATTGGGGTCGCTTCTGTGGTGGTGATCATGGCACTGGGAGATGGCATGAAGGCTGGTGTCACCAAGACCTTCACCAAAGATCAAGAGTATGTACAAATCTCCTATTCTCCGAATAAGAGTGGTTATGTGACAGGCATCAATATTGGTCCTTCTGACGATATGGGGGAGGGCGGTGGAGAAGGTGGTCCTGCTGCTGAAGACCGAGGGATGGCTGCTCCATCAGATATCGATGGGGAAAATGCAGAAGATATTGACGGTCAAGTCCAAGAAACACCGCCAGTTGTGCAAGAATCTTGGGTCAAGGAATTAACCAAGATTGAAGGAATTGATGGCTACTATGTTGGCAACACTTCTAATGCAACGATTGCTTTTCAAAAGAAAAAGGCTGACGGGGTCAATATCCAAGGAGTTAATGAGACCTATTTTTCTGTAAAAAAAGTTGAACTCTTATCTGGACGGAAATTAACTCCTTCAGATTACAGTAATTTTTCACGGGTGGTGCTCCTTGATGAAGGCTTGGCTCAACAATTATTTGGAACTGAGAATCCTCTCAATCAGGTAGTCTCTGTTGGAGATAACAACTATCGAGTCGTTGGCATTTTCAAGGATCCAAATGCTGGAACAGCCCTATATGGAGCATCCTCAGGTGGTAGTGCACTCATGGCCAATACCCAGCTTGCCTCTGAATTTGGAACAGAAGAAATTCAAAATATTGTCGTCCACGTTCCAGATGTGAAGCAAATCAAGACCGTTGGGATCGAAGCTGCTCAAAAGTTAACAGAACTTTCAGGTGTTCGCCAAGGGGAATTCCAAATCTTTAATTTAGATAGTATCCTAGAGGAAACCAATAAAGTTGTAGGAATTATGACGACAGTCATCGGTGCTATTGCTGGGATTTCTCTCTTAGTTGGTGGTATTGGAGTTATGAATATCATGTTGGTTTCTGTCACTGAGCGGACGAGAGAAATTGGTCTTCGCAAAGCATTGGGAGCAACAAGAAGTAAGATTTTGGTCCAATTTTTGATTGAGTCGATGGTCTTGACGATCATTGGTGGGCTCATTGGTCTCGGGCTTGCATATGGTGTGAATAGCTTGATTGCTTCAGTCGCTGCAGCGACCCTGGAAGGACCACCAATTATTTCCTTAAATGTTGCGATTGGTAGTATTATTTTCTCTGCCTTTGTAGGCATTATCTTTGGGATTTTACCAGCCAACAAAGCTTCTAAATTAAACCCAATCGAAGCACTGCGTTATGAATAAAAAATAGGAGTGAGACAGGATGAATGATTCGTCAACATCTACCTTGCTCCTTTTTCTATGTTCACGTAATAGAAAGCTCTAGCTCTTTTTAATTCATTATCTTTAGACAGCTAAAACAGTATGGGCCATCCATCAGTCTAGCAGAATAGCTTTTGACTAGGGTTGAAGGAGGGACAGTCATTGCTCAGCCTTATTTTTGTTTAATTGGTAATTATTAGTGAATTTCTGCTCTAAATATGATAAAATAGGGAAGAATAACTTAGGAGGTTCCAAATGACTACTGAACATATGGAAGAATTAAATGACCAGCAGATTGTCCGTCGTGAAAAGATGGCGGCCCTTCGTGAACAAGGAATCG
The DNA here is from genome assembly GCF_015556095.1 of Streptococcus parasanguinis. Classification (GTDB taxonomy): domain Bacteria; phylum Bacillota; class Bacilli; order Lactobacillales; family Streptococcaceae; genus Streptococcus; species Streptococcus parasanguinis_Q. The sequence continues at coordinate 6,525 of NZ_JADNLT010000002.1, forward strand.
ACCCATTTGGAAAGCGATTCGAACGTACTGCAGATTCTGGTCAATTAAAAGAAAAATATTCAGAATTAGATAAAGAACAACTTCATGAATTGAACGAAACAGCCATTATTGCGGGTCGTCTTGTGACCAAACGTGGAAAAGGGAAGGTTGGTTTTGCCCACCTTCAAGACCGTGAAGGTCAAATCCAAATTTACGTTCGTAAAGACGCAGTTGGTGAAGAAAATTATGAAATTTTCAAAAAGGCAGACCTTGGAGATTTCCTTGGGGTAGAAGGAGAAGTGATGCGGACAGACATGGGTGAGCTTTCCATCAAAGCTACTCACATCACACACTTGTCTAAAGCTCTTCGTCCCTTGCCTGAAAAATTCCACGGACTTTCAGATGTGGAAACCATCTACCGCAAACGTTACTTGGATTTGATTTCTAACCGTGAAAGTTTCGAGCGCTTTGTCACTCGTTCAAAAATCATCTCAGAAATCCGTCGTTACTTGGATGGTCAAGGCTTCCTTGAAGTAGAAACTCCTGTCCTTCACAACGAGGCTGGTGGAGCATCTGCGCGTCCGTTTATCACTCACCACAATGCCCAAAACATTGACATGGTGCTTCGTATCGCGACTGAGCTTCACTTGAAACGTTTGATTGTTGGTGGGATGGAACGCGTTTACGAAATCGGACGGATCTTCCGTAACGAAGGAATGGATGCCACTCACAATCCTGAATTTACTTCGATCGAAGTCTATCAAGCTTACGCTGACTTCCACGATATCATGGACTTAACAGAAGGCATTATCCAACATGCTGCGAAAGCTGTCCATGGTGATGGTCCAATCGACTACCAAGGAACAGAGATCAAAATCAATGAACCATTCAAACGGGTTCACATGGTTGATGCGATCAAAGAAATCACAGGTGTTGACTTCTGGCAAGACATGACCTTTGAAGAAGCTGTAGCACTTGCAAACGAAAAACATGTACCGGTTGAAAAACACTACACAGAAGTGGGACAAATTATCAATGCCTTCTTCGAAGAATTTGTTGAAGAAACCTTGACACAACCAACTTTTGTTTACGGTCACCCAGTAGCAGTATCTCCATTGGCTAAGAAAAATCCAGAAGACCCACGCTTCACTGACCGTTTCGAACTCTTCATCATGACCAAAGAGTATGCGAATGCCTTCACGGAATTGAATGATCCAATCGATCAATTGCAACGGTTTGAAGCGCAAGCGCGTGCCAAAGAATTGGGAGATGACGAAGCTACAGGCATCGACTATGACTATGTTGAAGCCCTTGAATATGGAATGCCACCAACAGGTGGACTTGGAATTGGTATTGACCGTCTCGTTATGTTGTTGACCAATGTAACAACAATTCGCGACGTCCTACTCTTCCCAACTATGAAATAAGCTAAAAGAAAACACTGATCGCAAGATCAGTGTTTTTTAGTCTTCCATATAAGAGGTGTCGTTCCAAGTGTCTAAGTGATAGTGCTCAAAATCATCTGTTGACAGAATCGTCACGCTGGCATTATCTAGTCCGCCATTTTTGCGGAGTTCTCCTGTGTCATAACCAAGCAAGGTTCGAATAGAAGCTGTCAAATTAGCCCCATGTCCAACGATGAGAACAGTATCGAGCTCTTTTCCTTTCAGGCTTTTTACAAAATCACAGGTACGTTTGGTCGTTTCATAGACAGATTCTGCATCAAAGATTTCATTTTGAAAGCGGGCTAGGTTATGGCGAAAGGCATCCATTTGTTGGGGATAGATAGCGGAAATGGTAGAAATTTTAGCACCTTCCAGTTTTCCTAAATTCCACTCACGAAGAGCAGGCGTTGCTTGCAATTCTAGAGGTGTCTCCAATTGATCGAGGATGATCTGTGCGGTATGGACTGTTCGTGGCAGATCACTTGCAAAGGCTGCATCAAAAGGAACACTAGCTAGGTACTTTCCTAATTTTTCAAGCTGATGAATAGAGGCCGGTAACAGCGGAGAATCGCCATTTGATCCCTGAAAACGTCCCTCCTCATTCCACTCAGTACGTCCGTGTCGTATAAAATATAGTTTCACAATCTTGTCTCCTTCTCTGTCGTTATTCTATAATATCTGCAAAAGTCGCTTTAACGAAGTCTGCTAGAAGTTGTGGTTTGATTTGAATACTATGGCCGATTTCCCCGGCAGATACGATCATGGTCTCTAACTGAAGGGCTGATTCATCGAAAAAGATTGGGAAAGGATGCTTTTGACGAATGCCCACGGGATTATTGGCACCATGAATATAACCTGTTGTTTTTTCGAGATCCTTTTGAGGAATCATTGCCACTTTCTTATTTCCTGATAATTTGGCCAATTTTTTCTCTGAAAGATGCTCCGTGATAGGAATGATCCCAATCACTGGACCCGTTTTATCACCTTTGAGAGCTAGGGTTTTGAAAATAGTAGAGCGATCAATCCCTTCTGGTAAGATCCCTTCTAAAGCGTTGATTTGTAAGCCTACGTGCTCAATTTTTGCTTTTGTTAAGATCTGCTCGACCAAGGTTTTTTTCACTTTATTTTTTTTTGCCATGGCTTTCTCCTTTTCTCTTTTTCTCTACAAAATCAGATTTCATTAGACCATTATAACATATAATAGCGGCAATATTGCCTTCTCCTGAAAAATAGAAAACAGCAGAAAAAGTGAAGATCACTTGATCTGCTGTTTTAAGGTTATGAGGAAGAGTTATCTTTTTGTACCTTGAAAAGTTTCCGATAAATCGCTTCTTGGTCTTGCGTCGGAGCAATTTGGTTGAGATCCAAGTAGTGTGAGAATCCATTTAATTGCCCTTGAGAGGTATATTGATGCAAGTCGTATTCCGTGTTGGTATCTGGCGCGGCATTATAGTAGCCATCATCAAATCCATAAGTAGGAATCCAAAGAGCCGTAAATTTATCAGTGGAGATACTATGTTCTTCCATGAAGTAGGTTCCGATATAGAGTCCAATATTTTTTGCACCCAAAGCTTGTAGTTTTGTTCGGAAAGCTTCAACACCTGCGTTCATATCCTTCATAGTTTTTTCCTCAACGTCTAACCAATAGTAGGTCGGCTTGTAAGGAGAAGCAGCCTTGTAAAATTCCTCTGCTTCTTTTTCCATTTCTTTTTTATCCTTAGCCGCGACATAAGCATAAACTGCGACAGGGATATTTCGTTTTTGGAATTCTTGGATATGGGTTTTAAAAGATTTATCCAGACCATTTAAGTAGGTTGCTGCATTTTCCTTTTTAGCTTGAGCCCCACTATGGACACGAACGATCACACCTCCCACATTTTGGGAGAGGACATCGTAATCAATTTCACTGGGCAATTGCCAGCCTGAGATATCAATGATCGGGCGGCCAACCAGTTCTGGATTGATGTCTTCTTCTTTTTTAGAAGAAGAGCTTGCAGTAGTTGTTTTTCGAGGTGTATTGGAGTTCGGAATGGTTTTGGTTGTTTCTTGTCGCTCTCTGGCTTGTAGATCGGCAATCGTTCGTGAGAGAACGAGAAAAGAAATGATACCGATAAAAAAGACCAAGAGAACAACGGGTTTTATCCTTTTTCTCATACAGAAACATTTTACCGTAAAAAAAACGAAAAGGCAAAACTTAATGCTTAAAAGATGCTGATTTCAGCCATTATTTTCAAAAAAAAGGAATCTTTTCATCGAAAAAGGATAAAAATATATGAAAATAAGAAGAATGATTAGAATATTTCTTGAAAATGGGGAAGAAGCCGAATCTTTTCTGGCCTTTCCTTGGTTTTGCTTCTTAAAAATGATATAATGAAGGTTGAATATTAGGAATATGGTGAATTATGAAAATTGAAAAAAGACATCTTTTAAATTATTCCATCCTCATTCCCTATTTGATTTTATCCATCATTGGCTTGATTGTTGTCTATTCGACAACAAGTGCCTTGGCAATTCAAAGTGGAGTGAGTTCGATTCGGATGGTCCGGACACAGGGGCTCTTTTTTATCCTAAGTCTCCTAACCATCGCCTTGATTTATAAATTTAGCCTAAACTTCCTTCGAAATAAAAAAGTGCTGGCTTTTGTCATTTTTATTGAAGTGATTTTGTTGATTCTGTCTAGGTTTATCACAGATACCGTCAATGGAGCTCACGGTTGGTTGACAATTCCCGGAGGCTTCAGTATCCAGCCGGCAGAATACCTCAAGGTGATCTTAGTCTGGTATCTAGCCTTGATCTTTTCTAAACGACAAGACGAGATACGCGATTATGATTATCAAGCCTTGACCCACAATGAATGGATTCCAAGGAATTTAAACGATTGGCGTTGGCTGACCTTGATTCTGATTGGAATCGTTGTGATTATGCCGGACTTGGGAAATGCGACGATCTTGGCCTTAACGGTCTTGATCATGATTACGGCTAGTGGAGTGGGCTACCGTTGGTTTACCTCTTTACTTGGTTTAGTTGTTGGAGTATCGTCCATTGTCCTTGGTTCAATTTGGATTATCGGTGTGGACCGTGTCGCTAAAATTCCAGTCTTTGGTTATGTAGCCAAACGCTTTAGTGCCTTCTTTAACCCCTTTAATGATTTGTCTGGCGCAGGTCACCAATTAGCTAATTCCTACTATGCCATGAGTAACGGTGGTTGGTTTGGCTTGGGGCTAGGAAATTCCATTGAAAAACAAGGTTACTTACCAGAAGCGCACACAGACTTTGTGTTTGCGATTGTGATTGAAGAATTAGGTTTTGTTGGAGCTAGTTTGATCCTTGCTCTCTTATTCTTCTTAATTCTTCGGATCATTTTAGTCGGTATTCGAGCAAAGAATCCTTTTAATTCGATGATGGCCATTGGGATCGGTGGGATGATCTTAGTGCAAACCTTCATTAACATCGGAGGAATTTCTGGTTTGATTCCGTCTACAGGAGTGACCTTCCCCTTCTTATCCCAAGGGGGAAATAGCTTATGGGTCTTATCCGTAGCGATTGCTTTCGTTTTGAATATCGACGCTAGTGAAAAACGGGCCAAGATGGAACAAGAAGGCATGGTTTTTGAAGAAAAAGGTAAAATCAAACCTTATTATTAAAAGGGAATTGTTGAATGGCTATTCAAAAAGGAGAAAAAATGGTCTTACAAAAATTAGAGAATTTCACAAATAAAGATATTATCAAAGAAGAAGCCGAAATCTTAACCAATTTATTAGATGATATTACGAAAAATTTGGTTCGTCCGGAAACCTTTGATAAAATTAGGCAGTTGAAGGATCTATCAAAAACACAGAACTATCGTGAGTTGAATCAACTAGTGGAACAATTGACAAATGAAGAAATGACAGTGATTTCACGTTATTTTGCTATTTTACCACTCTTGATTAACATCTCAGAAGATGTCGATTTGGCCTATGAAATCAATCATTTGAATAACGTGGATGGTGAATACCTCGGAAAACTTTCTTCAACCATTAAAGAAGTTGCAAAAAATGAAGATGCACAAGAAATTCTTGAAAATCTCAATATTGTACCTGTTTTAACAGCCCATCCAACTCAAGTGCAACGAAAAACCATGCTGGATTTAACCAATCATATTCACGCTCTTCTTCGTCAGCACCGGGATGTTAAAGCTGGTTTAATGAATGAGAATAAGTGGTATAACAACCTTCGTTGTAATATCGAAATCATGATGCAAACGGATATGATTCGTGACAAAAAATTGAAGGTTACCAATGAGATCACCAACGTCATGGAATATTACAATAGCTCTTTCTTACAAGCTGTTCCAAATCTTATGTTGGAATACAAACGCTTGGCAAAAGAGCATGGATTGGAGCTTGAACAACCACGTCCGATCACAATGGGCATGTGGATTGGGGGAGACCGGGACGGGAATCCGTTTGTAACAGCTGAGACCTTGAAGCGTTCAGCAACTATTCAAAGTGAAGTCATTTTGAACTATTACATCGAAAAGATTTCAAAATTATACCGTCATTTCTCCCTTTCAACGAGTCTTTCTAAAACAAGTGAAGCAGTAGCTGAAATGGCCGCCCTATCCAGTGATACATCCGTCTTTCGTGAAAAAGAACCTTACCGTCGGGCTTTCCACTATATCCAGTCAAAATTGATCCAGACTTTGGTCAATTTAAAAGAATGGACTATGGTTGGGGAAACTAGAGAAGATCGTTATGCTGTCGAGAGGTTATTAGGAGCAAATGCTCATCAACAAGGGCCAGTTTCTGATTATATCGGCAATCGTATCTCTGGAGCTCTAAAGAAAATTTCTGAGAAAGAAGCACCAGCTTATGCCTCTGCTCAAGAATTTAAAGAAGACCTTGAAAAGATCAAAGATTCCTTGTTAGAAAACAAATCAGAGTATTTGATTTCTGGTGAATTTGCAGAACTTCTAGAAGCCATCGATGTTTTTGGATTCTATCTGGCCTCTATTGATATGCGTCAGGATTCGAGTGTGCATGAAGCCTGTGTGGCAGAATTGCTGAAATCAGCTGGAATTAATGACCATTATTCTGATTTATCAGAGGATGAAAAGTGTCAAGTTCTCTTGAAAGAACTTTTAGAAGACCCACGTATTTTATCAGCAACCTATGCTGAAAAATCTGAACTGCTTGAAAAAGAATTAGCGATTTTCCAAACGGCCCGTGAATTGAAGGATCGTTTAGGAGAAGAAGTCATTCGTCAAAACATCATTTCTCATGCAACAAGTGTGTCAGATATGTTGGAATTGGCTGTGATGTTGAAAGAAGTGGGCTTAGTCGATACGGAAAAAGCTCGCGTTCAAATCGTACCGTTGTTTGAAACGATCGAAGACTTGGATCACTCAGAAGAAACCATGAGAAGTTACTTGTCTCTTCCGATTGCCAAACGTTGGATTGCTTCTAAGAACAACTATCAAGAGATTATGTTAGGATACTCTGATTCCAACAAAGATGGTGGATACTTGTCTTCTTGTTGGACCCTCTTTAAAGCCCAACAACAATTGACCGCTATCGGAGATGAGTTTGGAGTGAAGATTACCTTCTTCCATGGTCGTGGTGGTACTGTTGGCCGTGGTGGAGGTCCTACTTATGAAGCCATCACGTCTCAACCGTTGAAATCCATTAATGACCGTATCCGCTTAACTGAGCAAGGGGAAGTGATCGGCAATAAATATGGAAATAAAGATGCTGCCTACTACAACCTTGAAATGCTCGTCTCTGCAACCATTAACCGAATGATCGCCGAACAAAAGAGTCCATTCTCTATGTTTGATCGTTTCGGGGAAGTCATGGATAAAGTCGTGAATCGCAGTTACGATATCTATCGTGATTTGGTCTTTGGAAATGAGCACTTCTATGACTACTTCTTTGAATCAAGTCCGATCAAAGCAATTTCAAGCTTTAATATTGGTTCACGTCCAGCTGCTCGTAAGACTATTACAGAAATTGGTGGTTTACGTGCTATTCCTTGGGTATTCTCTTGGTCACAAAGTCGGGTGATGTTCCCTGGTTGGTATGGAGTAGGTTCTAGCTTTAAGGAATTTATCGATGAGGATCCTGAGAATATTGAAACTCTTCGATACATGTATAAAAACTGGCCTTTCTTCCAATCTCTCTTGTCAAATGTGGACATGGTCTTATCCAAAGCCAACATGGACATTGCTTTTGAGTACGCCCAATTGTGTGAAGAAGAAGAAGTTCGCAATATCTATCAGATTATCTTACATGAATGGCAATTGACCAAGGACATCATCTTGATGATTGAGGAACAAGACGAGTTGCTCGCTGAAAATCCTTATTTGAAAGAAAGTTTGGACTATCGGATGCCATACTTTAACGTCTTGAACTATATTCAGTTAGAATTGATTCGACGTCAACGGACCGGCCAATTACCAGCCGATCAAGACAAGCTGATCCATATTACGATCAATGGAGTGGCTACAGGATTACGAAATTCAGGTTAAAAAAATCGGAACGTCTGTTCCGATTTTTTTATTCACTGTACCCAAAGGAGCAAAAGGTACGTAATGGCTTAAATAGAAGATTTAAAATGAGAATTTTCAAAGCTAGATCAGGATCTTTCAGCAAGCTGATAAAATAAAAGAAAAGAAGAGGAATAATTAAGAAAATATAGGTAAAAGGCTTGCAATTTTATCTAAAATTCGATAAAATAGTAAGGAAAGTTAGACTGTATTGCCTACTGTCTATCTATAAAATATATTTTATTGGAGGCTTTTACTCAAATGGCAAAAGAAAAATACGATCGTAGTAAACCGCACGTTAACATCGGTACAATCGGACACGTTGACCACGGTAAAACTACCCTAACTGCAGCAATCACAACTGTTTTGGCACGTCGCTTGCCTTCATCAGTTAACCAACCTAAAGACTATGCGTCTATCGATGCTGCTCCAGAAGAACGCGAACGCGGTATCACCATCAACACTGCACACGTTGAGTACGAAACTGCTAAACGTCACTACGCTCACATCGACGCTCCAGGACACGCGGACTACGTTAAAAACATGATCACTGGTGCCGCTCAAATGGACGGAGCTATCCTTGTAGTAGCTTCAACTGACGGACCAATGCCACAAACACGTGAACACATCCTTCTTTCACGTCAGGTTGGTGTTAAACACTTGATCGTCTTCATGAACAAAGTTGACTTGGTTGACGATGAAGAATTGCTTGAATTGGTTGAAATGGAAATCCGTGACCTTCTTTCAGAATACGATTTCCCAGGTGATGACCTTCCAGTTATCCAAGGTTCAGCTCTTAAAGCTCTTGAAGGTGACTCTAAATATGAAGACATCATCATGGAATTGATGGATACTGTTGATGAGTACATCCCAGAACCAGAACGCGATACTGACAAACCATTGCTTCTTCCAGTCGAAGACGTATTCTCAATCACTGGACGTGGTACAGTTGCTTCAGGACGTATCGACCGTGGTGTTGTTCGTGTCAACGACGAAATCGAAATCGTTGGTATCAAAGACGAAATCCAAAAAGCAGTTGTTACTGGTGTTGAAATGTTCCGTAAACAACTTGACGAAGGTCTTGCAGGGGATAACGTTGGTGTGCTTCTTCGTGGTATCCAACGTGATGAAATCGAACGTGGACAAGTTATCGCTAAACCAGGTTCAATCAACCCACACACTAAATTCAAAGGTGAAGTTTACATCCTTACTAAAGAAGAAGGTGGACGTCATACTCCATTCTTCAACAACTACCGTCCACAGTTCTACTTCCGTACAACTGACGTAACTGGATCTATCGAACTTCCAGCTGGAACTGAAATGGTAATGCCTGGTGATAACGTGACTATCGACGTTGAGTTGATCCACCCAATCGCCGTTGAACAAGGTACTACATTCTCAATCCGTGAAGGTGGACGTACTGTTGGTTCAGGTATGGTTACTGAAATCGAAGCTTAATTCGATCTAGTTCCCAGATTAACAATTATATAGACAGACAGAAAACCCCGTGAAGACGGGGTTTTTATTTTGGTAAAAAGTAAAATGAGCTTGTGCAACCTTTCATTATGACGAAAATTATGGTAAAATAGTAGTATAAAATTAGAAAAAAGAGGTATGTGAAATGTCACGTAAACCATTTATCGCTGGTAACTGGAAAATGAACAAAAATCCAGAAGAAGCAAAAGCATTCGTTGAAGCTGTAGCATCAAAACTTCCTTCAGCTGACCTTGTTGAAGCTGGTATCGCAGCTCCTGCAGTTGACTTGACAGCTGTACTTGCTGCTGCTAAAGGTTCAAATCTTAAAGTTGCTGCCCAAAACACTTACTTTGAAAATGCTGGTGCCTTCACTGGTGAAACTAGCCCACAAGTTTTGAAAGAAATCGGTACTGACTACGTTGTTATCGGTCACTCAGAACGTCGTGACTACTTCCATGAAACTGATGAAGATATCAACAAAAAAGCAAAAGCAATCTTTGCGAACGGTATGCTTCCAATCATCTGTTGTGGTGAAAGCCTTGAAACTTACGAAGCTGGTAAAGCAGCAGAATTCGTAGGGGCTCAAGTTTCAGCTGCTCTTGCAGGATTGACTGCAGAGCAAGTCTCTTCAACAGTTATCGCATACGAACCAATCTGGGCGATCGGTACTGGTAAATCAGCTTCACAAGACGACGCACAAAAAATGTGTAAAGTTGTTCGTGACGTTGTAGCTGCTGACTTTGGTCAAGAAGTGGCTGACAAAGTACGTGTTCAATACGGTGGTTCAGTGAAACCTGAAAACGTTGCTGAATACATGGCTTGTCCAGACGTTGATGGAGCTCTTGTGGGTGGTGCATCACTTGATCCAGAAAGCTTCTTGGCATTGCTTGACTTTGTTAAATAATGATATATAAAAAGGCGAGAGATTTCTCGTCTTTTTTATAGTAGAAAAGACCAGCTACAAAGCTGGTCTTTTGAGTTAGGAACGTCCTAATAGTTTCTTAATGAGAGAAATCATTTTGTATTTCAGAGGATTTGGGTAATAACGGAAGGTCCCCATCTTACGGACGATGTAGCCGTTGAAGTTTTGTTTGAAACGAAGAACACCGTCTGACCCGTCAAAGATTCCTTGAATACCAAGGAAGTTATATCTTGGGATACCACGTTTGATGGTTTCAAGCATCATATATTCCTGGAGAACAGCAGGAGCATAGAACTTATTAAATTCTGTATAAGAGCCACTGAATAAATAGGTGGATTCTTGTGGCATATAGACAAAGAGACTACCTGCAAGAATGACGTCTTGATCTCCATATTTTTCAATATATTCTTTCGCGTCCTTCTTTCTCACCTCAAAGGTATCAAACTGGCTAGAGAATTCACGAAGTTGATTTTGTTTTTTCTCTGAATGTGGGTTGACTTCAAGATCTTTCTGTAATTTCTCAATCTTCTGTGCTAGTTTTCCTTGGTCTTTTTCAAGATTCGTGTAGTAATGGTGGAAGTTCAGTGTTGCGATCATGAAATCTGCATTGTCGCCAAAACTGTCATAGAAAGTTTGGTAATAATCCAAGGTCTTATCCTGATAGTCGCGACGGTCACTGGTTGAGGAAGTAATATCCTTAAAGAGTTGCAGTTCATCTCGGTTTAATCGTTTCAGTTTAATACCGAAAGATTTAGCTTTCTTGACAAGTGGCTTTCCTTTTTTACTGAAGCTCTTGAGAAGATTTTTTTCGGTGATGCCCTCCATATCTTTCACATAATGCCAATCACCTTCTCCTCCTGGATAACCTGTTGTTAAACCATCATGCTGATAGCCCAATTTTTTTAGGGTATCCATAAAATGAGTTTGCTCTTCACTGGTTGGATTCCCGTCACTGTCAAAGGTTTGATAGGTATCATAGGGCTTAATAACGAGTTCAATAGCCCCATTTTCTTTCGCATAGTCTTTTAAAGCTGCATAGAAAGGTTCTAGCATAGCTTCCTTTTGGTAAAGGGGGCCAGAATTGATTTCCATATGGAGACCACCTGTCATAGGAAGACTGTACAAGATTGCTGCCACTTGGACTTGATCTTCTTGCTTCCAAGCGATAAATTGGACGGTATTTCCTCGCTTTTCAAGCAGATCTGCCATTTCAGCAGACTGGATAAAAGAGCGATGGGAGACAGTATTTGCAAATGAGGTAAATTCTTCTTTTGAAATTGTCGTAAGAGTCATGTAACTTATTTACTCCTTAATTTTTTCCGGATCTTGTAGACTTTGTTTACAAGTGGATAAAGTGGACTGGTTGGGAGGTTGAATTCCCCAACAAATTCTTCAATGACAGGATTAAATTTAGATTTGAAATGATAGAGACCACCATCAAGTGAATTTTCAATGCCCCCCATATTCTGCCAAGAAGCACCACGGTCGAAAGCGTGTTGGGCAGTTTCATACCAAGTGAGGATAGCAGGTTGGTAACGGCGGAATTCTTCATCCATCCCTGCATAAACATTTTCAGACGTCCCACCGAATTCAAGGGTTAAGGTCCCAGATAAAGGAACGACTTGTCTACCTGCTTGGAGATGCTGCTCAAGAAATTGCAGTTCTTCCTCTATCCGCTCTTTTTCTTTTTGGTTATTCTCAACCTTGCCAGGCTTAGTTTTTTCTGTGAATTTTTCAGCCTCTGCCTTGTTTTTTTCAAGATCTTTTGTAAGGGAGGTTTTCCGTTTCTCGAGATCTAGCGTAGACAAAGTAATGTAGGATTGTCCTTGGTAGGTTGTGAGTAGTTTTTCGTAGTAGTCTTTTCCACGTAAATGAATGCTTTTACGAGCTTCAGTCTTTTTCATGAGAGAAGCAAAGTCCCCTAGCAATTCAGTCCCACCAAATTGGACTTGGATCCCTTTGTTTCGAGCAGTTCGGATGGCTTGTCGAGTAGATTTTGAAAGATCTTGATCGGTGAAAAAATCTTTGTGGATATTCGCTTGAAAGCGTGGTTGGATATTTTCTGCCAGATCACTGGTTCGGCCAGTCCATTCAACCCCTTCTTTAGTTAAGGTGTCGATCACCGCTTGCACAGCAGGAGCTTCCGTCTGTTCTTGTCCAATCAAGTGTTTACTCAAGAAAAGACTTGGATCAAATTTCACAAACAAAGCCTTGTATTGTTTGGCTATCTTTTTAAGGGACTGGATCACATAGGAAACCAGGTCCTTGTTTTGGTAATCCATGATTGGGCCTCGAGGAATGTAGAGCATGGAAAAGCCAAGTGGCAGGGGTTGAATCAAGATGCTTGCAATAGCGACTAATTGGTCTTCTTGATAAAAACCAACCCGTACATTTCCCCAATTATCTTTGATTTTTGCCCATGAGCTGCTTTGTAAGAGATTGGTTTGGTCACTCTGAATAACAAAGTCATCATGCTCACTAGCAGAAATTCCTAGCTGGTAATGGTACATTTCTTATAATACCCACTTTCTAATGGCGTAAGCAACGCCAGATTCATCATTTGATTTGGTAATATGTGTAGCAATTTTTTTAAGAGTTGGATTGCCATTCTCCATAACGACGGCATGTCCCACGACTTCTAGCATGGAACGGTCATTTTCCTCATCTCCTATGGCCATGGTTTCTTCTTGCTGGATTCCAAGTCGTTCAGCTAGATGAAGAACAGCTGCTCCCTTATTGGTTGTTTTCCCTAGAATTTCTAAATAAAAAGGAGCTGATTTGACCATAGTGAAGCGATCCTTGAATTCTTTAGGGATTTTTGCAATCGCAGCATCTAGAATATCTGGTTCATCGATATACATGGCCTTGACAAATTCTTTCTCACGAACTTCTTCAGGCGTCCGGTAATAAAGGGGCATATTGACCAGTTGAGATTCATGAATGGTGTAGCGTCCGATATCGCGATTGCTGGTATAGATGCCATCTTTAGTAATCACATGAGAGTGGATTTGGAGTTTGTTAGCAAGAGACTCGATATCGAGATAGTCCTCATAATCTAAAAGGTCCTTGATGAGTTCTTTTCCAGTAGCGGTTTCTTGAACCAGACCGCCATTAAAGGTAATGACATAGTCTCCAGGATCCATCAAATGGAGTTCTTTTAAAAGTTTTGAGACCCCTGCGATAGGACGACCTGTTGTGATAACGATTTTAACGCCTGCAGCTTTAGCGTCTTGAATGGCTTCAAATACGGAAGGTGTGATCTCTTTTTTTGAATTGAGAAGTGTACCATCGATATCGATCGCAACTAATTTAATGGACATCCGTCTCTCCTGTAAAATAATCATTGGTGATATAGGAAGTGAATTCCTCTACTTGCTTACTGAAAAGTCCATTAACCTCCAGCATTTCTTTTGGGAAATAGAAGCGGTTGTCCCCATAGCGAGTTCCTGCAAGAGCAGCGACGAGTGGAGACAACTGAGACAATTCAGCGAGACTCCCATCTTTTCGGATCATCTCGATCTGAGTCCGCGGTTTTTCAAGCTCTGGTCGATAAATATCGTAGGGCAGGTCAAAATTTTGATGAATAGCTGTGTAGTAGGTTGGATTAAACCCAACCTCTTTAATCAGTTTTTCAAGGATTACTAAGTCTTTTCGCTTATCTTCTGTAAATAGAATCGATTTAAAGACTTTCCGATTAATATAGCGCTGTGCAAGATCAGACAAGATGGTATCCGGACTATCCATCCAGACTTGGAAATAGGTATTCATCACACCGTCATCTAGATTTAGGTAGTCTTGGATGGTGACCTCTTCTTCAAAAAATGGAATCAAGCGAGGTGAAGTCAGTTGAAAATACTCTTTCTGATCGGGATAAATGGTTCTAGCGCGTTTGAGTAGATTTTGAAGGAGGACTTCCATGGCACGAGTAGCCGGGTGGAAGTAGACCTGCATATACATTTGGTAACGGCTGACCACGTAATCCTCGACAGCGTGCATGCCATTTTGTTGGAAGGCAATGCCATTTTCAATCGGTCGAATGACGCGCAAAATACGGGTCAAGTCAAATTTTCCATAGGAAGCACCCGTAAAGTAGGCATCCCGCAGTAAATAATCCATCCGGTCCACATCAATTTGACTAGAAATCAATTGCACCACTTGTTTATTGGGGTAGGTATGATCAATGACGCTGGCTACACGATTTGGGAAATCAGGTGCTACCTGTAAGAGGATCTGATTGACCTCCGTCTCTGGACTGGTGATGATCAGCTGGGTCATTTTTTCATGATCGGTCCCAAAGAGTCCTTCGAAGGTATGGGAATAGGCACCATGTCCAATGTCATGAAGAAGAGCGGCTGTCATGGTCAGTAAGTTTTCATCAGAATTCCATTGCTCTGCATACTTTTCCTCAAAAATGGACAGAATGCGTCTTGAAATTTCATAGGCGCCAAGACAGTGAGAAAAACGACTATGCTCCCCACCGTGGAAGGTAAAACCAGATGTCCCCAGTTGTTTGATGCGGCGTAGTCGTTGAAATTCTTTACTATTAATTAATTGATAAATGATGGGATGATCCACATGAACGTAATCATGCACGGGATCGCGAAAGACTTTTTCATTCATGGGTCTATTATAGCAAAAAAAAGCCTATTTTGCGATCTAGAGGCTAATAGGGGCAGTCAAAATGCGTAAAATTTGATAGAATAGTAAGGCAAGAAAAGAAGAGAAGGAGACAAAGATGCAGATTCGCATTCAAAATACCATTCGATTTGGAGAAGAAATGGAAATCGTTGATCAGTACTATCAAGGTGAATGGAAGGAAAAAGCAGGTTTTCAATATCTCTTGTATACCAATGAAGAAGATGAAAAGGTTGCTTTGAAATTTTCCAATGATGAATTGGTCATGACACGATTCTCAAGTCCTAAATCCATCATGCGTTTCTACAAAAATGAAGATGGTGGGGCAATCATCCCAACTCCGATGGGCATTCAGCAGTTTTTGATTACAACAGACCTCTTTCAATTAGAAGCAGGTCATTTGCAAGTCTCTTATCGCTTGTTAACTCTCGATGGAGAACAGGAATTTGCTAATTATCAATTACTGGTGGAATGGGAAGAATAGACCTCATTAAATTATTAGAGATCCCGCTTGCTTTATTCTATAAAAATGGTATAATAAAACCACTCAAGGGAGTAGCTGGCGGTTTTCCGCGATAGTGTCGTCATTACGAATTATTTCCGGCACTATATTAAACAGCGAGACTTGTTTTTTTAAAAAACAGGTCTCTTTTTTTGTAAAAAGAGGCCAAAAAGGAGGAGACTGTTTTGTCAAAAGAACAAAATAAAGATTTGTTTTACACGCAATCTTCTGAGGAAGTCCTAAAGAACTTGGACTCATCTGTCGAAGGTTTGTCAACCGCCCAGGCTCAAGAACGCTTAGCGAATTATGGTCGTAATGAGTTGGAAGAGGGTGAAAAACGTAGCCTACTAGCTAAATTCCTTGATCAATTTAAGGATTTGATGATTATCATCTTGCTTGTGGCAGCGGCACTTTCTGTGATTACAGAAGGAATGGACGGTCTAACGGATGCCATGATCATCTTGGCCGTTGTTGTCTTGAATGCTGCCTTTGGGGTTTACCAAGAAGGGCAAGCAGAAGCAGCCATTGAAGCTCTGAAAAATATGTCTAGCCCCATGGCTCGTGTTCGTCGTGATGGCCATGTTATTGAGATTGACTCAAAAGAATTGGTACCTGGAGACATCGTCTTGCTAGAAGCTGGAGATGTCGTGCCTGCAGATATGCGTTTGTTTGAAGCAGCTTCCCTTAAAATTGAAGAAGCAGCTCTTACAGGGGAGTCTGTGCCAGTTGAAAAAGATGTGACAGGACTTGTTGAAGCAGATGCTGGTATCGGGGATCGTGTTAACATGGGTTACCAAAACTCAAATGTAACTTATGGTCGTGGGATTGGTGTCGTAACAAACACTGGTATGTATACAGAAGTTGGTAAGATTGCAGATATGTTGGCTAATGCCGATGAGACTGAAACACCATTGAAGCAAAGCTTGGAACAATTATCTAAAGCCTTGACTTACTTAATCGTTGTGATTGCGGTCATTACTTTCTTGGTTGGTGTCTTCGTTCGTGGTGAACATCCGTTGGAAGGCTTGATGGTTGCGGTAGCCCTTGCGGTTGCGGCGATTCCAGAAGGTCTTCCTGCCATTGTAACCATCGTTCTCTCTTTGGGAACGACAACCCTTGCTAAACGCAATTCAATCGTTCGTAAATTGCCAGCCGTTGAAACACTTGGTTCAACAGAAATCATCGCATCTGATAAAACAGGTACCTTGACCATGAACCAAATGACAGTTGAGAAGGTTTATACCAACGGTCAATTGCAAAGCTCGGCAGCTGAGATTGCTGCTAGCAACAATACCCTTCGCATCATGAACTTTGCCAATGATACCAAGGTAGACCCATCTGGCAAATTGATTGGGGACCCAACTGAGACAGCCCTTGTACAGTTTGGTTTGGACCACAACTTCGACGTCCGTGAAGTCTTGAAGGATGAGCCACGTGTGGCTGAATTGCCATTTGACTCAGACCGGAAACTCATGTCTACCATTCATAAGGAAGCAGATGGCTCTTACTTTATCGCTGTGAAGGGTGCACCTGACCAATTGCTCAAACGTGTGACTCGTATTGAAGTCGATGGGGAAGTTCGCCCAATCACAGAGGAAGATAAGAAAGCTATCCTTGCTACCAACAAAGACTTGGCCAAACAAGCCCTTCGTGTCTTGATGATGGCTTATAAGACAAGCAATGAAATTCCAACCTTAGAATCTGAAATTGTTGAATCTGACCTTATCTTCTCTGGTTTGGTCGGCATGATTGACCCTGAACGTCCAGAAGCTGCAGAAGCTGTTCGTGTCGCTAAGGAGGCAGGCATTCGTCCAATCATGATTACTGGTGACCACCAAGATACAGCGGAAGCTATCGCCAAACGTCTTGGAATCATCGATCCAAATGATACAGAAGACCATGTCTTCACTGGTGCTGAGTTGAATGAACTCACTGATGAAGAATTCCAAAAAGTCTTCAAGCAATACTCTGTTTACGCGCGTGTATCGCCTGAGCACAAGGTTCGGATTGTGAAAGCATGGCAAAAAGAAGGCAAGGTTGTTGCCATGACTGGTGACGGGGTCAACGATGCGCCATCACTTAAGACTGCTGATATTGGTATCGGTATGGGGATTACTGGTACAGAGGTTTCTAAGGGAGCTTCTGATATGGTCCTTGCCGATGATAACTTCGCAACCATTATCGTAGCAGTTGAAGAAGGACGTAAGGTCTTCTCCAATATTCAAAAATCCATCCAATACCTCTTGTCTGCTAATATGGCTGAGGTCTTCACTATCTTCTTTGCAACCCTCTTTGGTTGGGACGTTCTTCAACCAGTGCATCTATTATGGATTAACTTGGTAACAGATACGCTACCAGCTATCGCTCTTGGTGTGGAACCAGCTGAGCCAGGTGTCATGACCCACAAACCTCGTGGACGTAAGTCCAACTTCTTTGACGGTGGGGTCTTTGGAGCCATCCTTTATCAAGGAATCTTCCAAACTATCTTGGTACTTGGCGTATACGGATGGGCAATTCTTTTCCCAGAGCACCAGAGTCACGCAGAAATCCATGCAGATGCTTTGACTATGGCCTTTGCGACTCTCGGTTTAATCCAATTGCTCCATGCCTTTAACGTGAAATCGGTCTATCAATCGATCTTTAAAGTGGGACTCTTCAAGAACAAGACCTTTAACTGGTCTATCCCAGTAGCCTTTATTCTCTTAATGGCAACCATTATGGTACCTGGATTTAATAAACTCTTCCACGTTTCAAACTTGAGTTTGACGCAATGGTTGGTGGTTGCTGTAGGTGCAATTATGATTGTGGTTCTTGTTGAAATTGTCAAAGCCGTCCAACGTGCACTCGGTAAGGATAAAAACGCTATTTAAGCATTGAAAAGTCATCTTCGGATGGCTTTTTTTGTGTGCAGAAATGTCTGGGCATATTTCTTGAGGCGAGAGTCAATTTTTGATAAACTAGACGACAGTTTGAAGAAAGGAAACTATATTATGAAAAAGTTTTTTGCTGAAGTAATCGGCACATTTATGCTTGTCTTTATCGGGACTGGCGCTGTTGTTTTTGGAAATGGGACAGAAGGTCTTGGACATTTAGGAATTGCCTTGGCATTCGGTTTGTCCATTGTTGCAGCAGCTTACTCAATTGGAACTGTTTCTGGCGCCCACTTAAACCCAGCTGTTTCGATTGCCATGTTTGTGAACAAACGCTTGTCATCTAAAGACTTGATCAATTATATTGCAGCGCAAGTAGTGGGAGCGGTTCTCGCATCTGCAACAGTACTCTTCCTCTTGTCAAATTCAGGCATGTCAACAGCCAGTCTTGGGGAAAATGCCCTGGCAAAGGGAGTGACTCCATTTGGCGGATTCTTGTTTGAAGTGATTGCCTCCTTTATCTTTATTTTGGTCATTATGACCGTCACATCTGCTTCTAAAGGAAATGGCAAAATTGCTGGTCTTGTGATCGGTTTGAGCTTGACTTTGATTATTCTTGTTGGTTTGAACATTACAGGACTTTCTGTTAACCCAGCTCGTAGCTTGGCACCTGCCCTCTTTGTTGGTGGTGCAGCACTTCAACAAATTTGGATCTTTATCTTGGCTCCAATTGTGGGAGGAATTCTCGCAGCAATCGTTGCAAAAAATCTCTTAGATACAGAAGAGTAAAAAATGATTCCAGAGGAACAATTTTGAGAACGTAGATAAAATGTTCTTCTTTGCAAATCTTATAAATTTTATAAAGACAAAAAAATATCTGTTAGCATTATTCAATCATCAACTAAAACTTTCCTTTGTGAGAAAAGTGCTAGAAACACTCTTGTTTCTAGCACTCGGGAGTTTTGGAACCTTAGGTCCAAAACTAAGTCATGGAACTTCTTCGAAGTTCGCTGACGTCCGTACTCACCTAAGGAAAGTTTTTAGATGACTTTGTCTTCAGTCTGAAATTGGTTCCAGAGGGACTATTTTTTATTATAGTTCAAGGATAGTCATGGCTTGAGAAAATTCATGAGCAAGCTGTTTTTTCTTGTAGGCTTTAAATTCAGGAAGGTCTTTAATTCTGCGATAGCGTTTGTAGGGGTCGTACCTTTTTGGAAAATCATATTCAGGAAAAACCTCAAAGAATTGTTTGCAGAGCTCCCATTCTCTGACATAGCCTAAAGGTCTGGCATGATAGGTGATCGAGTCAATAGTTGTTGCTGGCATTCGGTGGTGGCTATGACCAAAAATCACCTCTCTGACAGGAAATTGTCTAAAAAGCTCATGAAAGGTTTGGCTCCCTAAAAAAGCATTGAAACGTTCAAAATAAGGGTGGCGTAGGAGAAACTGGCTATGAGGAACAAAGTGCATAGCGATGATCAGGGGTTGATCCACTTGCATGAGTTCTGTTTCGAGCTCTCGCAACAAACGTTGGGTAATGGCTGGATCAGATTCCATTCGTTGGAGGCGTCTGTCAAACCAAAACAGATTCTTGGTTTGGAGATGTTTTTGGGGAGAGAGATTAGGAACAAAGCTGTAGTCATACCAGCCAGAAAAGGCAAGGAGTGTATGCTTTGAAAAAGGAATCTTTTGAAATTCAAAAGGTCTCATGGTTTCTTCTGATAGGCCCAACATATCATGATTTCCCAAGCTAAAGGTCACAGGAAGCTGACATTGGAGTTGGGCTAAAAATTCTTGTGAGGTCTTTTCAAAGCCGTTGGCAATATCTCCTGCAATATGGAGATGTTGAATTTTTTTGTCCTTGAAAAGAGTGATAAGGGTCTCTAATTCATCTTTTCCAAAGTTGTTTGAATCAATATGTAAATCGGACATAAAAGCTACTGTTGTCATGCTACCAGTCTAGCATAAGAGGATCTTTTTTTCTAACAATTAGGTTACAAAGGAATGGAAAAATTTTGAAAATTAGCTGGATTGGCAATGGTCAACCAGCAGATCCAATACTGGAAGGTGGGCAAATAGTGAAGGTTATGATATAATAGACTAGATACATAGAAAGAGGTACTTATGGACATTTCAGAAATTCGTCAAAAAATTGACGCAAATCGTGAAAAATTAGCTTCTTTCAGGGGGTCTCTTTGACTTAGAGGCATTGGAAGAAGAAATTGCCATTTTAGAAAATAAAATGACAGAACCTGATTTTTGGGATGATAATATTGCTGCGCAAAAGACATCTCAAGAATTAAATGAACTCAAGCAGACCTATGAAAATTTCCATCAAATGGTGGATCTCTTTGATGAGTCAGAAATCTTACTGGACTTTTTGGCAGAAGACGATTCGGTCAAGGAAGAATTGATCGAGAAGTTGGAGGAGCTGGATAAACGTATGACCAGCTATGAGATGACCTTGCTATTGTCTGAACCCTATGACAATAATAATGCCATCCTAGAAATCCACCCAGGTTCAGGAGGAACAGAAGCTCAGGATTGGGGCGACATGCTTCTTCGGATGTATACTCGTTTTGGAAATGCCCACGGCTTTAAAGTTGAAGTCTTGGACTATCAGGCTGGGGATGAGGCTGGAATCAAGTCTGTAACCCTATCCTTTGAAGGGCCACATGCATACGGTCTTCTGAAATCTGAAATGGGGGTACACCGTTTGGTTCGGATCTCTCCATTTGACTCCGCTAAACGTCGTCATACCTCCTTTACATCTGTTGAGGTCATGCCCGAATTAGACGATACTATCGAAGTCGAAGTTCGTGATGATGATATCAAGATGGACACCTTCCGCTCTGGTGGAGCTGGTGGACAAAACGTCAACAAGGTTTCTACAGGGGTGCGCTTGACCCACATTCCGACAGGGATTGTAGTGGCATCCACCGTGGATCGGACCCAATACGGGAACCGTGATCGTGCGATGAAGATGTTGCAAGCTAAACTCTACCAATTAGAGCAAGAGAAAAAAGCAGCAGAAGTGGATTCTCTAAAAGGGGATAAAAAAGAAATCACCTGGGGAAGTCAAATCCGCTCCTATGTTTTTACCCCTTATACCATGGTTAAGGATCACCGGACCAACTACGAAGTAGCGCAGGTGGACAAGGTGATGGATGGAGATATCGATGGCTTTATCGATGCCTACCTTAAATGGCGTCTCCAATAACCTCGAGGGAATCAACCAGAAAAGAATGAAAGGAATTTCATTACATGTCAATGATTGAAATGAAAGATGTTGTCAAAAAGTATGACAACGGGACGACGGCCCTTCGCGGGGTCTCTGTCCAAATTGAACCAGGAGAATTTGCCTACATCGTAGGACCTTCTGGTGCAGGGAAGTCGACCTTTATTCGACTTTTATACCGTGAAGTCAAACACGATAAAGGAAGTTTGAAAGTAGCTGATTTTGATTTGGATAAAATCAAAAAACGCGATATTCCTATGTTGCGACGCAATGTGGGAGTGGTCTTCCAAGATTATAAATTGCTTCCAAAGAAAACCGTTTATGAAAATATTGCCTACGCAATGCAAGTTATCGGTGAGCGACGTCGCAATATTAAAAAGCGTGTTATGGAAGTTTTGGATCTTGTCGGATTGAAACACAAGGTCCGCTCATTCCCGAATGAATTGTCAGGGGGAGAGCAACAACGGATTGCGATTGCTCGTGCGATCGTCAACAATCCGAAAGTCTTGATTGCGGATGAGCCAACGGGTAACTTGGACCCAGATAATTCATGGGAAATCATGAATCTTTTGGAGCGGATTAATCTGCAAGGGACCACAGTATTGATGGCGACCCACAATAGCCAGATTGTAAATACTTTACGTCACCGTGTCATCGCGATTGAAAATGGTCGTGTAGTGCGTGATGAAGCGGAAGGAGAGTACGGATACGATGATTAGAAGATTTTTCCGACACTTAATCGAATCGCTTAAAAGCTTGAAACGAAATGGTTGGATGACGATTGCAGCGGTCAGCTCGGTTATGATTACCCTTAGCTTGGTTGCTATTTTCGCCTCAGTTATTGCCAATACTATCAAGCTTTCAGATGATATTCAAAATAGTGTGCGGGTTGTAGTATACATGCGCAAGGATATTCAAGACCAGAGTGAGCAAATTGAAAAAGACGGTCAAACCGTGACCAATGAAAACTACCATAAGGTCTACGATGCTCTGACAGCCATGAAACATGTTGACAAGGTTGATTTTTCTAGCAAGGAAGAACAGTATGATAAACTGATCAAAACGGCTGGGAACAACTGGAAGATTTTTGATGGAGATGCCAATCCTCTCTATGATGCTTATTATGTAGAGACGACTGCTCCTAAATATGTAAAGCAAGTTTCGGCTGATGCCAAAAAAATTGAAGGAGTTTCTGAGGTTAAAGATGGCGGGGTCGATACCCAACGCTTGTTCGCTCTTGGAACCTTTATCCGAAACTGGGGCTTGATTGGTGTAGCTTTATTGATCTTCATCGCAGTCTTCTTGATTTCAAATACCATTCGGATTACCATCATTTCACGTAGTCGTGAGATTAAGATTATGCGACTGGTAGGAGCAAAAAATGGCTATATTCGTGCACCATTCCTTTTAGAAGGTGCTTGGATCGGTCTTTTGGGAGCCTTGGTTCCTTCAGCTTTGGTCTTCTATGTTTATAATGTTGTCTATACATCTATGAACAATAACTTGGCAGATCAAAACTTGTATCTCTATAGTCCTCATCTCTTGGTACCGATCATGGTCGGTGGCCTCTTTGGATTAGGAATTTTGATTGGAGCGATTGGTTCTTCAATCTCCATGAGACGTTTTCTTAAGATATAATAAAAAAGCAAGTTCGCACTTGCTTTTTTTGTCTACTGTTATGAGGACAGGAAGGATGATAAGGACTCTTTAGGATTGTCTAAAGAAGGGATTGAACATCTTCTCGTGACCAATAGAAGTCTCAGGGCCATGACCGGGATAGACAGTGTAGGAAGATGGAAGGGTAAAGAGTTCTTCTCTGATACTGCTAAGCAACTGTGTCGCGTTCCCTGTTGGAAGATCGGTCCGTCCAATGGTTTCGCGAAAAAGGGCATCACCAGATAGAACCAGGTGATCCTCAGGAAAGACGATAGAGACTCCTCCTGCAGAGTGGCCTGGTGTCTCCAGAACATAAAAGTGGAAATCAGCTATTTGGTAATCGGAGCGAATGTCATAAAGGAAGTCGGCCTCCTTACATACCACATCTTCTAAATCCGCATGACGATCCAAACCAGATAAATTATCGACTGGAGAAGACAACCAACTGGCTTCTGCTGAATGGACATAAACAGGTGGGAAATGATAGGTCTGACGAACCTTTTCAAGACTCATAATGTGATCGTAATGTGTATGGGTTAAAAGAATCGCTACGATGGGTTTTCCGATGCGATCAATTTGTTTTTGAATAGTTGCCCAGTCACTCCCTGGATCGACAAGAATGAGGGAGTGGTCATTTTCAAGGTAGTAGGTGTTTTCATAAGCTACAGGATTAACGGTACGATAGATTTTCATAAGGACTCCTTTCTAGAATAGTGTATCAAATTGCGAGGAAAATAACAGGATTGAAGTCAGCATGAAAGGAGAAAAAAATCTGCAGAGCTTGCTCAAACGTGATATAATTTTAAGTATTATGACAAGACAGAAACGGAAATATGCCATTGTGGATCTGGAAGCGACCAGTGCTGGAAGCAATGCTAAGATCATTCAGGTTGGGATTGTCATCATTGAAGATGGGAGGATTACGCAATCCTATGAGACGGATGTGAATCCCCACGAACGATTGGATGAGCATATCAAACAATTGACTGGCCTGACAGATGCTCGCTTGAAAAAAGCTCCAGAGTTTGCACAAGTGGCAAAAGAAATTTTTGAATTAATAGAAGATGCCGTCTTTGTGGCCCATAATGTCAAATTTGATGCGAATTTATTGGCAGAAGCCCTCTTTTGGGAAGGATTTGAGCTAACGACTCCTCGGATTGATACGGTTGAATTGTCTCAAATTTTCTATCCGACTTTAGAACGCTACAATTTAGGAGCGCTTGCAGCTGAACTGGAAATTGAGTTGCACCATGCTCACTCCGCTTTAGCGGATGCTATGGCAACAGCCCAGTTGCTGTTGAAATTGAGAGAGAAAATTGCGAGCTTGCCAAGGGGATTGATCGAAAAACTTCTTTCGATGGCAGATTGTTTGATTTATGAATCACGACTCTTAATAGAAGATGCGCTTGAAGACAGTAGCCTTTTTTTACCAGCTCATTTAGTAGAAGTTCATGGTCTCTACCTGCGAAAGCCACAGCAGTTTTTAGAAAGTCGTCATTTGTCTGAACAGTTTGAATTCAATATGCAGTTGTTGGGAATGGAGGCTTATCCGGAGCAGAGAGAATTTGTTGCCTATATCGAGGACAGTTTGCAACAGCCACTTCCGAGTTTTATTGAAGCGCCAACGGGTATTGGGAAGACCTATGCCTATCTATTAACGCTTTTGGCGAAAACATCCAAGCGCATTCTTGTCAGTGTTCCGACTAAAATTCTTCAGGATCAAATTATGAAGAAGGAAGGAAAGACTATCCAAGATCTTTTCCAAATTCCCTTTCATAGCCTGAAAAGTCCCAAGGATTACATCCAACTCGATAAATTTTATGAGGCCTTACAGAGTGAGTCAGATAATGGGATGATCCGACGCTTTAAAATGCAACTGTTGGTTTGGCTGACCATGACGGAAACGGGAGAGCTCAGTGAAATTGGCCAACTCTATCGTCATCTTCATTTTGTAGCTGACATTTGCCACGATGGCCAATTGTCGAAACGTTCACTTTTTTATCAGGAAGATTTTTGGCGTCTCGGCCAGGAAAAAGTGAAAACCAGCCGGGTAATTCTGACCAATCATGCCTATCTGTTAACTCGTCTAGAAGATGATAAGAGTCTACTTCAAGAATCTGTTCTGGTAGTGGATGAAGCGCAAAAACTCTTCTTTGCTTTAGAGCAGTTTTCACAGAGAGAAGAAAACTTGCAATCTCTTCTTCTAGGCTTGCAACATGCCATCGAAGAGGAAAAAGATCTTCTGCAAAGGCGTTTGCTGGAGAGTATTCAATTTGAGTTAAATGCCTGCTCTAAGGAAGTTGTACAAGGAAAACCAGCCATCTTATCAGATCAAACAGTGGAAAAAATGCGACAGGATGTATCGGAATTAAAAAATGAATCATTAGAGAATCTAAGAGAATTGTTTGATGAGCGCTACCAAACCTTTTGGATGGACAAGGAAGTGGTCGAAAGCCACCAGATTCTTCGTCTCCATGGAGGAGTTGAGGACTTGCTATCCTTTAGGGAGTTTGTGCCTGAAGAAGTACCCGTGCTCTTTGTATCAGCGACGATCGCTATCAGTAAAAAGGTGCATTTACCTACCCTTTTGGGATACCAAGAGCAGCAGATCTACCGGGTGCCAATAACAGTCAAACAACACCAGGAATTGTTGGTGCCGATAGATTTTCCAGATGTCGTTTCTTTATCTTCTGTGGAGTATGCAAGAGAGATTTGTCAGCTCATCGATGAACTCCTTCCTCTAAGAAAACCAATTTTTCTTTTGTTTACCTCAAAAGAATTGTTACTGGAGACGTCAAACGCATTGAAGTTTCCTCATTTGGCCCAGTATCGAAATGGTGATGCAGCTAATATTAAGCGACGCTTTGACCGAGGAGAAAGCTCCATTCTATTGGGGACGGGAAGCTTTTGGGAGGGAGTCGATTTTTCCCAACAAAAAGAAGTGATTCAAATCATCACGCGCCTTCCTTTTGACAACCCTAAAGATTATATGGTTCAAAAGCTGAATACCCAACTCAGAGAACAGGGAAAAAATCCCTTTTATGACTATAGTCTTCCAGTCGCAATTTTAAGGCTCAAACAGGCTATTGGGAGAACCAGCCGTTTTCAAGACCAGGAATCGTTGGTCCTTTTATTGGATCAGCGGGTGGTGACCAAACGATATGGAAAACAAATTTTAGATGGCTTGCAGCAAGTGTTGCCCCTTCACACGACAGTGAGAGAGCGGCTTGTTGATCAAGCAGCTGACTTTTTTGAAAGGAATTGAGAGAATGAAAAATAAAGGATTTGGACTTGCAATTGCATTTGTACTGGCTCTTTGCGCCATGCTGTTAGGAACTTTCTTTCCCATCATTGGCTCCAGTGTCTTTGCTTTGATTTTAGGAATTGTCCTCAATGAATTAGTAGATTTACCAGAGAATTCACGACCAGGACTGAACTGGTCTGGTAAGAAATTATTGCAGTATTCGATTATCTTCATGGGATTTAGCTTGCCGATTGCGACGGTTGCCTCTACAGGCTTGTCTTCTTTGAAGATTAGTCTGCCAACAATAACAGTTGCCTTTCTTGCAGCGATGATCTTTGGGAAAGTCTTTCATCTGAAATCTCACCTACGGACCTTAATTGGGTTTGGAACAGCTATTTGTGGTGGATCTGCCATCGCAGCAGCTGCTCCGATCATTGAAGCAGACGAAGAGGAAATTGCCTTATCTATGTCAACTATCTTCTTCTTCAACATTTTGGCTGTCTTTATCTTTCCAGTATTAGGGCATGTATGGCATATGTCTAATTTTCAATTTGGTCTCTGGTCAGGAACAGCTATTAACGATACGTCATCAGTTGTAGCAGCAGCATTTTCCTACAGTAAGGCTGCGGGTGAAATGGCGACCATTGTTAAGTTGACACGCGCCCTGATGATTGTACCGGTTTGTTTGGGCTTGATTGGTTTAAAATGGTATCGGAGCAAGCAACAAGGAAGAAACAAAGGGATGCTAAAGAAAATTATTCCTTGGTTCATCATCTGGTTTATTGTGGCTTCTATTCTTTCATCTATCGGCTTGGTACCTAAAGTGGTTCTTCCTTACCTAAAGGACCTTTCTCATCTCTTTATGGCCATGGCCTTGGTCGGAATCGGAAGCAAGGTTTCTTGGAAACAGTTCCGTGCAGCAGGAGCAGCCCCCCTTCTAGTAGGGTTGATTGCTTGGTTTTGTGTAGCAGGATCTAGCTTGATTCTACAAATGTTGTTCTATTAATTGATTTGATGATTTTCACAGAAAGGAACGTGAATGAAGAAACATCATTTTTGGACGATTCACCTGGATTATTCGATCATTGGGATTGTCTTCGCCCTTCTTATGATTGGGATTTTATCTGTTTATGTAGCAGTTTCTCATGACTATCCCCAAATGGTGTGGCCTTTTTTAGGGCAGCAATTGGCCTGGATTGGTGTGGGATGCGTCATTTGCCTGATTGTGACCATTTTTAGCACGAAATTTCTTTGGAAAATCACCCCCTTTCTTTACCTGCTTGGCCTGGCCTTGATGGTTCTTCCCCTTGTTTTTTATAATCCCAACTTGGTAGCTTCAACAGGAGCAAAAAACTGGGTAGCTTATGGAAACATCACCTTATTTCAGCCTTCAGAATTTATGAAGATTCCCTTCATCCTGATGCTGTCACGCTCTATTGTTCGATTTTTACAAAGAAATAAGGGGCGTGAGCGTTTGTTACGACAAGATTGGTTTTTAATTCTAGAGATGACCATCTATACAATTCCGGTCTTTGCCTTATTGGCCCTCCAGCAGGACTTGGGAACGGCCTTAGTATTCTTGGCCATCTTTGCGGGCTTAGTGCTCGTTTCAGGAGTTTCCTGGAAAATTATCTTGCCGGTCATCTTGCTTCTAGCAGGTGGGTTAGCAGGCTTTCTCTTTCTCTTTCTATCAGAAGGGGGTCGGGCTTTTCTGCACCAGCAAGTAGGGATGCCAACCTACCAAATGAACCGTATTTTAGCCTGGTTAAATCCTTTTGACTATGCACAAACAACCACCTATCAGCAGGCGCAAGGACAGCTAGCCATTGCCAGTGGTGGCCTCTTTGGTCAAGGATTTAATGTATCTAATTTATTGGTTCCCGTAAGGGAAAGTGATATGATTTTTACAGTAGTAGCAGAAGACTTTGGCTTTGTTGGAGCTCTGGTGCTGCTGATTTTATATGTGACCCTGATTTACCGCATTTTAAAAATTACCCTCCAGTCCAATAACCAATTTTATACCTATATTTCCATCGGATTTATTATGATGCTGGTCTTTCATATTTTTGAAAATGTCGGAGCGGTAACGGGTCTTCTCCCTTTGACGGGAATTCCCCTCCCCTTTATCTCACAAGGTGGATCGTCTATTATTAGTAACCTGATTGGTATTGGACTGGTCCTTTCAATATATAATCATAGTAGCAAAAAGAAAGAGCCAGAAGATGGGCCTCCAATCCGTAAAAAAGTAGTCCTTAAAAAGGCGCAATAGATAGAAAGAAGGAATGAAAATGAAAAAAGTAGCAACGATTTTAGCAAACGGTTTTGAAGAAATTGAAGCCTTGACCATTGTCGATGTTTTGAGACGTGCTGGGATCGACTGTGACCTCGTTGGCATGGAAGAAACGGTCACAGGTTCTCACCAGATCACAGTGGAAGTCGACCGCCTCTGGAATGGGGATCTGTCAGATTATGATGGAATCTTCTTACCAGGTGGGATGCCAGGAGCCGCGAATTTGCGGGATAATCCGGAATTGATTGCAGCTCTTCAAGAAGAAAGTAGGAAGGGAAAAATCATTTCTGCGATTTGTGCAGCACCAATTGTCTTGGCGCGTGCCGGCCTCTTAAAAGATAAAAACTATACCTGTTACGATGGTTTTGAAGAAGAGATTCAAGATGGACACTATCAGAAAGAAACAGTGGTGAAAGACGGTAATCTCTTGACCAGTCGTGGTCCTTCAACTGCGCTTGCCTTAGCCTATGCCTTGGTAGAGCAGTTTGGAGGAGATGCCCAAAGCCTTCGTCAAGGAATGCTCTATCAAGATGTCTTTGGAGATGCTTAAAATTGCTCTTTTGGACACCATATTTTCTGGTGAAAGTTTACATCCTATGACGGAAAATGACTTCTCTATGATTTAAAATGAAATGACCGTAAAAAATGGCTAAAATCCCCCCTAAATGAGGGTTTTAGCTTATTTTTTTTGTCCATTTGTGGTATAATATTGACTATGAATTATCATGATTTTATATGGGATCTTGGTGGGACGCTATTGGATAATTACGAAACGTCCACAAATGCCTTTGTAGCGACATTGAAGGACTTTCACATCCAAGCCGATCATGATTCTGTTTATGCAGCATTAAAAATCTCAACACAGGATGCAATTCAAACCTTTGCACCTCATATTTCCAATTTTCGTACGGAGTACAAGAAAAAAGAAGCCTTGGGCTTGCAAGAGCCGGTCTTATTTGAGGGAGCAAAAGAGTTACTAGAAGAGATCCAAGCACATGGAGGACGCCATTTTTTGGTATCTCATCGGGATCGCCAAGTTTTGACCCTTATTGAACAGACAGGCATTGCACCCTACTTTACGGAGATTGTAACAGCAGACGAGGGCTTTCCTCGAAAACCAGACCCAGCCTCTATGCTTTATTTGAAGGAAAAATATGGCATTCAAGACGGTCTGGTCATTGGAGATCGTCCGATCGATATAGAAGCTGGGAAGGCTGCAGGGCTTTCGACCTATTTATTTGATTCCATGCCACACTTACACCAGTTTATATTTGAATAGAAAAGGGAAATTATGACAGAGGATAAACAGCAAGAAAATCAAGCACAAGAATATGATGCCAGTCAGATTCAGGTCTTGGAAGGACTAGAGGCCGTTCGGATGCGTCCGGGGATGTATATTGGATCTACCTCAAAAGAAGGTCTTCATCATCTGGTCTGGGAAATCGTGGATAACTCGATTGACGAAGCCTTAGCTGGTTTTGCTAGCCATATTGAAGTTTTCATTGAAGCAGATAATTCGATCACGGTTGTCGATGATGGTCGTGGGATCCCAGTGGATATCCAAGAAAAGACAGGTCGACCTGCCGTTGAAACTGTCTTTACCGTGCTTCACGCGGGAGGAAAATTTGGCGGAGGCGGCTACAAGGTTTCTGGTGGTCTTCACGGGGTAGGGTCATCCGTCGTCAACGCCCTCTCCACATCCCTCGATGTTCGCGTCTATAAAAATGGCAGTATCCATTACCAAGAGTATCGACGTGGACATGTTGTGGATGATTTGAAAGTCATCGGGGAGACAGATCGGACAGGGACAACCGTCCACTTTATTCCAGACCCAGAAATCTTCACGGAAACCACCGAGTATGATTTTGAAAAATTAAATAAACGGATTCAAGAGTTAGCCTTTTTGAATCGTGGCTTGCGTATTTCTTTGACGGATAAGCGAGAAGGCTTGGAGCAAGAAAAGCATTACCACTACGAAGGTGGGATCTCTAGTTACGTCGAATATATCAATGAAAATAAAGATGTCATCTTTGAAACACCCATCTATACAGATGGGGAAATGGATGATATTACCGTTGAAGTGGCGATGCAATATACTACGGGTTACCATGAAACCGTCATGAGTTTTGCTAATAACATCCATACCCATGAAGGTGGTACTCACGAGCAAGGTTTCCGTACAGCTCTCACTCGTGTCATCAATGATTACGCTAAGAAAAATAAACTTTTAAAAGAAAACGAAGACAATTTAACAGGAGAGGATGTTCGGGAAGGTTTAACAGCAGTTATCTCAGTTAAACATCCAAACCCACAGTTTGAAGGACAAACCAAGACAAAGCTTGGAAATTCAGAAGTTGTAAAAATTACCAATCGACTCTTTAGTGATGCCTTTTCTGATTTCCTTTTGGAAAATCCACAAATCGCTAAGAAAATCGTTGAAAAAGGGATTTTAGCAGCGAAAGCTAGGGTAGCAGCTAAGCGGGCACGGGAAGTGACCCGTAAGAAATCGGGACTTGAGATTTCTAACCTGCCTGGTAAATTGGCAGACTGTTCTTCAAACAACCCACAAGAAACAGAACTCTTCATCGTCGAAGGGGATTCGGCTGGAGGATCTGCTAAATCAGGTCGGAATCGTGAATTTCAGGCAATTCTTCCAATCCGTGGTAAAATTTTGAACGTTGAAAAAGCAAGTATGGACAAGATTCTTGCCAATGAAGAGATCCGTAGTTTATTTACTGCTATGGGAACTGGATTTGGTGCTGAATTTGATGTCACAAAAGCGCGTTATCAAAAATTAGTCATCATGACCGATGCCGATGTCGATGGCGCACATATTCGAACTCTTCTGTTGACCTTGATCTATCGCTATATGAAACCAGTCTTGGAAGCGGGATATGTTTATATTGCGCAACCACCAATCTATGGGGTCAAAGTCGGTAGTGAGATCAAAGAATATATCCAACCTGGTGCGAACCAAGAAGCAGAATTAGCTGCAGCTTTGGAACGCTATTCAGAAGGTCGCTCAAAACCAACCATCCAACGCTACAAAGGTCTTGGGGAAATGGATGATCACCAATTATGGGAAACAACTATGAACCCCGAACACCGCTTGATGGCACGGGTATCAGTAGACGATGCTGCGGAAGCAGATAAGATATTTGATATGTTGATGGGGGACCGCGTGGAACCACGTCGGGAATTTATCGAAGAAAACGCTGAATATAGTACACTCGATGTATAAAATTCAACGAACGCTTCCCATTAATGGATATTTTATGGTATAATTACTAGGATTACGTTCAAGTAATACGATGAAGGAGTTTTTATATGTCTAGTGGACTAATTGTTCTCATCTTTATTGTCGCCCTTATCTTGATTGTAGGATATGTGGTTGCAGTCATTTTGAGAAAACGAAACGAGGCCTTACTGGCAGCACTGGAAGAACGAAAAGAAAAGTTATATAACCTTCCGGTCAACGATGAAGTTGAGGCCGTAAAAAACATGCATTTGATTGGTCAAAGTCAAGTTGCATTTCGTGAATGGAATCAAAAATGGGTAGATTTATCCTTAAATTCATTTGCTGATATTGAAAACAATCTGTTTGAGGCGGAAGGCTACAATAATTCTTTCCGTTTCATGAAGGCTAAACAAGCCATTGACAATATCGAAAGTCAGATCCAATTGATCGACGAAGATATCAAGGCGATTCGCCAAGCCCTTTCAGATCTTGAAGAGCAAGAACAAAAAAATAGCGGACGCGTGGTTCATGCCTTAGATATGTTTGAAGAGCTTCAAAAAGAAGTCACTTCAGATCCAGATCGTTATGGCAGTGCACTTCCTGAAATTGAAAAGCAAATTGGAAATATTCAATCTGAGTTTTCACAATTTGTCACCTTGAATTCTTCAGGTGACCCTGTTGAAGCAGCTGAAATCCTTGATACAGCTGAGAACCATATTGTGGCCTTAAAACAAATTGTTGAGCGAGTGCCAGAAATTGTCACTGCTCTTCAGTCAAAACTTCCAGACCAATTAGAGGATTTGGAAAGTGGCTACCGCAAGCTTTTGGAATCTGGCTACCACTTCACTGAAACAGATATTGAATCTCGTTTCCAACAGTTGCATGCTTCTTTGAAGAACAATATGGCAAATGTATCTGCCCTTGAATTAGACAATGCCATTTACGAAAATGAACAAATTCAAGAAGAAATCGATGCATTGTATCACATCTTTACTCGTGAAATTGAATCACAAAAAGTTGTGAAGAAGTTAGTGAAACAACTGCCTGGCTATTTGAAACATGCTAAAGATAACAATAGCAAGCTTGCGGCAGAAGTGGAACGTCTCGGTAAAACATTTGTCTTGAATGAAAGCTTCAGCCAACAGTTAAAAGAGTTGGAAGCTGAGCTATCTTCACAAGAAAATGTGGTAGAAGATGCCTTGAAAGATTCATCTGAAACACAAAAGGCCTATTCTATCGTAGAAGAAGAGTTAGAAGCTATTGAAGCTCGCTTGAAAGAAATCGAAGATGAGCAAATTGGCTTAAGTGATTCCCTTTCAAAAATTGAAAAAGACGATGCCAATGCTCGCCAAAAAGTCAACATCTATGCCAACCGTTTGCATGCCATTAAACGCTATATGGACAAACGGAACTTGCCAGGAATTCCTCAAGAATTCTTAGAAATTTTCTTCACTGCAAGTAACAATACAGAAGCTTTGATGGATGAGTTGGAAGGGGATAAAATCAACATCGAATCAACCAATCGTTTGTTGGAAATCTTGACCAATGATATGAATGAATTGGAAGAAGCGGCGTATCGAATTGTTCAAAATGCGACATTGACA
Organism: Streptococcus parasanguinis; assembly: GCF_015556095.1. Lineage (GTDB taxonomy): Bacteria > Bacillota > Bacilli > Lactobacillales > Streptococcaceae > Streptococcus > Streptococcus parasanguinis_Q. The sequence continues at coordinate 40,150 of NZ_JADNLT010000002.1, forward strand.
GAACAATTGTTGCAATACTCGAACCGTTACCGTTCATTTGACGATCATGTACAGGCAGCCTTTGATGAGTCCCTTTATATTTTCGAAAGAGAATATGACTATGCGGCTTCCTTCAAAGTCATCTCAGATGCTTTGGAAATGGTAGAAGCAGGCGTAACCGATCGCTTTGTTACTTCCTATGAAAAAACCCGGGAGCAAATTCGCTTCTAATAACAGAAAAATGACCTTTTAGGAGGTCATTTTTTTATCTTCAAATCATCATTGAAACTTGAAATTTAAACCCTATTTTTGTATAGTAAGGGAGAAATAAGAAAGGAAAGCGATGAAAAAAGTAACAGGTCTCCTCGTTATGGATGTAGATGGAACCTTGATAAGACAGGAAGGGATTGATCTACTAGCTCAAGAAGCTGGCGTGGGAGAAAAAGTGGCAGAGATTACAGCCCAAGCAATGAATGGGGAGCTGGATTTTGCAGCATCTTTAGAGGCGCGTGTTGCTTTATTGAAGGGATTAGAGACCTCTATCTTTCCGAAAATTTTGGAGCAGATGGAAGTCACACCGGGTGCTGAAAGCTTAATCACGGAACTGCATCAAAGAGGTTACAAGGTTGGCCTTGTTTCCGGGGGATTTCATGAAGTCATCGACCCCATCGCGAGGTCTTTAGGAATTGATCTGGTCCGCGCCAACCGTTTGCAGGCTTCTGATGGTTGTTTGACAGGTAAAGTCCTCGGTGGGATAATCACACCTGAAAGGAAAAAAGAGTCCCTCCTGACATGGGCGAAAGAAAATCATGTCCCACGAAGTCAGACGATTGCGATGGGAGATGGTGCCAATGATCTTCCGATGATTGAAACAGCCGGTATCGGGATTGCCTTTATGGCCAAGCCAATCGTCGCTGAGCGAGCCCTATATCGTATTGAGAAGAGGGATTTAAGCCTTGTTCTTGAAATTTTAGACCAGCATAGAAAGGAAACAGCATGCATATCCTACTAGCCCCGGATTCATTTAAAGAATCCTTATCTGCCAAACAAGTAGCAGAAGCCTTGAAAAAAGGATTTCAAGAGGCTCTACCAGATGCAACTTTTGACCTCCTTCCTATTGGGGATGGAGGCGAAGGCACCATGGAAACCCTAGCTGGAGTTCTGGATGTAACGGAGTACCAAACTCAAGTAACCGGACCATTTGGACAGCCTGTTTCAATGTCCTACTACCAAAAAGATAAGATGGCTTTTTTTGAAATGGCTTCACTTGTCGGTTTAGGCTCCATTCCAGCTGAAAAACGAAATCCTCTTGAACTGGAAACACGAGGAATTGGTGAACTTATTTTGCAATTGGTTGACCAAGGGGTTAAAACGATCTGTGTGGGAATTGGCGGTTCTGCAACAAATGATGGTGGGATTGGGATGGCAGCCGGATTAGGGGTAGCCTTCTATGATGATCAAGGCCATCTGCTTCGTCCTGTCGGGGCTTCGCTCGGTCGTGTAGCTAGAATAGATACCAGTGCGGTTCCAAAAGTTTTAGAAGACATCGAGCTCCAAGTCTTAACGGATGTAACCAATCCTCTCTGTGGCAGTCAAGGAGCGACCTATATCTTTGGTGGGCAAAAGGGATTGAATCCCCTTCTGTTTCCAGCTGTTGATCAGGCTATGCAGGATTTTTACCAGCTAGCTGATGCACGAATTTTGTCTATGACTAGCGCCGGAGCTGGAGGTGGCATGGCTGCTGGCTTGGTCGCTTTTGCGGGAGGTCAGATTTCCTCAGGAATTGAAAAAAGTCTCGATTTGATTGACTTTAATCACAAAGTACAAAAAGCTGATCTGGTCGTTGTTGGGGAAGGTAGGATGGATCTCCAATCCCTTTCTGGGAAGGCACCTGTCGGGGTGGCCAAACGAACACCAGAGAAGATCCCAGTGATAGCTATTTGTGGTAGCTTAGCGGAGGATTTGCCTGCTTTTCCTAGTCATCACATTGAAGCTGCCTTCTCTATCGTACCTGTTCCTTGTGAGGTAGCAGATGCACTCGCTCATGCTGAAAGGAATCTGATTTCCTGTGCTCGAAATATTGGGAACCTTTTAAAAATAAAAGCAAACTAAAAAACCAATGGAAAGGAGATGTTCCCTTCCATTGGTTTTTCTTTAGCTAAAGAGACGTTTCCAAAATGATTTCTTTTCTGGACTGGCAGTCTCTTCTTTCTTTTCAAACAAATTTGGATACTGGAGACTCATATCTGTTGGAGAAATTCCAGATGGGTGGTCAGTATGGATGATGAGACCAAAGGGGGAATGGCGACAGTCATCCGAAACGATGCTCGCTACCAAGCCAAGGTCCTTGGTTTTTTTCAAATATTGTAGCTGGCTGCTTTCGTCTAAAGCTGGAGAGATCTTGACCAAAATAGGTTGAAAGCGCTCTGAAATATCAGTGAGGATTGTCGAATACTGCTCCAGGTACATCTTGTCCCTTGCCTCCTCCAAGGTGCATGAAGCAATCACCCGTTCCTCATACGTCTCCAAAAATCGACGCTGCTCATCCGGATTGAATCGAGTAGGACCAGCAGCTTTTTCTAAAATCGTTTTATTAATATCTGTCATAAGTTTAGTATAGCATAAAGCGTAGCAGAAGAGTAGAAGAATGCTAAAAAATTAAATAAGGAGGGGAAATGGCAGAAAATAAGATAGTGGAACCGTTTTCTTGTTAAAAACTTCTCAATTTTCGTAGATTTCCTTGTTTTTTCTTGAAAAAATAGCCTAATTACGATATAATAGAGGAGTAAAAAATATAACTCAATAAGGAGAATAAGAAATGTCAATTATTACTGATGTTTACGCTCGCGAAGTCCTAGACTCACGCGGTAACCCAACACTTGAAGTAGAAGTATATACTGAATCAGGTGCTCATGGACGTGGTATGGTTCCATCAGGAGCTTCTACTGGTGAACACGAAGCAGTTGAACTTCGTGACGGTGACAAATCTCGTTACGGTGGTCTTGGTACTCAAAAAGCTGTTGACAACGTAAACAACATTATTGCTGAAGCAATCATCGGCTATGATGTACGTGATCAACAAGCTATCGACCGTGCTATGATCGCTCTTGACGGTACTCCTAACAAAGGTAAATTGGGAGCAAACGCAATCCTTGGTGTGTCTATCGCTGTAGCTCGTGCTGCTGCTGACTACCTTGAAATCCCACTTTACAGCTACCTTGGTGGATTCAACACTAAAGTTCTTCCAACTCCAATGATGAACATCATCAATGGTGGATCTCACTCAGATGCTCCAATCGCTTTCCAAGAATTCATGATCGTACCTGCTGGTGCACCTACATTCAAAGAAGCTCTTCGTTGGGGTGCTGAAATCTTCCACGCTCTTAAGAAAATCCTTAAAGGTCGTGGTCTTGAAACAGCCGTTGGTGACGAAGGTGGATTTGCTCCTCGTTTCGACGGAACTGAAGATGGTGTAGAAACTATCATCGCTGCTATCGAAGCTGCTGGTTATGTTCCAGGTAAAGACGTATTTATCGGATTTGACTGTGCATCATCAGAATTCTACGATAAAGAACGCAAAGTTTACGATTACACTAAATTCGAAGGTGAAGGAGCTGCTGTCCGCACTGCTGCTGAACAAATCGACTACCTTGAAGGATTGGTTGACAAATACCCTATCATACTTATCGAAGATGGTATGGATGAAAACGACTGGGAAGGTTGGAAAGCTCTTACTGAACGTCTTGGTGGTAAAGTTCAATTGATTGGTGACGACCTCTTCGTAACAAACACTGATTACCTTTCACGTGGTATCGAAGAAGGTGCTGCTAACTCAATCCTTATCAAAGTTAACCAAATCGGTACTCTTACTGAAACATTCGACGCTATCGAAATGGCGAAAGAAGCTGGTTACACTGCCGTTGTATCACACCGTTCAGGTGAAACTGAAGATTCAACAATCGCTGACATCGCAGTTGCAACAAACGCAGGACAAATCAAGACTGGTTCACTTTCACGTACAGACCGTATCGCTAAATACAACCAATTGCTTCGCATCGAAGATCAACTTGGTGAAGTAGCTGAATACCGTGGATTGAAATCATTCTACAACTTGAAAAAATAATCTAGTTTACTAGACTAGAAAGATCCTTGAGTCTTCTCAAGGATCTTTTTTTGCTTGGGGTAAACAAAAATGAGGCTGGGACAAAAGTCCTGGCCTCTCAATTATTTTTGGATTGTAGGGCAAGACGCAGTGGTTGAGTGGGCTCTACTACGCTGATTTCATCAGCTTTTACAGCCCTACTCAACTGTGCGGAGGTGGGACGACGAAATCGAATTCTAACGAATGACCGATTTCTGTCCCACTCTCATCGTCTTATTAGAACAAGCCTTTGATTTTGTCCAAGGCACCGCTGACCATTTCATTTCCAGATACAAGCTCTTTGGCTTGTTCAAGGTAGTCACCGAGGTTGTCTTTGTTGTCATCAACAAATTTTTTGGCAGCGTCGAAATCTTTCTTTTCGATCATTTCTTTCACTTGGTTAAATAAGTCCAATGGATTCATGTTAGGGTCTCCTAAAATATAAGTTGTGAAGTCAGGCTCACGCCTTTTTCTCATCTATTTAATCATTTTTTTAGAGGTTTGACAACTAAAACGACTTAATGAAAAACCGTACAAACGGCCTCTGGAACATAGAAGTCGTCGGATAGAAGGGTCAATTTTCCGCTAGCAGAATCTCGTTTGAAGACGGTGGCATTAGGTGAATCTTGATGGGCTGCGATCAAATAGTTTTGATCAGGACTAAGAGTGAAATCACGTGGATTGAGGCCTTGTGTTGGAACAATTTCAATTAGTTCTAGGCTGCCATCTGCCAAAATTTGAAAGACAGCGATAGAGTTGTGAGCACGGTTAGAAGCGTAGAGAAATTTTCCATCAGCTGAGAGCTTGATGGCCGATGCCCATTTTTGCCCCTCATAGTCGGATGGAAGTGTAGAGACGGTTTGGAAGTGTTCGAATTCTCCCATTCCATCGTAGAAGAGCACATCGATCGTTGCGTTTAATTCATTGATCAGATAAGCTGTCTTATAATGGGGATGAAATACAAGGTGACGAGGTCCTGCGCCGGGCGCTGTTTGATATTGATTGATCAGGCTTAGTTTTCCTTCCTCACTAAGGTCGTAGACATGCAAACTATCGGTTCCTAGGTCACACGTGATCAGATACTGATCTGGTGTAAGGTCTGCAAAGTGGGTATGTGGACTTGCTTGATTGGCATGAGGACCACTTCCTTGGTGGGTGTCTTGATCGACAAAGGACAAACGCCCACCTGCCTCTAGCTGATATACGAGAACTTGACCTTTGTGATAGTTGGCTCCATAGACCAGTTGACGCTTGTCATCGACAGAGACATAGCAGAGTGGTGCTCCCTCTTCAACGACGTGATTGAGCGGCTGAAAATCAGCTGTAAAACTTGCGATTCCTCCTTTTCCCTCTTCAGCTCCGACGCTATAGAGGTTGCCTTTTTCAGAAAAGGCGATATAGGTTGGATTGGGCTCAGCTGCCACTAGTTCCAGATGGTTCAATGTCCCTGTTTCAGGGTCAAATTGTGCCTTGTATATTCCTTTGGATTCTTTTTTGGTATAGGTACCGAAATAAATGGTTTGAGACATAGGTCACCTCGTATGATTTGTTAGGTTTATTATATCAAAGGTCCTATTGGAAGGCAATTGCTAGTTGAAAAGGGAGGCCTTTCTTTCTTATTTTGCTAGTTTTTTCGTAACTTCAAGCTCAAAAAATGCTAAAATAGAAACAGATTGAAATGAAAAAGGAGTTCTCTGTGGATAATAAAGAAAAACAGTTTAGTTTGTCCTGGTTTTTTAGATGGTTTTTAGACAACAAGGCCATTACCGTATTTTTAGTCACCTTGCTCTTGGGTTTGAACCTTTTGGTTTTGAGTAAAATCACCTTTATTTTTATTCCTATTTTTGAGTTTGCAGGAGCCGTCATGCTGCCTGTCATTATCTCTGGTTTGCTCTATTACCTGCTCAACCCCATTGTTGACTTTCTTGAAAGAAAAGGACTTAAGCGGATTTTTGCGATTTCCTTCGTCTTTTTCTTGATTGCAGTGCTCTTAATCTGGGGTCTGGCTGTAGTGATTCCAGCTGTCCAACGACAAGTGGTGAGTTTCTTTCATAACCTGCCAACTTATTTGGAGAAGGCCAATGCAACCATCGATGATTTTCTAGATAATCGCGTCTCCTCAGATATCAAACCCCAGTTAGATGAGATCACCAAGGAATTGTCTGCAAACATTACTTCTTGGGCGAGTTCGATCTCTGGGCGGGCTGTCAATTGGGTCAGCAACTTGATCGGAGTGGCTTCGCAAGTTATTGTTGCCTTGATCATCATGCCTTTTATTGTCTTTTATCTTCTGCGAGATGGAAAAAATTTAAAGGGCCACATTGTTCGCTTCTTACCGACTAAGATTCGTAAATCTGCTGAACAAGTTCTCTCAGATGTCAATACCCAACTCTCCAACTACGTTCGAGGGCAAATTACGGTAGCCATTGTCGTCGCCATTATGTTCATCATCTTCTTTAAGATCATTGGCTTGCGCTATGCGGTGACACTGGGGATCTCTGCGGGAATCTTGAATTTGATCCCATACTTGGGTAGTTTCTTAGCCATGTTACCTGCCTTAGTATTGGGCTTGGTAGCAGGACCAGAGATGTTTATCAAGGTCTTGATTGTATTTGCAGTGGAGCAAACCATTGAAGGACGTTTTGTATCACCGTTGGTTTTGGGAAGCCAGTTAAATATCCATCCAATTACCATTTTATTTGTGCTCTTGACGTCAGGATCTATGTTTGGAATTTGGGGAGTTTTCCTTGGAATTCCAGTCTATGCATCTGCTAAGGTGGTGATTGGAGCTATCTTTGAATGGTATAAGGTCGTCAGTGGCTTGTATGAAGAACACAATGAAGTAGAAGAGGAAACACACAGTGAGTCATAGTCAACAAATGGTAGAGGCTCTCGATCGGCAGGAGCTAGAAGAAGCAGAAGTTCAATTTCAACAGGCTTTGTTAGAAGATAGTGAAGCACAATTATTGGATTTAGGTCAATATCTTGAAAGTATCGGTTTTTACCCTCAGGCAAAGGAGATCTATGAACAGATTGCAGAAACCTATCCAGAAGTGTATCTAAGTTTGGCAACTATCCTTGCAGAGGAAGGTCAAATGGAAGAGGCCTTTGCTTATTTAGAAGAAATTGAGCCAGACTCTAACTGGTATGTGGCCAGTCTCTTGGTTAAGGCGGATCTCTATCAGATGGAAGGCTTAGCAGATGTGGCGCGTGAAAAATTAGTTGAAGCAGCCCGTCTGTCTGATGATCCCATCATTCAATTAGGGCTAGCTGAAATTGATCTGGAATTGGAACGCTACCAAGAGGCTATCCAAGAGTATGCTCAATTGGACAATCGGGAGATTTTGGAAGCGACAGGTATTTCCACCTATCAACGGATTGGTTTTGCCTATGCCAATCTTGGTAAGTTTGAAGCAGCTGTTCCTTTCTTAGAGAAGGCTCTGGAGATTGAGTTTGATGACCAGATTGCTTACGAATTAGCGACCTTATTGTCTGACCAAGAAGAATTCCAAAAAGCCCTGATCTACTACAAACAAATTGATACCTTGTCGCCTGATTTTGAGGGCTATGAGTACGGTTATGCCTTGGCTTTACAGGCTGAAAATGACCGTGAAAAAGCGCTTGGGATTGCTAAACAAGGGATCCAGAAGAATCCCTTTGATGCCCAATTGATGCTTCTTGCTTCTCAGCTTTCTTATGAACTTCACCAGCCTGAACAGGCAGAAGCTTATCTATTAGAGGCTAAAGAAGTGGCAGATGATCTCGAAGAGATTGCTCTTCGCCTGACCACCCTTTATTTGGAACAGGAACGCTTTGACCAAGTCTTGGCTTGGCAAAATGAAGAAGTCGAAACAGTTGTCACCCGTTGGAACATTGCCCGTGCCTTGGCTGCCTTGGAGAAAACAGAAGAGGCCGTCTCAGCCTACCAAGAGCTCTATGAGGATTTAAAGGACAACCCAGAGTTCCTCGAAGCCTATGTTTATTTGTTGCGTGAGGCTGGAGATGTGACGAAGGCGCGTGAAGTGGCTAATCAGTATTTGGCGATCGTACCAGACGATGTGCAGATGCAAACCCTCTATGATAGCCTCTAATCAAAACCATATCGTGAAGATTCGGAATAGTTTGTGGTATACTGGTAGAAGATAGAATGAGGAGAGAAAAACATGGAACCAGTGAAACTTTTTCAATACAATACCTTAGGTGCCCTAATGGCGGGTCTGTACGGGGGTTCATTTACGATTGGAGAACTCTTGGAATACGGAGATCTAGGAGTTGGGACGCTTGATTCTATTGATGGAGAGTTGATCGTATTAGATGGTAAGGCATATCAGGCCAAGGGATCAGGGGACCATCCTGAAATAGTCGAAGTTTCTCCGGATGCCAAGGTTCCCTATGCAGCAGTCGTCCCTCACCAAGCAGAAGTCATTTTCCGCCAACGCTTTGAAATGACGGACGAGGAATTGGAAGCCCGTATTGAATCTTATTACGATGGGGAAAATCTTTTCCGCTCCATTAAGATTCGTGGTGACTTTGCCAAGATGCATGTCCGTATGATTCCAAAATCAACACCAGAGATGAAGTTTGCAGAGGTTGCAACCCATCAGCCAGAATATACACGGGAAAATGTCACTGGAACCATCGTCGGTTTTTGGACACCAGAAATTTTCCATGGCGTGAGTGTGGCTGGTTATCATTTGCACTTTATCTCAGATGACCACACCTTTGGTGGCCATGTCATGGATTTTGTCATCACAGAAGGGATTGTAGAGGTGGGGGCCATCGATCAGCTGGATCAACGTTTCCCAGTTCAAGACCGTCAGTACCTCTTTGCCAAATTCAATGTTGATGAGGTCAAAGAAGACATTAATAAAGCAGAATAAAAAGGTTGAGCGTCGCTCAACCTTTTAGAATGTAGACAAACTGTTCTAAGAATGCTGAAAAATAAAATGAGGTATACTTTTAGGCTCATTCAACATAGATTGAAACTTTCCGCCGTGAGAAAAGTGCTTGAAATATAATCATTTCAAGCACTCGGGAGTTTTGAGACTTTAGGCTCAAAACTAAGTCATGGAACTTCTTCGAAGTTCGCTGACGTCCGTTCTCACCTAAGGAAAGTTTCTTAAATAACATTATCTTCAATACGAAAGGTTGAGCATCGCTCAACCTTTTATTTTTGAAATCAGTCTGTTAGTTTCATGGCTTTGATTTTTTCTTCTTCTGGGGTGACCCGCAGAGTCTTCTGGCCGGTGTAGGTGACAAAACCTGGCTTTCCACCAGTTGGTTTATTGAGTTTCTTGGCTTCGATCATATCTACTTGGACCAGGTTTGAGAGACGGGCCTTGGAATAGTAGGCAGCCAACTCTGCAGCATCGGTCTTCACTTCATCCGATGGATTTAGATTTCCTGTAATGATGACATGGCTTCCCGGGATATCTTTGGCATGGAACCAGAGCTCATCTTTCTTAGCGATCTTAAAGGTCAGTTCATCGTTTTGCAGATTATTGCGACCTACTAAAATGATGGTTTTTCCATCACTAGCCAGGTATTTTTCTGGTTTTTTACGTTTATGAATTTTTTCACGGTTACGCCGTTTGATAAAGCCGGTCTGGATCAGCTCTTCTCGAATTTCAGCCACCTCAGCCAGGCTCGCTTGAGAAAGGGCGGTTTCAACCGTTTCAAGATAAGAAATGGTTTCCTTGGTTTCTTGAATGAGGATGGTCAAATGTTTGACGGCTTCTTTTAACTTCTGGTAGCGTTTGAAGTAGCGTTGGGCATTTTGATTGGGGGTCAGGGCCTTGTTAAGTTGAATGGTGATCGGTTCATTTGTATAGTAATTATCCAAAACAACCTGGTCTTGGTCGTTGGGTACCTGATGGAGGAAGGTTGTCAGCAATTCTCCTTTTTGGCGGAATTCTTCCGCATTGTCGGTCGCCACTAACTCAGCTTCTTGTTTGGCTAATTTTTTCCGGTTCTTTTCAAGATCGTTTTCGACCTTGCGGATCAATTCACTGGCCTGTTGTTGCACCCGATCGCGCTCAGCCTTGTCTCGGTAATAGTCATCCAGCAGATCGGAAAGTGTTTCAAAGGTTTGATTGGTCGCATCTGCAAAGGGGATAGCCGAGAAGGATTTGGTCGTTAGGCGAGGCTCAGTTGGAGCTTGGAAAAAGGCACGGAAGGTTTTTAATTTTTCATCCGTCTTAAGTCGCTTGGCTAATTCTTGAGCCGTATCTCGCCCCAAACCTTGGAAACATTTTTGAAGGTTTTTTGGGCTTAACTCTTCCTTGTGAAGAAGGGCAAAAAGGGATTCATCTCCAATTGTAAAAGGATTGACCGCGTCGGTTTTCGGAGGAGCTACATAGGTCGACCCAGGGAGAATGGTCCGGTAGCTATTTTGTGAGAAGCCGACATGTTTAATGGCTTCGATAATTTTATTGCTGGTGCGGTCCAGGAGAATAATATTACTGTGCTTGCCCATGATTTCAATCATGAGGCTGACAGAAATGGCATCTCCAATTTCGTTTTTATTGGAGACACGGATTTCGAGAATCCGGTCGTTTTCCATTTGCTCAATCCCTTCGATGACAGCGCCTTGAAGATATTTGCGCATAACCATAATAAAGGTATTGGGAAAGGCAGGATTTTCAAAGTTGGTCTGGGTCCGTTGAATCCGTCCAAAGACAGAATGGGCTGAGAGCAAGAGTTTTTGATTTTTCCGATTGCCTCGGATTTGGAGCACCAATTCTTGCTCGAAGGGTTGGTTAATTTTTTGAATGCGACCGCTCAAGAGTTCGGCCTTCAATTCTTGCACCATATGGTGTAAAAAAAATCCATCAAAAGACATGGGATTCCTCATCATTCTAGCGTTTATTCTAGTAAATTATATCAAAATTAGAGAGGAAATCCCAGAAAGAAGCTAGGGGCTGTTCAATAGAAAATGCGAACGTTTTCAAAAAAATGCAGAAAAAGTATTGACATTTTTGAAAGAAAACTTTAAAATGTAAGAAATTAGAAAAGTAGTAAATGAAAGTTTCAAGAGAGCCTACGGTTGCTGAGAGTGGGTAGCGGCAGTTTATGAAATTGGACTAATGATGAGATGAATTTGAAACAATAAAAATTCGGTTGGCACACCTTATCGTGCAACTTGTTGCTAGACAAGACAGAGATATGGGGGAGACTATCCTTTTCCCATAAGTGAGGTGGCACCGCGATGACACGTCCTCACATAGCTTTTGCTATGTGTGGGCGTGTTTTTTGTTTTAGATGAGAAGGGAGAAAAGATATGAAGAAACGATGGCGTCGCAGTCTTTAGATGATGGAAAAAAAGAAGAAAATGAAAAATAGAAGAGGTATTAAAAATGAAAAATAAACGTTTAATGGGAATTATTGGTTTGATTGCAGCAGCAGTCATTGGGACAGCGATCTATTCAGCTACAGCAGGCAAAGACAACAAGGCAGCAAGCAGCAATGAAAAGGCTAAAGTTGGGGTCTTACAGCTGGTCAGCCACCCTTCGCTTGACTTGATCTACAAGGGAATTCAAGATGGTTTGGCTGAAGAAGGTTATGATAAGGATAAAGTGGACATTGATTTCCTTAATGCTGAAGGCGACCAAAACAAAGTTGCAACCATGAGTAAACAATTGGTAGACAAGGATAACCAAGTCTTGATTGGAATTGCAACTCCATCTGCTCAAGGATTGGCTAGTGCAACAAAAGACAAACCCATCGTTATGGGAGCTGTCACTGATCCGGTCGGCGCAAACTTGGTCAAAGATTTGAAAAAACCAGGTGGCAATATCACTGGGGTATCTGACCACAATCCAACTGAGCAACAGTTGAAATTAATCAAAGAATTGACTCCGAACGTGAAAACAATTGGGATCCTGTACTCAACCAGTGAAGATAACTCAAAATCTCAAGTAGAAGAATTTACAAAATTGGCTGAAAAAGCAGGCTACAAGGTCGTTCCTTATTCTGTTCCTTCTACAAACGAAATTGCTTCCACTGTGTCTGTAATGTCAGGCAAAGTCGATGCCATCTGGGTTCCAATCGACAATACCATCGCTTCAGCCTTCTCAACAGTTGTCGAAGCCAACAAAACAGCTAAAAAACCAATCTTCCCAAGTGCGACAGCTATGGTAGAAGCTGGTGGTCTTGGTTCAGTCGTTGTCGACCAACACGATCTTGGAGTAGCAACTGGTAAAATGGCTGCGAAGATCTTGAAAGGTCAAAAACCTGCGGATACACCTGTTGAAATCTTTAGCCAAGGAAAATCTGTCATCAACAAAAAAGTGGCAGAAGAATTAGGCATTACCATTCCAGAATCTGTCTTGAAAGAAGCTGGACAAGTCATCGAATAAAAACAAATTGAATAACAAGAATGGCAGAGGAATTTGGCTTTGGCAGGTCTTAAAATCGTGACCTTTAAAAATGTCTACTAGTGCTCACAACCAACTATGTTACTCATGGTAGAGGAGAAAGATATGGAAGTTAAGATAACAGATCTTCATCCGACCCAACTATACTTATCAGAAAAGAAGTTACATGATATCCAGATGCTTGATCAGTCGGCAGAAATCATCAATATGGATCCAATTAGTATTCTGGCATTTGGAGATGGCTTCTTGATTACAGACGGGCATCACAGGGCTTATCAGGCTTTATTGGCAGGTCGGGATACGATTTCTGCTGAGTTTGATAGAGATGGTGGCGATGAGTTGTATGCTCTCTATGCGCAAGCTTGCGAGGAAAGAAAGATAGACTCTGTCTTGGATTTAAAACATCGTATCTTACCTCAAGATGAGTATGAAGCAAAATGGTATAACTGGTGTGATGGTTTTAACCAAGCAGCCACTCTTCTATTGGAAAGGCAAGCAGATGCAACAGACAAGGCAAATAGATAATGCACTGTTTCTTGTTCCTTTTTCTATTGGAATTCGTCTCATCTAACTTGTTTTTTAACTAAAAATCTGATAAACTAAATGGTAATTGAATAGAAATCTGCAAGACTAGTACCTCAAGGGAAGTGTGACAGGGAGAAGAGCCGTGACTGAAAGCTCTTTGCATGAAAGCTGAGTGAATTCACTTGCGTAAAGGATTTAGAAATTAAGGTCTGGTTTACAGATAAAAACGGATGGTACCGCGTGTCAACGCTCCGAATGTGGGTGTTGGTGCGTGTTTTTTTCTATGTCTGTAGGTGGACCATGATGGAGGAAATATGTCAACGATTGAAGAACAATTAAAAGCGCTTCGAGAAGAAACGCTGGCAGCCTTGAAGCAGATCTCTGCTGAAAATAAAAAAGAGATGCAAGAACTACGGGTCTCTGTTCTTGGGAAAAAAGGATCTCTGACGGAAATTCTTAAAGGGATGAAAGATGTCTCTGCTGAAATGCGTCCGGTTATTGGAAAACACGTCAATGAAGCCCGTGATGTCTTGACGGCTGCCTTCGAAGAATCAGCCAAACTCTTGGAAGAAAAGAAAGTCCAAGCTAAACTAGCTAGCGAAAGCATCGATGTGACCCTTCCTGGACGTCCAGTTGCTAGTGGTTACCGTCATATTTTGACCCAAACTAGTGAAGAAATCGAAGATATCTTTATCGGGATGGGCTACCAAGTCGTGGACGGCTTCGAAGTAGAGCAAGACTACTACAACTTTGAACGCATGAATCTGCCTAAAGATCACCCAGCGCGGGATATGCAGGATACCTTCTATATCACAGAAGAAATCTTGCTTCGGACCCATACCTCACCTGTACAGGCGCGGGCGATGGATGCGCATGACTTTAGCAAGGGACCATTGAAGATGATCTCTCCAGGGCGGGTTTTCCGTCGGGATACAGATGATGCGACCCACAGCCACCAATTCCATCAAATCGAAGGCTTGGTCGTTGGGAAAAGCATTTCTATGGCAGACCTTCAAGGAACGCTTCAATTGATCGTGCAAAAGATGTTTGGTGCAGAACGTCAAATCCGTTTGCGTCCTTCTTACTTCCCATTCACTGAGCCATCGGTTGAAGTGGACGTTTCTTGCTTCAAGTGTGGTGGAGCGGGATGTAACGTATGTAAGAAAACTGGTTGGATTGAAATCATGGGAGCCGGTATGGTTCACCCACGCGTCCTTGAGATGAGTGGTATTGACCCAACAGTTTATTCAGGATTTGCCTTTGGACTTGGTCAAGAGCGTGTGGCCATGCTTCGTTATGGAATCAATGATATCCGTGGCTTCTATCAAGGGGATGTTCGCTTCTCAGAGCAGTTTAAATAATCATGTTAGTAAAAGTTAAGGCGAAAGATTTTCATATTTTAAGGGAATTAGAGGTGGAAACCTATGGGGATACCTTTGGTCCCTACAACTCTGATGCCGATATGGAAGATTACTACCAGATGGTTTTATCGCTAGAGCAAATCCAAAAGGACCTAGCAGACCCGGAATCAGAGACCTATTTTGTCCTTGATCACCATCAGGAAATTTGTGGTTTCCTCAAGTTTAACTGGGGCAAGGCACAAACGGAGCCAGTAGAGATGGACAATGCTTTTGAAATTCAGCGCATCTATGTCAAAAAAGAACATCATGGCAAGGGCTATGGCAAGGAAATGTTTACCTTTGCCTTAAAAGAGGCTCAAAAACGTGGATTTGACTGGGTCTGGCTGGGTGTCTGGGAACGGAATTTTAAGGCCCAAAACTTTTACAAACAATTCGGATTTGAACGATTTAGCGAGCACCACTTTATCACAGGGGAAGCTGTGGATATCGACTGGTTGCTGCGCAAGCATTTGAAGGAGAATCCGCAAGCTTAATTGTGGGTCCAAATTGAGAGAAAGGAATTGAGAAGATCTCACCAAGTGGGATCTTACGATCAGAATAATGTTAGTATCATATAAATGGTTAAAACAATTGGTGGACGTGGATGTGCCATCAGAAGAGTTGGCTGAAAAAATGTCAACTACAGGGATCGAAGTAGAAGGTGTAGAATCTCCTGCTGCTGGTCTCTCAAAAATTGTCGTCGGAGAAGTCTTGTCTTGTGAAGATGTGCCAGAGACACACCTTCATGTCTGCCAAGTTAATGTGGGGGAAGAAGAAGCGCGTCAAATCGTCTGTGGAGCACCAAATGTGCGAGCAGGCATCAAGGTGATGGTGGCTCTTCCAGGTGCTCGCATCGCAGATAACTACAAGATTAAAAAAGGGAAAATCCGTGGTTTGGAATCCCTTGGGATGATCTGTTCACTTGGTGAGTTAGGCATTTCTGACTCAGTTGTACCGAAAGAATTTGCGGATGGCATCCAAATCTTGCCAGAGGATGCTGTTCCAGGAGAAGAAGTCTTCTCTTACCTAGACTTGGATGATGAAATCATCGAGCTTTCTATCACTCCAAACCGTGCAGATGCTCTTTCGATGCGTGGGGTAGCACATGAAGTAGCAGCCATCTATGACAAGGCAGTCAACTTCAAAGAATTTACTTTAACAGAAACAGACCAAGTTGCAGCGGATGCTCTTTCTGTCAGCATTGACACAGACAAGGCATCTTACTATGCCGCTCGTATCTTGGACAATGTGACCATCGCACCAAGTCCACAATGGTTGCAAAATCTTCTCATGAATGAAGGCATCCGTCCAATCAATAACGTGGTGGACGTGACCAACTATATCTTGCTCTACTTTGGTCAGCCGATGCATGCCTTTGACTTGGATACCTTTGAAGGAAACGACATCCGTGTGCGTGAAGCGCGTGCTGGTGAAAAATTAGTAACCTTGGATGGGGAAGAACGTGAGTTGGAAACAAGTGACCTCGTGATTACGGTTGCGGACAAACCAGTAGCCCTTGCAGGTGTCATGGGTGGACAAGCTACAGAAATCTCTGAAAAATCTACTCGTGTTGTCCTTGAAGCAGCTGTCTTCAATGGCAAATCGATCCGTAAGACTAGCGGTCGCCTTAACCTTCGTTCTGAATCATCTTCTCGCTTTGAAAAAGGGATCAATGTGGCAACCGTCAATGAAGCCCTTGATGCGGCAGCGAGCATGATTGCAGAGCTTGCAGGTGCCACTGTTCGCAAGGGAATCGTTTCAGCAGGCCAGCTCGATACTTCTGATGTGGAAGTTTCTTCTACCCTTGCAGACGTTAACCGTGTCCTTGGGACAGATCTTACTTATGCCGATGTCGAAGATGTCTTCCGTCGTCTTGGATTTGGTCTTTCTGGAAATGCTGAAAGCTTTACTGTCAGCGTCCCTCGCCGCCGTTGGGATATCACCATTGAAGCGGACCTCTTTGAAGAAATCGCTCGGATTTACGGTTATGACAAATTACCAGCAACCCTTCCAAAAGATGACGGGACAGCAGGTGAATTGACAGCAACTCAAAAATTGCGTCGCCAAGTTCGAACCATTGCTGAAGGAGCAGGCTTGACTGAAATCATCACTTATGCGTTGACAACTCCTGAAAAAGCCGTGGAATTCACAACTGCGCCAAGTAACTTAACAGAGCTCATGTGGCCAATGACTGTGGATCGTTCAGTCCTCCGTCAAAATATGATCTCAGGGATCTTAGATACCGTAGCTTACAACGTCGCTCGTAAAAACAAAGATTTGGCCCTCTACGAGATCGGAAAAGTCTTTGAACAGACAGGTAATCCAAAAGAAGAATTGCCAAACGAAATCAACAGCTTTGCCTTTGCTTTAACTGGCCTTGTCGCTGAAAAAGACTTCCAAACTGCAGCTGTTCCAGTTGACTTCTTCTATGCAAAAGGAATCCTTGAAGCCCTCTTTGCTCGCTTGGGTCTTGATGTGACTTATACAGCAACACAAGAAATCAAGAGTCTCCACCCAGGTCGGACAGCCTTGATCTCACTGGGTGACCAAGTGATTGGGGTCTTGGGACAAGTCCATCCTGTAACAGCTAAAGCTTATGATATCCCAGAAACCTATGTGGCAGAATTGAACTTATCTGCTATTGAAGCAGCTCTTCAACCAGCCGCAGCCTTTGTGGAAATCACTAAATTCCCAGCTGTGAGCCGTGATATCGCCCTTCTCCTCAAAGCAGAAGTGACTCACCAAGAGGTGGTCGATGCCATCCAAGCAGCTGGCGTGAAACGTTTGACAGATATCAAACTCTTTGACGTCTTCTCAGGCGAAAAACTAGGACTTGGTATGAAGTCAATGGCTTATAGCTTGACCTTCCAAAATCCAGAAGATAGCTTGACAGATGAAGAAGTTGCACGCTACATGGAAAAAATCCAAGCTTCACTTGAAGAAAAAGTCAATGCAGAAGTGCGTTAAGATGTAAAAAGATGAAACAGTTGAGAATTTCTCAACTGTTTTTTTCTTCCAGGATTTGCAAGTTATAGGCCTTAAAACCCTATAAAAATAAAGAAATTCCTTTAAGTACTCAAAATATCCATGTCAACCATCCTGCTATTATTGACAAATATTTTTATTTTTTTGACAAATATGCTTGTCAAAAAGAAAAAGAAGTGTTACAATGTTTTTAGTTGAAAGAAGGGGAGGTTTCTTATGGGAGCCATATGGATTCTATTTATCCCTTTTCTGGTTATCGTTTATGCAAGCTCAGAAAAGAAGATAAAAGGATTGAACAGACGCATCAGACGATTAGAAAAACAAGTGAAAGGAAATCAAGACATGTCTAGACTTTTAGAAGAATTGAAAGGCCAAACGGCCACTGTTACAGTAGATGGTGTTGGATTTGAGTATGAAATTATAGATATCGATGAAGATTGGGTCAAACTGACCCGTGTGATTCATAAACAACAGAGGGAAACCAAGTTAGTCCGTATCGAAGATATTCAAGGTATTCAACTATAAGGGGGCTGATGCCATGATTTTAAAAAATCGATTGAAAGAGCTGAGGGCGCGTGATGGACTCAACCAATCCGAGCTAGCCAAGCTAGCAGGGGTCTCGCGCCAGTCCATCAGTCTCTTGGAACGTGGTGAGTATACACCTTCTGTCATTATCGCCATGACCATTGCCCAGATCTTCAATGAACCAGTGGAGAATGTCTTTAGTCTAGTAGAGGGAGAAGAATAATATGAAAAAGCAACAACAAGAACGATCCGCTCGTTTTCGTTTTTGGAGAAATGTAGGGATCATTACAGTTTCCGGCTTGATAGGAGGAGTTATCAGTTTTTTGACAGGAATGTTTGGATCCGAAAAGCCCCTAGAAATCCAATCCTTCTTTAGTAAAGAAGTACTTCTTTTGGGCTCAGCAGTTTTATTCTTAGTCGCATTTATACTCACGATAACCTTACTGATGTGCGCGAGAAAAGTCCATCAAAAAATGCTCCAAATAGAAGACGATGATGAAGCCTATCACTATGACATCCAGAAGAAAAAACTATATGGCTTAGCGACCATTTTTAAAGGCATCATGATCTTGCCCTACTTTTTATTCGTCATTTTTTATAGTCAATTGGTTTACTTAGATAGACCTGGCGCTGGGGACATGGCTTTTATCTTTGGAGACTTTACCATGCTCTATCTCTTTCTTGTCTTGATTGCCCTATTTTTCCTATCGGATATCTTCTTTCGCAAGACCTTCCATCTGATTTATGGAAAACCGATTCCCCGCAATGCCAATGCCAAGGAAGTGCGTGAATTTATGATGAGTATGATGGATGAAGCAGAAAAGCAGATTAGCTACGAGGAAAACTATGAAATTATCATTAAGTTAAGCAATTATATCTTACCGATTTCCTTAATTGCGATATTCTTAGTTGGCATTGCTTTCCATACAGATATCTTGTTAGCATTAGTAGTGGTATCACTGATTTATGTCTATATCTTGGTCTCACAATACAAGATTACCAAACGTTATTATAAAGAGTAGAGGAGTCATCTATGTTAGAAATTAGACATTTAGAAAAAAGCTTTGGGAATAAGCAGGTTCTCTTCGGAGTAGATCTGACAGCTCAACAAGGGCATATCCTTGGCTTAGTTGGGAAAAATGGGGCCGGGAAAACAACTATTTTCCACAGTATCTTGCGCTTTTTGGACTACAGCGGCGAGATTCGCCTAGGTGGCAAAGCGATCACCCAAGAAACCTACAAGGAAATTGGCTATTTGCCAGAAGAACGTAGTCTTATGCCAAAACTCACGATTTTTGAGCAGGTCCGCTATTTGGCTGCCTTAAAAGGAATGAGCACTGCTGAGGTCAAGGAAAAATTACCGACCTGGATGGAAAAACTCCAAGTAAAAGGAAAATTGACCGATAAAATCAAGAGTCTCTCAAAAGGGAACCAACAGAAGGTTCAATTGATCATCACCTTGATCCATGAGCCTAAATTGATCATTTTAGATGAACCCTTTAGTGGCTTGGATCCGGTCAATACAGAAGTGCTCAAGCAGGTCATCTTTGAAGAAAAAGAGCGTGGGGCAACCATTATCTTTTCTGACCACGTCATGACCAATGTCGAAGAGTTGTGTGATGATATCCTAATGATCCGTGATGGTTCGGTTGTTCTATCAGGACCTGTCCAAGAGGTCCGGAATAGCTATGGCAAGACTCGCCTCTTTGTCTCTAACGACTTTAGCAAAGAAGAGCTAGAAGCTCTGCCACACGTGACCAAGGTCAGCATGACCAAGCAAGGGACTTGGAAGCTGATCTTGGATGATGCGTCAGCTGGTCCAGAATTATTTGACCGCTTGACCAAGGGCCACTACCTAGCAACCTTTGACCACCAAGCCCCAACTATTGATGAGATCTTTAAACTTGAATCAGGAGTAGAAGTATGAAACAGATGTTTGTCGTAATGAAAGAAACCTATATCAGACAAGTGAAATCATGGAGTTTCCTCTTCATGGTCTTCGGTCCCTTCCTCTTTTTAGGATTGAGCATTGGAATCGGTTATCTGACAGGTTCTTCTACAGATGCCAAAAACCAAGTGGCCTTGGTGACAGAAATTCCAGCTGTCAAAGAAAGTCTCAAAGGAACTGATGGCTTGACCTTGGACTACACGGATGAAGCTGCAGCTAAAAAAGCCATCAAGGATGAGAAAGCAGCTGCTTACCTAACGGTCGATGAAAAAGATGGCCAGCTAGAAGCCACTTATGTGGGCGACCAAGCCATGAAAACAGATTTGAAATCGCTTGTCGCTGCAAAATTAAGCCAAGTCCAACAAGGGATCAATATGGCCCGTGCTAATCTAAGCAAAGAGCAACTGACAGCCTTGTCTCAACAGGTTTCTCTCAAAGAAAAAATTGATGAGAAAAAAGAAGGCTTGAAAATGGTGCAAACCATGGTTGCAGGTGGTCTAGGAATGTTGCTTTATATGATTTTGATCTTCTACTCGAGTATCACAGCCCAAGAAGTAGCCAGTGAAAAGGGAACTAAGATCATGGAAGTGGTCTTCTCTAGTATCAAAGCAACCGACTATTTCTTCGCACGCATGCTCGGACTCTTCGGAGTGATCTTTACCCATATTTTTGTCTATGTCATTGGGCTAGTAGCCGTTTGGATCTTTAGAGCAGATATCCCAGTTGTCAAGGATATTCTCGCTCCAAACTCTCCAATTACCCAACACCTAGCAGAAGCGATCTCGCTTAATACCGTCTTCTTCATTATCCTTGGGATCTTTATGTATGTGGTGCTCTCTGCCTTCTTAGGATCCACAGTAGCACGACCTGAAGATTCAGGAAAAGCGATTTCGCCACTGATGATGTTAGTCCTCTTTAGCTTCTTTGGGGTAACCACCTTGGGAAGTGCCGGTGATGTCTTCTTATTGAAGATCGGTTCCTACATTCCATTCATTTCAACCTTCTTCATGCCTTTCCGTACCATTAATGGATATGCGACTGGTCTTGAATCTTGGGCTTCATTGGGAATTGCGGTTCTCTTTACCATCGTGGGAACAGTTCTCATCGCTCGAATTTACGCGAGCTTAATCCTCCAGACCGATGACCTCGGACCGTGGAAGACCATCAAACGTGCTCTCAGCTATCGCTAATTAGATAAGCCCTCAGTTACAGCTGGGGGCTTTTTGAATGGAGGTTACAATTTTTTGAAAGACTTGTCTCTAACTATTAATAAATTGCAGAAAATTTAGTATGTTTTTTCATGGAAGAAAGAGTATTTTTCTTCAAATTATGATATGATGGAGGGGAATAATAAGATTTGAGGGTGAATATATGGATAAACTCCAAATAAAATCCAGCCCAATTGATGCGCAAGCGGCTATTGGTGAGTTGACTGGTGTTGATGTATCACAAAATGAGAATAAACAAGTAGAGTTTAGTTATTCTGCTGGTATTGCAGGTATGGAGAAGGGAAAAGAAGTAAATAATCACTTACTTCAAGCTGTGGGTAAATTTAGTGAAGCTGTTCTAATTCAAGCTAATAAATTTCCTCAAATTGCCGCTGTGCTTGAAAAACGTGATGTAGAACAGGCTCAAAGATGGGAAAGCTAACCATGATGGAGGATGTTAATAAAAATAAGCGAGATAAACTATTCCAAGAAATTGTGAAAACAGAGCGACAAGAAGATCTTATTTTAAATTTAAGTCTTGAGTATCAACAAAGTTTAGATGAATTTTTAGAAGATCTTTCGTTGATCACACGAGAAGCAGAAGAAAAGTTGTCTATTTCATCTCAAAATATCTTATTTTTTCAAGAAAAGAATGAAATGGATTTAATTGCAAGAAATTTTGTGGTTAGACAGATGGATGGTGTCAGTGAAGAGTTTCGGAATGTTTTAAAAAACTTAGACATTCAGAGAGAAAAATTGATAAGAGAAAGGAATAGTTTGCCGTGGGAGTGAGATACAGTTCATCAGAATCTGCTGCTTTGATTGAAGCTATGAGCAGTAATATTCAAATTGCTACTCAGATTACAGAAAAACTTACTAGTGGAAGTGATCATTTAATTGCAGAAATCGAAGCAGGAATACTTCAAGGTGCTGCATATGAGGCAGGGAAAAATTTATTTGGGAATATTATTATCCCATGTATCAAAAAATTACAAGAAGCGATCGACGATATTCAGATTGAATTAAATTCATACAAAAACGCAGATGCAGTTGTATCAAAATATGGAGAATTAGATTTAGATGATTTGAAGACACAAAAACAGAGTTGGGAAAAACAGCTTTCAAAGTATCAAGATCTGATCAGAAAGAATGAGGATTTTTTCAATCGTGTAGGAGCATTTCTTACTGCAAATCTGGATCAAAATTTATCAGAAAATAGAGTACTTCATGAATTGGCTGATAAAACACGGATGCAAATCAAAGATCTTGAAGAAAAAATTGAAAAATTAGAGTGGTTTGTTGAGCAAGTCAATCAGTATTTTTCAGACAGCCTTGAAATTCTTAATTTAGCGATTGAAGGAGCAGGACAACTAAGTCAAATTATAGTTGATAGCAACGGAAATTACTATGCGGATGGTGTAGACATGACTTGGTTTGACAAAATGAAACAAACAAAAGTTGTTTCCTACGCTAAAAGAGACTATCAGGATGCCTTAACAAGGACTTTAAATCAAGCGTCGAGAGATATGTTATTATCAGATGATGGTGATACCTATTATCGGGAAGAGTTAAAAAAACGCTTAAAAGGACATGATCGGTCACAGTGGAAAAAAATAATTGATGATTATAACCATACTCTAAAAATTGACAATGAAGGGAATTTAATTGAAATTTTTGATAATAGTGCTTATAAAGATCGACATTATCAAAAAGATGATAACTTTTCTGTTCTAAAAAATGGGAAGTATGATAGTGCTTCTACGAGATTGATCAACGAAAAATATCAAGAACTTCTTCAAGAAAATTTTGAAGCTAATTCTGCTGAATTTTGGGGTGGAGTTAGTCAGATGTTATCAGGTTTACTACTTGACTTTGCTAGCGTAGCAGCAGAAACTGGAGGTTTAGCTTTAGCTCCTGAGACAGGTGGGGCAAGCTTTATTGCTGGAACAACTGCAGCAGAGGTTGCTTTAGATGCAGGCAACGCACTCATATTTAGTGGGGTAGTATCTGTAGGATCCGCTATTAGTAAAACAGGTAGCGCAAACGCTGAAATTCAAGTTAATTATTCTAGCAACTACGATAGCTGGCAGGCAAATAAACCGACGAGTAAGACTTTTGGGAAAAAGGTTTCTGGACGAGTTAAAGGTAAAAAAGT
Organism: Streptococcus parasanguinis; assembly: GCF_015556095.1. Taxonomy (GTDB): domain Bacteria; phylum Bacillota; class Bacilli; order Lactobacillales; family Streptococcaceae; genus Streptococcus; species Streptococcus parasanguinis_Q. The sequence goes on from NZ_JADNLT010000002.1 coordinate 63,391, forward strand.
CGATAATATTCGAGTTGATGCGGAGCCAGATAGTGGGAAAATCCAAGTTCAATCGGGAAGTGGGAAATCGGGTTATGGCCTCGACATAGATATCGAGGTTTCAAGGATTTCAAGTAGGCAGGATATTGTAGACTGGGTAAGCAAACATTCTGAACTAAAAGGACTTGGAAAAGGAGCTAAAGAAGAAGTTATCAAAAATATGTGGAAAGCTTTTAAATACTTAACGCAATAAGGAGTGAACAATGAAATTATATTTAAAAGGCGATTATACAAAAAGAGTACCTTATGGTTATTTAGAACTAGCTGGCAAAATGTGGTTTCCAGAAGAAAAGCAAGTATCTTACTCAAATGCAGGAGACAATGATGCATTACAAGAAGATTTTTCTGTAAATTTATCCCTGAGGAAAGGCACTGCCGATAAGAGATGGTCTAGTTTCCCCCTAAAGGAAGGGGTACGAAGACTCTTTTCACATCTTGACGAATGTATTGAGATAGAGTTTGAAAATGCATTCGCTACGGATTATAATGAAAAGGGAGACTATCTCCGTATTTTAACCAGCCATCTAGAAGTTTTAACAGTTGATAAACGCGCCATGTACATTATGGCGCTTGAGATTGCAAAGGTGATTGACGGGCAAATTAGCGAGGATAATAAGAAGACATGGCTAACAGTCGAGGAGTTTAGGAAAAAGCACGAGGCTATTCTATCTCTAACTTTTGAAGAAGCAAATGAACGAAGTTTGACTGAAATTCAAATGATGGATGTGGTAGATGACCCTCTTTGGGAGGAAGAAGCCACTCGTCGAAAAGAATATATACTAGCACATGGAGGCGATATCTCAGATTTATGAGACTATACATCAAAAGTGATTTTACGAAAAAAATAGACTTCACAACTAGAGAGCTTGTTTGGAAGATGTGGTTTAAGGAACGGAATGGCAAGAAAATAAGTTTCTCCAATGTTGGTGATGATGCTATGTTACAGGATGATTTTTACTTTGGTGTTCGGTTACACAAATGGTCTTCAGTTGACGAAAGATGGGATAAGGCTCCTTTTATAATTCCTAGTAATCCTTGGTTGTCTTTGGAATATGAGAGTATAACACTTGAATTTGAAAAAACTTTCATTACAGAGTGGAGAGAACGTGGAGATTATCTACGTATCGCAACATCTCATATAGATGTTTTAACTGTAGACAAACGTGCTTTATACATTATGGCAGCTGAAGTAGCATCTGCCATTGATGGTCAGATTAGCGAGGACGGCAAGCAAAATTGGCTAAGTGTAGAAGAATTTAAGGAATATCACAAGGATGTTCTTTCACTGACTTATGATGAAGCTGTTGAAATCAGTTTGGAAGAATTAAAGACAATGGTACCGGTAAGAGATCCTCTATGGGAAGAGGAGGAACGGCTTCGAGAAGAATACACCAAAATCCATGGTGAACGTGTTTATGACGATGAGGAAGACGATTGAAATTATATATCAAAGGCGATTACACCAAAGAAATTCCGTTTGATTATTTAGAACTAGCGAAGAGAATGTGGTTCGAAAGCTATCAAGGAGAAGGTATATCTCTCTCCTATTCTGGTTTTCTTCAAATCAGAGATGGGAATGATATAGCCATTCATCTAAAACTAAATAAACAGGATTATGACGAACGTTGGTTGTGTATTCCGATACAAGAAGGGATAAAATATCGTTTTTATTCACAAATTGATGAAGACCTAAATTTGGAATTTGAGAATGCTTATGTAACAGATTTTCGAGAAAATGGAGACTGTTTGCGTATCGCTTCTACCCACCTTGAACTGCTCACTCTTGATAAAAGAGCGTTCTATATCATGGCCATTGAGATTGCCACAATCTTTAATGGACAAATCAGTGAAGACGATAAGAAAACATGGCTAACAGTCGAGGAATTCAAGGAAAAGCACCAAGATATCTTATCTCTAACTTTTGATGAAGCAAATGAGATGAGTTTGGAAGAAATTCAGACGATTGACGCTATTGATGATCCCATCTGGGAAGAATTGGATAGGAAGCGTGAAGAGTACATCAAAATCCATGTCGAACGTGTTTATGACGATGAGGAAGAAGATTGAGAATTTATATTAAAGGTGACTATACAAAAGAAATCCCGTTTGATTACTTAAAACTAGCAAAGAGAATGTGGTTTGGGGAAAAAGATGGAATAGAACCTGACTTGTCGTATGCAGGGTATCTAGATTTACCAATCGAGAAACTTTCTATCCACTTAAAATTAAATAAGTGGATGCATGATAATAGATGGAGTAATGTTCAGATTAAGGAAGGGATAAAATATGATTTTTTATCCCATAAATATGAAGATATAGAGCTAGACTACGAAGATGCTATGATGTCGGACTTTCGTGAGAAAAGTGAATGTTTAAGAATCGCTACTAAGCACCTTGAACTCCTCACCGTTGATAAACGTGCTTTCTATATTATGGCCATTGAAATTGCGACTGCTATTGATGGTCAGATTAGCGAAGATGATAAAGAGAGCTGGTTAAGTGTGGAGGAATTTAAAAACCGGTATGAAGATATCCTATCGATGAGTTATGAACAGGCTAATGAGATGAGTCTGGAGGAAATTCCGTTTATGGATGATGTGAGAGACCCGGTTTGGGCAGAAGATGACCGCAGAAATGAAGAATACATCCGAATCCATGGAGAAGTGGAGTTGGATGACGAGGACGACGAGTGAAACTATATCTTAAAGGTAACTACGAAACTAACATCTATCAAGCCTGTATGGAATATCCTTGGAAAATGTGGTTCAAGGAACGTAAGGGAGTGCAGGTTGAGTTTTCTTATGCACGTGATGATGACTTCTATTTTAGTGTTAGTTTGGATAAATTTTCTTCAAATGATGAGCGTTGGGGAATGGCTGATTTTAGAGTAGGCAACGATCCTTGGGCGACTTTTAAGTATGAAGATATAAATTTAAATTTTGTAGATTCCTATGAAAGTGATGGACGAGAAAAAGGAAACTATCTACGAATCATCACGATTCATAAAGATATTCTAACGATTGATAAGCGAGCTCTTTATATCATGGCAATTGAGGTAGCCTCTGCCATTGGTGGTCACATTAGCGAAGATGATAAGGAAACATGGCTGAGCATTGAAGAATTTAAAACAAAACATGCAGATTTGTTGCATTTGACCTACAATGAAGCGGTTGACATTAGCTTGAAAGAGATAGAAGTAATGAAAGCTGTTGATGAGCCACTCTGGGAAGAATTGGATCGAAAGCGTGAAGAATACATCCGAATCCATGGAGAAGTGGAGTTGGATGACGACGAATGAGGCATTCTACTTCAATCTGTAAGCCTTCAGTTGTTTCTGAGGGCTTTTTGCTTGCAAATTGACTTTTGCAAGCCTTTTCACTACAATAGAACTACAGAAAAGGAGGCGGACATGAACTATATTGAGTTTGCTGAAAATGAGCGTCTGTCCACGATTGTCCTTGGGATGATGCGGATCAGTCAGATGAGTGAAGACGAGGTGGAGGCCTTGGTGGAGGCGGCCTTATCGATTGGGATCAACACTTTTGATCTGGCGGACATCTATGGCGATGGCCAGTGTGAGGTCCTGCTGGGGAAGGTTCTCAAGCGCCGTCCGGATCTTCGGGACCAGATGTGGATCCAGTCCAAGTGTGGGATTCGCAAAGATGGCTTTACCTATTTTGATTTTTCGAAGGACTATATTTTGGACTCCGTCGATGGTATCCTTGAACGCCTGCAGATCGAGCGCTTAGATAGTCTCCTTCTTCACCGACCGGATGCCCTCATGGAGCCGGAAGAAGTGGCGGCAGCTTTTGATCACTTGGAGCAAGCGGGCAAGGTCCGTCATTTTGGGGTGTCCAATCAAAATCCTATGATGATGGAATTGCTTAAAACAGCTGTCAAACAACCTCTCAAGGTCAACCAGTTGCAGTTGAGTGCCGCCTTTACACCGAGCTTTGAGGCTGGTTTTCATGTCAATATGGAAGGGCCTAAAGCAGCCGTGCGAGATGGCAGTGTCTTTGAGTATTGCCGCTTAACTGATACGGTGATTCAGGCCTGGTCTGTCCTCCAGTATGGCTATTTCAAGGGGAATTTTGTCGGCAAGGAAGAGTTTGCAGCTCTCAATCATGTCCTCAATGACTTAGCGAAAAAATACCAGGTCACTCCGACAGCCATCGCCCTTGCTTGGGTCCTTCGCTATCCGGGTAAGATGCAGGCTGTCATCGGAACGACCAAGCCCCAGCATGTCCTTGAAGCAGGGAAAGCAGCAACAGTCACTTTGACGCGCAAGGAGTGGTACCAAATCTACTTGGCGGCGGGAAATGATTTGCCTTAGAATAATGGTTATCAAACCAGATTCCACTCTTATCGGTGGTCTGGTTTTTGTTTTGTGGTTTTCAGATTTTTCTTGACAAGTTTTTCTTTTTTATGGTATTCTTTAGGCAACAAGTGTTGCGCAACGAATGTTGCGCGAAAGGAGTCTTATGCCACCAAAGGTTAAATTTAGTAAAGAGGCTATCATTGGGACAGCTTTACAATTGGTGAGAGAAGAGGGAATGGCTAGTTTGACAGCTCGAGCATTAGCGGAGAAACTGGGAGCCACACCGAGAGTCATTTTTGGGCAATTTGCTAATATGGCTGAGTTACAAGCAGAGGTTATTGGTGCTGCGGAAATGGTCGTGGTGGAGTATATTCGCAAGGCCTTAGAAGATGAAAAGCCTTTCCGATCTGTCGGGGTTGCTTATATCCTTTTCGCCTCAAAAGAGCCCCAACTTTTTCAATTGCTTTTCCAAAATCCTAGCAAAGATCCGATTCGTCGCTTTCAAGATTTTCTTCCCATGAAGGATCATAGTTACCAATTGGTTCTGGATTCGATTGTTGCAGACTATCCTTTGACTGTAGAGGAAGCTAGTCGCTTGTACCAGCATCTATTTATCTACTCACACGGGATGGCCTCTATGGTTGCTTCTGGTATTTATCAGTTCGGCATGGAAGAAGTGATTGGATTACTGACAGAGGTTTGTCAATCTCTCATCAAAGAAATGGTAGGAAAGAAATGATTCAACTAGAAAATGTGCACAAAAGTTACGGCCAAACCAAGGTTTTAAAGGGGATTGATTTGCAGATTCAAGACCAGGATGATGTGGTTATCCTCGGCCCTTCTGGATCGGGGAAATCAACTCTCTTAAACGTGTTATCAGGCTTAGAAAAGGTAGATGAGGGACATATCCTCATTCAAGGACAAGATTTGTCTCAACTCACGGATGCTCAATTGACGGCCTTTAGACGGGAGAAGATTGCCTTTATTTTCCAGCAGTATTATCTATTGCCGAATCTAACGGTCAGACAAAATGTAAAAATGGGGGCTGACCTGGCAAACAATCATGATTTTTTGCAGATCATCGAGGATTTGGGGCTTGGCGATAAGCTGGACAAATATCCGAGTGAATTGTCTGGTGGGGAACAGCAGAGAGTCTCCATTGCTCGGGCCTTGGCCAAAAAGCCAGAGATTCTCTTTTTAGATGAGCCGACGGGAGCTCTCGATGAAGAAACAGGGCGCAAGATTCTGGACTATATCTGGAAGTTAAAGGAAAAGCTGGGCTTCACCCTCATCATGGTGACGCACAACCAAAATATTGCGGATATGGCCAGAACCATCATTCGTGTCAATAGTGGCAAAATTACCGAAGTTGTGTCCAATGATCAACCTCAGACTGCCTATGAGATTGGATGGTAAGCCATGTTTTCAGTAAAAGATATTCGAAAATTAGTTGTCGTCAGTATCATTGGAGCCTGTGCGGTCTTTGTGGCTAATCTCTTCTTGAATTTTTACCTAGATATCGAGCAGTTGGAGATTTCGAAAACCAATCCCATGATTCAGACCTACTATGATGCCCAGGTTTCGCTTTCCTGGATGGTGGCCATGGTCAGTGGGGTCGTCTTGTCCTTGACGTCGGTCCTTCTCATGTGTTTTTATATCAAACAATTTGTCGATGACCACAAGGAACAATTAGGAATTTTAAAGGCCTTGGGCTACAGCAATGGCCAGTTAGCGAAACGGTTTTGGGCCTTTGGACTCAGTTTTGGAGCTGGAGCGCTTCTTGGCTATTTTGCTTCTTTTCTTATGATGGGACATTTTTACGACTTTCGAAATGAGAAGGGGATTCTGCCAGAAATCACCATTCATTTTCACTGGCAGCTCTTGCTTGCTTTGGTAATGCTACCAACGACCTTCTTTATGGTTCTCGCGATTGGTTATGCTAGAAGACAACTCCAAACCCCGGCTCTTCGATTATTGAAAAAGTCCCCAAGTCCTATCAAGGTCAAAAGGAGAAAGAGGGTTCCTAAGAAAGAGAATGGCTTCTTAAAAGAGCTGTCCTCATCACTGATTTGGGGGAGAAAATCGATCTTGTTTTTTGTGGTCTTTGGCTCCATGTGTTTTGCGGCCATGGTTCAATTGTCCTTTGGCCTCAGGGATTACACAGATGATATCATCCAAACCATGATGATCATGATTGGCTTAATCCTCTCTTTCTCGATTCTCTTTTTGTCATTGGGGATTGTGGTCTCAGAAAGCCGCGAAACCTTGGCTCTTATGAAGGCTTTTGGCTACACCGATCGTGAATGCCAAAGTCATATTCTCGCTCCCTATCGTTTCTGGGCTTATCTAGGATTTGTTCTTGGGACGGTTTACCAATACGGTATCATGGAGATTTTGATCGGTGTGATCAAAGATACGGTTCCTGAAAAGATTGAGCATCACTTTGATGGGAATGTGTGCTTTTGGACCTTGCTTGGTTTTGCGGTGGTTTATGAAAGCCTCTTTTATCTATCCAACAGAAAACTCCAAAAACAAACCATCAAAGAAGTGCTCTTAGCAGAATAAATAGAAAAGAGAGTGGGACAGAAATCGGTCATTCGTTAGAATTCGATTTCGTCGTCCCACCTCCGCACAGTTGAGTAGGGCTGTAAAAGCTGATAAAATCAGCGTAGTATAGCCCACTCAGCCACTGCGTCTTGCTCGACAATCCAAAAACAATTGAGAGGCTAGGACTTTTGTCCCAGCCTCTTTTGTACTGGATAAACAGAAAAACGGATGCTGTCTAAAAATCTTGCATTTTTTTGCAATTTAGGTTACAATGAAGACTATAAAAAATGCGTAATCCCTACGGTCTTTCCCTCAGGGAATTTTGTGTGTTTTGACCTATTTTCGATGGAAAGAAGCTTTGCTTCTACCGCAGGAAAAAGTATGAATAACATTGGAGGTAATAATGATTCGATCCTTAATTTCCGAGATCAAAGAATTTAAGAAGCCCTCGATTTTGGCTTCCTTGTTCATGGTCTTTGAAGTCATGTTTGAGATTTCGATTCCCTTTGTCATGGCGAGTCTTTTGGACCAGGGTGTTCAACAAAGAAACATGAACAATATTTTGTTTTACGGTGGGCTCATGCTGGTCTGTGCCTTTTGCTCCCTCTTTTGTGGGATGCAGTCTGCCCGTTATGGCGCCTATGCATCGGCTGGTTTTGCTAAAAACCTTCGTCGGGCCATTTTCAAAAAGGTTCAAACCTTCTCATTTGAGAATATTGATCAGTTCTCATCAGGTGGGTTAGTCACTCGGATGATGACGGACGTGACCAATGTGCAAAATGCCTATCAAATGGTGATCCGGATCTGTGTACGGGCACCGCTCAATTTGATCTTTGCCATTGTGGCTTGTTTCTTGATCAATCCGGAAATGGCCATGATCTTTGTCTATGTGACCATCTTTTTGGCAGCTGTCTTAAGCATCATCATGAAGATTGTGTATCCGCTCTTCACAGAAGTATTTGAAGCTTATGACAATCTCAACAACAGCATTCAAGAAAACATCACCAATATGCGAGTGGTGAAGTCCTACGTTAAGGAAGCAGATGAAACCGTTAAATTCAAAAAAGCTTCACGCCGGATTTATAACATGTTTATGAAGGCTATCCGTGTCGTTGTCTTGAGTAGCCCAGCTATGATGCTTTCCATGTATGCTTCTTTCCTTTTGATCTCTTGGATTGGGGCTCATCTGATCGTTGGTGGCCAACTCTCCACTGGGAATCTGACTTCTATGTTTAGCTACACCATGACCATTCTCATGTCGCTCATGATGTTTATGATGATCTTTGTCATGTTGTCGATTTCCATGGCCTCTGTCGAGCGGATCAATGAAGTCTTGACGACCAAAACGACGATTGACTCTCCAGAAAATGGGATCAAAGAAGTTGCTGATGGCTCCATCAACTTTGAGGATGTGACCTTTGCTTATACCGATGAAAATGGCGACAAGACCCATGTCTTACAAGGGATTAATCTTTCTATTCGTTCAGGGGAAGTGATTGGTATCTTGGGAGGAACAGGATCAGGAAAATCAAGCTTGGTGCAGTTGATTCCTCGTCTCTATGATGTCGAGTCTGGTCGGGTGACAGTAGCAGGCCACGATGTCAAAGAATACGATCTTGATTCCCTTCGTAAGCAAGTGGCCATGGTTCTTCAGACCAATGTCCTTTTCTCTGGTACGATTAAAGAAAATATGCGCTGGGGAAATAAGGATGCGACAGATGAAGAGATCATCGCAGCTTGTAAGATTGCCCAAGCCGATGAATTTATTCAAGATTTCAAAGAGGGTTATGACACCATGATTGAGCGTGGGGGATCCAATGTCTCTGGTGGTCAACGCCAGCGTCTTTGTATCGCGCGTGCCCTTCTTATGAATCCGAAGATCTTGATCTTGGATGATTCGACTTCAGCGGTCGATACCAAGACGGATAGTTTGATCCGTCAAGGATTGGCAACCAGCTTGAAAGAGACCACCAAAATCATCATTGGTCAACGGATTTCCTCTATTCAAGATGCAGATCGCATCATCGTGATGAATGATGGTCAAATCGATGCGATCGGTCGTCACGAGGAATTGCTTGCGACCAATGCCATCTACCAAGAAGTATATGAAATGCAAACACAAGGGAAAGGAGAAGCAGATGAAAACTAAGAAAAAAGCAAATCTAGGCTCTATCCTTCGCCTGCTCGACTTCCTTTGGAAAAACTACAAGGTATCCTTGATTGTTTCCTTTATCTTAATCATTCTATCATCTCTTGCGACGGTCAATGTAACAGCTTCGATTCAGTCCCTGGTCGATGTCTATGTAGAGCCTATGCTAACGTCAAACAGCCATGATTTCGGACCGCTCTTGTCCTTCTTAACACGGGTCGGTTTGATTTGTTTGATCGGGGTCCTTGCTAACTATGGCTTTACCTTGATTATGGCGACCGTTTCACAAGACTCACTTAGAAGTCTTCGAAATCAGTTGTTTGCCCGCATGCAAAAACTGCCCGTTCGTTACTTTGATACCCACCAACACGGGGACATCATGTCTATCTATACCAATGATATTGATGCTCTTCGCCAAGCGATTGAAGAATCCATTCCTCAACTCTTATCCTCAGCGATTACCATCCTTGGGGTAACGATTACCATGCTGACGGTTAGTCCGCTGCTGTTCTTGATTGTCCTCGTCATGGTCTTTATCATGACGATGGTTATCAAGAATGTCTCTAGCAAGTCAGGTCGTTACTTTGGGGCCCAACAAAAGAACTTGGGGATTGAAAACGGCTTTATTGAAGAAATGATGTCTGGTCAAAAGGTAGTCAAGGCCTTTGTGCATGAAACTGAAAGCATTGAGGATTTTGACCGTATCAATGACCAACTCTTTGAATCCTCTTACCAAGCCAATCGCTACGCCAATGTCCTCATGCCAATTCTTGGGAACTTGGGAAATGTTTCCTTTGTCCTGACAGCCTTGATCGGTGGACTCTTTGCGCTAAACGGCATCGGTGGTTTAACCATTGGTGGTCTCATGGCCTTCTTGCAATTGAACCGTTCCTTCACAGGCCCCATTGCTCAGGTTTCTCAACAATTGAACTTTGTCCTGATGGCTTTGGCTGGTGGAGATCGTGTCTTTGATCTCTTGGATGAAGAAGAAGAGGTCGACCTTGGAAAAGTGACGCTGGTCAATTATGAACTGGTCGATGGAGAAATGGTTGAAACCGATCAGAAAACTAACAAGTGGGCTTGGAAACACCCACGTCCAAATGGGGATTACCAGCTTGTGAAGATGGTTGGAAATGTGGTCTTTGATGATGTTGATTTCTCTTATGATGGGAAGAAACAAATCCTTCATGGCATCAACTTGTACGCGGATAAAGGTCAAAAAGTGGCCTTTGTCGGAGCGACTGGTGCAGGAAAGACAACCATCACCAACTTGATCAACCGCTTCTATGACATCCAGTCAGGAATGATCACCTATGATGGGATCGATATTAAATTAATTGAGAAAGATTCTCTGCGTCGTTCCCTCGGAATCGTTCTTCAAGATACCCACTTATTCACTGGTACGATTGCGGAAAACATCGCTTACGGTCGTGCTGATGCAACACGGGAAGAAATCCTTGAAGCAGCTCGAATTGCCAATGTGGATTCCTTTGTCAAGCACTTGGATCAGGGCTATGAAACAGTCTTGACGGATGATGGGGCTGGCCTATCTAATGGTCAACGACAATTGATCGCCATTGCCCGTGCAGCCCTAGCCAATGCGCCTGTTTTGATTCTGGACGAAGCGACGTCTTCTATTGACTCACGGACAGAGAAGATGGTGCAAGAAGGGATGGACCGCTTGATGGAAGGCCGGACAGTCTTTGTCATTGCCCACCGTCTATCGACGATTGTCAATTCCGATGTCATCATGGTGATGGACCACGGACGTATCATCGAACGAGGCAACCATGCTTCCTTGATGGCAGAACGTGGCACCTATTACCGCCTCTACACCGGTGGACTTGAAATTGATTAAAGAAAAAAAGCTTGAGCATTGGCTCAGGCTTTTTTGGCTTATGGATAATGACTTCTTAGAAACTTTCCTTAGGTGAGTACGGACGTTAGGTGAAATTATCCAGTGGATGATTTCAGCAATCCAGGAAGTTCCATGACTTAGTTTTGGACCCAAGGTTCCAAAACTCCCGAGTTTTAGAAACAATCGTGTTTCTAAAACTTTTCTCACGGCGGAAAGTCTCGAAAATAAATAGCCATTCATCAAAAATCCTGACTACACTTTCAGGATTTTTGCTTATTTCTCAAGTAATTCTTGGATCAAGTCTTCCATGGCAGCTGGTTCTGTTTTGGAGGAGAAGCGTTGGGCGACGTGGCCTTGTCGGTCGATGACAAATTTTGCGAAGTTCCATTCGATGCGTTTGCCTAGTGGTCCGGCTGCTTGGCTTTTGAGCCAGTCATAAAGAGGAAGGGCTTCTTTACCATTGACCTTGGCTTTAGCGAATCGTGGGAAGGTGGTCTGGTAATTGAGGCTGCAGAAGCTATTGATTTCTTCTGCAGTTCCTGGTGCCTGACCCATGAATTGGTTACAGGGAATGTCTAGGATTTCCAGCCCCTTTTCCTGGTAGCGCAGGTAGAGATCTTGCAGTCCTTGGTATTGCGGGGTCAAGCCACAGCCTGTTGCTGTATTGACCACAATGAGGACCTTACCTTGGTAGTGAGAAAGGGGAATCTCCTCCCCATTCTGGTTTTCTAAAGAAAAATCATAGATGCTAGTCATAGGTGGTATCCTTTCTGTCTCTTCAACTTTTATTGTAGCACAAATCTCCTAAAATTGGGCCAGGAGGAGCATGACTTCTTGCTTTAGTCCCTCCTGTGAAAATGATATAATAAGAAGATAACAAGCTCTCAAGAAAATGCCAAAAGGAGAACGGATCGGATGAAATTACTCTATACGGATGTTCGGACCCCCTTGACCCAGGTCCTGACACAAGAAGCCGTAGGGTTAGTAGAACAGGGCAAGCGTGTGTTTTACATTGCACCCAACTCTCTTTCCTTTGAAAAAGAAGCCAAGGTCTTGTCCTATTTAGAAGGTCAGGCTTCTTTTGCCATTACCGTCACGCGCTTTGCCCAAATGGCCCGTTATTTCATCCTGAATCAGGTTTTTGAGGAGCAACCCTTGGATGATATCGGTCTCGGCATGCTATTTTTTAAAGCTCTTTCCCAGATGAAGGAGCAGGATCTCAAAGTTTACGGGGCCCTGCGCAAGGATCCTCAGTTTATCCAGCAACTGGTCCAGCTCTATCATGAATTGCAGACGGCCCAGATGGATTTTACAGATTTGGAGTTGCTCGAGGAAGCTGAAAAAAGAGAGGACCTCTTGGCGATTTTTGAAGCGGTCTCTGAGATGCTGGTCCAGCACCAGTATGAATCCCAGTCCAAGATGGCCTTTTTCCTCAATCAGGTCGAAGAAGGGCAGCTGGAAGAGCAATTACAGGATGTGGCGATCGTCGTCGATGGCTTCACGCGTTTTTCTGCAGAAGAAGAGGCTTTGATTAGTCTCCTTCACCGAAAAGGAGTGGAGATTGTCATCGGGGTCTATGCCAGTGAAAAAGCCTATCGGGCAAGTTTTAGAGAGGGCAATCTTTACCAGGCCAGTGTTGACTTTCTCCTCCAGCTGGCAAAGACTTTTGAGGTACAGCCTCAGTATTGTGGGCAAGCGATCGAAGACTCTTTTAGTCGCATTACCCGCATGCTAGAAGCGCGCTACGATTTTTCACAAGTGGAAAATGAGCTGGAGGACCAAGATCGAACAGCTATCCAACTCTGGCAGACCAATACGCAAAAAGAAGAGTTGGAATTTGTTGCCAAATCCATCCGTCAGCGTCTTCATGATGGGGCCCGCTATCGGGATATTCGGGTCTTGTTAGGCGATGTGGAAGCTTATCAACTGCAACTTAAGACCATTTTTGATCAGTATCAGATTCCCTTTTACTTGGGACGAAGTGAGGCCATGGTCCACCATCCCTTGATTCAGGTCATTGAATCGCTAGGGCGGATCAAGCAGTTCAATTATCAGACAGAAGACGTCATCAATCTGTTGAAAACGGGTCTGTATAGTGATCTGACGCAAGCAGAAGTTGATGCTTTTGAGCAATACCTTCGCTTTGCGGAAGTAAAGGGTGCTACAAAATTTCACAAGCCTTTTACTAGCAATCGTCAGGGCAAGTTTAATTTGGAAGAGCTCAATACTCTCCGGGAACGCGTCGTAGAATCTCTAGCTCCCTTCTTTTCACAGCGCAAACAAAAGGTGACCCAACTCTTAACCGCCTTTACAGAGTTTCTGCAAGAGGCCCAGCTTTCTCAGAATCTACAAGCTTTGATCAAGGATCTAGCCTTGGAGGAGCAGGAGCGCTATGAGCAGGTCTGGAAGGCCTTCCTCCACGTCTTAGAAGAGTTGAACGTGGTCTTTGAGAACCAAGAGTTGACAGTGGATGACTTTCTAGCTCTCCTTTTATCGGGGATGCAATTGTCTCAATACCGGACAGTTCCTGCTACGGTCGATGTGGTGACGGTTCAGTCCTATGACTTGATTGAACCCTTGACAGCGCCTTATGTCTACGCGATCGGGCTGACCCAGGAGCGTTTTCCAAAGATTGCTCAGAACACCTCTCTACTCAGTGAAGAAGAGCGCCAGCAGTTGAATGAGGCTACCCAAGAAGGAGCAGAGCTCCAGGTGGTGACTAGTGAAAATCTCAAGAAAAATCGCTTTGTGGCAGTTTCGCTCCTCAATGCGGCGACCAACCAACTGGTCCTATCGGCTCCTAGCTTGGTCAATGAAATGGAAGACAGTGTCTCTCCTTACCTTGTCGAATTGACCAAGGAACCTATTGCCATCGAGTGGACGACCAAACAAGCCCAAGCTTCGAGTGATGATATCGGGACCTACCGAGCCCTTTTAGCGCGGGTGATTGAACTCCATCAAGAAGAGATTACGAGTGAGTTGTCTCCTGAAGAAGCCAGCTTTTGGGGTGTGGCGGTACGGGTCTTGCGCAAGAAATTAGCCGCTGAAGGCATTCAGATTCCTCAGATTTCAACGGAATTAAAGAGCCGTCAGCTTCAGTCGGATACGCTTCAAGCGCTCTATCCAGAGGGCAAAGCCTTGACATTATCTGCTTCTGCCTTGAATGAATACTACAAGCACCAGTATGCTTTTTATCTGCGCTATGTCTTGGGCTTACAAGAGGATGAAACCATCCGGCCAGACGCTCGTAGTCATGGGAATTTCTTGCACCGGATCTTTGAACGAGTCTTAAAAGATAGTTCCGATCAAGCGTTTGATCGGCGTTTAAATGAGGCGATTCGAGAAACCAGCCAAGAAGCAGAGTTTCAGCAATTGTATACAGAAAGTGGAGAGACCGAGTTTATTCGCAACTTGCTTCTTGATACTGCGAAAACAACGGGGCGTGTCCTCGCCCAGCAAAATGGCATCGAGACCATCGGTGAGGAGACCCTCTTTGGTGGAAGTACCCACACCTCTTATCCATTGTCCGATGGCCGTCTCCTGCAGCTACGAGGCAAGGTGGATCGCATTGATCAATTGAGGGATCACGGAGCCCTCGGAGTCGTGGACTATAAGTCCAGTCTGACGCAATTTCACTATGACAAGTTCTTTAATGGACTGAATTCTCAATTGCCGACCTATCTCTCTGCGATTCAGGATTTGAAGGAATACCAAGAGGAGCAGGGGATTTTCGGGGCCATGTATTTGGAAATGGGAGATCCCCTAGTGGATCTGAAAAAGACCAAGACAATAGAGGATGCCATCAACCAAACCATGAAAAGTCAACAGTACAAGGGGCTCTTTATGGCAGATCAGGCGCCTTATCTGGGCGAGGCCTATGACAAAAACAAGGCCATGATGCTGAGTAAGGAAGAGCTGGACTTGCTCCTCTTGTACAACGCTTATCTCTATAAAACGGCAGCAGAAGGGATCCTCAAGGGGCAATTTGCCATCAATCCCTATAGTGAAAATGGGCGCAATATCGCACCATTCGTGGAGCAGTTTAAATCCATCACAGGATTTGAAGCGGATCGTCACCTAGGTCAGGCACGGTTCTTGACCAAACTAGACCAAAAAGGAATACGCGGTGAAAAGGTGAAAGCCGCTTGGATCGAGAAGATGAAGGAGGTCTTGAACAAATGATCAAACAAGCATTTTTGACAAGAGAAGAAATCAAGGCCCTCCAGGTCCAAGAGGCAGCTTCTACCAAAGAGCAAAAGCGGACGCCAGAACAGATCGATGCCATCTATAGTTCGGGGACCAATATCCTGGTGTCAGCCTCTGCTGGATCAGGAAAGACCTTTGTCATGGTGCAGCGGATACTGGATCAGATCCAGCGTGGCATTTCGATTAAGGAACTCTTTATCTCGACCTTTACGGTCAAGGCGGCAGGAGAGCTCAAGGATCGTTTGGAAAGTGAACTTGGAAAAGCCCTGCAAGCGAGCGATGATCCAGAGCTCAAGCAACACCTGGCCCGTCAAATCGCAGATGTCGCCACCAGTGATATTGGAACCATGGACTCCTTTACCCAAAAGGTCCTAACGCGCTATGGTTATTTGCTTGGGTTGGCGCCTCAGTTTCGCATTTTACAAAATGCCAGTGAGCAACGCCTCTTACAAAATGAAGTCTTTCAAGCTGTTTTTGACCGCTATTACCAGGGGGAAAACCAAGAAGCCTTTGTGCAGATGGTCAAGAATTTCACCGGCCAGCGCAAAAATTTATCCTTGTTTAAAGAGCAGGTCTACCAGATCTATGACTTTCTTCAGTCGACCAGCGATCCAGAGAAATGGCTGGAAGAGCATTTCCTAAAAGGCTATGAGGAGACCGATTTTGAGCAGGTTGAAGGTGATCTGATGGAGAGCATCCAGCAGGCCCTTTATGAGGCAGAGAGCTTTTTTGCCTTTCATTTGTCCAATGAGGGCCAAGCATTTGGCAAGGCCAAATATTTGGAAGCTGTTGAAGAGGTGCTCGATCAGATTGGAAGCCTGACAGGTCGCACCAATAAAGAGCAAGTGACTTCTGTCCTAAAGGCGGTCGTGGCGATTAGCAGGGCTTCAAATGGGGGAGCCTTGACCAATAGAGCCCGAAAGGAAGAGCTGAAAGACCTAGTTACGGCTTATAACCAAGACAAAAACCTTCATATCAATCGCCTCAGAGACTTGGAAAATCAGCTCTATCAGCTGGAATTTCAACAAACCTTCCACCAAGAAGAAGGCCCCATGCTCTCTTTGCTGCGGGACTTTATCAGAGACTTTGCTCGCGCTTATCTGGAGCGAAAAATCCAAGAAAAAGCTTATGAATTTGGGGATATCAGTCATTTTGCGATTCAAATTTTAGAGCAATTCCCAGAGGTGAGACAAGCCTTTCAAGAGCGATACCATGAGGTCATGGTCGATGAGTACCAAGATACCAACCACACCCAAGAGCGGATGTTGGACTTGCTATCAAATGGTCACAATCGCTTCATGGTGGGGGATATCAAGCAATCCATTTACCGCTTCCGTCAGGCAGATCCACAGATTTTCAATGATAAGTTTAAGGCTTATCAAGAAGAAGGAGCAAAAGGGCGGTTGATCCTCCTCAAGGAAAATTTCCGGAGTCATGTGGAAGTGTTGGATGCGACCAATGATGTCTTTCGCCATTTGATGGACGAAGAGGTGGGAGAGATTGACTACAATCAAACCCACTATCTAGTTGCAGGAAGCGATAAGCAGCGGATAGCCTTGCCACAACATCGGGCTGAATTTTTGCTCTATGATGGTAGCCAAGACCAGGAAGAAAAGGCCGAAGATGAGGAAGCTGCTTCTGGACTTGAGACGGTTTCTAAGGGAGAAATTCTTCTAGTGATCAAAGAAATTTTACGCCTCCATCGGGTAGAAAAAGTACCTTTTAAAGAGATCACGCTCTTGACTGCGACTCGAACGCGAAATGACGCCATTCTGGAAGCTTTTGACCAGTACCAGATTCCGATTGTAGCAGATGGCGGACAGGTGCATTATCTAGAGTCGCTGGAAGTGATGGTCATGCTGGATACCTTGCGGACCATTAACAATCCTTTGCATGATTATCCCTTAGTAGCCCTTATGAAATCCCCCATGTTTGACTTTGATGAAGATGAGCTGGCACGAATTTCCTTGCAGTCGCTTCCAGAGCAAAAGCAAGTGGCCTTCTACCACAAGGTCCAGTTAGCTCTTGAACAGACTGCAGAGCATGCCAATCTGATTGATGCCAAGCTCCTCGCTAAAATCGAGAACTTCCTCCAGGTTTTATCTGCTTGGCGGGCTATGGCCAAAACTCATTCGCTCTATGATTTGCTGTGGAAAATCTATGAGGATCGCTATTACTATGACTATGTCGGCGCCCTTCCAAATGGCGCACAGCGCCAGGCCAACCTCTATGCCTTGACGCTTCGGGCCAATGATTATGAGAAGGCCAGCTTTAAGGGCTTGTCGCGCTTCATTGCCATGATCGATAAGGTAATCGAAAATGAACACGATTTGGCCAGCGTCCCTCTGGCGGCACCAAAAGATGCCGTTCAGCTCATGACCGTCCATAAGAGTAAGGGGCTGGAATTCAAGTATGTCTTTATTCTCAATATGGACAAGGCCTTTAACCGCAAGGATCAATCGGGACCGATCATTCTTAGCCGTCAAAAAGGGATTGGCTTTAAATATATTGCGAGTCTGCCAGTTGAGACCGAAAATCCAGTCGCCCCTGAAACTATTCGCCTGCAGATCGAAACACCTTGCTACCAAGGCAATGTGGAAGAAACAAAATTAGCCACGATTTCAGAGCAGATGCGTCTTCTATATGTTGCTATGACACGGGCCGAGCTCAAGCTCTATCTGGTCGGAAAAGGCCGTGAGGACAAACTGCGCGATACCGATTGGGGGACTAGTCGCAATGGCAAGCTGGATCCGGAAAAACGAAAAGAATGGACCTCTTATCAGGACTGGCTCTTTGCTATTCAAGATGTGTTTGCCAAGAATACCTTGGCCTATGACACGCGTTTTGTGACAGACGAAGATCTGACACCGGATCAGCTGGAGCCACTAGAGAAGGAGAAGGATTCCCGCCTGGATCAGCTCAAGGATGTCCGCCAGTCAGAGGATATTCGTCGGGCTTTGGATATCTTGGAAAATGTTGATCGTCTCAATCAGCTCTATGCTCCGGCCATTCATTTGCCAAGTGTCCGTACTCCTAGTCAGATCAAGAAATTCTACGAGCCGGTCATGGATGCCAATGGCGTCCAGATCATGGATGCGAAGCTTGTTGCGCCTGAGTTTGAGCTTCCAACTTTTGGTCAAGAAAAAGCTGTGACAGGAGCACAAGTTGGTAGTGCTGTCCATGAACTCATGCAGCGCGTGCCTCTTGAAGAAGAAATCACTCTTGATACACTGCGTCAGGCCTTGGAACAGGTTCAAGTAGAGCCAGCAGTCAAAGCCCGCATCAAGCTAGAGGCCATTCTCGCTTTCTATGAGACGCCTTTGGGGGCCTTGCTTCAAAGAGAAGCCCCTCGTGTTCATCGTGAAGCCCCCTTTGCCATGCTGAAGAAAGATCCAGCTAGTGGAGAGGACTTTGTCGTGCGGGGGATCTTGGATGGGTATATCGTGCTAGAAGACCGAATCCTGCTCTTTGATTACAAGACGGATCACTACAAGTTCCCTAGCCAATTGGTCGAACGCTACCGAGATCAGCTCGATCTCTATGCAGAAGCTCTTCGCCGTTCCTATGGCCAAGAGCACGTTGAAAAATATCTGGTACTTTTAGGTGGCCCTCATCTAGAAGTGGTGAAAGTGGAGTAACACATGACAATTGCAAAGAATAAAATTGAACGCATCCAAAGGATGGAAGGTTATTTGAATGACTATGCTAAGACTTTGGAAGAAACCAAAAAAGCAGTGGATCGACTAAAAGAGCATCAAGAGAGCTATATCCAACTGCGCGATTATTATAGTAGTCAGGCCTATTTTGACGACTTGGACCTGTCCAATCAAGCGGACTTTCCAGCAGATCTACCTTGTGGTGTCTTGTCTGAAGATGCCGTCTATGATTTGTTAGACGAGCATTTTCAGATGGGAGTTGAACTCTTGGAGATCGCAACGAAGATGATCAAAGAACGGTGAAATCTTTATTTATTTTTTATCTTTCCTTAGGTGACGGCGGACGCTAGCGAACTTCTACGAAGTTCCATAGCTAATTATTGAGCCCCTTCGCTCTTGAAATTCTTAGCTCAGGCTAAAACAGTTCCCCGAACTGTTTTACTCTCAATAATTCCGAGTACCTGAAACAGATTCTGTTTCAGGTACTTTTCTCACGGCGGAAAGTAAAATATAGTTAAATAATAGTATAGAAAATAGGAATATAGTTTTGAAGAGCCATTTTTATATGTTAAGCGTTTACAATTATAACTATATAGTGTAGAATATAGTTATTAAAAACACTACTTGTAGTATTATTTGGGAGGTTCTTATGAACAAAAAAGTTAAAAAGGTTTTAGGGTATGGACTAGTGAGCTTAATGCTATGTGGTCCAGCGTTAGTTAGTAAGGTTGGTGCGGAAGAATCTGGATCTATCCAAACCACAGTCCAATTTAAAAATCATAAAGATGGTAGCCAGTCAGTTATAGGTAAGACAACGCCAAATACTAGATTAAGAATTGGTTATGATGGTACGGTAGAGACTGTATCCGATGGAGAAGGAAATTATGAATTGAAGATCCCAAGTGGGAGTGCTTTTAAGAATTATGAAAGGTTTACAATTTATAAAATTAATTCTGATGGAAACTCACGTTATGATACGGATGGTGTTGCAGATACTGAGGCTCCCAGTATTCCAGATTTTCATCTTATTGCAGGAGATAAAGTTATCAATGGAGAAGCAAATTACAATGATAGAGATGGAAATGCAACATTTAAAATAATTTTACCAAATGGAGATACCAAGGAGACTTCTACTGATTCTGAAGGAAGATGGGAATTCGAACTACCTGATGTCGGTCCAGGAGAAAAGATTAAAATCATATCAAGTGATAATGCAGGTAATACTTTAGAAAAAGAAATTATAGCATCAGAAGTTGAAGCGCCAGAAGTTGAAAAAAATATTCAGTTTAGCCCCAATTATCAACAATTGTCAGGACGTACCTATCCAAATTCTACAGTATATGTTTTATTACCAGATGGTACTAAATTATCTGCGGAAACAGGGGATAAAAGTTATTATTCGATAAATATTCCTGAAGAACACTATTTTTATAAAGGTGAAGGAAAAGCAGAGGTCTGGGTTTCAAAAAATAATAAATTTGAATCAAAAAAAATAGAAGTTGAAGGCTTTTCTGATGATGAGTCTAATTCTAATAGTGGTGTAAAGGAATTAAGTGGTACTTTATTTGTAAGGAATGATAAAAGCCAAAAATTTATGGGGTTCTCAACTACTTTTCCAAGAAATGTGTATTCATTACTTGAACTACCTGATGGATATGTAATAGAAGGTAGAACAGACGAAGCTGGATGGATAAACTTTAATATCCCAGCGGAACATGCACTTAAGAATGGTGAAAAAGGTGTTATTACTTTTAAATCTCCAGGTGGAGTTTTTAAAAACGAATTTACTGCTTATATTGTTCCACCAAAAATTGGAGAGGTAAATAATGTCATAGAAGGAAACAATACAATTGGAGGATTAGTTAATCATCATATAACGGATGAAAATGCACTAAATGAAAAATCAAAAGTTTTAATCATTCATGTAATACTTCCTAATGGGACAGAACGTTTAGTTGAGCCTGATAGTAAAGGAAATTGGATTTTATCAACCCAAGTATTAAAAAAAGGAGATGTCTTTAAAGTATTCACAGAAGATACAGTAGGTAATTTATCAGACACCTATATCATTAAAGTTGGAGAGACACCATCAGTGGTGAAACCAGAAAGTAATAATAAAGAGGAACAAAAGGTAGATAACGAACAAGGTACAAATAAAGAAACTAAGGAGAAAAGTGAAAGTAAAGAAAAAGGGAAAACGGAAATTAAACCTGCTGAGGAAAAAGTAACAACAAGTTCTCAGACTAGTCATAAGGAAACAAGTAAAGAGATTGATTTGGATAGCACATCCGGTGATAAAACTATAAACTCAAACTCTTATGTTTCAAAAGATCAGCAAGCTACTTCTAATAGTGATCGTAAAGAGAACAATGGGACAGTAGTAGGAGAGAAATCAAAAACTGGATATTCTAATAATACGAATTCAGGCTTAACTTCTTCTGTTCAGAAGGTCCAAGGTAAGCAGAATAGATCATTACCTAATACTGGTACTGTAAATCATTTATTTGCTATGATTTCAGGTCTTGTTTCATTTATAGTTGGATCAGTCATTTTTAGACTGAAAAGAAGCAACTAACAACCACACAAAAAAAGCTCCGGTTTCCCGGAGCTTTTTGAATGATTAGTGTGAGACACGGCGACGTGCTGCTTTTTTGCGGTTTTCTTCGATGAAAGCTGCTTTTTGTTCTTCTGGTTCGATTACTTTTTTCTTGAATGTGTAAACTGCACCTGCGACAGCAGCAACTGTACCAGCAACACCAGTAACAAAACCTTTACCAAATCCTTTAGCCATGAGAATTTCTCCTTTTCTGAACTTTAAATATTTATGTTATAATATATGGTAACGAAAAAACGTGAATTTTGCAAGGAAAAACGATGAAAACCAAGATAATTGTGATTGTGGGACCGACTGCTGTTGGAAAAACAGCTCTTGCGATCGATTTGGCGCAAGCCCTCAATGGTGAGATTATCAGTGGCGATAGCCAACAAGTCTATCGCAAGCTAGATATTGGAACAGCCAAGGCGACACCAGAAGAGCAAGCTGCAGCTCCCCATCATTTGATCGATGTACGGGAGGTGACCGAGTCTTACTCGGCTTTTGATTTTGTAAGAGAAGCCAAGATTGCCATTGAAGATATCACAGCTCGAGGAAAGCTTCCTATCATTGCAGGTGGGACGGGTCTTTACATCCAAAGTTTGCTCGAAGGTTATCATTTAGGTGGTGAAGTTCCTCATGAAGAGATTCTGGCCTATCGCGCTCAATTGGACTTGTTGTCGGACGAAGACTTGTACCAAAGAGTGGCGGAGCAAGGACTTGTGATTCCTCAGCTCAATCGCCGTCGGGCCATGCGGGCTCTTGAAATTGCGCATTTTGGGCAGGACCTTGCAAACGAAGAGACCGATTATGACCCCTATCTCATCTGTCTAGATGATGAACGGTCCTTGATCTATGAGCGCATCAATCGCCGAGTAGATCGCATGCTAGAGGAAGGCTTGCTGGATGAAGCCCGTTGGCTCTATGATGACCATCCGGAGGTTCAGGCAGCTAAAGGCATTGGGTACAAGGAACTCTTTCCTTACTTTAAGGGAGAGCAGAGCCTTGAGGAAGCCAGTGAGATCCTCAAGCGCAATACGCGGCGGTTTGCCAAACGGCAGTTGACTTGGTTTCGAAATCGAATGGAAGTGACCTTTTACGCCATTTCTGCACCTCACTTCAAGGAGCAGGTTCTTGCAGATGTAAAGGAGTTTTTACAGCATGATTGAAACAGAAAAGAAACAAGAACGCATCCTTTTGGTCGGTGTGGAACTTCAAGGCACGGACAATTTTGATATGTCAATGGAGGAGTTGGCGAGCCTGGCTAAAACAGCTGGTGGAGATGTCCGGGGCTCCTATACACAAAAGCGGGAGAAATACGACACCAAGACCTTTGTCGGCTCAGGAAAACTAGAAGAAATCGCTCAAATGGTCGAAGCAGATGAGATTACGACCGTGGTGGTCAATAACCGCCTAACCCCCCGTCAAAATGTCAACTTAGAAGAAATCCTTGGGGTTAAGGTCATTGACCGGATGCAGTTGATTTTAGATATCTTTGCCATGCGGGCTAGAAGTCATGAAGGCAAGTTGCAAGTGCACTTGGCCCAGCTCAAATACCTTTTGCCACGTCTTGTCGGTCAAGGGATCATGCTCAGCCGTCAGGCTGGGGGAATTGGTTCTCGTGGACCAGGAGAAAGTCAGTTAGAGTTGAACCGCCGGAGCGTTCGCAATCAAATCACCGATATCGAGCGTCAGCTCAAGGCAGTTGAAAAGAACCGAGAAACCCTTCGTGAAAAACGCTTGGAATCACCTGTTTTCAAGATTGGTTTGATCGGCTATACCAATGCAGGAAAGTCGACCATTATGAATCAGCTGACCAGTAAGAGCCAGTATGAAGCCGACGAACTCTTTGCGACCTTAGACGCAACAACCAAGAGCATCCATCTAACAGGCAATCTGCAAGTGACACTGACCGATACGGTTGGCTTTATCCAAGATCTACCAACAGAGTTGGTATCAAGCTTTAAGTCGACCCTGGAAGAAAGTAAGAATGTAGACCTCCTGGTCCATGTCATCGATGCGTCTGATCCCAATCATGAAGAGCATGAAAAGACCGTGCTTTCGATCATGAAGGACCTGGATATGCTGGAGATCCCTCGCTTGACGCTTTACAACAAAGCAGACAAAGTAGCAGACTTTACACCAACCCAGACACCTTTTAGCTTGATTTCAGCGCGCTCTGAGACAGCCCGTGAAGATCTCCAGGCTTTGCTACTAGAAAAACTGAGAGAACTCTTTGTTCCCTTTACCATTCGCGTTCCTTTTTCAAAATCTTATCGGACACATGATCTAGAAACAGTTGCGATTATTGACCAGCGCGAATTTGAAGAGAATGTCGAGGTCATTCAAGGTTATATCACAGAGAAAAATAAGTGGAAGTTGGAAGAATTTTATGACGGATTACGTTGATTTAGCAATAAAATATGGAGGTTATACCAGCCTGGATCGGGTCTATCTGACCAATCTTTTAAGCACGATCCCTGAGGAATTGCGTCTCCGTGTGATTACGCCTCCCCCAAGTGTGATCAACGCCTATTTTGCTGAGCTCTACCAAAAGAAGAGCCCCAAGGAGGCCATGGATTATTTCTTGGACTTGAGCCGGGCATTTGACTTATTCACAGTTCAGCAAACCTTTGATGAACGAAAGCCTTTTATCCGCCTCAATTTATCAGGTAAGTCTTATGGCTTGGCTTACGTAAATGAAGAGCTAGCCTGTGTCTTTGCTGAACATCCAACAGAGGATATCACCCCTGCTATTTTATTCGAAATTGCAGAGATCTTTCCACATTGTTTGGTCTTTGAAAAAGATGGCAAGATCTGCTTGCAAGAGGCTGAACCAGAAGGGGTCACTAAAACAGAAGCCCTCTCAGCCCTAACTGACTTGATGACCTTGGAAGATGGACGCTTGAAACTGTCAGGATATAACCAAGAAGAGCTCCTCGAGTTAGCGCAAGCCTACCCAGGCAACCTTTCTTTCCGTTCAGAGAACCGGACGGCCATGATTTATATAGATAGAAAGTAGACAATGGACATTCAATTTTTAGGAACGGGAGCTGGGCAACCCTCAAAAGCCCGAAATGTATCGAGCTTGGCGCTCAAATTGCTAGATGAGATCAATGAAGTCTGGCTCTTTGATTGTGGTGAAGCGACACAGAATCAAATTTTAGAAACGACCATTCGTCCACGAAAGGTTAGCAAGATCTTTATTACTCACCTACACGGAGACCATATTTTTGGTTTGCCAGGTTTCCTATCTAGTCGGGCCTTTCAGGCCAATGAAGAGCAGACAGATCTGGATATATATGGACCAGTAGGGATCAAATCCTTTGTGATGACTAGTCTTCGCGTATCAGGCTCTCGCCTGCCTTACCGCATCCATTTTCATGAATTCGATGAACATTCTCTGGGCAAGATTTTAGAAACTGATAAATTCACAGTTTATGCGGAAGCTTTGGACCACACCATTTTCTGTGTGGGTTACCGGATCATGCAGAAGGACCTTGAAGGGACGCTCGATGCAGACAAACTCAAGGCAGCAGGGGTTCCTTTTGGTCCACTCTTTGGTCAGGTCAAAAATGGACAAGATGTCACCCTGGAAGATGGCACTAAGATCATTGCAGCGGATTATATTTCAGCCCCTCGGCCTGGTAAGATTATCACGATCCTTGGAGATACCAGAAAGACGGATGCCAGCGTCCGCCTTGGAGTCAATGCGGATGTCTTGGTCCATGAGTCCACCTATGGCAAGGGCGATGAGAAGATTGCTAAGAAACACGGCCACTCGACCAATATGCAGGCGGCAGAAGTAGCGCGTGAAGCTGGAGCGAAGCGCCTTCTTCTCAACCACATCAGTGCTCGCTTCTTATCAAAAGACATCAGCCAATTGCGCAAGGATGCATCTAGCATTTTTGAAAATGTCTATGTGGTCAAAGATTTGGAAGAAGTGGAGATCTAAGATGCGAACCATTCTCGTAACAGGAGCAAGTGGAGGCTTGGCCCAAGAAATGGTCAAGCTCCTCCCTGAAGATCGGCTGCTTCTCCTAGGCAGAAATCAAGAAAAACTGGAAAAGCTCTATGCCAGTCATCCTAAAGCTGAATGCATCGGGATCGATATCACTGATTCTTCAGCCGTCCAAGATTTGGTAGAAGAGCTCTATCAGCGCTATGGGCAGATCGATATCTTGGTCAACAATGCAGGCTATGGGATCTTTGAAGAGTTTGACCAGATTACCAATGAGCAAATTCATGCTATGTTTGAAGTCAATACCTTTGCCCTCATGCAGTTTTCACGCTTGATGGGTGCGCACATGAAGGAAGCAGGCAAGGGGCACATCGTCAACATCGTCAGCATGGCGGGGCTCGTTGCAACAGCCAAATCCAGCCTTTATTCGGCGACTAAGTTTGCGGCCATTGGCTTCTCCAATGCCCTGCGGTTAGAACTGATGCCCTTTGGTGTCCATGTGACGACGGTCAATCCAGGCCCCATTCGGACCACTTTCTTTGATCAGGCAGACCCAGACGGAAGCTATGTCAAAGCTGTGGATCGCTATATTTTGGAACCAGACTTTGTGGCTAAGAAGATTGTGAAGAACTTTGGAAAAGCAAAACGTGAGCTCAATCTGCCTTGGCTCTTGAACCTGACCCACAAGCTCTATACCCTTTTCCCACGTATCTCGGACAAGCTAGCCTGCAAGATGTTCAATTTCAAATAGGAGGAGATCGATGGCTGCAAATATTCAAGCTTATTTAGAAAACCTCCAGCAACCCTGGGGACAGATCTATTATGATATCCTTTTTGAACAATTGAAGGACATCAAGGGTAAGAGAGTGCTTGATTTTGGCAGTGGTTTTGGCCTTGTAACTAACCACTTGGCGCAAGACAATGAAGTCCTTGCTGTGGAGCCTAATGAGGAAATGGTAGACTTGCGGGCCCAGGACCATCCCTACCAGCAACTCGTTGGGAGTCTGGACCAGTTGGCAAGTCTTGAAGAGGCCAGTTTTGATGTCATCTTCTGCCACAATGTCTTGGAGTATGTCGAGGATCGCAAGGTGGTTCTCAAGGAATTCACCCGTCTCTTGAAACCAGGAGGCCTGCTCTCTATTGTCAAGCACAATGAGGTTGGCCGCGTCCTGCAGACCGTCGTTTTTGAAAATGATACTCAGAAAGCTCTCGATTTGCTAGCAGGCCACGATCTGGAAACCCACTCCATGGGCTTGGCTCAGGCCTATGATCTCGATCTAGCTGTTGAAGATCTAGCCCTTGAAGTTCAGGACTACCAAGGAATTCGAGTCTTTTATGCCTTACAGGACAATCGCTTCAAGGGCCAAGAAGGCTGGCGAGAGTCTATGCTCAAGATGGAGTTGGCGGTCTGTCAAGAGTCCCCTTACAGGGATATCGCCTTCTTCCAGCACTATACCTTAAAAAGGAGTTAAGATGTTAGATTATAAAAAAGAAATTCCAGCGATGACAGACCTACTCGCATTGTACAGTTCGGTCGGCTGGACCAATTATACCAACAACCCAACCATGCTAGAAGAAGCTGTCAAAGCCAGTCTCTGGCAGTTGGCAGTCTATGATGAGAAAGAGCTCGTCGCCTACATTCGCTTGGTAGGAGATGGCCACTCTGTTATTTTTGTGCAGGATCTTTTGGTAAGACCAGATCACCAGCGCCAAGGCATTGGAAAGAAACTCTTAGAAGAGGCTTTAGGGACTTTCCCAAATGTCTACCAACGGCTTCTTGCCACTGAACGTAGCGAGAAAAATTTAGCCTTTTACCAGTCCCTCGGCTTTGTCGAACTTTCAGAGCAAGCCTGTACAGGGATGATTTATATGAAATAAGAGAGTGGGACAGAAATCGGTAATTCGTTAGAATTCGATTTCATCGTCCCACCTCCGCACAGTTGAGTAGGGCAGTAAAAGCTGATGAAATCAGCGTAGTAGAGCCCACTCAACCACTGCGTCTTGCTTGACAATCCAAAAATAATTGAGAGGCTAGGACTTTTGTCCCAGCCTCTTATCTATTTGACTGACAAAAGGGGAGTTTGATGGTAAAATGAGGAAGAGATCAGGAGGAGATGGAATGAAGAAGAAAATAAAATGGGGCCTTGTCTTATGTTCGGTACTTATACCAGTATGTTTGAGTGCCTGCAAACAAGGAACTGTAGAAAAACAAGGTTCTTCGAATAAAGAAGTACAGAAGAAAATCGATCGAAAAAACATTCATTTTGACAAAACAGGACCTGCAGCAACATTTGATTGGGATGCAAAGAACAGTATCAGATACATAACGTTTGAAAAACTTCCACAATATATGAGGTCAGATGATAGCGATGGTATTTCAATATATGGACAGCAACCGAATGAAGCCTCTCTATCTGAGGAAGGAAGGGTTCAAAAAGCTTTGCAGGTTGTTGAAGGAGTCTATGTAGATCCAAGGGGAATAGACACAGTAATCAAGGCCAATGGGGCAAAAAATCAAGAGGATATGTATACTCGACTCTGGAACGATTATATTATCCCTAAAATTGAAAAAAACAGTAGTACTTTTGATCCAAATACTTATGTGGAATATCTTGGTGAGAAGTACCCCCTCAAAATATATGGTCCCATGTATTTGAAGCTCATGACGAATGCATTGAGCTTTGGAAAAAAATATGAATTAAAGGGCTATGCAGTTAAGGGAAACAAAGTATTTATTCGCATTCAGGTACCAACTTACTTCCCAGAGCTTTTACCGAGAGGGAATAAATATTATAAAAATCCTAATGAGTCAGATTTCAATCAAGCCTTCTATGATTGGCTCGATGAATTCCATCAAAGGTATGCTGAAAAAGAAATAAATCGAGATGATCATATTTCCTATATCATGCTTTCAACAGTTTTACAACAGTTAGTTAACAAAAATTTCGAGGCAACCTCATTATCCGGTTATGCTTATAGTAAAACTTCGCCTACGGAATTCACAGTTGAAATGGAAGTGACAAATCAAGGTGATGTTCGAATTGATTTAAAAAACTTGGCTATTCTCTTACAAATCCCTCAACAAATGAAGGGAGATAATCAGTATGGTAAGCAAGATGAGAATAATATCTTTTGGACCATCCCATCTGGAAATAATAGTGATGGACAAAAGGTAAAAGAAAAATTAAAGAATTTTAACCCAAAAAATCCTGTTAAAAGCTATGCGATTGGAGAGCCAGTTCTATTTGCTAATGGCTTAGAAGTTACACTGAATAGTGTAACAGACGATCCAAATTTGGATGTTCAGGATGATCAAGACCGTATCGATACAAAGAAAAAACAACATCGATTGATCGTCGAATTCACCCTATCAAATACAACACCTCTCAGTATTGAAAATACTCCAGATTATACAAATGTAGATCTCTATGATGGACATGGCAAATCTGCTTATATGCTGAATAATACTTTAAATTACAAACAGCCAACAGTCCTTGAAGCAGGAGAATCTGGTATATATAAAATTAACTATTTAACAGATGGGGATGGACCATTTACGGTTGTTTATGGTGATGCAAAATGGGTCTTTCAAAAATAAAGAAGAATCCTAACCTTTAGTCAGCTTATTGTAAAAGTTAGTTAGTTTAAGAAATTATCAGAAGCTTCAGTTATCAATGAATTATTAAAAAATTTATTCATATGTGGTTGGAAAAATCGGAAAACCTTTAAAGAAAACTGACAAACAAATAAGGTAATAAAATGCGGACAGAAAGTAGAAATGAGAGAATGAAGAAGGTTTTTAAATCAATCAAGTTTTGGATATTTGTATTACTCGTTACCTTGGCAGGAGGCTGGTTCATCCGGTATGAAATTCATAAGCGTGATATATCACAATTTGTAACTTGGAAACCTCGTCCAAACATAGTTGACTCCCAATTTATTGCAGGTGGGAAAGCAGTAGCCATTCAATGGGATAATAAAGAGGAAGTGGATGAGGCGCTGGAAGCATATTCGTATAATTCAAAAGTTAAAGTAGAATGGTTTATAAATGGTGGAAATAGTGAACGGTACATTGCACAAGAAAGTTACAAATTAAAATCTGACCCACGTCTCTATTTTCAATATTATATTCGTGGTAATCAAGTTCCTTACCTAACTACAAATAAAGCACAAAAGGGAGAGTACTGGCTCATTGATGTCTATGATACCAAGGACAAGCGCTTAGTGAAGAAAACATATGATGTTTTTAAGATAGTACGAGATATGGATAAGAATTATATCCCCTTATCTGTTAAAGTTTCTTCTATGTTGTTGGATACAGATGATGGAGAAACATACATTCCGATTGATATTCTTGTCGATAAGAAAGACAAATATATTGTAGAACCTGGAAATATCTATGTACAAACAGAGTATCAATCTCGTATAGGGTTAATGAATGTTAAGGATGGAAAGTTCGCTTGGAAAACCTCATCAGGCAAAGGTTATGAACAAGTTCAAAAAGAAAATCGAGAAAGCGACAAAGACTTACATCCATTTGAATACAATTTTGAAGGAGGACAATTGCAGCTCCAACATTCACGTTTGTTATTTACAGATCGTAGTGATTATACTAAGGACATCCCATTGAAAACACTCTATCCGAAAGTATATTCTATTTTAAGCAAAGGGAATAATCCAACTACTGTAAAATGGGGTGAAGAATCGACAAAAGGGGAGAATGCCTATCTATACTTTCTCGGACCAGAAGATCTCAACTTTGATATTTCATTTTTGGAACTGCTTTATAAAGTTCCAGAGCAGCGTTCAGGTGGATGGTATGATGTCCTACAGTATCATAAGATACCAGCAGAGCTTTCAAAAGATGGGCAAGAACATCTTGCGAATAACAAAAAAGAATTTTTCCAATATTTTAAAAAGGAATTAAATCAAAGTAAGGATACTACAGAGTTCTCATTGCTGAGACGCTTATATGAAGTACAGAACTACGTGGTCTCTAGAGATTTTGGTCAGTCCTTCGGTAATCTGACCATACCAGATGAGTATACTAAAGATGGGAAGGTTCATGTCGTTCAAAATGATGAAGAATTCTTCAAATATATGGATTTAGAGAAAATTCCTAATAAAAAGATGAAAGAAGATATTAAAAAAATGTTCCCATATGATGTAAAAAATTAATCGATTAGGTCGGATTTAACAAGGAGGTCAGGCTATGAAGCCAAACTATTTCAAACTATTCGCAGGAATTCCACTTATTCTTTGTTGCCTGTTTCTTTCCAGTTGTAAGATCATGAAACCGAGTGATTATAAAAAAGCGAAGGAAGTTGTCAGCAGTGAGCTTGCTAAGGTTGGTCTTCATGGAAATGTTAAAATTAATCGTCTTTCCTGGCAGGCTTTAGAAATTCCAGGTTATAATGTCGATTTTACTTATTCGGAGAAAACCTATGACGGTCAAACCGTACCTCTTGAGGTGCATGCTTTCTTACAAAATGACTGGTCTGATCCCTATGGACAAACCACTCCAAGTTATAAAGAAGTTTTTACAGAGCAGAAGATAGTACAGAAAAAAGAGGCCCAACTACTGGATAAGCTTAAAAAGCAGGATTTAGGCCTGACTCTCTCTTATTTTCATTTTATCTCCAATGTTGATTCTTCTTATCAAAAGGAGTCTGCAGAAGAGTTGGAAGAACTGGCGGCTCAAAATAGGCAAGAAGGAAAGAATGATTTCGCGGGTTATTACCAGATTCCGTACGCCACCCTTATTCAAAAGGGGATGGTTCGTATGATGATCTCAGTAGAAGATGACCAAGCCATCCAGGAAAAGGATTTAAAAGCTGCTGCTAAAAAGTTGGATGCCAGTGATATTCCAGATGGTGATTATGATTTCTATTATCTGGATTTCAAGAATAAAGATCATGAATCCATCACTTATAAATTCAACGTTAAGGATGGACAGGTTGTGAAATTGGATCAGTAAAAAAGGTAAAATAGAAAAAACGACAGCTCAGGATGAAGGTCCCTGAGCTGTTTTTGTTATCTATTAAAGAAAAACGAGATAAAAAAGAGAACCTTTCGGTTCTCTCTTATTTGTTTCAACTTCTACGAATGAGAGTAGAAGTTTCTTCGTTAGGGGGTTGATAGAAGTAAGGACTGTTCCTAATGATACGATTAGTTATCAGTCAATTTCCGTTTGATTCCAACAGCACCTGCTAAGACAAGAATTCCTGAGAAGACAAGTCCAGATGCAACAACTTCACCTGTATTTGGAAGAAGCGTTTTGCGACCTCCCCCATTGTTTCCACCATTTGAACCTGGCGCACTTGGTGTCGTTGTGGTACCAGAATGATCAGGTTTATTTGGTTTTTCGGGTGTAGTCTTAGGCTCTGCAGTAGTAGTTGTTGTTGTTGACGTTGTGCCTTCCTCACTACTATTGTGGTTTCCTGGTTCTTCTGGTGTTGTATCAGGAGTCTCAGGTGTAGTAGGTACAGTAGTCTTAGGCTCTTCAGAAGTAGTTGAAGTAGTCGAAGGTTCATCGGTAGTCGTTACTGTGGTCTTAGGCTCATCAGTTGTAGTTGAAGTCGTCTTAGGTTCATCAGTAGTTGTTACCGTAGTTGTAGGCTCTTGAGTCGTAGTAGTTGTGGTTGAAGGCTCTTGAGTCGTAGTAGTTGTAGTAGTAGGCTCTTGAGTCGTAGTAGTTGTAGTTGTAGACTCTTGAGTCGTAGTGGTTGTGGTTGTAGGCTCTTGAGTCGTAGTGGTTGTGGTTGTAGGCTCTTGAGTCGTAGTGGTTGTGGTTGTAGGCTCTTGAGTCGTAGTTGTTGTAGTAGTAGGCTCTTGAGTCGTAGTTGTTGTAGTTGTAGGCTCTTGAGTCGTAGTTGTTGTAGTTGTAGGCTCTTGAGTCGTAGTTGTTGTGGTAGTAGGCTCTTGAGTCGTAGTAGTTGTGGTAGTAGGCTCTTGAGTAGTAGTAGTTGTAGTAGTAGTCTCTTGAGTCGTGGTTGTAGTAGTCGTAGTGGTTGTTGTAGTTGGTTTATTTGAAGTGTTGACCACTTTAATCACGTTGTCATCATCAATTTTCTCAACTTTAGAAGTGTAACCTTCTGGAGTGTTAGTTTCCACTACTGAGTACTCAATCTTCTTACCGTCTTTGATACCTGGCAAATTCGTAAATGCTGCTTTCCAGCCAGAAGCTTTTGTAAGGGTTTGTGTTAACCCATCCAAGGCTTTCCCGTCCGCATACAATTGAACCGTGATATCTTTACGGTCAGCTTCTTCGTCTCCAACCCATTCTTTTTGAACAGTGACAGTTTTATCACCGCTCACCCAGAATTTCAATTCAGTGTTGTTCCAGAATGCTGGGTCAGTTTGAGGTGTTGTAATTTCATCAGCTGTCAATGTAGCATTGTTGTCAACGCGAATGGTTGTCTTAGGAATTAATGTTTGGTATTCAACGATCAATTCATCGCTAGATGCTGTTTTAAAGACATCACTGACATCTGATAAATTCACGGTAAATCCATTGCCGTCCGCATCGAATTTCACATGTTTCCAGAAGTCCCAACCAGAAGCCACCACTTGTCCACCTTTTCTTAATGTAAAGGATGGTTTCAAGTAAGTTCCCACAAAGAATTCATTTGCAGCGTGGTTTGCAGCAGGAGCAAAAGTGATTTTTGAGTAATCTACAGCTGGAGCTTGGATTTTATCCGATACAACAGGGTTTGTGATGGCTTGTTTCTTACCATCCCCGTTGATACGGATGAACCATTTTGTCAGATAGTAGTCATCACCAACATTCATCCATGCATAGTTTTCAGATGCGTCTAATTTGAATTGCTTAGCTACATAGTCACCTGTAAGGTTGTATTTATTTAAGACTGATTCAAATACGCCAGGACCGTCAGGACGTGTAATGATGACAGATTCTGAACCGACTTTAGAAGTGGCGGTCTTGTTTCCAGGATTTCCTGGAGTGCTATCCCATTCTGCTTTGTATGAGAATCCACCTTTGACATTTTCGTTCATTGACTCGATTGCTTTTTTAAAGGTAAAAGTAATCTTTTTGTTTGTCATCGAAATGGTTGCGACTTCAGCTCCATTAGCTTGGAGTGATTGTGTTGCGATTTCAGTGATATTGACACCCTCTGGAGCATCAATGGTAAATGTATCACCGTCTTTAACTGATTTACCAGTTAAATCCCAGTCAAATGAAAAGATAACTTTTTGTCCACTTGCTTGGGCCTTTAAGTTGGTGACGGTTGGTGAAACAGTGGCCGCGCTTACGGGTTTGATCACAGACAAGCCCAAGGCTACCACGCCGATGATAGCTACAAATGCAACTATCTTTTTATAAAGAGATTTCAATTGGCCTCATTTCCTTTCTTCTGCCTGCCCTTTCCGAGGCTTTTCTACATAGTGATATATCCCAAAATAGAAAGGCTTCTAATTTCTACTCCATGAAACCAGCTGCCTCAGTTTAGGATAGATCGATGAATTATATGCTCCTCTTTATGCATTAAAAGAAAACAAACCCACCGACAAAATCAGCTCAAACCCTCTAACTACGTTTGTTTAGATAGAAAAACAAGGGAAATGACAAGCGTCATAATGTTAAAGTGATAATAAACGTTGCAAATTTTAACTGAATAATCATCCCATTGCATATTTAAAAGATTATTATCAACATTATTATATTCTTTTAGTGTGATAAGTCAAGTTAAATGCAACAAAAATAAAGAAAAATGTTGATTTTGATTTTTGTATAAGTCGACCTTTTATTTCCCGCCATTTTAGCCTTTCATGTTATAATATTCAGATAAGAAAAAGAGGAGACCAAAAGCTAGATGATCACTTCAAAATACGATTGGCAGTTAGCTTCGCCAAGTGCAGATGAGGCCTTTTTAGCCCTTGCCAAAAAAGCAGGCCTGGAAGCGTCCGTAGCAACCTTGCTGTATGAGCGTGGCATTCAGACCAAAGAGGATTTAGAAGACTTTTTAGAACCCAAGCTGGAGAAGCTACACGACCCTTATTTGCTCCATGATATGGACAAGGCAGTGGAGCGCATCCGACGGGCCATCGAAGATTATGAGCAGATCCTCATCTACGGAGACTATGATGCGGACGGGATGACCTCAGCCTCTATTATGAAGGAAACCTTGGAGCAGATGGGAGCAGAGGTGCAAGTCTACCTACCCAACCGCTTCACAGACGGCTATGGTCCCAATGAGAGTGTCTATAAATACTTTATTGAGCAGCAAGGCATTTCCCTGATTGTCACGGTGGACAATGGGGTCGCGGGCAATCAAGCCATTGCCATGGCCCAAGCGATGGGAGTCGATGTCATCGTGACCGACCACCACTCTATGCCAGAGGTTTTGCCAGATGCCTATGCGATCATTCATCCGGAGCATCCAGATGCGGATTATCCCTTCCATTATCTAGCAGGATGTGGTGTGGCCTTTAAGTTGGCCTGTGCCCTCTTAGAGGAAGTACCAGTCGATCTCTTAGACCTGGTAGCAATTGGGACCATTGCTGACATGGTCAGTCTGACAGATGAGAATCGGATTCTGGTCAAATACGGTCTGGGTATTCTCCAACATACCCAGCGCATGGGCTTGCAGGAGCTTTTGGAGATCGCAGGGATTCGTCCGGAGGATGTCAATGAAGAAACGGTTGGTTTTCAGATTGCTCCTCGTCTCAATGCCCTTGGTCGCCTCGATGACCCTAATCCAGCTATCGAACTACTGACTGGTTTTGACGATGAAGAGGCGCACGAGATTGCCCTCATGATCCATCAGAAGAATGAAGAACGAAAAGAGATTGTCCAAGCCATCTATGACGAAGCCAAAACCATGGTCGATCCAAGTTTGTCCGCCCAAGTCTTGGCCAAAGAAGGCTGGAATCCAGGGGTCCTTGGTATTGTCGCCGGCCGTTTATTAGAAGAGCTTCATCAGCCGGTCGTTGTTTTAAGTATCGAAGATGGACGGGCTAAAGGAAGCGCTCGGAGTCCCGAGTCGGTCAATATCTTTGAGGCCCTCGATCCCCACCGGTCGCTCTTTGTCGCCTTTGGAGGACATGCTGGTGCGGCAGGGATGACGCTGGAGGTGGACCAACTTCCTGCCTTGTCTCGGGCTCTTACGGATTACATTGCTGAACAAGAGATTGATCTCAGTAGCAAGTCTAGCTTAGCCATCGACGAGGAACTGCATCTAACAGAACTAACGCTTGAGACCTTGAAAAGCTTTGATCGCTTGAGTCCTTTTGGCATGGACAATAAAAAACCAGTCTTTCTGGTCCGTAATTTCAAGGTAGAAGGGGCACGCTCGATGGGAGCCGGCAATACCCACTTGAAACTCAAAATTTCTCAAGAAGATGCGACCTTTGAGGTGGTTGCCTTTGGCTTGGGAAGTTTAGAGGCAGAGTTTGCACAGTCGCAAGACCTAGAGTTAGCTGTGCAGTTGTCGGTCAACCAATGGAATGGTCAAACGACTCTTCAGCTCATGCTGGTGGATGCGCGTGTGGACGGCGTGCAGCTCTTTAATATCCGCTCCAAAAATGCCAGCCTCCCCGCAGGTGTTCCCGTTCTTGATTTTACTAAAGAACTGCCAGATCTGACAGGCGAGCCCGCTGTTGTAGTTGGAAATATCCCTGAGGATTTAGAGCAACTACGGCAAATCTTCCAAGAGCATGATTTCCAAGCCGTCTATTTCAAAAATGAGATCGCCAAAGCCTACTATCTGACAGGATACGGCAGCAGGGACCAGTATGCCAAGCTCTATAAGACCGTCTACCAGTACCCGGAATTTGATGTCCGCTACAAACTCAAAGACCTAGCAGCCTATCTCAAGATCCAGCAGATCCTCTTAGTCAAAATGATTCAGATCTTCCAAGAACTGGGCTTTGTGACCATTGAAAATGGCATCATGAAGGTTAATAAAGAAGCAGAAAAACGCGAAATCGCAGAAAGCAGCATCTACCAAAACCTCAAACAAACCGTGAAAGAGCAGGAGTTGATGGCCCTTGGAACGGTTCGTGAAATCTACGACTATCTGACAGGTCAGGCCTCATGAAAAAACACCTAAAACAGTTTCTCTGGCTCACCCCCTTCTTGCTTTTTGCTCTTTATTGGCTAGGAATCTACCTGAGCCTCAAA
The DNA here is from genome assembly GCF_015556095.1 of Streptococcus parasanguinis. GTDB lineage: Bacteria > Bacillota > Bacilli > Lactobacillales > Streptococcaceae > Streptococcus > Streptococcus parasanguinis_Q. The sequence goes on from NZ_JADNLT010000002.1 coordinate 99,861, forward strand.
AACCCCATGGAAGAAATTAATTACTCTGAAAATGGTGGGTGGATACGCTACGTGATGTTCAAGCCTTATACGCAGATCATTGGAAGTGATGATACTTTTCAAGAGGGTGAAGGACATAAAACTTTCTCTTTTTCCAAAAATATTGTTGATGATAAGCAACATCTTTCTGTAACAGTATTTAAGGGAACTTCTGATTGGTTATATTTGTATGATCATGAGTTGGATAGTAAAACCATGATTGGATTTGGATTTGTTTATGACTCTCATAAAAAAGCTATAGTGCAAGAAAAAGTATATCTAGAAACAGATAACAAAATCTATAAAGACCAGCAACTCCTTGATCAACTTGCCACCTACGGCAAAGACCGCACGCGGTTGAAAAACCAAAGCAAGAAAGTCGCTGAGCAATACATCCTCGGTACCTGGTTCAAGAATGGAAGTTCCCGTTATTCCTTGAAAAACTTGGGGGATATGAAAATCGAGTACAACAAATTGATAGAAGAGTAGTAAGTTTTTTTGGAATCCAATCCCACATCATTTTTCAGATGTGGGATTTTTGCTTTTGACGCGGGGAGCTTGGGAAAATGATTTGGCAAAAATGATGCAAGTTAGTAGAATTCATGGTATAATGGAATGTAAAAATTTTTTATGAAAGAAAGTTAACCATGAATTTAAAAGATTACATTGCAAGCATTGAAAACTATCCACAAGAAGGAATTACCTTCCGTGATATCAGCCCTTTGATGGCAGATGGTAATGCTTATAGCTATGCGGTTCGTGAGATCGTTCAATACGCAACCGATAAGAAGATCGATATGATCGTCGGTCCTGAAGCGCGTGGTTTCATCGTTGGATGTCCAGTCGCTTTTGAATTGGGAATTGGTTTTGCACCTGTTCGTAAGCCTGGTAAGTTGCCACGTGAAGTCATCTCTGCTGACTACGAAAAAGAATATGGTGTCGATACCCTCTGTATGCACGCAGATGCTATCAAACCAGGTCAACGTGTCCTCATCGTTGATGACCTCTTGGCTACGGGTGGTACCGTTAAAGCAACCATCGAAATGATCGAAAAACTCGGTGGGATCGTTGCAGGGTGTGCCTTCTTGATCGAGTTGGATGAATTGAAAGGTCGCGAAGCGATCGGCGATTACGACTACAAAGTCTTGATGCATTACTAATATAGTCTATTACTATAACTGGATACAGAAAAACCATAATTGAAAACTATAAGCTCCTATCATATAATGTTAGTTAAGAACTTGTAAGATGGGAGCTTTTTATGCCAATTACTCTAGATAAAAAATTACCAGCAGTCGATATCCTTCGTTCAGAAAATATTTTTGTCATGGATGATGTTCGAGCAACTCACCAGGATATTCGTCCTATAAATGTTCTGATTTTGAATCTCATGCCGACTAAGGAAGCAACTGAGACTCAACTGCTACGCCTCCTGGCCAACACGCCCTTGCAGATCAATGTAGATTTCCTCTACATGGCGAGCCATGAATCCAAGAATACAGCGGCAGAGCATTTGGAGAGCTTCTACAAGACCTTTGAGGATATCAAGGAGAATTACTATGATGGCTTGATTGTGACAGGGGCTCCTGTCGAAAAGATGGACTTTGAAGAAGTAGACTACTGGGAAGAATTGACCCAGGTCTTTAAATGGTCTAAGCGGCATGTCTTTTCAACCTTGCACCTTTGTTGGGGGGCCCAGGCTGGACTGTACCACCGTTACGGAATTCAAAAAGTAGAGCTCTGTGACAAGCTATCGGGTATCTATGACCAGGCAGTGGTGCGTCCCGATAGTCTGCTCATGAGAGGCTTTGACGATCGCTTCCTTGCCCCTCATTCTCGCTATACGGATGTTCCTTTGAAGGAAGTCCTTGAAAAGAGCAATCTTCAGGTGATCGCGCAAGGAAATGAAGTTGGCCTTTCCATCATTGCCAGTCCAGACATGCGTGAGGTGTATAGCTTTGGCCATCTGGAATATGATCGCGATACACTGGCAAAAGAATACCACCGAGATGTCAAGGCGGGCTTGGATCCGGACGTTCCCAAGAATTACTTTGATGGGGATGACGCTAATACAGAGCCTCGCATTCGTTGGAATCTAGCTGCAACGACCTTCTTTAGTAATTGGATCAACTATGCGGTTTATCAAGAAACACCTTACCGCTTGGAAGAATTGGAAAAAGATATTTCATTTTATGGTTACCTATAAAGGGGAATTATGACATATTCACAAGCATTTAAGTATGGCAACTTGGTTCTTCCAAGTGCCTTGCTTTTTCATTATCATGAATTGTTTGACCAAGCAGATGACTACTTGGTTTGGCAGTTTTTCTTCCTTCAAAATACGACCGGCCAAGAGGCCTTGACTCCTAATCAGATTGCTAGTCATCTAGGAAAAACAGTGACAGAGGTCAATCGGATTATGTCCAATTTGACCACCAAGGGACTTCTTCAATACCGGACGATTGAGCTCAATGGCGAGATTGAAGCCATCTTTGATGCGACCATTGCTCTGGAGCGCTTGGATGAGATTTTAGAAGCCCAATTACAAGGGAAGGCACAGAGCGCGCCTGCTAAGGGAAATGTCATCAAGGACTTGGTGGAAACCTTCCAACAAGAACTGGGACGACTCTTGACGCCTTTTGAGATTGAAGACTTGACCAAGACTGTGCGCGAGGATCAGACAGATCCAGATGTGATAAAGGCAGCATTACGAGAAGCTGTCTTTAACGGCAAGCCTCATTGGAAATATATCCAAGCCATTTTACGCAACTGGCGCAGTGAAGGCATCAACAGTCTAGCCCAAGTAGAGGCGAAACTACAAGAACGCGAGCAAGCCAACCCACGCAATGTGACCGTTTCAGACGATTTCTTGAAGGCCATGGATTTGTGGAAAGATTAAAAAAACTAGCACTTTATAAAAGTGCTAGTTTTTTTCGTTTATAGATAATCCGCATAGGCTTCTTCTAACTTGGTAAGGAGTTCTTGTTTTTCCTCGTCACTAGCAAAGGAAGCCTGGATGGCATGGACATTGTGTTGGTAAAAGTCAGTTTCCTTGGTTTGGAAGTGCTGATGGTAGAGGGCATATTCCTTGGTAAGATCGGTATCAGATACAGTCCGGTTATCGGTATTAATACTGATCCGAGCTCCGGCTGCCTTCATTTTCAAATAAGGGAAATCCTCTATAGTCGGCGCTGCTTTTGTCTGTAAGTTGCTGGTCAAGCAGAGTTCACCAGTGACCCCATTCTCAATAAAGGATTGGAGTAAGGCTGGTTCATGAGATAGAGCCGTCACGTGCCCATTGCGTTTGATGCCAAATGCAATCGATTGGGCAACAAAGTGTGGGCAATGACACTCACCTGCATGAAGCGTCATATGACGATGGTAACTCTTGACTTGCTCGATTAGAGTTCGAATATCTTCTGGAGAGTAGTTGTGCTCATCCCCGGCAAAGTCAAAACCAACAAAATCCTGATCACTAACTTGGTTGGCTTCTGCAAGAATGCGAGATGTGAGATCTTGATCGGACTGGCGCATGCCACAGACTAAGGCTTTTGCAACAATGCCAAATTCCTCCTGGGCTTGACGCAGTCCTTCACAGACAGCATCGATCGTTTCTGGGACGGTGAGCCCTTGGTCCATGGACAATTCTGGTGCAAAACGAACCTCAATATAAAGGACATTTTCGAGAGCAGCTTGCTTGGCCACATCGTAAGCAGCAAGCATCAAGGCTTCCTTGGTTTGAAGAAGGGGCCGAATGTAGTCAAAGGCCTCTAAATAGTCCAAAAGATTCTCACAGTGGGCAGGCGCAGTGACATGGTGCTTGAGCTCCTCATCGCTAGTAGGTAGGTCAATATTGGCCATAGCTGCCAACTGGCGAATGATTGGAAGCGACAAGGAACCGTCTAAGTGACAGTGAAGTTCCGTCTTTGCCAAACTATGAAAATCGATCATGGACATGGTTTTCTCCTTAAAATTGTATTTTTTCTATACTATCATTTTGACCAGAAAAGTCAAGTAAAGCTAGCGTAGCAGATCTTTGAAAGGGAGCCCAATATTTGATATGCTAGGAGTAGCGAATTAAAGGAGAATAAAGATGTCAGACTATCAATTACCAGAAGTATGGGAAGCACCGAGTCAAATGGGAGGAGCCTGGGGAGGTTTGAACCAACCAACAGCAGGTGCCCGCTTTGAACAAAGCCTTCCAAAAGGCGATCAGCCTTTCCAACTCTATACTCTTCCAACCCCTAATGGAATCAAGGCCACTATTATGCTGGAAGAACTAAAAGAGTTGGGTGTGGATGCGGGCTATGACGCTTATCGCATCAAGATTGCTGAGGGAGATCAGTTTGGTAGTGACTTTGTAGCCATCAATCCAAACTCGAAAATTCCAGCCATGTTGGATCAATCAGGTGACCAAGCCATTCGGGTCTTTGAATCAGCCAATATTCTCTTGTATTTAGCAGAGAAATTTGGCAAATTAATCCCGACAGATCCTGTTAAACGGACCGAAGTGCTTAACTGGCTCTTCTGGCAGACGGGTGCGGCACCTTTTTTAGGCGGAGGATTTGGCCATTTCTTCCATTATGCTCCTGAAAAAATCGAGTATGCCATCAACCGTTTTGCCATGGAAGCCAAACGTCAATTGGACTTACTGGACAAAGAATTGGCCACTAAACCTTATATCGCAGGGGATGACTATACCATTGCAGATATTGCCATCTGGTCTTGGTATGGCCGTCTAGCTCAAGACAAGGTCTGGGACCGTGCAGGAATTTTCTTAGATGTGAAGGAATATAAGCATCTGCAAGCTTGGACAGAGAAAATTGCCAATCGCCCAGCAGTGCAACGAGGCTTGGAAGTAGACTATAAGGAAATTGACTAAAGTCTAATATCGGCTTGTTGAGGATGATAGCGAGAGTTTCCGCCGTGAGTATAGCACATGAAACGTATAAGTTTCATGTGCCCGGAAGTTTTGAGACATTAGACTCAAAACTTAGTCATGGAACTTTGAAGAAGTTCGCTGACGTCCGGACTCACCTAAGGAAAGTCTAAAGTAATACCTTTCCATAATAGACAAGGCGCCGTTGCGCCTTTTTTTAATGGTGCAAACATGGTATACTAAAGGGTGGAATAAAAGTATAGAAAGTAGCACATGGAATTTACAAAATTATCAAATCGATTGGACTTGGTGGCTAGCTTCGTCCCAGCTGGAGCTCGTCTGTTGGACGTGGGGAGTGACCATGCTTATCTGCCAATCGCCCTCTTACAAGAAGGCAAGATTGAGGCTGCTATTGCTGGTGAAGTGGTAGAGGGGCCTTATCAATCTGCCCTCCAAAATGTCGCCGATAATGGTTTAGAGGACAAGATTGAGGTCCGCCTGGCCAATGGTTTGGCTGCCTTTGAACCAGCAGACGGCATTTCCTGTATCACCATTGCTGGTATGGGAGGACGCTTGATTGCAGACATCCTAGCCGCAGGTCTTGAGAAATTAGCCAATGTCTCTCGCTTGGTCCTACAGCCCAATAATCGTGAAGATGAACTGCGGGCTTGGTTAGTCGACCATGATTTCCGCATTGTTGATGAAGCGATCTTGGAAGAGAATGAGAAGTTCTATGAGATCCTTGTGGTGGAACAGGGTTCTCAAGAGTTGTCAGCCAAGGAACTGCGCTTTGGTCCCTATTTGATGCAGGAACAAGCTCCAGCCTTTGTCCAAAAGTGGTTCAAGGAAGTGGAGAAATTGACCTTTGCCTTGGAGCAGGTCCCAGTTGAGAATCAATCTGCCAGAGCATCGTTAGAAGAGCGCATCGCACACATCAAGGAGGTTCTACATGTTAGCAAGTGAAGTCATCAAACGCTATGAAGCCTACTGTCCACAGGAATTGTCTATGGAGGGAGATGTCTGTGGCCTACAGGTCGGCACGCTACAAAAAGACATCCAAAAGGTCATGGTGGCTCTGGATATCCGCGAGCAGACGGTGGCTGAAGCAATCGCTCATGGGGTGGACTTGATCATCGTCAAGCACGCGCCCATTTTCCGTCCCATCAAGGATCTGGTAGCTGATCGGGCACAAAATCAGATCTATATCGATTTGATCAAGCACGATATCGCAGTCTACGTCAGCCATACCAATATTGACATTGTCCCAGATGGGCTCAACGATTGGTTCTGCCAGCTCTTGGACATTGAAGATACAGAACCCCTCAGTATGACGGGAGAAGGGCTCGGAATTGGTCGCATCGGTCGGGTAGCTACTCAAACCTTTGGACAGTTGGCTAGCAAGGTTAAAGAAACCTTTGGCTTAGATGCTTTGCGCCTAGTCAGTTATGATCAGGCGGATTTGGATCGGGTTATTGAGCGTGTCGCTATCTGTGGAGGAAGTGGCCAGTCCTTTTACAAGGATGCTCTCGCTAAAGGGGCTGAGGTCTATATCACAGGAGATATATACTACCACACGGCTCAGGACATGCTGAGCGATGGGCTCTTGGCCTTGGATCCAGGTCACCATATCGAAGTTCTCTTTGTGTCAAAATTAGTAGAAAAGCTCAATCAGTGGAAGTCTGAGGAAGTCTGGGAGATTGAAGTGATTGGCAGTCAAGCCAGCACCAATCCTTTTTACCATATCTAAGGGGTCATGATGAAAGTTGCTATTATTGGTGCAGGGATCGTGGGGTCTACTGCAGCCTATTATTTATCTAAAGAAGCACAGGTGGATGTGACCGTCTACGACCATGGAGTTGGCCAAGCGACCAAGGCGGCAGCGGGCATTATCAGTCCCTGGTTTTCTAAACGGCGGAATAAGGTTTGGTATCGCCTGGCTCGTCTGGGAGCAGATTTTTACCAAGAATTGGTAGAAGACCTGGCAAAGGACGGTATTAATACAGATTTTTACCAGCAGACTGGCGTCTATCTCCTGAAGAAAAATGAGGAAAAATTAGACGAACTCTATCAGTTGGCGCTGAGTCGACGAGAAGAATCTCCCTTAATCGGGGACTTGGCAATTTTGACTAAGGAAGAAGTAGCCCAGCAATTTCCTGATCTACAAGGCTTTGAGAAGCTCCTTTATGCCTCAGGTGGAGCCCATGTAGAAGGAGCCCTTCTGACAGAAACCCTTCTTCAGGCAAGTGGGGCAAGAGTGATCAAGGAAGAGGTTGCTCTCTCTGTCTCAAGTGATGGCTATCAGATTGCAGGAGAAAGTTATGACCAAGTTATCCTGGCAACAGGAGCCTGGTTGGGGCAAATGCTCGAGTCTCTTGGCTACCAAGTTGATGTCCGTCCGCAAAAGGGGCAACTGCGGGATTATCAGCTAGACTTAGATACTGCTGATTATCCAGTGGTCATGCCTGAAGGAGAGCTGGATATCATTCCCTTTCAAAAGGGCAAGATCAGTATGGGAGCCACTCATGAGAATGAGATGGGCTTTGACCTGACGGTGGATCAAGCTCTGCTTAATCAGATGGAAACAGAAGCCTTGGCCTACTATCCAGAACTAGCTCAAGCGGAAGTTATCGGGGAGCGCGTGGGAACTCGTGCCTACACCAGTGATTTTTCACCATTTTGGGGAGTTGTTCCTGATCAAGCAGGCCTCTATGTCGCTAGTGGACTTGGTTCGTCTGGTCTCACAACAGGTCCCCTCATTGGTTGGCATCTAGCTCAACTAGTGGTAGGAGGAAACCTGCGCTTAGATCCAGCGGATTATCCAGTTGAACAATATGTGAAGAAGTAGGCTGGGACAAAAGTCCTAGCCTCTCAATTGTCTTTGGATTGTCGAGCAAGACGCAATAAAGAGTATGAAGTTAGCCTTATAAAGACCTTGAAGAATTCTTACGAGGGTATTGAGGAGATTGAGATTATAAATCCATCCTATAGCTCCATTCCTTCAGAAGCATGGGGAGCTGAGGTGAAACTCACATTTGTTGACGGGACTTGCAAGAAACATGTATTAGCTTATGATAAAGATGCGAATAAAATTAAGATAGGGGTCTATCATAATGAAGATGAGGAATTTCAGAGCTTTATGGATTCTAGGAGAGGAACGACAAAATCAAGAGTAAGGGTAAGATATTCGGATGGTTCAGAAGAGAAGCAGTGATCAGTGAATAAAAGTATATCAATGAGATTTAGTCCGAGCGTCCTATTTGAATCACTATAATGAAGATCGTTAACGAGACTTTTTCTCACAACCTGTCATCACCTTGTAACACAAATGCAAGGTGACTTTTTTATATAAACATGATAAAATAAGGGTAATGACTACGTAGAAAGGCCTACCATTATGAAAGGTATTATTTTAGCAGGGGGCTCAGGAACTCGCTTGTATCCATTGACACGAGCGGCTTCTAAACAGTTGATGCCCATTTATGACAAACCAATGATCTACTATCCGCTGTCAACCCTTATGTTGGCAGGGATCAAAGAAATCCTGATCATCTCGACTCCTCAAGACCTTCCTCGTTTTGAAGAGCTTCTTGGAGATGGTTCTGAACTAGGAATTTCTCTCTCTTATGCAGAGCAACCAAGTCCAGATGGCTTGGCGCAAGCCTTCATCATCGGGGAAGACTTTATCGGTGACGATCATGTTGCTCTCATCCTTGGGGACAATATCTTCCACGGAAATGGCTTAACCAAGATGTTGCAACGGGCAGAAGCGAAGGAAAAAGGAGCGACTGTCTTTGGTTACCAAGTTAAAGATCCAGAACGCTTTGGGGTGGTAGAGTTTGACGCGGATATGAATGCTATCTCTATCGAGGAAAAACCAGAACATCCAAAATCGAACTTTGCAGTGACAGGACTTTATTTCTATGACAATGATGTGGTAGAAATTGCCAAAAACATCAAACCAAGCCCTCGTGGAGAGCTTGAAATCACTGATGTTAACAAGGCTTATTTGGAGCGTGGAGATCTCTCTGTTGAGCTCATGGGCCGTGGTTTTGCCTGGTTGGATACTGGAACTCACGAAAGTCTCTTGCAAGCATCTCAATATATCGAAACTGTTCAACGCTTGCAAAATGTCCAAGTGGCTAACCTTGAGGAAATTGCCTATCGCATGGGTTATATCAACAAAGAACAAGTCCATGAATTAGCGCAATCACTGAAGAAAAACGAATACGGACAATACTTGCTCCGTTTGATTGGAGAAGCTTAATGACAGAACAATTTTTCGAAAAAGAATTAGCAGCCCGCAAAATTGATGCTATCCCAGGCTTGATGGAGTTTGATATTCCGGTGCGCGGAGATAACCGTGGTTGGTTTAAAGAAAACTTCCAAAAAGAGAAAATGCTTCCCCTTGGATTCCCTGAAAGCTTCTTTGCAGAAGGCAAGTTGCAAAACAATATTTCATTCTCACGTAAAAATGTTTTGCGTGGCTTGCATGCTGAGCCTTGGGATAAATACATCTCAGTAGCAGATGAAGGAAAGGTTCTTGGAACATGGGTTGACCTCCGTGAAGGCGAAACGTTTGGGAATACTTATCAAACTGTTATTGATGCCTCAAAAGGAATCTTTGTTCCTCGTGGTGTTGCCAATGGTTTCCAAGTTTTGTCTGACAAAGTGTCATATAGCTACCTTGTAAATGATTACTGGGCACTTGAACTTAAACCTAAATACGCCTTTGTCAACTACGCTGACCCAAGCCTTGATATCAAGTGGGAAAACTTGGAAGAAGCAGAAGTCTCAGAAGCAGATAAAAATCACCCATTGCTCAAAGACGTTAACCCCCTCAAACCAGAGGATTTGTAAGAATATAGCTCTTAAAACAATTAAGAAAATCATTATATAGTTTTTAGCTTTGTTATAAACGAGCGAAGCGAGCTATATGATTAGCTTTCCGCCGTGAGAAAAGCACCTGAACTATTTTGTTTCAGGTGCTCGGAAGTTTTGAGACACTAGGCTCAAAACTTAGTCATGGAACTTCGAAGAAGTTCGTTGACGTCCGTACTCACCTAAGGAAAGCTAAAAAAAGATTGATTTAAGAAATAATCAAAACTAAAAACTATTTGGAGAAAAAATGACTGAATACAAAAACATCATCGTAACCGGTGGAGCTGGTTTCATCGGTTCAAACTTCGTACACTATGTCTACAACAACCATCCAGACATGCATGTGACTGTCCTTGACAAACTCACTTACGCTGGTAACCGTGCCAACATCGAAGAAATCCTTGGGGACCGTGTTGAATTGGTTGTGGGAGACATCGCTGATGCTGAATTAGTTGACAAATTGGCTGCCAAGGCTGATGCCATTGTCCACTATGCAGCTGAAAGCCACAATGATAACTCCCTCAAAGATCCATCTCCATTTATCTACACAAACTTTGTTGGAACTTATACACTTTTGGAAGCAGCTCGTAAGTACGACATTCGTTTCCACCACGTGTCAACAGACGAAGTGTATGGAGACCTTCCATTGCGCGAAGATCTTCCTGGACATGGGGAAGGTCCTGGTGAAAAATTCACTGCTGAAACCAAATACAACCCATCATCCCCTTATTCATCAACCAAGGCTGCTTCAGACTTGATCGTGAAGGCTTGGGTTCGTTCCTTTGGTGTTAAAGCAACGATTTCTAACTGTTCAAACAACTACGGGCCATACCAACACATCGAAAAATTCATCCCACGTCAAATCACCAATATCTTGTCTGGCATCAAGCCAAAACTTTATGGTGAAGGGAAGAACGTCCGTGACTGGATCCACACTAACGACCACTCAACTGGTGTTTGGGCTATCCTCACTAAAGGCCGTATTGGTGAAACTTACCTGATCGGTGCCGATGGTGAAAAGAATAACAAAGAAGTGCTGGAGTTGATCCTTGAAAAAATGGGTCAACCAAAAGACGCCTACGACCGTGTAACAGACCGTGCTGGTCACGATTTGCGTTATGCCATCGATTCAACCAAATTGCGTGAAGAATTAGGTTGGGAACCACAATTCACAAACTTTGAAGCAGGTTTGGAAGATACCATCAAGTGGTACACAGACCACCAAGACTGGTGGAAGGCTGAAAAAGAAGCTGTAGAAGCCAACTATGCGAAAACACAAAAAGTTTTGAAATAATGAAGAAGGTCCAAGTGGAAAATCACTTGGACTTTTTTCAGATATTTTTCTGAAAATCAAAAAATTAACCATTGATTTGTGGTATAATATGGTTAGTTTTTATGATGAATCAATAAGGGGGATATGATGAATCAAAACGATTGGGTTGAATACTTTGAAGCGGTCAATGGTCGCAAGCCAAGTATGCAAGAATTTCAAGAAGCGCGTGAAAAAGGGGAGTTTGTCGTAGAGCGAAAAGAAGAGCCGACTCCAGCAACTGAGGCGCAGGCTCCAACGACAGAGGCACCAGCTCCAGCTCAAGAAGCACCTGTTGCACCTAGTGCGCCTCTTTCACAAGAGCAGCCAGCTGTTGTCCAACCGCAGCCATCGGCGAAAACATTACAACCTGTTCCAAGACCGAAAAAATTGACATTTTCTTTTAATAAACAAACCCAAATTGGGGCTGCAGTTGCGGGACTTGTCGCAGTGATTGCCTTTGCTTGGTTCTTTTTCTTTTCAGGTGGGCCAAGTCTAGATGGTGTTTGGTTGAGAAATACGGATTCTAGTCCGATCACTTATGAACTAAGTGGAAAGAAACAAAAAGTCAATGGTGGTGAGACCATCAAAAAGGTTCTCAAGGGGAATGAAGCGAAAAAAGAATTTAATACAGCACTTTCTTTGTTAAATGCAACAGACTTGCATTCACTTGCGGATGTCGATAAGAAATTTAACCTGAAGACGACAGAAATTGTTGTTATTAAGTCTGGTGGGAACACACGCTATAACTTGCTCCAAAAAGACGGAAGCAATATTATTTTAAGAAATGATTTATTCGACTTGAAAACTTATAAGTCATACAAAGGAAACTTTGAAGATAATTTGGTCTATCACAAGGTTGAAACACCAAAGGCCATGGTTGGAAAATGGAAGAATGTGACAGAAGGAGATAATACAACTGTTCAGATTTCAGATCATGGAATTATAAGTGATAAGTATTACGATAACAAGGCTTACGCATTCTATTCTCTAGCTGATCAAGAAAAGTATGATGGAGACACGACTTCTAAAGAAGAGATTGAACACACATTTGACGTAATTCAAGAAGCGGTGAAATCAGAAGGCTATCAAGTGAAGAGCGCTAAGGAAGTCTATATACAAGCTAATTCAAATTATTGTTTCGTACCTGTCAATGGTGGAAAAAATATACTCGTCTTACGTGGTGGTAATGAATTTGCCGCTAAATTAGAAAAAGTGAAGTAATGAAAGGACCGCAAGGTCCTTTTTGTTTTCAAACTTCTGACTGAAAAACTATTCATGTCTAGGCAAAAATATGGTAAAATGGATAAGATGTGTCTGAGATGTCTATTTCTTCTCAGGCGACTACAGGTAATGGAGTAGAAAATGCAAAATAGACCTATTATTATTGGTGTTACTGGTGGTTCTGGTGGTGGAAAGACCAGTGTGTCTCGTGCCATTTTGGCCAATTTTCCGAATGAAAAGATTGCCATGATTGAGCATGATTCTTATTACAAGGACCAAAGTCATTTGACCTTTGAGGAGCGGATCAAGACTAACTATGACCATCCTTTTGCCTTTGATACGGACTTGATGATTGCGCAGATCAATGAACTCTTGGAGGGTCGTCCGGTAGATATTCCAACTTATGACTATGCTGAACATACGCGCAGCAGCAAGACCTATCGTCAGGAACCACAAGATGTTTTCATCGTGGAAGGAATCTTAGTTCTTGAAGACAAGCGTCTTCGGGACTTGATGGACATCAAGATTTTCGTTGATACGGATGATGATGTGCGGATCATTCGCCGGATCAAGCGAGATATGGAAGAGCGTGGCCGGAGTCTGGATAGTGTCATTGAGCAATACCTTGGTGTAGTAAAACCGATGTACCACCAGTTCATCGAGCCAACCAAGCGTTATGCGGACGTGATCATTCCTGAGGGCGTGACCAACACAGTTGCGATTGACTTGATCACAACCAAGATTGAAAAAATCCTCAACGAAGCGCGTGAGGGAAAATAGAAAAAGAGAGAAGAAGGGCAACTGGTCACCAAGTGTCTACGGATATGAGGAGTGACGGAATGTCGCAGTAGTTGGTGAGACTCTTCATTCGCTAAAAGACTCGAAAGAGTTCTCAATCAATGTTGCGGGAGTGGTATGAGAAATGTTTTTTAATATTCTGTACCACTCCCTCTTTTTCCTAGGGAGAATGGAAATGAAAAGGGAGTTTCATTCGCGGACCAAGGCGTTCGCTTGTATATTGACCATGTGTGCTGGTTTTTCAGATGCTTATACCTTTATTTGTCGGGGTGGGACCTTGGCGGCAGGCCAGACGGGAAATGTGGTCTTTCTATCGGTTGGTTTGATCGGCCAGCAGATCTCAGATGTAGAAGTGAAGTTAGCCACGATGCTGGCCTTTATGCTGGGGATCTTTTTAATGACGGTCTTGCGTCGCTTGATTGATAATTCAGTCTGGCGCTTGAGTACCCTAGTGCCCTATATCCTCACAACTTTGGTGACGGGATTTTTGCCAGCATCGGTAAAAAATGTCTTCATCGTGCCTTTTTTTGGCCTGAGTTTGGGAATCGTAGCGACCTCATTTGGAGAAGTAGGTAGCTATGCCTACAACCACTCTTTTATGACCGGAAATCTCAAGAAAACCATGGTAGCTTATGGAAATTTTGTTAGAGACAGGGAGATGAAATTCCTCTGGGAAGCCATCTTTATGACCTGCTTGATCGGGAGTTTCGTCTGTGGGGCCATTTTTTCGACCTACTTGATCCAGTTTTATGGACTAAAGACGATTTGGCTGGTGGCCATCATCTTGACCATCTTTTTAATCTATCGGGCCATTCAATATTTTGAAGTCTTTCACTTCAATCGGCGGCATGAATAGATAAAATAATTTTTAGAAGAATGAGTTAAATGATTCTGCAAAGAAATAAAACTGAGATTTCATTTTTAAAATGAATCAAGAAAATATTGAAACTTTCCGCCGTGAGAAAAGTGCTAGAAACAAAATTGTTTCTAGCACTCGGAATTATTGAGACCTTAGGCTCAATAATTAGTCATGGAACTTCTTTGAAGTTCGCTGACGTCCGTCCTCACCTAAGGAAAGTTTCTAAGATAACTTTATCTATATTCCAGAGGCTGGGACAAAAGTCCTAGCCTCTCAATTGTTTTTGGATTGTCGAGCAAGACGCAGTGGTTGAGTGGGCTCTACTACGCTGATTTCATCAGCTTTTACAGTCCTACTCAACTGTGCGGAGGTGGGACGACGAAATCGAATTCTAACGAATTACTGATTTCTGTCCCACTCTCTTTTCTTTCGCTGTTTGAAGCTTAATTTTTGGGCAAAGATTTGGTATAATGGAAGGTATGAAACATTCGGAAAAAGAATCACAATACCAGCTCTTGCTGGCTCAATTAGACGCTCTCTTAACAGGAGAAAGCAATGCCTTGGCTAATCTGTCCAATGCCAGTGCGCTCTTAAATCAAGCCCTGCCTCGTTCGGTCTTTGCAGGTTTTTATTTGTATGACCAAACGGAATTAATCCTGGGACCTTTTCAGGGAGGTGTTTCTTGTGTCCATATCGCTCTTGGAAAGGGTGTCTGTGGAGAAGCAGCTCAAAAGCAGGAAACCATGATTGTCGATGATGTGCGCCAGCATGCCAACTATATTTCCTGTGATAGCCGGGCTATGAGTGAGATTGTGGTGCCTATGGTCAAGGACGGTCAGCTCCTTGGGGTTTTAGACCTGGATTCGGAGTGTGTCTCTGACTATGATCAGCTGGATCAAGAGTATTTGGAAAAGTTTGTCGCTCTCTTGATCGAAAAGACAAACTGGGACTTTAAGATGTTTGGGGTTAAGAACTAATGTATCAAGCTTTATATCGGAAATACCGTAGCCAGACCTTTGGCCAATTGGTCGGCCAGCAAGTGGTGGCACGGACATTGAGACAGGCAGTGGAGCAGGACAAGATCAGCCATGCCTATCTCTTTTCTGGTCCTCGTGGTACTGGGAAAACCAGTGTGGCCAAGATCTTTGCTAAGGCTATGAACTGTCCTAATCAAGTCAATGGGGAGCCGTGTAACGACTGCTATATCTGTGAATCCATTACCAATGGGAGCCTGGAAGATGTTATCGAGATCGATGCAGCCTCCAACAATGGGGTCGATGAAATTCGCGATATTCGCGACAAGTCCACCTATGCTCCAAGTCTAGCCAAGCACAAGGTCTACATTATCGATGAGGTCCATATGCTCTCAACAGGGGCCTTTAATGCCTTGTTGAAGACGCTGGAAGAGCCGACGGAAAACGTGGTTTTTATCCTTGCAACAACGGAGTTGCACAAGATTCCAGCTACTATTCTGTCACGGGTGCAACGCTTTGAATTCAAATCTATCAAATTGCCAGACATTGTCCAGCATTTGGGAAATATCCTAGCTACTGAAGGCATTGCCTATGAAGCAGATGCTGTCCAGATCATTGCTCGGCGCGCTGAAGGTGGGATGCGGGATGCCTTGTCCATTTTGGATCAAGCCCTGAGTCTGACTGCGGGTAGTGAGTTGACGACAGCAATCGCTGAAGAGATTACGGGCTCAATCAGCCTAGCTGCGCTCGATCAGTACGTAGCTGCCATCCTGGCTCATGATGCGACAGCGGCGCTGGATCAGCTGGCGATTATCTTTGATAACGGGAAGAATATGGCCCGTTTCGTTACGGACTTACTTCAATACCTGAGAGATCTATTGATTGTCCAGACAGGCGGAGAAAACACTCACGCTAGTGACTTGTTTGCGGTCAATCTTGAAGCTGATCAAGCCCGTCTTTTTGCCCTGATTGACCAGGCGACAACCAGTCTAGCGGATATCAAAAATAGTCTGCAACCGCGCATTTACACTGAAATGATGACCATTAAATTGGCTGAAAGCACGGGCCAAGTTTCTAACTCAGCAGCTGTGGAAGTTCCTTCCAATGTGCTAGCTCAGCTGGAAGACTTGAAAAAGGAAGTCGCTCAACTCAAGCAACAGTTAGCGCAATCAGGTAGCAGTCTTCCTGCTTCAAAACCGACAGTAGCTCGTCCAACCAAGTCGAGCAAGGGCTACCGTGCAGATCGAAACAAGGTCAACGCCATTTTACAAGAGGCGGTTGAAAATCCAGAGTTGGCACGGACCAACTTGATCCGTCTTCAGAACGCTTGGGGGGAAATTATCGAGAGCTTGGCAGGTGCGGATAAGGCCCTCTTAATCGGATCCCAGCCGGTCGCTGCCAATGAAAATCACGCTATTTTAGCCTTTGAGTCTGCCTTTAATGCTGAACAGACCATGAAGAGGGACAACCTCAATACCATGTTTGGAAATATCCTCAGCAATGCTGCGGGCTTCTCACCAGAGATTTTAGCGGTTTCGATGGAAGAATGGACCCAAATCCGGGCAGAGTTTTCGGCTAAGGCGCGTGGACAAAAAGCGGAAGTGGTAGAAAAAGAGGAAAGTGTCATCCCTGAGGAATTTCACTTTTTATCCGATAAAATCACCCTGCAAGACGATTAATACATGAATTTTTTACTGAATCATGGTAAAATAATTTTATGAATAGAAAACAATTTGCAGTGATAGCAGTCTTTACTGCTATGGAGACATACTTTTTCAATGAAGCGACCATGGCGGGTCAAATGCTCTTTGCATGTTTTTGGGCCCTCTTGATCTTGCGCAATCTCCAGACAGCCTATATGGTGGAGAAGATTGCTAGTGCCATTGAAAAAGAAATCAACAAGAAAAGAAAATAAAACCTTTGAAAAGGAATCCTTTTTCAAAGGTTTTTTCTATGGCTATAGATAAAGTAACTCTAAACGACTGTTCAGTTTTCCTAGATTTTTCTAGGAAATTTTTTCTATTTCATAAACATTTCACATTTCTTTTCTATAATAACTATAACAAATGATGAAAGCGTCCACATTGTATCGCCGTGGACCTTGAAATGGAGGGTAAGATCATGCTCTTACAACAGGCAATCGCCTATATTTCTCGGAAAAGAACGAGGAATCTGGTTCTCTTTCTGATTCTCCTCTTGATCCTCTCTTGCTTGTATTTCTGTTTTTCACTGATGCAAGTGGGTGAAAGGTTGGAGGACCATATCAAACAGTCGGCTGGGACCAGTTTTGCCCTGACCAGTAAGCAAGGGGCTACTCCCTTTGCTCTGAAGGAAGCTGAAAAGGTGCAGCAACTAGCTGGGGTGGGAGCTATGGTTCCTCAATATGAAAGTCCCGTTCGCATTCTTGGTAAAGAAGCGGTGACGGGACAGCAGTCGGTGGAGCGAGACGATTTGGGGCAGGAAGCCAAGCAAGCGCTAGGCGCTGTCTTTACCCAGAAGACAGACCAGCACCTGGATTTCCGGAGTAGCAGTTTCCAACTGGTGCAAGGCAAGCACTTATCCGACAAGGCTCGCGGCCAGATCTTGATCCACCAAGAGTTGGCTAAGAAGAACAAGCTAAAGGTCGGAGATTCCTTGACCTTATCCAGCTTTCAGATGGGGGAGACTCCCGCCAAAGAGCAAACCTTTAAAATCATAGGGATCTTTTCGGGTAAGAAACAGGAAAAATTCACAGGGATGACCTCTGATCTGAGTGAAAACCAAGTCTACCTCCCTTATGAGGATGCGACTAAGCTACTTGGTCTCAGTCAGCAAGAAGTGACCCAGGTCACCTTTGGCGTCAAAGATCCTGAGAAAATCGATGCCCTCTTGAAGCAAGTCAAAAGCTTGGATCTGGATTGGCAATCTCTACGCGTGGTCGAAGATCGCAAGGCCTTTGACCAGATGAAGGAATCCTCTCAGACCCTAGAAGGCCTGGTGCGGATCATGATGATCGTCCTCCTAGTGACGGGAGCCGGTGCCCTATCGCTCTTACTCAGTCTTTGGACACGGGAGCGGATCCACGAAATCGGGGTCCTCTTATCCATTGGGAAGAGCAAGGGCCGGATCTTTAGACAGTTCCTCTTGGAAGTGGTGCTGGTATCCTTACTAGCGGTGATCCCAGCCTTTCTCATCGGGCGGATGGTCAGCCATCGTTTCTTAGAGCAGTTTGTCGGACAGACCGGTCAACAGCAGACCCTAGAATTACTCAACCAAATCCCTCAAGGCCTTTCCTTAGGAATCGCCTATGCTAGCCTCTTGTGCTTGATCCTTCTGTCGCTCGGTGTAACGACCAGCATGATCTGGCGCAAGAGTCCAAAAGAAATATTAACAAAAATGAGTTAAGGAGAAATGACATATATGCTAGAACTCAAACATGTATCCTATAGTTACCAAAGCTACCAAGAAGAGATCTTCTCAGACGTGAACTATCAGTTCAAAAATGGGACTTTTTACAGCATTATCGGTCAGTCTGGAGCAGGGAAATCAACCCTCCTATCCCTCTTGGCTGGTCTGGACAATCCCAAGAAGGGACAGGTTCTCTTTGATGGGGAGGACATCCAGACCAAAGGGTCTAGCTACCACCGCAAGCACCATGTCTCCCTGGTCTTTCAGAATTACAATCTGATTGACTATTTGACGCCACTTGAAAATGTTCGCCTGGTCAACAAACAAGCTGGGAAAGACATTCTCTTGGAGTTGGGATTGGACGAAACGCAAATCAAACGCAATGTCCTACAACTATCCGGCGGGCAGCAACAACGGGTGGCCATTGCGCGTGCGCTTGTTTCAGAAGCACC
This sequence comes from Streptococcus parasanguinis, assembly GCF_015556095.1. GTDB lineage: Bacteria > Bacillota > Bacilli > Lactobacillales > Streptococcaceae > Streptococcus > Streptococcus parasanguinis_Q. The sequence goes on from NZ_JADNLT010000002.1 coordinate 118,639, forward strand.
TGTCATCTTAGCAGATGAGCCGACAGGAAACTTAGATGAACAGACAGCTGGTGATATCATTGCCATTTTGAAGAAGTTGGCCAAGGAACGCCAAAAATGTGTCATCGTCGTCACCCACAGTAAGGAAGTGGCAGAGGCCTCCGATGTGGTCTTGGAATTGAGTCGCCGTAGCCTCGTTGAGAAGAGTAAGTAAGGAGGGAATGTTATGTTGCGCAATGCTTTTGCTTATATCACACGTAAATGGCCCAAGTCCCTCTTGCTCTTTGCCATCATTCTCCTCATGGTGACCTTGAGCTTGATCGGACTCTCCATGAAGGGAGCGACCCAAAAAGCTTCGTCGGAAAGCCTGGGATCCATCACTAATAGCTTCTCCATGCAGATCAACCGCAGGACCAATCCAGGAACCCCACGGGGAGCTGGGAATCTCAGAGGAGAAGATATCGAAAAAATCAGCCAGGTAGAGGGGATCACTTCCTCCATCAGGCGGATCAATGCCATCGCAGATATCCTAGACCACGAGATCATTGAGACTGAAGAAACCCTGCAAAATCAATCTCCAGAGCGGGCCAAATACTTTAAAAACACCCTGATGGTGACGGGGGTCAATGACTCTTCTAAAGAAGATAAGTTTGTCTCTGGAGCCTACAAGCTGGTCCAAGGGGAGCACTTGACAGACAAGGACAAAAACCAAATCCTCATGCACGAAGATTTGGCGAAAAAGAATGGCCTCAAGGTAGGTGATAAGGTGCGTCTCAAGTCTAATCTCTACGATGCTGACAATGAAAAAGGGGCTAATGAAACTGTCGAAGTGACCATTAAGGGTCTGTTCTCAGGGAAGAACCAAGCTCCTCTAACCTACGCCCAAGAGTTGTATGAAGATACCCTCATTTCTGACCTGGATACAGCTGCCAAGCTCTACGGCAATACTGTTCAAACAGCTACCTATGAGGATGCGACCTTCTTTGCCAAGGGGGATCAGGACCTGGATCAATTGATCGAAAAAATCAAAGCACTCGACATTGACTGGAACCTCTATGACTTGGTTAAGAGCTCTTCCAACTACCCGGCCTTGCAAAAATCCATCAGCAGCATGTTCCAAGTGGCGGACTACTTGTTTATCGGTAGCCTCATCTTTGCTAGCTTGCTTCTCACCCTTCTCCTCGTCTTGTGGCTCAATGCCCGTCGCAGAGAAGTGGGTATCTTGCTAGCTCTGGGACACTCCAAGGTGCAGATTGCAGGGCAATTCGTGGCAGAATTGGTCATGATTTCCATCCCCGCCTTCCTCCTCTCCTATGGAGTTGCAGGACTTCTTGCCAAAACAGTCGGAGATACGGTACTCAAGAACGTAACCAGTGGCATTGCCAAACAAATGGCTCAAGAATCCTCTGCAGCCAACCTTGGTGGTGGAGCTGAGGCAGAAAGCTTCAGTAAGACCCTGACAGACCTCCATATGGACATCCAACCGAGCCAATTGTTGGTGATTGTTTTGGTTGGCGGCCTCCTCTTGATTCTCGTATCCATCCTTTCTTCTCAATGGCTCTTGCATAAGAAACCAAAAGATCTCTTGGTGGATGTCGAATAAGAGATTGTTTCCTAAAATAGAAATAGGGTATAATAGGAGGTAGAAGAAGTTTCTTAGATAAAAGGAAAGTGTATGAAGATACTAATCGTAGAAGATGAAGTCCTGATTCGCGAAGGGATGAGCGACTATCTCATGGAATGTGGCTATGAGGTCTTTGAAGCAGGTGATGGGCAGGAGGCCTTGGACCTCTTTCACAGAGAGGCGCCAGATCTGGTCTTGCTGGATATCCAGCTCCCTATCCTCAATGGCTTGGAAGTGCTCAAGACCATCCGCAAGACCAGCTCGGTTCCTGTCCTCATGCTGACGGCCTTCCATGATGAGGACTATAAGTTGACAGCCTTTGGAGAGTTGGCAGATGGCTACCTGGAAAAACCCTTTTCCTTGTCCCTCTTGAAGGTCCGTATCGAAGCTATTTTTAAAAAGCTCCAGCCTTCACGGATCTTCACCTATGGAGAGGCACGGGTGGATTTTGAGAGCTACACAGCCAGTCTAGCTGGGCAAGCCATCTCCATGAATGCCAAGGAGTTGGAAATCTTGGAATACTTGCTCCAGCATGAGGGTAAGGCCCGGACCCGCTCTCAGATCCTCGATGCCGTCTGGAAGGAGACAGAGGAGATTCCTTTTGACCGGGTGATCGATGTCTATATCAAGGAACTACGAAAAAAACTAGAGCTGGACTGTATCGTTACGGTGCGCAATGTCGGCTATAAATTGGAGAGACCATGACCAAACGGAGTATCTTTGCAAAGATCTTTCTGATCACCTTTGCCCTTTTTAGTGGCTTAGTCATCCTTCTACACGCTTCGGTTTACTTTATTTTCCCATCGACCTATATCGAGTCTCAGCGCCAGACGATTTTGAAGAAATCACAGGCCTTGGCCAAAAGTTTTCAAGGCCAGGAAGAAGGGACCATTGAGTCGGTCATTGACCTTTATTCCAAGACCAATGATATCAAGGTCTCGATCAAGGGCAAGGAAAAACAAAATGCCCTAGAGGTCAAGGATGACTTGCTCCTGAACCCGGATAGCCAGAACAATTCCCTGGTCATTGAGGAGCGAAAGATCCAGACTAAAGAGGGGAAGGACTTGACCTTGCAATTCTTAGCAACTGTCGATTCCCAAAAGGAAGCGCGGGACATCAGTCTGGGCTTTCTTCCCTATAGTCTCCTCGCTTCCTTTGTTCTGTCACTGATTGCCTCCTATCTCTATGCCCGCCTGATTTCTGCTCCGATCCTTGAGATCAAGCAGATGACCAAGCGGATGAAGCGACTGGATCGGACGGCCAGTCTTCCCATTCATTCGCAGGATGAGATCGGCGTCCTCAAGCAACAGATCAACGACCTCTATCACCATCTCCTAGAAGTGATCGACAATCTAGAGCAGCAGAAACAGGAAAATCTGAAGTTGGAGCAGATGAAGGTCGAATTCCTACGGGGGGCCTCGCATGAGCTCAAGACGCCGCTAGCCAGCTTGAAGATTATCCTAGAAAATATGCGGGATAAGATTGGCCGCTACAAGGATCGGGACCGCTACCTGTCGGTCTCCCTCGATATCGTCGATGAGATGAACCAGATCGTCCTAGAAATCCTGTCCCTGTCCTCTGTCCAAGAATTGGCCGGTAACAAGGAGTGGATCCAGCTGGATCAGGTCGTAGAGCAGATCCTCGACCAGTACAAGGTCTTGGCTCAATCCCGCGCGCTCACGATTGACAATCAGATCCCTGACAAAGCCGTCTATATGGACCCAGCGATTCTGAAATTGGTTCTCTCAAATGTCATCAGTAATGCCGTTAAGCATTCGGATGCGGGTGGAGAGATCCAGCTCCGTCTCGAAGAGGAAGGGACGCACTTGGCGATTGAAAATGCCAGCCAGGAAATGGTAGAGACCGCCGAGCTGCCAATGACCGCTAGCCGTCAGAAGAAGGAAGGAGGTCTGGGACTCTTCGTGGTCCAACACTTGCTAGACCATGAAGAACTGGCCTACCAATTTGATAAAACAGCTATGGGCTTGCGCTTCCGTATGGAGCTGCCCAAGGAGCCACAAGAATAAAAAGAGGCTGGGACAAAAGTCCTAGCCTCTCAATTATTTTTGGATTGTTTAGCAAGACGCAGTGGTTGAGTGGGCTCTACTACGCTGATTTCATCAGCTTTTACAGCCCTACTCAACTGTGCGGAGGTGGGACGACGAAATCGAATTCTAACGAATTACCGATTTCTGTCCCACTCTCTTGTATTTAATCAACCTTTTCTACCTTATGCAATTGGCCGTGTTTTAATTCATAAATGGTATCCACATAGGTCAGGATGGAGCGGTCATGGGTGACCATGATGGCGCTCTTGTTTTTGGATTTGACTTCTTTTTGGATCAATTGGGCGATTTCTTGCCCTCGATCTGGGTCTAGGCTAGCGGTTGGTTCATCGGCTAAGATGACCTGTGGATTTCCGATGAAGGCGCGAGCGATGGCTGCCCGTTGTTTTTGTCCACCCGACATCTGATTCGGGTATTGGTGGTAACAAGCTTCGATGCCAAGATCTGCCAACAAAGCCTTGACTTCCTCTTGGCGTTTTTTCTTGTCCTTTTCCCCTTTTAATTTGGCCACCAGTTCTAACTGGTCACCGATTTTCATATAGGAGAGGAGCTGGTGATCCTGAAAGATAAAGCCGAGCAATTCCAGCCGTTTTTGCGTCCACTGGCCTTGGTTGAGTCCAGTCAAGTCTTGGCCTGCGATGCGAATCCGCCCCTCATCCGCTGATAAAAGCAAGCCAGCGATGGCTAAAAGCGTGGACTTACCAGATCCTGAAGGGCCCAAGATGGCGACAAATTCATTGGGTTCGACGCTTAACTCTAGCTGGTTGAGGACATGGTGCATCTGGCTGCCATCGGCGTAGGATTTTCTGATATTTTCTAATGCGATAATGGCCATCTTATTCTCCATTTCCACCAATGACTTCGATTGGATCTACTTTTTTGATTTTGACAAGGGACAAGGCACCACACAAAATAGAGGTCAGGATAAAGCTAACCGAGATGATGAGATTGTCTTTCAGGGTCATAAAGGAAGGGACGCTATTGGGTAAAAATGGCGCCATCATAGTTGCCAAACCAAGCCCCAGCAGTACTCCGATGAGGGAGATGATGGTGAGCTGGGATAGTTGGACATAGGTAATCTGGCTCATGGACATGCCAATGGCCTTTAGGACACCAAACTGTTTCAACTTTTGCAGGGTCAGGATATAGAAGAAGACCCCAAGGATAGCAGAAGAAGCGAGTAAGAGCACCCAAGTGATCATCCGTAGCGTCAGGTTTTGAGCCTTGTAGCCAGGGATTTTATCGATCACCTGCTTCTTATCCGCCACCATCAAGTTGCTGGCTAGATCGCTAGAAGTGATGCTTTTCTTGGTCACAAGGGTTTGGGCTTGCCATTGATAGCTTGGATCTGTTTTTTGCCGCATGCCTGTGTAGGTATCCGAGCTGATAAAGCCAATCTCGCTATAACCGTATTTAGCATTTTTCGCGAAGGCCACGACCTTGAGTTTTTGCTTAGAAGTTTTGTCGATCACGTGATCGCCGACTTGGATCCCCTCATCCTCTTTGAAAGAACTGTCCAAAATGACCTCGTTTTTCTTTAAGTCGGAGATCTTGAGGTCTGCATCGTCTATGATTGGATTGAGGATTTCCTCTTCATTGTGATCGGTCGCGAAGTAGGTGATATCCAGAGTGTTGGAATCCTCTGATTTTGAGACGGTTGCCCGCTGGATGGACAAGCCAGAATAGTCCATCCCCTCTATCTTTTGGACCTCATCTACGTCTTTCGCCGTAATAGTTGAAAAGGGAATAATCCCTTCTGAATCTGTCGAAAGGATGTAGTGCAGGGCCCCATAGTTATCGATTTGGGCCGATACCGACCGGCCCAGTCCATTTGTCAGCCCGGACAAGAATACCACCATAAACATGAGAATGGTAATGAGGAGTTCAATCAGGATAAACTTCTTGGGTTGGTATTTCATTTCATTCCATGCGATTTTCATATTCGTTCTCATTTTAGCACGGAGGTGCTCAAGTAGCTTGGCACCTAAACATACTCTACCATCATACCACAAGTGGGGGGAGAATAGGGGGATGGTGTTTGGGGAGTATGAAGGAATCGGATTTGTTTCTCAATTATTAATTATTAATTGTTAATATATACAAAAAAGAGATATGCTATAGACAAACAAAAAAGCTTTGATTTCAAGGCTTTTTCCTGTTGATTTAGATGCCCCCTGCATGAAATCCTTCATTTTAGTGTAGAAGAAAATAGCAATAGAAGCTTGAAATTGAGGGGTTTTATTAAAATCTTTCTTCGAATAAAAGTGATTTGAAATACAACTTGGTACAAATAAACTTCAATTTTATGAACATATAAGTTTATAAAGTTTATAATTATATGTTTCCGAAAAACATATCTTTTTCAGAAAGTGGAACAATAAGCAAAAAAACAGCCCCAACGGTTGGGGCTGTTGGTGTTTCTGATGAAATATCTTAATCATTTCAATTTAAAATGTTCCAAAATAATTATTTCAACATTAATTTTTGATAATTTATACAAAAAAATTCTCAATGAGAAAAAATAGTTTGAAAAAATCTGTTTTTTTGTGTATAATGTACACAAAAAGATGAGGTGATTTAAATGGCTATTACAACTACAAAAGCAAGATTGAATCTAAGTATTGACTCTGAATTAAAACAGGAAGTTGGTGAGGTCTTGAAGGAGATTGGGCTTGACTATACTACAGCAATTAATTTATATTTCAATAAAATCAGACGTGATCGTAAAATTCCATTTGAACTTGAAGCACGAAAAAATTTAACTGTCGATGAATTTCTTGGTTCAAATTGGCGTGAAGGTTTGGAAAATGTAGAGGACGGTTGGGATTGAGTTATAAAGTTGAATTGATTCCTGAAGCGCAAGATGATTTTTATAAATTAGATAATAGTCAACGTCTTCATGTTAAAAAGTCACTTATCAAGTTAGAAAATCAAGGGATGCTTGCCGGAGAGGCTCTTCACGGTAATTTAGCAGGTTACAGGAAGTTAAAACACAAAAAATTGGGCCTGAGAATTGTTTTTCATGAAACTGTCAATGCAATTGAAATTATTGAAGTCATTGCTATTGGTAAGAGAAGTGATAACGAAATTTATACAATTTCTGAAAAACGTATAAAAAACAGATGAAGCTATTTTAACCAACCTGCATAAAAGAAAGAAACACCTACTAACATATTCAAGAAATTAAAAGTAAATGAGATAAGAAAACTGGAACTACTTTCACATATAAAAAATGGAATTTCATTCAAATTAAAGTATAATAAAATAAGAAAAAGTTGTTACTAAAGATAAAATTTTTAGAATAAAAAATTACCGTAACTAATTAATATTTATATAAGAAAGTGGATGATTCCAATGTGCAAACTATAATTATCAATTCTTAAGCTGTAAATAGTAATGCTTCAGGTCAAATTAAAGCAGAGTTGTTAGGAGCTGGTTTTAATTTTGGAGGTATTGTTGGAGGCAAAACTTATTATAGAGTCCCATTTAATCAAAACGGAACTATTAGTCTATACTAACTTAGGAGATAATCGATATTATGAATGAAAAAAATCGTACATATTTTATTTGTGCAAGTATTATTATTTCATCTATAATTTTAGGACTCTTTATTTATAACGGAATTTATAACGGATTTGACGTTTTGGGTCAATATATAAACGATGGCCTCAGGGTAATTAATAGTAATTTACCTAATATTTTTAGGTAGTTAATAGTAATAGAATTTAAATAAAAAACGGTAATTTAGTGAATGCTGATTGCCGTTTTTTGTTTGCTAATTCCAATAACCATTGATAGTGTAAAAAAGAATGTAAATGTTTAACAAAAGATTTGACAAATGGCTTGTACCGAAAAAGTCAGATTGGTTTTAGGAAATTATTCAAAGAAAATTAAAGTTACGTTGAAACATGATGATATTGGGGGGCATCAAATCTTTCTTCTTTTAAGTTTTACAAAACAACATTTCAATATGTTCTACTAATTGACGGCTATTTTTTAGAAAACAACCGTTGCCACCAGCTTTTTTAGTTTCTAACAATAATGTTTCATCGTGAGAGCTCCAATAAGCTGCAGCTGGCTGTTGCTTATCCAATCATGACGAAGTATTAAAAAAAGCTTCCAACACTATTAAAGCAATTAAAAGTGGGAAAACTTAATCCGTTTAGAAAGATAAACATTTGTCTTTTTTCACATTTTTGCATCGTCTAAATTAACTATTAAATAGTGAAAGGGGGTAGTAAATGGATAAAGTGATAAAAATCGTTGGCGTGTCTTAACGCTTTTATCGGTTGGCTTTTCGTCTTCTTCTATGAGACTGACCTAGTTTATAGTGTCACAGTGCCTCAGATATGAACGATAGCCTTCAAATAAAGATAATCAACAACAAAATAAACAAGAATAGGGAAAAGTCTTTAGGATCAAAAAACGCATAATATTAGGTTTTGAAGAACCTTGATACTATGCGTTTTATTGTGGGGAGATTTACTTTATTTTCTCCTGAAATTGAGTTTTTACCTAGTATCGTTTTACTTCCGATTAGAGATAACAAATTTATCAATGAATAGTAAGTGATATAATGCAAGTACAAATCCCCAGAAACTACCACGAAGAGAAAATTCTTGATGATTAAGAGGAAGCAAATCACGGTTTCCTATATAGATGCATGTCAAAATCACAAATAGAATCCAAAATAAATCAGTCCATTTATATTTTGAAAAAAGACAAGGTGTTTTATCCTTGTCTTTTTCGTTTTACGTTTTAGTACTGCTTTTGTTTCAATGTCAATAAATGTGTTCTTTTTGGAGTATTCTATAGATTCGAGGTAACATTATCACGGTATAGATCAGGAGAGAAACACCTCCAAATATGAATATAAGACCTCCGTTTATGTCCTTTTGAAATAGATAAGTAAATACAATGGTACCTATCGGCATGATAGACGTATTTAGTGTGAACAAAGTACTCATTACTCTTCCTAAATAATTTGTTTCAATGCTACTTTGAAGATAGGTCATGACGACAATATTTAGAATAACAAGAGTGAATGCGATAATTCCCATAAATAAACCGCCAACGGAAGAAATAATCACTTGGGTGTTAGTAGTTGCAAATGTAATACCCAAACCAACGATTGCGATGGTTAGAAGAAAAAGTGGAATGCGAATTCTATTAGAGAGGAGTGTATTATTTTCTTTTTTGTCTGGCAATAGTGACATAGACACACTGGCTAATAACATTCCAACTGCAGACATTGTTTCTAGGATACCTACTGTTGCATTATCTAATAAGAGTTGCTCTTTGACTACAAATGGCACTCCAATGCTAATGGAAGTATAGAAAAAATTCAGTACAACACTAACAAGAATAATATATTTGACAATCTGATTTTCTTTTAAGAATTGGATAATTTCTTTGACCCCGTGTTGATGCTTTTCATTCTGTTTAATCTTAGCTTCTTGCTCTTCGTGTTCATAGAAGAATTTCATGGTAAGTAAGACACCTAAAGAAAGGATATTTGCAATGATTTCTATAAGAATAAAGCCTGAGAAGCCTAACCAATTATAAAGAATGACTCCAATAGCTGGGGAAAGCATGGTTGCGATAGCAATGGCGGTTTGTGTAACAGAGCTTAATCGTTGAATTTTTGTATCATTTACTAACTCGTGGATAGAGGCTGAATAACAAGTATCATTGATGTTAACTGTGACAGAGTGAAGTATGACAAACGGAATTACTAAATATAAGATAGTAGATGAATTCGTTAAAAAATAAAATGCATAAAACAGAAGAAAGATAATAATTCTAAAAATAAAATTATAAATTAAGATCTTTTTATGACGGTATCGGTCTACTAAATTACCGATTGGAACCAAGAAAATCAAACTAACTAAAGGATAGATGATCATATTGATTCCAAAACTCATTGCCGATTTTGTTTGGTCCAGTAACATTAATCCTAAAGCAAAATTAAAAGCTTTTCCACTTAAAGAACTAATAAAACTACTAATAAAGTCTTTGATGATTTGTCTATTAGACATTTGATCACTTATTAAATTCTTAATATTAGCCCCCTCCATTCGTTTCAACATTACTTCGGTTATCTAATCCTATTCAATCAACCTGTGTTGTAAGGTAATTGGGATAGTAGATAGACCATAATTTTTATTAATTAAGATTTTACCAATTATACTAATAAAAGTATAATAAAAAATGTAAAAAATATTGTCTTTATGTTTACTAATTATATTTCTCTCTTGCTTTGACATTATCTAAATTGATAACTTCTTACGTACCTCTTCTAAAATAGGATATATTTTACAATCGTTAAAGGATTTTACAATCGTTAAAGGATTTCAAAATGGAACAGATTGATTTATTTTGCTTTTTATAGGCTTTAACTTCATTCTAGATGTTGATACTATTTGTCACAACTCTTGACACCGCTTTTGAACGGGAGTACAATAATATTGAGGACAAGATGGTTAATCTCTTTTATTTGGGAGGTGTCAGATATGCAAATCTATTTTGTTTATTCTATTTTCTATCTATTATCACGCGTAGTAGCACTTGTAGTTCTAGCTTATCTTATTAAGTTACTCATTGCTCGTTTAAAAAGAAACTAAGTAACATTTTGCCCAAATAGTAGTTATTTGGGCTTTTTGCTATACTTTAGCATAGTGGATTAAATTTATAAAGATAGGATTTAGCATATTCTTATTGAGTGATTTTATTTTATGAAGGTTGTTTATAGGTAAGGGGGAAAATAGATGGTTTCTAAAATTGATGTGGCTTGGGACTTGTTTCTGGAGGGAAAAACATCAGAAGCTAAAAAGTTGGTTGAACAAGATTTTTCCATTGATACCTGTACAGATTTTAGCCTTTTAAATCTGATGGGGTATTTATTATTGGCAGAAAAAGACTATGCCTCGTGTACCCATATCTTTGAGAAATACATTTTATTAGCTCAACAAAATGAAGATAAAGAACATGAACACATTGGATTACATCAATTAGCAATGATCTACAGAGATCAGGGTGATTTTCATAAGGCTTTAAAGCTCATTGAAAATGAAGAGGAGATAATTGAAGAGCATTTCCCCAATGATAATCTAAAGAAAGCTGTGAATAACTACGAACAAGGCTATTTGAGATTGAAATTAAACAATCTTAATGAAGCTCTTACATTCATGAATCTGTCACTGGAACAATCTTTAGAGACTGATGATGTGATTTCTCAAGCTTGTAGCTATAGAGGGTTAGGTGAAATCTATTTAGCCTTGGAAGATACGGAATTATCCAATAGACATTTCAAACGAGCTATAGAACTTTTCGAAAGTGTTGGAGAGTTTGAAGGGGTAAAGGAAATTGAGGAATTGATTAATCGATGATTTTGCATTTAGTTTTTGTTATTTGTTTGCTTAAATAAAGTACATAATTGACAATGATTAGCTCAAAAAATTTTTTGGTTACTAAAGTAATCGCTTCACTTATCTTAAAATAGTTTTTCTCCATTCAAACTAATGCAAAATAATATTCGTTTTTCAATTTCTCTAAGTGTTATCGCTTGCATTTTTACTTAAAAGGGATACAATGATAGTGAAAAAACAAATCCTTTAAAGTATGCGAGGTGCTGTATGATGATAAGCAAGTATATCAAGTATCTTCCTTGGATGATCCTAGGAACCCTCTCCTCCTATCTATTAGCAACTGATTATGCCCGCAATTCATTTGACTTGTTCTATCTGACCTTGAACTTTCTGATTGTGTACATCGCTTTAATCGTCTTCTACGAAAATGTTCTAAGAGACAAATGCAAAGAACTCTTCATACGAATCATGAGCAATCCTAAAAAAGATAAGCAAGGATAAGAGTTGAAAAGTCATCTAAGGATGGCTTTTTTTATAGATTTTCTATTTTTTCTATGAAACATTGCAAAATCGGTCCCGAGAATGATTTCCTTGCTGATCTAGTTTTTTCAAGGGAGTTTTACCCTTAAATATGGTAAAATAGTAACGAAATATACTAGTGGATATCAAATAAAAAAGAGGTTAAGAATGACAATTGGGATTGATAAGATTGGTTTTGCGACGAGCCCTTATGTCTTGCGTTTAGAAGATTTGGCTACTGCTCGTGATACCGATCCCGAAAAACTGAGCAAGGGTCTTCTCTTAAAAGAACAAAGCGTGGCACCGATCACAGAAGACATCGTCACATTGGCTGCGACTGCAGCAGATGATATTTTAACAGATGAAGATAAAGAAGCGATCGACATGGTGATTCTTGCGACAGAATCTGGAATTGACCAGAGTAAGGCTGCTGCTGTGTTTGTCCATGGCTTACTAGACATCCAGCCTTTCGCTCGCTCTTTTGAAATGAAAGAAGCCTGCTATGCTGCGACTGCTGCCTTGGATTATGCTAAACTCCATGTTGAAAAATTTCCACAGAGTAAGGTTTTGGTCATTGCCAGTGACATTGCTAAATACGGAATTGGAACTCCTGGAGAACCAACACAGGGGGCTGGAGCGGTTGCTATGCTGATCAGCCAAAATCCTCGTATTCTATCTTTTAACGATGATAATGTTGCCCAAACACGCGATGTCATGGATTTTTGGCGTCCAAATTATGCGACAACTCCCTTCGTGAATGGGATTTATTCAACGCAACAATATCTAGATTCTCTGAAAACAACCTGGGCGGAATACCAGAAACGGACTGGCCTTACCTTGACAGACTTTGCGTCCGTCTGCTTCCATTTACCTTATCCAAAATTAGCTCTCAAGGGCTTGAAAAAAATCTTGGATAAGTCAGTATCAGAAGAGAAAAAAGATCAATTACAATACAACTTTGATCAATCGATTCTATACAGCCAACGCGTGGGAAATATCTACACTGGATCTCTTTTCCTAGGCTTGCTATCACTACTGGAAAATCGTCCCCAACTCAAAGCCGGGGACCGAATCGCCCTCTTTAGCTATGGAAGTGGAGCGGTTTCTGAGATCTTTAGCGCCAATCTCGTTCCTGGTTTTGAGCAACTCTTAGATCACAAACGCATGGAAAGACTGGACCAACGTACGGTTCTTAGTGTTTCTGACTACGAACGACTATTTTATGAGGAAGTAGATCTAGATCCTAGTGGCAATCAAGTGTTTGAGCCTGCTACGCTTCAAACTTATGCTTTGACAGAGATCAAGGAACACCAACGCACTTACCAGAAAGTAGAAAAATAATGGCACGATTACCAGGTTTTGCAAAACTTTCGCCCACTGAACGCATAGAGGCCTTACTGAAGGAAGGCCTCTTAACTTGGGATGAAGCACAGATCTTAAAAGAACAAAAGGGACTCCCCCTCTCTATTGCAGATCAACTGACGGAAAATGTCTTGTCGACCTTTGATCTGCCTTTTAGCCTCGCTCCTTATTTTCTGATCAATGGTCGTGACTATGTCCTTCCTATGGTCACAGAAGAGCCTTCCGTAGTTGCTGCAGCCAGCTTTGCAGCCAAACTCATCCAACGTTCGGGCGGTTTCACCACCCAAGTGCACCAACGCCAAATGATCGGTGAGATTGCTCTGACAGATGTTAAGGATGTGGAAATGGCTAGCAAGCGCATCCTAGAAGACAAGGAAACTCTTCTTCAGCTAGCTAATGAAGCCTATCCTTCTATCGTCAAGCGTGGAGGCGGAGCAAGGGATCTTTGGGTCGAAAACAAGGGGGACTTTCTCATTGTCTACTTGGCTGTCGATCCTAAAGAGGCCATGGGGGCCAATATGCTCAACACCATGCTGGAAGCGCTGACCGATCGCATCCAAGAACTCTCTAGTGGTCAGGCCTTAATGGCGATTTTATCCAACTTGGCCACGCGCTCTTTGGTGAGTGCACGGTGCACTATCGATTTTAAAGCACTGAGTCGAAATCCTGAGGAAGCCATTGAGATTGCTCACCGGATGGAGCTAGCTAGCCAACTGGCTCAAGTGGATCCTTACCGTGCAGCCACTCATAACAAGGGAATTTTTAACGGGATTGATGCCCTGGTCCTTGCGACAGGTAATGACTGGCGGGCCATCGAAGCAGGAGCCCATGCCTATGCTGCACAAAGTGGTTCTTACAAGGGTTTGAGTCACTGGACAAGTCAGCCGGAAGAGAAAAAACTCTATGGAGAGATCACCCTACCAATGCCGGTTGCGACAAAAGGAGGCTCGATTGGCCTCAACCCAACGGTTCAAGTCAGCCACCGTTTGCTAGGAGAGCCTTCTGCTATTGAATTAGCAGGTATCATTGCTTCGCTCGGTTTAGCGCAGAATTTCGCGGCCCTCAAAGCCCTAGTCACCACAGGAATTCAAGCAGGACATATGAAACTCCAAGCACGCTCCCTAGCCCTTCTAGCAGGAGCAAAGGAAGAGGAAGTTCCCCGATTGGTTAACCAACTCCTTGAAAACAAACCCTTTAACTTAGAAAAGGCACAAACACTCTTACAAGAATTGAGAAAATAAAGAACTAAGACCGACGTCTTAGTTCTTTTGTGTTTGAAAAGATTTTCTTATTGTTTTAAAAATGGCAACTCGGGATGTTTCTTGGTATAGAGCACCACTTCGATAAAAGTCCCTACTTGGACGGCAAAGAGCAGTCCGACGAGAAGATTAATCCGATGGTCTGTTTCATAAAACGGAGAGTTCCATAAGAAGTGATTGGCTACTGTCGAGAGAACACACCAAAGCCCAAAGAGTTTTTCCTTTTGCTGGGTTACTTGAGACAACAAGAGGAAGATACCAACAGATACAACAGCTGTATAGAGGGCATGTGAAGCTAATCCACCAGAAATCCGGTTAATGGCCTCAGTAACGGCAGCTAATTGGCTGGATTTTGTTTGGCGGGCAACGTACCCTAAATCCTCAATGATTTGAAAACCAAAGCCAGAGCCCAAACCTGCAATTAGAATCGCTTTTAGATCTTTCTTGCCAACCATCAAGACAACCCAAAAGGCAACCAGAGCCTTAAAGAATTCCTCTGAAAACGGGGCCGTCAAAGCATCGGTCCACTTGTTAAAGACAGTGGCATCCTTGATCACATGGCTATTCATAATATCAATCAAGCTATTGCCTGAAAAGCTCAACCAGCCTGCTACGAAGGCTCCTCCAAACATGGCAATCCATAGGATGTAGGTCGGTACAGACAACTGCTTGGTCAATCGTTTTGAAAAGAGATAGAGTGGGATAATAATAGCAGCTAAGACCGACAAGTTTAAGACCAAATCTCTGCCGGCAGACTGGCTAAATTCTTGTTGAGAAAGATGACCGAGTTCAAACTCCAAGCCAATTCCTGCAAACAGTAGAAAAAGATAGATTGAGGCTCTTTGAATTTTAGTCATCTTGTTTTCCTCCCTTTTGTTTCTTTGAGCGAATCAGGTAGATCACAATCGCTAGAAGGGTTGCCCCGAACAAGCCTGCTGCTAGAATGTAATCATAGTCAAAATCAACGAGATCAATCTTCTCTTCATAAGCAGCATCTTCTTCGTCATCTAGATCCTGCAGGGCACTTTTTCCGTGTTCATCTGCTACCTTTTGTTCTGCTTCTTTTCTGATTTCTTGCAAGCGTTCGAAGGTTTTCTCAGCTCTTGCCAAGCTTTCCTCTGTTGCCTTCTCACTAGCTTCTTCAGGCTGAGAAGCAAGGGCAATTTGTTCCTTATCACTCAGATCTTGTTCGACCATCCACTGAGACTCCAACCGTTCCATTTCAGTACGAATCGCCCCATCTTCGAATAAATCTGGATACTTGGCCACAAGGTCATTGATTCTTGAAATGGTCCAATACCAAGAGCGATCATTGTAATGATCCCCTAATTCTTGGTAGGCTTGATAGGTGTTGAGAATATTGCCATAGTAGGGTAGATATGGAGCATTTCGTGGACTACCCATCGACAGCCACATGGTGCCCCCACCCGCACTCGCTGGGACATCGTCTTTCAGTTGGAAAATATGGGCCTCCATGACATTTGGATTGGAAATAGGGTATTTATAAACCGCATCAAACTCCCCTTTTTTCGGAATACCTTTTCCATCCAGCTCCATTTGATCCTGTGGTTTATATTTGGTTCCTTCCAAACGATTGCGTTGGAGATTCATAGCATCGCGGAGAGTTAATTTCCGATCGGTTGTATGAAGAAGGTCAAAGGACGCATCGTCATATTTAACAGGAGAGCTTGGGTCTAGCGATTTGATTCCCGACCAAACCCGAGAGCGATCTGCTTCTTGCAAAGGCGGATTATAGGATTGAGAAACGTGGAATTTTCCGTCCACTTCCTTATAGCTATTGGCTTCTTTGGCGACTTTTTCAAGATCTTTTGAAGCGATCGTGCGTTCGGTATCCGACAGATCTACATGCCCTAAGAAGAAGGTATTTGGAAAGACAGCAAACCTATCCTCTGGGAAGAGAATCGCTGCATATTGATGGCCAGATAGGATTTCCATATACCAGACGCCTTCTTTATCGGCAATGGTCACAATATTTCCTTCTGCAGCGCCTTTTTCTTCGACGATTTTAGCAATGAGTTCAACCCCTTCTCTTGCGGTTTTCACACTAGGGAGAACGATACTAGTCAAGCCCGATTCTGCGAGGCCATCCTTGACATAGGGATCCACTTTTTGGATCTTGTCATTTGCTGAAGCAGATACAGTGGCAGAAATGGAAACCCCATATTCATTGAATCCTGCTTCGTCAAAAATTCCCTGATCAGGGGTGACATCTGGAACCGCTGTATACTTATAGCTAATCTCAGGTAAGGGATATTGAAAACCGTTGGCAGCATCCTCAAAGATGGCTCCTTTTTTATTGTAGACACGCTCTCTGACCACAAAATTTTTATTATGGTTGGGCTCTAAATCTTCGGTACGACCTACCAAGGTCGAACCGTCGGCCGTCAGTTTCTTCCCGATGATGAACCCTGTACAAGCCTCAACAGGTTGAGCAATCAACAAAAGCGGAAGCAAGGCTGCTACAGCTGATCGAAAATAGTGCTTCTTCATCCTAAACTCCTTTTTAAAAATGTTTTTCCTTATTTAGTATACTCTTTTACAAGCCTATTTTGCAAGCGATTCCAGCAACCGTAAACGATTCGTAAACTATCAGAATTTTTGAGGAGAACACTTTTTCAAAAAAAAGAAAAAATTGGCTTATTTTGTCAATCCTAAACGAATAGGAACTAATTTTTAAGTAAAATAAGTTAAGTGATTCTTCAAAGAACTATAAAAGAGTTCTAATTTTCAAAATGAATCATAATATACGAAAACTTTCCGCCGTGAGAAAAGTGCCTGAAACGTTTTTGTTTCAGGCACTCGGGAGTTTTGAAACCTTAGGTTCAAAACTAAGTCATGGAACTTCGTAGAAGTTCGCTGACGTCCGTACTCACCTAAGGAAAGTTTCTAAAATGATTTTTCTTCATTTTTTCTGTTGCTGAGCTTGCCATAACTTTCCATAGAGGAGATAGTCGACTTCACGGACCTCTTTCAGGTTCTGACAACCGAGCGCACAAAGGAGCAATCTGAGGTCTTCTTTCCAGCCTTGGACAATGGCGATTACTTCTTCAATACTCTTAGTCTCTACCATCTCAAGAAAAACGCGGGAAAGTCCTACGCCACGTGCTCCAAGGGCCAAGGCCTTGACCATATCAAGAGGATGACGGATGCCCCCACTTGCGAGGACCTCAACCTGATCCATCTGATCCTGTAACTGTAAGAGACACTGCGCAGTTGATTGTCCCCAATCATCCAGATAAGCGCGATTGCCACCACGACGATTCTCAATATAGGCAAAACTAGTTCCACCACGACCAGAAATATCGACGGTTTTGATCCCAGCATCTAGCGCAGCCTGAACTGTTTTGGGATCCATACCAAAGCCGACTTCCTTCAGGACTACAGGTACTGGAAAGCCCTGCCCATAGCTCTTGAGATGGTCTTTCCAAGTGTGGAAACTCCGCTCCCCTTCAGGCATGAGCAACTCTTGCATCAGATTCACATGGACTTGAAGAAAGAGAGGGTGTAGCTCTTCCACTGTTCGCAAGCCCAAATCTGGCTCTTTATCGATGCCAATGTTGGTCGCTAAAAGAAGATGAGGATGGTCTTTTTTGACCGCATACGATTGATCGTTCGGATCCTTCAGCCCTGCGCTGTAAGAGCCAGTCACAAAGAGAAGCCCACAGGCTTCGGCTACTGCTGCCAACTTTTGATTGATCTCTTTGGCTCGTTTACTCCCGCCTGTCATGGCATTGATGTAAAAAGGAAACTCCCAATCACGCCCTGCGAAATGGGTTGTCAAATCAATCTCCGCTAGATCCACAAGGGGGAGGGATCGGTGAATCAGCTCGATCTCATCAAAGCTATTATAGGAGGAGCTTTGCTCCAAGGCATAACGAATATGCTGGTCTTTTCGATTTTCGCTCACGAATCTCCCATCCTTTCTTGGTAAATGACTTCAATATTCTTTTTCTTCCAGCGGTCTATCAAGGTCTGAGTCTCAACTGGATCAAAACTAAGGGCGATCCCACAGTCGCCTCCTCCAGCACCACTGGATTTGGCACAGGCAAAAAGGCCCTCTGTCGATTCTTGTAGCTCTTTTAGAGCTGGGGTATAGATCAAAGGGTTCAAAGACTTTAGGTTCTTATCGGCGCGTTTGATACTGGTCTCAATGTCCTTTTGGTTCCCTTCACGGAGGCCTTTTTCAAGATTTTTCACTGCGCTCTGGCTCTCCTTGAGAAAGTCTTCCTTGATCGCTCCCTTGACCTGACGGATCAAATCACTTGAAATCGCTGGTTCCTTGGTCCAACCAACCAGAAAATCATAAGAGATGGCTGGCTGGATCGAGCAGATCTGGTAGTCCCAATCCAGGTCTAAAACTTGTGAAAGAGGCTGAGAAGTCAAGACTTCATGCAACCAAGCCCGATCAAAGGATTGGTAATAAATCAAGTCCTCGTAAGCGATACAAGCCAAATCGCCCATGGAACCATTGTCCCCTCTTTGCACCAAGACCACTGCTGCTAGTCGAAAGAGCAGATCTGGATTTAAGTCTAACTCATACAGAGCAGCCATGGCCTTGATCACGAGCAAGACCACACTTCCGCTGGAACCAATCCCATACTTTTTCCCCTCTTCGCCCAGTGTTCCTCTAAGGTGAAGATCAAAGGGTTTAGGGGCTATCCCCTGATCTTTCAGCCACTCTTCCATAAGCTGAATAGTCTCTTGAATCAAGGCGTAGTCCTTATTTGGGGTCAAATCTACCTTGTAACCAAAAAGGTCTGAGGCTAGCTGGTAGGCTGTTGCTTCTTGGATGGTAGCTGATAGATAAATGGGGATAAACTGAATCACTGCCCCATAGCCAGGTGTTAGCACCGCGTATTCTCCAGCTAGATAGAGCTTACCTCCAGTCTGTACCTGATACTTAGTCTTCATCTTGAGGGTCCTTTGTTTTAGATACGATGGTCCGATAGCGGGCATCAAATAAAGGCACCAGCTGATCCAAGTCTTCTTCTAAACAGAGAACCTTAACATTCGGCCCTGCATCCATGGTAAAGTAACAAGCATGGCCTGCAGCGCGAAGCTCACGGACAAAGTCCATAGCTTTGTGGCTTTCTTCTGTCAAGTAGCTAAAGGCTGGAGTGGCTGTTCTAGTCGTCGCATGCATAGCAAGGGCATTGCGCTCTGTCAGCTGACCGACATGTTCAAAATTATTGCCAGCTAGATAGTCCAGCATATCCTTATAATCTTGTCTAGACTCTTCGATCCATTCTTTGAAATTAGTCGAAGTCTCCATGCAGCGTTTCATCCCTTCCCGGCTGGAAACGGGCTTTTGCTTGTCATTGAGAACCAGCATGATCATAGCCAGTTTCAGGTCTGTTTTAACCTTATAAATTTCTCCACTTTCTTTGTCCCAGGCTGCTAAGGGTCCAAAGAAAGACCGTGAAGAAGAACCCGAAGCAAACTTGGCTTTTTGAACTAATTCCTCCTGACTCAAGCCCAAATCATAATACCGATTGCAAGCCTTGACGAGAGCAGAGAGACCACTCGAGCTAGAGGACAAGCCTGCTGCTGTTGGCATGTTGTTGCTGGTATCCACTCGAACAAATCCCGCTTCATTTGCTGGCTTCAAGCCATCAATCACAGCTCCAATTTTGGCTTTCTCAGCTGGATTTTGGAATTCCCCATCGATGTAAAATTCATGCGCAGTCGCATTTGCTGGCAAGGGAGAGAGACTGGTCTCTGTATACATATTTTCTAAGGTCAACGAAATCGAACTGGTCGAAGGGACCATCTGTTTGGCATCTTCTTTTCCCCAGTATTTGATAATCGCGATATTGGCATAGGACTTAGCCTTTACAGGTTTTCGATCCATGTATGGTGCGCTCCTTCTTTTTCTAATGCATGAGCAATGGTTGCTGCTTCACGAGAATCCTTGACGAGGGCAATCACACAGCCACCAAGACCGCCTCCGCTCATTTTAGCGCCTAAGGCCCCATTCTCAAGGGCAACGGCAACCAGGTGGTCTGCTTCAACACAGCTGACACCCACGGCTCTCAAGTGCTCATGGCAAGTAGTCAAAGCCTGTCCTAGGTTCGTTAGATCATTCATTTTCAGAGCCTCTTCCACCTGCTGAGTCAACTGACCAATCTCATGGAAATGGGGCAAAACTTCCTGCCCCTTGGCTTCCACCTTTTGAATCGCCTCACGGGTATTGCCGTGAATCCCCGTATCCGCAATCACCAAGCTCGCTTTTATCCCCAGCTCCAGCGGGTAAAAGCCGACATTCCGGATGAATTTAATGGCTTGATCACTCAAACAAGTCTTGGCATCGAGCCCACTTGGATTCATATGGGCAATGGTTTCTGCTCGATTGACCAGGATTTCTAAGGTCTCATCATCCAGCTTCTCTTGATAATAGTCAAAGACTGCACGAATGGCTGCGATACTCACCGCCGCAGACGATCCCATCCCCCGTTTTTCCGGTACCATGGACTGAATGCGACAGCGAATCCGGGCCTCGCGAATCCCGAGGTGCTCAAGAGACGCAAAAACCGCCATGGACAAGGTGTCATCTTCAAACAAAATCCATGGACTGTCTGCCGGGACGATCTGGCAGATCACTTCGATATGATGGAGTGGCAAAGCAATAGCCGGATAACCATAGACCACCGCATGCTCTCCAATTAAGATAATTTTACTATGCGCCCTTCCGACGCCTATCTCTTTGTTCATATTCATCTCGCTCTATTAAGGTCATTACTATTTTAATATAAATCAGACAAAAAAGCGATGCTTTTGAAGGAAATCCAACCTAAGACGGAGTTGAGTTCTATCTGACAGATAGCAAAAAGGCCAGGATCCATCATCCTAGCCTTCCATTTCTATTTTTCACATTCTTGTTTGATCAGGTCCATCAAGGAGTTACGGTCCAGGATCCATTGGGCCCGTTCGTCCTTCTCATAGGTCCGGTTGGACAAAAAGATCACAGCTTCCTGCCTCTTTCGATTGTACATGATGAAGGTTCCTGTATAGCCCGTATGATCCAACCAGTCCCCCTCTAGATTCCATCCGATAGCGCGGGTCTTGCCCTCTTCACGCGCAAAATTCTGAGACAAGTCACGCGCAAAATCATCCTTCAGATAGTGCTCTAAGAAGCGCTCTAGATCTGGAACAGTTGAAAAAAGTCCAGCACTTCCCGCATGACAGCCCAATACTCTCGCTTTTGGATCATGGACACTTCCAGAAGCCACTCCACGAACCGTTGGCACCGCCTTTTCGACCGGTCCAAACCGTGTCTCCGTCATCTTCCAAGGTGTAAAAATCAGCTCTTCAAATAAACGATCCAAGGGCTGGTGAAACCTGTCTTCTAACCAAAAGCCCAGCAGAAGAAAATTGACGTCGGTATAATGAAAACTCTTGTCTTTTTTTAACTGCAAATTTTCAAGGGCTGTTTTCAACTGTCTCGCATCCAATTGATCCCGGTTGGGGATAAAAGGATCGAGCCCAGAAGTATGGGTCAAGAGTTCCCGAATGGTCGTCTTCTCATGAGCAAAACGTGGGTAAAGCTCTCTAAAGGGGCGATCGAGCGGAAGCTCCCCTTTCGCATACAGAAAGGCACAGATGGTAGCGACTCCGACGACCTTGCTGACACTGGCCAAATCATAGACCAGGTCAGCCACTACTGGCTCTCCTTTTTCAGGGTCCGCAAGTCCTAGATAGTGCTCACTCCACTGACCATCGCGGTAAAGCGCAAGAGAGGCACCTGGATAGATGCCTTCTTGGATTTGTTCGGTAATTTTTTCGATGATTGTATTCACGCTCATCACTCCATTCTTATTCTTCATAAGAAATATGGACCTGATCTTGATTGGCTTCAAACCAGAGTTCGATCTGACTTGGATCCTTGGAAATCAAGAAAGTTCCCTTACGGTGCACAAAATCGACAGCTTCTCCCAAGCTTTCTTTCAGAACTTCCACATCAAAAGGAGCCAATTCGACCTTGATCATGCCCAAATCCCAAGTGACTTTGTTCTCAACTTGGAGATCTTCTCCTCGGGCTTCCTGTAAATGGATAAAGTGGGCCAAAGCTGGCAAGTTGCTATAGAACTTCTCAGACTCAGCAAAATCGGCCACATTAACCTCAAGAAAGTCCACATCAAAGCTCGTCAAACCTTTGAAATCTTCTGGCACGTCAACAAGAGGCGCTTTCTCCAAAGGTTCTAGGCTTTCAAGATTTTCTTCAGCATGCACGAAAATGGTATCTCCTTGAGGAGACACAACTTCAAAGGCGCGACCATTAGCTCCTTGGTAAAGGGCGCTTGTTTCTGGCTGGCGGGCCAACAAATAATCAATTTCTTGAGCTTGTGCCACTTTCACCACAATGCGACCCAATTTCTTTGGACCTTCGACCTTACGCGAACGCATACTCGGTGACTCTTCTAAGACGATTTTTTCTACTTTTGAGGCATCCCCTAAAGATAGGAGAGCTCCTTCTTCCACTAATACTTTCATTCCCAATGTCTCTTCATAAAAGCGTTGATTGACATTTCGGTTATTCACTTTCAAGACTGGGATCACTCTTACGATCTGATTTGCTGTCATACTTTCCTCCAAGCACTTTTTATTGTAAAAGATTTTCTGGCTTTTTACAAGAAATCTTGTGCAAAAAAGACAGATTTTTCAAAAATAAAAATCTGTCTTTCTTTTTTTAGTATACTGTTCGTGTATGGACCCGCCCGTTTGGAGCTTCAAATTCGTATTCTAAGTAATCCTGATAGGTCCCTGGTGCAATCACTCCACGCACATCTAATACAGCCGTTCCTGCCTGTCCCACAATGGAATCTGCTAACAGGCAGCAATTAGTAGACAGAACAAAGTAAGATTTAAAACGCGAAGAAGTAAATTTATATAGCTCAGCCCCTAAATCATATTTCAATTTGTAAGCGTAGGTCGGCTGACCGTCTTCCAGTAACCTCCTAGGTGGATCCCAAGGTTCTAACAACTGATCAATTTCAGCTAGACGCTTCTCTACTGCCTGATTCTCTTCTTCGGTAAGGGATAGGCTGTAGCCAAACAGCGTCTTTTGACTCTCTTTTTTACATAGTTCGATGTATGGTTCCTTATCCACTTTAAACAGTACGCCATCCCCAATCGTCCCAAATAGACGCTCTGAAAAGGGATCGTAACTTCCGTAAGAAATGACCTTCCCCTGATAACAAATATCTACATGCCCAATCGCTCCAAATAAGTTGCTGTCAGAAGTATGAACCAAAATTTCTAATTCCCTTGCCTCTTCTTCTTTTTTCACCAATCGATAAGGGCCTGTGTGTCCCGCCGAGCTCCCTTTTTGAAGAAACTGGTTAAACCGTTTTAACTCCTTAGCAGGGATAAAGGCTGCAAAGATAACCGGTAGGCTAATACGAAAGCGACGTTTTAACTCTTGGCCTTGTTGGTCTTTGTCAAATAAAATACCATCTCGAATATTAGAAATCCCCAACAAGACCAGATAAGCCCCCAAGAGGATAAATTGGAAGTGCCCATCTGAACCAGGTTCCAAGACAGTTGCTAGACCAAGCCCACCGTTTAAAAGCGCATCCCATAAATAGAGCCAGCCTCCTTTTACCCGATTGGCCTTATAAAGCCAAAATGTGATCCCATAGACAATGGCACTCCCCAACTGATATGCCCCTAAACAAATCACAACTAAGTTTACGGGCAGACTACTCAGTCGATTCAACCAGATCAACGCAAGTGAAAGAAAAATAAACCAAATAGAGTGGCTATAGGAAATAGACTTGCTACGTAACAAAAAGCGAAGAAGAAAGCTTCCTAGTCCATCAACTAAAAAGTAAATGGCTAATAGATCCAAGGAAAATTTGGTGAAACCAACGCCGTTTCGAAAAATGAGAATCCCAAAAATGACGGCAAGAACCCCAAACAATAAGGTCCGTCTTCTTGCAACTTGTTCAAAAGATATTTTTTTCAATATTCCTTCTCCTTATAGACGAAAGGTCTTTAGACAAATACTATTTTATCAAGTATAATATAAGAAGTAAAGAAAAAAGAAACTGATAAAAGGAGCAGTCTATGAAATACAATCAATATAGCTATCTATCTGTTGACCAAAAAGACATTCTTAAGGAACTAAAAGAAATTGGGTTTGACCTTCCCACCCACCTCCCAGAAAAAGAACTGTTTGAATGGTTTGTCCGCAAGGTTTACTTCACCTATAAAGATACAGATTATCCCCTCTCTAACCTAGTGGTGGATTCTAAAACAGACTTTTTAACGTATATCCAATCTGACTGCGAATGGTCTCCGAACATTTTTTACACAGTAGCCCTCCAATTACTCGGTTTCCGCTATTTTATTGATTTTGAAGATACGGATAGCTTCTTGAAAGAAGTCCAATTTCCGATTGAGTATGGAAACTTGGTAGAAAACCTCTATCACCTTCTCAATACTCGAACAGTAAAAGGAAATTTACTCATCGATCAGTTGGTCAGCGATGGCTTGATTCCTGAAGATAACCAGTATCACTATTTTAACGGCAAGAGCCTCGCAACCTTTACGAGCCATGATGCCATCCGCGAGGTCGTCTATGTGGAAAGTCGGGTCGATACCGACAAAGATGGTCTGCCAGACTTGGTCAAGGTCAGCATTATCCGTCCTCGCTATGAAGGCAAGATTCCAGCTGTTATGACCGCAAGTCCTTATCACCAAGGGACCAACGATAAGGCCAGCGACAAGGCCCTCTACAATATGAATGTCGACCTCGAGGTCAAAGAACCTCATACCATTCAAGTAGAAGTACCTCAATTAGAATTGGTGGATCCTGTCGGTTCAGCTGAGCTAGTCGATGAAGCTGAAGAAACTCTCACCCATATCAATTCCAGCTATACCCTCAACGACTACCTCCTTCCACGCGGCTACGCTAATCTCTACGTATCTGGAGTGGGGACAAAAGATTCGCAAGGCTTGATGACCAATGGAAATTACCAACAAATCGAAGCCTACAAGAACGTTATCGACTGGCTCAATGGCCGTTGCCGGGCCTTTACAGATCACACACGCAAACGCCAAGTCAAAGCTGATTGGTCTAATGGAAAGGTCGCAACCACCGGGATCTCTTACCTTGGAACCATGTCTAACGGCCTTGCGACCACAGGTGTGGACGGTCTTGAAGTCATCATTGCAGAGGCTGGGATCTCTTCTTGGTACAACTACTACCGCGAAAACGGCCTCGTGACAAGTCCTGGTGGCTATCCAGGTGAAGATTTTGATTCCCTTGCCGAATTAACCTACTCGCGCAACCTTCTGGGTGGGGATTATTTACACCACAATGCGGCCCACCAAGCCGATCTTGATCGCGTCAAAAAAGAGCTGGACCGAGCTTCTGGAGACTACAATCAATTCTGGCACGATCGCAATTATCTCCTACATGCTGATCGAGTCCAAGCAGAGGTGGTCTTTACCCATGGTTCCCAAGACTGGAACGTCAAACCGCTTCACGTCTTTAACATGTTCCAAGCCCTTCCAGCAAGCATTAAGAAACACCTCTTCTACCACAATGGTGCCCATGTCTACCTCAACAACTGGCAATCCATTGACTTCCGTGAGAGCATGAATGCCCTTCTCTCTAAAAAATTGCTGGGCTACGATTCAAGCTATGAGTTGCCAACTGTCATTTGGCAGGACAATACAGGAGAACAAAGTTGGACTTCCTTGGATGATTTTGGCAATCAAACAAGTCTACGGACCTTCCTACTCGGAGATGGTGAAAAAGTCATCCAAAACCGCTATGCAACGGAAGATTACGAGCGCTATGGTAAGGCTTATCCGACCTTCTTAAGCGATCTCTACCAAGACAAGGCACAACAGGTGACCATCGATCTTCCAATCGAAGAAGACCTGCACCTCAACGGAAAAGCTCGCCTTCACCTACGACTGCACTCCAGCACCAATAAAGGCCTTCTCTCAGCCCAACTCTTAGAGCTTGGAAGCAAGAAATACCTCCAACCCTATCCTGCAGTCTTATCGGTCCGTACGCTGGATAACGGTCGCTACCATATGCTAGACAACTTGACCGAGTTGCCATTCAAGGAAGCGGGCCAACGAATGATTTCGAAAGGTTATCTCAACCTCCAAAACCGGCATGACCTCTTAGAAGTTGAGGCCGTAACGCCAGGCGAGTGGATGGAATTTGACTTTGAACTCCAACCAACCATCTACAAGCTCGAAAAAGGCGCAACCCTTCGCCTGGTCCTTTACACGACGGACTTTGAAATCACTGTGCGTGATCAAACCGATTACCAACTCACCATCGACTTAGCACAATCAAGCCTCCATCTTCCTGAAATGACAGAGGCCCACTAATCGTGGTATCAAGGCTTAGCCTTTCTTTGCTTCATTTGACAGCTTAGCCTACTTATGTTACTATCAAATAGAGTATTTCATAGAAAAAGATATTAGAGGAAGTTATGGCGATTGAAAAAACTGTCAGCGAAATTGCTGAAATTTTAGGAGTCAGCCGCCAGGCGGTCAATAACCGTGTCAAGGCGCTGGCTCCAGAAGATACACAAAAAAACGAAAAAGGGGTTACCGTTGTAACCCGTAGTGGCTTGATCAAGCTCGAAGAAATCTACAAAAAAACTATTTTTGAAGATGAGCCAGTCAGCGATGATGTGAAGCAACGCGAATTGATGGAAATTCTGGTGGATGAAAAAAATTCTGAAATCGTCCGTCTCTACGAGCAACTCAAAGCCAAAGACGAGCAACTCGCTAAGAAAGATGAACAGTTGCGCGTGAAAGACGTTCAAATTGCTGAAAAAGACAAGCAATTGGACCAACAACAACAATTGACTTTACAAGCAATGAACGACCGCGATACCTTGAAACTTGAACTCGAACAAGCCAATGAAAAAGTTCAAGAGCAAGAAAGCAAAGGTTTCTGGGCACGCGTTTTCCGTCGATAATCCGGGGCTGGATCCTACCAGTCCCTTTTCTTTTCTACCACAGGAGATTTCCCATGAAAACATTAGAAGATTATATCGCCTTCGATCTCGAATTTAACCAATACGAAGGTGCCTATCAGATCATCCAGGTATCTGCCGTGCGTTTTACGGACGGTAAAGAAGTCGACCACTATGACTCCTACGTCTACACCGATAAGCCTCTAAAAAGCTTTATTAACGGCCTGACTGGCATTACCCAGGACAAGATCCAAAATGCCCCACAACTCGAGCAGGTCCTCGGCGAATTCAAGGCCTTCATTGGAGACCGCCCCTTGATCGGATACAATGCCAAAAAGAGCGACCTTCCCATCCTACTTGAAAATGGCTTGGATTTAGAAGACCAGTACGCTGTCGATGTCTTTGACCAAGCCTTCGAACGTCGTCCATCTGACCTTCATGGTATTAAAAATCTCCAACTCCACACCGTTGCAGAATTTTTGGGAGTTGCAGGAAAATCACACGATAGCTTAGAAGACGCCCGCATGACAGCTCTTGTCTACCAACAATTCCTCGAATTTGATCAAGGCCGTACCCTCCTTGAAGAGCAAGAGAACTTCTCCACCAATCCCTTTGGAGGCTTGGACTTATCCGGATTTTTTGATGAATAAAAAGAGAGAGTGGGACAGAAATCGGTAATTCGTTAGAATCCGATTTCGTCGTCCCACCTCCGCACAGTTGAGTAGGGCTGTAAAAGCTGATGAAATCAGCGTAGTAGAGCCCACTCAACCACTGCGTCTTGCTCGACAATCCAAAAACAAGAAGAGGCTAGGACTTTTGTCCCAGCCTCTTTTGAGTTGATGAAACTTTTTTTGCTTAAAATGGTAATTTCCCTGCGAAAGCACCGAGTTTTTTCTTGGTTGCCGCATCAATTTCTTCAATGGCAGCATTGATGGCTTGCACCGTCATATCAGAAAGCGTTTCTGTATCTTCTGGGTCGACCACTGCAGCGTTAAAATCGATGGAAATAACCTTCTTATCACCTGTAAGAGTCGCGACAACCAAATCCTGAGCAGATTTCCCTACAAATTGAGTTGCAGCTAATTCTGCTTGACTTTGCTCCATTTGCTTTTGCAATTTTTGAGCTTGCTTCATCATATTTTGCATATTCATCATAGTAATTACATTCCTTCCAACTTCTGAAATTTACAGTTCATTATACCATTTTTTAGACGCTTGGAAAAGCTTTGGATAGTAATCATGAAAAGCTTCTTTCACTCCGGATGGATTTTTAAGCTTTCACTACAAAATGAAAGAGAGCCTTTTTGAGCCTCTCTCAGAAAAATAATAAATTGTTTTAGGATAAAATCATCGAAGCCACAATTGGACTAATGAATACATACAAAATTCCTGTGATCCCAATTGCCAATCCTGCCATAGCACCGGCCACATGACCATACTTAAACGCTGTCCCTGTTCCTACTGCATGTCCTGTTCCGCCAAGGGCTAAACCAATAGCCACTGGATCTTTTATTTTTAACAGTTTCAATATCGTTGGGCCCAAGACACTTGTTAATAATCCAGTTGCTACAACTACCACAAGAGTGATGGTCGTAATTCCTTGCATTTTTTCAGTAATCCCAACTGCCATTGCAGTCGTAACTGATTTTGGAAAGAGCGAAATGGCTAGAAAGTACTTCATTCCAAATGCTTTCGCGATCAATGCTGTAAAAATCGTATTCACAATAACTGCCACTGTCGAGCCGATCAGAATACTCCGTGCATGATGCTTCATCAAATGGAAACTCTTATAGAGAGGAATCCCCAAGGCGACTGTCGATGGTCCAATCAACTGATTTAACAGGGAACCACCGACATAGTAATCTTTATAAGAAATTCCTGTAATCATTAAGAATAAGATAACGATAACTGTAGCCACTAAAAGTGGCGTTGTTATTGGATGAGGATACCTGCGGAAAATTAACATTCCAATCAAATAAGCCCAAATAGATAAGACAATCCCAAATAAAGGATTACTCGCAAAATTAGCCATGCTTGCGTCCCCCTTCTGGATAATCACCTTCAAAACGATTTTTTATAAAACTAACCACAATTGCAATTAAAGCCACATTGATAACCAAGGCTCCAACTAGAATCAACATGATCGGAAATAGATAAGGAGCAATCACATGAAATTTATCCATGATACCGACAGCAGGGGGAAGAAATAAAATCGTCATGTTTGCTAATAAAAAATTTCCTACCATATTGACGTGGCGCATGCGTAGTAACTTAAACTGCAATAATAAAAATAGGATCAACAGCCCGATCATACTTCCAGGAATTGGTAAGTGCAACCCATCCGAAATGATTTCACCAATTAATGAAATCGTGAATATAATCGTCAGTTGTACATATAATTTCATCTTCATCTCCCTTTTTTTGGATCATTTCCAATAAGGATTCGTATCCTCGCTTCTGCTTACTTAGAAGTAAACATCCATTTATCCCTATCAGTTTACTCCTTTTCGGAAAATTTGCAAGCTTTTTTCTAAAAAAATAAAACAAATTACCAAAAATTGAAGCTACTATTTTGATTCATGACATCCATTTTATGATACAATGAAACCAAAAACGGTTAAGTTAACATGAAAGGATCTACATGACTCATTTTCACACCATTGTCATCGGTGGTGGCCCAGCAGGTATGATGGCGACCATTGCCAGCGCCTCTTATGGCCAACCTACACTACTGATCGAAAAAAATAAAAGGCTCGGTAAGAAACTTGCTGGTACCGGAGGAGGTCGCTGTAATGTCACGAACAACGGAACCTTAGACGATTTGATGGCCGGTATCCCTGGAAATGGGCGCTTCCTTTACAGTGTGTTTTCCCAATTTGATAATCATGATATCATCCAATTTTTCACCGATAATGGCGTCAAGCTAAAAGTCGAAGACCATGGCCGGGTCTTTCCTGCTAGTGATCAATCTCGCACCATTATTCAAGCCTTAGAAAATAAAATCCTTGAGCTTGGTGCTAGCATTGCCACCAACTGTGAAGTGGTCTCTGTCACCAAGCCAGAAGACATCTTCATCGTCAAATCATCTGAAAACACTTGGACAGCCGATAAGCTGATCGTTACGACTGGAGGCAAATCCTACCCCTCTACCGGCTCTACTGGCTACGGACACGAAATTGCCCGCCACTTTAAACACACCATCACAGATCTCGAAGCGGCAGAAAGTCCTCTTTTGACAGATTTTCCACACAAGGCCCTCCAAGGGATCTCTCTGACAGATGTGACCCTCAGCTACGGCAAACACATCATCACACACGACCTGCTCTTTACCCATTTTGGACTTTCTGGCCCTGCAGCCCTTCGGATGTCCAGCTTTGTTAAAGGCGGTGAAATCTTATCTCTGGACCTCCTTCCGACCACTTCTTCTCAAGAGTTAAAAGACTTTCTAGAAGAGCATCGAGAAAAGGCGATTAAAAATAGTCTCAAAGTTCTGCTTCCTGAACGGTTAGCTGATTTCTTGGCGCAAGGATTCCCTGAAAAAGCCAAGCAACTCACTCCTCCTCAGACAGAAGAGCTCATTCAAAAGATCAAAGAGCTGCCCATCCCCGTCACTGGGAAGATGTCTCTAGCCAAATCCTTTGTGACCAAGGGTGGTGTCAGCCTCAAAGAAATCAATCCTAAAACCCTAGAAAGTAAGCTCGTTCCTGGACTCCACTTTGCAGGAGAAGTCCTCGATATCAATGCCCATACAGGCGGTTTTAATATTACATCCGCCCTCTGCACCGGTTGGGTAGCAGGGAGCCCTCATTACTGATAGAAATTCACTAACTTTATTCTTCATCTATTGAAATAAAATTTTTAAAAATTCTTTACAAGTTAGTATTTACTTGATAGAATGGATTGGTATAAAATTTATAAAGGAGATTATTAGAATCATGGATTTTGATTTTAGTGTTAAACTCTTTTCAGAGTTTATTGGAACGGCTTTGCTGCTTATCCTCGGAAATGGTGCAGTTGCAAACGTCGAATTAAAAGGAACAAAAGGTCATCAAAGCGGTTGGCTTGTCATTGCGATCGGATATGGGATGGGAGTAATGATTCCAGCCTTAATGTTTGGTAATGTTTCAGGAAACCACATTAACCCAGCCTTCACTCTTGGACTTGCAGTTAGCGGACTCTTCCCATGGGCAAATGTTTTACCATACATCGTTGCTCAACTTCTTGGAGCTATGTTTGGACAATTGGTTGTCGTTGCGACTCACCGTCCATACTACATCCAAACTGAAAATCCTAACAACATCTTAGGAACATTCTCAACGATTTCTAGTTTGGATAAAGGAACTCCTGAATCACGCAAAGCCGCTACCATTAATGGCTTCATCAACGAGTTTGCTGGATCATTCGTCCTTTTCTTTGGTGCCCTCGGCTTGACGAAACATTTCTTTGGTGCAGAGGTTGCAGGTCTTGCTCAAAAAGCTGCTGCTGAACAAGGAGGCGTCTTTGATGCTACCACATCAGCAGCAAAATTGGCTTTATCACAAGCACACGCTTCAGGTTTAGGAATTGCTCACTTGGCTCTTGGTTTCCTTGTTATGGCTCTTGTTACGTCACTTGGAGGTCCTACTGGACCTGGTTTGAACCCTGCTCGTGACTTTGGTCCTCGTTTGGTCCATGCCTTCCTTCCAAAATCTGTATTAGGAGAACACAAAGGGGATTCTAAATGGTGGTATGCTTGGGTACCAGTTGTAGCCCCAATTCTTGCTGCTATCTTAGCTGTATTATTGTTCAAAGTTATCTATCTTCGTTAATCTATCAAAAAAAACGAACTCGATTTTCCATCGAGTTCGTCTTTTTATTGTTCTTTGGTTAATGAAAAACGGAAATCATTGTATTTGGTGTAGTCAAATTCTGTATTGACAGGCGCTGTGAAAACAATCGGGGTATAATGTCCTTCTTCTAAGACAAAACCTGGCTCCAGTCGGAAGTTAGCTCCACCTAACCCTGTGATCCCAGGAAGCAAGGCATCAGCTCCATCCAATCCTTCTGACTCCCAATAGTAGATATTTCCAGTTGCTTTGACAGCTCTAGCCGTATAGGTCGCTGTCCGAGTTGGTTCGCTATCATTTTTGAAGCTAACCACTGTTGTCACATCTCCATTGGCATCGACGGTCATCTTGATCGCATCCGCTTGTGGACTAGATCCTACCCAAGTTCCCACCAATTCTGCAGGGACAGGAGCTTGCGTCGTAGTAGACGCATTCTCTGTCTTACCAGAGTCTTTTGAAGCTGTCGCGCTACTGGCTTGAGTCGAAGAGCTAGCTGTATCGTTTGCCTGAGAGGAAGATGCTGCACTCTTTTTGCTATTACTTTTGGCTTTTTTCTCTACCTTGCTGGTAGATGCTTTTGCGGATGAGGTAGCTGTCTTTTTATCCTTTGCACCACAACCACCGAGAGCTAGACCAAGTGAAGCAGCCACCAGAACAGCGGCACTCCAACGGAAGATTGATTTTTTCATACGATTACCTCTTTATCTTTCTGACTCCCATTATACCTCAATTATTACAAAAATCAAGTATTTTTGTAATAATTGTAATTTTTCTGTAACATATTTTTCCATTTAAAATGCCAATCGTAATAGGGCGATCAAGACAATCCCAAACAAAACGGTTCCCATAAGGTTTTTGTAACGAAAGGCTACAAAGAGACTGGGAATGGTCACTACTAGGTCCAACCAGTGGAGCTGCGGGAGACTTCCAATTTTTCCATCTACTAAGCTTGATAAAACCAAGGCAAAGATAATGGAAATGGGCAGGTATTTGAGAAAGCGGGTCACAGGAGCCGGCAGTCCCTTGTATTTGACTAAGAGGAAGGGCAAGATCCGAGGAATCCAGGTAACGAGGGCTGAGGCCAGAATGGCCATGAAGATATAACTATTCACACGCATCACAGACCACCCCCACAAAACAGCCGATCAAGGTCGCAGCTAGCACAGCTAGCGGTTGCGAAACAAAAAAGAGTAAGAGAAAGAAACTCACTGCTACTGCTAACAGCACCATGAGCATGGTCTTGGTCTTTTCTGTCAGTTGCATCCCTTGAAACTGGGCTGCAAAAATCCCAATAAACATAGCCACTAAGGCAAAATCAAGCCCAAAAGCCTTTGGATCAGGTAGGAGAGATCCTAGAGCCGTTCCAAGGACAGTAGCACCGATCCAGGCCACGTAGCCTACTAGATTGTTCCCATGCATCCACGGAACTGTAATGGTGTCCGTCTTTAGCTTCTCACTCAAATAGACCCCATAACTCTCATCGGTCAGGAGGCTTCCAATCCCGATGGTATGAGCGAGACTAGCATCCTTAAAGTCAGACGACGTATGTAGGCTCATCAACATATTACGGAGATTGATCAAACACACCGTCAAGGCCATATTCAAGATCGAAGAATGAGCCGCAATCAGAGAGATCATCGCAAACTGAGCCGCCCCAGCATAGACCAAGACACTCATCAAGGCCATCTCTAAAGGAGAAAGATAGGGAGATGCCACCACACCACAAGCCAGGCCAATACTGATATAGCCCAAAGCCGTCGGTAGCGCGTCCTTCACCCCCTGCCAAAAATCTTTTTCCACTCTCTCACTCCTTTCTGAATCATTGACCTCTATTATAACACAAGAAAAAAGGTTGAAAAAGGACCAATGAGAGAGAAAGCTTTATAATCCCTTCGCAAATCCGCTACTAGTTGGTGAGATCCCAGCAAAAAAGCCATTGGACCTTGCACATCCAATTGGCTCCTTTTTCTTATTCAATTCCTTCAAAGGCTAGGCTTGGTTTGGCATTAAGATCCCAGCCTGCGAAGTTTTCTTTGTTCCATTCGCTGACACTGGCATAGGCGATCATCCCTGCATTGTCCCCGCAGAGGCGCAGAGGCGGAATGATGACCTTGACATCGGTGATGTCAGAAGCCAGGCGTTCACGGAGACCTTGGTTGGCTGCAACCCCACCAGCGACGACTAGAGTTTTGACCGGATATTTCTCCAAAGCCTTCTTGATCTTGGCCATGAGAATGTCTAAGACGGCTGCCTGAAAACTCGCTGACAAGTCTGCATTGGAGAGGCTTTCTCCTTTTTGCTCGGCATTATGGTGCATATTGATAAAGGCCGACTTGAGCCCTGAAAAAGAAAATTCCAGATTGTCTTCCTTGATCATGGCCCGAGGGAAATCGTAGATATCAGCCCCTTGGTGGGCCAGCTGATCAATCTCACGTCCTGCTGGATAGGTCAAGCCCATGACGCGCCCGACCTTGTCATAAGCTTCTCCGACAGCATCATCACGGGTCTCTCCGACGATCTTATAATCACCCGCTTCACTGACGTAGACTAGTTCTGTATGTCCTCCACTCACCAGCAAGGCCAAAAGTGGAAATTCTAAGGGCTCGACGCTTTGAGCGGCCATCAAGTGCCCTGCCATATGATTGACAGGAATCAAAGGAAGTCCATGCGCCCAGGCAAAGGCCTTGGCTGCAGCTAGGCCGACTAAAAGAGCTCCAACCAGGCCTGGACCGTAGGTAACAGCCACAGCTGTGACATCGGCTTCTGTAATACCGGCTTCTTCCAGGGCTTCTTCAATACAAGCGGTGATGACTTCCACATGGTGACGAGAGGCTACCTCAGGCACCACCCCACCAAAACGCTTGTGACTTTCGATTTGACTGGCAATGACATTGGACAAGAGTTGGTCGTCATTTTTCAAGACAGCCACGCTGGTCTCATCGCAAGATGTCTCAAAAGCCAAAATATATCTATCTTTCATTTGGGTTCCTCTTCATGATCACAGCATCCTCTATGGGATCGTGATAGTAGTTTTTCCTCCGTGCAATTTCTTCAAAATGCATTTTTTTGTATAGACCTTGGGCCGGTTGATTGGACACGCGCACTTCTAAGAAAATCTCTTTTTGGTCCGGCAACTGCGCAAGTAACTGCTGAGCTAAGCCTTGGCCTTGAAAGGCGCGCTTGACCGCAATCTGTAAGACCTCTGCTTCATAGAGAGTCTCTTGAATAGCAACAAAGCCAAGGACTTGTTCTTCATCCACAGCTAGGAAATAGGAGGTCGATTCCTGCTCTAAATCAGCTTCAATCTGCTCCAACTTCCAGGGACTAGCTTCATAGACATCTTCCATCACAGCGAGAATGGCGGCCGTATCCTGGACGCTCCCTTTCCTGATTATTCCTTTCATCATAGACGCTTGATGTAGGAGGTCGATGATTCCGTATGGTCTTTGAGCCAATTTTCCTCTGCTTCGACCCGTTTGAGATAATGAGGGACAAAATCATGGAGGCTAACAGGCGCTTGTTTGAGACCGAGACGTCCGATTTTCACTGCATCTGGCAACGTTTCAAAGTAAGTAGCCCTTGGCAGGCTAGAGGCGATCTGCTCCTTAAAGGCAGTGACTTCTCCGACAAAGGTGACCTGCTCACTTGTCGCTGCACGCTCTAGGACTTCCTCAAATGGAAAATGCCCTTCTGGTGCGACCAGCTGATCATCTTGGTAAAAACCTGCATAAACGTTGTTTCGACGGGCATCCATGACAGGCACTACTAAACCTTCTAGACCATCTGGCACTAGGGCTAAGAGACTTGAAACCCCGACCAATTCAATTCCTAAGGTATGAGCCAAGGTCTTTGCCGTTGTGACCGCAATGCGCAGTCCAGTGTAACTCCCAGGACCTTCTGCCACCACGATGCGATCCAAGTCCTTGGGTGTCAAGTCGATTTGTTGCATCAAAAAATCGATGACCGGCATCAAGGTAATACTATGATTTTTTTTAATGGTTAATGTTGTTTCTGCAAGTAGAGTCTCATCTTCTAAAATCGCTACAGAAAGAGCCTTACTCGAGGTATCAAATGCTAATAATTTCATTTCCTACTCCTCTTGAACTGGATTATATTATACTACAAATTCCCTTTAAATCCCAGCGAAACTCTCCTCTAGAGCGCAGGATTTTCATATGCAAAACCGCTCAAAAGCTTCTCTATTATAGGTCTTTGCCTCTCTGACTTTTCCAGTCTATCTTTTACTTACGGGCGAATTTATGATATAATGATAATTAATTGTATCGAATCAGGTCCACTAGTTGCGAGTAGGAAACTCTAGTGATTGCACTCCTTCGCAGCTAACAAATAGACCGAAATAATGAAAGGAAAATTACTTCATGATTTACAAAGTTTTTTATCAGGAAACAAAAGACCGCAACCCTCGTCGTGAAACCACGCATGCACTTTATCTCGATATTGATGCACCGAATGAACGCGAAGGACGCATCCAAGCTCGTCAATTGGTTGAAGCAAACACAGATTTCAACATTGAATTTATCACACCACTTTCTGAGCAACACCTTGCTTACGAGAAAGAGTCAGGTGCTTTTGAACTAACGGAGTACTAATCCATGGCTTATACCTTAAAACCTGAAGAAGTTGGTGTATTTGCCATTGGTGGACTTGGAGAGATCGGGAAAAATACCTACGGGATCGAATACCAAGATGAAATCATCATTGTCGATGCCGGGATCAAATTTCCAGAAGATGACCTCCTTGGGATCGACTATGTAATCCCGGATTACTCTTATATCGTTGACAATATCGATCGCGTCAAAGCGGTCCTCATTACCCACGGACACGAAGACCACATCGGTGGGATTCCTTTCCTTTTGAAGCAAGCCAATGTCCCTATCTACGCTGGACCTTTGGCGCTTGCCTTGATCCGTGGAAAATTAGAAGAGCACGGTCTTCTTCGTGATGCCAAACTCTACGAAATCAACCAAAACACTGAGCTTCAATTTAAAAATCTTAAAGCAACCTTCTTCCGTACGACTCACTCGATTCCAGAACCTTTAGGGATTGTGATTCACACCCCTCAAGGAAAGATTGTTTGTACCGGAGACTTCAAATTCGACTTCACACCTGTTGGGGAACCGGCTGACCTCCATCGGATGGCGGCCCTTGGGGAAGAAGGCGTTCTCTGCCTGCTCTCAGACTCAACCAACGCAGAAGTCCCAACCTTTACCAACTCTGAAAAAGTAGTTGGCCAATCCATCATGAAGATCATCGAAGGCATTCACGGGCGCATCATCTTTGCTTCCTTTGCTTCGAATATCTTCCGTCTCCAACAAGCAGCTGAGGCCGCTGTTAAGACCGGTCGTAAGATCGTCGTCTTTGGACGCTCGATGGAAAAAGCCATCGTCAACGGAATCGAGCTTGGCTACATCAAGGTCCCTGCTGGAACTATTATCGAGCCAAATGAGATCAAAGACTATGCAGCCAATGAAATCCTGATCATGTGTACAGGAAGCCAAGGAGAGCCAATGGCAGCCCTCTCTCGGATTGCCAACGGAACGCATCGCCAAGTGCAACTCCAACCAGGAGATACCGTGATCTTCTCTTCTAGTCCGATTCCTGGAAATACAACCAGTGTGAATAAATTGATCAATACGATTTCCGAAGCGGGTGTCGATGTCATTCACGGGAAGATCAACAACATTCATACTTCTGGACACGGGGGGCAACAAGAACAAAAACTCATGCTCCGCTTGATCAAACCAAAATACTTCATGCCTGTCCATGGTGAATACCGGATGCAGAAGATCCACGCAGGACTTGCGCGTGATTGCGGAGTGGAAAAAGACAATATCTTCATCATGAGTAATGGTGATGTCCTTGCTCTTACAGCCAACTCTGCTCGGATCGCAGGAAGCTTCAATGCTCAAGATATCTATGTCGATGGAAATCGCATCGGTGAAATCGGGGCTGCTGTCCTTCGTGACCGGAGAGACCTTTCCGAAGACGGTGTCGTTCTTGCTGTTGCGACTGTTGACTTCAAATCGAAGATGATCCTGGCTGGACCAGACATCTTGAGCCGTGGTTTTATCTACATGCGTGAATCAGGAGATCTGATTCGTGAAAGCCAACGCATTCTCTTCAATGCTATTCGTATCGCCTTGAAGAACAAAGATGCCAATATCCAAACCGTCAATGGTGCGATTGTCAATGCCCTTCGCCCATTCTTATACGAGAGCACGGAACGTGAACCTATCATTATCCCAATG
Organism: Streptococcus parasanguinis; assembly: GCF_015556095.1. Classification (GTDB taxonomy): domain Bacteria; phylum Bacillota; class Bacilli; order Lactobacillales; family Streptococcaceae; genus Streptococcus; species Streptococcus parasanguinis_Q. The sequence continues at coordinate 156,881 of NZ_JADNLT010000002.1, forward strand.
ATTCTCACACCAGATGACGAAAATTAACAAAACAACCAGTTGAGACTACTGTTTCAACTGGTTTTATTGTTGCATTTTGAAGAGCAAAGAAGAGGCTGAGACAAAAGTCCTAGCCTCTTAATTGTTTTTGGATTGTTGAGCAAGACGCAGTGGTTGAGTGGGCTTTACTACGCTGATTTCATCAGCTTTTACAGCCCTACTCAACTGTGCGGAGGTGAGACGACGAAATCGAATTCTAACGAATTACCGATTTCTGTCCCACTCTCTTTGCTCTTGTTTCTTAATAAAGATCTAGATAGTTGTCTACTTCCCATTGTGATACGAAGGTAGCGTAGCTTGCCCATTCAATTCGTTTGGCTTCAAGGAAGCTGGTGTAGATGTGCTCACCCAAGGCAGCTTTCACCACATCATCTTCAGTCAAGGCTTTCAAGGCATTGTGAAGAGTTGAAGGAAGATCTGTGATTCCAGCGGCTCTACGTTCTTCCGGTGTCATCACATAGATATTTTCTTCAATCGGAGCAGGTGCTTCGATTTTGTTTTCAATACCGTGAAGGCCGACTTCAAGCAAGACTGCCAAGGCTACATAAGGATTGGCCATTGGGTCTACTGAACGCAATTCCAAACGAGTTCCCATACCACGTGATGCTGGTACACGTACCAATGGGGAACGGTTGCGGCCTGCCCAAGCGATGTAAACGGGTGCTTCATATCCAGGAACCAAACGTTTATAAGAGTTGACGGTTGGGTTTGTCACTGCTGTAAAGTTATAGGCATGCTTGATCAAACCACCCAAGAAGTGATAAGCAGTTTCTGACAATTGCATTCCACGTGGATCTTCTGGATCAAAGAAGGCATTGTTGCCATCTTGGTCAAAGAGAGACATATTACAGTGCATACCTGATCCGGCAATTCCAAATTTTGGTTTGGCCATAAAGGTTGCATACAAACCGTGTTTACGCGCAATGGTTTTCACAACGAGTTTAAAGATTTGGATCTTGTCACAAGCGCGGAGCACTTCGTCATACTTAAAGTCGATTTCATGCTGACCAACGGCTACTTCGTGGTGACTGGCTTCTACTTCAAAGCCCATCTTGGTCAAGACATTTACGATTTCACGACGAGTGTTATCTGCAAGGTCCGTTGGAGCCAAGTCAAAGTAGCCACCTTTGTCGTTTACTTCAAGAGTTGGGTCTCCATTTTCGTCCAACTTGAAGAGGAAGAATTCTGGTTCTGGACCAAGGTTAAAGGATTTGAATCCAAGCTCTTCCATATGACGAAGCGCACGTTTCAAGTTGCCACGTGGGTCTCCTGCAAATGGTTCTCCTTCTGTCGTATAGACATCACAGATCAAGCCAGCTACGCTACCATTTTCATCTCCCCAAGGGAAGACTGTCCATGTATCCAAATCTGGGTAAAGATACATATCTGATTCGTTGATACGGACAAATCCTTCGATAGAAGAACCATCAAACATGGCTTTGTTTGAAAGAACCTTGTCCAGTTGCTCATCGGTAGCTGGAATTTCGACGTTCTTCATGGTTCCCAAAATATCAGAGAACATCAAGCGAATAAAAGTAACATTTTTTTCTTTTACTTCACGGCGAATATCTGCAGCAGTAATTGACATTTTTGTCTCCTTAAAATAGATTACAAGCTTATGAAATGATCAACGAAATTGACCATATGGCGATGGGGAAGATGTGAAGCGACTTTGCTGAAGAATGTCGCGATGAAGAGCCTTACGAATGGCTTCTTGGCTGACCTCCTTGGTTTGCTCTTGCTCTTTTTCCGCATATCTCTTCTTGATATCCGCAATATTTAAGCCATCTGAGATATAATCTTTGATCTCAAGCAAGCGGTCCATATCATCCAACGAATACATGCGGCGATTGCCTTCTGTCCGATCAGGAGAAATCAATCCCTGATCTTCATAATAACGAATCTGGCGAGCTGTCAAGTCGGTTAACTTCATAACACTTCCGATCGGAAAGACTGCCAGCGAGCGTCGTAATTCCTTTTCCTTCATACCATTCCTCTTTCTATTCTATTATATCGAAAAAAAAATCTATGTCAAGATTAAATGTTACATAATCTTACATAGGTTTTTTGTACTTCTTGAGAAAATCTCGAATACGATCGACATCCGAATTGACCAAAATCGCAACAAAAACGCCGATAAAGGTCTCAAATATTCGGGCAAAAACATACAAGAAGGTTTCTCCGTTAGGAATCGAGAGGGTAATAATCAGCATTGCCGAAACTCCTCCGATAATTCCTGCTTTATTATTCATAGCGACATTTGTCATAATGGTTAACATGGTCGCAATTGGGACAAAAATCAGAGTCACCCAATACGCCCCATGAAAGAGCGTTTTTAAAAGGAAGAACAAAACAGCATAAAAGCCTCCGATACTATTGCCCATGACACGCGAAGCCCCGAAGTGGACACTCTTATCAAAGTCTTCCCTCAAACTAAAAACAGCTGTCAAGGTCCCGATCTGAAGGCCGCGCCAGCCAAATATTCCAAAAATAAGTAGTACAATAAAAACGGCAATACCTGTTTTAAAGGTTCTCATCCCCAAACGGAATTTGGACCAATCAAATTTGTGTCGTTTAAAGTAATCCATGGTCACCTATCTTTCTATCTCTATTATTCTACCATATTTTCAGAACGGAGAGAACAGTTAAAATAGAAAGAAAAGAGAGTGAGACAGAAATCGGTAATTCGTTAGAATTCGATTTCGTCGTCCCACCTCCGCACAGTTGAGTAGGGCTATAAAAGCTGATGAGATCAGTGTAGTAGAGCCCACTCAACCACTGCGTCTTGCTCGACGATGCAAAGACAATTAAGAGGCTGGGACAAAAGTCCCAGCCTCTTAATTCTCATTAGATTATTTATCTGTAAGAGCAGCCAATCCTGGAAGTTCTTTACCTTCAAGGAGTTCCATAGAAGCACCACCACCAGTAGATATCCATGAGAATTTGTCTGCACGTCCAAGGTTGATCGCTGCGGCAGCTGAGTCACCACCACCGATGATTGATTTAACGCCTGGTTGTTTCACGATAGCGTCCATCACACCGATTGTACCAGCTTGGAAGTCAGGGTTTTCAAATACACCCATAGGACCATTCCATACAACTGTTTTCGCACCAGTCAATTCTTGGTCGAATTTAGCAATTGATTTAGGACCGATATCAAGACCAAGGAATCCTGGATCTACTGCTTCACCTTCAGTGTCTTTCACTTCAGTGTAGTCAGCAAATGCGTTCGCTTCTTTTGAGTCAACTGGCAAGATCAATTTGCCGTTTGATTTTTCAAGAAGAGCTTTCGCCACATCCAATTTGTCTTCTTCTACAAGTGAGTTACCGATTTCGATACCTTGTGCTTTGTAGAATGTGTAAGTCATCCCACCACCGATAAGGACTTTATCAGCTTTTTCAAGCAAGTTTTCGATAACACCGATCTTGTCAGATACTTTAGATCCACCAAGGATAGCTACGAATGGACGTTCTGGAGCTTCAACTGCTTCTTTGATGTAAGCAATTTCGTTTTCAAGAAGGAATCCAGCAACAGCTTTATCAACGTTTGCTGAGATACCAACGTTAGATGCGTGTGCACGGTGAGCAGTACCAAATGCATCGTTTACGAAGATACCATCTCCAAGTGATGCCCAGTATTTACCAAGTTCAGGATCGTTTTTAGATTCTTTCTTGCCGTCAACATCTTCGAAACGAGTGTTTTCAACCAAGAGAACTTGTCCATCTTTAAGAGCGTTAACAGCTGCTTCCAATTCAGCACCACGTGTAACACCTGGGATAAATTGAACTTCTTGACCCAATTTTGCAGCCAAGTCAGCAGCTACAGGAGCAAGTGATTTACCTTCTTTATCTGCTTCTTCTTTTACACGTCCAAGGTGAGAGAAGAGGATTGCACGTCCACCTTGTTCAAGGATGTACTTGATAGTTGGAAGAGCTGCAGTGATACGGTTATCGTTAGTGATCACGCCATCTTTTACAGGAACGTTGAAGTCAACACGAACGAGAACTTTTTTCCCTTTCAAGTCAACGTCTTTAACAGTCAATTTTGCCATTAGATATGACTCCTTCTTTTTTTAATACATGATAATTATATCACAAAAGCTGTAAAAGAGGTAGAAAAATCCAATGCTTTTCCCTTCTAATTCGTAGGATCCGAACGACACTTCTAGATACAAGATCAAACCTCTCTAGTTTTCACCAGAGAGGTTTTTTTGAGAGTGACTTTTTAAGTGAACAAAAGAATCCTGTAAAAGCCTTACTCTTCTTTCTTCTTACCAGCCAAGAGGAAGCCGCCTAAGGCTGCTAGGAGAACAGCTTCAGCTGCAAAGGAAGCTTCTAGGCTTGCCGTATTTGGCAAGTGTTCCGATTGACTTTCTTTACTTGCATCTTTTGTTTCTTGCTGAACCGTTGGCTGTAAGTTCACTCCTTGGTGGGCACTTAACAACTGATGGATCTCTTGGTCAACCATATCCTTGTGTTCTTCCTCCTGATGACCCGCTTGAGTAGAAGTCGTTGGGGCCAACTGATCCACTTGAGAAGGCTCTGTAGGCTTCAATGGATTAGCTAGATCCGGAGTCACTGGGGTAGCTGGTTGAACAGGTTGATTTGGTTGAGCCGGTTGAACTGGCTGATCTGGTTTAGCCGGTTCTTCTGGTTGGATCGGTTGATCTGGTTCTTCCGTTTGTGCTGGCTTATAGACAATCGCATAGTGAGTAAAGTGAGGAGCTGTAAAAATGACCACATCTCCAACTCTCTCAAAGGCCAAGGATTGAGGTGCTTGACCTTCTGGGAAGAAGAGAACTTGCTCCACTTCTTTATCCTTATCCACAGGGATTTTCACAAGGGATGGATGGTGGGTATCGATATCTTGACCGCTGGCATCCACACCTTCAATATCAAAGACGATTCCTTCTCGGCCCTTCAGCTCTTCTTTTTCTGCCTGATTGGCTTCAACTTTTGCGACTTTTAGTCCTTTGACAACGGTTGGCTCTAAGTTGGAGAATTGGACTTCGACTCCAGTCGCAGGGTCTACAAAGACCGCTGGCTTGTCTTCTTTCAGGAGCGCAATCAAGGTCTCTAGACCTGTCTTAGCTGTTTCAAGCGCTTCAGGAGTGAGCTCTGAAGAAGCTAGGAGCTCTTTATTTTTCTCCAGGAGTGCCTGTAAAGCTTCACCAGAAGGGTGATTTGGCTTGCTTGCTAATAGAGCAGTCGCTTCTGTTGTTAGGGCAGAGAGAGCTTCTTTTTCTTTTGTTAGATTAGCTTGACCATCCAAGGCTTTCAAGAGAGCGGTCAATTGGTTCAACTGCTCATTGACTTGATCTTGTGTGCTGGTATCATGCTCTTTCAAGACTTTTTCAGAAGCAGACATTCCAGCTAGCAAAGCTTCTTTAACTTCAGGAGTGGCAAAAGTAAAGTCTACTTTGGCTTTTGCAGCTTCAGCTTCAGCCAATTTTTGCTTAAGGTATTCATCGTTGAGAGCTGGTTTTGGATTGACGAGGACATCAAAGCTTGTGCTAGCTCCTTTGTAATGGATAGTGATGGTTTGACGGCCTTCCTTGCTCGCATCAAATCCAGTTATTTCAACACCTTCATCGGTCAAGGCGTGCGTTTCGGTCGTTTCATCTTCAAAGACGACTGTAAAGCGTCCGCCTTCTTTCTCCAATGCTTCTCCGACGATATATTCCACTTTTGGTTTGTCGGTCAATTCTAGACCAGCAACTGCTTTTTCACCTGCTTCCTCTGCACTGACCACAAAAACAGTGAGAGTCTTATCCAATTTCTGACCAAGGTAAGAAACTTCTAGGTGTTGTTCTCCAAGCTTGCTACTGTCAAATCCATGAATCTCTACACCTGAGTTGGTGAGGTTGACCAGTTGATCTGCTTGGCCATCTTTATAATGAACTCGGAGAGTCGCCCCTTTCAAGGAAAGGGCATCGCCTTCCCGGTAGACCTTCTTGGTCAATCCATCTTCAAATTGGAGTCCCGCAATTTCTTTATCATTCTTTGGAACCTCGATCGCTAGAACGTTACTGATATCTTTGCCAGGTTCTTGCGCACGATAGTAGAGAAGAGATGGGGTTGATTCAAAAGCCAGTGGTTTAAAGATGAGATTTCCAGCTTGATCGGCTGTCATGGTCGCAATTGGACTGGTGGCTTCTTTATCGGCATAAAGAGTCAGTGTGGTATTGGCCGGAACATCTTTGAAGCCGACTTGGACAAAATGATTGCCCAAGTTTTGCGCTGCAGCATGTTTCATCGGGATGTTGACCGTTTCAGTATCCAGACTTTCATACATCTTCCAGTTGTAAATCCGGATGGCTTGCCATGGGGTGCCGTTATCTGCTGTAATGACATGGAGACGCCAGTCTTGAGCCTTGATTGGATGGTCCAGTGTAATGTCGGACACATGGGCTTTATTGCCACGAACTTCCTTAGCGAGCTTCCACTCACCCGCTTCGTCCTTGTAGTAAAGGTCGAAGTCACGGGTATTCATCTTGCCATCATCGACAGATTCCCCACCAGCACCGGCATGGTCCATGACCCAACGAACAATGGTCCGAGGTTGTGTCAAGCGGATATCGACGGTTCCACTCAATTGAGCAGAAGACCATTTATCTGAAAGACTGGTAATGGTCCCATTTAACATGCCTTCAATGCCTTCACTACCATCCGCATCTGGGAAGCTTGAACCGATCACTTTGGCTCCGATGACCACGTTTGGTGCTAAAACTTTTGGTAGACTGGTATCTGACACGGTCATGCCCCAATCAAAGGCCACGGTTCCCGCATCTGAACGTTGGCCGTTCTTCCCAACTGCCACAACCTTGAGTTCCTGAGTGGTTCCTTTGGCACTTGCTGAACGGCTAACTTTTGGTAGATAGACGGTTGTCGCAGAAGATCCTGTTAAGAGACGCCAGTTATCGCCATCTTTTTCATAGACTTCATAATAATCCGCATCTGCTACCCCTTTAAAATTGAGGACTGCTTCTGCTTCTTGCGCATTTTGTAGGCGTTTTGCCCGAACGGATACTTCTGCTGGAGTAGCTGGTTTCTCTTGGTTCGACGTAATCGACAATTGGCCGAGATTAAATTTGTAGTCTTTGACATCCGTATCATGGTCAAAGAACATCTTCACAGCATAAATGGTCTTGCCAGCCAAACTTCCCAAATCAAAGGTTTGAGTAGACCAATCTGCACTCGGTGTTAATTCTTTCCATTCGTATTCAGAGTAGTCTTCTTTGGTGGCAACAGCTACCCAGGCAGCTGCTCCGACCCCACCTTTATGACTGACGCTCAATTTTGTCGTTTCTGTCACAGGAATCTTGGTCGAATAGAGCATGACATTTTGACTGCTATTGGCTTTTAAATCTCCTTCAAAAGCTAGAGAATTTCCTCCATTGTAAGCTTGATCAAAATCATAGCGACCTTTTAATGGTGTACTATCTTCACTATGCTCTACCCACCAACGCCATGTTGGAAGGTAGCCAGAAACAGAACGGTAGTTCCATTCCCCTTCTTTAGAAATCTTGCCATCCACAAACCAGTGTTTTCCGTGACCAGTATTGAAGGAAGTATTGAAATCTTCACTAGTGATTGGGGTTTTGTCCACAACCAAATTAGACATTCCGTACCAAGATTGGTCTGCTGGTTTTCCTTTAGTCGGATCTCCTTGGAAACCTGTCCAGAATAGATCTTCATGAGTATGGTAACCTTCTCCAGTCTTTCCTAGACCTGTAATGGTATCTGGCGCATAAAGACCAAGAGATAGACGCAACTTGCCATGTTCATCTAAAATGGCATTCCAGTCTACATTAGTCTTATAAGAGCCACCTTTTTGGAGCTCAAGTCCAGCTAGAACATCATAAGGATTGCGCTTAATCCATTTGGCTGTACTGATGGAATAATCCACTTCTGATTTGCCCCAGTTAAAGTTAGCAAAGAAGGTATCCACTGGGTTTTCCCCATTTTCTGGCTGCATGAAATTGTAGTTGTATTCTCCCAGCGCATTCTCATGGTAACGGCCATATTCATAGGTCATAGCATCATACCAAGAATACTTAATCGGATAGTTCAGACTTTTCGCATATTCCTTGGTATAAAGAAGAAAATCTCTCAATTTTGGACCCAATGGTTCTACAAGATTTCCGGTCGTTTCTTGGTTGATAAAGTAACCATCAAAGCCATAGTACTTGGCAAGTTCGACTAATTTACGGGCGATCGGGAAAGTTTTAGAGCCTTCACTATCTTCTTTCAAGGTTTCTGCAAAACGTTCTTGATCCTTGATGCTGCTAGACCAGTTATAAAAGATTGTCCCATAAATAGGAACCCCATTTCGGTGGGCAGCATCGATCACATCTGCTGATGGGACCAGCCCTTCCCAAAAGACCATAGAATCCAAATATTGCCAGTAATCAAAAGCATAGGCCTTAAACTCTTCCCCGCCGACAGACGCATGATCCTTGGCTTTGGAGTTCATGTTTGACAGCGCTTGGATCTTCGCTTCAGGGTTGGCTTGTTCATTAATTTGTTTTCCTTGGAAACGACTCGCAAGTGGAACGCTTGCTCTGTTCATATCGTCATCCACTCGTTTTCCTGGTTCCCACTTCAAGAGATCGTCCCAGGTATCGAACTTAACTTCTTTGGGTCTTAATTGTTTTTCTTCATTGGTTGGTAAATCAGCCACTTTCTCAGCAGTAGCTTTCGGTTTTTCAGTCTCTGAAACAGCTGGAGTATCTGTAGTTGTCGAGCTAGCTTCTGTACTTGTAGGCCTAGCCTCTGGAGTGACCGCTTCTGCGGCTGGTTTTGCAGGATCAGCTGTAGGAAGTGCCGCATCTGCAGTATAGACACCAGCTTCTCTCACTAAATGATTGACGTCTTCGGTCGCTACTGAAGAGGTTTCTAAGGGTTGTTCACTAGTAGAAACCGCCTCATCTGCAGAGACAGCGCCTGTCCCTAAAAATGCTAACCCAATCAATGTGGAACAAACTCCCACACTGAATTTTCGTATACTAAATCGTTCTTTCTTTTCAAATAGATGACCTTTCATCTTGACCTCCTTGTATGGTTTTTTTCTTTTTCTTGAGCGATTTCCATTGGCTCCTTTCTCTACGACCTGTAATCGCTTTCATTTTCTTGTATTAGAAATCTCCAATCAAGAATAGGATACCCTAATCTATTTAGCACTGTCAATCTATTTTAGCAATTCCTATAATATGATGAGAAAGCCCTAAAAAAAGTACAAAAAAAGAGGAGGTTTCCCTCCTCTCATCATACGCATGAATTATTTAGCAATTTTTGCGAAGTATTCAAGAGTACGAACAAGTTGTGCAGTGTAAGACATTTCGTTGTCATACCATGAAACAACTTTAACCAATTGTTTACCGTCAACGTCAATAACTTTAGTTTGAGTTGCGTCAAACAATGATCCGTAAGACATACCTACAACGTCTGAAGAAACGATTGGATCTTCAGTGTAACCGTATGATTCGTTTGAAGCTGCTTTCATAGCTGCGTTCACTTCATCAACAGTAACGTTCTTGTCAAGAACAACTACCAATTCAGTAACTGATCCAGTTGGAACAGGAACACGTTGTGCAGCTCCGTCCAATTTACCGTTCAATTCAGGGATAACCAAACCGATTGCTTTAGCAGCACCAGTTGAGTTAGGAACGATGTTAGCAGCACCAGCGCGTGCACGACGAAGGTCACCTTTACGGTGTGGACCATCAAGGATCATTTGGTCACCAGTGTAAGCGTGGATAGTAGTCATCAATCCTTCAACAACACCGAAGTTATCTTGAAGAGCTTTAGCCATTGGAGCCAAGCAGTTTGTAGTACATGAAGCACCTGAGATAACTGTTTCAGTACCATCAAGAATATCGTGGTTAGTGTTAAATACGACTGTTTTAACATCTGATCCACCAGGAGCAGTGATAACAACTTTCTTAGCACCACCAGCATGCAAGTGTTTTTCAGCAGCTGCTTTAGTAGCAAAGAAACCAGTTGCTTCAAGAACGATTTCTACACCGTCGTTAGCCCAGTCGATTTGTTCTGGATCGCGTTCAGCAGAAACTTTAACGAATTTACCGTTAACTTCGAATCCACCTTCTTTAACTTCCACAGTACCGTCGAAACGACCTTGAGTTGTATCGTATTTCAACAAGTGTGCAAGCATAACTGGATCTGTAAGGTCGTTGATGCGTGTAACTTCAACACCTTCTACGTTTTGGATACGACGGAAAGCAAGACGTCCGATACGACCGAAACCGTTAATACCAACTTTAACTACCATTCGTGATTTCCTCCTTATGAAAATCAAAAAAATTTTTTGTGAAAAGAGTAACTTGACACAGCGCCAAACATCTTTTAACAGTCTCTATTATATACTTTATTGCATTAAAAAGCAACTATTTCCCAACGAAAAGCAAGATTTATCATAGATCACCACCTCTTTTATTAAAGTTTTTCACAAAGTCTTGATCGATAGGAAAAGCGCTATTTTACTTGTACTCACTTTTGGAACAAAGAAAAACTCTTCCCAAAGTGGGAAGAGTTTTTAAGCATTGGTAAATTAAGCTTCACCTTTAGCTTTTTTAATGATTTCTTCTTGTACTGATTTTGGTACATCTTCGTAGTGGTCAAATACCATCATGAAGGTACCACGTCCTTGAGTTGCAGAACGAAGGACAGTAGCGTAACCGAACATTTCAGCAAGTGGCACATAAGCACGAACGATTTGGCTTGCACCGTGTGCTTCCATACCATCTACACGTCCACGACGAGCAGTTACGTGACCCATAACATCCCCAAGGTTTTCTTCAGGAACTGTGATGGTTACAAGCATCATTGGTTCAAGGATAGCTGGTTGTGCAGTCTTAGCAGCTTCTTTAAGCGCAAGAGATGCAGCGATCTTGAAGGCAGTTTCAGATGAGTCGACATCGTGGTATGAACCATCGTAAAGCTTAGCTTTCACGTCAACCATTGGGTAACCAGCAAGGACACCGTTCGCCATAGATTCTTGAAGTCCTTTTTCTACTGCAGGGATGAATTCACGTGGAACCACACCACCGACGATCGCATTTTCGAACTCGAATCCTTTACCTTCTTCGTTTGGAGTAAATTCGATCCAAACATCACCAAACTGACCTTTACCACCAGATTGACGTTTGAAGAATCCACGTGCTTGTGTAGAAGCGCGGAATGTTTCACGGTAAGATACTTGAGGGGCACCAACGTTAGCTTCAACCTTGAATTCACGTTTCATACGGTCAACAAGGACATCCAAGTGCAACTCACCCATACCAGAGATAACTGTTTCACCAGTTTCAGGGTTTGTTTCAACGCGGAATGTTGGATCTTCTTCAGCCAATTTTTGAAGGGCGATACCCATCTTGTCTTGGTCTGCTTTAGATTTAGGCTCAACCATCAATTGGATAACTGGTTCTGGAACTTCGATTGATTCAAGGATGATTTTTGCTTTTTCATCTGTCAATGAGTCACCAGTTGTAGTATCTTTCAAACCAACGGCAGCAGCGATATCTCCAGAGTAAACTGTTTCGATTTCTTTACGAGTGTTGGCGTGCATTTGAAGGATACGTCCGATACGTTCACGTTTACCTTTAGAAGTGTTCAAGACGTATGAACCTGAGTTCAAGACACCTGAGTAAACACGGAAGAATGTCAAACGACCTACGAATGGGTCAGTCATGATCTTGAAGGCAAGAGCTGCAAATGGCTCTTCATCAGATGCTGGACGTTCTTCTTCTTCGTCTGTATCTGGGTTCACACCCTTGATTGCAGGGATATCAAGTGGGCTTGGAAGGTAGTCAAGGACCGCATCCAACATCAATTGAACCCCTTTGTTCTTGAAGGCAGAACCACAAAGTACTGGGTAGAACTCAACGTTGATTGTAGCTTTACGGATACCAGCTTTCAATTCTTCGTTAGTGATTTCTTCCCCTTCAAGGTATTTCATCATCAAGTCTTCATCAGTTTCAGCAACTGCTTCAACCAATTTTTCACGGTATTCTTGAGCTTGTTCAAGGTATTCAGCTGGAATATCTTCTTCAAGGATATCTGTACCAAGGTCGTTAGTATAGATTTCAGCTTTCATCTTGATCAAGTCAATGATTCCGCGGAAGTCATCTTCAGCACCGATTGGCAATTGAATTGGGTGAGCGTTTGCTTGAAGACGGTCATGAAGTGTGCTTACTGAGTAAAGGAAGTCAGCACCGATTTTATCCATCTTGTTAGCGAATACGATACGTGGAACTCCGTATTCAGTTGCTTGACGCCAAACTGTTTCAGTTTGAGGCTCAACACCTGATTGTGAGTCAAGAACGGTTACAGCACCGTCCAAAACGCGGAGTGAACGTTGAACTTCGATAGTGAAGTCCACGTGTCCTGGTGTGTCGATGATGTTTACACGAGTGTCTTTCCATTGAGCTGTTGTAGCGGCAGATGTGATGGTGATACCACGTTCTTGCTCTTGCTCCATCCAGTCCATTTGTGACGCACCTTCGTGAGTTTCACCGATTTTGTGAATCTTACCAGTGTAGTAAAGGATACGCTCAGTTGTAGTTGTTTTACCAGCATCGACGTGAGCCATGATACCGATATTACGAGTTTTTTCAAGTGAAAATTCGCGTGCCATGAGGTTTGTTTCTCCTATATTTTTTATTTCTATATTCTATTATAACATGATTTAATAAAAACGGATAGGCAGGACCTACCCGTTCTCAGTGTTTTCATGCTAAGTTTTGGTTCCAACTTGTAAGAAGAGTTGAATTGGGTTCAAGAGCTGACGAAGCTTAATTGAACTCGGGCTAAAGTTAGTTAGCCGATTTGAGCCGGAACGGGATGCTGTGTGAAAAAGATAAACTTCCTTGTATTCATCGAATACTGCGTCAGTTTCCTATTTTCACTTTGCATCCTTGCCGTTCCTAGCATCATGATCTTACCAGCGGAAGTGTGCGAATGCACGGTTAGCTTCAGCCATACGGTGAGTATCTTCACGTTTCTTAACAGCTGCACCAGTGTTGTTCGCTGCATCCAAGATTTCTTTTGCAAGACGATCAACCATTGTGTGTTCACCACGTTGACGAGCGATTGTTACCAACCAACGAAGTCCAAGTGTTGTACGACGTTCTGGACGAACTTCAACTGGGACTTGGTAGTTAGAACCACCGACACGGCGAGCACGTACTTCAAGTACAGGCATGATGTTTTCCATAGCTGTTTCGAATACTTCAAGAGCATCGTTTCCAGTAGCTTCTTTAATTTGTTCGAAAGCTCCGTAAACGATTGAAGCAGCTGTACCACGTTTACCATCAAGCATAACGCGGTTGATAAGACGAGTAACTAATTGTGAATTGTAAAGCGGATCTGGCAATACATCGCGTTTAGGCGCACGGTTTTTACGACTCATTTTTCTTTATCCCCTTTCCTTATGCTTTTGGTTTTTTAGTACCGTATTTAGAACGGCCTTGTTTACGATCGTTTACACCTGCAGTATCAAGTGCTCCACGGACGATATGGTAACGTACCCCTGGAAGGTCTTTTACACGTCCACCACGAAGAAGAACCACGCTGTGTTCTTGCAAGTTGTGTCCGATACCTGGGATATAAGCAGTTACTTCGATCAAGTTGCTCAAACGTACACGGGCAAATTTACGAAGGGCAGAGTTAGGTTTTTTAGGTGTCATTGTTCCAACACGAGTTGCAACACCACGTTTTTGTGGTGAAGAAACGTTTGTTTGAACTTTTTTATGACTGTTGTAACCAACGTTCAAAGCTGGTGATTTAGATTTTTCTACTTTTGATTTACGCGGTTTGCGAACCAATTGGTTAATTGTAGGCATCTACATTCTCCTGTGAAATTTTTTATTTTTGGTGATGGTACACTTGGTGACAGCTACCATCTGTGTGTACTTTTGCAACATTTGTCAGCACGTCCCTGTACACTCTTGAGAGACCAAAAGTAAAAAGTACCGTCTATTATTATAACATGACGGCACTTTGATTGCAAGATGTTTTTTTATTTTTTAAAGAAGTCGAAAAAGTTCATTATTGACCAGCTTCAGCAGGTACTTCTGCCCCTGCATCTGCAGCCGGAGCATACTGTTGTTGCTGTTGTGGTTGAACTGTCGCATTGGCTCCAGCTACTCCAGCATTGGCATTGGCATTAGTATTTGCGTTCGCGTTCGTGTTGGCATTAGCGTCTGTTTGAGTCTGCTGTGTTGCCGCTGTGTCGCTCTCATAGGTCAGTCCATAATAGTTAGCGATGTATTGGATACGGGCCTCAAGCGATTGCTTTTGAGTCGCATCTTTGACTTTTTTCACAGCAGCTTGGGCAGCGTTCACAGAATCTTGACTTGGAGTTGTTTCCATTTGAACGACTGCTTTTTCAGCAGCTTCTGTATTTTTCTTTTCTTCCTTCTTTTCTTTTTCTTCCTTTGTTTCCTTTTTCACTGGAAGGGAACCTGTTTTTTTAGCAGGTTGAATTTCTGTCGTTACCTGGGCAGCTGTATTCTTTTTAACGGTATACAAACCAGCTACCAAAATAAAGGATAGAGACAGAACTGTCACCAAGCGAATCCACAAAGGACTATTATCAAATCGATCTAAAATTCTTTTCACTTTTTGATCCTCCTTTGTTGCTCTTAATCAAAGATATTCCCAACTTCGACACTCAATTTATTTTCTTTTACATCGATGTTGGTCACGCGCAATAAGGATTTGTGTTCAAAGAATTCACGGTCGGTTGCAGCATTATCCGCAAAGACAGCTACCCCTGCTAATTCAGAATCAAATTCAGACAAGAGGCTGACCATCCCGTTAATCGTTCCGCCACCTTTAAGGAAGTCATCGACAATCAAGACCCGGCTTCCTGCTTTTAGGCTCCGTTTTGAAAGGAACATTTTCTCAATGCGATCCCCACTTGAGCCTGAAACATAGTTGACACTAACGGTTGACCCTTCTGTGATTTTCAAATCACGACGGACAATAACAAAAGGAACATTCAAGACATTGGCTACTGCATTGGCTAGAGGAACTCCCTTGGTCGCTACGGTCATGACAGCATCAATCTTCTTATCCCGGAAAGCTTTGGCAATGATGCGGCCGATGCGATTCAAAATCTTTGGATTGCTCAACAGATCAGACAGGTAAATGTAGCCACCAGGAAGGATACGATCACTTTCAGACAGCTGCTTGCAAAGATCCTCGACGATTTCTTTGGATTCTTGATCTGAGATAGACGGTGTAAAGATAACACCTCCACCAGCTCCTGTAATGGTCTCAATATTTCCGATTTCCATCTCTTCAAACGCACGCTTAATGATCACGATATCTTCTGAGATGGAAGACTTGGCAGACTCATACTTTTCCGCAAACGTATTGAGGCTCGTCAATTCATAGGGATGGTTGATCAAGTAATTAGAAATCACGACCATCCGTTCACTTCTTCTTAATTTCATTTTCTCACCATGTAGTTTTTTCTATCATTATACCATAAGAAGCGAAAAAAACGAACATTCTGATTTACAGAAGGCCGTTTTTTCCTGATTATTTTATTTTTGGCAGAATCATTCCCGTATTTATCTCTGTTTTTACTAGTCGAGATTCGGTTTATAGAAGGAACGATTTTCCATCGCAAAGATTTTATTGGTCATTTCGCCAGGACCAATTAAGCCAAGTGCCGTTGTCATCATCATCATTTCTGCATCCAAATTATCGATCATATGAATAATCTCTGCTTCCATGATCTTTGGACGAACAGGACTACCGTATTCGAGCAAGCCATGGTGACTCAAGATCACATGGCGAAGAACGATGACATCTTCTTTTTGGTCATCAATCTTCAAGTCTTGCAAGACCTTGGTGATTTCTTCATCGATGAGTGCAATGTGGCCGATGAGGTTGCCTCGAACAGTGTATTCTGTATTTTCAGGCCCCGTCAACTCGATCACTTTGGCCAAATCGTGTAACATAATCCCTGCAAAGAGCAAGCTCTTATTCAACTGAGGATAGATATCACCGATACTATCTGCCAAGCGGACCATGGTCGCCGTATGATAAGCCAGGCCTGCTTCAAAGGCATGGTGGTTGGTCTTAGCAGCTGGATAGCTATAAAACTCTTTCTCATATTTCCCATAGAGGGCCCGGACAATCCGTTGCCAGACTGGATTTTCAATTTTGAAAATCATGTTTGACAGGTATTCATGCAATTCCTTGGGATCTACTGGTGGTTTTTCCTTAAAGTCTGCTGGATTGTTGGGCTCTCCTGCTTGGGGCAAGCGCATGTTTAATTGGTTGACTTGCGGAGTATTATTGTAAACTTCTCGACGTCCAGACATATGGACCACGCGTCCAGCCATAAAACTCTCTACATTGTGAGGTTGGGCATCCCATAGTTTACCTTCGATTGTACCGGTCTCATCCTGGAAGACAAAGGCGAGGTAGTTTTTCCCGGCCCGCGTTTGACGCACTTCTGCTGACTTGATCAAATAGAATCCTTCGAACAATTCATCTTTTTTCATTTGGTTAATTTTGACCATCATCTTCTCCATCTTCTATATATACATCTAGTTCCAGCAGGTCCTCATCGCTTTCGATTTGGCGGAGTGTCCGCTCGATGGCACTGGTCCGTCTGGTGAGCAAATCATCAATATTATTGGAAGCATTCTTTAAATGGCGCTGGGTCTTGGCCAGAATCCCTCCAAACTTATGGAATTCTGATTTGACCGATCCCAACACCTTGCTAATGTCATCTGCACTCTTTTGGATGTTGAGCGTTTTAAAGCCAACAGACAAGGAGTTCAAGAGGGCTGATAGTGTGCTTGGACCAGCCACTAAAATTTGTTCGTCCCGACGCAAGCGATCGAAGAATTCTGGATTGCGAACCACTTCGGAATAGAGGCCTTCAGTTGGCAAAAAGAGAATTCCGAAATTCGTTGTCGCTGGTGGAAAGAGGTATTTTTGTTGGATATCCTTAGCAAAACGCTTGATACTAGCAAGAAGGGCCTTGCGGTAACGCTCGATCTCCTCTTTCTCTCCCGATTCATAAGCTTCTTCCAGACGATAGTAATCTTCCAGTGGGAATTTAGAGTCAATCGGAAGATAGACTGGTTCTTCTCCTTGTCCAGGAAGCTTAATGGCATATTCCACGCGCTCACTGGATTGAGGAACGGTGACAAACTCCCGCTCATACTGGGCTGGGGTCAAGATATCTTCAATAATTTGGCCCAGCTGCAATTCGCCCATAATCCCACGCGTCTTGGTATTGGAGAGAACTTTATTAAGAGTTCCGACATCCCGCGCCACTGTCTGCATTTCTCCCAGCCCTTTGTTGACCGACTCCAATTGTTTTGAAACCGTCTCAAAGGAGGTCTGCAAGCGGTGCTGCAAGGTTTTCTCCAATTTTTCTTCTACCGTTTGGCGCATCTGTTCTAGCCGCACTTCATTGGACTCTTGGATCTGGCGCATGCGCTCATCTGTTTTGTCCCGATTTTTAGTAAAGTGCTCATTCATCTCAGCGCGCAGAGCCGTCGTCTGCTGGTGGATCTCCACTCGCATCTCGGTTAAGCGATCTGTCAGGGCGATCTCTAACTGCTGATTGGCAATCTGGCTTGCTTGCCTTTCTTTTTCAAAACGATAGTCCAACTGGTCTGTCAAATGATCCTCATGGTCTTCCAGCATCTCTCGTAAAGCCGGTCTGGTGTCATCTGACCGTTGCAAGAGATAGATGAGGAGGCCCAGATTGAGCAGGCCAATCAGAAGCAGAATGATATTCATATTAACCTCTGTCTTTACTATAAACAATGACAAGATAGCCACGATCAAGACTCACTTGAATCAGTTGATCCAAAAATTCATTGGAGCCATACATGGCCTTCAAAAAATAATTCTCCTGATGGAGCGGATACTTGGCTCCTGTGATCTCTAAGCGACCTTGTCCGACAGGCATAAAACCAACATAGGACATGGCTGGATCTGGCTGAATCTCATGGCAGCCGGCTGATCTGTAGATCAAGCGATTTTGACCGTCGACTAATTGGATTTGCTCCATGTAGGGAGCTAGGTCTGGATCGGTCGGCAAAAAGATATTGGACAAGAAGTGATCCAAACGACCGCCAAAGGCACCATAAACGGTGACACCAGCCTCTGGATAGGCCTCAAAGGCCGCTTTTAAGGCCAATTCCAAATCCGTATCGTTCTTTTCAGGGATGGATTGAATAACCTGCTTGGCTTGGGTTTGGATCTGGCGCAAATCGGTCTCAGAGACAGAATCGAAATCCCCCACAGCTATATCTAAAGGCAGACCTTGTTCCAGTAACTTCAAACAGCCACCATCAACGCCTACATAAACGTCATGATCTTTTGGCAAGAGCGTGCTGTCACCTCCTGCCAGTATTGCGATGTTACCCATTTACAGCATCTCGGAGCGTTTGAACGCGCTCATTGACCTCCCCATTAAAGACATAAGAGCCCGCTACAAAGACATTGGCCCCGGCTTCTTTTGCTTGGGAAATACTTTGAGCATCAATTCCACCATCCACTTCGATATCAAAGTCTAAACCTTTTTCTTCACGAAGAGCGACTAATTCGCGCACCTTGTCCATGGTTTCAGGCAAGAAGGCTTGGCCACCGAATCCTGGATTAACGGTCATAACCAAGACTTGATCCACCAAGTTCAAGACATGTTTGATACTGTCTACAGGAGTCCCTGGGTTGATCACGACACTAGCCTTCACACCCGCTTGACGAATTTTTTGAAGAGCTCCGTGGATATGAGGAGTAGCTTCCACATGGATGCTGATGATGTCAGCACCTGCACGGGCAAATTCTTCGATATGGTGTTCGGGATTGGTGACCATCAAGTGGCAATCAAAGACCAACTTGCTATGCGGACGCATGCTCTCTACGACACCAGCTCCAAAGCTGATATTGGGCACAAAATGGCCATCCATGACATCGATATGGGCATAGTCAGCTCCAGCTGCTTCTAAGCGTTTCAATTCACTTTCAAAATTGGCATAATCTGCACTCAAAATTGAGGGTGCAATTTTCATTGTTTTCATCGTTGTAGTGTCTCCTATTTTGGCATTTTTTTCGAAACTTTTTTATAGGTTTCGCGACGGTTTTCAATCTCACTTAGAAATTGCAAGTAATCCTCATAACGGAAAGGCGCAATTTCCTCTCTTTCAACGGCTGGTTTCACCGCACAAGCGGGCTCATGCGTGTGGGTACAGGTACGAAATTTACAAGAGTGGCTCACATCGGCGATCTCTGGGAAGGCTTGATTTAAATCTTCACTGGTCGTCACTTCGTAATCAAGGGAGGAGAAGCCAGGCGTATCTGCGATCTTTCCTCCATTTAAATGGTAAAAGCTGACAGCTCGGGTCGTGTGTCGACCGCGCCCCAGACTATCTGAAATCTCACCCGTTTCAAGCTCCAGATCCGGAGCGATTTTATTGAGCAAGGTCGATTTTCCTACACCAGTCTGCCCCATAAAGACCGTGGTTTGATTGGTCAAAAGGGGCAAGAGTTCCTCAATCGACAAGACAAAATCATAGCCAATAACCTGGTAGATTCCTTGGTAGTAGTGGATGTCTTCCATATCTTCTAACAAGTCCAGTTTTGAAATATAGACAATGGGATGAATCCCCTTATGCTCCAAAAGAACCAGAAAACGGTCTAAAAGATTGGCGTTGAAATCTGGCTCCTTAGCTGACATAATCACTACTGCCTGATCAATATTGACAATAGGAGGGCGTACGAGGCTATTTTTACGAGGGGCAATGCTCAAGATGTAGCCTTCTGAATTCTCTTCAGCAGAAAACTCCACCTGATCCCCCACATAAGGAGTCTGTCCTTTTTTTCTAAAATTTCCACGAGCCCGTGTCTGGTAAATGTGACCATCTGACTCCACGTAGTAGAAGCCAGCCAAGGCCTTGACGATTGTTCCTTGCAAATCGCACTCCTTTGAGATTAATACTCCTATTATACCAAAAAATGAGAAATAAGGCTGGATTGCTCAATAAGAAAAAACGAAAAGTGAACCTCTCCGGACGCTTTTAGAAACGAATAGGTTCGTTTTTTAAATGGATAGAAACAGAAGACGGAGTATCTGTTATGACTTGTCTTTTAGCAGAATTCGGGAAAGGGCACCTTCCTTTTTTTCCTTGGCATTTTTCCTAAAAAGTGTATAATAGAACTATGCGGAGGTGGTGGAACGGCAGACACGCATGCTTCAGGCGCATGTGCCCCTTCGGGCGTGAGGGTTCAAATCCCTTTCTCCGCATCTTGGAAAGGTGGCCCAGCTCGGTACGGCACCGGACTCGAAATCCGGCAAGTGGATTTTTATTCACGCGCGGGTTCAAATCCCGTCCTTTCCTTCTACAACAAACAAGACATGAGCTATGAAGCTCATGTCTTTTCTGTTATTTTATTCCCGCATCTAGAAGGCCATCTGCTAGGCGGGCGAAGTCTTCTAAGCTCAGAGCTTCTCCTCGTACAGAAGGTTGCAGGCCTGCAGTTTGGATTCCTGCTTCCAGCTTGGCTTTGATTTCTTCGGTCTTGCCGAAGCGACTAGTCAAGTTGTTCCAAAGTGTTTTGCGGCGGTGGACAAAGCTAGCCTTGCTGACAGAGAAGAAGAAATCTTCATCCTTGACGGTTACTGCTGGCTCTTCGCGACGGACCATCTTGAGGATGGCAGAGTCGACGTTTGGTGCTGGCACAAAGACGGTGCGAGGTACAATAAAGGCTACCTTAGCAGTCATATAGTATTGGACAGCAATGGATAACGAACCATAAGCTTTGGTGTTGGGCTCAGCTGAGATGCGGTCTGCCACCTCTTTTTGCATCATGACCACAAATTCTTGGAAAGGAATCTTGGATTCGATCAAGTGCATGAGGATGGGAGTCGTAATGTAGTAAGGAAGGTTAGCCACTACCTTAATCGGAAGGTCTGGGTTTTTAAACTCTGCGATGTACTGGTTGAGGTCTACCTTGAGGATGTCTTGGTTGACAACCGTTACATTGTCAAAATCCCGTAAGGTATCCGCCAAAATAGGAACCAAGCGGTCATCGATCTCAAAGGCCATGACTTCTGCCGCATTTTCCGCCAAAAACTCAGTGAGAGCTCCAATTCCTGGACCGATTTCGATGACATTGACCTGCTTATCAATCTCAGCCGTATCCACAATTTTTTGAAGGATGTTGGTATCGGTCAAGAAGTTCTGACCGAAGGATTTTTTAAAGGTAAAACCGTGACGCTCCAGCACTGCCTTGGTCACGCTATAATCTGCAATTCTCATTTTTTCTCTTTTCTAATCAGTTTAGAGGTAAAGAATCCCCTCTACTTCCGTCTTAATAACTAGCCATCGCCTCTTCGACTTGGGCCAAACAAATTCCAAACAACTCCAAGCGTTTGAGTAATTGCTTGCCATTGCAGTAGCCGATGCGCAAGGCTTCGCCTAGATATTCCCGTCGTTTGCGACTATCGCTTCCCATCAACAGTCCAAGCCGCATCAAGTCGGTCTTTGTGATATCAAAGAAATTTTCATCTTCATAGGAACCCACCAGCCCAGCAAGGGCTTTTTCTAAATCTTCAAAGTTCGCATGCTCCACTCCAAGAGAACGCCCCTTGGTCTTGGATTTGGGGACTGCTTCACCACGATTTAAAAAGGCATGTTTGGCCTGGGGCACCTCTTGCATAATGATCTTGCGAATGCGCTCGCCATTATAATCTGGATCGGTAAAGACAATGACCCCACGCAACTCTTGCAAGGTAGCAATTCGTTCCAAGTCATCTTGATCGATCGCAGAGCCTCGCGTTTCATAGGTATCCACCTCATAAAAACGACGGAGATTAGCTGTGTCGTCCTTGCCCTCCACTACAATCACTTCTGGTATTTTTCTTTTCTCAGTCAAGGCCAAATACCTTTCTTGCATTGTCATAGGTTGCCTGAGCCACTTCTTCTGTTGTTAAGCCACGTAGTTCTGCAATAAAATCTACCACATAACGAGTGTAGGCTGTTTTATTTTCCCGACCACGTTTGGGAACTGGTGCTAGGTAAGGGGCATCTGTTTCAACCAAGATCTTGTCTAACGGAAGGCCAGCTGCCGCTTCTTGGACATCTGTGGCTTTCTTAAAGGTCACCACTCCAGAAAAGGAGATCATCATTCCCAAATCCATGAAGCGTTTAGCTTCTTCTAAACTTCCTGAGAAAGAATGCATGATCCCACCGCGAGGACCGACTCCTTCACTCTTGATGATGGCATAAGTATCTTCTAAAGCATCACGTGTATGCACCACAAAGGGGAGGTCCAAGTCTTTAGACAATTGAATCTGACGACGAAAAACCTTTTCTTGGACATCTTTTGGTGCTGTCATCCAGTGGTAATCCAGACCGATTTCTCCGAGTGCGACGACTTTGGGATGTTTTAGCTGTTCAAGTAAATAGGCCTCCACTTCAGGACTATAATCTCCCGCCTCAGTGGGGTGCCAACCAAGCGTGAGATAGAGTTCTGGATGCTGGTCTGCCAACTCCATGGCACGCTCAATCGTCGGTTTGTCAAAACCAACGATATTGTGGGCTACAACGCCCATTTCCTTGGCCAAGTCGAGCTCTTCTTGTTCTTTTCCTGCGAATTCTTCCACATTGAGATGGGTGTGGGTATCAAAAATCTGCATGATCTTCCTTTTCTTCCGAGTTTTTCTTCTTTATATTATAGCAGAAAGCGCCTCTAAATTCACTTTCGGACAAAACAAAAACCAGTAGTCTCGAGTTTCTACTGGTTTTTAGGTTTTTATCTGAATTAGGCAGCCAAAACTTTGCGTCCTTTACGACGACGAGCTGCCAATACGCGACGACCATTTTTAGTTGCCATACGGTGACGGAAACCATGTTTGCGCGCACGACGAAGTTTACTTGGTTGATAAGTACGTTTCACGATGAATACCTCCTCATAGATTTTGTATTCGTTTAGCCGGCTAGTTGTGATCAGTTACTAAACATACTTTACTATTCTATCGGATTCGACTCTATTTGTCAATAGCTATGGCAAAATTGTTGCAAATACAGGTCGGAGAACACCTTTCTACACCTGACGGGTTGCCAAGTAGTAGGGTTCCAGAGCCATCAGCGCCTCTTGCAACTGATCCAGGATATTCTCAGGAGAATCTTCCTCGACTAGAGAAACATCGTATTTGACGAGGACCTTACGAACCGCCCCTTCTGCTACTGCTTGCAACAGATCATGGCGATTCTTTTCTGTTCCTTCTACCCTTTGACTCTCTCCATTTTTCTGGGCGAAATAATAAACTGGCTGAGAGATAGGAAGGGTGAGAACCTTGTGTTGTTTTTGAAGGCTCTGCTCATCTTTTTTTCGCTCGATAAAGCTCACCTCTAAGGAAACACCAAAATCAACTGCATCTCCATAGAGCCTCAAGGCAAACATAGGCTCTGCCATCGTCCCTTCTCCTTTTAGATAGGCCCAAAAATGAGGGCGCAAGACCTGGGCCTGGTTCATCCACTGGCTGGTCCGATCTTGCTCCAAGTAGGGGTGACGCTTCTGAAAGGCTGAGACTAAATCGGTGAATTCCTTACGAGCCGCTTGAGCTAGGGCACGATACTGCTCCATCTCTAAGGCTAGCACTCCAGCCTTTGCTGGGGCCTGGTAGTGAATTCCTTGAAGCTTTAAAAACTCTCGAATCGCTGCAAATGCCATTTGCTTCCTTTCTAAACCTAAAAAAGGAGAGATCGGCTCAATCCCGTCTCTCCCTTATGGGAAATAATAGCTAGATTATCCTTCGATGTCTACCACCACGTAACGGTTTGGTTCTTCCCCTTCAGAGTAGCTAGTGACTCCTTCCATCTTAGAGACGATACGGTGAATGATTTTGCGTTCACTGTTTGACATCGGATCTGTCTGTTGGGCTTGCCCATCTTCGAGGGCACGTGTTGCCAACTTCTGAGCATAGCTTTGAAGAACTTCTGCCCGGTGTTCTACATAGTCATTAACATTAATGGTAATGTAAAAATTCTTTGAGTAGCGGTTATAGAGGTAATTTTGTGCCAAAAGTTGAAGAGCCTTCAAGACTTTTCCGTGGTAACCAATGACACGTCCTGGTTCATTGGTATCAATTTGCATATTGACTGTACGGCGGTTGTGACTGCTTGAGATGGTTGCATCCACATCCATTTCATCGACCACTGTTTGAACATAGGCTGTCACATCAGCTACGACTTCTTCGATGTTGTAGTTTTCCTCTACCTCGATACCAAGGTTTGAGAAATCAGATTCGCTTGATTCTTTTGTCGCTGGTTCTTTAACTTTTTCAAGGATATGTTCATGCCCTTTTTCTTCAAGAACGGTATCTGCTTCTTTGTCATGTTTCAGGATTTCTGTCTTGATTTCTTCAGAGACAACTTCTCCTTCTTCTTCGACCTTTTTGATCGCTGCAACGACGCGTCCGAGATCGACCGTTGCTTCGCTCACCGTCTTAACCGGTTCGTTTTGTGCATTGATCTCGTCTGGTACTCCTTTGACAGCTTTTTGGTTAGCTTTCACAACCGTTGTTTCTGCAATGGGCTCAATCTCAACTTGAGCTAGTTTTTTACCAAACAAGCCAAGAAAACCTTTCTTTTCACGCGCTACAACCGTAATATGTGCCTTCATACGAGGAATATCTAAATCGTTCAGACCTTTTTGAATCGCTTCTTCAACAGTTGCTCCAGTATATAGGACCATATGTCCACCTCTTTCTTATTTTTTCTTTTTCTGTGCTTTGTTTAGGGCACGGCGTTTTTGTTTTTCCATGTCGCGCGAAGCTTGTTCTTTTGCTTCACGCTCTGCAATAATCTTGAAGGGGTTGTTCAAGAGATAGGTTTGCCCGACTTGGTAAGCATTGGAAGTCACCCAGTATAGTGCGACCCCGCTGGCTGAGAACAAGGCAAAGAAGAAGATCATCACAGGCATCACATACATCATGGTTGTCGCACTACCATTACGCTCTGGCATGGCTTTATTGGTCAACCAACTGCTGAAAAATGTGAAGAGTGCTGCAAGAACCGGCAAGATATAAGTCGGGTCGATCGCACCAAGGTCCAACCAGAGGAAGTGACCGACTTTAAGGAATTCGACACGGCTCAGCGCTTGGAACAAGGCCATCAAGACCGGCATCTGGATCAAGAGAGGAAGGAAGGCTGAAGACGTTTTGACACCTTTTTCCTTGTATAGGGCCCGCATCTCTTCAGAAAGCTTGGTCCGACTATCAAGATCCTTCCCAGGATACTTAGCTTGCAATTCCTTGAGGAGGGGTTGAATTTCCTGCATTTTGCGGGTTGAATTCATTTGATATTGGAAGAGAGGCAAGAGGACCGTCCGGATGACAATGGTAAAGACGATAATCCCTACACCGATACTTCCGCCAAAGGACAAGAAGCGGATAGCTTCTGCAAAGAAGTAGACGAAGCGTTCCCAACCACCTGTCGACTGAGCTGTCACTTGAGAGGTTCCACAAGCTGTCAAGACCAATAAGGCCGCTCCTAATAATCCAGTTAACTTCAGTTTCTTTTTCACATTATTCCCTTTCTTGGTAGACATGCGCTAATTTTAAGACATGTACAAGATTTTTCTCTACTTGATGAAAGTCGAGCTCCTCCACTCCTTTACGAGCAATGACAACAAAATCATCGGTCGTAAGGAAGGCTTGGTGTTTGATCAAAACATGGCGAATCAAACGTTTGATGCGATTTCTGGTCACAGCATTTCCCAGTTTCTTACTAACAGACAGGCCGACTCGAAAATGCGGTTGGTCCTTGTGCAAGCGGTAAACAACGAATTTCCGATTGGCAACATTTTGACCACTTTTAAAAATAGCATTAAAATCTTTGTCACGTTTGACGCGGTAGCTTTTTTTCAAACCTCAACTCCCTCTTTTAAATTTATTCTATTATACCATATTTTCAAAAAAAACCAATCTCACTCAGGAAATCGGTTACTACTTAAATACAGATAAAAGTAAAGGCAAGGTGTAGTAGAGATTGAGCAAGATATGAGCCAAAATAGGTGAAAGGAGCGTCTTACTCCGATAATACAGGATCCCAAAAATCACACTCGGCAGGAGATAGATGATAGAAGCTCCCAACGAAAAGGGAGTGTGAAGAAAATGTAGGCCACTATATATGAGGGCTGGAAGCCAAATCTCAGCATAGAGTTTCCAGCCTTTGAAGTAGGCATTCACCAAGGCTCCACGAAAGATCAGCTCTTCTGTCACTGGCCGGATAACGACCATTGCGATCACTAGGATAAGCACCCCTGTGGGGCTAATTTCCCGTGGAAAGAGACTCAAAACCGCTGCCCGTCCTTGAACAAAACCACTGATGAAGTAGTCCAACCAGTAAACCAAACAGGCCGCAAAAACGGCTTCTATCAGAGCTTGAAGAGGGTTCTTCCCCAGCTTAAACTGCGCTTTTTTAGAAAAACGATAGACCAAAAATCCTGTAAAGACTGCATAGAGGCCTTCTAGGCCAAATAAGGTCCAATAATAGCTATTGGCGCTTGCTACACTGTTGGAGACATACTGGGCCAAGGGGCGAAATTGAGGCCGAACATAAAAATAAAACAAGAGCAGAAAGAGGGGATAAAGCAGTGAGAGCTTTCCTTTGATGAATTTCATAGATACCTTTCCTATAAAGTATGACAAATCGTATAGTGCATCTTACCATAATCGTGACAAGGTTTCAATGAAAAAGGATGACTTCCTACTCCCTGAGATAAGCCACATAACCTCCTAAGACAGCGACTAAAATCAAGAGACAAAGAAGAGTTTCCAGCCATACGAGAGCTGTCAAGAAAGGCAGTTGCAACAAGCCTTGGGCCATTTTCAAAGAGGTCGCTGTGATGACTGTTGGAAAGGTCAGGGCTGAAAAAGCAGGTTGAAAACCTTCTTTGATCATTTTCGGTAGGCGCGTCAAAACAAAGAAATAAAAACCTTGCGAGGCCACCACCATGATTAGTAAGAACCAGGTAGGCAGGCTTGCTCCACCCACACGAACCAGGGCTGCTAAAAGAAGGGAAAAGGGAGCGCAATAGATGCCTTCTTGGCCCAACAGATGACTGGGTAAGGGTGACTGCTTCAAATCATGATAGATAAGGGGATAAAGAAGAAAGGTCAAACCAAAACCAATCACTAAAGCGAGATAAGCAATCTCTCTGATTCCCACAACTGGATAGGTCAAAGCTGCTACTGCAATACCCACATAGAGAACGGTCCAACTGGGAGTGGCATTGGCTCTTGGTCGCGCTAGGACATGGGTCTTGGTAAAATAGAGAATTAAGCCCAGATCCAAGAGAAAGGCAGACCACCAGACCAACTGTGATAGACCTCCAAAGGCGGGAAAGAGGCGCAAAAGATAGGTGGATAGAATCATCCCTGCCATGGGAAAAGTCGCCATCCCAGATAAAAGGGCTGGTTGTTGGAATTCTATCTTGGTTTCTTGCCAGCGAATCGCATGATAAACGACAAAGAAAAACCAGAAGAACAAACCTGTCAGACTAAAGGCGTGAGCAAGGAAGGGTAGCGAGTCTGCAAGAAGGTTTCCAGCGCCAACCAGTCCTAACAGACAGCCTGAAAATACTAAGGGGATCTTTTTCATCGGAAGCTCCAATCATTTTATCGCTTTCAGTATACCATAAAAACAAAGGCAACATCATCAAAAAACGAAGTTGGAGAATACCAACTTCGTTCAGATTGAAGATAAAGTCATATAAAAACTTTCCTTAGGTGAGTACGGACGTCAGCGAACTTCTTCGAAGTTCCATGACTAATTATTGAGCCTAGGGTCTCAATAATTCCGAGTGCCTGAAACGTTATTGTTTCAGGCACTTTTCTCACAGCGGAAAGTTTCGGTATTTTCTTGAATCGATTTTAAAAATGGAACTCATTTTTGTTTTTTTGCAGAATCGCTTAACTTATTTTAATTTAAAATAGTTTGTCTACATTCTAACTTCTTTTTATCCATTCTATTAAAGACTAGGCCTGTACGACCATCATATAAAGAAATAAGGATAGGAGAAAGACGATGCTAACAACAAGGGTCGCTAGCTTGAGTCCACGGTGGGACCGCCAGTAACTTGGTTTTCCTAGGTTACTGGTCGCATCTGTTGAAAGCGATTGTTGTTGGCGAGGCTGCAGGGTGATCAGAACCACAAGAGCGAGGGATAAGATCGAGATCCCGATTGCAAATACCATTTCCATCTTAGGATCCTCCTAACACTCTGAAGAGGGTAAAAATAACTCCCAGCAGAATCACCAAACCAATGATCACATTAAAAGTAACATTGATCTTTTCAGAACGTGTCGTCTTTTCTTTTTCGGCAGGACGGCGTTTGAGAGACTCCATCCGTCCTTCTACTTCTTTGTAAAATAAATCTTTCTTACGATCACTCACTGTGTCCACCTATCCCTTCTTGCAAGCGAGCTTTGAAAACAGCTGGCTCAACGCTACTTGATTGGGCAATTTGTTGTGCGACGGCTTCTCTGTAGCTATCCACAGATTGGTAGATTTCCTGGATACGGGCCACCATATCTGCTTCTTTTCCTTGATCAAAGATATTGGCTTGTGCGAGGAAGTGGCGGTCATGCAGGGTATGGCTAAAGGTAAGGATGACTTGCTGGTGTTCGAAGGCCTTGCGAACAATACCTTGCACCTCTGCATAGTGGTTGATATCCAGATAAATACTAGAGACCTTAAGCAACTCTTTGATCCGCTCTTGACTGATATTTTGGTACAAGACCACATTTGGGTAGCGGACCATAGACAAGAGACTCGCAGACATTTCCGTTAAAGCTGCTACACGGAAGGTCACATTCGGCAAATTCTCTACTAGGTAGGTCAAGGCTTCGATCTGATCCGAATTAGTCAAAACAAAGGCGTCTTTACGGATATCGTCTTTCACCTTGAAATCATACAGGTAGCCAAGGGGTCCAAAATAGCTATGCTGATCTTGCGAGGTCAACTGCAAAGCGCGATGATAGGTCGCGTTTTGCGGAATCAAGATCTTCTTGGTCCGGATTTCTGGGCTCTTTAGAATCAACTGCATGTTGCCCGGAAGGCTGTCGTGAAGAGGCTCTTGCCACACCAGGACGTCGCGTCCTTTGATGCCTTTATTGCCTAGCTGGAGACTAATGCTAAAGGAGGTAGCCAGCGTATTGTAGACCAAACCATCTAGATCAAAACCACGATACTCTAGATAAAAGACAAAGTAATCTAAGCGATTCTTGAAAATCTGCATAGGTTGATGGTCCAAGGTTAAGATCAAATCCCCTGTTTGGTGATTCTCTGTCAAACGCTCGATATCCCCTTCAAAATAAGTGGTCACCAAATGCTGACCTTGATCACCACAAGTCGTTACAGCGATCTTACGACCGTATTGGTCGAAGCGCTCAATCATGACCACTTGCCCCTTATCATCTAACCACTCTAAGCGCTCGACGATGCGTTTATAGGAAGCAGCATGGTAAACAATCCGAGCCTTTTCCTGACCATAGTAGGTCACTTTTCCCGAACTGTTATCCCCAGAAACTTCCCAGAAATCAGGCACTGGAACTTCATTAAAGTAGCGTCCCCGCTTCTCCCCTTTTGCTTGTCCTAAGAAATAGATAAAGGGAGACTCGACACCGTCTGGTAAGAAACCATTTGGCTCCAAAACAACGGTCGGGTGGTCAAAGCCAGACTCTTTCATGGAGTGGAGCAGGTCTTGGCTTTCACGAGAATAACTATCAAATACGTTCAGCATGTGTCACCTCTTCTATCAATTGTGCCCAAGCTTCTTCTACTCGGCTGGTCAAAAAGTCTTCTGCACGCGCATAAGATGCTTGACGCATGCTGGCTAGATCATCTTTTTTGTATAGCTGGATGATTTTCTCCGCAAAGGCAGAAGCGATCTGGTCGACCACTTGATCTGCTGAAGGCGGAATGAGATAGCCATTTTTACCTTCTGTGACAAAGGTCTGATTGCCATAAGGAACGTCAAAACCGATAATCGGTAGACCCGAACCAATCGCCTCCATCAAGGTCAACCCAAAGCCTTCACTGGTCGATGCTGACAGGTAAACCTCATAATTCTTATAAATTTCCTCTAGATTGGCATGCCCTTTGAGATGGATATAGTCTGCCGCCCCCAATTCATCAATCAGAGAACGCAGCTTGCCTTCTTCTCCACCTTTTCCATAGATATCAAAAGACAGTTCTGGCAATTCTTTTTTGGCGCGAACCACTGCTCGCACTAACCAGTCAATATGCTTTTCTGTCGCCAAACGAGAGGCAGTAATCATAGAAAATGGGGTGCGATTTTCGTTTTGTGGCAAGCTTGCAAGACTCCCAACTGGAATGGTATAGATGGCTGGCTGATGGTTGGTGTATTTGGCAAACTGCTCGGCTAAGATTTCTTTTTGACGGTCGGTCGCAACAATAAAGAAGTCCACCTTGTCAGCATTGGTAAATTGGTACTCGTAGTAGTTGTTCCACAGGATATACTGATCGTCAACATTATTGGCACTGAAGTGCTCTGCATGGACGACCACACCCAGGCGGGCTTTTTGCGCTTCTTCAAAGATAGGCTGACCGATATTGGTTTCCCGATCCAAAATCACCAGATCTTGTTTGGTCAATTGAAGGGTTTGCATGAAGTAGCGGATCAATTCTTGGCGACCAACTAGATAGCGATCTGGGAAACGATAGATTTCGCGGCCATCCGCCATCTGCATGCTGTAGGCAACCGTCCCGTCTTCATTGTAAAAGCGGCGCTCAATCAAGTTGGCTTGATTGTTCTTAGGAATAAAGTACTCTGTACAATAGCGGGTATAGGAGAAATAATCCTTTCTCACCAAAATCCCTCTAGACACGTACTCGCAGCGTTCGACATAAGGACTGTTTTCTTCGCGCAGGTAGCAGGTCAAAAAATTGTCCTGGTCCTCATAAAAGAAGCGCTTGATCTTGCCGTCGACTTCTTCCCGAGTCGGTTTTCCGGCAAAACCTGATAAGACCTGATCAATGGTATAGGTCGTTGGCGCAATTTTTATATCTGTAAAATGGCTATAGAGCCAGATGATTTCATCATTTTTAAAACCGATATTTTCTGTTAAATGCTGGATATTATCGGCTAAGATCATATCCATAAAAACAAACTTGGCTGGTTGATGGATATTGCGTAACAACTGGGCACGGTAGGCCTGGGCATACTCAACACCACTGCTGGCCCAACCGATTCCAAGGTTGATATTGTATACTGTCATAATGTCCTCTTTTATGGGAAATGCAAGACAATTTCCCCTTTTTTATTGATTTCTACTCGACTTAGTAAGAGATTGCGGACCATTTGTTCTTTGGCCGCCTCTTTCATTCGTTCAAAGGATTGGTAGGCTTCTTGGAAAAATTCTACCAAAGGGTTTTTCTGACTGGTGTACTGACCAGAGAGTGCCATGCGCAATTGTTGCAGATAGTCTACCTGCTCGACCCAGTTTTCATCGATAGCTTTTAGGATGGCCATGCGCTGGAATTGGGCGATCACCTCATCGGTGCCTAAGATCTCATACTTAGCTTCCAACTCGCTTTTAGCAATCTCCCATAAGAAATTCTCTTTGGTTTTCTTGCTACGGAAGGTTTGGTGGGCCTTTTCCGGATCTACTTGGTAGCTCACATTGTCTAACATATAGCGATAAAAAGCTACCGGTTCCTTGTATTCTTTTTTATGGGCTACGCTTGAAAAGACGGAACGAAGAACTTTTTCAACGATGTCGTCCAAGCGACCTTCTTGTTTGATCAAGCGGTCGCGCTCTTCGTAGACGATGGCACGCTGAATGTTCATGCTTTCCGCAAATTCTAGCGTCATCCGACGACTGGCCTGACCAGAACTTTCACTAGCATTTTGAGCCCGTTCCACCAAGTTTCTATACTTGCGCTTGGTCAGAGCTTTAGCTGAACCAATCCGCTCATCCACATCATAGTCTTGATAGGTATCCTGGATCCAGTCTGGCCCCCAGTTTTTCATCAAATCGTCTTCCAATGAGACGAAGAACTTGGTCAAACCGGGATCTCCTTGGCGACCTGAACGTCCCCGAATTTGAAGGTCAATCCGCTGGTTCATCATCCGCTCAGTTCCGACAACCACCAAGCCACCTAACTCAGCGACTCCTGGTCCCAACTTGATATCGGTTCCCCGACCGGCCATTGAGGTCGCAACCGTCACAGCACCTTTTCGACCAGACTCCTTAATGATCTGGGCCTCTCGAGGAGCATTGTTAGCATTGAGAAGATTGTGAGGAATCCCTTCCCGCAAAAGAAGATTCGAATAAAGAATCGACATCTCAACGGATCCAGCAAAGACCAGAATTGGATTGCCCTTTTCGTGGACCTTCTTCACATAATCCAGGGAAGCCACGATTTTCTCCGGCAAGGTCTGATAGATTTCATCCGGCAAATCCTTGCGGATCTTCTTGCGATTGGTTGGGATCTTGATCACTGACATGGCATAGGTATCAAGAAACTCTGCCTCAGCGACCTTCCCAGTCCCGGTCATGCCTCCCAACTTCCGAAACATCTTAAAGAGGTTTTGGTAAGTAATAGAAGCCATGGCCCGTGTTTCTTGGGTCAGCTTGAGACCCTCTTTAGCTTCAATCGCCTGGTGGAGTCCTCCTTGCAAGCGCGTCATTTCCATCAAGCGACCCGTCGCCTGGTCTAGTAAGACAATCTCCGGTTGCCCTTCAACATTGGGATGGATGACATAGTCCTTATCCTTAATAAAGTTTTTATTGGCCTGCAGTGCTAAGCTGATATGGCGAACCAAATCACGGTATTGGGGATCATAGAGGTTGGGAATAGCAAGAAAAGCTTCTGCTGCATGAGCTCCTTTTCGAGTCAACCAAACTCGTTTCTTTTCTTCATCAAACTTGAAGTCTTCCCCTTCTTTGAAGGTTTGGATCAGGGTATCAATAATCCCATAAAGGTTGGACTGAACCCGAGGAGAACCAGAAATAATCAAGGGAGTCTGGGCACTATCTAGAAGCACCGAATCAATCTCATCGACAATGGCGTAATTGAAGTCAGCTAAAAACTGGCCATCTGCCGAAGCCGTCAAGTTCTCTGTTAAATAGTCAAAGCCCAGACTAGTATTGGTCGTGTAAATGACATCTGACCGGTAAATCTCCCGTTTGACTTCTGGATCTAATTCTTCGTCTTCAGATTGTTTTAAAGGAACGCCGACAGTCAAGCCCAAAAAGCGGTAGACCTGTCCCATCTCTTCTGCATCCCGAGTTGCCAGATAGGTATTGGTCGTAATAACCATGACCCCTTTGCCCTCTAAGGCATTGAGATAAACTGGCATAGTTGCCGTCAAGGTCTTTCCTTCACCGGTATTCATTTCAGCGACATTGCCTTGGTGGAGGACAATTCCTCCCATGACTTGCACGTCATAAGGAAACATACCCAAGACCCGTTTATCGGCTTCCCGCGCAACCGCAAATGCTTCCGGTAAGAGATCATCCAAGGTCTCACCCTTAGCTAGACGTTCCCGAAATTCCACAGTCTTCTCCTGTAGTTGTCGATCCGTCAAGCGGGCCATGTCATCCTTCCAGCTATTGACTTCTTTTAAGATTTTTTTGATGTTTCTTAATTTAACGTAATCCAATGTAATCCTCTTTTTTTGCAGTGATGTTCGTCTATTCGAGAACTTCTGCTCCCTCAGACGATATTGGTTGAATCGTGAAATAGTGGAAGGTAAACTCTTGCAAACCTGCACTGAGCAAGCGTACTTCATAGGCGTATGCTTGATCTGGATAGGTAAACGGCAAGCGACCTTCTGCGGTTACTCGACGGCCAACGACCTCTCCAAAGCGATCTTTGAAGACGATTTCTACCATAACGGTATGAGCAGGAGTCGCTTCCATCGTGATAACCAATTCATAATCTTGCTCTCTTTTGAGCAGGGGCAGACTAGGAATTTGACGAGTTGCGCCAAAATTTGTCTGCGAATGCCAAGTTTTCAGCACTTGACCAGATGGCATGAGGGGGTTCTGAAACTGAACGCTTCCTTGGGCAGTCACCTGAATGGTCGACCCCCAAAGATAATCTGCTAGAACAGTATCGCCCCAGTAGATTCGTCTGCTTTCATTTTCTTTTATTTTTATCATTGGTTTCTTCCAAAGTCTCTTTCCATGATTTCTTTGTACTGGGTCACAAACCACTCAATGATCGGACCACTCGCATCATTGTGTCGACCAGCGCGGCTGGTACTGATAATACGAACCGGTAATTCATACAAGGCTTCTAAAATATCTGGATAGGCCTGCTGGTCGTAGTCATCATCCCGCATATAGGCAAGGGCTAAAATGGTATCCTTAAAGTCCGCTTTTTCAAACCGGTCCCAGAAACGTTGATTGAGCTGGCCGATCCCTTCTTGTGACACTTGCCCAATGATCAACTGCATCATGTCTAGAGACGTTCCAAACTCATCTGGACGTTTAAATTTCAGATTGGCAGCGACATCCCCCAGGTTGACAATGGGTTTTCCAACCAAGATCGCATGAGGAGAATAAAGAGCACCATAGTAAAGGGCACCAAAGGTCCCCATGGACAAGCCTGAGAAATTCATATCTTTGGGCTCAAAGCCGAGCAAGTCCAAGTGCTGATCAATAAAGGCTGTGATTTGATTTTCTAATTCTTCTGATCCCATATAAAAGGATCCACCTTCCAGTCTTGGGTCAGAAAAGAGAATAAAGGGACTACCCATCGCACGCATCATCCCAAACCCTTCAAAACCTTCGGCTGGACGATACCCAGAAAAGTAAATGTTTAAAGGGGACTTCATATCGCCAGGATGGAAATAAGCAAAAATTTCTTGGCGTTTGTGGTCCCGTAGCGTCTTAGCTCCTACGGTCATCTCTCCTAAAGGTCCATGTGACAAGCGCTTATGTAGGGCTCCGATCGTAAGCGTCCCTTCTCCTTTTGCTTCCAGCGAAAAGGCTAGGTAATAAGGCTCTGCTCCATCCAATTCTAAGGGTTGCTCCATCTCTTCTTCTGAAAAGACTGCATCTTTGACCCACTCTCCCAGAGCACCAAAGCGGTAAAATTGAATCCGCAATTGCAGCTGACAGCTTGGATCTTTTTCATATTCCAACCAAAAATTGATGGGACGGCTAGCATCATACACGTAGTTGTAGACCCACTGAGCAATCGGTGTAAACTCTTCACCGTATGATCCATCTAGCTTCAGAAAATGTTGCCCCAGCACCGTTTGCTGGCCAGCAAAATCCGGTCTCACTCGCAGGTCACGAACCGTAAAGGCATCTCCATATTGATTGTCGTATAAAAAGCGCTCTAAGACATAGAGAAATTGATGCTTGCTTGAGAAATCCCAGGGTCTTGCTTGTTTAAGCCTTAAGAGGTGGGCCAATTCTTCAGAAGGCGCCTCTAGTTCATGGCTTTCATCATAAAAAACGGTATACGGCTGAAAATAAGCTAGGTCTTCTCCTAAAGCTAATAAATCTTCTGGCTTTTCTAGAATCAAGGCTTTGAATTTGGAGATTTCCTCTTCTTCCATATATTCTTTGAGCGATGGAAGAGCGGTAGCTTGAAAAAAGTGCCAGCCTAGTCCAGCAGGAAGCTCCACCTGATCCTGCCAGCTGCTTGAGCCGATTTGGAGAATATGGGGTATTTGTAGTTTTTTATCCATGACGTTCTTTCATCCATCCTTCCCATTTCTCGATCAAGCGTTGACCAGTGTATTCTTGAATTTTTTCGATCGAGTAGACCAAGGCTTCGTTCCAAGGCTTCAATTCCAACAAAAAGTGAGTAATCGCCTTCTCTAATTCCTTGTCTCCCTTTGATAAGACATAGCCATTTTTCAAATGATCGACATATTCTGTCTGGACGCGGTTGACCTGAGGAATCCCAGCAGAGATACCCGCGATTTGCGTGTAGAGGTTGGGTTCCTCGCTTAAATCTACGATCAAGCGGGTTTTTTCCAACTCTTGAATAATGTCATTTTCATTTGAAAAATTCTTAACTATAAAACGGTAGTCTGGTGCGTCTTGTAGGGACTCTTCATCAATAATCTGGTTTTCCCCAAGCCCTTCCATTTGGGCTGGTGATTGAACCAGATGCAAGTCCTGCTCGCTAGCGATCAATTCCTCGAGTTGCCCTTCTAATTCCTTAACACGCTCCGGTGATCCATTGTAAAATGCAAAAACAACTTCAAATAAGGGATGTTGCGCTAAAATTTCCAGAACCTTCTTGAGTTGGCTCTTACTTGGAAGCTCGGCTTCGTTGACATAAAAGTAAATCTTGGATTCCTTGCGCTCCTGACTAGAGCCCAAACGGAGGCGGGAGTCAAAAGAGGTAATCCGGTGTGTCTTTTGAGCCAGGCTAGGGGAAAAGCCCCCAATCGCTTTTTTGGTTTTTTCACTATCTGTAATCAAGAGCTGGGCATCAATCATATCAAAATAGAGGGCAAAGTTTTCAGCAGATAAGGGCTGACGATCTCCATAGAAGGACAAGACTTTCTTGACACTACTTGCTGTATCTTGTAAAAAAGCCAAATTTGCTGGATGAGCTGCCAAAACCAACTGATCTCGTCCTGGAACCAAGGTTGCTAGCTGCTCCTTCATTTTTTCAGCGACAACGTCTCCCATATTGGCATAGCTTTCTTTTTTGAAGGCATGAAAGAAAGCTTCATTAACCATGACGGAGTGGTTCTCTTCGATCAACATCTCTCTCAAAACCCATTGCCCATCAAAACTCAGATACTCTTGGAAATAGGGTTTTCCCTCATTGTAGTAGATTCTACTAGAGATAAAGCCACGATCATCTAAGTACTCGATGTAGCTGATCTCGTCATTCTTATAACGGGTCAAAGAGAGAATGTTTCCATCCACTCCCATATCAATTTTTGCTAGGTGGTGGCCCTTTCGAAATGCCATCACCAAAAAGGGAGTATAGGAAAAAGTGGTCTCACTCGGCCATTCGATGTCCTGAAGCTGAACTGGGCGCATCGCCAAACTAGACGGAACCTGTTGGATCTTATCAAAAATCGAAAGGACATCTGTCTCTAACAAATCTTGGCGGTGTAAAAAATAGCGCAGTTGTGGACTATATTGAGGCAACAATAAGATCCGATCCATTTCTGCTTCTTGAAAAATACGAACTTGATTAATGGTATCGTCAAATTCAATAGACTCTCGCATCCAGTACCAAGGGGTAGCTGTTTGCTGCCAGATGCGGTCCGTTCCATACCAGGCTGGTACAAAATAATACATGGTTACTCCTAGAATATTCTTGTATAACGTTGATTCACACGAAGGGCACGAATTTCTTCTCGGATATTGTAAATCATCCCGACAAACATGAGGAAGGTTCCTGGAATCATGGTCAAGCGCAAGAGATCCTTATCCCATAACAAGAGAGAAAAAGGAAGCGCCGTGAAGAGGATCAGATACAAGGTTCCAAAAACCGTCAAGCGTAGCACAATTTTATTGATATAGCGACGTGTATCTGCTCCAGGATAGACATGATCGATATACTCGGAAGCCTTCATCATCTTATCTGCAATTTCTTCTCCGTTCACATTAACAAAGGCGAAAGCAAAAGAGAGAAGGGCGATCATCAGAATGTAAAGAAGGATCCAAATCGGATCTCCCATCACCAAGTGTTTGGCTAAACGAGCAGCCCACTTAGCATTGGAATCCATAGACAAGATCAAGAGCATGGCATACTGAGGAATGGACACCAAGGTCATGGCG
The DNA here is from genome assembly GCF_015556095.1 of Streptococcus parasanguinis. Classification (GTDB taxonomy): domain Bacteria; phylum Bacillota; class Bacilli; order Lactobacillales; family Streptococcaceae; genus Streptococcus; species Streptococcus parasanguinis_Q. The sequence goes on from NZ_JADNLT010000002.1 coordinate 194,724, forward strand.
TACATAAAGGGCATCCCTCCTGCTGGGTTGAGCTTGATATCCAAAAAAGTATAACTTTTCAAGTTGTTGTGGATCCCTAATTTATTGACAGGAATCTGGTACTTGGAATATTCCACCAAGACTGCCACATAGACAAAAATCAAGATAAAAATCACGCCCAGAACATAAGCGATCTCTGGGATATTATTGACACTTGAAAGGGTCTGCATCACATCTTCTGGCAGGTACATAACCATCCCAGCCATCATGATCACAACAGAACTTCCAAGCCCCAAAGCGGCATTTAGATCTGAGAGCCAAACTAGAAAGAAGGCTCCGGCTACCATAATCATGGTATTGACCGCAATGACAAGTCCGGAGTTCAACCCTGTCTTCAAGGGGAGATACATGGCCACTGCCAAGGACTGGACAATGGCGAGTGCCAAGGTCACGTACATCTTTCGCCGCTCCACAATTTCCGAACTGGTTTTTTCGAGGTTAAAGCGTTTTGAAACGGTAAACATCCGCCACAAAATCATGGAAGACATCCACGGGGATAGACCGATCGAAAAGATCGACATTCCACGGAGGTTCCCCCCCATCACAGCACTTGAGAGCTGTAAACCGGTTGTCGTTCCCTCATTGAGTCTCAAGGCCTTTGATAAGTCAACAAAAGGCAAGGAAATTTTACTTCCCAAAACATAAATAAAGACGAAAAATATCGTCCAACAAAATCTCTTTCCTACTTCAGATCGTTTTAACATTTCTTTTAAACTTTCTCTTACTCATTTTGACTCTTCCACCTGGGGAATAGCCTTTTAATATGTGCCTTTAGAGCATTTTATCTCAACTTATTTTACCATAATTTGCGACGTTTCCAAACTCATTTGTCACTAATATTTGATAATATTTCAAATTCCCCATTTGGTACTGTATTCAACAAAAAATCCTTCAGATGTTTATCTAAAGGATTGTTCATTGAATGTTATTCATCCAAGGCCATGATGGTATCGACGAATAATTTTTTTGTAAAATAGCCATTGCGGATCAAATAAGAAGTATAGTGAGCTTTTTGGACCATTTGGGCATACGCTTCCTCTGTGCAGTTTTGAACCAAACGATTGGCTTCTTCAAGACTGGATGCTACAAAGCCAAGCCCTTTTTCTCGAATATAGCCTGCATTTGACAAATAGTCTGGCACCACTACTGGAAGACCTGCAGATAAGTAAGTCGATAATTTGTAGGAAATATTTTCTTTGTAGTAATCTCGCTCATCCTCGGGGTTCTCTGAATTTCCCCAGACCAGCCCAAAACCACCCTTAGAAAGCTCCAAAAGCAATTCTTGCTTGGTTCGCCAGCCTTCAATATGGACCTTGGAATAATCAACTCCTTCAACTGGTTCAGTATAGACATGAAGGGGTGTATCATATTTCCAATCGATGATATGAGGGAAACGCGAAGGATTTCCTGAGAAGATCAGTTTTTTCTCAAATTGCGGGGTATAGAGATCCAAACTGTGGGTCAAATCCCACAACTTTTGTACCACATATTTTTTAACTGTAAGCCCTTCTGATACTAGACGATGGTACATTTGCTCTGATGGAACAACGACCAGATCACTCTGATTGTACATGTCGATATAGTTGGGCATCAGGTAATAATTACTCTCAAACATAAGCGGTGGGACATCGTGGATAAACATGACCAACTTGGTTTGAAGGAGTTTTAACTTATCAACCAAACGGCGGTCCCACTCAATCCCATTCCAAGAAGGCGATTGAACGAAAACGATATCCCCAAAAGCAACGCCTGCTAAAATCCCATCCATTCGCGAGTTCAATTCACTAGCTGGTTCATTGCTATGATCATAAAAGTAGATCCCTAATTCATTGACCCCAAGCTCGCGAACGACATTCATGATATCGTTTTGGGCCATCAGGGCCACGCTCTGAGAAGACTGCCCGAATAAATTTGTAAAATGGATTTTCATCTCTTTCCTCTGACTCTTCTTTTTTTGTCCCATATTTCCTGAAGATATGAAGGCAAACTGAGCTTTCACAAAGCAACCTTTTTCATACCCTTCAACGAAAACTTCCTCATTCATTATAACATATTTCACAACTTCTTAGACATTCTAGATCAATAAAAGACCGGTTCATTCCGGTCTTTTAAGGTTCTATTTGCCATCTTTTTTCCGGATTCCTAAAAGGGCTAATCCAGACAGAAGAATGGAAACTACCGTAGCAAGGATATTACTTGAAGGATGGGCTCCTGTCTCTGGAAGAGCAGGTCCTGAAGAATGCGTCGCACTTAGCGAGCTTGCATCTGATGGAGATTCTGAGTGAGAGGTTCTTGATGAAGACACGACAGACTCCGAAGGACTGGTCATAGCAGAGAAACTTGACGCATAAGACACACTGATCCATTCAGAAGCTTCATGCGATAGGGATTGACTCTCTGTCGATGATGCGCTCATAGATTCTGAGACACTCGTCAAAGGAAACTCAGACACTGGCATGGACGTTGAAGTAGATTCACTTGCAGAAAAAGTTGATTGGCTATAGGAGTCAGACTTCGATAGCGAGGCTGACGCTAGAGATTCTGAATGAGATGCCCATTGTGAAGCAGATAGACTCTCTGAAACTGATCGCGAGAACGATCCAGACTCTGAAACCTGCGATGCAGCTACGACATGAGAAGTTGAAGCTGATTCGCTTGTTGAGGCAGAAGCTTGAACTAACGAATCTGATTGACTTGAAGAAATCGAAGCTTGAACCAAGGATTCGGATTGATTCGCCAAAATCGATTCTTGAATCAACGATTCAGACTGGCTTGCCGAAACTGAAGCTTGAACTTGTGACTCTGACTGGCTCGCTGAAATCGACGCTTGTACCAGTGAGTCTGATTGACTTGCAGAAACGGATGCTTGAACCAAGGATTCGGATTGACTCATTGAAACAGATTCAGACAGCTTTTCGCTCATCGAAATAGATTGCGACAAGGAAATCAGTTGAGAAACCACTTCCTCCGATCCAACCGCCGATGTTGACTGCGATTGAGACACAGAAATTGATCTAGATACTAAATTAGATAAGGATACCGACTGACTCAACGAAACAGATTTCGAGGCTTTTTCAGACTCACTCTTAGATGCTGATGCTGCTTTTGATTGTGAGTCGGATTGACTCGCTGATACAGATTCTTTAATCAATGACTCTGATTGACTCGCTGAAATCGACTCTTGAACCAGCGACTCCGATTGGCTTGAAGAAACTGATTCTTGAACCAAGGAATCGGATTGACTCGCTGAAACGGACTCTTGTACCAAGGAATCAGATTGACTTGCGGAAACGGAGGCTTGTACCAACGACTCTGATTGGCTAGCTGAGATCGATTCTTGAGCCAATGAATCCGATTCACTTACCGAAACGGACTCTTGAACCAGTGATTCGGATTGGCTAGCTGAAACTGATGCCTGAACCAGCGAGTCTGATTGACTGGCAGATACAGATGCTTGAACCAGCGAATCGGATTGGCTGGCTGAAATCGACTCTTGAACCAGCGAATCGGATTGGCTTGAAGAAACTGATTCTTTAATCAAGGAATCGGATTGACTCGCTGATACCGATGCCTGAATCAATGACTCTGACCGACTTGCAGAAACCGAAGCTTGAATCAAAGACTCTGATTGACTTGCAGAAACGGAGGCTTGTACCAACGACTCTGATTGGCTAGCTGAGATCGATTCTTGAGCCAATGAATCCGATTCACTTACCGAAACGGACTCTTGAACCAGTGATTCGGATTGGCTAGCTGAAACTGATGCCTGAACCAGCGAGTCTGATTGACTA